>NZ_JAIUHG010000049.1 GCF_020164955.1 Mesorhizobium sp. CA8
GTGAACCGCTTCGACGCAAACTGAAGCGGACAAATGATGTGCTACCAAACCGGACAACTTGATTAGCTACCGACAGCGGGACGCGACGGCGACTGCGCGGAGCCTGGTCTCGTCGCCGGCACCGGCGTCTTCCCCACGGATCGCAAATGCGCCAGACTTGGCCCTGAAGGCTTGGCTACCGAGCGAAGTTCCGGGGAGGGGCCGTCCACCGGCGCAGGTTTGGCCTCGGTTAACCTTCCTGGCAGGCGGGGACCGGAGCGACGTCTTGTTCCGGCGCCGATCCGCGACGCAGGCCGAGGAAGACGACGATGGCCGTAAGCACGGTGATGGTCGCCAGCAAGACGAGCAGCCGGTCGAATGCAGTTTCATAGGCCTGGATGAGGAGGGTGGCGCCAGCCGTCGGCAGATGTAGCGCCGCTCCGGCGATGTTGCCGGTTGCCAGCAGCTGGGCCGCCGCGGCCGCTTCGGCCGGCGAGACCAGCGCCTGAGCGCCAAGCTGCGTGGCGGTGAAACCGGACAAGGTCGCCATGACGATCGCCAGGGCCACGCCCTCGCTGGCGACGCGGGTGGTGTTGAAGATGCCGACCGCCATGCCGGCGCGATCCTTCGGCACGACGCTGACGGCGAGTCCGTCCATCAGCCCCCAGGGCAAGGCGATGCCGATGCCGATCAAGACCAGCGAGGCCACCAGCGCGTTGTCCGCCACGAGCACACGACTGAGCCAGACCAGGCCGGCCGCGGCGACGAGGAGGCCCACACCGCAGATTGTGGCCGGGGCGATCCAGCGTGCCACCTGGCCGGCCAGCAGCGGCAAGATCAGCAGCGGCCCGGACAGGCAGATCATCAATTCTCCCGCCTTGATCTCGCTCATCCCCTCGATGCCGATGAAGCGGATCGGCAGGAGCACGAGCAGGACGACGAAGGCATAGGCAGGGGCGGCTGCCAGGAACTGCACGCCGACGAAACGCGGAAAGCGAAACAGCGTCAGATCCAGCATCGGCCGGCGCACCCGCCGCTCGACAATGACGAAGGCCGCAAAGCCGGTGACTGCCAGGCCGAGAAGGGCGATAACCAAGGGGTTGGCCCAACCGCTCTGCGGCGCCTGAAGCACGCCGTAGGTCAGCGCGGCGAGCGCGACGGTGAAGGTGCCGGCTCCCGCCCAGTCGAGCCCGGATGCATTCGGGTCGCGGGATTCGGCGACGGTGCGCTGGCCAAGCGCGGCGGCGGCAAAGCCAAGTGCCGCCACGAGAAGAAAGATCGCGCGCCAGCCGAATGCGTCGATGAGCAGGCCAGAGGCAACAGGGCCGAAGGCAAGGCCGATGCCGAAGCTGGTGCCGAGGAAACTGAAGGCCCGCAAACGCGATTGCCCGTCGAATTCCTGCGCGAGCGCGGAGGCACCGCCGGCGAAAGCGGCCGCGCCGCCTATGCCTTGGAGGGCCCTGAACAGGTCGAACCAGACGATGTCTGGCGCCAGCATGCAGCCCAGCGCGGCAAGCACATAGGTGGCAAGGCCAGCGAGGAAGATCCGCTTGCGGCCAAGGTTGTCGGCCAATGCTCCGGCGGCCATCAAGCCGGCGCCGAAGGTCAGCATGAAGCTATTGGTCACCCAATTGAGTTCGATCGGATTGCCGCCGAGATCGGCGGCAATGCGCGAAAGCGCCACGGCTGGGCCGGTAAAGCTCAACGGCATCGTCATGGCGGCAAGACAAACCGACAGCAGCACAAGCCATCTGCCGGCCGGGCCGGTTCTGGTCATCAAAGTCATGGATTTTCCTATCCGAGGCGGGATTTACCGGCAGGTCCTGACCGGCACAGCCGATCGCAACGGCAAGATAGGGCGGCGACATTTCCGGCAAAATAGTATTAAATCTCCGTTCATCTCGGAGCAAAACGCTCGAATAGGTTCACCATGGATCGCCTCAACGGCCTTCTGGCTTTCGCCCGCACCGCCGAGCTGGGCAGTTTCGTCGCCGCCGGACAAGCGCTCGGTATTTCCGCCTCCGCGGTCGGCAAGAGCGTCGCCCGGCTCGAGCAGGAACTCGGCGTGCGTCTCCTGCAGCGGAGCACGCGGCGTATCGGCCTGACAGAGGAGGGCAAGCTGTTCAACGAGCGGGTGCGCCGCATCCTCGACGATATCGATGATGCGGAGGCGATGCTGTCGCGGACACGCGAAGCGCCGCATGGCCGGCTGCGCATCTCGACCCCCATCGTCACCTATCATCTGCTTTTGCCGGTGCTGTCGGAATTCATGGCGCGATATCCGGAAATCGAGCTCGATATCGATTTCAACGATCGCATCGTCGACGTCATCGAAGAGGGTATCGACGTCGCGATCCGAAGCGGCGAGCTGCCCGATTCACGATTGGTATCGAGGCCCGTTGCGCCTTTTCGCATGATCTTGTGCGCAGCCTCGTCCTATCTCGATCGGCATGGCACTCCCGGCACGCCGGCGGATCTCGCGGCCCATTTCGGCATACATTTCCGTTTTCTCAACAGCGGCAGACTGCTCAACTGGCCGTTCATGACCGGGAGCGCCGCGCCGCAGATCCGTTCGATGCTGACCTGCAACAACATGGAGGCGTTGAAGGGCGCCACGATTGCCGGTCTCGGCATCGCCTGCATGCCCGATTTCCTGGTGCGGGAGGCGCTGCATGACGGCAGGCTGCGCACCGTGCTCGACGAGCATGTCGACGGACGCGGTCAGTTTCGCATGCTGTGGCCGTCCAATCGCCATCTTTCGCCGAAGGTTCGGGTCTTCGTCGATTTCCTGTCCGAAAGGCTTGCGGCGGGGCGATAGGCCCGGCAATCCAAATGAAGGTCCGCGGGGATGGTCAGTAGGTCGCGCGGCCGCCGGAGAGATCGAAAGTCGCGCCGGTGGTGAAGGAGTTCTCGTCCGACAGCATGAAGACGACCATGGCGGCCGCCTCCTCGACCTCGACGAAGCGGCCGCGCGGCACTTTGCCGAGCATGTAGGCGACCTGCGCCTCGGTGAGCTGCTCGAGGATGCGGGTGCGGGCGGGCGAGGGCGTCAACGCGTTGACGGCGATGTCGTGTCCGGCAAGTTCCTTGCCGAGCGATTTGGTCAGCGCCAGCACGCCGGCTTTTGCAGCGGAATAAGCGGCGGCATTCGGATTGCCTTCCTTGCCGGCCACCGACGAGATGTTGACGATGCGGCCGTAATTGCGCGCGACCATGCCGGGCACCAGGCGCCGGCAGCAATAGAAGACGCCGTTGAGGTCGATGTCGACGATCTGGCGCCAGGCGGCGGGGTCGTAGTCCGCCACCGTCGCCGCCGGCCCGGCAATGCCGGCATTGTTGACGAGGAGATCGACGGGACCGAGCGTCCGCTCGGTCTCGGCGGCGGCGCGATCGACGGCCTCGATTTGCGACTGGTCGCACAGGATCGCTTCAACGCGGCCGAGCGCGGCGAGTTCGGCAGCAGCTTTGCGCATCGCGGCCTGGTCGACGTCCCAGATGGCGACGCCGGCGCCTGACGACAGGAGGCGCCGAGCGACCGCAAAGCCGATACCTTGCGCGCCGCCCGTCACCACGGCGATGCGGCCAGACAGGTCGACGGCATTCTGACGGCGTTCCATGGGCACTCCTCCGTTCCCTTTAGAGCAATTCAGCATCCTGATAGGATTGCTGACCTCCTCTGATTTCTGTTTTACGCAATTCTGGACGGAAAGCCGCTGAGTATTTTTCCTGGAATTCCTTTGGCATTGGATAGCCCGGATCAGGCCCCGACGTTTCGCGCCACCAGTCTGGCTCCGCTTGGCCCAATGAGCAGCACGACCCGGAAGCGCGCCGACTGCAGGGCCATGACGAAGCAGAGGTCGACGTTGTGCGGAGACGGCGACGGTCGCTATCACCACACCGAGGAAGAGCGGCCAACCAGCGGCTTGCCTGCCTTGGTGTTGATAAACGGCTCACCTCCAGCGGTTTGGCCTACAAGACGTGATAAATTGGTCTTCGCATGATGGATGCACGGTCCGCATCAGGTGCTCCAAGCAAACGACAAAGCTGTCCTCGTCAGCCAGCCTTTTCTGGGGCAGGAAGGCCGAAGCCACCCACGGGCTGGGTCTCGATCTGGAATTCGAAGCCGGCGATGAAGGGACGCGCCTTGGCGATCGCCGCCTGGACTTCGGGCAATTGCAGCGAGGCCTTGTGGCTCGCCTGGTCGGTCCACACTTCGGTAACCCAGATCGCGTCGGCGTCGGCCGGATCGGTGGCGATGATGTAGCTCAGGCAGCCGGGAAGCGCGGCGGTGCTTTCGCGCAGCACCTCCATGACCGCATCGCGCTGGCCGCGCGCCGCCCGCATCTTGCCGATCAGTCCGTACATGCCCTTGCTCTCCCTCCAGGTTGCACGCTGCATGAAGTATGCAATCGCCAGCTCACGGCATCAACTGGCCGCCATTCACCTCGATCACCTGGCCGATGATGTAGCCGCTCAGCAGATCGGATGACAGGAACAGATAGGCGCCGACGCAATCCTCGGGCGTTCCGGCGCGCCCTTGCGGAATGGTGGCGACCATGGCCTTGATCTGCTCGGCGCTCGAATAGCGTTCGTGGAAGGGCGTCAGGATGGTGCCCGGCGCCACCGCGTTGACGCGGATGCCGAAGCCGATCAGTTCCTTGGCCATGCCGCGCGTCACGTTGGAGACGAAGGCCTTCGACGACCCGTAAAGGCCGGCGCCGCCGCCGGCGCCGTTGCGGGCGGCGATCGAGGTGGTGTTGATGATGAAGCCGCCCTGGCGCTTCAGCCATGGTATCGCCTTGCGCGAGGCGGTCAGGACAGAGCGCGCATTGAGGTCCATCACCGCGTCGTAGTGCGCTTCGTCCTGCTCGGCATAGGCGACGCGGCCAAGCATGCCGCCGGCATTGTTGACCAGCCCGTCGAGCCGGCCGAAATGGTTTGCGCTCTCCTCGACGACGCGTTCGACATCGGCAGGTTTCGAAAAGTCACCCTGGACCAGAAACACCTCGCCGCCATCGTCGCGGATGGACCCGGCCAGGTTCTCGGCGGCCTCGCGGCTCGCATTGTAGTGCAGCGCGACACGGCACTTCTGCGCCGCGTAGGCACGAACAAGTGCTGCGCCTATGCCGGTCGAAGCACCGGTGACCAGCACCGCCTTTCCGGCAAGATCGGGGATGGCAAGTGTTGTCATGTCGGCTGGCCTCCGGGTTGCCATCCTTCGTAGGCCATTGCCGGCCTGCCGTTCAAGCCCGGTCGCGCTCAGGGCCTGAGATAGAGATAGCCCTGGTGTTGCAGTTCGGCGAGCTTCACGACGCCGCCTTTCTCGGCAAGCTGGAAGCCCGCCAGCAGGTCGGTCAGTGTGATATCCATGCCGTGCAGGGTATTGCTGCAGGCTTGCGGGACGAGTCCCCGCTGGACAAGGCCGGCGAAGCGGCTGGAAACAGCGCCGGAAGCGCCCTTCGACTTAAAGGCGGCCAGAGCCGGACCGTGCACCACAAGCACGATCTCGACGTTGCCGCCGGTGCCTTCATAGTGGTTCTTGATGTTGCCGAGGACGAAACTGACCTTGTCGGCGTCGCTGAGGTGATAGGCGACTTTCAGCCTTCCCTCAGGCGTTGCCGCATTTGCACGGCTCAGACCGAGCAGGCCCGCGGCGCCTGCGAGACCGGCACGAAAAATGTCACGGCGCAGCATCCTGTCCTCCCTTGCCTTACCCGTTCGCAGAATTTTGCATGGTCCGGGCGATGCTCCTAGATTACTGCGTCTCACGGAAACGGCGAAACGCCCTATCTCCTTGTTTTTACGCAATTCCGAACGGAAAACTGCTCACATTTTTCCCGGAATTGCTCTAGCATCAAGCCAGTCCTGTCGGCGGGAGGAGGGATCATATGGCATCGAGGACCGTTGTGGGGAGGGCCATGGCGGGCGCGGTGCTTTGCGCTGCCCTTGCCGCTTTTGCCGGCGCGGCGCGCGCCGAACAACCGCCCAAGCTTCCCGAGCTCAGCCCGACCGGCGCCGACGCCTGCTTCGGCCGCGTTTATGATGCCGCCCATCTGAAGGCGCATCCGCACCAGAAGGTGGCGCGCATCTTCTTCTACTATGGGCACGACCCGGTCAGCCGGCCGAACGAGGAGCCGAGCACGATGTCGGACGCCGCTTATAACGGCTTTCTCACCACCACCGTGCGCGGCGCCAAGAAGCCGGACTGGGCGGCTGGCTGGTGCAATAAGGAGGACCCGGGCGACATCGCAAGCGGCATCCGCTGCGGCATGGAATGCGACCGCACGCTCGCCTCGCTGAATGTCGACGACAAAGGCCGGCTACTCCTCTCCAACGTACAGCCCGATGTGTATCTCGACGTCGGCGCTGAAGAGGATCTCGGCAAGGCCGAGTACAACAAGCAGGCGTTGGGCAGCAAGGACGACAATTTCAAGCTGGACCCGATGCCGGCCGAGACGTGCAAGGCGGAGTTCGCGCGCATCGACCCGATCGACCCGGCGCTGGGGGACCCGCTGCGCGTACGGCTGAAGCCCGACCAGCCCTTCTGCTTCGGGCGTGACTACGACGATGCGCATCTGACGTCGCGTCCCAACCAGCTGACGCAATCGATCCGCGTTTTCCGCGGACCGATAGAGCTTGCCTCGTTCGCCGCCGGCGGCGATGCCGCGAACTGGCCGGATGGGGCGGATATCGCCGTTTCGGTGACGACGAGGCAGAAGGGGAAAAAGGTCATGCAGACCTATTCCTGCCAGGGCGAGGCCGACCAGTGGCGTTGTTCGGCCAGTTCGAAGATGAGCGACTTTTCCTGCGACATCTCGCAGAAGGAGATTTTCCTCAAGCGGGGCGCCAACGGCACAATGATGGTCGCGAACCCCAACAATGCGGTGGCAATTGTCGATCTCTGCTCGAAGGCGGCGGATGGCAAGACGAAATCCGACGACAAGGTCTACCGCCTGAACCCCATGCCGCAGTCGGCCTGTGCGCCGTGACCAGCGCTTCGTCATTCTCCAACGTCTGCCATGCTGGCATCGTCAGGCGAAAGGCACCGCCGTGGTGCCTTTCGGCAGCTTGGCCTCGTCGTCCGGCTCGACATGTATGGTGACGCGCACCGAGGGGATCTCGGCCTTCAGCGCATCCTCGATGCGGTCGCAGATGACATGGCTGGCGCCGACGGTCATGTCGGCGTCGACGACGAGATGGAACTCGATGAAGGTGGCGCGGCCGGCAATGCGCGTCTTCAGGTCATGCACTTCGAGCGCGCCTTTCGAATTGGCCGAGATGATGTCGCGGATCTGCATGTGTTCCTGGGTGTCGACGGCGCGGTCCATCAGGCCGTTCATCGACGAACCGATGACATGCCAGCCTTGCCACAGGATGTTGAGCGCGACGATGACGGCCAGCGCCGGATCGAGGATCTGCCAGCCGGTCAGCACTGCGCCGACAAGACCACCGAACACGCCCACGGACGTCACGACGTCGGTCATGATGTGCTGACCGTCGGCCACCAGAGCAGGTGATCTCGCGTTTCGCCCGGCGCGGATCAGCGTGAAGGCCCAGATCGCATTGACGACGGTCGCGGCGCCGTTGACGGCAAGGCCTTCCCAAGGCTGTTCCAGCGGGGCCGGATGCTGCCAGGACTGCCAGACCTCGTTGAGGATGAGCAGGGCTGCGACGACGATCAGCACGCCCTCGAGCACGGCCGAGAAATATTCGGCCTTGTGATGGCCGAAGGGATGGTCCTGGTCGGCCGGCTTGTAGCTGACCTGGACCGCCCAGAAGGCAGCGGCCGACGCAATCACGTTGACGATCGATTCCAGCGCATCGGAATAGAGCGCGACGGAGCCAGTGATGTACCATGCGGCAAGCTTGAGGGCGAGGACGACGCCGGCGACGACGATCGACCAGAAGGCGAGCCTTGCGACCTTCTGCCTGGTCGCGGCTTTTGCTTGCGCCGTCGTCAGCGTCATTGCCGCGTTCATCCCAACGCGCCGCCCCTCAGGCGGCCTTTTCCTTGGCCTTGCGCGGCAGATGCGCGACGATGTTCTCGATAATGCGCATGCCGGCATTGTGGCCGAGCGTCATGATCGATTCAGGATGGAACTGCACCGCTGCGATCGGCTCCTTGCGGTGCTCGAAGGCCATGATGATGCCGTCCTCGGTCTCGGCGGTGACCACGAAGCCGTCGGGCAGGCGCACCGGGTCAGCGAAGATCGAGTGATAGCGGCCGACGGTCACTTCCTTGGGCAGTCCTGAGAAGATGATGCCGGGCTTCGAAACGCGGATGCGCGACGGCTTGCCATGCATGGGGATATGCAACTGCCTAAGCTCGCCGCCATAGGCTTCGGCCAGCGCCTGCAGGCCAAGGCAGACGCCGAAGATCGGCAGGTCGCGGCTGCGGGCTCGTCTGATGGTGGCGGCGCAGTCGAAATCCTTCGGCGTGCCCGGGCCGGGCGACAGCACGACGAGGTCGGGCCGCAGCCGCTCGAAGACCTCCTCCGGCACCGGCGTGCGCACGGTGGAAACGTTGGCGCCGGTCTGGCGGAAATAGTTGGCCAGGGTGTGGACGAAGGAGTCCTCGTGGTCGACGAGCAGGATGTTGACGCCGTCGCCGACGCGCGCGGTGGTGCGCTCGGTTCCCGTGGCGTTGCCGGTCTTGGCGTCGCGGATGGCGGAGAGCATAGCGGATGCCTTCAGTTCGGTTTCGGCTTCTTCTTCCTCGGGAATGCTGTCGAAGAGCAGCGTGGCGCCGGCGCGCACCTCGGCGATACCGTCCTTGATGCGGATGGTGCGCAAGGTGAGCCCGGTGTTCATGTCGCCGTTGAAGTTGACCATGCCGATCGCCCCGCCATACCAGGCGCGCGGGCTCTTCTCGTTCTGCTCGATGAAGCGCATGGCCCACAGCTTCGGCGCGCCGGTGACGGTGACCGCCCAGGCATGTGAGAGAAACGCGTCGAAGGCGTCCATGCCTTCGCGCAGCCGTCCCTCGATGTGATCGACGGTGTGGATCAGGCGCGAATACATCTCGATCTGGCGGCGGCCGATGACGCGCACCGAGCCGGGTTCGCAGACGCGCGACTTGTCGTTGCGGTCGACATCCGAGCACATTGTGAGCTCGGACTCATCCTTCTTCGAGTTGAGCAGCTTCAGGATCTGCTCGCTGTCGGAAATGGCGTCGTCGCCGCGCTTGATGGTGCCCGAGATCGGGCAGGTCTCGACTCTGCGGCCATTGACGCGCACGAACATCTCCGGCGAGGCGCCGATCAGATATTCGTTCTCGCCGAGATTGATGAAGAAGGAATAGGGCGAGGGGTTGATCGACTTCAGCTTGCGCGAGATGTCGGAAGGCTGGCTCTCGCAGCGCTCGTAAAACATCTGGCCAGGCACGACCTCGAACAGGTCACCGCGCTTGAAGCTCTCCATGGCGCGCCGCACCAGGTTGGCGTATTCGCCCGGCTCGTGGTCGCCGCGCGGCGGGATACGGTCGGCGGTCTTGAACGGCTCGACTTGGGCATCGCGGGCCATGCCTTCGGTGGAAAAGCCTTCGCCGGAATAATCGTAGCGGTCGGTCCAGGCCTTGGTCGAATAGTGGTCGACGACGAGGATCTCGTCGGGCAGGAACAGCACGAGGTCGCGCTGGCTTTCTCTGCGCTCGAGCCTGTACTCGACAGGATCGAACTGGAAGGCGAGGTCGTAGCCGAAGGCGCCGTAAAGGCCGAGATTGGCGTCCTCGGCGGTCTTGAACAGCGCGGTGATAGCGCGCAGCACCGTGAACACGGACGGAACGCGGCTGCGTTCCTCCTCGGTGAAGACGCGACCGGGTTTGGCGACATCGAGGCGGATGAGCGTCTTCGAGGTTTCGACGATCGTCACTTCGCTGAGTTCGCCAAGCGCCTTGCCGATCACCGGCAGCAACACTTCGCCGCGCTTGTTCAGCGCTTCGATGCGCATCGTGCGTCCCCGCGCGGAAATCACCAGCGGCGGATCGATGATGGCCGTATCCCAGCGCGTGTAGCGGCCCGGATATTCGTAGTTGGAGGAGAACACGGCGCCACGGCGCGAATTCAGGCCGTCGACATAGGCATCGATCGCGCCTTCATAGGGCCGGTCGTGCCGCTCGCGGGTGATCGTCACGCCGCCCGCGGTGACGAAGCGCTCGGCCCCGTTGTCCAGAACTTTAATCGTCATTGCCGTCTCCATCAGCGTCTTGGGCAACGGACCCGGGAATGGCGTTAAAAAACAAATGGCCGCCCGGACATTCCGCTGCGGCCACCCTCTTTTTCACGCGCACACGCACGAACAGGCCGCTGTCAGCGAGCCCACCACCAAACGGTCTTGTTCGAACGCATGTTCATGGCGACTCCCATAGCGGCGAATGGAGGTCCATGCAACTGGATTTCACGCCGATGCCGAACGCGCAGCCTCAGTCTTCCAGCGTGCCGGAGCGTGCGTCGCCGCTCCTGGCGTCGCCGGCGAGCTTCAGAAGATCCTCGCCGGCGCGGATGATGCGGCGCGAGCGGCGGGTGAGGATTAAGCCCGATTGCGGGGCAAACACTTCCGTGCGGCCGCCGGCCTCGCCGGGCGCATGGACGATCGTCGCCAACCTGTCGCCCTTCTTGACGCGGTCGCCGGGCTTGACGTCGTAAAGGATCGCGCCGGCCTTGGGCGAGGGCATCATGTCGATGTTTTCCAGCGGTACGACCGGTCCGGAAAATTTCTCGAATTTCGGCACGGATGAATCCTGAACGACGCCGCGCGTCACCAGCAGGCGGTAGAGTCCCGCGGCATCCGACGCAGCGAGGGCGGCGTCGACGTCGAGTATGCCGCGATATTCGACCGTGGTGACGGCGCGGCGATCGAAGCGCGCGATGCCCGCGGGCGCGTTCTGGTAGGGCATGATCGAGGCGCCTTCGAACGTGCCGGTATTGTCCTCGCTCCACAGCAGGACGGCTTCGGCGCCCATGGCGGCCGCGCAATCGGCCATATGCGGCCAAAAGCTGGTGTGGATGTAGAGATAGGCGAGACCTTCGTCGTCACAGTGGAGGTCAAGGACGATGTCGTTACCGAGCGAGAGCTGGACGAGCCGGTTCTTCAACCGGCGATCGGCGCCGCCGAGGCTGACATCCGGCAGAAGCCTGGCGTCGGGCGCGGCAAGCAACGGAAAGGAGCGGTTGAAGTTGGTGCGGGTGCCGAGATTGAAGCGGCCCTGGTGCTCGCCGAAATGATATTGCGCGCGGCCGATCGGGTTGGCCCAGGGCACGATGGTGATCGGACCCTTGATGCGTCCCTCGGCCTCCGCCTTGGCCAACATAGGCATCAGCGCGTCGATGGCAACGACGCCCGGCAGCTCGCCGGCATGCAGCGCCGCCTGCAGATAGGCGGAAGGAGCCGCCTTGTCCCTGCCCTCGAAACGCAAGATCGGAAATTCGTAAACGACACCCTCGCTGTCGCCGGCGATGCGTTCGATCGTCTTCTGCATGGGGGGCCTCCGAATGAAGAGGCCACCAAATGCATGTTTGCGGATCGGCTGTCGAGTGGTCCAGCGGCGCCGGGCTGTCGGCGAGAGCGGGTACGGCGAAGAGGCCAAGCCTTGCTACGGCGCCGAGCCTTGCTACGGCGAAGTCGCCGAGCCTAACCGCTGCGCCCTTTCCTGGAATTGCTCTACTCCAGCGGCTTCAGATCCTGGACGATGGTCGGCAGCAACTCCGAGACGGTCGGGTGGATGTGCATGGCGCGCGCCAGCCTCGAGATCGGCGCCTTCGCGTACATGAGGTCGAGCACGCAGTGGATCGCCTCGTCGCCGCCTGGCCCAAGCACCGAGCAGCCGAGGATTTCGCCGGTATCGGCATCGGCCAGGATTTTCATGAAGCCTTGCGTCTCGCCCTTCTCGACCGCGCGGCCGACACGCGTCATCGGCCGCTGTCCGACCAGCGCGCGGCGGCCGGATTTCTTCACGGCGGCTTCCGTCATGCCGCAGCGTCCAAGCGGCGGGTCGATGTAGAGCGCATAGGCCTCGATGCGGTCGCTGACCTTGCGCGGATCATTATCGAGCAGATTGGCGGCGACGATCTCGAAGTCGTTGTAGGAGGTGTGGGTGAAGGCGCCCTTGCCGTTGCAGTCGCCCATCGCCCAGATGCCCGGCACATTCGTGCGCAACTGGTCGTCGACAATGATGTAGCCGCGCTGGTCGACCGCGACGCCGGCCTTGTCCAGGCCGAGATCGTCGGTGTTGGGCGTGCGCCCCAGCGCCAGCAGCACATGCGAGCCGACCGCCGGCGGCTTGCCGGCGGCGAAGGTGACGGCGATCCCATTGCCTTGCCTGACAAAGGCGATGTCGTCCGCGCCGACATGGACGGTGATGTCTTCGTTTTCGAGTATCGATTGGATGGCGGCGGAGGTGTCCTCATCCTCGCGGCCGGTCAGCCGCGGCGCCTTCTCGATCACCGTGACCTCGGAGCCGAAGCGGCGAAACATCTGCGCGATTCCAGCGAGATGTAGCTGCCGCCGACGACGATCAGATGGCTGGGCAACACATCGAGATCCATGATCGAGGAATTGGTGAGATAGGGTATGTCGTTGACGCCGGGCAGATCGGGCACCGAGGCGCGGCCGCCGGTGTTGAGGAAAATCTTTGGCGCGGTGAGCAGCTCGTCGCCGACGCGCACCGTGTCGGCGGATTCGAAACGCGCATGGTCGCGATAAAGCGTGCAGCCCTTCATGCCGGCGATCCATTTTTCGAGATTGCCGCGGGCGTCGTTGGTGACCTTGTCCTTGCGCGCCTTGATGCCCTTGTAGTCCACGCCGACGGGGCCGGAGAGCGCGACGCCATAATCGGCAGCGCGGCGGGCGAGATGCGCGGCATAGGCGCTCGCCACCATCGCCTTGGTCGGCATGCAACCGGTGTTGACGCAGGTGCCGCCGATGAACTTGCGCTCGATCAGCGCAACCTTCATGCCGGCGGCCTCGAGGCGGCCGACCAGCGGCGGGCCGGCCTGGCCGGCGCCGATGACGATGGCGTCGAAGCTCTTTGCGCTCATGCGACGGCCGCCACGATGAGCAGCCCGCCGACGACGGCGACAGCATCCTCGATGAAGGCGGCGGGCTGATCCTTGCCGAAGGCGGCCGCGAGCCGGCCGCGTGCTTCGGCGCCGCCCAGCGTGCCGATCACCGCGCCGATCGCGCCGGCGACCAGGCCGCCGATGGTGGCGCCGGCGGTCGCGCCGATCACCGCGCCGCAGAAGGCGCCGACGACGATGCGCGTGCCGAACTGCGGCGGTACCTTGCGGCTCGGCGTTGACGGCAGTTGGTCGGCGATCAGCTCGACGATGGCCAGGATGGTGAAGCTGCCGACAGCAATCCAGTGGCCCATGAAGCTCGCCCAAGTATCTGTGACCGGCAGCCAGCCGAGATAAGAACCCCAGGCGACGGCGGCGGGCGCCGTCATGGCGCGCAGGCCGGCAATGACGCCTATCAGCAATGCAAGAATGTAAAGCATGATCGCCCCCCTCAAACGAGACCGTCGCATGGTCTCGCAACGGCAGGCTAGCACAAGCCGGGCGTTTGGCTACGGGGCTTTTGCCAGACGATCGATTATGCTTTGGCAGCAGACGAAAAATCTGGAGATGCCACCATGACGACAAGCGAACGCATAAAGATGGCGGCGGGCGAATGGTACACCTGCATCGACGATGAGCTGGAGGCGTTGCGCATCGCCGCGCGCGATGCGGTGTTCGAGCACAACAGCCTGCCGCCCCGGCAGCGCGGCGATATCGCTCCGGCCCTGCAGGCGCTGCTCGGTGGCGCGGGCGAGGGGGCGCGCATCGAGGCGCCGTTCCACTGCGCCTATGGCTTCAACCTGTTCCTTGGCGATGGCGTCTTCCTCAATGCTGGCTGCACCATCCTCGACACGGCGCCGGTGCGCATCGGCAAGGGGACGATGCTCGGGCCCAATGTGCAGATCTACTGCGCCGAGCATCATCGCGAAGCTGCGGGCCGGCTGGCCGGGCTGGAGATCGCAAAAGCCGTAACGATTGGCGACAATGCCTGGATCGGTGGAAGCGCGGTAATCCTCGCCGGCGTCAGCATAGGCGAGGGCGCCATCGTCGGCGCGGGCGCTGTGGTGACCCGCGACGTACCGGCCAATGCGACCGTCGTCGGCAACCCGGCACGGGCCGTTACTAGAGGCTGAGACCGTCTGGCGCCTTGGTGCTTCGGGAAAACTCGCGCCGGTACTGCCTCGGCGAGGTTCTGAGCCGCGCGGCAAAGTGCTGGCGCAGCGAGGTGGCGCTGCCGAAGCCAGCTTCGAAGGCCACGATGTCCATCGATTTGTCCGTCTGTTCCAGCAGCCTTTGCGCAAGTGCTACGCGTTGGTCGGCGAGCCAGTCGCCGAAGCTGGTGCCGGTGGTTTTCTGGAAACGGCGCGTGAAGGTGCGGCGGGTAAGGCCCGCTGCTTCAGCGACACTGTCCAGGCTGTGGGCTTCGCCGAGCGATGCCCGCACTTCATCGAGGGTCTTGGCGAAGCGGTCGGCGTTCGGCGTCGGCGCAAGCGGGCGCTCGATGAACTGCGCCTGCCCGCCCTGCCGGTGCGGCGAGAGCACGACATGGCGGGCAAGCCGAAGGGCGGCCTCCGTGCCATAGCGAGCGCGCACGATGTGCAGGCAGCAGTCGAGCCCGGCGGCGACGCCGGCCGAGGTGATGATGTCGCCCTCGTCGACATAGAGCACGTCGGCGTCGATCGCGATGTCAGGATGAAGCTTCCGCAACCGATCCGTATAGGCCCAGTGGGTCGTCGCCTTGCGCCCGGCAAGCAATCCGGCGCCGGCAATGGCGAAGGTGCCGAGGCACAAGCCCACGATCAAAGCGCCCCGCCGATGCGCGCGTTGCAGAGCATCCTTGAACGGCGCGGCCAGGGGATCCTCGAGATCCTTCCAACTCGGGATGATGACGATGTCGGCGTCCTCGAGCGCCGAAAGCCCATGTGGCACGACGATGCTCAGCCCCGCATCGGTATGAATAGGCCCGTCCTCTATCGCGCAGACGCGGAAGTCGAAGCGCGGCAGCCCAAGCTTGGTTCGATCGGCGCCGAACACCAGGCACGGCACGGAGAGGTGGAACGGGCTGATGCCGTCGAAAGCGACAGCGGCGATGATCGGGTTCTTCATGGCAGACATCGTTCCGTTGGAAGCCGAATGTCCCAATTCTTTCGATCGTTGTCAATCGGGACACTTTCTCGGCCTGAAACATCCGCCTAGCTTTGCGCCATCAACCTGGTCGAAAGGAAAACCGCCATGTCAGCACCAGCCACCCAGCCGCGCCGCGCGTTAGTCGTCGTCGATGTCCAGAACGACTACAATGGCGGTAGTCTCGCCATCCAGCATCCGCCCTTCAACGAGGCCGTCGCCAATGTTGCGCGCGCCATGGATGCCGCCGCGGCGGCCGGCATCAAGATCGTCGTCGTCAAGCAGATGGCGCCCGAGACCTCGCCGATCTTCGCCAAGGGCAGCCATGGCGGCGAGCTGCACCCCGAGATCGCCAGGCGCGGCCGCGACCACTATATCGAAAAGACGCTGCCTTCGGCCTTCACCGGCACGGATCTTGAAGACTGGCTGCGCGCCAATGCCATCGATACGATCGCGGTCGTCGGCTACATGACGCACAATTGCGATCTGTCGACCATCATCCATGCAGTGCATATGGGCTTTGCCGTCGAGTTCCTTTCGGACGCCAGCGGCTCGGTGCCTTACGCCAACAGCGCCGGCTTTGCATCGGCCGAGGACATACACCGGGTGGTGAGCGTGGTTCTGCAGTCGCGTTTCGCGGCGGTGTTGAAGACAGGCGAATGGGTCGATTGCCTGAAGACCGGGAGGCTGCCCGAGCGCGACACGATCTACGCATCGAACCAGCGGGCCTTGCAGCGGAACGCTGCATAGCTCGGCTGAACTCGGGAATGAAAAAGGGCGCCGCGATGAGCCGGCGCCCTTGACCGTTTTCAGCCTGAAGGATGTTTAGAACAGTCCTTCGATCTGGCCCTGCTCGTTGAGGAAGATCTTTTCCGAAGACGGGGACTTGGGAAGCCCCGGCATCGTCATGATCTCGCCGCAGATGATGAC
>NZ_JAIUHG010000005.1 GCF_020164955.1 Mesorhizobium sp. CA8
TCCATGAAGAACCTGGCCCATAGCGCATCCTTTGATTCGGAGGATAAGGATGCCCCATCAAAGCCTGGGATCAAACAGTTAGGGTAAGGCAGCTCGAGCGAATCTTCATCAGCCGCTTTCTGGCTTCTGCCACACGCTTCTGTTCCAACCTTATGCGGTCGCACAGCGCAAGGTTGATCCCTACGCCGCAGTCCTCTTCCAGCATTTCCTTTGCGTGATTGAGAGAAGTCTCTGCGCGCTTTACGCTCTGCCTGGCCCTGGCCAGTTCCAAGTTCCGTACGTCCACTGTATCCGCATCCCAGATTGCGGTCCCTTCAACAACGAAACAGCCGCGCGCAAGTTTTTGTTCCGATTGCCGGGGACGCAGACGACATGTCCTGCTTCGATCGCCTGTATGGAAAGCGTCGGCAGGTTTTCTCTGGCATCTATTTGGGTGTTGAAATTTGGTGAGCGCGATGGGATTCGAACCCATGACCTACTGATTAAAAGTTCATTCTGGAGCATTTCGGCAACCTCTTGATCCTGTTCGATATTCCTCGTGTCCGCGCATTAAGCTGTTGATTCCTAATGGACATGTTTTGACAAATCATGACGCCGTGCGACAATGCCAGCATATAAACGTTCGTCGATTTGGCGGACACAGTGCGGACACGAGAACCGGGCAATGTCTCTGAAGCTCACCGATACCATCGTCGACAAACTCCCCCTTCCTTCGGCCGGCAACAAGATCACTTACGACGATGACGTCAAGGGCTTTGGCGTCCGCGTCACGGCAGCCGGCGCGCGCTCGTTCATCCTGAACTATCGCACGCGTAGTGGTCTGGAGCGTCGTTACACGATCGGCTCCCGCCCCGATTGGAAAACCGGTCCAGCCCGCGAAGAGGCTAAGAACCTCAAGAAGCAGATCGACGTCGGCGCCGATCCCATGGGTGCAGTTGCCGCCGCGCGCGATGCAAAGACCGTTGCCGATCTCTGCGACCGCTTCGAAAAGGAACACCTCACCAAAAAACGGGACTCGACTGCTCGGGATTACAAAGCCCTGATCAAGAACCACATCCTGCCGGCCCTCAAAAACAAGAAGGTGGCAGAGGTCGAGTTCACCGATATCGACGGTCTGCACCGGAAGATTTCAAAGACCGCTCCTTATCTGGCAAACCGGACTATCGCGGTCCTCTCAAAGATGTTCGGCCTTGCCATCAAATGGCGGTGGCGGACAGACAACCCGGCCAAAGGCATCGAACGCAATGACGAGCAGAAGCGCCACCGCTATCTGTCGCCGGCCGAGCTAGCGAGGCTGACTGAGGCGCTGATCACGCTGGAGGATCAACAGGCGGCAAACATCTTCCGGCTGTTGCTGCTCACCGGTGCGCGCCGTGGAGAGGTTCAGGCGGCGAAATGGGACCAGTTCGACCTTGCTGCCGGGGTATGGACTAAGCCGAGCTCGACCACCAAGCAAAAGACCATGCATCGTGTCCCGCTGTCTGCCCCCGCCCGCTTGCTGCTCACCGAGCTTCGCGGAAAGGCCAAGGATGATGCGGTGTATGTGTTCCCTGGCCGTGGTGCCGACCACCGCGTCGAAATCAAGAACGAATGGCGGGAAGCATGCATCGCCGCCGGCATCGTCACCGCCACGGCCATCGCCGATGGCAAGGGCGGGGAAAAGGTCGTGTTGACGCCATCAGCCCGCATTCATGACCTACGCCACACATATGCCTCTGTGCTGGCCAGCGCCGGCCTTTCCCTGCCGATCATCGGGGCACTGCTCGGACACTCACAGCCGGCCACCACGGCCCGCTATAGCCACCTTATGGACGATCCATTGCGGCAGGCGACAGAGCGCGCAGGATCGATTGTGATGGCCAAGGACGGCGACGACGGCGCCGAGGTCAGGCCCTTGAATGGCGTGGCTGCACGATGAAACCGCCCTTTCCGCTCGGAAGCTCATCGCCGGCTGACATTCACGCGAAGTGGCGGGAGCGGGTCCGAAGCAGCACGGTTGAACCCGATGAGCCGATGGAACAGCAAAGGGCGACGTTTCTCCGCGACCCGTCGATAGCGGAGATCCACCGTCGCAGTCCGCCCTCCGATCCGACAGAAGGCGATGAACGCCTGAACCAAATACTGGGCATGCTTAGCGCGGATGACACGGCCGGCGCCGGTTCGCCTCTCATATTCATGGTCAAGTTTCTTGAGATCGTTGACCATTTCGTCGATGGCTCAGCCCGCGAGGATTTCCGCGTCTCGCGAATGGCCGCTGCACTCGACGATATCTCGGAAGGTGCGGGGCTGCTCGCGCCCTTGCTCCGAGGGGTGGTCGAACAGCTTGATGCTATCGGCAAAGAGGTGGGCGGACCGCTTGATGAATTTGTGAATCTGTCCATCGGCAGTGACATCGATGATCTATTGCATCGAATTTCTCTGTCGGCCGGCGCTGCCAGGGGAGCCATAGTTCGAAAATATGGATCAGGCGACCCGGACTTGCCAGACAGGGGTTCGGGCGGCGGTCGCGGGATTCATGCGAGCTTATATGGGTCGCCAAAACAGAAGTTCATTCGTCATCTGGCTTTTCTCTGGCACGTGGAGGCGGGCAAGCCGCTGACGAGCACGAACACTGGACCGTTCGCTGCGTTTGTACGATTGGCCTATGCATTCGCCACAGGAAAGGACGACGAAAAGGCCCTGAAAGACGATATCGGATTGGCTGTCAACGCCATGAAGAACAGGGGGCGAATTGCCGCTAGGGCTTCTGAGCATTTCCGGAAATCGATGGAGCTTCGCGCTGCCGGAAATTTAGCCGAAGCAGACTTCATGGCTAGGCGCGCAGAGCGGTTACAGAACCGCTTGGCAATCCCACGATTTGAACGCAAAGCAAAAAGAACAACCCTCGCAAAATAGGCAGGGTTGTTCGGACGACCCGATGCTTGGCGGTAAATAGGTTCTCGCTGTCACCTCACCGAAAGGAGTGTCAGCGAAATGAGCCTACTTGACGAATACCTAGACCGCCCTGCCCTCGCGAAGGAATTGCGGGTCAGCGAGCGCACCTTGATCCGGTGGCAGCGTCTTCCCGACGGCCTTCCCTATGTCGAACTCGGCGGCCGCATTTTCTACCGCGTGCCGTCGGTCAAGGCATGGATCGAGGCGCTGGAGCGCAGGCCGAACCCTCGCCGGAGGGCCGCGTGATGACCAACAGCGGCATTGACCATCAGGACAACCCGAAAATTCAGGAAGCGGCCGAGTACCTGGCTGGCCCTTATCAACGCGAAGGTGGCCGCGCCGCTGTCCCGGAACTCCGGTCCCGGTTCGGCATTTCCGCCGCCGAGGCGATTGAGGCGATCAGGATTGCCCAAGCCATCAAGATGGCGAGGGCGACATGATGCAGACGCCTCTTGAAATGCGAAACCTCGCCGCCGGCCAGGGCAACGAGGTTTCAGATGTTCAGAACATTCCAAGCAGCAAGGAACATCAGCCTAGCGAAAAACGGCTAACCCCGCAAGCGCGATGGCAGGCCCGGAACCCGCTGAAACGCTGGTGCCACACCGCAACGGCTTCGGCCATGAAACGCGGAATTCTGGTGCGCCAGCCTTGTCAGAATTGCGGCGCCGAAAAGACAGACGCACATCACCGAGACCATCGTTTTCCTCTGTCTTGTGAGTTTTTGTGCCGGCGCTGTCATAAGGCCGAGGAACGGCGGCTGAGGCGCGAGGTGGCCGAATGAGCGCCCGAAGCTTCACCAAGGTATCGCCGGCCGTCTGGCGCTCCCGGAGGTTTATCAGCTTGCCGGACGAGGCGAAGGTAGGATTTCTGTATCTCCTCACCAATGCCCATGTGACGAGTGCGGGGGTTTACGAACTCCCGCCGGGGTATGCTTGCGCGGACCTCGGCTGGACTGATGCGGCGTATGAGAGCGTACTTCGCGAGCTGGTCGAGGTTGAGTTGATCGACCGCGACGGCGATGTGATCCTAATAGAACGCTGGTTCAAGCATAACCCGCCGACCAATGACGATCACGCCATAGGCACGCGCCGCCGGCTCCAGGCGATCGAGAGCGACCGGTTGCGAGAGAAGGCCGTCGTTGGCTTCGATGAGGTCAACGCGGCCCGCATCGAACGGGAAGCACAGAAGGCAGCGGACAAGTCCGCAAAGGCCGCTGGAATGTCCAGATCGGTAGCTGAGACCATCGGAACGACTTCGCGTCTGATGGGCACTCGACTGATGCGGCGGGGTGGACAATGACACCCTGTAGACACCCTGTAGTGACCCTGTGCACACCCTCTGTAGGGGTAGTTTTACACCCTGTCACAGGGTGTGCACACACCAAGACCAAGACCAAGACCTCAGACCGAGACCTGAGACCGGCGAAAACTTCGAGCGCCGAAAACGTCACCAACGCCGCATGGCTTTGGAGGAAGAGGAGTCCAGATCTAACCGCTGGCGCTCTTCCTCGACGGCGGCGCCCATGACGCTCCCGGTCGATCTTGCCGAGCCGGCCAGGCGTCTTCGGCGCGTCCGCGCGGCTCTCTCTGAAGGCAGGCCGATCGATCCCGAGGATGCCGGCCCACTCATTGCCGCCATCGATTCCCAACTGATCGGCGGCTCGTTCGAAGCTGAGTTCGGATTGTCGGCACCTGGGCGCGGCAAACGGAACGCTCGACGCGCGCTCCTGATCGAGGAACGCGACGATGCGCTGCGCAGCATGGCGGAGCAGATCGGCACGGAAATCGGCGATGCCAATAGCGAAGGTGTCTGGGACGTTTTCGAAGCGCTGCAAGCTTTCGCCGATTACAGATGGCCTGCCCTCCGAGACGCTGCCACTTGCCCACCCGAACTGGATGAGGCCGACGCGCTGGCCTGGACGATCCTTCAGGGCAATGGCGGCAAGCCGCCGTCCCGCCGCTGGCTGGCTGAGTTCTTCCGGCAATAGGTCACGCGGAAATCGGATTTCGGCGTGAGGCCACTTTTCAGGGTCGCGTAAACTGCCTCCAACTCAAAGGAGCACCTATGGACGACGATCTGCTTTTCTTCAACGCCAGCGACGGACCGATTTACGATCGGCTTCCCGGGCCAGGCCGCGCGAAACTCTTGGCGATGATCGAGGCCAAAGACGAGGCCCATGCGGTCCTGTCGCTTATGGGCGATAAGGTGGACGAGGCGCGGCGCCAGCTTGATGAGGCCGAACGAGACCACAGGCGGCTCGAACTGGCCATGCAGCAGGGAATGCTGCGCAAGGAAGAACACTCGGACAATGGTCGCCTAGTCCACAGCGGACCGGACGTTGAGCGATTGGCGGCGGCCAAGGCCAAGGTAGACAAGGCTCAGGCCGAGTTGAAGCGCCTCAGTGATCTGCACGCGAAAAAGCAGACGCCATGGCGGGAGCTTGCCGCGATGGTCGCGCGGCTGGAACGCTACGTTCGAGATTCCGGCAGTTCTCGCCTCACTGCGGCCGAACCTATGACGTTCAAGCTGAAGACCGGCGACAAGCTGCTTGGCGACCTCAAAGCCATTCGTGCGACAATCTCAAAACTGAAGGCCGATCGCCGCGACGTGCTGACGGCGCCTGTCCCCTCCAGCGAAGCCAAGGCATTCGCCCGCGCCTGGGTGCAAGCCGAGGCAGAGAAGGCCAAGCCCCGGCTCTATGGCATCCTCGACGGCGGCGCGCAGGCTGGCCTCGAATTTCCAGTGGAGCCGATACACGTAAATGCAAGCGTCATCATAGACGGCGGATCACATGGACAGGCGCGAGGCACAGGCGGCGCCGTCAGTGCTGTAGCGCTGCAATGCTGGATGAACCCGGATGCCATGATCGCCGCGCTCGAACGCGACATCGCGGCAATCGCCGATGACTCCCGGGCACTTGATCCGGCCGAGCGTGCCTATCGCGACAATGAGCTTGCAGGCCAGTTGCTCGAAGCAGAGCGCACCGAAGAGGCGATGGTCGAGGCCGCGCTATCGGAACGGCTTGAGGTGAAGCGCAGACCGGATGCAGATCCCCGCGCCATCCTCTGCCTTGCCGACGATCTCCCCGAGCTTCGGGATTAAGTTTCAACATGAGCATGGTGGTTAGTTCCTTCGCTATGCGGCCGGACGGCGGAAGCTGCCCGGCTTCACCGTCATTGCCTGCGTGGTTCGTCATAGCGCGTGGGCATCGCAGGCAGGATAGCGCTCGGTGCCGCCGTCCTGCCTGCACCTCCTATTGTCGACGCGTTGCCACTCCTCATCGCATCGGCAGGGCCGGATGTTTCACAGCGGTTTCATCCGGCCCACTCATTGCCACCGTGTCGGCGAAGATCGGCATGCTGGTAAGGGCTGGGTATATCTTCGCGGGTGCACCCAGCCCGCTCCATTCGAATGCCCCGGGTAAGGCAGCGACGGCTGTCTGCCTTGGTGCTAGGGCCGGGCACGCTGTTGGGCTCGGCCCGCTCCATCATCTCGAAACTTTGGGTCCTGGTCAGGCGATACATGCAATGCGGGACGGCTTAGCGCTCGCTCCCCCTAGCTACAGGATTCAGCGCTGCTCCACCACAGGGGGGCGGCCATGGGCATGACCAAGCAGATTTATTCTATCTCTGCGCTTGCTGTTGAACTCGGCCGCGACCGCCGCACGGTTGCCGGCGCGTTGGATAGAGTCGTCCCCGACGGCATGGTGAAGGGCGGTCATCGCGGCTGGTATCTGCAAACGGCGCTGAAGGCGTTGAAGGCCGAGCCGCCAAGGCAATTCGACCCTTCCGATGGTCCGCTCGGCACCATGCTCGACAGGCTGGAAAGCTGGCGCGAAATTTACTCGGGCAAGCCTTTAGACCTCAGCATAGAGGAAATGGCCGAGATCATCGGTCATCCCGCGTCCTCGGTACTGACCTGGCTGCGCGCCGGCTGTCCCTATGCGAAGCGCGGTGATTTCGAGACTGGCGACGGCTTCAAGCTTCGGGCGCCCTGGGTCGTCGACTGGCTGTGCTCAACCTCATTCATTGCCCGCAAATCGGGCGACGTGGCCAGCGCCGCAAAGCTCCAACTTTGAAAGGATTTCCGTCGTGACCATCCCGACAACTTTCCCCGCACACTGGCGCGCCGCTATCGAGCGTGGCGACGCCTCCGGCTTCACCAACCGTGAGGACATGATCGCATTCTTCACCGCGACCGATGTCCACGAAACCTTCATGAAATTCACCGGTGACGAGAAAGATCACGTCGTCGAGATGCGTAGCCAATATCACGACGAGTCGCTCGATGCCCGCCTGCGCCTCCACGCGAAGGACCGCGAGGCGGCAAAGGCTGTCATTGCGCGCAACAGGGCCAATTTCGGGACTGGCAACGCTCCCGCCGCCATCCCTCCCGCCGCCAAGGCTCCGGAAAAGCCAAAGGCCAATCCCTGGACGAAGGTGGTCGAGCACTTCAATGCAGATTTCGCGGCCGACATCTACGCCAAGCGGGCAAAAGCCAGAGGTGTCTGATGGACTGGCAAGCGCTCCTCTATAACCCGGTCTACTCGTCTCTCGGCGTGCCGGCGACACTGACGCTGTGCGGGGGCTTTCCGATCAACCTGACTGTGCTCGACAAGACGGCGCCGAAGACAATCAGCTTCAAGGGCGTCGACGTGCTCGACATCGGGCCGGCCGCCGCCGTTCGGGCCACTGACCTCGCCGACATCGATCCCGCCGACTTACGCGACGCCGAACTGACGATGAATGGGCGCTGCTGGCGCGTGGTCTCTCATCAGCCGTCCCCGGCACCGACTGGCGAGGGACAAGGCGAAATTCTCCTCCTGCTCTCGGATGACCTCCATGGCTAAAAATACGATCACGCAACGAATTGCGCTTGATGGCGGCGAGGCCATCAAAGACCAGTTGAAAGCCATGGGCGCCGCCGGCGAAAAGGCTTTCAAGGATCTTCAGAAAGCAGCAGCCGGTGCCGAATTCCAAAAATTCACCGCCTCGTTAAGCAAGGCGCGAACCGACCTCGTCGCCTTCGGCCAGAACATTGCGATCCTGGGCACAGCAATAACGGCTGCCGTGGGCGGTGCCGGCGCGGCAGTCCTGGAACTCGCATCGTCGGCCGGCGAGGCCGCAGACCAGGCCGGCAAGGCTGCGCAATCGGCCGGTGTCACGACCCAGGCTTACACCGAATTGGCCTTTGCCGCGAAGATGTCGAACCTCGAACAGGCCGACCTTGACGCCGGCATGGCCCGCCTGAACAAGACGCTCGGCGCCGCGGCTAATGGCTCGAAGGCGGCCGTCGACCTGTTCAAGCAACTCGGCGTTTCAATCCGAGATTCTACAGGCCATCTTCGCTCACCCGATGCCGTTCTGCTCGACCTGGCCGACGCCTTCAGCAAGCTCCCCGATGGTGCGTTGAAGTCGAGCCTGGCAATCCAACTCTTCGGCAAAGCCGGCGCCAAACTGCTGCCATTTTTGAACGAGGGCAAGAAGGGGTTGATAGACCTCGGCGCCGAGGCGAAGGCGCTCGGCGTGACGTTCACCGATGCCCAAGCGAAGATCGGCGACAACCTCGGCGATGCACTGGATAGTGTTGGCGCCGCCGCGCGCGGTGTGAAACTGCAGCTCGGCCTGATCTTTGCGCCGGCCATCACCCAGGCAGCGACCGCATTGACGGAGCGCATCAAGCAGCTTCGCCCCGCCATCCAGGGCTTTGCCCAGGACATCGCCGACAAGGCGCTGCCGGTCATGCTCGACTTCGTCAATGCCCTCACCGGCAACGACGCCGACGTTTCGAACAAGTGGGTGCTGGATTGGCGAGACGGCGCCATCGCCTTCGGTCAATCGATGCAGGAGGCCGCGACCATAGTCATCGCGGCGATCGACAAGTTGCGGGCCGGCCTCGATCTCACTGCTACTGCCTTGAACGACGTGTTCGGCACGAGCATTTCCGGCGACGCAATCGGCCTGGTGCTGATCGCCGGGCAGATCACCGGCGGCTTCAAGGCGCTCTATAGTTCGGTCATTGCCGCGAAGAACGCCATCGTGCTGTTGTTCAATCTGGCGAAGGCAAATCCATGGGTCGCGGCGGTCACCGTCATAGCCAGTGGCATTGCCCTATGGGCTACGCGCACCGACGGCGCGACCGCCGCGCTACAGCGGCACGAGGGATTGGTCGAGGGCGTCAAGAACGCCTATGTGCAGGCCGGCGGCGCCGTCAAAAACATGACCGACGAGATCAGGAACGGCCTGATCCTCCAGACCCGTGCCGCACTGAAAGACTTGGTCCCGGCTTTCGAGGAAGAGATCAAACGCCTTCGCGACCTGGCGGCGGCGCCAGCGAAAGAAAACCCGTTCAGTCAGGCATTGAAGGACTTCGCCAACGGCGGCAGTCTCGACGCATATCTGAAGGCGGTCGCAGAGATCGGCGCATCGAATCCCAAGCTGAACGATGCGGCCGTGGCATTCCTGAAGCTGGCCGAGGGCGCGAAGGCGCTTGAAGACAAGATCAAGCCTTCTGCCGACTTCCTCGATCTCCTCACCGGCAAGATTTCGGATGCCGATTTCAAGGCTCGCGGTGCCGCCAACGGTCTTGGAGAATTCGGCGATGCAGCCAGCACTGGCTTGAAGAAGGCGGGAGCTGCCGCCGACGAGACGAAGGGCAAGGTCGAAGCGCTCGGCCAGACGATCACCGTCATTCGCGGCGGTGGCGACAAGCTCACCTCAGAAACCTTCAATGTCGTCAACGGCGTTGCCCAGAGCGCCCAACAGGGCAAGCAGGCAATTGATGGGCTTAAGAGCAGTGTCGACGATACCAGCACCTCGGTCGACGGTGTCAGCAACGAGATCACCAACAGCATCAGCCAGATCGCGCCAGCCGCCCAGCAGGCCGCAGACGGCTTCAATAGCTCATTGGGCAATCTCGATGCTGGCGCAGCCCAGGCAGCCGCAGAAGCCATCGTGGCACCGTTCTCGACGCTACCGGGCAAGCTCTCTGCCATCCTCAGCGGCATCCGGGCTTTGCTGCAGGGCGGCTTCAGCGGCCTTCAGGGCATCGTGGCCAGCCTGGCCGCATCGATTGAAAGCGCGATTGCCCGCATCTTGGCATCCCTCCGGGCAGCAGCGGAGGCAGCACAGCGCCTTCGTGCGCAGGCCGCATCCGGCGGCTCGGACAGCGGCGGCTCGCATGGCGGCTTTGCCCGAGGCGGCCATATCGCCCATGGGCCTGGCACCGGGACCAGTGACTCGATCCTGGCCCGCCTGTCGGTTGGCGAATTCGTCATCCGGGCAAAGGTCGTGAAGGCGCTCGGCGCGGATTTCTTCGCTGCGCTCAATGCCGGTGTCATGCCCAACATCGAGGCGTTCCGGGGCCTGTCCAAGGGCTTCAGCGTCGGCGGCATCGTTGACGGCATGACCCGGCAGATGGCGATCCCAAGGTTTGCCAGCGGCGGTCTCGCCAATCTCGCGCCCGCTTCCGGCTCCTCCGGCAAGACCGTTGCCGTAAAGCTGCAATACGGCCCGACCGTGCAGGATGTCATCGACCTTATCGGCCAGGCCGACCCGGTGATGCGGTTCCAACGCTTCGCGCTCAATGAGGCGACGGCGAGCGCCGGCAGGAGGCCAAGATGATCGAGAAACCCGAAAGATGGTGGGCGCCGAAATCGCCCGAGGAAGCCGCCGAACTAGAGCAGACCCAGCAGGCCTTCAAAGCGCAATTCGGCGACTTCGCAGCCTTGCTGACGGATGGCTTCTGGCTGGGGTGTTCGCCGGATGGCCAGTACCTCGGCTTGCAATTCAAGGATTTAGACGGATCGATCCATCGACACGCGCTCCCGTGGGAAATTGTCGATGTATTCTTCACGCAGTTCTCCGTCGCGGTTGACGAGATGGGCCAGCGGCAATTCGCGCTGAAGGAACCGGAGGGCGAAGCCTGATGCTCGCACCCTATTTCCTCGGCGGCGCTGTCCGCGGACGCGCTGTCCTTGTTGGGGGCAATGCCGGCGATGGGGACGGCGGGTTTGTCGACCAGCCTGTCGTCACCACCACCTCGACGGGCGACACGACGATCAAGGGAAAGGTCAAGGCGGGTTCGTTTGGCAAGTTCGTTTTCCCGCTCGCCGCGCTAGGAGCGGGGCAGAGATATACATTCCGCTATACGCCACAGTTTTCGCAATTGTCCCAGCAAGGCAAGCTGGCAATGGTTGGGTTTGGGCTTAAGAGCAACAACGACTTCCATATCGTCGGGCTGCGCGGCGACGGCTCGACGGGGCTCAACAAATACAAAGTCTACGGTGCCGCTCCGAACGGTTGGAATAAGGACACTGGGCACACCACGGTTGATGGTGGACCAGCCGCCAATGGCACCCAGGCTGGGCCGAACTGGATCAGAATCGACATCGCGGCCGATGGCGCAAGCTACCTGTTTTCGACATCCCCAGCTAACGACAATTGGACGGCGGAATTCTCCGCCTCTGCGATGACGCCATTTGCGAATGCCTCGGCGGTGCTGACTTTCGGCATCGCGCTTTGGTTCAACAACGCAGATTCCGGACCGTTTTCAATCCTGCTTGAGCAGTTCGTCGACGCAGTTTCCTTCTCCGATCGTCAGGCGATGGTGCCGGGCGATTTCATCAATTCACAGCAAGGCCGCCAATCCATGGTGCCTGGCACCTTCATAAGCGAGGCCTGATCCGATGACCCTTCGTTACCTACGCTCTGGCGCTGCCGGTGCCGCTACTGGTGTTGACTGGGCTAACGCCTATTTGACGCTCGCTGCAGCATTGACCGCATCAGCGGCGGGCGACACGATCTATGTTTCAGAGGATCACGCCGAGACGCAGGCGAGCGGTATGACGCTCACATCGCCCGGCACCGCCGCATCGCCGGTGCGGGTGATCTGCGTCAACCATTCCGGGACCGTTCCGCCAGTCTCAGCCGATCTCAGGACAACTGCCACCGTGTCTGTCACCGGATCAACTGTCATTACATTCGGCGGCGTGTCGAGTGACACGGAATACGAGGGCATTACATTCTCGGCCGGATCGTCGAACCTAGCCACCAGAATTGATATTGCTACAAACAATATATCGGTATCACTGAAGTTCAAAAACTGCCTACTGAAACTTAATTCGACATCCACGGGTAGCATTATCAATGTTGGGGGCACGTCAACAAGAGGCTGCTTCATAGCCCTTGAAAACACGCAGCTGCAATTCGGCTCTACTGCACAATCCGTCGTCATTGCTGCCGCTTTCGTTTGGCGCGACACGGCCAGCGCGCTAGCGGGGGGTACATTCCCGACCACCCTGTTCACCAACGTCAGCAACGGAGGCGGGGAAGCTGATGTCGCCGGGGTCGACCTTAGTGCCATCACGGGAACGATATTCGGTGGCGGGGCCAATTCCGCAGCGCTCCGCTACATAATGCGGGATTGTAAGGTCAATGCTTCGGCTACGATAGGGGCGGCACCTACAGCGCGCGGGACATACAAGGTCGATTATATCCGTGCGGATTCCGGCGGCACCAATTACAAACAGGGCCGGATTACCTATGACGGGTCTACCAAGGAAGAAACGACCATCGTCAGAACCGGTGGCGCCACTGATGGCACCACGCCCCTTGCCTGGAAGATAGTCACGACCGCGAACGCCAGCCGCCACTTCCCCTATGAGACGCTTCCGATCGCGATCTGGAACGATACAACAGGCTCGAGCATCACGGCGACTATCGAGGGCATTGCCGCCTCCCTGCCGAACAACGACGAGATTTGGATCGAGGTCGAATATCTGGGGTCGTCGTCATCGCCCAAGTCGTCGTTCGTCAGGACATGCCCGGCCGACACGTTGGCCGCTGCCGCAGCAGTCACCACAAGTTCATCAAGCTGGGGCGGATCGACATCGGCGTTCAAGCTCGCGGCCACCTTCACGCCCCAACAGAAGGGCTGGATCCTCGTGAGGGTGTGTGCGGCGAAGGCGTCGGCGACGTTCTATATCGATCCGAAGATCACGCTCACCTAGGCGTTTCCATGGAAAGCCTTGGACCAATAATGGCCTGCTCAACCGGCCAGCGCTCGGCCCAGGGCAATGCCAAGGCCGATCGCAAGGCCGATGGTGAAGTTCGCCGCTACCTTCGCAGCGAACGCGCTCCAGCGGCTTCCCTGGCTCGCCTGAGAGGCTTTTAAGGCGCTGGCGATGTCGTCGAACGCGTGTTCCATTGCTGAATGTTAGATCGAAACCGCGAATCTGTGAATCCCCGGTTTGTTCCTCATAGCTACCGCCGGTCACGGAAGGTGTTCCTGGCTATCATCCATGACGGGATCGACAGGGCGGCAAAATACGCGGCGCCGACATTCTCGCCTTTACCAAGCAGGTAAATGGCGACCGCCGGATTCGCCACCGAAGCGAAGACGATGACGCAATACCACCAGAGCAAGAGTGCTCTCCCCATCAGCCTTTCCGCAGCCTGACGCCCGCGCCACCGCCTTCCCCTTCGTCGAGGAAAATCACGCCAGCATCCCGGAGGGCGCGCTCCAGCACCTCTACGGTTGCTGGTCGCGCTGCTGTTGCTCCGTTCTCGAACAGCGTCAACGTTGCGATACCTATGCCAGCCGCCTCAGCCAGCCGTTGCTGGTTCCATTTGATAAGCGCGCGCGCAGCGCGGCATTGATCCGGCGTCATTTCCATCCCCTCAAAGTAACTTATCCAATTAATTCTTGCCAGACCTATAAAAAATTTATTGACAAGGAATAAACGGATTTGCCACGCTTCCTTAGCGGCAATCACGCCGCAAAAAAAAGCCCAAAGGGGGGCAATCCTAATGTTGAAGAAAATCACCGCTCCGGCGGACGGCGGAGCTTTGCCTAAATCCAAGCTTACCGCCTTTATCGAGGCCTGCCTTGATCCTCTGCCGACCGCGGTGCTGGTGGACACCGCCTACAACACCCAGTTGAGGCGGGCGCGCAAGGCAGCTTGGCGCGAAGCGGAGCGAATGACAGGGGCATATAGGGATGCAATTAATCTTGCCAGTTATTTCCATAGGCCCGTCGTCGGCCTCGAACCCCTCCACAAGATTCTGGGTGGGGGGAGAAGGCAGGAACTTGTCGATGAATGGCGGCGGCTGACAGCTCGTCAAATTCTGACGCCGGCGCCGGACAGCAGCGCACTCAAATGGAAGCGCAGCGCTGCCAAAAGAGACCTTTTGCCGATCAGCGCCGAACAGATCGCTACGGCAATAGCTGCTGATGAGGCTTGGTTAGCCGCGCATCCAACCAAAAAGACGGGGTGGCTTCCGTGAGCGAGGCCCTTGCCGAACCAGTCGTCATTCTCGACACGTTTGTACAGGGCGTGGGTCGCGTGGAGGAGATCGCGGCCAATCTGTTCCGCGTATCCTATTACGCCACCCAGCGCGCCTATGACGGAAGCCAGGAACGCGTCTGCGTGGCTAAGTTCATCGTCACGGCCGACACGATGGTCGCGATGGCGAACGCCACAGGGGCCAGGGAAGCGGCTCGACGGTTAATGGGTGAGTCGCACTCGCCGATGAACTGAGCCGATTGCCTGCTCATTCTGAACCACCAACGGCCCGGCGGCTTCGGCTTCCGGGCCTTTTTTGCGGACATAGTGCGGACACCAAATGTCTGCGGACACAGAAAACCGCCCTCACCTGCCGCAAACACTTGATTTTGTGGGGTTTTTGGTGAGCGCGTCGGGGTTCGAACCCGAGACCTACTGATTAAAAGTCAGTTGCTCTACCGGCTGAGCTACGCGCTCCCGCGGGCTCGAAACGCCGCCCTCGAAATTGCGCGGAACATAGGGAGAGTGCCGCGGCCGGTCAACCGGAAAAAGACGGGCTTCCAAGGCGGATTTTTTGAACGGTTTCGAAGGGGCGCCGAGAGTATTTGCGAACGGCTTTCGATGCCTGCGCCAATGGCCCGACTCCGGGCTACTTCAGAAAGCCCTCAAAAAAATCCATACAATAATAATGGCCTGAAACAATGGGCTGATGGTGGAATGAGGAACCATTGCAACCGGGGGCCGTTCCGCAAAACAGGGACGACCCGTCAACCATCGAGGAGAAGATCAATGAACAAGATCGCATCGGGCCTGTTGGCAACCGCTCTCTCGGCCTCGTTCGTCGTGGCGGAGATGGTGCCCGTCAACGCCCAGCCGGCCTATGTACCGCAACCCCAAGGCCTGTCGTCAGATGTCCAGACCGTACAGTATCGGGATTGGAGAAGGCACCGTGCCTTCAACCGGGATTTCTCGCGTCGTGGTGACGCCGTCTACTGGAACGGCCATCGCGGCTATCGTGAGTATCGCCGCGGCTATCGCCGGCATGGCGACTACTGGTTCCCTCTGGCAGCTTTCGCCACCGGCGCGCTGATCACCGGCGCCATCGTCAACAGTGAGAACAACCGCGTCTATCGCGGCAATTCCCATGTCCAATGGTGCTATGACCGCTACCGCTCTTATCGCGCCTCGGACAACACCTTCCAGCCTAACAGCGGTCCTCGTCGGCAGTGCGTGTCGCCCTATTGACGGCTTCCGGTCAGTACCCAGGGCCTTGACCGACCGAGCCCGCCCCGTAGGGCGCGGGCTCTCTCTTTCTGATTTGCTTGCTTTGCAACGACGGACTTGGTCAGTTCGCCCATCGTATAGTCTTGAAAACCAAATATAGAGCGCCGCCTTCACCGCGCGGGGAGCGGTAAGCTCCAAGCGCATTGCAAACCCGCACCATCGCCGCCGTCAGTTCCCAGCCGAGTGCTTCCAGGTCACCGCCCGTATCGTCCACATAGGCTTGGGCCAGGTCGTCCACGCCCTTTTCTTCGCCGAAGGACCGCACCAGTTTGGCGTCGCTGAGAAGGTCGCCAGGCAAGTTCGAATTGGCCCACGCCCAGAGCCAATTGCCGGCCTTGCCGCTGGCGGAGTCCGCAATCTGGATTTCCGAAACGACCTTGACGCCACTCTGGTCGGAAAACACCAGCTTTCCTGCCGTCAAGTCGTAGTCGTAGCGCGACCAGCTGCCGAGGCGGAAATCCTTCGCCAGGCGCGCATTCTTGGCCGTGAGCTGTTCGAAGGCCTCATCACGCCAAGCAGGATACCAATCCGGCTGCATTCCCCTCGCCCAATCCCGTAAATCGCTATCTCACATTTAGCGTCCTGCGCACCGCATCGCGCCATCCGGCCAGTTTCGCCGAGCGCATTGCGGCGTCCATCTCCGGCTTGAAGCGCCGCTCCAGCGCCCAGCTCTTGGCGAATTCTTTCGCTTTCGGCCAGACACCCGCCTTCGACCCGGCAAGCCAGGCCGCGCCAAGCGCCGTCGTCTCCAGGATCGTCGGACGGTCGACCGGCGCGTCGAGAATGTCGGCGAGCCGCTGCATCGTCCAATCGGATGCCACCATGCCGCCGTCGACGCGAAGCACCGTCTTGGCCGAGGCGCCTTTCCAGTCCTTGCGCATCGCGTCGAGCAGGTCGCGCGTCTGGAAGGCGACCGATTCGAGTGCCGCGCGCGCAAACTCGGCCGGACCCGAATTGCGCGTCAGGCCGAAGATCGCGCCGCGTGCATCCGCGTCCCAATGCGGCGCGCCGAGGCCGACGAAGGCCGGCACCAGGTAAACCTGCTGCGCCGGATCGGCGCTCGCCGCGAGCGCACCACTTTGCTCCGCCTTGCCGATCACCTTGATGCCGTCGCGCAGCCACTGCACGGCGGCGCCCGCAATGAAGATCGAACCTTCCAGCGCATAGGTGGTCTTGCCGTTCAATCGGTAGGCGATCGTGGTCAGAAGCCGGTTCCTCGAGCGGACCAGGTCAGCGCCGGTGTTGAGCAGCGCGAAACAGCCGGTGCCGTAGGTGGACTTCATCATGCCGGGTTCGAAACAGGCCTGGCCGATGGTCGCTGCGTGCTGGTCGCCGGCGACGCCGAGGATCCGCATCTCGGCCCCGAAAAGGCTCTTCTCGGTGACGCCGAAATCATCGGCGCAGTCCTTCACCTCAGGCAGGATCGCGGCCGGGATATTCAGGATCGAAAGCAACTCGTCGTCCCAGACATTCTTCTCGATGTTGTAGACCAGCGTACGCGAAGCGTTGGTCGCGTCGGTGGCGTGCACTTGGCCGCCGGTCAATCGCCAGATGAGAAAACTATCGATGGTGCCGGCGAGCAACTCGCCGTTCTCGGCGCGCTTCCTGGCACCCTTCACCTTGTCCAGCATCCAGGCGATCTTGGTGCCGGAGAAATAGGGGTCGAGCAGCAGGCCGGTCTTCTTCGTGAATGTCTTCTCCAGCCCCTGCTTCTTCAGCTTCTGGCAGAGCGGCGCCGTGCGTCTGTCCTGCCAGACGATCGCGTTATGGATCGGCTTGCCGGTCGCCTTGTCCCAGATCACGACCGTCTCGCGCTGGTTGGTGATGCCGATCGCGGCAACATCGGATGCCGTGCGCCGGGCTGTCTTCAGCGCCGATTTCACCGTGGCGAGAACGCTCGTCCAGATGTCTTCCGGGTCGTGTTCGACCCAGCCGGAAGCCGGATAATGCTGCGTGAATTCTTGCTGGCCCGTGCCGGCGACTTTCATCTCACCGTCGAACAGGATCGCCCGGGTCGACGTCGTTCCCTGGTCGATCGCCAGCACAAAACCGCTCATTCCATCCCTCCACTTCTCATGCAACAGGGGAGACGGCCAAGCCGCCTCCCCCGCATTTCTGAATGGGCACGTATGCCCGCGCTATGTTTTACTTCTGCCAGCTCTTGACCAGCTCGTCATAATTGACGGTGACCGGCTTTTCCTTCTCGTTCTCGATCTTGAGCTGCGGCGCAAGGTTGCCCTTCGAGACGGCGTCCTTGTTCCAGTATTCGAGATCGTGCTCTTCGGCCATCTTCGGGCCGATGTCGCCCTGCACGCCGGACTTCTCGAGGCGGGAGAGAACCTTCTCCTGGTCGGCGCAGAGCGAATCCATCGCTTCCTGCGGGCTCTTGGCGCCCGAGGAGGCGTCGCCGATGTTCTGCCACCAGAGCTGCGCCAGCTTCGGATAATCCGGAACGTTGGTGCCGGTCGGGGTCCACTGCACACGCGCCGGCGAGCGGTAGAACTCGATCAGGCCGCCGAGCTTCGGCGCCCGTTCGGTGAAGCTCTTGTCATGGATGGTGGAGTCTCGGATGAAGGTCAGACCTACCTGGCTCTTCTTCACGTCGACGGTCTTCGAGACCACAAACTGCGCATAGAGCCACGCAGCCTTGGCGCGGTCGGTCGGCGTCGACTTCATCAGCGTCCAGGAACCTGCGTCCTGATAGCCGAGCTTCATGCCGTCCTTCCAGTAAACGCCGTGCGGCGACGGCGCGACACGCCATTTCGGCGTGCCGTCATCGTTCACGACCGGCAGGCCGGGCTTGGCCATGTCGGCGGTGAAGGCCGTGTACCAGAAGATTTGCTGCGCAATCGTGCCCTGCGAGGGCACCGGCCCTGATTCTGAGAAGGTCATGCCCTGCGCTTCCGGCGGCGCATAGGCCTTCAGCCAGTCGAGATATTTCTGGATGGCGTAGACCGAGGCTGGACCGTTGGTGTCGCCGCCCCGGGCGACGCAGGAGCCGACGGGACGCGACTTCTCGTCGACCTTGATGCCCCATTCGTCGACCGGCTTGCCGTTCGGAATGCCCTTGTCGCCATTGCCGGCCATCGACAGCCAGGCATCGGTGAACCGCCAGCCGAGCGACGGATCCTTCTTGCCGTAGTCCATGTGGCCATAGACCTTCTTGCCGTCGATCTCGCGGCCGGTGAAGAATTGGGCAATGTCCTCATAGGCCGACCAGTTGACCGGCACACCGAGGTCGTAGCCGTATTTGGCCTTGAAGTCCGCCTTGTTCTTTTCGTCGTTGAACCAGTCGTAGCGGAACCAATAGAGGTTTGCGAACTGCTGGTCGGGCAGTTGGTAGAGCTTGCCGTCCGGCGCGGTGGTGAACGATTTGCCGATGAAGTCGTCGACATCGAGCATCGGATTGGTGACGTCCTTGCCCTCGCCCGCCATCCAGTCTGTCAGGTTGCGCACTTGCTGGTAGCGCCAATGCGTGCCGATCAGGTCGGAGTCGTTGACCCAGCCGTCATAGAGGTTCTGGCCCGTCTGCATCTGGGTCTGAATCTTTTCGACGACGTCTCCTTCCTGGATGACGTCATGCGTGACCTTGATGCCGGTGATGGCCGAGAAGGCCGGCGCCAGCACCTGAGATTCATAGGAATGGGTGGCAATGGTTTCCGACACCACCTTGATCTCCATGCCGGCAAACGGCTTGGCGGCGTCGACGAACCACTGCATTTCCTTTTCCTGATCGGCGCGCGAGAGCGTCGACAGGTCGCCTATCTCCTTGTCGAGAAAGGCTTTTGCCTCGTCCATTCCGGCATAGGCATGGCCCGCTCCGAGCAATAGAACAAGGGCCGTCGTCGATGTTAGTAATTGCCGTCGCATGTGTCTCCTCCACTTAGGTTTCAAGTTCGATCCGAAGCGGGCCGCCAGCACGCGGCCGCTCCGGCTATTCCCCCTCTATACGTATCGGAATACGCCAATAGCGTAGACCACGGAGAGAGCGAGAGCCCACCACAGGTTGGGTCCTACCAGGCCCAGCCAAGCGAGATGGATAAAGGCGCTGCCGAGCAGCGAAACGAAGAGGCGGTCGCCGCGCGTCGTCTCGAAGCGCAGCACTCCGATGCGAGGATTGCCGCCGGGCGAAACATATTCCCAAACGCCCATGCCGCAGAGCATCAGGGCAATGACGATGAAGAAGGCGGCCGTCGGCCACGTCCACGCCATCCACGAGAAGTCGAGGTTCATGGCTTAGACCCTCCCCAGGGCGAAGCCCTTGGCGATATAATTCCGCACGAACCAGATGACCAATGCGCCGGGGATCAGCGTCAGCACGCCGGCGGCGGCGAGCAGGCCCCAGTCCATGCCGGCGGCAGAGACCGTTCGGGTCATGGTGGCGGCGATTGGCTTGGCGTCGGTCGTGGTCAGAGTGCGGGCGATCAGCAGTTCGACCCACGAGAACATGAAGCAGAAGAAGCAGGCGACGCCGATGCCGCTCGCGATCAGCGGCATGAAGATCTTCACGAAAAAGCGCGGGAAGGAATAGCCGTCGATATAGGCGGTCTCGTCGATCTCCTTCGGCACGCCGGACATAAAACCTTCGAGGATCCACACCGCCAAAGGCACATTGAACAGGCAATGCGCCAGCGCTACCGCGATATGGGTGTCGATCATGCCGAAGGCCGAATAGAGCTGGAAGAACGGCAGCGCGAACACCGCCGGCGGCGCCATGCGGTTGGTGAGCAGCCAGAAGAACAGGTGCTTGTCGCCGAGGAAGCGGTAGCGCGAGAAGGCGTAGGCCGCCGGCAGCGCGACCGCCACCGAGATCACCATGTTCATCACCACATAGGTGATCGAATTGATGTAGCCCGAATACCAGGACGCATCGGTGAAGATGATCTTGTAATTGCGCAGCGTCGGCTCGTGCGGAAAGAGCGTCAGCGAGGAGATGATCTCCTGGTTGGTCTTGAAGCTCATATTGATGAGCCAGTAGATCGGCAACAGCAGCACGATGATGTAGATCGTCGGCACGATCCACCACCAGCGCGATTCCTCGCCGCGGCGGCGCATGAGCTTCGCCACCTCGTCCTGCGACAGCGTGCTGCCCACCTCGGTCACCGCCGCTTCGCTCACGCGCGTCGTCTCGTTGGCGCTCGCCATCTCAGCGCTCCGCGTCGTAATTGGTCATCACGGTGTAGAACACCCACGACAACAACAGGATGATGAGGAAGTAGACCAGCGACATGGCCGCCGCCGGACCGAGATCGAACTGGCCGAGCGCGGTCTTGACGAGGTCGATCGACAGGAAGGTCGTCGAATTGCCGGGGCCGCCGCCGGTGACGACGAAAGGCTCCGTGTAAATCATGAAACTGTCCATGAACCGCAGCAGCACAGCAATCAAAAGCACGCGCTGCATCTTCGGCAATTGGATGTAGCGGAACACCGCCCAGCGCGAGGCGCCGTCGATCTTGGCCGCCTGGTAGAAGGCATCCGGGATCGAGACCAGGCCGGCATAGCACAGCAGCACGACCAAGCTCGTCCAATGCCAGACATCCATGACGATGACGGTGACCCAGGCGTCGAACGGATCCTGGACGTAGTTGTAGTTGAAGCCCAGCGCGTTGACATAATAGCCAAGCAGGCCGATGTCGTTGCGGCCGAACACCTGCCAGATCGTGCCGACGACATTCCACGGAATGAGCAGCGGCAGCGCCATCAGCACCAGGCAGACCGGCACGCCCCAGCCCTTCTTCGGCATGTTGAGCGCGATGAAGATGCCGAGGGGCACTTCGATCGCCAGGATGATGAAGGAGAAGATCAGGTTGCGCACCATCGCTTCCCAGAAGCGGTCGGAGTGCAGCAGTTCCTCGAACCATTCGGTGCTGGCCCAGAAGAAGACGTTGTTGCCGAACGTGTCCTGCACCGAATAGTTGACGACCGTCATCAGCGGGATGACGGCCGAGAACGCCACCAGCACCAGCATCGGCAGGACAAGGAACCAGGCCTTGTTGTTCCAGGTCTTGTCCATCTATGCCCCGATCTCGACGCGCCAGGAATCGGCATAGATGTTGATGCCGGCCGGATTGAAGCGGACTTTTGGCTCGGCCGGCACCTCGTCGTCCTCGCCGATTACAGCGGCGATCTCCCTGCCCTCGAGATTGGCGCGAACCACCTTGTGGCGGCCGACATCCTCGACCTTGCTGACCTGCACCGCCATGCCCTCGCGGCCGAGCCGCACATATTCGGGGCGGATGCCGAGCTCGACAGCTCCGGCCTCAGCCTTCGGCACGCCCGGAAGCTCGATGCGCTGCGCGCCGAGCTTCGCCGTCCTGCCGTCGAGCGACACCGGCAGCACGTTCATGCCCGGCGAGCCGATGAAGTAGCCGACGAAAGTGTGGCGCGGACGCTCGAAGAGTTCGGCCGGCGTGCCGATCTGGACGATCTCGCCGTCATACATGACCACGACGCGGTCGGCGAAAGTCAGCGCTTCGGTCTGGTCGTGCGTGACATAGACCATGGTGTAGCCGAAGCGCCGATGCAGTTGCTTCAACTGCGAGCGCAGCACCCATTTCATATGCGGGTCGATCACGGTGAGCGGCTCGTCGAACAGGATGGCGTTGACGTCGGAGCGCACCAGGCCGCGTCCAAGCGAGATCTTCTGCTTCTGGTCTGCGGTGAGCCGGCGCGCCTTCCTGTTCGCCATCGAAGCGAGATCGATCATGTCGAGCGTCTCCCGCACCTTGCGATCGACATCGGCTTCGGGCACGCGGCGATTGCGCAGTGGGAAGGCCAGATTGTCGTACACGGTCATGGTGTCGTAGATGACCGGGAACTGGAACACCTGCGCGATATTGCGCTCCTGCGTCGACAGATTGGTCACGTCCCGACCGTTGAACAGCAACCGGCCATGCGAGGGGTGCAGCAGTCCCGAAATGATGTTGAGCAAGGTGGTCTTGCCGCAGCCCGACGGCCCGAGCAGCGCGTAGGCGCCGCCATCCTCGAAGGTGTGATGCACTTCCTTCAGCGCGAAATCGGAATCCTTCTGCGGGTTGGGCAGGTAGGAGTGGCGGATGTGGTTGACCTCGATGCGCGCCATCGTTTTCTCCTCAGGCCGCCAGCTTCGACGCCGTCACGGCGCGGCCGTTCTGGTCGAACACCATGATGTGGCGCGGGTCGATGAACACTTCGACCTCGTCGTCCGTTTCGAAATCGAGAATGCCATGCGCAAGCATCACCCAGCGCGCATCGGCGAAATCCAGATGAACGAAGCTTTCCGAGCCGGTGATCTCGGTGATGGTGACCTTGGCCCGCACCGGCACGGCGCTGGCGTTCGGGCGCTCCAGCGACAAATGATGCGGCTGGAAGCCGATCGTGTAGCTTGCGTCCGGGATACCGTTGAGCTCCGGCGGCACCGGCAGCTTGACGCCGCCTTCGAGCAGGAAGTCCGATCCCTTCTTGGAGAGCACGATGGCGTTGAGCGGCGGATCGGCGAAGGTCCTTGCCGTCACCAGGTCGACCGGCTTGCGGAACACTTCGACGGTCGGGCCGAATTGCGTGACGCGGCCTTCCGAGAGCGTGGCCGTATTCCCGCCGAGAAGCAGCGCTTCGTGCGGCTCGGTTGTGGCGTAGACAAAGATGGTTCCGGTGGCGGCGAACATCTTCGGCAATTCCGCGCGCAACTCTTCGCGCAGCTTGTAGTCGAGATTGGCCAAAGGCTCGTCGAGCAGCACCAAGCTGGCATTCTTGACGATGGCGCGGGCAAGCGCGGTGCGCTGCTGCTGTCCCCCGGACAGGCTGAGCGGCGTGCGCTCGAGATAGGGCGTCAGCTTCAACAGCGCCGCCGCGTTGCGCACTTCCTTGTCGATCCTGGCCTGCTCGACGCCGGCGACCCGAAGCGGCGAGGCGATGTTCTCGTAGACGGTCATCGCCGGATAATTGATGAACTGCTGGTAGACCATGGCGACGTTGCGCTTCTGCACCTTCTGGCCGGTGACGTCCTTGCCGTCGAACCAGACCGAGCCCGACGTCGGCGCGTCGAGCCCCGCCATCAGCCGCATCAGGCTGGTCTTGCCGGAAAGCGTCGGCCCGAGGAGCACGTTCAGCGAGCCATGCTGAAGCGTCAGCGACACGTCGCGGATATGCTCCTGCGCGCCGACCGTCTTCGTCACGTTCCTCAGTTCCAGCATCACGCCTCCTCCCAGGCCTTGCGCATCAACGGACGATCCTCATTCCGCCGCCGCGACATGGCGGCTGCTCAGTCCGCGCATGAATTCTTCCAATGCCGCCGCCTGCTCGCGGCTGAAATGCAGGCCGCGCTTGGTGCGGCGCCACAGCACGTCCTCGGCGGTGACCGCCCATTCGTTTTCGGCCAGATAGCGAACTTCTGCCTCGAAAAGGTCGGCGCCGAAATTGCGGCCGAGATCGGCATTCGACTTGGCAAGCCCGAGCAGCTTTTCCGCGCGCGTGCCGTAAAGCCGGGTGAACCGGCGCGCCAGCCGCTGGTCGAGGAACGGATAGGTACTCTTCAGCCTGGCGACCTGGGCGTCGAAACCGGTCGCGGGAAAATCGCCGCCGGGCAGCGGCGCGTCATGCGTCCACGGCCTGCCACGCTTGCCGAGAAACCCTTCGATCTTCTCCAGCATCGATTCCGCCAGCCGGCGGAAGGTCGTGATCTTGCCGCCGAAAGCGTTGAGCAAGGGAGCTGCGCCCTCCCCGCCATCGGCCTTCAGCACATAGTCGCGCGTCGCTTCCTGCGCCTTGGAGGCGCCGTCGTCATAGAGCGGGCGCACCGCCGAATAGGTCCAAACGATGTCGGCGCGCTTCACCGGTTGCGCGAAATACTCGCTCGCCGCGGCGCACAGATAGTCGATCTCGGCGTCGGAGATCTTCACGTCATGCGGATCGCCCGGATAGTCGCGGTCGGTGGTGCCGATCAGCGTGAATTCTTCCTCATAGGGAATGGCAAAGATGATGCGGCCATCCTTGTTCTGGAAGAAATAGGCGCGCGGATCGTCGAACTTCTTGCCAACCACGATATGGCTGCCTTGGACAAGGCGGACATTGTGGACCTCGTTCTGGCCGACGGCGGCCGAGAGCACGTGATCGACCCAGGGACCGGCAGCGTTGACCAGAAGCCGCGCGCGCACCTCCTCGGTTTCGCCGGTAAGAACGTTCTGCACCTTGACGATCCAGGTCGCACCGTCGCGCCGCGCGCTGACAACCTTGGTGCGGGTACGAATAATGGCGCCCCGGTCGGCCGCGTCACGCGCATTCAGCGCCACCAGGCGCGCGTCATTGACCCAACCGTCCGAATATTCGAACGCCTTGCGGAACAATGGCTTGAGCGGCTTGCCGGCCGGATCGCTCGCCATGTCCAGCGTTTTCGTCGCCGGCAGCAGCTTGCGCCCGCCGATATGATCGTAAAGAAACAGCCCGAGCCGGATCAGCCAGGCAGGCCGGAGGCCCTTGGCGTAGGGAAGCACGAAGCGCATCGGCCAGATGATGTGCGGCGCGTTCTTCCACAGAACCTCGCGCTCCATCAGCGCTTCGCGCACCAGCCGGAACTCGTAGAATTCAAGATAGCGAAGGCCGCCATGAATGAGCTTGGTCGAGCCGGAGGAAGTCCCGCTCGCCAGATCGTTCATTTCGGCGAGGTAAACTGAAAATCCGCGGCCAACGGCGTCGCGAGCGATGCCGCAGCCATTGATACCGCCGCCGATGACGAAAATGTCATGGATCGGGAATGCGTCCAAAGAATCCTCCAACGATTTCGCATTGCACCATTTTTGTGTTTTTGCGAAACCGTAGCGGGATTATTTCGAACTCAAATCGAATGTCAAACGAAATATCACAGCCGCGTGAGCCACGGCGATGCGCGCCTACTCAAGCGCTGTCTCGATCAGCCGGACCTCGATCTCCTCGCAAATCCGGCGGATCGAGGCAATGTCGCAGCGGTCGGTGATGAAGGTGTTCACCTGCGAAAGATGGCCGATCCGAACCGGCGCCGTGCGCTCGAATTTGGTCCGGTCGGAGACCAGGATGACGTGGCGGGCATTGGCGATGATGGCCTGCGCCACCTTCACCTCGCGAAAATCGAAATCGAGCAGCGCGCCATCATGGTCGATCGCCGAGGCGCCTATGACGGCGTAGTCAACCTTGAACTGACGGATGAAATCGACGGCCGCTTCGCCGACGACGCCACCGTCGGAACCGCGCACCACGCCGCCGGCGATCACCACCTCGATCGTCGGGTAGATGCGCATCCTGTTGGCAACATTGATGTTATTTGTGATGACCATAAGCCCGTTATGGTCGAGCAACGCCTTGCTGACGGCCTCAGTGGTGGTGCCGATATTGATGAACAGCGAGGCATTGTCCGGGATCAGCCGCGCCGCCGCGCTGCCGATCGCCTCCTTCTCGTCGGCGGCGATCTTGCGGCGCGCCTCGTATTCCATGTTCTCGATGCCGGACGGGAACAGCGCGCCGCCATGGATGCGGGTGAGCAGGCGCTGATCGCAGAGATCGTTGAGGTCCTTTCGGATGGTCTGTGGCGTCACGTTGAAATGCGTCGCAAGGTCATCGACCAGCACCCGGCCATGATCTTTCGCCCTCTGGACGATCTCGGCATGGCGTGGCGAAAGAAACATCGCGCGTCCTCCATTTTCGTTTTTTCCGTCTATATCGGAAAACGAAAGCGAAGAAAAGGCATAAGCCGGCTAACGAAAATCAACTGATTGCAAAAGGCAAACCAGTGCGGAACACGTCTGCTGCCTCAGGATGAGCGCCGCGCAATCTCGGATATGACGTCGAACGCCGCGTCGACATCGGCCGCCGTCGAGTCGAATTGCCCCGCCTGAAAGCGGATCGCCACGCGCCCATCGACCCGCGTTTGCGTCAGGTAAATGCGGCCATCTGTGTTGATGGCGTTGACCAAGCGCAGATTGTGCTCGTCCGGGTCGGCACCTGAAGGCGCTTGGTGCCGGAACGAGAACAGCGAAAGCATTGGCTCGCTGACGAGCTCGAAATCCTCTTCCCTGGCAAGGCGCGCGGCAAGCCCTGCGCTCCAGACGACATGATTGCGGATCATGGTGCGCAGACCCTCGAGGCCATGGGCACGCAGCAGGAACCAAAGTTTCAGGGCGCGGAAGCGGCGGCCGAGCGGCACCGACCATTCCGAATAGTTGATGATGCCGTCATGACCCAGCGTCTTCAGAAACTCCGGCTTGATGGCCAGCGTGCGCACGAGATCTTCCGGTTGGCGGACGAACTGGATCGAGCAATCGAATTGCGCGCCGAGCCACTTGTGCGGATTGAAGACGATGGAATCAGCGCCTTCGACGCCGGCCCAGAAATGCCGGTACTCCGGGCAGATCATCGCCGACCCGGCCCAGGCGGCGTCGACATGCAGATAAAGCCCGTGCCGCTTCGCGACCGCGGCCACCGCCGCGATGTCGTCGGTTCCGCCGGTGCTGGTGCCGCCGACGCAGGCGATGATGCCGGCCGGCAGCAGGCCGGCCTCGCGGTCGGCGACGATCGCGGCCTCGAGTGCGTCCGTATCCATCGCACGAAAACGTCCGGAGACCGGGACGCGGACAAGATTGTCCTCGCCGATGCCGGAAACCCAGATGGCGCGGTCGATCGAGGTATGGACCTGGTCGGAGGAATAGACGCGCAGCTTCTCCTGCCCGGCCAGCCCCTTTTTGTTGCCCTGCCAGTCAAGCGCCCGCTCGCGCATGGTGAGCACCGCCGCAAGCGTCGCCGACGAGGCCGAATCCTGGATGACGCCGGAAAAGCCCTCGGGCAGGCCAAGCGCCTGGCGCATCCAGTCGACGATGCGCGTCTCGAGCTCTGTCGCTGCCGGCGAGGTCTGCCACAGCATGCATTGCGCGGCCATCGCCGAGACCAGATACTCCGCCACGACCGAAACCGGCGCGGCATTGGCCGGGAAATAGGCGAAGAAGCGCGGATGCTGCCAATGCGTCATGCCCGGCACGATCTTCGCTTCGAAATCGGCGAAGATCCTGTCCATCGGCTCGGGCAATTCGGGTGGCGAGGTCTCGATGCTCCTGAAAATCTCGCCCGGCGCGATTGCCGGCCGCACCGGGCGGTGGCGCAAGCCGGCGCGGTAATCGACGCCCCAATCGGCCGCCCGCCTCGACCAGTCGCGGAATTCCTCATTGTCCATATTTTTCCTCCCAGCGGCTGTCGAAGATAGCCGGCCGGCCGAACCGCTCTCGGAAAGCCCTACCCCGGAAAATCCGGCAGATTTGAAAAAGCGATTTTCAGCGCCTTGGACCAGCCGTCCGAAATGGTGCGGTAGTAAGGATCATCATGGCCGATCCGTCGGTTCAGCCCCACCCTGAGCGCATCCTGTTCGAGGAACAGCAGATCGAGCGGCAGCCCGACCGAGAGGTTGGATTTCAGCGTCGAATCGAACGACACCAGAAGCAGCTTCACCGTTTCGGCCAGGCTCATTGTCCGGTCATAGGCGCGGATGATGATCGGCTTGCCGTATTTCGTCTCGCCGATCTGGAAGAAAGGCGTGTCGTCGGTCGACTCGATGAAATTGCCTTCCGGATAGATCATGAACAGCCGCGGCGGGCTGCCCTTGATCTGGCCGCCGAGGATGAAGGAGGCATTGAAGTAGGAATCCGCCTTGTCGCCGTTCGGCGAGGCATGTTCTATCACTTCCTTCACCGTATCGCCGACCAGCCGCACTGTCTGGTACATGGACGGGGTTTCGAGCAGCTTCGGATGACGGTCGCCGGCGGCCTTGTTGCGTTCGTCGAGAAGGCTGACCACGGCTTGCGTCGTGGCAAGATTGCCCGCCGACATCAGCACGATGACGCGCTCGCCGGGCTGTTCCCACACATGCATCTTCTTGAAGGTCGAGATCGAATCCATGCCGGCATTGGTGCGCGTGTCGGACATGAACACGAGCCCGCGATCGATCTTGAGGCCGACGCAATAGGTCATGGTCGCTCTTCTGCTAAAGCAATTCCAGGAAAGCGGGCAGCGGTTTTCCGCCCTGAATTGCGTGAAAACAAAGAGATAGAGCGGTTCGGCGATTCTATCAAACGCTGAACCGCTCCAGCGATTCCGGAGCAGATTACTGCTCTACCGTGACGCTGACGGCAAGCTTCTCTTGCGCCTGTCCCAAGAGTATCCCCGACACCGGCGAGGCGTCGCGATAGTCGCGCCCCGTCGCCACCCGCACATAACGTTCGTCGGGAGAGATACCGTTGGCCGGGTCGAAGGCAACCCATCCGAGCCCGACGACATAGACCTCGGCCCAGGCGTGGCTCGCGGCCTGTTCGACGGCCGCATCCATCATCAGATAGCCGCTAACGTAGCGGGCGGGAAAACCGAGGGCGCCGGCTGCCGCGATGAAGATGTGGCTGTGGTCCTGGCAGACGCCGGCCTTCAGCGCCAGCGCTTCTTCCGCAGGCGTCACGACGCTGGTCGTGCCCGGCCTGTAGGCGACGCGCTCGCGGATGGCGCCCATCAGCCGGTGCAATCGTTCGATCTCGGTGCCCTGCCCGGCCGCGCCGGCAAGTTCGCGTATGCCCTCGCCGGCAGCGGTAAGCTGCGTCTGCTGTGCGAACAGCCAGAGCGGCGCAAAGCCCTGATGCGGGCCGGTCACGCCCGCCGTGTCATGCGTGGTCACGTCTCCGGCCGCCTCGACGATGATCGAGTTCTGGCCGCTCTCAGCGCTCGCAAGCCGCGTGTCATTGCCGAAATGATCGGTGAAGCGCACCTCCTCGCGCGCGCCTTCCACCTTGATCGCCCAGGGGCCGACGGTCTGCGTGCGCCCGCTGGAAGGGATCAGGCGCAGCCGCTGCAGCAGATACTGCACCGGCTGATCGTAACGGTACTCGGTGCGATGGGTGATCTTGAGCCGCATAGCGTTCGCCCTCGGCTGTACTCAATAGAACCGGTAGTCCTGGGCGATCTCGTCGCCCAGCCTGGTGTTGTCGCGAATGAACTCGTGCAGGAACTCGTGCAGGCCGTGATCGAATATGTCTTTGATCGAGCCCTTCCTGAGCATCGCCTGGATCTTCTCGGCCGTAGCATGGCAGGCATGGCGCTCGCCGTAATCGTCGGCGAGGAATTTCAAATGCTCGCCGAGGAAGCGGTAGCAGAAGGTCAGCGAGCGCGGCATGCGCACATTGAGGATCAGATAATCGGCGATATTGGTCGGCTTATAGTCGGCTTCATAAACCCAGCGGTAGGAGCGGTGCGCCGACACCGAGCGCAGGATCGACTCCCACTGGTAGTTGTCCAGCGTCGAGCCGACCCAGGACAGCGAAGGTAGGAGCACATAATATTTCACGTCGAGGATGCGCGCCGTGTTGTCGGCGCGTTCGACATAGGTGCCGAGCTGCGAGAAATCGAAAATCTCGTTGCGCAGCATCGTGCCGTAGAACGAACCGCGGATCAGCGCCGTCTCGCGCTTGATGGCATCGAGCACCGTCGGCAGGTCGCGTTCATCGACGGGCCTCGCCAGCATGCGCTTGAGCGACATCCAGGCTTCGTTGATGCTTTCCCAAGTCTCGCGCGTCAGCGCCGTGCGCACCATGCGGGCATTGTTGCGCGCTGTCTCGATCGACGACATCGTGCTCGACGGGTTCGAGGTGTCGCGCAGCAGGAAATCCGAGACGTTTGCGGCGGTGTAGTCCTGGTATTTCTGGCTGAAGGCGATATCCGAACCGGCGCTGAGCAGCACCGAGTTCCACTCTTCGGATGCATCCTGGGTGCGCGTCAGCGCCATGCGCAAGCCGGCATCGACCAGGCGCGCCATGTTTTCGGCCCGCTCGATATAGCGGTTCATCCAGTAGAGACCGTTGGCGGTGCGGCCAAGAAGCATGTCAGGCCCCTAGGGCTAGCGAATAGGGAGTAGCGAATAGCGAACAGGGAAGAATACGTTTCATAATTGTTGCGTCCCCCTGCTCGCCTCAGTCATCCAACACCCAGGTGTCTTTCGTCCCGCCGCCTTGTGAGGAATTGACCACCAGGGACCCCTCCTTGAGCGCGACGCGTGTCAAACCGCCCGGCACAATCTGGATACGATCCGAAACCAGCACATAAGGCCGAAGGTCGACATGGCGCGGCGACAGGCCCTTTTCGGTCAGGATCGGGCAGGTCGACAGCGCCAGCGTCGGCTGGGCGATATAGTTCGAGGGCTTCGCCTGCAGCTTCTTGGCGAACGCCTCACATTCCTTCTTGGTCGCCGCCGGGCCGACCAGCATCCCGTAGCCGCCCGAGCCGTGCACTTCCTTGATCACCAGCTCGCCGATGTGCTCGAGCACATATTTCAGGCTGTCCGGCTCCGAGCAGCGCCAGGTCGGGATGTTGCCGAGGATCGCCTTGCGGCCGGTGTAGAACTCGACGATCTCTGGCATGTAGGAATAGATCGCCTTGTCGTCGGCGATGCCGGTGCCAGGCGCATTGGCGATCGTGATGTTGCCGGCGCGGTAGACATCCATGATGCCCGGCACGCCAAGCGCGGAATCCGGCCGGAAGGTCAGCGGATCGAGGAAGTTGTCGTCGACGCGCCGGTAGAGCACGTCGATCTGCTTGTAGCCTTCCGTGGTTCGCATCGCGACATGGCCGTCGACGACGCGCAGATCCTGCCCTTCCACGAGTTGCACGCCCATCTGGTCGGCAAGGAACGCATGTTCGAAATAGGCCGAGTTGTAGGAACCCGGCGTCAGCACCGCGATGGTCGGCGTGCCCTTTGCGCTTTGCGGCCTGACCGCGGCCAGCGACTGGCGTAGGAGTTGCGGATAATTCTCGACCGGCCGAACCTTGATTTTCTGGAACAGCTCCGGAAAGAGCTGCATCATCGTCTCACGGTTCTCCAGCATGTAGGAGACGCCCGACGGCGTGCGGGCATTGTCCTCCAGCACGTAGAACTCGTTCTCCGAGATGCGGACGATATCGACGCCGATAATGTGGGTGTAGACGCCGGCCGGCGGCCTGACCCCGATCATCTCGGGCAGGAAGGCCTCGTTCCTGGCGATCAGATCCTTGGGTACGCGCCCGGCGCGCAGGATCTCCTGGCGGTGGTAGATGTCATCGAGAAAGGCGTTCAGCGCCTGCACGCGCTGCTCGATGCCTTGCGTCAGCCGGCGCCATTCCTGGCCAGAGAGGATGCGCGGGACAATGTCGAAAGGGATCAGCCGCTCGGACGCTTCCTGCTCGCCATAGACGGCAAAGGTGATGCCGGTCTTGCGGAAGACGCGCTCGGCATCCTGCATCTTCTGGGTAAGCCTGGCCGGGTCCTGCTCCTTCAGCCAGCGATCGTAAGCCTCATATGGTCTTCTCAATCCGGAGACTTCCGGAAGCATTTCGTCGAACGCTGCCAATCGCGTACTCCCCTCTGAGGTCATTTCACTGGCCCCGCCGGAGAAAATCAAGCGCAATCGGTGATTTAGGAAGCCGTGACGGCCACTCTATGCAAATTGCCTAAAATCAAGGCATGGACAGCAAGGCCGGGTCAGCTCCTGCTTCCCGGAGGGGCACAGACAGGCCCGGTCAGAACGCCCGGAAGGTCACGATGGTGAAGGTGTCCTTGATTCCAGGCAGAATCTGCACCCGCTCGTTGACGAAATGGCCGACGTCTTCCTCGTCGTCGATATAGAATTTGGCAAGCAGGTCGTAATTGCCCGCGGTCGAGTAGATCTCGGAGGCGATCTCGGCATCGGCGAGCGCGCTGGCGACCTCATAGGACTTGCCCAGGTCGCACTTGATCTGCACGAAAAATGCCTTCATTGCCCGGTCCTGCCAGCCTGCTTCATGAATAAGCGGCCCTTGTGGCAGACTGCTGCCCGGCTTTCAAGCTTCACGCGCCGCGCACCTCGAAGAGCACCTGATCCCGCTTCCCCACGCCGAAATGGCGAAATCTTCGCAACCCGATGAAACCACGCCATGCCGCGACGCGTGTGTTAGAATCGTTCGCCAAGCGAATTCCGGGAGGCAGGCCATGCGCCGCGCATTGTTCGCACTAGCACTTGTTCTGATGTTGATAGGCTCGCTTGCTTTCGCCGGCGACGCCGAGATCAAGGCCGCGCAGACGGTCATCGACAGCCAGTTGAAAGCCTTCATCGCCGATGACGGCGCCACCGCCTACAGCTTCGCCGCGCCGAACGTGAAGCAGATCTTTCCGAGCGTCGACACCTTCATGAACATGGTGACGAATGGCTACGCGCCGGTGCGCAAGCCCCGATCCTATTCCTTCGGCAAGGTGGAGGAGACCGCGCCCGGTTCGATCGTCCAGCAGATGCTGATCGTCGGGCCCGACGGCAAGGATTATGAGGCGGTCTATACGCTGCAGCGGCAGGCGGACGGCAGTTTCAAGATCACCGGCTGCAGCCTGCGCGCTGCGACCTCGGTCAGCACCTGAGCAATATCGGGAAAATGCGAAGCGATTTTGCGTCCGCAATTGCGTCAAAACAAATGCGGCGTCAAAGCGCCGGAATATCGCCCCGGATCCAACCTTCGGTGATCTCGGCGGCGCGCGCTTCGAAGGCTTGCGCCTCGATGGCTGCCCGGATGTCCTGCATCAGCTTCTGATAGTAGGACAGATTGTTCCAGGTCAGCAGCATGGCGCCGAGCGCTTCCTGCGAGCGCACCAGGTGATGCAGATAGGCGCGCGAATAATCGCGCGCGGCCGGGCAATCGCTTTCCTCGTCGAGCGGCCGCGGATCGTCGGCATGGCGGGCATTCCTGAGATTGACCTTGCCGCGGCGCGTGTAGGCAAGGCCGTGGCGGCCGGCGCGCGTCGGCATCACACAGTCAAACATGTCGATGCCGCGCGCCACCGATTTCAATATATCGTCCGGTGTGCCGACGCCCATCAGGTAGCGCGGTCTGTCGGCCGGCAGCTCCGGGCAGGTGATGTCGAGCATCTCAAGCATCACCGATTGCGGCTCGCCGACCGCCAGCCCGCCGACGGCATAGCCCTTCAGATCCATCGCCTTCAGCGCCTGCGCCGAACGCACGCGCAGCGGCGCGCTGTCGCCGCCCTGGACGATGCCGAACATCGCCTTGCCCGGCTGGTCGCCGAACGCCGTCTTGCAGCGCTCGGCCCAGCGCAGCGACAATTCCATGGCGCGCTCGATCTCCTTGGGCTTTGCCGGAAGTGCCGTGCACTCGTCGAGTTGCATCTGGATATCGGAATCGAGCAGTCCCTGGATCTCGATCGACCGTTCCGGTGACATTTCGTAAGCTGCGCCGTCGATATGCGAGCGGAAGGTGACGCCCTGTTCGGTCAGTTTCCTGAGCTTCGACAGCGACATGACCTGGAAGCCGCCGCTGTCGGTCAGGATCGGATATGGCCAGCGCGCGAACTCATGCAGGCCGCCGAGTCTGGCCACGCGCTCGGCGCCCGGCCGCAGCATCAGATGGTAGGTGTTGCCAAGGATGATGTCGGCGCCGAGGCCGCGCACCTGATCCATATACATGGTCTTGACCGTGCCGCCGGTACCGACCGGCATGAAGGCAGGCGTGCGGATCTCGCCGCGTGGCATCGAGACGAGGCCGCGCCTGGCCTTACCATCGTTAGCAAGCACCTTGAAGGAAAAAGTCTTAGCCATTGAATTCCTTGTCGTGCACCGGCGCCCCGGGCGCCTGCTCGTCGAGCGACTGCCGGTAGCGGATGCAGCCGCGCATGAATTTCGGCCATGGCGGCACGGCGATCGACGGCTCGGTCTTTTCCGGCAAAAGGTCCCAGAGATCGGGATGATGCCAGCACAGATCATGCCCGGTCGTGTCGCGATGCGCGCGGATGCCGGCACGCAGCTTCTTCACCTCCGCGATCAGCGTATCGCGGTCCATTTTCTCGAGATCATCATCCATCGCTCGTCTCCGCTCGGTAAAGCAGGCTGGCGTCGCCATAGGAATAGAACCTGTAGCGGTTCTCGACGGCATGCGCATAGGCGGCACGCATCGTCTCGAGCCCGCTGAAGGCCGAGACCAGCATGAACAGCGTCGAGCGCGGCAGATGGAAATTGGTCATCAGCATATCGGCCGTGCGGAAGCGATAGCCGGGCGTGATGAAGATGTCGGTGGGTCCGGACCAAGGCTCGATCCTGCCGTCCGCGCGCGCCGCGCTCTCCAAGAGCCGCAGCGACGTCGTGCCGACGCACACGATCCGCCCTCCCCGCGCCTTGGCCGTGTTGAGCGCCCCCGCCGTTTCCGGGCTCACCGAACCGGTCTCGGCATGCATCTTGTGATCGGCCGTGTCGTCCGCTTTCACCGGCAGGAAGGTGCCGGCGCCGACATGCAGCGTGACGAAGCGGCGCTCGACGCCCCTAACGTCGAGCGCGGCGAACAGCTCCGGCGTGAAATGCAGGCCGGCGGTTGGGGCAGCGACCGCGCCCTCTTCCCTGGCATAGATGGTCTGGTAATCGGCGCGGTCGCGCTCGTCGTCATCGCGCTTCGAGGCGATATAGGGCGGCAGCGGAATATGGCCGACAGCGTGCAGCGCCTCGTCGAGGAACGGCCCGGAAAGATCGAAGCCGAGCAGCGCCTCGCCCCCCTCGCCCTTTTCGAGCACCGTGGCGTCGAGCTGGCCGAGGAAGCAGGAATTCTGATCATGGCCGAAATGGATACGGTCGCCGGCGGCGATGCGTTTTCCCGGCCGCATGAAGGCCTGCCAGCGGTCCGGCGCCACCCGCATATGCAGCGTCGCCTCGACCTGCGCCACCGCCTCGCCGCGCTTGCGCATGCCCTTGAGCTGCGCCGGAATAACCTTGGTGTCGTTGAACACCAGCACGTCGCCTTCGCGAAGCAGCGACGGCAGATCGGAGACGACACGGTCCTGCAATGGTTCGCCCGGTTTGACGACAAGCAGCCGGGCGCTGTCACGCGGCTCCGCCGGGCGAAGCGCGATGCGCTCCTCCGGCAGGTCGAAGTCGAACAGGTCGACGCGCATCAGTAGAGCCGGATGAGCAGCGCCCCGGCAAGCAAGAGCACGGCGCCGGCGACGCGGCCAAACGAGATTTCGCGCACCGCCACGCCAAGGAAGCCGGCGCGGTCGATCAGCATGCCGGCGATCAGCTGGCCGGCGACCAGGAAGGCCATGAGCGCTGCCGCGCCGATACGCGGCGTCAGGATCGTCGACAGCGTCACATAGAAGCCGCCGAGCATGCCGCCGGCAACGAACAGCCAGGGCGCCGGCGCTTTCCAGTCGAGCGAGATGCCCTGCAGCTTCACCACCGCGACGGCGATGATGCCGAGCACGATGGCGCCGGAAAGGAAGGAGAATGCGGCGGCCGCGACCGGAAGGCCGAGGCCCTTCGCCAATTGCGAATTGATCGGCGCCTGGATGGCGATGAAGGCGCCGGACAGGATGCCAAGCAGGGACCAGACAGCGCCCATCATCGTTCCGCCCTTACTTGACGTCGGCCGCGACCTTCAGCGACACGATCTTGTCGGGATCCTGCACCGGCTCGCCGCGCTTGATCTTGTCGACATTCTCCATGCCTTCGATGACCTGGCCCCACACCGTGTACTGGCGGTTGAGGAAGGCGGCGTCGTCGAAGCAGATGAAGAACTGCGAATTCGCCGAGTTCGGGTTCTGGGCTCTAGCCATCGAGCAGGCGCCGCGGCCGTGATTGGCGTTGGAGAACTCGGCCTTGAGGTCCGGCTTGTCGGAGCCGCCCATGCCAGCGCGCGTCGGCGCATAGGTGGGCTTCGAGGAATTGCCGAACTTGACGTCGCCAGTCTGCGCCATGAAGCCGTCGATGACGCGATGGAACACCACGCCGTCATAGGCGCCTTCGCGCGCCAACTCCTTGATGCGGGCGACGTGCCCGGGCGCCAATTCAGGGTACATCTCGATGACGACCGGGCCCTTGGTCGTTTCCATGATCAGCGCGTTCTCGCGGTCCTTGATCTCAGCCATGTCGGAAAATCCTTTTGAAAATTGAGGGAGTTACTTGCTATCGGCGGCGATGCGGACCTTGATCATGCGGTCGGGGTCGGGGACCGTGCCGTTGTCGGCCTCGTCGCCCTTCTTGATCTTGTCGACGAGGTCCATGCCGCCGACCACCTTGCCGACGATAGTGTACTGGCCGTCGAGGTTCGGCGCCGGCGCGAACATGATGAAGAATTGCGAGTTCGCCGAATTCGGGTCCTGCGAGCGGGCCATGCCCACCACGCCACGCGTGAACTGCTCGCTCTGCGAGAACTCGGCCGGCAGGTCGGGAAGATCCGAACCGCCGGTGCCGACGGCTTGCGGGTTGAAACCCTTCTTCATGTTGCCGAACTTGACGTCGCCGGTCTGCGCCATGAAGCCGTCGATGACGCGGTGGAAGGCGACATTGTCATAGGCGCCGTCACGCACCAGCTTCTTGATCTGTGCGACATGCTTGGGCGCCAGATCGGGGCGCAAAGCGATGGTCACGTCGCCATCTTTCAGCGTGATGATCATGGTGTTTTCCTTATCGGCGGCGACGGCCGGCATGGATGCCGCGAAAAGGCCGGCAAGCACGACAAGGAACGAAGCGAGCTTCTTCAGCTGCATAGGGATCTCCGGGAAAGCCTATTTGGTGAACTTGGCGTTGAGCGCGCCGGCGACGGCCGCTGGCACGAATGGGCGGATGTCGCCGCCCATCGAGGCAATCTGGCGCACGAGTGTGGCGGTAATGGTGCGCACCGAGGGGCTCGCCGGCAGAAAAACCGTCTGCAGTTCCGGCGCCATCGTCTCGTTCATGCCGGCCATCTGCATTTCATAGTCGAGGTCGGTGCCGTCGCGCAGACCCCGGATCATGATCGAGGCGCCGTGCTTGCGGGCCGCATCTATGACCAGCCCATCGAAGGAAACGACCTTGATGCGACCGCCGTCGCGGCCGAACTCGTTCTTGGTTGCCGCCTCGATCAGTTCCACGCGTTCCTCGAAGGAAAACAAGGGCTTCTTGCCTGGATGGATGCCGATCGCGGCGTAGACGGTGTCGGCCACCGCCAGCGAGGCTTTCAGCACGTCAAGATGGCCGTTGGTCAGCGGGTCGAAGGAGCCGGCATAGAGGGCGGTGCGTTCGGTCATGGCAGGCTTCTAGAGCAATTCCGGGAAAAGTGTGAGCGGTTTTCCGTCCGGAATTGCGCAAAACAAAAACATGGAGCGGTTCGCCGTTTCCTTGAAACCGTGAAACGCTTTAGCGAGCCTCTCCAACAAAGGCAAATCCTGTCGATTGCGCGACCGTGAACCTTCTCGCGCCGATGAACGACAGATGATCGCGGCAATCACGAACGTTTCACTCAGCGTTCACTAGGTTGCCGCTTCAAGGGATGAAACCAAATCCCCATGTCATCGTTGTAAGCCCAGGAGAACACGCAAATGCTGATCTACATGCTTGCCACTGCAATGACCATCGTGATGCTGATCGCGACTGCGTTCGGGTTGCATCAGGAAGCAGCTCGAGTGCGCGTCAAGGCCAATACCAAGCGGCTCGATGGGTTCGCTCATCGCAACGTCTACCGCCGCCACTAATCACCGCTATCTTCGCACCGGCCCTGAGGGCCGGTGAAGCCTGGACGGAACCTACTCGCCTTCGCCGACCTCGTCGGTGCCAGTCTCGCTCGAAGCCACGTCTTCGACCTCCTCATCCGACTGCGGCTCCGAAATCCGCTCCACCGACACAACTTTCTCGCCTTCGGCCGTGTTGAAGATCGTCACGCCCTTGGTGGCCCGGCTGGCGAAGCGTATGCCGTTGACCGGTACCCGGATGACCGTGCCGCCGTCCGAAACCAGCATGATCTGATCGTCATTGCCGACCGGGAAGGTCGCGACCAGCCGGCCGATCTCGGCCGTTTTCGACACGTCGGTGGCGCGGATACCCTTGCCGCCGCGCCCCGTCAGGCGGAAGTCGTAGGACGACGAGCGCTTGCCGTATCCATATTCGGTCACCGTCAGCACAAGCTTTTCATGCGCCTTGAGGAACTCATAGCGCTCCTCGGAAAGCTCGGCCTCCTCGCCGACCTCCTCGTTGGTGAGCGCGATCTCCTCTTCCTCGCCGGCTCCGCCGGCGGCAAGCCTGCGCTCCGCCGCGGCACGCTTCAGGTAAGCTGCGCGCTCGGCGGGGGATGCATCGACGTTCTCGATGATCGACATCGAGATAATGCGGTCGGTCTCGGCCATGGTTATGCCGCGCACGCCGACGGAATTGCGGCTCTGGAAGACGCGCACGTCGGAAACCCGAAAGCGGATGCACTGGCCGGAATTCGCCGTCAGGAGCACGTCGTCATTGTCGGTGCAGGTCTCCACGCCGAGGATCTCGTCGCCCTCTTCCTCCAGCTTCATGGCGATCTTGCCGTTGCGATTGACCTGGACGAAGTCGGACAGCTTGTTGCGGCGAACGGTGCCGCGCGTCGTCGCGAACATCACGTCCAGCTCGCCCCAGCTGGTCTCATCCTCGGGCAGCGGCATGATGGTGGTGATGCGCTCGCCCTGCTCGAGCGGCAGCATGTTGATCAACGCCTTGCCGCGCGATTGCGGATTGCCGATCGGCAGCCGCCAGACCTTCTCCTTGTAGACGATGCCGCGCGAGGAGAAGAACAGCACCGGCGTGTGCGTGTTGGCCACGAACAGCCGGGTGACGAAATCCTCTTCCTTGGTCGACATGCCGGAGCGGCCCTTGCCGCCGCGCCGCTGCGCCCGGTAGAGCGAGAGCGGCACGCGCTTGATGTAGCCGGAATGGCTGACGGTGACGACCATGTCCTCGCGCTGGATCAGGTCCTCGTCTTCCATGTCCGCACCGCCGTCGGAGAGTTCGGTGCGGCGCGGCGTGCCGAATTCGTCGCGGACCGCGATCAGCTCGTCCTTGACGATCTGCTGGATACGCGCGCGCGACGACAAAATATCAAGGAAATCAACAATCTCGGCGCCGATCTTGTTCAACTCGTCGGCGATCTCGTCGCGGCCGAGGGCGGTCAGGCGTTGCAGGCGCAGGTCGAGGATGGCACGCGCCTGTTCCTCGGAGAGATTGTAGGTGCCGTCCTCGTTGATGCGGTGGCGCGGATCGTCGATCAGCTTGATCAGCGGCGCGACGTCGTGCGAGGGCCAGCGCCGCTCCATCAATTGCTCGCGCGCCGTCTGCGGGTCGGGCGCGGTGCGGATCAGCTTGATTACCTCGTCTATGTTGGCGACGGCAATCGCAAGGCCAACAAGGACATGGGCCCGCTCGCGCGCCTTGCGCAGCAGGTATTTCGTGCGGCGGCTGATCACCTCCTCGCGGAAACCGACGAAGGCTTTCAGCATGTCGATCAGCGTCATCACTTCCGGCTTACCGCCGTTGAGCGCCACCATGTTGGCGCCGAACGAGGTCTGCAGCGGCGTGAAGCGGTAAAGCTGGTTGAGGATGACGTCGGCGACGGCCTCGCGCTTCAGTTCGATGACGACGCGATAGCCCTGACGATCGCTCTCGTCGCGGATGTCGGAAATGCCCTCGATGCGCTTTTCGCGCACCAGTTCGGCCATCTTCTCTATCATCGCCGCCTTGTTCACCTGATAGGGTATTTCGGTGACGACGATGGATTCACGGTCGTTTCCGCGCTTTTCGATCTCGACGCGACCACGCATGACGATCGAGCCGCGGCCGCTGGAATAAGCGCTGTATATGCCGGACCGGCCAAGGACGATGCCGCCCGTCGGGAAATCCGGGCCGGGCACGATCTCCATCAGTGCCGGCAGGTCGATGGCTGGATTGTCGATGATCGCCATCGCTCCGTTGCACACTTCGGCCAGGTTGTGCGGCGGAATGTTGGTGGCCATGCCGACGGCGATGCCACCCGAACCGTTGACTAGAAGGTTCGGGAAACGCGCAGGCAGTACCTTAGGCTCTTGTTCGGCGCCGTCATAATTGTCCTGAAAATCGACCGTTTCCTTGTCGATATCCCCCAGAAGCTCGTGCGCGACCTTGGTGAGCCGCGACTCGGTGTAGCGCATGGCCGCAGGCGGGTCGGCGTCGATCGAGCCGAAATTGCCCTGCCCGTCGATCAGCGGCACGCGCAGCGACCAGTCCTGCGCCATGCGAACCAGGGCGTCATAGATCGAGGCGTCACCATGCGGATGGTATTTACCCATCACGTCGCCGACGATGCGCGACGATTTCACATGCTTGCGGTTCCAGTGGTAACCGCCTTCCTGCATGGCATAGAGGATGCGCCGGTGCACCGGCTTCAGGCCGTCGCGCACGTCGGGCAGCGCGCGGCTGACGATCACGCTCATGGCGTAATCGAGATAGGAGCGCTGCATCTCCTCGATGATCGAAATCGGCTCGATGCCGGTGGGGCCGCCATCCGGCCCGCGCGGTGTCTTCTGGTCGGTCAAATCAGGTCACAGTCCAGTCGGGAATCACTCACCACTTATATAGGATGCGGGACTGAAACTCCAATGGCGGAGGCACTTTTCCAAAGACGATTTCGGCGGCAATTTCAAATGGATATCGCTGATTGCGACGATATGGCCAAGCTCGGTTTCGCTTCGGCTGGCCTCAGCGCCCTCTGGTCCGTCTGGCGCGATACGCGCCGGGGGCCTCCCCCATCTCGCGCCGGAACCGACGGTTGAAGGTCGACAGGTCGTTGAAGCCCTCGTCGAAAGCGATCGTCGAGATCGTCGCGTCCGAGCAGCGCAACCGCACTGCGGCGCGGTGCAGTCTGGTCCTGAGCAGAAACTGGTAGGGCGTCAAGCCGGCCACCTGCCGGAAAATGCGCAGGAAATGATACGGACTGGTCGCCGTGCCGTCGGCAAGCTCGGTCAGCGAAAGCGGCCGCTCGGCATTGAGTTCGATCAGCCGCACCGCTTCGGCAACCCGTTTCTGGTCGCGGCGGCTGGGCGTTCGGGTCGCGGCGGCAGATCCGGCCGCAGCCGCGGCGACCGCGCCGGCGATGCGCAGGCCGAGTTCCTCGAACGCGTCGCTGTCGCCTGTCTCCCGCGCCGCCTCCGCCTCGGCGAGCAGAGGCGTCAGCGCCGGCAAGGGCGGCAGGCGCGGATCGGCAAAGCCGAGCCGTTTCGCGCCCGGCACATCGGCCACGACCCGCTCCATATAGGCTGGGGTAAAATGAAACGAGAGGCAGCGGTCGCCGGCGCCATGCTCATGCCCGCATTCATAGCAGGCGCCGGGATTGCCGAGCAGGATGGCGCCTGGCGCCAGCATCGTCGTGCCTTGGCGCGTGCGATAGCGGAACGTGCCCCTGGTCACTGCGGCAACGCAAAAGCTGCGATGCTCTTCCTCGAATGGCTTGTCGCCGGCCACGGCCGTGCACACCACGTCGGACACCTGCCAACCATGCCCGGAAGCCAGAGTTTTCTGCGCTGTCGTCATGCCCGAAAGATAGCAATTTTTCCCAAGCGACGAACCCTGTCATGCCCCTATTGCTAGCCCTCTCCTGACAAACGAGGCAGCAACAATGACCGACCCCTTTGCCGAGGCCCTGCACAGCGACGGTCCAAAACCGGACCTTGCCGAAAAGCTGAAACTCTATGGCCGCTTCATCGGCGCCTGGACGTTCGACGCCACGCGCATTCTCGAGGATGGGACCAGGCTTACAGGTCGCGGCGAGGTGCATTTCGGCTGGGTTCTGGAAGGCAGGGCCGTGCAGGACGTCTGGATCCTGCCCGCCCGCGACGCAGGTCCCTCCCCGGCGCTCGGGCCATGGACCTTCTACGGCACGACATTGCGCGTTTACGATCCCGGCGCCGACGCCTGGCACATCTTCTGGAGCGACCCGCGCAACCAGTATTACAGCCGGCAGCTCGGCCGCGCCGAGGATGACACCATCGTCCAGGTCGGCGCCGACGGCACGGGCGCGTCTGTACGCTGGAGCTTCTCGCAGATCACCGAAAACTCGTTCCGTTGGCTGGGCGAGCGCTCGCATGATGGCGGTGCAACCTGGCGCATGGAGGTCGAGTTTTTGGCTCGCCGCACGACTCCAGCCTGAGCAACCAACCATTTGCAATCATGGAGGAAACAATGCTTGACCATGTCTCGATCGGCGTCCGTGACGCCGGCACTTCGAAACGCTTCTACGACGCTGCGCTGAAACCGCTCGGCTATTCCTGCTCAGCCAGTCGCCCGGTTCACTCGGTTACGGTGGTGACGCAGTCCAGCTTAGGGTGAACGATGCCGGGCGGCCGGTACCGGCCGACGCAGACTCCGGCCTGCATTTCTGCTTTTCGGCGCCGACCCGCGCCAGCGTCGACGCCTTCCATGCGGCGGCATTGCGTGAGGGCGGCACGGACAACGGCCAGCCCGGACTGCGCGCGGCATATGGCGACAATTACTATGCCGCCTTCGTTGTCGATCCGGACGGTTACCGGCTGGAAGCCTATTGCAGCCATGCCGAATAGCCGACTGAATTACCTCCCGCCTGTTTCCACCGCTCGGGCTTTGTTCTACCAATTGCGGGGCCTGGGCCTCGCCCGGCGGGAGGGGACCAGCGATGCCGAGTTTCGACAGCCTGTTCAACGCCTTCGTCACCATTCTGGTGACCATCGACCCGCCGGGATTGGCGCCGCTCTTTCTCGCCGTGACGCGCGGCATGAACCGCGAGGAGCGTCAGCAGGTTTCGGTGCGCGCCTCGGTGATCGGCTTCCTGGTCATGGCGCTGTTTGCACTTGCCGGCGCCGCGATCCTGTCGGTGTTCGGCATCACGCTGCCGGCCTTCCGGGTGGCCGGTGGCTTCCTCTTGTTCTTCATCGCCTTCGAAATGGTGTTCGAGCGCCGACAAGACCGCAAAGAGAAGATCGGCGACGTCGCCATCACCAAGGACATGATCCACAACATCGCCGCCTTCCCGCTGGCGATCCCGCTGATCGCCGGCCCCGGCGCGATTTCGGCGACGGTGCTTTTATCAGGACATTTCGAGGGCTTTGCCGCCCAGGCAGCGCTGGTCGGCATCATCTTCATCTGCCTGGTCATCACTTATCTGGTGTTCGTGCTGTCGGAACGCATCGACCGCATCCTCGGCCAGACCGGCCGCTCGATCCTGACCAGGCTGCTGGGCGTCATCCTGGCGGCGTTGGCAGTCCAGTTCGTGGCCGACGGCGTTCGGGCGCTGATGGCGGCCTGACCGGCTGCGAGGCAGCCCACCTACTGCCCTACTGCCCTACTGCCCTACTGCCCTACTGCCCTACTGCCCTACTGCCCTACTGCCCTACTTGACCGCCGTCTCGACCACCTCGAAATCGTGGGTAATCGTCGCTGTCTTGGCCATCATGGCTGACGCCGAGCAATATTTCTCGATCGACAGATCGATCGCCCTTCTTACCTTGTCGTGCGACAGCGCGCGGCCCTTGACGATGAAATGCATGTGGATGCGGGTGAACACTTTCGGGTCGGTCTCGGCCCGGTCGGCGTCGAGCTCGACCACGCAATCCTCGACCGCCTCCCGGCCTTTCTCGAGGATGTGGACGACGTCATAGGCCGAGCAGCCGCCGGTACCGATCAGCACCAGCTCCATCGGGCTCGGTCCAGGCGTCTTGCCGTCCGGCCCGTGCGCCGTGCCCAGCACGACCTTATGGCCGCTGCCGGACTCGCCGACAAAGGTGCGTTCCTCGACCCATTTGATGCGTGCTTTCACCTTGATCTTCCTTACGAGGTTCCGTCGCCTACTGACCGAACACGACCGCATGCATGATCCGGCCAGGCAACAGCGTGAAGATGCCGGCGCCGACCAGCGCGAACAGATAGAGCTTGATCATGGCGCCGCGACGCGCGGCGACCTTATGCGCGTGCGCATACCATGCCGCCAGCGGTACCGTGACCAGCACCAGGATCGACAAAAGATGGATCGGGCTGAACAGACCGATGAGCCGGATCTGCTGGATCCAGAAGCTCGATATCGCGACCAGCATCAGCGCCACCCAGGCATAACCCAGCGCGCGGTGACGCGCAGTACCCTTCGGCAACGCCAGTTGGGCGCCGCCGATAGCGAGGGCGGCGAAGGCCGCAAAGGCATGCCATGGAATGGGAGGCGGCGCCGACAGGAGCGGTCCGAGCGACATCGCGCCTTCCCTCAAATGCCCGTTTCGAAGCGGTTAGAACGGGATCTCGTCGTCCAGCTCGCGCGACGAGCCGCCACCGCCGCCGCCCCTGGGGCCGCCACCACCACCGCGGCTGAGACCTTCATTCGGACCGGACTGGCCGAAATCCGAACCGCGGCTGCCGCCGCCGGAATAATTGCCGACCTGGCCGCCGCCGCCCTCGCCACGCGCGTCGAGCATCTGCAATTCGCCACGGAATTTCTGCAGGACGATTTCGGTCGTGTAGCGGTCGTTGCCGGTCTGGTCCTGCCATTTGCGGGTCTGCAGCTGGCCCTCGACATAGACCTTCATGCCCTTCTTCAGATACTGCTCGGCCACCTTGGCGAGCTGATCGTTGAAGATGACGACATTGTGCCACTCGGTCTTGTCCTTGCGCTCGCCGGTGTTCTTGTCGCGCCAGCTTTCCGACGTGGCAATGCGGATGTTGACGACCGGATCGCCGGAATTCAGGCGGCGGATTTCAGGGTCCGCCCCGAGATTGCCCACCAGAATGACCTTGTTGACGCTACCCGCCATCTTACTTCTCCGCGCTCATCCGAAACGAATTCAAGTCGCTCACCTTACAGCCTTCGGGCCGCCGCCGCCCGCAAAGGCCGGCTTTTCCCACAAGGTTTTTCGTTCTCTTTTCGTTCTATTCTTGATCACCCTTTCTGTCAAGAAATGTCAGCAAAGGCGGGGTTTGAACATGCACCTCTATATGGCGATCAAATAGAGGCTTGCCAAACCAATAAGTATCGACTTATGCTTTATCCATGATCGAAGCAGAGATTTTTCGTGCGCTTGCCGACCCTACCCGTCGCGCCGTCTACGAGCGGCTGACCGCCAGCGAGATGAGCGTGACCGAGCTGCGCGCCGGTATGAGCGTGTCGCAGCCGGCGGTCTCGCAGCACCTCGCCGTGCTGCGCGGCGCCGGCTTGGTGGTCGAGCGGCGCGCCGGCCGCAATGCCTATTACCGTGCCGATCCGCAAGGGCTCGACCCGCTGCTCGGCTGGATCGAACGCTACCGCGCCTTCTGGCCGGAACGCATCGAGAAGTTGAAGACGGTTCTGAAAGGAATGGACCAATGACGGCTATCGAAAACCCGACGGTCAACGAAGCGCCGCTCAGCTTCGAATGCGACCTTCCAGATCCGCCGGAAAAAGTCTGGCGGGCGCTGACCGAGCCGGAGTTGCTCGCCGCCTGGATGATGCCGAACGACATCGAGGCGCAAGCCGGCGCGCGCTTCGCCTTTGCCGGACCGCATGCGCCGATCGAATGCGAGGTGCTCGAGGCCGAGCCGGGCAGGCTGCTGCGCTATTCCTGGCGCGAGGGGCCCGGCGCGAAAGATGCGGACCAGCTTCCCGCCTTTGACAGCATCGTCACTTTCACGCTCGCCGGCACCGCCTCGGGCGGCACGCATCTACGCATCGTGCATGACGGTTTCGTGCCGGCCACGCAGCCTCTCGTCGCTGTTTCCGGCGCCGGTTGCGGGCTTTCGCTCGACGCGCGCAGGAATCCGACCGCCGCCAACGCGCCCTGCATGATGCTGCGCGCGGCCTGATCAAGAGAGGACCGAGGAAAACAGTCATGAGCATTGCCAATCTGGTGCCTATGGTCATCGAGCAGTCGAGCCGCGGCGAACGCTCCTTCGACATCTTTTCGCGGCTGCTGCGCGAGCGCATCGTCTTCATCAATGGCGAGATCAACGACAACGTCTCGGCGCTGGTCTGCGCACAGCTCCTGTCGCTGGAATCGGACCATCCCGACAAGGAGATCTCGCTTTACATCAACTCGCCGGGCGGCATGGTGACCAGCGGCTTCGCCATCTACGACACGATGCAATACATCTCCTGCCCGGTTTCGACGGTCTGCATGGGCTTTGCCGCCTCGATGGGCTCCTTCCTGTTGATGGCCGGCGAACCGGGGCGTCGCATCGCGTTGCCCAACACCAGGATCGTGCTGCACCAGCCGCTCGGCGGCTTCCAGGGCCAGGCCTCGGACATTCAGCGCCACGCCGAGGACATCGTGCGCACCAAGCAGCATATGACAGAGCTCTACGCCAAGCACTGCGGCCGGACCTATGATGAAGTCGAGCGCACGCTCGACCGCGACTATTTCATGAGCGCCGCGGAAGCCAAGGAATGGGGCCTCGTCGACCACGTCTACGACACGCGCAAGAAAGCGGCCTGACGTTGCGGGCAGGCGCGCGGCAAATTGATCGCCGCGCGTCTGGCATTGCTCTAGCCGCCTCCCTATAGTCCGCGCATGATCAGGTCCGTTCAGCCCAGACATCTATGCGCCGCCCTCGCCGCGCTTGCCGGCATGCTGACGGCCGGCGCTGCGCTTGCCGACGACGGTTCGGCGCAGAAACTGCCTGGCGTCAGCGGCGACTACCGCATCGCCAAGCCGGCGCCGCAGCCGGAACCCGATGACGCGCTGCCGGCCGGCAGCGACGGTTCCTTCAAGATCGGCAACACCGATGTCAGGATCGGCGGCAGCATAACGATGGACATGGCGACGGGCGGCGCTCGGATCCCGAACCACTGATCCCGAGCGGGTCACACGCGAACACCACAAAATGTTAGCCCCATCCCTGCTGTGCAGACGGATGGGGCTTCATGGATCTGAAATCCAACTTTAGCCGGGAATGGACTGCCGGCGTTCTGTTTCGGATGCAACGCGGCGTTCCGCCGACGATCCGACTATCGTCTCTGATTGTAGGGAATCGGCAGGGCACGGTTTGTCGGGCCGGCGTTTCAAGTCTGCCCTGGCACTTATGCCCGCCGCGGCTCCATCTCGGTGTGGAGCCTCAAGGGACTGTCCGGTGGCGTCATGCTCCGCTCCTTATGTCCGTTGCGACAATGTCGTTCGAAGCGCTAATCGCTATCGCCTGCGGCGTCTCGCAGGCCGCCAGTTGCGCGGCGAGGCCATCGAAAGACGGCCGGCTTCGTTGACGATTTGAGACTGCTCCCGTGAGTCACCGGCGTCAACAGTTGAATAGCCGGTTACCGAAAAATGTGATCGCCTGGAGGTTACGTACGGGTAAGTCGGGTGGCTCCGCGGAACGAGGCGGCATCGGCGGCACGTGTCTCCACAAAATTTCGGGCGACCGTTCCACGGCACTCAGCGCGCTTGTTTCCACAGCGCTTTGTGCGACTGTTTCCACAGCGCTTTGTCAGGAGCGTGTTCGGCCTTTGTTCTTTCCGCTTGCCGGCCCGCGCGAAAGGCGGTTAAACCCATGATCGGCTTCTTCCGTCGAGATTGTGGCGTCTCTCGACGTGGCGGCGAAAATACCTACATAGGGGATGGCCGGGACGAACCCGCCCAATCCAGCAAATTCCAGATCTGAGGCGGCGACCGGCGATGGCCGACCAAAAATACCTTTCCATTCGCGGGGCGCGCGAACACAATCTCAAGAACGTCGATCTCGATCTGCCGCGCGACAGCCTGATCGTCATGACTGGACTATCGGGCTCCGGCAAATCGTCGCTTGCCTTCGACACCATCTATGCCGAGGGCCAGCGCCGCTATGTCGAAAGCCTGTCGGCCTATGCCCGCCAGTTCCTGGAGATGATGCAGAAACCGGACGTCGACCAGATCGACGGCCTGTCGCCCGCCATCTCGATCGAGCAGAAGACCACCTCGCGCAACCCGCGCTCGACGGTCGGCACCGTCACCGAGATCTACGATTATATGCGCCTGCTCTTTGCGCGCGTCGGCATCCCCTATTCGCCGGCCACCGGCCTGCCGATCGAGAGCCAGACGGTCAGCCAGATGGTCGACCGCGTGCTGGCGCTGGAGGAAGGCACGCGCCTATTCCTGCTGGCGCCGATCGTGCGCGGCCGCAAGGGCGAGTACCGCAAGGAACTCCTGGACCTGCAGAAGAAGGGCTTCCAGCGCGTGAAGGTCGACGGCGTCTTCTACGAGATCGCCGATGTCCCGGCACTGGACAAGAAGTACAAGCACGACATCGACGTGGTCGTCGACCGCATCGTCGTGCGCGGCGATCTGGCGACCAGGCTCGCGGATTCGATGGAGACCGCACTGAAGCTCGCCGAGGGACTGGCTGTGGCAGAGTTCGCCGACCGGCCGCTCGATGCCAGCCTGACCGGCGAGGACTCGGTCAACAAGTCGAAAAACGAGACGCATGAGCGCATCCTGTTCTCGGAGAAATTCGCCTGCCCGGTGTCCGGCTTCACTATTCCCGAGATCGAGCCCAGGCTGTTCTCCTTCAACAATCCGTTCGGCGCCTGCCCGACCTGCGATGGCCTCGGCAGCCAGCGCGCCATCGATCCCAACCTCGTCGTGCCGGACGAGAACGTCTCTTTGCGCGACGGTGCCATCAGCCCGTGGGCGAAGTCGACCTCGCCCTATTACGCGCAGACGCTGGAAGCGCTGGGCAAGGCCTATGGCTTCAAGCTCGGCGACAAGTTCAAGGATCTGAGCGCCGAGGCACAGAAAGCCGTGCTGCATGGTACCGGCGAGCGCGAGATCACCTTCCAGTATGATGACGGCCTGCGCTCTTATAAGACGACCAAGACTTTCGAGGGCGTCATCCCCAACCTAGACCGGCGCTGGAAGGAAACGGAATCGGCCTGGATGCGCGAGGAGATCGAGCGCTTCATGTCGGCCACTCCCTGCCCCGCCTGCAACGGCTACAGGCTGAAGCCGGAAGCGCTGGCGGTGAAGATCGCTGGCAAGCATATCGGCGAAGTCACTGAGATGTCGATCCGCAAGGCCGACCAGTGGTTCACCGACCTGCCGGCGCAGTTGAACGAGAAGCAGAACGAGATCGCGGTCCGGGTGCTCAAGGAGATCCGCGAGCGGCTGCGTTTCCTCAACGATGTCGGCCTCGACTATCTGACGCTGTCGCGCAACTCCGGCACGCTGTCGGGCGGCGAGAGCCAGCGCATCCGCCTCGCCTCACAGATCGGCTCGGGCCTCACCGGCGTGCTCTATGTGCTCGACGAGCCGTCGATCGGCCTGCACCAGCGCGACAATGCGCGCCTGCTCGATACGTTGAAGCACCTGCGCGACATCGGCAACACGGTGATCGTGGTCGAGCATGACGAGGACGCCATCCTGCATGCCGACTATGTCGTCGACATCGGCCCCGCCGCCGGCATCCATGGCGGCCAGATTATCGCGCAGGGCACGCCGCAGCAGATCATGGCCACACCCGCCTCGATCACCGGCAAATATTTGTCGGGCGAACTCGAAGTGGCGACGCCGGCGGTGCGCCGCGAGGCGAAGAAGAACCGGCGCATCAAGGTGGTCGGCGCGCGCGGCAACAATTTGAAGAACGTGACGGCCGCAATCCCGCTTGGCACCTTCACCGCGGTCACCGGCGTGTCCGGCGGCGGCAAGTCGACTTTCCTGATCGAGACGCTGTTCAAGGCCGCCTCGCGCCGCATCATGGGCTCGCGCGAGCATCCGGCCGAGCATGACCGCATCGAGGGGCTGGAATTCCTCGACAAGGTCATCGACATCGACCAGTCGCCGATCGGCCGCACGCCGCGCTCCAACCCGGCGACCTATACGGGTGCCTTCACGCCGATCCGGGACTGGTTTGCGGGGCTCCCGGAGGCCAAGGCACGCGGCTACCAGCCCGGCCGCTTCTCCTTCAACGTCAAGGGCGGCCGCTGCGAGGCCTGCCAGGGCGACGGCGTGATAAAAATCGAGATGCACTTCCTGCCCGATGTCTACGTCACCTGCGACGTCTGTCACGGCAAGCGCTACAACCGCGAGACGCTCGACGTGCAGTTCAAGGGCAAGTCGATCGCCGACGTGCTCGACATGACGGTCGAGGAAGGCGTCGAGTTCTTCTCGGCGGTGCCGGGCGTGCGCGACAAGCTGGAGACGCTGAAGCAGGTCGGCCTCGGCTACATCCATATCGGCCAGCAGGCGACGACACTCTCCGGCGGCGAGGCGCAGCGGATAAAACTCGCCAAGGAACTGTCGCGCAAGGCGACCGGCAAGACGCTCTACATCCTCGACGAGCCGACCACCGGCCTGCACTTCCACGACGTCGCCAAGCTGCTCGAAGTGCTGCACGAGTTGGTCGACCAGGGCAACACGGTGGTGGTGATCGAGCACAATCTCGAAGTGATCAAGACCGCCGACTGGGTGCTGGACCTCGGCCCCGAAGGCGGCGACGGCGGCGGCGAGTTGGTGGCGTCGGGCACGCCGGAAGCGATCGTGCGCGAGAAGCGCAGCTACACCGGCCAGTTCCTGAAGGAGCTGCTGGAGCGGCGCCCCGGAGGCAAACGCGAAGCGGCGGAGTGAGCGCGCATTTCGTCGGGAGGGCGCTTGGATGACAATTAGAAGAGCGCTTTCCGGTGATCTTCCGGCCGTTGCCGCGCTGACCACGGCCGCCTATGCGCCCTACACCGCTCTGTTCGGCACCCCGCCGATTCCGGTGACGGAAGATTACGCGCCGCGCATCGAGCGCGGCGAAATCTGGCTGCTCGAAGAGGATGGAGGACTGGCCGGGCTGATCGCCCTCGAACAGCATCCCGACCACGCCATGATCTTTAGCGTCGCCGTCGCGCCGGCCTTCCAGGGTAAAAAGCTCGGCATCAAACTGCTCGACTTCGCCGACGAGCAGGCGCGGTCGTGGGGCGTGCCGGAGGTGCGGCTTTACACCAATTCGCGCATGGAGCGGAACATCGCGCTCTATTCCGCCTACGGCTATCGCGAAACGGGTCGCCGCGCCAACCCACACCGGCCAGGATGGACCCTGGTCGACATGGTGAAGCCGGTCGATCGAGCCGCCTGATCACATTTGAACGGAGGAGGACGACAATGAGCCAAGGAAAAATCCGCTCCGGCATGGGCGGCTGGACTTTCGAGCCCTGGGACACCTCCTTCTACCCGGATAAGCTTGCCAAGGCCAAGCAACTCCACTACGCCAGCCGGCAGGTCCCGACCATCGAGGTCAACGGCACCTATTATTCCAGCTTCAAGGAACCGACCTTCGCCAAATGGGCCAACGAGGCGCCGGAAGGCTTCGTCTTCTCGCTCAAAGGCAACCGCTTCGTCACCAACCGCCGGGTGCTCGGCGAAGCGGGCGAATCTATGATGCGCTTCCTGGGCTCCGGCGTTGCCGCGCTCGGCGAGAAGCTCGGCCCGATCCTGTGGCAGTTCGCGCCGACCAAGAAGTTCGACGCCGACGATTTCGAAGCTTTCCTGAAACTTCTGCCCGAGAAGCAGGACGGCGTGCCTCTGCGCCATGCACTCGAGGTGCGGCATGACAGCTTCATCGTGCCGGAATTCCCGGCGCTCGCCCGAAAATACAAGGCCGCGATCGTCTACGCCGACCACGCAAAATATCCGGCGATCGCCGATATCACCGGCGACTTCGTCTATGCGCGGCTTCAGACCGGCAGCGACGACAACCCCGATTGCTACACGCCGAAAGGCCTCGATGAATGGGCGGGACGGGTGAAGATCTGGGCGGAGGGCAAGCAGCCCGCCGACCTGCCACGCGCCGATCCCAAGACGGATGCGCCGGTCAAGCCGCGCGACGTGTTCGTCTACTTCATAACCGAGGGCAAGGTGCGCGCCCCCTTCGGCGCCATGGCCCTGATGAAGCGGGTGACCGATTGAAGCCAGCCTTCACTCCGGTCATATCCTTTTGTTCGAGCATCGGATCCTGCCTGCCTGGTGTCGGCTGCGCCTTGCGTCCGGCAGTTCCGTCGGAACTTACGGGGCGTCTTGACCGTTTTGCCTTTCTCGCCGGGAGCAGGTTTCCATAGCGGTTGAGCGTCGCGGAACAATGGCCCGGGCTCCGGCATCGGGAGAGCCCGAAGAAAGCGAGGTGATATGGCTGTCATCCTCATCGGGGCATTGCTCATTGTCGCCGGCATTGTGTACATGGCGGGTGCGGTCCTCAGGCGCGGGAAACTTAGCGATCCGGCACCTGCTGCCTCGGATCGCCCGATGCCAAACCTTACAACGCCTGGCCCGACGCTTGAGCCACGCCGGCGCGGCCTCGGTTTCCTCGGCCTGTCGCAGAATTGGCCGGGTCTGGTGATGATGGGGGTCGGCATCATCCTGCTATTGTTGGTGGCGGTCCTCTGACGCCTGTTGGTGGCGGTCCTCTGACGCCGCGGAATTAATGGCATCTTCACCGGTATCGTAACGTAATCGATACTTCCTTGCCGCACTAATGTACGCACGACAGGTTGCAGAGACCCGGCGGCGGCAAGGGCGAGTGCATGCTTCTCGACTACAATTCATTGCTGCTGGCCGTCGGCTTCTCCGCAGCCTGCCTCAGCCTCACCCTGTTCGGAACCTGGCTGACCGCCCGTTCCGACAGGTTCCTGCTGACATGGGCGACCAGCGTGCTGGTGGTGGTGGCGGAGGTTTTTGTTTATGACGCCTATATCGATGCGCCCGGAACAACCCTCGGCATCCTGGCGCTGGCGCTGCTGCTGTTCGGCTTCTCGGTGATGTTGGGCGCCGCCCACCAGTTTCGGACTGGACGCTCGCCGCTGCCGCGCATCACGCTTGGCACTGCCTTCTCCTTTGCGCTGGCGTTACCGCCAATGGCGCTCGGCTATGACGGTCTGGGCTTCATGCTTGAGAATTTCCTTGCCGCGCTACTCCTATTCGGCACGGCGCATGAATATTGGAAGGGTCGCGAGGAGGCTCCGGCGCAACTCGTGGGCGTGGCGCTGCTCTATTCGTTGACCGCTGTTTCCTTCGTGCTTTGCGCGGCCGTGCTGGCTTGGGACGGCAAACTCGTCCTCGGCCACGCGCCGAGCAACTGGGCGGAGGATCTGAGCTTGGTCATCGTCATCGCCTCGATGACCGGCATCGGCGCGCTGTCGCTGGCGCTCAACCAGGGGCGGCTCGCGCGCCACCACAAGCATGAGGCCGAGACCGACGTGCTGACCGGGCTGCTCAACCGTCGCGCTTTGTTCGACCTGCACGGCAAGACGCCGGTCAGCGCTTTCACGGCGGTCGTGGTGTTCGACCTCGACGGCTTCAAGGCGATCAACGACCAGTTCGGCCATGCCGCCGGCGACGAGGTGCTGAAGGTTTTTGCCCAGGTGCTCTCCGCCGACCTGCGCCCGAACGACTCCGTCGCCCGCATGGGGGGCGAGGAATTCGCGATGGTGTTGAGGCGCACCTTGCCAGAGACAGTCGAGGCGACGGCCGAACGTGTCCGGGCCGCGTTCGCCGCGCGCATTGTTGAGACGGAGACCGGCCCGTTGCGCTGCACCGTCAGCGCCGGCTTCGCCTTCGGCAACAGCGATGGCGTGAGCTTCGACAAGGTACTCAGCGCCGCCGACAAGGCGCTCTATGCCGCCAAGCGCGGCGGCCGCAACCGCGTGCTCGACTTCCGCCGTGCCGGTTGAGGCTTGGGGCATCGCCCTCAGTGGTGGGCGATCACTTCGTTGAATGCGTCGAGATCGACGTAGAAGACCTTGGTCATTTCACCCAGCAGATCATCCTCCTCATAACCTTGTGACATCAGGATGTTGATCGCGGTCATGATATCGACTCGATCGGTGAGCCGCCGCTTCTGATAGTCCTCGACAAAACGTTCCATCGCCGTCCCCTGGCACGAATCCTTTTGGACGCGTTGACCGACAATCACTGGGGAGGAAAACTAGGCAGGCTTGCTTGCGTGGAACTTGCGCGCGGTGTCCGCGCGCCTTCCCCCTCATTCGCAACTGATACGGAAAGCGGCCGACTCACCAAGGCCAAGAAAAGACTAGCATGCGATATCCAACGCACCAGAGCTGGGCTGGGCCAGCGGAGAGAAATACTGGGCTTGCTGCCGCCTGCGATGTGAGCGAAGTCGAGAAAACGATTCTAGACTGTCAGAAACTTTCGCACATCCGCGCGGTCCAGATCTTCGGCGGGGCCGGTATGCACGATCTGGCCGCGATCCATGATGTTGACCTCGTCGGCAAGTTCCCGGCAGAAGTCGAGATACTGCTCGACCAGAAGCACGGCGATCCCCGCCTGGTCGCGGAGATACCGGATGGCGCGGCCGATATCCTTGATGATCGACGGCTGGATGCCTTCGGTCGGCTCGTCAAGCACCAGGAGCTTGGGTCGCATCACCAGCGCTCGCCCGATGGCAAGTTGCTGCTGCTGGCCGCCGGAGAGATCGCCACCGCGGCGGCCGAGCATCTGCTTCAAGACCGGAAACAGCTCGAAGACATGGGCCGGAATGTTACGGTCGGCGCGCCTCAACGGCGCGAAGCCGGACTCCAGGTTTTCGCGCACCGTGAGCAGCGGAAAGACTTCCCTGCCCTGCGGCACGAATGCGATGCCCGACCGGGCGCGGTCATACGCCGCGCTCCGGTCGAGCGCCTTCCCCTCGAAGGCAACGCTTCCGCTCGTCAGCCGGTGATGGCCGACAATCGATCTCATCAAACTGGTTTTGCCGACGCCGTTTCGGCCGAGCACGCAAGTGATCTTGCCGGCACCCGCCTTCAGCGAAACGCCGCGCAGCGCCTGGGCGGCGCCGTAATGCAGCGTGGCATTGGAGACTTCGAGCATGGTCAGCCCCTTCTCCAGCGCTTCAGGAAAGCGAAATCGAAACGGCAAAATGGAACCCGCCAGACCATGCTCACCGCCCCAGATAGACTTCGACGACACGCTCGTCCGCCGAGACGAAATCGAGCGTGCCTTCCGACAGCACCGAGCCCTCGTGCAGGCAGGTGACCTTGACGCCGAGCTCGCGCACGAAATGCATGTCGTGCTCGACGACCACCACCGAATGGTCGCGGGCGATATCCTTGAGCAGACGCGCGGTCTCCTCGGTTTCCGCATCGGTCATGCCGGCGACCGGCTCGTCGACGAGCAAAAGCTTTGGGTCCTGCGCCAAGAGCATGCCGATCTCCAGCCATTGCTTCTGGCCGTGGCTGAGATTGGCGGCGAGCTCGCCGCGCTTGTCGCCGAGACGGATGATGCCGAGGATGTCGTCGATGCGCCGCATCTCGGCCGCCGAGCGGCGATGGAAAAGAGCCGGGAAGATCGAGCGCGGCCCTTTCAGCGCCAGCATGAGATTGTCCTCGACGCTGTGGCTCTCGAAGACGGTCGGCTTCTGGAATTTGCGGCCGATGCCCATCATGGCGATTTCGGCCTCGTCATGCCGGGTGAGATCGACCTCACCGTCGAAGAACACTTCGCCCTCGTCCGGTCGCGTCTTGCCGGTGACGATATCCATCATCGTCGTCTTGCCGGCGCCATTCGGCCCGATAATGGCGCGCATCTCGCCCTTGTCGAGCACCAGCGACAGGTTGTTGATGGCGCGAAAGCCATCGAAGGAGACCGAGACGCCGTCGAGATAAAGGATGGTGTTCGACTTGCTCATGATCGCTCATTCCGCCGGCTGCGGTTCGGCGCCGGAAGCCGACCAGGCGCCCGGCGTTCTCGCCGCCGACCGCACGATCTTCGGCTCCGGCGGCTCCTCGATATCGGCACCGGCTTCCGCCGCAAGCGAAGCTGAGCGCAGCGCCTTCGCCTTGCCGCGCCAACCGTCCCACACGCCGACGATGCCCTTGGGCAACAGCAGGGTGACGGCGACGAACAGGCCGCCCAGCGCGAACAGCCAGAATTCCGGCAGCACGCCGGTGAACCAGGATTTGCCGGCGTTGACGAGCAGCGCACCGAGGATCGGGCCGACAATGGTGCCGCGCCCGCCGACGGCGGTCCAGATCACCACCTCGATCGAGTTGGCCGGGTCGAATTCGCCGGGATTGATGATGCCGACCTGCGGCACGTAAAGCGCTCCGGCGATGCCGGCCATGATAGCCGAGACCGTGAAGGCGAACAGCTTGACGTTCTCGGCCCGCCAGCCGAGGAAGCGGGTACGGCTTTCAGCGTCGCGCACCGCCATCAGGAGCTTGCCGTATTTGGAGCGCACGATCGCCGCGGTGACGAAGACAGCGAGCGCCAGCATAACGGCGCTGGCCGCAAACAGCGCCGAGCGCGTCGTATCCGCCTGCACGTTGAAGCCCAGAATATCCTTGAAATCGGTCAGGCCGTTATTGCCTCCGAATCCCATGTCGTTGCGGAAGAAGGCGAGCAGCAGCGCATAGGTCATCGCCTGGGTGATGATCGACAGATAGACGCCGGTGACGCGGCTTCGGAAGGCGAACCAGCCGAAGACAAAGGCGAGCAGGCCGGGCACGGCCAGCACCATCAACGCCGCGAACCAGAAATGGTCGAAGCCGTGCCAGAACCAGGGCAGCTCCTTATAGTTCAGGAACACCATGAAGTCCGGCAGGATCGGATTGCCGTAGACGCCGCGCGAGCCGATCTGGCGCATCAGATACATGCCCATCGCATAGCCGCCGAGCGCGAAGAAGGCGCCGTGGCCGAGCGAGAGGATGCCGCAATAGCCCCAGACGAGGTCGAGCGCGAGCGCCAGCAGCGCGTAGCAGAGATATTTGCCGACCAGCGCTACGATATAGGCCGGAATGTAGAAGGCGCTTTGCGGCGAGACCGCCAGGTTGAGCAGCGGCACGGTGATGGCCGCCGCGAGCAGCGCGAGGATCATGACGGCGATCCGGCGATCGGCGCCGAAGAAGCGTTGCGTGATCATGCTTCCACCGCCCTGCCCTTCAGCGCGAACAGGCCGCGCGGGCGTTTCTGGATGAAGAGGATGATCAGCACCAGCACGACGATCTTGCCGAGCACCGCGCCGGCATAGGGCTCGAGGAACTTGTTGACGATGCCGAGCGAGAAGGCGCCGACCAGTGTGCCCCACAGATTGCCGACGCCGCCGAACACCACGACCATGAAACTGTCGATGATGTAGCCGCGGCCGAGATTGGGCGAGACATTGTCGATCTGGCTGAGCGCCACGCCGGCGATGCCGGCAATGCCGGAGCCCAGCGCGAAGGTCAGCGCGTCGACCCATTGCGTCCTGATCCCCATCGAGGCAGCCATGCGGCGGTTGGCGGTGACGGCGCGCATCTGCAGACCCCAGGCCGTGCGCTTCATGACGTAGAGCAGCACCGCAAAAACAAGTAGCGCGAACACCAGGATCCACAGCCGGTTCCAGGTGATGGCCAGCTGGCCGACATCGAACGAGCCCGACATCCAGGATGGATTGCCGACCTCCTGGTTGGTCGGCCCGAAGATGGTGCGCACCGCCTGCTGCAGGACCAGCGAGACGCCCCAGGTAGCCAGAAGCGTCTCCAGTGGGCGGCCATAGAGGAAGCGGATGATGCCGCGCTCGATCGCAAGGCCGACAAGTGCTGCGACAAGGAAGGCGAGCGGCAGCGCGATCGCCAGCGACCAGTCGAACAGGCCCGGAAACGAGGTGCGGATCACCTGCTGGACGACGAAGGTGGTGTAGGCGCCGAGCATCACCATCTCGCCATGCGCCATGTTGATGACGCCCATGACGCCGAAGGTGATGGCAAGCCCGATCGCCGCAAGCAGCAGCACCGATCCCAGCGAAACGCCGTACCAGATATTCTGGCCGGCATCCCACAAGGCCAGCTTGGAGTTGATGTTGCCGATCGCGGCCGCCGCCGCGTCCTTGACCGCGCCCTGGCCATTGGCATCGACCGAAGTCAGCAACGAAAGGGCGTCGCGGTCGCCACGCGCGGCGATGATCGAGACGGCCGCGAGCTTGTCGGCTTCGGGCTTGTCGGAAACCACGACTGACGCCGCGCGCGCCTGCTCGAACAGGGTTTTGACGCCGGGATCGGTCTCGGCGGCGATCGCGGCATCGAGCGGCTCGATGTTCGCCGCATCGGGCGTCTTGAACATGGTTGCCGCGGCGGCGAGGCGCACGCTGGCGTCCTTGGCGCGCAAGGTCAGCGTGCCCAGGGCATCGCGGATCGTGCGGCGGAGCCCATTGTTGACCTTGATCTTGGTGAGATCGGCCTTGGCGGCGTCGGCAGTCTCTTCGCCGCTCAATGGATCGAGCAACTCGATGCCGTCTCCCGCTTCCTTGCCGACAAAGACCTGGGAGTCGCTCTTGCGAATGTAGAGATTGCCGGCGGCCAGCGCCGAGAGAGGCCGTTCGACGGCCGGATCGCCGCTCGCGGCCAGCTCGCGCACGACGGCCTCGGTGGCCGAGAAGCCGGTTGCAGCCGCGAATTTGGCGATCGTCGCGCGAAGGTCGGCCTCAGCCGCCTTCGACGGCGTCAGTCCAGCCATCGTCAGCAGCAACATCAGACCAATTGCGCGCAGCAGCAGCATTATCGTCTTCAAGCAGCTTTCTTGGTTTCGGGGATCTTGCCCGGGCGGACCGAAAGGGCCCACCCGGGCTGCGGTCTCGGATCGTGGGGCCACTCCGCGATCCGCCAGACCTGAGGTCTGGGACCAAAGGTCCGGACCGGGATCAGTTGGTGCCCTTGCCGCCGCACTTTCCGGTAGCGACGTTGAAGTTGCCGCAGGACAGAGGCGCGCGCCAATCCGAGATCAGGTCCTTGGAATCCGGCAGGTAGTCGGACCATTCGTCGCCCATGACGAGGCCGGGCGTTTGCGAGACGGTCTCGAACTGGCCGTCGGCCTGGATCTCGCCGATCAGCACCGGCTTCGTGATGTGGTGGTTCGGCATCATCGTCGAATAGCCACCGGTCAGGTTCGGCACCGAAACGCCGACCATGGCGTCGATGACCTTGTCCGGATCGGTGGTGCCGGCTTTCTCGACCGCCTTCACCCACATATTGAAGCCGATATAATGGGCCTCCATCGGGTCGTTGGTGGTGCGCTTGTCGTTCTTGATGAACTTGTGCCAGTTGTCGATGAACTTCTTGTTCTCCGGCGTGTCGACGCTTTCAAAGTAGTTCCAGGCGGCGAGGTGGCCGACCAGAGGTCCGGTATCGAGGCCGGCCAACTCTTCCTCGCCGACCGAGAAGGCCATGACCGGGATGTCCTCGGCCTTGACGCCCTGGTTGCCGAGCTCCTTGTAGAACGGCACGTTGGCATCGCCGTTGACGGTCGAGACCACGGCCGTCTTCTTGCCGGCCGAGCCGAATTTCTTGATCGCCGAAACCTCGGTCTGCCAGTCCGAGAAGCCGAACGGCGTGTAATTGACCATGATGTCCTCGGCCGGCACGCCCTTCGACTTGAGATAGGCTTCGAGGATCTTGTTGGTGGTGCGCGGATAGACGTAGTCGGTGCCTTCAAGGACCCAGCGCTTCACGGAGCCGCCATCGGCGCTCATCAGATAGTCGACGGCCGGAATAGCCTGCTGGTTCGGCGCCGCACCGGTGTAGAAGACGTTGCGCTCGCTCTCCTCGCCCTCATACTGGACGGGATAGAACAGAATGTTGTCGAGTTCCGAGAACACCGGCAGCACCGATTTGCGCGACACTGAGGTCCAGCAGCCGAACACGGCCGCCACCTTGTCCTTGGAAATCAGCTCGCGCGCCTTTTCGGCGAAGAGCGGCCAGTTGGACGCCGGGTCGACCACCACGGCTTCCAGCTTCTTGCCGAGCAGGCCGCCTTTGGCGTTTTGCTCGTCGATCAACATCAGCATGACGTCTTTCAGCGTCGTCTCCGAAATCGCCATGGTCCCCGACAGCGAATGGAGGATACCGACCTTGATCGTGTCTTCAGCCGCCTTGGCGGATGCTGAAGCCAGCAGACCGGCCGCGACGACGCCGGCGGACAGGATTTTTGTTATTTTCGCGAAGTTACCCCTCATATGACACACTCCCAAGCTGGTTGTTTTGCATCGCAATATTAGCGGTGCAAGCGACGTGCCAGATAGGAATACGCTGAACTGATTCTCGCGATAACGCAGTGATTACAGCTGGTTATCTGATAGCCGCGCAACTGTCGCCTCTACTGCGACGCGGCAGGATTGAGAAAAGTTTACGCACCACTGCCTATATTTTGCACAAATGGTAAAAATGCCTATGATTTCACCACATAGGCAAGGGTAGCTTCATGGACCCTGTTGCGGGCTCATGGCGAAATGAGGCAAGGTCGCCGTCCAAACGAGCGACGTCATGGCCCTGCGAACAATCCTGACTTTCCTGCTTCTTGTGTCCGCCTCCGGTGGCGCCCGCGCCGATTTTGCCGACGGCAAGCTCCCGGACGGCGTCTATCACTGCGAGGTCTACCTGCTCGGCCTGTTCCTCAACCTCGGCGACATCACCATCAAGGGCAGCCTCTACAGCGGCCCGGTGACCTTCGGCGCCGCACCGCCGCCTTACAATTACCAGATGAACCCCAATGGCGAGATCACCTGGCTCGGTCCGCTCGGCGGCTACACCGCCGGCGGAAATTCGATCTCGATGACCCAGGCGACGCTGGATGACCCAAGCGCTCCCTCCTTCGACATCATCATGAAGCAGCAGGACGGAGCCTTCACAGCCTCGACCTGCACCAGAAGATAGTCCCGCATAAAAAAAGGCGCGGAACCCGTTTGGGTCCCGCGCCAGCAGGCAGTCGGGAGGTCAGATCGTTTTCGCCGACATCTGGGCGGCGATGTAGTCGGCCTGGCGGATCGCCAGCGTCACGATGGTCAGCGTCGGGTTCTCCGCGGCACCCGTGGTGAACTGGCTGCCGTCTGAGACGAACAGGTTCTTGATATCGTGCGACTGGCCGTGCTTGTTGACGACGCCGTCCTCCGGCTTTTCGCTCATCCGGTTGGTGCCGAGATTATGGGTCGAAGGATAAGGCGGCGTCGGGAAGGTCCTGGTCGCACCGACCGCGGCATAGAGCGCCTGACCCTGGCTGTAGGCATGGTTGCGCATGGCCTCGTCGTTCGGATGATCGTCGAAATGCACGTCGGCGATCGGCATGCCGTGCTCGTCCTTCTCGTCCTTGTGCAGCGTGATGCGGTTCTCTTCGCGCGGCATGTCCTCGCCGACGATCCACAGACCCGCCGTATGGTCGTAATGGTCGAGCGCCGTGGTGAAGGAGCGGCCCCAGCCGCCGGGATTGAGGAAGGCCGCCATGAATGGCAGGCCGAGCGACAGCGTCTCCATCTCATAGCCGCCGACGAAGCCGCGCGACGGGTCGTGGCGCGCCTCGTCGCGGATGATGCCGGCCATGGTGGTGCCGCGATACATATGCACCGGCTTGTCGAAGATGGCGTAGACCGAGCCGGTGGTGTGGCGCATGTAGTTCTTGCCCACCTGTCCCGACGAGTTGGCGAGCCCGTGCGGGAATTTCGATGATTCCGAGTTGAGCAGCAGGCGCGGGCTCTCGATCGAATTGCCGGCGACGGCGACGATGCGGGCTTTCTGCTCCTGCAGCTTGCCGTCCTTGTCGGCATAGACGACGCCGGTCACCTTGCCTGAAGCGTCATGATTGATCTTGATCGCCATCGAGTTCGGCCGCACCTCCAGATGCCCGGTCGCCTCGCCCTTCGGGATCTCGGTGTAGAGCGTCGACCATTTGGCGCCCCATTTGCAGCCCTGGAAGCAGAAGCCGGTCTGCTGGCAGGAATTGCGGTCGTCGCGCTCCACCGAATTGATGGCCATGTTGCCGGTGTGGCATTCCTTGTAGCCGAGCCTGTCGGCGCCGGCCTTGAGCACCTTGAAATTGTTGTTGCCCGGCAGCCGCGGCCAGTTGTTGGTGCCGGTGACACCCATCTTGGCTTCGGCCTTGGCATAATAGGGCTCCATCTCGGCTAGCGTCACCGGCCAGTCGAGGAGGTTGGCGCCCTTGACCTTGCCGTAGGTCGTGGCCGCCTTGAACTCGTGCTCCTGGAAGCGCAGCGAGGCGCCGGCCCAGTGCGTGGTCGAGCCGCCGACCGACTTGACGATCCAGGCCGGCAGGTTCGGAAAATCCTTGGCCACGCGCCAGTCGCCCGAAGTGGTGCGCTTGTCCTTCCAGGCGAGCTGGGCGAACGACTCCCACTCGTCGTTGATGAAGTCCTCATATTCGTGGCGTGCGCCCGCCTCGAGGATGACGACGTCGATGCCTTTCTGGGCGAGTTCGTTGCCGAGCGTGCCGCCGCCCGCGCCGGAGCCGATGATGACGACCACGCCGTCATTGTTGAGATCAAATTGTGCTGCCATGGTTTCCTCCCATGAAATCTGTCGAAAAGCGGTTCGTGGCAGAGCGGCTCAGAGCCACTCGATGTCGTTGAAGCCGCGCGCGATGTAGCCGCCCTTGGAGTAGGACTCGCCCTCGTAACCGAAGATCGGCCACACCTCCTTCTGGTTATAGAGGCTGCCCACAAGCCCGCCGCGCACCGCCTGGAAGAACGGCGTCTTCTCGATACCGGTGAGCAGCGCCACCCGCTGCTCTTCCCAGCCAAGCCCGAGATAGCCGCCCTTGCCGGCCTTCTTGTCGAGCTCGGCGATGCCTTTCTCGATCAGCTCCTTGTGGGCAGGGTCCTTGGCGGCCGTCTCGTCATGGCCCTTGACCGCAATGGCGTAATATTTGTCCGGCACCTGGTCGTGCGGGTAGATGTCGCGCGCCACCTGGATCAGCGTCGCCATCGTTTCGGGCTTCAGCGCCGCGGTTTCGAGACCCCAGGCGTGTTCGGGGCTGATGACGGCGCTGCCGGAGATGATGAGCAGCGCGCCCGCGCCGCCACGCTTCAGAAGCTCGCGCCTAGATAGTCCGGCTTTCCTCTCATAACCCGGTTTCTTCTCGTAGACTGTAACCATGATTTCCTCCCTGCTTGCTGTTCGCACCCCCCGAGAGTGCCGTTGCTGGCGCCGCGCCTCTCCGCGGCGTATCCCCTATTGGAAGCGCCCTCCCCGCTGCAGGACCTCGATCTTGTAGCCGTCGGGATCCTCGATGAAGAAGAAGCGGGCGATCAGCGCCCCGTCGTGATTGAACTCGACAATCTTCTTCGGGTTGAGACCGAGCGCGCCGATCCGGTCGTGTTCGCTGTCGAGATCGGCGACCGAGACGGCGAGATGGCCGTAGCCGTCGCCAAGCGCGTAGGGCTCGGCGCGTCCCTTGTTCACGGTCAGCTCCACCTCGAAAGGCGAACTCTCATTGCTGAGATAGATCAGCGTGAAGGTCTCGAAATCGAGCCGCTGGGCGACCTCGAGACCAAAGGCCTTGTTGTAGAAGTCGACGGAGCGTGCTTCGTCTAGAACCCTGATCATGGAATGGATCGTCTTCGCCAACTCGGACTCCGTGAGCTCTCATATTTTCGAAGCCGATTATGCGCGCCGGCGAAAAATGGTGGTGGCAGCCGATTACCACGCGAGGAGCTGGAAAACGGCTAGTGTTGCTCCAATTCTAAGGACGAAAGTCCGATTGCCGTCGGCGGCTATCGGATCGAAAATGACCAACGCAGGCAGTGTTCAAGAAGGCGCCAGCCAACCCAATCGGCGCCCAAGACAAACAACAACGGGAGGTACCGATGTGCAGAGTCTTCGCCGGGCAGGACCCGGAAGGCTACCGGCAGATCAACAGGTCGATCCGCATCGACGGCCATTCGACCAGCATCCAGCTCGAAGCGACATTCTGGGGTCTGCTTGACGAGATCGCCGACAGCCAGGGACTGACGACGCCGAAATTCATCTCGAAGCTCTATGACGAGGCGATCGAGATCAACGGCCAAATCCCAAACTTCGCTTCCATGCTGCGCACGACCTGCGCGCTCTATTTGCGCGGCCATCGGCCCAGCGCCGAAGACCAGGCCGCATTGAAGCAGGAAGCCGCCTAACTGCTCTCGGCTGCGACTTCGAGCGCCAGCCGGGTCATGTCGGTGAAGAGAGCCTGACGCTCCGAATAATCGGTCAGCTCGCCGGTGGCGACATGATCGACCACGGTGAGCAGCGACAGCGCCCGCGCGCCGAACTGCGCCGCAATCCGATAGAGCGCGCTGGTTTCCATATCGACGGCCAACGCCCCGAGCGCCCTTGGCTCGTCGAACCGCGCGCGGTCATCGGGATGGTGGAACACGTCGCTGCAGATCGTCAGTCCTGCGCTGCAGGCGATGCCGAGATCGGCGGCGCATTGCAGCGCCCGCGCATGCAGCGCCGGGTCCGGTCCCGCCGGCTGGTACAGCCCGAACACCTGCCCGCTGATTGCACTCTCGGCCCGCACCTCGCTCGAGACGACGACGCCGCGCAGGGGCACTTCTTCCGACAAGCCGCCGCATGTGCCAGTGCGTATCAGCGTTTTGACGCCGTAATACTCCATCAGCTCAAAGGCATAAATCAGGAAAGACGGCGCCCCTATCCCGGTCGCCTGGATGCTGACCGGCTTGCCGCGGAACCGGCCGGTGAAGCCCAGCGCACCCCTTCGGCGGTTCACGCAGCGCGGCGCCTCGAGAAACATCTCAGCCATCCATTGCGCGCGCTCGGGGTCGCCCGGCAACAGCACCGTTTCGGCATAGTCCCCCCGGCCCGCCTCGATATGCGGCGTCACGCGCTACCACCCCTGATAGACCCATCCGTCGACCATCATGGCAGGACTGCCGCAATGCGCAAGCGCTGGCTTATTTAGAGCAATTGCAGGGAATTGCTGAACGTCCTATGATTCCAGCACGTCCTTGACGATCGTCGCCAGTTGCTTGAGCGAGAACGGCTTCGGCAGGAAGCCGAAATGCGCGTCGGCCGGCAGGTTCTTGGCGAAGGCGTCCTCGGCATAGCCCGAGACGAACACGAACTTGATGTCCGGCTGACGCTTGCGCAACTCGCCGAGCAATGTCGGCCCGTCCATCTCCGGCATCACCACGTCGGACACGATGATATCGACCTTGCCGCCGAGCGCCTCGAATACCTCCAGCGCTTCGACGCCGGACGACGCCTCGTGGACGGTATAGCCGCGCGAGGTCAGCGCCCTGACGCCGCCCATGCGCACGGCATCTTCGTCCTCGACCAGAAGCACGGTGGCCGAGCCGGACAGGTCTTTCGCGGTGTCGGCCGGCTTCGCAGGGGCCGCCGCTGCGATCGCCGGCGCCTCGCCCGGCTCGGCCTGCTTCTTCACCTCGGCGATGTGGCGCGGCAAGAAGATGCGGAACACCGTGCCCTTGCCGACTTCGGAATCGCAGAAGATGAAGCCGCCGGTCTGCTTGATGATGCCATAAACCATGGACAGGCCGAGGCCGGTGCCCTTGCCCACTTCCTTGGTCGTGAAGAACGGCTCGAAGATCTTCTTCAGCACGTCGGGCGCGATGCCGCTGCCGGTGTCCTCCACGTCAACGAGCACATAGTCGGCCGGCGTCAGCTCGCGATAGGCGAAGGATTTGCACTCGTCGGCGGTGACGTTGCGGGTGCGCACGGTGAGATCGCCGCCGCTCGGCATGGCGTCGCGCGCATTGACGGCGAGGTTCACCACCACCTGCTCGAACTGGCCGATATCGACCTTGACCGGCCACAGGTCGCGGCCATGGTCGATCTTGAGCTTGATGTCGTTGCCGACCAGCCGGGCGAGCAGCATCCTGAGATCGGCCAGAACATCGGTCAGGTTGAGCACTTCCGGCCGCAGCGTCTGCTTGCGCGAGAAGGCCAGCAATTGCCGCACAAGCGAGGCCGCCCGGTTGGCGTTCTGCTTGATGTTCATGATGTCGGGGAAGGACGGGTCCGATGGCCGGTGATTGGTCAAGAGAAGGTCGGACGCCATGATGATGGCGGTCAGCACGTTGTTGAAATCGTGCGCGATACCGCCGGCGAGCTGGCCGACCGCCTGCATCTTCTGGCTCTGCGCCATCTGGCCCTCGAGCGCCTTCTGCTCGGTGGTCTCGACCGCATAGACGATCGCCGCCTCCTCGGCGCCTTCGGTGCCCGCGCTATCGGCCACGGCGTTGACGTAGAAGCGGATGTGCCGCTCTTCATTGCCGGGCAGCACGGAGTCGATCGGCTCGATATTGGCCTGCCGCTGCCTGGCCTTCTCGAAAGCGGCGGCGAAAGCCGGCCGGTCGCGCTCGTGGACGATGGTCTCGAATCGCACCCGCCGGTCGACGGCGTCGCGGTCGACCACGGACGAAAACAGCTGCAGGAACGGCGCGTTGGTGCGCAGGATGCGTCCGTTCGCATCGACGCCGGCAATGGCCATCGGCGTCGAGTTGAAGAAGCGGGTGAAGCGAACCTCGGAGGCCCGCAGCTCCGCGGACGCATCCTCGCCCTGGGTGCGATTGAGGACGATCGTGCGGGTCGGGCCGTTGACGCCTTCGCGGCTGGCCGAAACCCGGTGCATGAAGCGCACCGGCAGCGCCTGGCCGCTCATGGTGGTGAGGTCGAGGTCGATGACGGCGTTGCGGGTGGTACCCGGGTCGGCCTTGACGGAACGGACCAGCGCCATGCCGTCGCCGGCGATGATTTCCGGCAGCGTGATGGCGCCCGGCGTGAAGGAGGCAAGGTCGATGCCCAGCCACTCGGCAAGCGTGGCGTTGATATAGGTGACGCGGCCTTCCTGGTCGGCTGAGAAGAACCCGGCCGGCGCATGGTCGAGATGATCGATGGCTTTCTGCAGGTCGAGGAAGAAACGTTCCTGCTCCGCCCGTTCCTGCGAAATGTCGGCGAGCTGCCAGGCCAGCATCGGCAGCCTTTGCCCGGGCATGCTGAAGGCGCGGGCGCGGGCGCGGTACCAGCGCGCACCGGGCTCGGCGCCGGGCTTGATCGACTGCGCCAGCCGGAACTCGCCGTCGCCCGCCTGGCCGTCGCGCAGGCCGGATGCCAGCCGGTAGATCGTCACCGAAGCTTCGGGAACATCCGACAACAGCCCCTCGACGGTCTTGAGATCGGCGGCCGAGGCAGCACCCGTCATATCGGCATAGGCGCGGTTGGCGTAGACGACGCGGCCCTTGGTGTCGGTGACCAGCAGGCCCTGCGACATCGAGTCGACGAAGGCTTTCGACAATTCATCGCCGGTCGACCGCGGCGCGATCTGCACGAAACCGATCGCGGTCGCGAACAGGAAGCCGACGCCGATCATGGCGAGCACGCCGAGCATGCCGAGCAGGAAAGGGTCGCCGAGGCGCTCGCGGAAAAGTCCGAAGACGATCGCGGCACCGGTCAGCACGATGATGAAGACGATGAGCCTGGTGACGGCGCCCGGACGCGTGTTCTGGTCGACGATCGGTACCGGATAGAAATCGCCGCGCGCTTCCTTGGCCATGTTCCCCCTGCTCGTGATTCCGGTGTCCGATGGGCGCGGACGGTCGGTTGAATCACATTCTCCTGTAACGGAAAAGGCCTTGGCCGCAAATGTCCGATAAAATCAACGATTCATGTTTCAAACTGTTCACGATGGATGATGTGAACTTGCGGCGGGCCGCCGCGGCGGTCTAGTGTCGCCTTACTCGAAAAGGCGATTGGGTGCACCGATGCTGCAGTGGCTGGATAGCGTGGCGGGTCCGGGTTATGTCGCTGCAATCCTGTGGACGTTCGCAGCGCTCATTTTGCTTGTCGTCGTCCTGCTCGTCATCAAGGTGGTTCGCAACCTGACCTTCGGCACCTTCGTGGCCGGCGGCAGGAACCGCAAGACGCGCCTTGCCGTCATGGACGCGACCGCCGTCGACAGCCATCGCAGGCTGGTGCTGGTGCGCCGTGACGACATCGAGCATCTGATCTTGATCGGCGGGCCGACCGATGTCGTGGTCGAGCGCGATATCCGGCTGGCAGCACCTCGCCGGCCGGCGCTGACCGGCGACAGCGGCCAGCAGCAGGCAACCGCCGCCGCGCGCCCGCGCGCGCCGCAGCCGGCACCTCCGCCCCCACCCGCGCCCGTCAGGCAACCGCCGCCTGCCGCCCAGCCAGCCGCCGCCACACGCCCGCACGCCCCGGCACCTGGTCCCGCGCCCAAGCCGGCGGCGCCGAGCCAGCCGACGGCGAAGGTCATGCCGATGCCGGGCTACGGGACGGCCAACGGCGGCACCAGATACACGCCGCCGCCCTCAAACGATTCCATCGACGACACGCTGATGCACGAACTCGAGACCTCTCTCGACGAAACGCACGCCCAGCCGCCACCCAGCAAACCTGCGCCCAAACCTTCGCTCGATGACGAGATGACCAAGCTGCTTGGCGAACTGGGCAGCCACAAGCGCTGACCTTCCCGGCAGAAGCGAGCCTTTCCGCGCCCCTGAGCACCGGAAACGAAAATGGCCGGAAATCCGGCCATTTTCTACGTTTTCCTGCCTATTCGGTTCGCGTCAGTCGTCGCGATAGACCTTCTCGCGGCGTTCGTGACGCTCCTGCGCCTCGATCGACAACGTCGCGATCGGACGTGCGTCGAGCCGCTTCAACGCGATTGGCTCCCCGGTTTCTTCGCAATAGCCGTAGGTGCCTTCGTCAAGGCGCTGGAGCGCGGAGTCGATTTTCGAGATGAGCTTGCGCTGGCGGTCGCGGGCGCGCAATTCGATGGCGCGGTCGGTTTCGGAGGAGGCGCGATCGGCCAGGTCGGGGTGGTTGGCGTTTTCCTGCTGCAGGATTTCTAAGGTTTCGCGCGCTTCGCGCAGAATGTCGTTCTTCCAAGTGATAAGCTTTTGGCGGAAGTACGATTTTTGCCGTTCGTTCATGAACGGCTCGTCTTCGGAGGGTACGTAATCGGCGGTAACGATGTCGTTCATTCGACTCACCCAACAACCCCAAAATTTGGCGCCTATATATTCGGGGACAAGAGCCTGCACAAGCGCTATCGGCGAGAGTTTCACGCAATTGTTAGTCTCGCATCGGGGACTCCGGCGACGACGTTGTTTCAACGGCACAAAACGAATTCGCACATGATTCGTTGCAGTTGTCGGCCGACCATTGTGCATGACGTCGTTCTGGTGACTAATCGCGCGTTGCCAGGAAGGCAGCGTCATGGAGGTCTGGTTTGAGCAGGCTTTATCTCTTGCGGCATGCCAAAGCCGGCTGGGCGCTGCCCGGCGTGCGCGATTTCGACCGCCCGCTCGACGAATCGGGCATGGCCGATGCCGAAGCGATTGGAGAAGCCATGCTGGCCCGCAACTACGTGCCGGACGTCACCCTTTGCTCAAACGCCAAGCGGGCGAGGCAGACGCTGGAAGGCCTGGCGGGGCGCACCGACACCGGCCGGATCCTGTTCTTCGACACCCTCTACAGCGAGGATGCGGCCGGCTATCTCGACATCATCCGCAAGAATGGCGGCGCCAACTCGCTTCTGGTGATCGGCCACAACCCGATGACCGAAGATCTGGCCGTGGCCGTGTCGGGCGACGGCGATGAGGCGGCGCGCGGCATGATGAATCACGGTTTTCCGACCTCCGGCCTTGCCGTGGTGCGCTTTCCCGGCAAGCTTGCCGAAGCGGCGCAGGGCAACGGCTATCTCGAAGCCTTTCTCACGCCCGCCGACCTCTGAGACCATTTCAAACCCACGATCCAGGGCCTATATCGGGCGCGGACGCGCAACCAGAGGCTGATTTGGCATCATCGCTGACCAATTTCACCGACGAGGCAAGGATTGCGCTCGACACGCTATCTGGCCGCGCCGCCGGGCTCTTCTCTCCGTCATTGCGTCTTGGCGTCACCGGGCTCTCCCGCGCCGGCAAGACGGTGTTCATCTCCGCTCTCGTCCACAACCTCATCCATGGCGGACGCCTGCCCCTCTTCGAGGCCCAGAAATCCGGCCGTATCGCCCGCGCCTTCCTCGAGGAGCAGCCGGACGACGCCGTTCCGCGTTTCCAGTATGAGGACCATGTCGCGGCTCTGGTGAACGACCGCGTCTGGCCGGACTCGACCCGCGCCATCTCCGAGCTCCGGCTCACCATCGAATATGAGTCGGCTTCCGGCTGGAATCGCCTGTTTTCAGCCGGAAAACTTTCCGTCGATATCGTCGATTATCCCGGCGAGTGGCTGCTCGACCTGCCACTGCTCGGTAAGTCCTTCGCCGACTTTTCGCGCGAGGCGGTCGAACTGGCCGCCCTGCCCGTCCGCTCCGACCTGTCGCAGGCCTGGCGCGAGCTGGCTTCCACCGTCAGCCCCGATGCCGACGCAGACGAGATGACGGCGCGACGATTGGCAGAAAGCTTTGCCGCCTATCTCAAGGCCTGCAAGCTCGACGACCGCGCGCTGTCGACGCTGCCGCCCGGCCGTTTCCTAATGCCAGGCGACCTCGAAGGTTCTCCGGCGCTCACCTTCGCGCCGCTTATGACGCTGACGCAAGGCCGGCCGCGCTCCGGATCGCTGCAGGCGATGATGGAGCGCCGCTATGAGGCCTATAAGACGCATGTTGTCAAACCGTTCTTTCGCGAGCACATCACCCGCCTCGACCGGCAGATCGTGCTGATCGACGCCATGCAGGCGCTCAATGCCGGCCCGGCGGCCATGGCTGATCTGGAGCGCGCGGTGACCGAGATCCTGTCCTGCTTCCGGCCCGGACGCGGCAATTTCCTCACCGATTTCTTCTCGCGCCGCATCGACCGCATCCTGGTCGCGGCGACCAAGGCGGACCATCTGCACCACGAAAGCCACGACCGGCTGCAGGCGATCGTGCGCCGGCTGACCGACCGGGCCGTGGCGCGAGCGAATTTCAGCGGCGCCGCCGTCGATGTCGTCGCCATGGCAGCGGTTCGCTCGACCCGCGAGGGCACGGTGAAACAGGGGCGAGAGACGCTGCCCGTCATCATCGGCATCCCGCTCAAGGGCGAGAAGATCAACGGCGAGACATTCGACGGCAAGACCGAAACCGCCATATTCCCGGGCGATTTGCCGGAAAAGGTGGGCGCCGTGTTCGACATTTCTCGATCACCGCCCGACAGCAGCGAGCCGGCGATCCGTTTCGTGCGTTTCCGCCCGCCGAAGCTCGAACGCACCGCCGAAGGCGTCACGCTGTCCTTGCCGCATATCCGGCTCGACCGCGCGCTGCAGTTCCTGATCGGAGATCATCTGGCATGACCGCGCCCCGAAAACCGGCGGCCTTCCGCATCGAGCCTGAGACCGAGGCGCCGCCGCAACCACAGCGAAACCGCGCTGCCGAGGAACAGCCGGCGCGCAGGCCACGTGCCGCGAGGGCCGATGTAGCGGTCGTGATCCCCTCGGAAGTCGACGTCTTCGAGGAGCCGGATATCGAGGCCGCGGTTCCGCCGCCGGCGACGGCGCCGAGAAAGCGTTCGCTGTTTTCCCGGCTGTTCTTCAGCGCTCTGAGCGTGCTCGTCTCGCTGGCGGTCGGCCTGTGGGCCGATCAGTTGATTCGCGACCTGTTTGCGCGCGCCGAATGGCTCGGCTGGCTGGCGGCCGGCATGGCGGCGATCGCGCTGCTTTCCCTGCTCGTCATCCTGATCCGCGAATTCCTCGCCATCGCCCGCCTTGCCGAAGTCGAAAAGATGCAGAAACGGGCCCTGGATGCGGTGGCGCGCGACGATCCCAAGGCGGCGCGCGCCTTGGTCGACGAGCTCTCGGCCTTCGTCGCGGCGAAACCCGAGACCGCCGCAGGGCGTCGTTCGCTCGCCGAATTGCGCGGCGAGATCATCGACGGGGCCAATCTGGTTCGGCTGGCCGAGACCGAAATCCTGTCGCCCCTCGATACCCGTGCCAAAGTCATGATTCTGGAAGCGGCGAAGCGCGTGTCGCTCATCACAGCGGTCAGCCCGCGCGCGCTGGTCGACATCGCTTATGTCGTGTTCGAGGCCGGGCGGCTGATCCGGCGCCTCTCCGAGCTCTATGGCGGCCGCCCAGGCACGCTGGGCTTCTTCCGGCTGGCGCGCGGCGTGCTCGCGCATCTGGCGGTGACCGGATCGATCGCGGTGGGCGACAGTTTCGTGCAGCAGATCGTCGGCCACGGGCTTGCCGCAAAACTCTCGGCAAAACTCGGCGAAGGCGTGGTCAACGGCATGATGACGGCGCGCATCGGCATCGCCGCGATGGAAACCGCCCGCCCCTTACCGTTCATCTCAGTGAAGCGCCCGGGCCTCGGCGATTTCCTCTCGGCGCTGACGTCTTTCGCGGCACGAAAGAGCGGCCAGGACGACCGATAAGGTAAACGCGTGACCCATTGCGGGTGACGAAGCATTAACCAATCTTCTGCATGGTCAGTTCGGTCCCAAGAATAGACTCTTTCGTGCCGGGTGTCGTCGATGAGAAGCGTAATCCTGTCCTGCGTTCTGCCTGCCGCCATTGCGATTGCCGCGCCGCTCGGCCTCGTCGAAAAGGCCCTTGGCGCAGAGCCGGACAAGCAGTTTTTCCGCTCAGTCGAAGGCAGATGGGTCGGCCCTGGCGAGATCATCGCCGGCAAGTACAAAGGCACCAAATTCACCTGCGATTTCAATGGCTCGACGCCCGCCAGCAAGCTCGGCATGACGCTTGACGGCGGCTGCAGGGTCGGCGTGTTCACGCAAAAGATGTCCGCCAGTGTCGAACGCAAGGGCCGCGACGGTTACCGGGGCACCTTCATGGGCGGCTCGACCGAAAGCGGCATGGACATTGTCGGCGGCAATGTCGTCGACACCCAGAAGGTCGTTTTCACCATCAACCGCAAGCAGTTGAACGGCGTCATGCAGGCGCGCGTGCCGGACGGCAATTCGATGACCGTGACGGTGGCCGTGCGCGTCAACAACCAGCTTGTGCCGGTGATCGGCATGAGCCTGAAGCGGGTCGATTCGGTCGAAGTCGGCGCCATCGCCAAGAACTGATCCGGCTCGGTTCCGGCAGCCCGCACCCACACTCGCAAAAATAGACTGATCAAGTCAAAGTCGGAAAGTGGCAGGCCACTTTGCGGCCAGGGCGATATTCCATCAGTTCCGGCCGCTCAGAGCGGCAACGATCCACCGCGATCGGGCATCGCGGATGGAAGCGGCATCCGGATGGTGGTTTGAGCGGGCTCGGTACGTCGCCGGTGAGGATGATGCGCTTGCGCGCGCCCGCAGGCGTCGTCTCGACGATGGGAACCGCCGAGATCAGCGCCTGGCTGTAGGGATGGGCAGGTGTCGCAAAGACCTCTTCCGCCGGGCCTTCCTCGACGATCGAGCCGAGATACATGACCGTGATGCGCGTCGAAACCTGGCGCACCACAGAGAGATCGTGGGCGATGAAGATATAGGTGAGCTTCAGCTTCTCCTGCAGATCGGCGAGCAGGTTGACGATCTGGGCCTGCACCGACACGTCGAGCGCGGAGACCGGCTCGTCCAGCACGACAAGGTCGGGATTCAACGCGATGGCCCTCGCGATACCGACGCGCTGGCGCTGCCCGCCGGAGAATTCGTGCGGATAGCGCATCATATGGTCCGGCAACAGCCCGACCAGCTCGAACAGCTCCGCCACGCGCGCGGTGATCTCACGCGCCGAAACCTTGCCATGGATACGCAACGGCTCGGCGACGAGATCGCCGACGCGCCGGCGCGGATTGAGCGAGGCCGAGGGATCCTGGAAGACCATTTGCAAGCGCCGCCGCAGCGGCCTGAGCTCGGACAGCGATTTCGAGGTGATGTCGTCGCCTTCGAACAGAAGCTTGCCGTCGGTGATGTCGTAGAGCCGAACCAGGCAGCGCGCCAGCGTGGACTTGCCGCATCCGGATTCGCCGACAAGGCCGACAGTCTCGCCGCGCCGCACGGTCAACGAAACGTTGTCCACGGCATGGACGGTCCGCCTGCCTTCGGCGGAAAAGCGGGTGCCGATCGAAAAGCGTTTTGTCAGCGAACGCGTCTCGAGGATCGGGCGATTTGTGTTTGTCATCGGTTCGCTCATGCCTGTGCCACCCGAAAGCACGCGGCGGCATGCGCGCTCGCGCCGAGACCCGGCTTGCCAGTCTCGCATGGCTCGTAGCGGGCCGGGCAGCGCGGGCCGAAGGCGCAGCCTTGCGGCAGCCGCAGCAAGGAAGGCGGCGAACCGGGGATGGCCGGCAGGCGGCGCGGTTTCTGGCCGGTCAGCGGCGGGATCGAGCCGAGCAGCGCGCGCGTATAAGGGTGTCGCGGGTCGGAAAACAGCTCCGTGCGGGTGCCGCGCTCCACCACGCGGCCGGCATACATGACCATGACCCGGTCGGCGAGCTCGGAGACGACACCCATGTCATGCGTGATGAAGACCACCGCCGACTTGTGCTTCGCCCGCAATTTGCGCACGAGGTCGAGAATGCCGGCCTGCACGGTGACGTCGAGCGCGGTGGTCGGCTCGTCTGCCACCAGCAGCGCCGGATCGCAGGACAACGCCATTGCGATCACGGCGCGCTGTCGCATGCCGCCGGAAAGCTGGTGCGGATAGCGCGACATTGCCTCGTGCGGGTTGGGGAAATTCACCTCCGCCAGCAGCTGCTCGACGCGCTCCATCGCCTTGGACTTGCTTAACCCCCGATGCGCCCGGATCTGCTCGGCGATCTGCCAGCCGATCGTGTAGACCGGCGTGAGCGCCGTCATCGGGTCCTGGAAGATCATCGCGATCTCGTTGCCGCGCAAACGACGAAGCTCGCGCGGCGGCAGGCCCACCAATTCGCGGCCCTTGTAGCGGATCGAGCCTTCGATTGTGGCGTTCGGGTCGGTGATAAGCCCCATCACGGCGAGCAGCGATACCGTCTTGCCGGAGCCGGATTCGCCGACGACGCCGAGGATCTCGCTTTCCTTGAGATCGAACGAAACGCCGTCGATGGCCCGTACCGGCCCGTCATGCGTGCGGAAGGACACTTTGAGATCACGCACCGACAGTATCATGATGCACTCAGGCGCGGATCGAGAAGGATGTAGACGAAATCGACGACCGCGTTGGCGATGACCACGAACATGGACGCGTACATGACCGTCGCCATGATCATCGGCAGATCGAGATTCTGCAGCGCGTCATAGGTGAGCTTGCCGATGCCGTGCAGGCCGAACACGACCTCGGTCAGCAAGGCCGAGCCGCCCACCAACGCGCCAAAGTCGAGGCCGAACAGGGTGACGAAGGCGATGAGCGAGGTGCGCAGCGCATGGCGAAACAGAATGCGGGTCTCCGACAGGCCCTTAGCGCGGGCGGTGCGGATATAATCTTCCTGCATGGATTCGATGATGGCCGCGCGGAGCACGCGCCCGTAAATGCCGATATAGAGGATGGCCAGCGTGATCCATGGGATGACCAGCGTCAGGAACCAGCCCTTGGGATCGTCGGAAAAGTTCTTGTAGCCGAGCGGCGGCACCCAGGAGAACGCCCAACTGTCGTGATAACGGCTCTGGGTCATCAGGTTCATCACCTCGCCCAGCCAGTAGACCGGCATGGAAATGCCGAGCAGGCCCAAAGCCATCAGGAGCTTGTCCAGCCAGCTGTCGCGGGTGGCCGCGGCGACGATGCCGATGATGATGGAGACGACCACCCACAGGATCGCGGCGCCGAACACCAGCGATAGCGTGACCGGGATCGAATCCATGACGGCCGGCACAACCTTCCAGCCGCGGTTGACGAAGGAGGTCAGATCGCCGGTGACGAAGATCTTCTCCATCATGCGCGTGTATTGCACGTAGAGCGGCTGGTCGAAGCCGAAGCTGTGGCGCACCGCCGCCAGCACTTCCGGAGAAGCGTTGCGGCCGGCGATGCGCGCGGCGGGATCGGCGCCGGGCGTGGCGAAGAAGATCAGGAAGACGATGACCGAGATGCCGAACATCACGAAAAGCATCTGACCGAAACGGCGCAGGATGGCATAAAACATCAGTCGCGCCCCAGCCGGACCTTGGAACGCGGATCGAGCGCATCGCGCAGGCCGTCGCCGAAGACGTTGAGCGCCATGACGGAAATGGCGATCGCCAGCCCTGGCACCAGCGCAACCAGCGGCCTTGTGTAGAGCAGCGCCTGCCCATCCTGGATGATGGTGCCCCAGCTCGCGGCCGGCGGCTGCACGCCGATCGACAGGAACGAAAGCGCCGATTCCGTCAGCATGTTCAGCGCCATCATCAGCGGCACGAACACGATGAGGGTGGTGGTGATATTGGGCAGGATGTCGCGCCACAGAATGCGCCAGCCCGGCACGCCCAGATTGATCGCGGCGAACACGAATTCGCTGTGGCGCAGCGCCAGGACCTGCCCGCGGATCGGGCGCGCGACATAGGGTATATAGACAATTCCTATGATGATGATCGGCAACCATAGGCTGCCCGACTGGATCTCGATCGGTCCGATCGCGATGCCTTGCGCGATGGTGACGATGGAAAGCGAGATCGCCAGCAGATAGATCGGAAACGCCCAGAGCACGTCGAGCAAGCGCGACAGCACCGTATCGGTGATGCCGCCGAAATACCCCGCGATCAGGCCCGCCATCGTGCCGACGATCAGCGTGAAGATGGTGGCCGCCCCCGAGATCAAAAGCGAGTTCAAGCCGCCATAGAGCAACCTTGCCATGACGTCCCGCCCCTGGCTGTCGGCGCCGAGGAAATAATTGCCGAGCCGCCAGGTCGGGCCGATCGGCGTGTAGCCAAGCCCCAGTCCCTCGGTCGACTGTTCCATCACCGGAACGTCGGCGCCGTCGATCTGGATGACGGCGTCGAGCGTCGAGGCGAACGGATCCGTGCCCGCCCATTTTGCGTAAAGCGGCGCGCTGAAACAGGCGAGGACGATGATGAGGAACACGGCCAGGGACGCCATGGCGGCCCTGTCCGTTGCCAGCTTCGCAAACGCGACGGCCCAGGGCCCTCGCGTCTTGCGCGGCATGGCGGCGACTTGGCTGGACACGATATGTGCCTTCCGCGGTTCGTTATTGCACCCAGGCCCCTTACTGCACCCAGGATTGGGTGATAATCCAGTTGAACTGCGGGTTGAACTTGAAATTGCCAATGCGCTTGCTGACGAAATCAAGCCGCTTCGGCGTGAAGAGGCCGACCGCCGGCGCCTTGTCGGTGACCTGCTTGTCGATTGCCGCCCACAATTTGTCGGCCGCCTTCTGGTCGGTCACGCCGAGGTCCAGCGCCTTTTGCATCTGGGCGTCAATATCCTTGTCGCAGAAGCCGGAAATGTTGATCGAGGCATCCGAGCCTTCGCGATAGGAAGCGCAGCTGAACAGGATGTTCAGGAAGTCCGACGCTGCCGGGTAATCCTTGTACCATTGGGTCACCGACATCTGCACTTTGTTGTTGGTATTCTGGATATAGGTGAACTGCAGGTTGGACGAGATCGGCTTGACGTCGGCGACGTAGCCGATATTGGTCAGCACGCTCTGCAGATAGACGCCGATCGACCGCGAGATGGCGGTGTCCTCGACGATGATGGTCACCTTCTGGCCCTTGGTGCCCGATTCCTCGACGAGCTGCTTGGCCTTCCCGACATCCGGAGCCGACCATTTGGCGCCCGGGTTCTTGGTGAAGGGGCAATAGTCCTCATGTCCGGGGAAATCCGGCGGCAGGACCTGGCAGACCGGCGAGGCCAGCACCTTGCCGCCGAACAGCTTGACCAACGTGTTGCGGTCGACCGCGTAAGCGACGGCCTGGCGGGCCTTTTCATTGTCGAACGGAGCCATGCGCGTGTTCAGCGGCGCGTACCACCAGGCCGAAAGCGGCGAGATATGCAGCTGGTCCATTGACTTGCTGCCAAGTTCGCCGAGGCGGTCGCTGGGCAGCGCGTCGAACATCCAGTCCGCCTCGCCATTTTGGATCGCCGTCACGGCGGCCTCTTCCGACAGGCCGAAATCATACTGCACGACATCCGGATAGCCGTCCGGCTGGGCTTCCTCGCTCCACTGCTTGAAGTTGGGGTTGCGGGAAACCGTCATGCCCTTGTTGGGATCGAAGGCCGAGATCATGTAGGGGCCGGTGCTGGGGATCGGCTTGGAGCCCATATCTTCCGGAGGCGTGTCCGCCGGCAGGATCACGGCATGCGGCAAGGCGAGCTTGTAGAGGATCTCGGCGTCCGGCTTGGTGAGATTGAGGGTGATCGTGCCGGCCGCCTCGTCGGCGACGACGCCGCCTTCCAGCGTGCAGCTCTTGGTGTCGGCCAGGCATTTATCGGCGCCGACAATGCCGGCATAGAAGGTGCCCGACGTCGGGCCGGAAATCTTGAAGATGCGCTGGAAGGACGCGACCACGTCCTTCACGCCGAGGTCCTGGCCGTTGGAGAACTTGATGCCCTTGCGCAGCTTGAAGGTGAAGGTCTTGCCGTCATTGCTGACCGTGGGTAGCGCCTCGGCCAGATCGGGGACAATGGAAAAGCCGTCGACGCCCTCGGCTTTGCGGAAGGCGACCAAGCCGTCATAGATCGGCTGGTACATCTGCCAGCCCTGGTCCGTGTAGTTGATATGCGGATCGAGGGTTCCGGCCGCCGATCGGGCGAGAAGGCGAATGGTGCCGCCGCGGTGTTCCTTGAGATATTCGGCATGCGCCGGAGCGAGCCACGAGCCGGCCAGCAATGCGGCGGCCGACGCCGCCAAAAGCAGTTTCTTCATGTCGTCATTCCCCTTTTCAGTTTTCGTTGTCGTCCAGGAAGTTTCCCACCACCCGCATGCAGAGATCCTGCTCCTCGACATGCGGCATGTGGCTGGAATGCTCGAATATCTCCCAGCGCGATCCCTTGATGCCGTCCTTGAAGGGCTGCACGGTCGCGGGCGTGGCTTCGTCGTAACGGCCGGAGATGAGGAGCGTCGGAACCTCGATGGCCGGCAGGCGGTCGATAACGCTCCAGCTCTTCAGCGTGCCTATGACGTGGAATTCGTTCGGCCCGTTCATCACATTGTAGACGGTAGGATTGCGCACGATCTGGGCGAAGGTCTCCGTCACCTCGGGCGGGAACGGCACGACCCGGCAGACATGCCGTTCGTAGAACCGCATCGTCGCTTCTTGGTAGGCAGCATCGTTCGTCGTGCCGGCCTGTTCGTGACGGGTCAGCGTGTCCTGCACGTCCCGGGGCAGATCGGCGCGCAGCCGGTTGGCTTCCTCGACCCAGAGCTTCATGGAAGCCGGCGAATTGGCGATGGTCAGCGACTTCAGGCCCTTCGGCCGGGTCACGCCGTATTCGGCACCCAGCATGCCGCCCCAGCTTTGACCCAGCACATGGAAGCCGCCGCGGATGCCGAGATGGTCGATGAGGTTCTCCAGTTCGTCGATGAAGAGTTGGGGCGTCCAGAAATCGGCGCCCTTTTCCGGCAGCAAGGTGGAATTGCCGCAGCCCAACTGGTCGTAGTGGATGACCGTGCGGCCGCCCCGGGCAAGAAGCTTGTAGGCATCGACGTAATTATGCGCGGCGCCCGGCCCGCCATGCAGGATGATGACCGGAGCCTTGCCGGCATCGGACTCGCCGCTGATCCGATACCAGGTCTCATAGGCGCCGAAGCCGGCCCACCCTTCCTTGCTGACGATCTCGGACGACATCCCGGCTCCCTCAGTGGTTGAAGACATCTCGCTGTCGCCTAGTTCGCCGCCCGGCCGGAGTGCACCCATTCTTCCAGCATCTGCACGCCGAAAGCCGTGGCGCCTTCCCGGCCCCGCGGCCGGTCCTTGTCGGCCAGTTCCTTGCCGGCAATGTCGAGATGCACCCAGGGACGATCCTCGGTGAAATTGCGCAGGAAGGCCGCGGCATAGGGCGCGTCGCCGTCTTCCATGTCCTTGGCGTGATGACGGATATCGGCGAAAGGCGAGTGCAGCCCCTCGTCATAGGCACGGTCGAGCGGCAGCTGCCAGAACCGCTCGCCGACCTTTTCCCCAGCCGCGATCATGCGCGAGGCAATGGTGTCGTCGGTGCTGAAAAGGCCGGCGAAGACCGAGCCGAGACCCCGCATCACCGAATAGGTCAGCGTCGCCAAGTCGACGATCACCGAGGGGTTGAAACGCGAGGCGGCATAATAGAGGCAGTCGGCCAGGATCAGCCGGCCTTCCGCATCCGTGTCGAACACTTCCACGGTCTGGCCCGACGCCGTCGTGACGATATCGCGTGACTTGAGCGCGGTGCCGGACGGCATGTTCTCGGCAATGCCGAGCACGCCGACGGCATGCACCGGGCTGCCTTGCCGGGCGAGCGCAATCAACAGCCCGACCACGGCGGCCGCGCCGCCCATGTCGGCCTTCATGTCGAACATCTGCTCGCCGCGCTTGATGCACAGGCCACCGGAATCGAAGCAGACGCCCTTGCCGACGAAAGCCAATGGCTGCGCGGGAGCGCCCTTGCCGCGATAGCGAAGGACGGCGACGCGCGGCGGTCGCGCCGAGCCGGAGCCGACGGCCAGGATCGCGTTCATGCCGAGCTCCTTCAGCCGTGCCGCATCGAGGATCTCGACATCGATGCCGGCCTCGCGCAGCGGCTCCAGGTGGTCATGGAAATTGTCCGGGTGGAGATGGTTCGGCGGCAGGTTGACCAGCGTGCGCGCATATTCGACGCCGTCGGCAATGGCATTGACCCGCGCCAGCGCCGGCTTCAGCTCCGGACCGGCCGCGCCTATCAATTGCACCCGCAAGGTGCGGTCGGCGCCTGCTCCCTGACGCCGGTTGCGCAGGTCGAAACGATACCGCCGCAGCCGCAGGCCTAGCGCGACCCGCGCCAGCACTTCCGCTGCGGGCAGGCCGACACCGGCGAGCGGGTCCAGCACGAGGGTGGCCGTGCATTCGCCCTTGCCTTCCAGATGCGCTGCAAGCAACCCGCCGGCGCGCGCCAGGGAAAGCGGGGTTACGGCCTCGGCCCTGCCCAAGGCCAGCACCACCACGCGCCGGACCGGTATCGTCTTCGGCGCGATGACATCGACGCAGGCGCCGGACTCCTCAAGCGCGGCCGGCTCGGAACACGCGCGGGACAAGATCCCGTTCATTTCAGCATCGAGCGCCGCTGCCCGTGGCCCAAAACCTGTTTGAGCGGTTTGCAGGATCACGACGACCGAGGTTTCCGCGGAAATCTCGTCCGCCGCTTCGAAGACCGGCGCCGGCGACTGAGGCATAAAGCTCGTTCTCCCATTCCGGGGCGCCTCGCCGAGGCTTAGCTTGCGTCATAGGCAAAGCTTCGCCGGCCACCGCCGGAAACCGGTGATCCCAGTCTCCACCGATGGTGGAATGGCATCGGAGTGCCCAAACAATCGTTTTCGGATGGCGACTTGGTCGCTCTTGCCTTTTGGGTATCCCTGAACCGGCCAGGCGATCAAACGCCAATTTTGCCCAAGTCGATTGACAAAAACTCAACTGACATTTCATGATCGGCCAATGGCCCTGCCCTCACTCAATGGCATGCGCGCTTTCGAGGCCGCCGCGCGTCTCGGCAGCATCAAGGATGCAGCGGAAGAGCTGCATTTGACGCCTTCGGCCGTCAGCCGCCACATCCGCGCGCTTGAGAAGAACCTTGGCCAGGACCTGTTCGAGCGCGGCTTTCGCCAGATTACGCCTACCATCAGGGGCTCATATTATGCGCGCTCTCTCTCAGAGGCATTCGAGGCCATCTGGCGTGCCACCGACGATGTCAGCTTCGTCCATGGTCACGGCAGGACGCAGCGTGTCAGGGTTCTCTGCGTACCGGCGGTCCTGAACCTTTGGCTGGCGGACCGGCTGCCGAATTTCCGCAAGCAGCATCCAGCCGTGGACCTGGAGATCTCTACCTCGGGCAAGCGCGCCAACTTCGATTTGGCCATTGTTGACGAGTTCGTCTACAAGGCCGGCCCGGCCCTGACGCTGCTGATCCCGCTGGTCCTGACCCCGGTCTGCGCGCCCTCGCTGCTCGAAGGACCGGTGCCGCTCAGAACGCCCGCCGATCTCGTCAATCATCATCTGATCCACGAATGCGAGAGCATGCGCTGGCGGCGCTGGCTGGAGCAGGAGGGCGTTCTGGACACCACGCCGAAATCCAGCACGACGCTCGACGACTGCACCTTGATCATGCGCGAGGTGATAAACGGCGCGGGGATCGCTCTGGCCGATACCATGATGGCGCAGGACCTTCTGCAGCAAGGCAAGCTTGTCGCTCCTTTCAGCGCCCGCCACACCTACCCCGCCGGCATCTATCTGCATCAGCGCCGCAGCATCGGGAACAAGCCCGGAACCGGCCTGTTTCAGGACTGGCTGCTCGCCGAGATCACCGACCATAAGCGCGCAATGGGTATCGCGTAGCACATCGGGAAGGTCCGCCGTCCAAAACGGCGCGCAACAAAAAAGGCGGCAGCCGATGGCCAGCGCCCTTCCACGTCCTGAAGCGTTGCTCAACCCTTGATGGTGGCGGTCAGCTCGTCATAGGCCTTGCAGGCTTCGTCGAGCGTCGTGGCGCCCTGATACTTCGTCGTCACGGCCTGCACCTTGGCGGTCAGATCGGCCGCCTTGCTCGGATCCTTGGTGATGGCTTCCTGGAGCGCGGCAGCCATGTCCTGCGCCTTCTTGGCGGCGATTTCCTGCGTGCATTCCGGCCCCTTGGAGCAAGCCGAACCGGCCAACGCCGCAACACCCACGGCAACGAGCAAAAACTTCTTCATGTCAATCATCTCCTCAAAAAAAGGCAGCCGCCCATCGCCGCTGCCTCCACTAGCCGAAGCCGAACGTGCCATAACCGCTGATTGTGGCGTGACGCAACGACCGGGCCGCATAAACTTGTGTAATCAGGTTGCAACGTCGCGGCGTCCGTGTTGAGGCCGCCCGATGCATGTCGCCCAAAGCGCGCAGCGGTTTTGGGTCGACGACAGGCATAAAGCAACAAGCTAAAGCGCGTCGTACGAGGCCATTCAGACGCGACGGCTTTAGAGCAATCCCAGGAAATGTGCGAAACGGTTTTCAGCCCCGAAAACAAAGAGATAGTGCGTCTCACCGTTTTCGTGAAACGATGAGACGCTCCATGTCAGTTGGAGCAAAGTTCACCCGCGAGGCTGTAGCAGCGCCAGCACGACCGTCAATGCGGCAAGGACGACGGTAATGGTCAACGGTCCAGAGGCACCATAGGTGTCCACGACATATCCGCCGAGAACCGCACCAATGGTAATGGCAACCTGGAAAGAGACGACCATCAGGCTACCCGCTGCTTCCAGCGCATCAGGCGCCGCGCGGGACAGATTGGTCGGCAGCACGACCGGCGCCATGCCGAAGGCCAAGCCCCAAATGGTGACGAATGCGAAGGCGACGGCGATGTGCACGCCCCAAAGCACCAATGCCAGCGCCGCAAACGCCATCAATGCGGCGTTGCCCGCGAGCGCCATGCGGATATTGGCATCGGCCATGCGGCCGCCGGCAATATTGCCGATCACAGCGGCGATGCCAAATCCGAGCAGGGCCAAGGCAATTGGCGCGGTCGCCAGGAGCGTCACATGTTCGAGGAAGGGGCGTACATAGACCGAGCCGGCAAAATGCCCTGTCATCAGCAAAAGAATGGCCAGCATGCCGAGTTGAATGCCACGCCGCCGTGTCAGCCGAAATACATCCGCAAGACTATTGCTGGCCGTGGCCGGCAGGGTCGGCAGGCTAACCAACTGCAGCAGCATGGCAATCACTGCCAGCCCCGCTGTCAAGGCCATGGCGCTGCGCCATCCCAGCCAGTCGCTGATCAACGCACCGACCGATGGCGCGGCAATGGTGGCGAGCGAGACGCCGAGGGTGACGATAGCCATGCCCCGACCTGTCGCATTGGCGCCAACTAGCCTGGCCACGACGGCAACCGAGAGTGCCCAGAATGCGCTGAGAGCGATTCCGAGCCCGGCCCGGCCCAGCAGCAACAGCCAGAAATTGGGCGCCAGCGCGGCAAGGAGGTTGGAACCGACCGCCAAGGCGCTGAGGCCAACCAGCACCGTCTTGCGGTTCAATCGGCCGATGAGAACATTGCTCAACATGGCCGTCACCGCGCCGACTGAAGCCGTGGCGGTGACGACCTGTCCGGCGGTTCCTTCGCTGATGCCGAGGTCCCGCGCCATCGGCGTCAACAGGCCTGCCGGCAGAAATTCGGCTGATACCAGGGCAAAGCTGGTGGCCGCCAATGAAATGACCGCAAACCAGGTAGCTGCGTGCCACGTGGCTGGCGCGGCGTCATCGAGGTCTATCGCCGCGTCTTCAAGCTGTAACGTCATGTCTGTCACTGAAAAATCTCCAAGGTTTGGAGGTCTTCAATAGACGAGTCGTTTCGGATGATATGTACCTTAAAATCCGAAATTCATGTCCGTTCGTCCGGAAATTGTGCGGCGCACAACGCCCGGCGAGACATTGGTGATGCGTTTGAACGCGCGCGCGAAGGATGCTTCGCTATCATAGCCCAAACGGGTAGCGACCTCGGCAACCGACAGGCCGTTTTGCCCCAGCAACTCGCGGGCAAGCTGCATCCGCAGACGGGCAAGATAGTGGGCAGCGCCCTCCCCTAACACAGCGCTAAAGCGCTCGGCGAAAATCGAGCGCGATTGGCCTGCCAGGCCGGCAAGGCTTTCCAGGGTCCAGTTATGGCCGGGGTCTCGGTGCATGGCTGCCAGCGCGCGGCCGATATGAGGGTCGCGGATGGCGGCGAGCCAACCGGTGGTCGAGGCCCCAGTGCAATTGACCCAGCAGCGGATGAGCCGGGCGGTCAGCAAGTCCGCCATACGGGACAGAATCGTGGCGCTGCCCATCTGCGGTTGCGCGGCCTCGGCCGTCATAGCCGCCAGCAAAGGACCGACGACCGGATCGTTGCCGGCCACATCGCACCCTTTGATAATAGGTGGCATCAACGTGATCAGTGGATTGAGCGCACAGGCGCCCAGGGCCATGGAGCCGCAGAAAAGGGTGCTTGTCGCTCCCGTCCCTTCCCGCACCACCTCACAGACATTGCTTCCCAACTTGGTCACGTGGCAACTCTCGAGCGAGTCGCCTGCAACGTCCGGCGCGCTGGCCAACCGGTGGGCGAGGCCTTGCGGCAACAGCACCAGATCGCCATCGCGCAACTCCTGCCAGCCTTCCGCTTCGGTATAAATCCAGCATGGACCCTGGCCGACAAAGTGAAAGCGAAGCAGCTTCTGTTGCGGAAAGGCGATGCTCCATGGATGCCGGAGCTCGCAGCGGCCATAGTTGACCCCACTCAAGCGAAAGTCCTGCAGGACTTCACTGAGCGCATCCATCGGGATATGCAGAGGCGGGCGGGACGAATAGTCAGGCATTCGGCTACTGTATATGCCGAACGTCCGGCAGGCAAGCGGAGGCCGCTTCAACGGCACCCTACCCTTCAAGTCAGTCCGCCCGCCCTTGCCTCTCCCTCCCTGTGCATGCAAGGAGTGCTTGAGCAACTGGATGACAGGCATGGCAGCTGAGGCATCGAACAGCGATCTGGTGCAAGTGGTGGCGCTGCTTGCTGCCGGCGTGGTCGCCGTGCCGATCTTCAAGCGCATGGGGCTCGGCTCGATCCTCGGCTACCTCGCCGCCGGCGTCGTCATCGGTCCGTTCGGCCTGCGCATCTTTTCTGAATCGGAAGCGATCCTCCACGTCGCGGAGCTCGGCGTCGTCATGTTCCTGTTCATCATCGGCTTGGAGATGCAGCCGTCGCGGCTCTGGGGGCTGCGCCGCGAGATCTTTGGACTTGGCGCGCTGCAGGTCGGCGTCTGCGCAGTCCTGCTTACTCTCGTCGGATTGGCCGGCGGATTTCCGATCGCGCAGTCCTTTGTCGCCGGCGCCGGCTTCGTCCTGACCTCGACGGCCATCGTCATGCAATTGTTGGAGGAGCGCGGCGAGATCGCCACGCCGAAAGGCCAGCGCATCGTCTCCATCCTGCTGCTCGAAGACCTGATGATCGTGCCGCTGCTCGCGCTTATTGCGTTCCTTGCGCCCGGCGGCGCCGAGACCAGTTTTTCTGAGCGGCTGACCGAAGTCGGCATCGGCATCGCGGCGATCGTCGGGCTGGTCGTGGCCGGTCGTTACCTGCTCAATCCGCTCTTCCGCATCCTGGCCGATGCCCGCGCCCGCGAAGTCATGACCGCCGCGGCGCTGCTGGTGGTGCTGGGATCGGCCCTGGCCATGCAGCTTTCCGGCCTGTCGATGGCCATGGGCGCCTTCCTCGCCGGCGTGCTGTTGTCGGAATCGACCTTCCGCCACCAGCTCGAAGCCGATATCGAGCCGTTCCGCGGTATTCTGCTCGGCCTGTTCTTCCTCGCCGTCGGAATGTCGCTCGACCTTGGCGTCGTCGCCCAGAACTGGCGGCTCATCGCCATCTATGTCGTCGCCTACATGGTCATGAAGGCATTCGGCATCTACGTCGTCGCGCGCATTCTGAAAAGCGGCCATCGCGAGGCGCTCGAACGCGCCGTCTTCATGGCGCAGGGCGGCGAGTTCGCCTTCGTGCTCTATTCGTCCGCTGCCGCGGTCGGCATCATCGACGGCCAGGCCAACGCCACGCTGACTGCCATCGTCATCATCTCAATGGTGCTGACGCCGCTCGCGATCTTGGCGCTCCGTTACCTCACCCCGCGTGACGAGCAGTCCCTCGACGGCGTCGACATCGCCGACGGCCTCACCGGCAGCGTGCTGATCATCGGCTTCGGCCGCTTCGGCCAGATCGCCAGCCAGCCGCTTTTGCTGCGCGGGATGGACGTCTCGATCATCGACAACGAGGTGGAGATGATCCAGGCGGCGGCCGATTTCGGTTTCAAGGTCTATTACGGCGACGGCACGAGGCTGGACATCCTGCATGCGGCCGGCGCCGGGCGCGCCCGCGCGGTGCTGATCTGCGTCGATAAGCCCGACGCCGCCGTGCGCATCGCCCAATTGATCAAGGCCGAATTCCCGCTGGTCACCATTCTGGCGCGCGCCTTCGACCGCGGCACTGCGCTGCAGCTCGTACGCGCCGGCGTCGACTATCAGCTGCGCGAGACCTTCGAATCGGCGCTGGTCTTCGGCGGCTCCGCGCTGGAAGCGCTGGGCGTCGATCCCGAGGAGGTCGCCGAAGTCATGGAGGATGTGCGACGCCGCGACGAAGCGCGCTTCGAGACGCAATTGGCCGAGGGCGTGCGCGCCGGCCAGCGTTTCCTCAAGGGCAATATAGGCACTCCGATCCCGACGCCGCTTACCCAGCCGCGCCGCGCCGGCCGCGCGCTGAACCAGGAAACCGCCGTCGTGCTGAACCAGGCAGAGACCAAGAACTGAGGGGCAAATATGGCAGGGCTTGATCCACGAGCGCTTTCGGTCATCAAATTCTGGCGCGACGCCGGCGAGGACGCCTGGTTCGAAAAGAGCGACGCCTTCGACGCCGATTTCCGCAGCCGCTTTCTCGAGTTGCATTACGCGGCGGCGCGGCGTGAATGCGATGACTGGAGCGCGCATGCCGAAGGATCGCTGGCGTTGATGATCCTGCTCGACCAGTTTCCACGCAACTGCTTCCGCGGCACCGGCCACGTGTACGCGACCGATCCGCTGGCCAGATACTTCGCCGACAGGGCAATCGCCGCCGGTCAGGACCTTGAGCTGGAAGAACTGTTTCGCGTCTTCCTCTACCTGCCCTTCGAGCATTCCGAAGTGCTTGCGGACCAGCAACGGTCGGTCGAGCTAACGCTCGCCAGGGCGCCCGACTATCTGAAATACGCCTAGGAGCATCTGGAGATCATCCGGCGCTTCGGACGTTTTCCGCACCGCAACCGCATGCTCGGCCGCGAGACGACGGCCGAGGAGCAGGCATTCTTGGACGGCGGCGGTTTTTCCGGCTGACCGGTCGGCTTTGGAGCAATTCCAGGAAAAGTGTGAGCGGTTTTCCGTCCGGAATTGCGACAATTCAAAATCAGACCAGCCACCATTCCCGGCCCGACGGCAGCCGCTCGATACCGGACGTGTCGACGGCTTTGAGCCGTTCCGACACGCTCCTGCCGCCGACCGAAAGCCCTGGCGCGATTTCGGCCAGAGGCGCCAGCACGAAGGCGCGCTCCAGCATGCGCGGATGCGGCACTTCGAGCCCGGTCTCATGGATCACCCGGTCGCCGAACACCAGGATGTCGATGTCGATAAGGCGCGGCCCCCAGCGCTCCTCGCGCACGCGCTTCAACCGCCTCTCGACGTCGAGGCAAAGCTCGAGCAGCGCGCGTGGCGAAAGCGCCGTCTCGATCGCGGCGGCGGCATTGAGGAAATCGGGCTGGTCAAGCTTGCCCCAGGGCGGCGTGCGGTAAAGCGAGGAGACGGCGGTAATACGCGTTTGATCGTCGCCGTCCAGCATGCGCAAGGCCGCGCCCATGGACTTCGCCGGATCGCCGAGATTGCCGCCGAGACTGAGGTAGACGGCGCTATTCTGGCCAGACAACGGTCACCTCGACATAATCGAGCACGCCCGGCACCGGGGCGTTCGGTTTGCGCACGGTGATCGCGGCTTTCCTGATCTGAGAGAACCGGGTCGTCAGCGCCTTCGCCACCTCCAGCGCCAGCGCCTCGATCAGGAAGCGGCGATGTCCGGTCACGATCTTCTCGATGACCGAGAAGGCGAGGCCGTAATTGACGGTGTCCTCGATGGAATCTTCGGTCAGCGGCCGGCTGGGCTCGACCGTCAGCTCGGCATCGACATAGAAACGCTGGCCAAGCGTCTCCTCCTCGTCCAGCACGCCGTGGCGGGCGAAGAAGGCACAGTTCTTCATGCGGATGACGTACATGATCAGTGTCCGGGAGCAAGCTCGGTTTCGCGTTGAAGCATAGCATCGGTCAGTGCCAGCGCATCCACGTTGATTGCGACATCGTGGACGCGAAAGAGGTCGGCTCCTTTCAAGCGCAGGATGACGCTGGTGGCCGCCGTGCCGGCTGCCCGCTCGCCCGGCTCACGCCCGGTCGCGGTACCGATGAAGCGCTTGCGCGAGGTCCCCGCCATCAGTGGATAGCCGAGCGCCTGAAGCTCGGAAAACCGCGCCATCAGGTCGAGGTTTTCCTCCGCCGTTTCCTTGGCGAAGCCGAAGCCGGCATCAAGCACGATCTGGCTGTCGGCAACCTTGCCGGTGCGCGCGATCTCCAGCGATTTGCGCAGGAAAAGAAACTGGTCCTCGATCACGTCGGGCAGCTTCTGTCGTTCGCGTCCAGTATGCATGATGACGAGCCCGGCGCCGGTCTCGGCGGCGACGCGCGCAATGCCAGGCTCACGCTGCAGCCCCCAGACGTCGTTGACGATATGGGCGCCGGCGGCGACCGCCCGCCGCGCCGTATCCTCGCGATAGGTGTCGGCCGAAATCAGCGCGTCGCCGGAAGCGGCGAGCGCCGCGATGACCGGCAGCACGCGCGCCTGCTCCTCTTCGGCGGCAATCGGTGCAAAACCCGGCCGGGTCGATTCCCCGCCGACATCGATGATGGCCGCGCCCTCCTTGACCATGCGGCGCGCCTGCTCCAGCGCCTTCTCGGGCGCGATGAACAAGCCGCCGTCCGAAAAGCTGTCGGGCGTCACGTTGAGGATGCCGGCGACGACCGCCTTCGGACCGAGGTCGAGATAGCGTCCATGCGCCAACTGCCATCGCCTTATCGTCATTGTCCATCAACCATGCGTGATCCGCGCGAAATCAATTCCGTTGCGCTGGCGACGGCCCTAAAGCAAGGTGCGTGAAGAGGCAATATGATGAACCGTTCCCTGCTCTGCGCCCTGATGCTCTCGATCACCGCCCTGCCGGCGGGCGCGGCCAATCTGGTGAAGACCTACAGCTATTTCAGCGTCGGCGGCCGCACGCTCGACGATATCCAGAACCAGCTCTCGAAAAACGGGCCCGAAGTGAAGAGCACCGGCTCGCGGCACCCGGGCGCCACGCAGATGGCCTTCACGACCCGCATCAGCTACGCGCAGAGCGCCGGGTCCTGCCGCATCGCCGACGCGGCCGTCACCGTGAAGGTCAAGGTGATCCTCCCCGAATGGCGGCGCCCGCGCAAATCCGATCCCGGCGTCAGGCTGGTCTGGGACACGCTCTCGGCCGACATCAAGCGGCATGAGGAGCGCCATGTCGAGATCGCCAAGAACCATGCGCGCCTGCTCGAGGATGCGCTGAAGGCACTCCCGCCGCAAAAGACCTGCGAGCAGGCGAAGCTCGAGGCCGCTGCGGTCCAGGCAGCCGAGCTCGCCAGGCACGATCAGGACCAGGTCCGCTTCGACCGCGTCGAGAGCGTCAATTTCGAAAGCCGTATCCTCCGACTGATGCGCTACCGGATGCAGCGCGTCGAAGCCGGGCAACTGCCGCCGCCTTGACCTGAGGCAAGCCTTATCCGAGGCCAATTTCGCCCAAGCATGGTGCCAGACCGGGAAAACTTTCAAAGGACGGTCGAAATCGGTCTATATCGCACGACATATAGCGGGTTCCAAACGCTCGAGCCGCTATCCACGATGAGAAATGACAGGCGCGACCGGCAAGAGCCGTTTGGCGCGCCAAGCATCAGCCTTTGAAAGAACGACGTATGGATCAGACCGTCGAGACGTTGGCACCGAAAGCCGCGCCGCTGATGAGCGAGAGCGAGAAGAATACCATCATCGGCGGCGTGCTGTTGTCGATGTTGCTGGCGGCTCTTGACCAGACCATCGTGGCCCCCGCCCTGCCGACGATCGCGGGCGCGCTCGGCCATGCCGAGTACCTGCCATGGATCGTCACCGGCTATCTTTTGACCGCAACGGCCGTGGCGCCGCTCTACGGCAAGATCTCCGATGTCTATGGACGCCGGCCGGTCATCCACGCCGGCATCCTCATTTTTCTGCTCGGGTCTCTGGTCAGCGCGCTCGCGCCCAACATGCTGGTGCTGATCATCGGCCGCGCCATCCAGGGCGCCGGTGGCGGCGGTCTCTTCGCGCTGGCCCAGACGGTCATCGGCGATCTCGTGCCGCCGCGCGAGCGCGCCCGCTACGCGGCCTGGATCTCCGGCACCTGGGCGGTGGCCAGTGTCGCCGGCCCGCTGCTCGGCGGTGTCTTTGCCGAACACCTGCACTGGTCGTTGATCTTCTGGATCAACCTGCCGATCGGCTTCCTGGCCATGGCCATCGTCAACAACCCGCTGAAGAAGCTGCCGATCGCAGCCAAACATCACAGCATCGACGGTTTGGGGGCGGTGCTCCTGGTCATCGCGACCACGCTGCTGCTCCTGGCGCTCAGCTGGGGTGGCAGCACCTATCCCTGGTTCTCACCGGAGATTCTCGGGCTCGTGGCCTGCTCTGCCGTGTTCTGGTTCTTCTTCGCGCTGAGGCTGCTGAGGGCGGCCGAGCCTTTGGTTTCGCTCGAAGTGTTGGGCAACCCGATCGTGCTCGCCGGCACGCTGTCGATGTTCCTGCTGCAGGCCGCCAACATCGGCGCGTCGGTCTACCTGCCGGTCTATTTGCAATCGGTCGTCGGGCTTTCCGTGAGCGAATCCGGCACGGCGATGCTTGGCCTGCTGCTCGGCACCGTTGCCGGCGCCACTTTCAGTGGCCGCATGATACCACGCTTCGTCCACTACAAGCGCATCGCCATGATCGGGATCTGCCTGGCAATCCTGTGCATAGGCTTGCTCAGTGCCATTGCGGGACACGCCTCGCTGCTCGAAGTCGAAATCCTTACCACGCTGATCGGCCTGGGCAGCGGCACGACCTTTCCCGTCAGCACCGTTTCGGTCCAGAACGCGGTCGACCGCGCGCATCTCGGTGTCGCGACGGGCGTCCTGACCTTCCTGCGCACGCTGGGCGGCGCGCTAGGCGTCGCCATGCTGGGCGCCGTTGCGCTGGGTTTTGGCCTGCCCTTGGCCGCCGAAGGCCCGCAGACGCACATCCAGCTGACATCGGCGACGCCGTTCGTGATGATCTTCCTTACCGCCGGCATCATCCTTGTGCTGGCGCTGATCACGCTGGCCTTGATGCCGGAAAAGGAACTGCGCGGCCACGACGAGAACGCCGCGCCCGTGCTCGCGGAGTAGATCGCTTGAAGGTGTGTTGAGATTCAGGTCAGGCCGAGTCGAGAAGGGCAGTTTCCGAGAACCGGCCTACGCCGGCTGTAGGCTTCGTAGAGCGAAGACTCTGATGAGGGCTTCGGCCGGCGAAGGCCGGAGCGGAGCGTACCTGAAGTACGTGAGCACCGGAAGAGCAGGAAGCTGCCGTTCGCAGGCCGGCATCACCTGAATTCAATACGCCTTAGTCGTGGACGCCGAGCTTCTTCTGCAGGCTGGTCGATGACGTCGTGTACTGGAAGACGATACGCTCGCCCGGGCTGACGATGCGCTTGGCCGCCTGCGCCATCAGCGCCACCTCGTGGAAGCCTGACAGGATCAGCTTGAGTTTGCCGGGATACCAGTTGATGTCGCCCACCGCAAAGATGCCCGAGACCGACGTCTGGAACTTCTCGGCATCCACCGGGATCAGGTTCTCGTGCAGGTTAAGGCCCCATTCGGCGATCGGCCCGAGCTTCATGGTGAGGCCGAAGAACGGCAGCATACGGGTGCACGGCACCTCGACGTCGCCATCCGGGCCGCCCTTGATGGTCGCCGACGATAGTTGGCCGTCCGCGCCGGCAAGGGCGCTGACCTGACCGACCAGGAATTCGAGCTGCTTCATCTCCTGCATGGCATACATCTTGTTGACGCTGTCGGGCGCGGCCCGGAATTCCGGGCGGCGATGGACCAGCGTCACGCTTTTGGCGATCGGCTGCAGGTTGAGCGTCCAGTCGAGCGCCGAATCGCCGCCGCCGACGATGACGAGATCGTGGCCGCGAAATTCCTCCATGCGCCGGACGGAATAGAAGACGCTCTTGCCTTCATACTCCTCGATGCCGGGAATAGGCGGGCGCTTGGGCTGGAACGAGCCGCCGCCGGCCGCGATCACCACCACCTTGACCTCGAACAGCTCGCCTTCGTCGGTGGCGACGCGGAAACTGCCGTCCTCCAGCTTTTCAAGGCTCGAGACCATGCGGTTGAAGGTGAACTCCGGCTTGAATGGATGGATCTGCTCCATCAGCTTGTCGACGAGACCCTGGGCCGAGATCTTGGGCCAGCCCGGAATGTCGTAGATCGGCTTTTCCGGATAGAGCTCCGCGCATTGCCCGCCGGGGCGATCGAGAATGTCGATGAGGTGGCATTTCATGTCGAGCAGCCCGAGCTCGAACACGGCGAACAGGCCGACCGGCCCTGCCCCGACAATGAGAACGTCCGTCTTGATGGTCTCGGTCATGCGCTGCGCCCCGTTGGCAAAAACGGTGCGAGACTGCATGAGCTATCGCCTGCTGCCAAGCAGCCAGCGCGAAAGAATATTGGGAAGCAGCCAAGGTGTGTCGAGATTCAGGTCAGGCCGAGTCGAAAATGGTGGCTTCCGAGAACCGGCCTATGCCGGCCGTAGCCTTCACAATTCGGAGGCCCTTATGAGGCCTTCGGCCGGCGAAGGCCGGAGCCCTCAAAGTACGTGAGCACCGGAAGCGCGGGAAGTCGCCATTTGCAGGCCGGCCTCACCTGAATATCGACACGCCTTAGCCCTGCCGCTCGGGGACCCGAACAACCAGCCCGTCAAGCGCGTCGCGCACCTTGATCTGGCAGGAGAGGCGCGAATTCGGCCGGACATCGTAAGCGAAGTCCAGCATATCCTCTTCCATCGCCTCCGGCTCGCCGACCTCGGCCGTCCAGGCCTCGTCGACATAGACATGGCAGGTCGCGCAGGCGCAGGCGCCGCCGCATTCGGCTTCGATGCCGGGCACCGCATTGCGGATCGCGTTTTCCATCACCGTCGAGCCGTTTTCGGCGTCCACGTCAAATCGGGTCCCGTCATGGGCGATGTAGGTCAGCTTGGTCATTAAGTCACCTGAGGAGTCGCAGCCGAGATAATCACTCCACCGGACAAGTCAACTGCGGCGCGAAAGCGCCACGAAATGACGTTTTCAAAAGATAACGCTAGCGGCTGATGCCGGCGATGAAATCGCGCACTTCCTCGATCAGGGTGCCGAGCCGCTTGAGCGCCCGCACGTCCTCGGGCTGCTTTTCGATGATCGCCGCGCAGTCGGCAACCGCAAAGGCGCCGATGCCGCGCGCCGAGCCCTTCAAGCCATGCGCCAGAAGCACCCGCTGCCTGATGTCGGCATCGGCGATCTGGTCGCGGACGGTGAGCGATTGGTGCACGAACAGCGCCAACACCTCCCGTTCGAGGTCGCGGTCGCCCATTGTCTGACGTGCCAGATGACCGAGGTCCACAGGTCGGGCTCCGGCCGTTCCGGAGACATCTCCCCCCGGCATGGAAAACGCAATACCAGTTTCGCCACGCATACGCACTGCAACTCCCTCAAGCGGGCAGACGGGCCCAGGAAATAGGCGATTCCGGTCGCCAACGGGTTAACGATTGCAGGGGAAAAATGTTGTCACGGGGGCGGCCGGATCACGCTTCCGTTAACCTTATATTTAAAGTTTTACGTATCGCCCTGAATGCATGTTTTCTTTACCCCTGTGTGTCATTACGATACGAAGGTCCATTTTTCAGCCTCCTGCTCGGGATAGACAAGCCAGAATCGGGCCAGAATCAGGCCAAAATGATAAGTCCCGCGGCAGCTAGTACAGGGTAGCGAAGGCATGGCTAAGAAACCAACGACGACCAAGTCTCTCGAGAATGACGTAGCCGCGGAATTGGAAAAGGCGCTCGACCTTGACCTTGCCGGCGACGAAGGCGGGCTCGATATGGCGGCGTCGATGGAGGACCTCGAAGCGCAGATCTCGGCGGCAGCCGACGAGCTGGCGCGCGAGGGCCGCAGCCATAGAGCGGAGCCGGCAAACAATCCCCAGCCCCCCAAGGCGCCCGCGGCCAAGCCGGCCGACCTGCGCCCCATCGAGCCGCGCAACGGGCAGCCGTCCGGCTTTACGCCTCCCGCCGGCTTCACGCCCGCCAATGATGACCGCCAGAAGGACTACAAGACGCTGCTGCACAGCCTCAACCGGCGTGCTTCGAGCACCGTCTACTGGGTGATCGCCTTTATCTCGCTGGCCTGGATCGCCGGCGCCGGCGGCCTGGCCAATCTCCTGTTCGGCCCCGGCATCTGGAAGATCCGCACCTTCGACCAGTTCTTCGCCCGCCCTGAGCTGATCGGCCTGGTGGTTGCCGCGATTGTTCCGGTCATTCTGTTCTGGGCGTTCGCCGCCATGATTCGGCGCGCGCAGGAAATGCGCCTCGCCGCGCAATCCATGACCGAGGTCGCCTTCCGCCTGGCAGAGCCGGAAAACCTCGCCCAGGACCGTGTCATGATGATCGGCCAGGCCGTTCGCCGCGAGGTGGCGGCCATGGGCGAAGGCATCGAGCGCACCCTGGCCCGCGCGGTCGAGCTCGAAACGCTTGTCCATGGCGAAGTCAGCCAGCTCGAACGCTCCTATTCCGAGAACGAGGCCCGCATTCGTTCGCTGGTTGACGGTCTCGGCAGCGAGCGCGAGGCGGTCATCACCCATGCCGAGCGCGTGCGCGCCTCGATTGCCAGCGCTCACGAGACGCTGCGCGACGAGATCGGCTCGGCCAGCGACATCATCCGCGACTCGATCCTCAACGCCTCGACCAAGCTGTCGATGACGATCAACAATTCGGGCGACACGCTGATCGATCGCATCAATGAAAGCTCGACGTCGATCTTTGATTCGGTCGAATCGCGCCTGGACAGCATCACCGACCGCCTCTCGACCTCCGGCGAGGCTTTCGCGAGCCTGCTCGATACCCGTATCGCCAAGCTGACCGACACCACGGACGGCCTGACCCGCTCGCTGACCGACCTGCTCGACGACCGCACCAATGGCATGGTCTCGTTGCTCGGCGGCGCGGCGCGCACACTGAACTCGGAATTCGAGGCGAGCCTCAGCGGCATCGAGCGGACGCTGGCCGAACGCGGCCAGGCGCTGATCAGCGAGTTCCAGACCCGCGCCGAGGCGCTCGACACCGGCACGCAGAAGCTCAACGCTGCCCTCGAAGCGCGCGCGCGTCAGATCAACGAGACGATGGTGGAGCGTGCGAAGGAAATCGCCCACGCCTTCGCCGAGAGCAAGGACACGCTGTCGGCGATGATCGATCAGGGCAAGACCCAGATCGGCGCCGATATGGCCGACATCATCTCGTCGACCTCCTCGATGCTCGAAGCCCGCGCCACCGACTTCGCCGGCCGCATGGAAGCGGCCCGGCATGTGGTGTCGCGCTCCTTCGATTCCGACATCCAGCGGCTGGCCGATGCCCGTGTCGGCATCGAGGAAGCCGTCGAGAACCACAGCCGCGCCCTTTCCGAGAGCCGCGAGCGCATGGCCGCCGCCATGCAGGAGGACCTGGCGAAATTCGCCGAAGGCCGCGCCGCGATCGATGCCGCCGTCACCAACCAGGTGCAGAAGCTTGCCGAAGGCCGCGGCCTGATCTCGCGCGCGCTGGAAGAAGACCTGCGCAAGGTCAACGAATCGCGCGCCGCCATCGACGCCTCGCTGGGCAGCCATCTGGAGCAGCTCGAACAAGGCCGTAATCGCCTGTCTCAAGCCTTGAACGAAGACTCCGGCAGGCTTGTCGAAGCCCGTACAATGATTGACGAAATGGTCGCCGGCCATGTCGGGAAGCTGGCCGAGGGCCGCAACATCCTGGCGCGCGCCCTGGAGGCCGATCTCGGCAAGCTGCAGGACAGCCGCGCCTCGATCGACGGCCTTGTCGCCGGTCAGGTCGAGAAGATCGCCGAGGGCCGCGCGGTGCTCGCCAAGGCGCTCGAAACCGACATCGTCGGCATCAGGAGCCTCATCGAGACCCATTCGACCAAGCTCGCCGAGGACCGCGGCGAGCTCAGCCGCGCCCTTGAAAGCGATCTGAGCGGCATCCGCGGCCTGATCGACAGCCACGCCGGCAAGCTCGCCGAGGACCGCAGCCTGCTGTCGCAGACGCTGGAAGCCGACCTCGCCAAGCTGGCCGAAAGCCGCGCCTCGATCGACGGCCTTGTCGCCGGCCAGGTCGAGAAGCTCGCCGAAGGCCGCGACATCCTCAAGCGCGCCCTGGAGGCCGACCTCAGCACCATCAAGGGTGCCATCGCGGGACACTCGGACAAGGTGCTGGAAGATCGCTCGCAGCTTTCGAAAGCGCTCGAAGCCGACCTGCAGGCCGTCAGCGGCGCCATCGCCGACCACCAGAACCGGCTCGTTCAGGACCGTTCCGTGCTGTCGAAGTCGCTGGAGGACGATCTCGCCAAGCTGGCGGAGAGCCGCTCCAGCATCGACGGGCTGGTCGCCGGCCAGGTCGAAAAGCTTGCCGAGGGCCGCGACATTCTCAAGCGCGCGTTGGAAGCCGACCTCAACACGATCCAGGGCGCGATTGTCGATCATTCGCAGAAGATCACCGACCACCGCGCCGAGCTTTCGCGCGCGCTGGAGGCCGATATGGCCAATGCCAGCGGCCTCATGCAGACCCATGCCGACCAGCTGTCGCAGAACCGCGCGACGCTATCCAAGGCGCTCGAGGACGATCTCGCCAAGCTCGCCGAGAGCCGCGCCGGCATTGACGGCCTGGTGTCGGGCCAGGTCGAGAAGCTCGCCGAAGGCCGCGACATCCTCAAGCGTGCGCTTGAAGCCGACCTTGCCAAGCTCGCTGAGAGCCGCGCCTCGATCGATGGTCTCGTCGCCGGCCAGGTCGAAAAGCTTGCCGAAGGCCGGGACATCCTCACGCGCGCTCTTGAAGCCGATCTCGCCAAGCTGGCCGAAAGCCGCTCCGGCATCGACGGACTGGTCGCCGGCCAGGTCGAAAAGCTCGCCGAAGGCCGCGATATCCTCAAGCGCGCCCTCGAAGCCGACCTTCAGAAGCTGACCGAAAGCCGATCCGAGATCGACAACGTCATCGCCGGCCATGTCGGCAAGCTGGCCGAGGGCCGCGACATGCTGGCCCGCGCCCTGGAGGACGATCTCGCCAAGCTCGCCGATGCGCGCAAGGACGTCGATCGTTCGGTTTCCGGGCATATCGACCAGATCGCCGCCAGGAGCGGCGACATCTCGGCGGCGATTGCCGCCGACGTGGAGAAGATCGAGCAGGCCTTCAGCCGGCAGACCGGTGTCATCGAGGAGCGCGCCGGCACCATGGAGCGTGCGCTGTCGACCGGTGTCGACAACGTCCGCGGCGTACTTGAAAAGACCGCTGTGTTCGTGGCGGGCGCGCTGCGCGACAAAGTCATGGAGATCACCAGCACCCTGCATGAACAGGCCGGAGCCGCTTTCAGCGACGCCGATCGCAAGATCGCCGAGCGCGCCGAGCAGACCTCCGCCGCGCTGCTTGCCAGGGCCGAGGACATCGCCCAGGCCTTCGAGGCGGCCGATCGCCGTCTGCACGAACGCGCTCAGGACACGTCTAACATGCTGATGGCGCGCGCCGACGACGCATCGAACGCGCTCATGGCCCGCGCCGAGGAAACCGCCGACAAGCTGGCCACGCGCGCCGGCGAGATCGCCAACACCTTCGACGCGGCCGACCAGAAGCTGGTTGCCCGTGCCGTCGAGACGGCGCAATCGCTGGCCGCCCGCGCCGGCGACATCCTGCGCAACTTCGAGGGCGCCGACGAGCGACTCTCGATGCGCATCAGCGAATCGGCCGAAGCGCTGGCTGCTCGCGCCACCGATCTCGGCCGCATCTTCGACAGCGCCGATCAGCAGTTGATGGCGCGTATTGCCGAAGGTTCGGAAGCGCTTTCCGCTCGCGCAGGCGAAATCGGCCGCATCTTCGACGACGCCGACAACCGCCTGGTGTCGCGCATTGCTTCGACCAGCTCGACCATCGGTGAGCATGCCGACACGATCGTCGGCGCCTTCGCCGCCACCGAGCAGCGCGTTGCCGACCGCGCCCGCCAGACCGGCCAGGAACTTGCCGTGCATGCCCGCGAGATCGAGCAGGCGCTGGCCGGCGCCGACGAGAGGCTTGCCGCAAGTGCCGCTGCCGCCGCTTCCCGCGTCGAGGATCAGGTCGCGAGCGTGGAAAACCGCCTCGCCTATTCCGCCGAGACCATGGGCCAGAAGCTCAACGAGCAGGTCTCCAGCGCCGAGGCCCAGCTCATCTCGCGCGCCAATGTCATCGCGGAGACCTTCACGGCGGTCGGCCAGCATATCGGCCAGAGCACCAACGAGGCCGCGCGCACGATCGGCGCCAACACCCGCGAGCTCAACACCATGCTCGCGGCGCGTTCGGCCGAGATGGCGAGGATCCTCGACGAGACGGCCAAGCCGTTGGTCGAGCGCTTCGCCCAGGGCGGCTCCGAACTGCAGCGCAGCATGGAAGAGGTCGCCGAACGCGCGGCCGAGAAGCTGCGCAGCGAGAACACGAACCTCGTCAATGCTCTCGCCAGCCGCACGGCCGAGACGCTGTCGGCCGTCGAAGGCGCTCGTTCGTCGCTTGCCGACAGCGTGGCCGATCTCATCGGCCGCATGACGACCTCCAGCGCGCAGCTCGGCCAGCTCATCGAACAGGCGGCCGTCAACCTCGGCCAGGTCGAGGAGCGACTCTCGGGCAGCACGCAGAGCTTCGCCGCAACCACGGAGAAGGCCGCCCAGACCTTCGCCAGCTCGGCGCGCCTCGTCGATTCCAACACGACGCGGCTCACCGACCTGTCCTCGGCGACGCTGCGCGAGGTGGCCTCGATCGCGACCAAGTTCGACGAACACAGCCGGCTGCTCTCCAGTGCCTCCAACCTGCTCAGCTCCGCGCAGAGCAATCTCGAGCACACGCTGGAGCGCCAGTCCTCGCTGGAAGATCTTGCCGTCGGCCTGGTCAAGAAGTCGGAAGACCTCGAGAAGGTGATGCGTTCCTTCGAAAGCCTCGTCGGCCAGACGATGCAGACCGCGGAAGGCCGCACGATGGAATCGGCCGAAAAGATCCGCACCACCATCGCCGAAGTCGTCGATTCGGCGACGCGCCGCTTTGCCGACGCGACCGAGGAGATGCGTCGCACCGCGAGTTCGATCAAGAGCGAGCTCGACCTGACCCGTGCCGAGCTGAAGAAGGGCGTCATCGAGATGCCGGAAGAGGCCAAGGAATCCACCTCGGCCATTCGCCGCGCGGTTGCCGAGCAGATCAATGCGCTCAAGGAACTGTCGGATATCGTTGCGAAATCCGGCCGCAGCGGCAGCAGCGAGCAGGGCGAACCGCGCGGTCTGCGCCCTGCTTCGCAAGCGCCGGCCCGCGCCGCCGAGCCGCCGCTGCGCCGCACGCCGGCTCCGCAATCTCAGCCGCAGCCGCAACCGGTGTCTCGCGCTCCGGAGGCGCCGCTTGCTGAGACCACCCTGCGCGGCACGCTCGACCTGGAACGTCCCGCCGAGGCGCCGCGCCGCGAGAACGGCAAGACGTCGCCGCAGGGCGGCTGGGTGCGCGACCTGCTGACCAACGCCTCGCGCGAGGAAGAGCTGCGGCCGGCAGCGCCCGCGGAAGCGCCGCGCCCAACGCCTGCCCAGCGCTCGCCGCTGCACGTCATGGAGTCGCTCAACTCGCTCTCCGTCGACATCGCTCGCGCCATCGACCATGACGCCTCGATCGAGCTCTGGAACCGTTACCGCCGCGGTGAGCGCGACGTCTTCACGCGCCGCCTCTACACGCTCAAGGGCCAGCAGACCTTCGACGAGATCCGTCGCAAGTATCAGGCCGAGGCGGAATTCCGTGCCGCGGTCGACCGCTACTGCGAGGATTTCGAAAAGCTGCTCAAGGATGTCTCGCGCAACGACCGCGACAACATCATGGCCCAGACTTATCTGACCTCCGACACCGGCAAGGTCTACACCATGCTGGCCCATGCCAGCGGCCGGCTGCACTGACGCCGCCAAGCGGAATCAGAACTAAAAAGGCGGGTCTCGACCCGCCTTTTTCATGTCGATGATTTCGATTGTCGGCTTGGCCCGAGCTCAGATCGTCGAATCCGTCCAGCGGACGATGTCCTTCGCCGCCTGTCCAAAGGCGCTGTCCAAGGCGTCGACATAAGCCGCATTGCCGCCGCCGGAGACCGGCGCGCTCGCGGTGAAGCTCTTCGAAGCGCGCACCTCTCCATTGCGGTCGTTCAGGATGCGCACGAACAGATCGACATCGGCATGCTCGCCACCATCGACGCGCACCTCGAAGGAGCGCACCTCGACGATGATCTGGTAGTCGATCGCCAGCCCCTCACCCGGCTTGCCGACGCCGGCAAAGCTGCCGGAGCGCTGGAAGGTTTCGGCCAGCCTTGCCTGGACGATCAGCGGCAGCCGGTCCGCCCATTGCGCGCCCTTCAGGAACTGGATCGACCGGTCGGAAGGCCTGATGACAATGTTCTGGCTATCCAGCGCCTTGAGCGCCGACGGCTGGGCGATCAGGATCTGGCGACGGCTGTGGGCACGCACGTCGACCGACGGCGCCGACAATTCGAACGTGTCGAGCGGCGCCGGCTTGGCGCCCAATGCCGCGCAGCCGGCAAGCGCAAGCACCAGCAATGCTGCCGCGGATGATCTGAAAGTCCCCGCCACCACCCTCACCGACTTCACGCCTGATCCCCGTCATCCCCGGATCTTACGATCAACCCGCATTTGCAGTTTATTTTCTTGGCTGTCGCGGCAGCCGAAGTCAACGCCGCGCCCTACCATCGAACTGCCGGACCTCGCCGGCGCCGCCGGACAGAATGCGCTGCGGATTGCGGCTGAGATCGGTTACCGCTTCCTCGATGCGATTAATCGAGCGCCGGCTGTCCTGCACCAGCCCCTGCACGTTCTGCAGGCCCTGGCCGGAGAAGCGCGACAGGTTGTCCACGATGGTGCCGAGGCGGGAGTTCAGCGTGTCGGCCACCTGCTTGAAGGATTTCAATGTGGCCCTGGCATCGGCCATCACGCCGTTGGCCTCGCCGGAGCCGAGGAGATTGTCGACCTTTTCGAGGATGCCATCGACGCGCACCGAAGCGTCGTTGAGGCGCTGCGCAAGCTGGCGGGCATTCCTGATCGTATCGTTGATGTCATCGGAGCGGCTGGCGATCTTGTCGGTGACCTTGGCTATGTCGGCAGCCGCCTTGTTGGCGCTGTCGCTCGCCTTCTGGATATTGGCGAGCGCGGTGCGGACGTCATTCGGATCAATGCCGTCGAGCACGCCGTTGACCCTGGCCAACGTGCCCTGTGTCTGCTTGGCGAAATCGTTGATCGAGCCGACCGCCGTGTTGACGTTGCCGATGACGGTATCGAACTGCTTCGAGGTCTCCTTCAGGTTCGCCGTCACCGTATCGACATTGGCCACGATGCTCTTGATCTGGTCCTTGTCGACGGAATTGAGCAAGCCTTCGGCCGCCTTCAGCGTGCTGTCGAGCCGGCCCGAGACATTCTTCAGCTGATCCGAAAGTGAGCTCACCGCCGACAGGAACTTGTCGATGCCGTCGGAGTTCTTGGCCAGCGCGTCCGAGAAGGTCTCGACGTTCTTGACCGTCTGCGTCAGCGGGCCGCGAACGTCCTTGGTGAAGCCTTCGAGCTCGCTCAGCACCTTGTCGGCGCGTGTGAAGATGTTCTGCGCCGTCTGCAGAAGGTTAGTGACCGCCGACGGATTGGCGGTAATCTCGGGGATCCTGCCCTCTTTCTCCGCCTCGTCGAGCAGCTTCGCTTCCTTGGGGTCGGCGCCCCGGAGTTCGATATTGGCTTGGCCGGTCAAGCCGGCCAGCCCGATATCGGCCTGTGTCGACTTGGTGATCGGCGTCATGCGGTCAATCTCGGTATCGGCGATGGCCACCGTCGGATTGTCGACGTCGATGTAAACCCGTTTGACGTCACCGACCTTGACGCCGTTGAACAGCACGAAGCTGCCGCGGCCGAGACCTGAGGCCGAACCCGGAATGCGCACGCGCAGCATTGCCGTTTCGCCCCTTTCGCCGATCGCCGCTGTCCAATAGACGAAGGCGAAGGCCGCCAGGATCGCACCCAGCGTGAAGATGCCGACAATAATGTAGTTGGCTCTTGTTTCCATCGCCCCACTTATGGCTATGCGCGCGCCGCAAGATCAAGTTGCCGCGCGCGTTTTCCGCGGAAATAGGATTTCACCCACGGCTCCTCGCTCTTCAGCATGTCGTCGATCGTACCCTCGACCAGCACCCTCTTCTTGCCGAGCACCGCCACGTGGTCGCAGGCGGTGAACAGCGTGTCGAGATCGTGCGTGACCATGTAGACCGTCAGATCCATGGTGTCGCGGAGCTTGACGACCAACTCGTCGAATTCGGCCGCGCTGATCGGATCGAGCCCCGATGTCGGCTCGTCGAGAAAGACGATGTCCGGATCGAGCGCCAGCGCACGCGCCAGCGCCGCGCGCTTGATCATGCCGCCGGACAGCTCGGAGGGAAATTTCTGTGCCGCGTCGGCCGGCAACCCGACCAGCTCGATCTTGAGCATGGCGAGTTCGTCCATCAGCGCCCTGGGCAGGTCGAGATATTCACGCATCGGCACCTGCACGTTTTCCAGCACCGTCAGCGCCGAAAACAGCGCGCCATGTTGGAAAAGGACGCCGAGCCGCATGTCGATGCGCAGGCGGTCCGCGTCGCTTGCCTTGTCGACGTCGACGCCGAACAGGCTGATCGTCCCCGATTGCTTCGGCATCAGTCCCAATATCGTGCGCAACAGCACCGATTTGCCGGCGCCCGAAGCGCCGACGAAGCCGAGGATTTCCCCGCGCTTGATGTCGAGCGAAAGCTTGTCGAGGATCAGCTTGTCGTCGATGGCGACGGTGACGTCGCGCACCGAAAGCACGATTTCGTCGTCGTTCGCGTCCCCCGCTGCCGTTGCGCCGTTGCCATTCGCCATCTCAGAACCCGATCGCTGCGTAGAACATGGCGAAAAGCCCGTCGAGGATGATAACGACGAAGATCGACTTCACCACCGACGCGGTGACGTGCAGGCCGAGCGATTCGGCGCTGCCGCCGACCTTCATGCCTTCGACCGATGCGATGATGCCGATGATCAGGGCCATGAACGGCGCCTTGATCAGGCCGGCAAAGATGGTGCTGAGATCGATGGCGACGCGCAGCCTGTCGATGAACGCGGCCGGCGGGATATCGGAATAAAGCCAGGCGGCGACGATACCGCCGCCAAGAGCTGCGAAATTGGCGATGATGGTGAGGCAAGGCAGCCCGATCACCAGCGCGACGAGCCGCGGAAAGACCAGCACGCCGATCGGATTGAGGCCGATCACCTTCAGCGCGTCGACCTCCTCGCGCATCTTCATCGAGCCGATCTCGGCGGTGATGGCGCTGCCTGAACGTCCGGCGAGCATGATCGCCGTCATCAGCACGCCGAGTTCGCGCAAGATCAGCACGCCGACGAGGTCGACGACGAAGATGTTGGCGCCGAAATAGCTGAGCTGATAGGCGCCCTGCTGGGCGACGATAGCGCCGACGATGGCCGACATCAGCACCACCACCGGTATGGCGCCGACGCCCATGCGATCGATCTGGTTGAAGATAGCGGCGGGATTGACCGCGTGACCGCGCCCGAGTTTCATCTGCGCGCCGCGGATCGTGGCGCCGAGGATGTTCATCGAGGCCAGGAAATCGTCGCGCATCTCATAGACGCGGCGGCCGACCAATTCCAGCGCGCGCAGGATGATGTTGGGCGGGCCGGCCGGTCCCGATTCGGGCTCGCGGCGGACCGCGTCGCCGACCGCACCGAGCAGGATCGAGGCGATCTCGCTCTGACCCTGCAAATGGACCTCGGTGCCCTTCTTCTCGAAGGCGCTGGCCAGCCGATCGATCAGCCAGGCGCCGGCCGTGTCCATCTTTTCGATGTGGGAAAGGTCGAGCACCAGCTGTTTCGCGCCGCTTCTCTGCTCGATCTTGCGCATGTCGGCATCGACCGCCGCAACGGTGCGCGTCGTCCACACGCCTGAGAAGGCGCAACCCAGGACCCCGCCTTCCTCGCCGACGGCAACACGCGGCCGGTGCTCGGCCTCCTTGGCGGCCTCGCCGCTTGCGTCGCGTTTGCGGATGGTCAACATGGCGTCCTGTTTAGCCTGACGGGACTGGCGTGTCGATTTGCCGGCAGACCGGTGTCGCACAGCCGGAGAAGAAAATTATGGCGCGTGTCATTTCGGTCGAAATGGAGCGATTCCCGATCGCCGGCACCTTCACCATCTCACGCGGATCCAAAACCGAGGCCGAAGTCATCACCGTAACGATCACCGACAGGGGACGTTCCGGGCGCGGCGAGTGCGTGCCTTACAAGCGTTACGGCGAGACCATGGAGGGGGTGCGCGCGGCCATCGAGGCCATGCGCGATCCGATCATCGCCGGCATCGACCGGACCGCTCTGCTCGCTGCGATGCCCGCGGGCGCTGCGCGAAACGCCATCGACTGCGCCCTTTGGGACCTGGAAGCCAAGCTGACTGGCACGCCCGTGGCGGCGGCGATCGGGGTTCTTCCGACGAGGCCGCTGGAAACCGCCTACACGCTGTCGCTCGCCGAGCCGGAGGCCATGGCGGCGCAAGCGCGCGCCAATGCCACGCGGCCTCTGCTCAAGGTCAAGATCGGCGGCGACAACGACATGGCGAGGATTCGCGCCGTAACGGAGGCCGCTCCCGAAAGCCGCATCATCCTCGACGCCAATGAGGGCTGGACCGACGAAACTGTCGAGGCGAACCTTGCCTTCGCCGCCCAACACGGTATCGCGCTGGTCGAACAGCCGCTGCCGGCGGGCCACGACGAGATCCTGCGCCGGATCGCGCATCCGGTGCCGGTCTGCGCCGACGAAAGCGTGCATGCGGCGAAGGACCTCGATGCGCTGGTCGGCCTCTATGATGCCGTCAACATCAAGCTCGACAAATCCGGCGGCCTGACAGAGGCATTGAAATTGCGCGACCGCGCGCGCGATCTCGGCTTCGGCATCATGGTAGGCTGCATGGTCGGCACCTCGCTCGCCATGGCGCCGGCCGTGCTGCTCGCGCAGGATGCCGACTTCGTCGACCTCGATGGCCCGCTGCTGCTGGCGCGGGATCGCGAGCCCGGCCTCGTCTACCGGGGATCGCTCGTTTCACCTCCTGACAGCGTGCTTTGGGGCTGAGCGGGAAGCGAGGCCTATCAGCGCCACGCCGATGATCGCAATCGGGATCATCGCCCAGAAACCGTCGAGGCCCAGGCGATCATAGAGCGGGCCGGAGGTGAGCGTCACCGCCGCCATGAAGAAGCCGTTGAAGAAATAGGCAATGCCTTGCGCCGCACCCGTGCGCTCCTCGGAGACCGTTTCGCCGATCATCTTCTGCAGGCCGATCAATACCATTGCCACCGACACCGAATGCAGCGTCTGGACGCCGAAGAAGCCGGCAATGCCAAGCCCAAGCGGCCAAACCAGCGGAAAGGCGATCCAGCGCACGATCGAGCCGATACCGGCGATCACCATCACCCGGACCACCGAGATGGAAGCAAAAATACGATTGAAAAACAGAAACATGCAGACCTCGGAGACCACGCCCCAGGCCCACAGCAGGCCAACGACGGAATCGCCGATGCCGATCGACTTCCAATAAATCGATACGAAGCCGTAGAGAAAGGCGTGGCTGGCGGTGATGATGCCGACGCCGAGCGTGAAATAGAGGAAATAGGCGTTGAACAGGCTCGGCGCCTTATTCTGGATCTCGGTGGCCGACAGCGGCGAGGCCTTGCGAGGTCGCCCCATGCGCGGCGCCCATAACCCCGCGACCAGAGCCGCGCCGAGCGCGATGAAAATGATGACCGGAACTGCCTGCGGGCCCGTGGCCGCCAGGATGAAGCCGCCCACGACATTGGCGCCGAGATAGGAGATCGAGCCCCATTTGCGCATCGCCGTGTAGTTCGAGCCGAAGCGGCGCACGCCCGACAGCGCCAGCGAATCGGCCATCGGCGAATGTGGCGTCCAGACGATCGTAAACAGCAGCGAGACGGCAAGCACGGTGGCGTAAGTGGCCGGCAGGAAGTAGCCGGCAGAGACGGCCATCGAGGCCGCAACCAGCACGATGTAGACATTGGCGCGGTCCTTCGCCCGATCGGCAAGCGCGGTCAGCATCGGCGTCGTCACCACGCGCAGGAACATCGGCGCCGCCAGGATGACGGCGATCTGCTCGGCATGAAATCCTTTCGCCTGCAGCCAGAGCGGAAAGTAAGGCAGATGCGTGCCCTGCGACACGAACAAGGTCGCGAAGATCAGGCTCATGCGCAGTTCGAAATGGCTGGGCTTGACGAGTTGCTCGGGCGATAGCGGGGGCAGCGACATGAATCGATCCAATTTCGTTGCACCAAGCGTTCGTGCAACGCGTCTCGATCCCTAACATGCGGCAAAGCGCGGCGGAACTGGCTGGGCCAATCGATCAAGAGCAAAGCTGTTGACGAAAGCGGCCTGGAGCGAGAGCGCGCCCGAGGTCAGCGCGACGAGGAAACTGGCTGAATCGGGAAAAAGACAGCTTCAAGCCGCCTGAGCCGCCCTGCCCGTCAAGCCGATGATGTCGATCGGCACCAGCGCTTCATTGCCGGCCGACGCCTCGGGCAGCACATGCGCCCAGGTCAGGATCTCCATGCGGCCGTCAAAATGCTCGACCACCGCGGTGCAGCTTTCGACCCAGTCGCCGGTGTTGATGTACTGCACGTCGCCATAGCTTTCGATCGCGGCGTGATGGATGTGGCCGCAGATCACGCCATCGACATGCGAGCGCCGCGCTTCTTCGGAAAGCACCGTCTGGAACGAGCTGATGAAGTTCACCGCCTTCTTGACCTTGACCTTGGCCCATGACGAAAACGACCAGTAAGGCAGGCCGAGCAGGTGACGCAGCCTGGTCACGACACGGTTGATCAGCATCGCCGTGTCATAGGCATAGTCGCCGAGATAAGCGAGCCAGCGCTGGTTGTGCACCACCGTGTCGAACTGGTCGCCATGGATGACCAGCAGGCGCCGGCCGCCGGCGGTCTCGTGGATGGCGCGGTCGGCGACGACGATGCCGCCGAAATGCACGCCCTGGAACTGGCGGGCGAATTCGTCGTGATTGCCGGCGATATAGGTGATCGAAGCGCCCTTGCGCGCCTTTCGCAGCAGCTTCTGCACCACGTCGTTGTGGCTCTGCGGCCAATGCCAGTTGCGCCGCAGCCGCCAGCCGTCGACGATATCGCCGACCAGATAGATGATTTCGGCATCGTGATGGCGCAGGAAATCGATCAGGAAATCGGCCTTGGCCGCTTTCGAGCCGAGATGCACGTCGGAAATGAACAGTGCGCGGAAAGTGCGGGGCTCTGGGTCCGACATCACGATTTTACCCCTTTGCTTTGGCGTGCCTATGCCCCGATTCATGCAACAACCGTATGACGGTTGCGGTTGGTCCAGCCCAGGCGCTAGCTTGCGCCGCCAACACATCAGGAGAAATCACCATGGATCTCGGCATTCGCGGCAAAAAGGCCATTGTCTGCGCTTCGAGCAAAGGGCTTGGAAAAGGCTGCGCAATGGCGCTGGCCGAGGCCGGCGCCGACCTCGTCGTCAACGGCCGCAACGCCGAGCTTCTTGCCAAGACTGCCGCCGAGATTCGCGAAAAATTCGGCGTCAAGGTGATCGAAGTCGCCGGCGACGTGTCGAAGCCCGACGTGCAAAAGGCGCTGCTTGCCGCCTGTCCGGATCCCGACATCCTGGTCAACAACAATGGCGGCCCGCCGCTGCGCGATTTCCGCGAACTGGACCGCGCCAAGATCCTCGAGGGCGTGACCCAGAACATGGTCACGCCGATCGAGCTGATCCAGGCGGTGATCGACGGCATGGCCAAGCGCGGCTTCGGTCGCATCGTCAATATCACCTCGCTGTCGGTCTATGTGCCGATCCCCGGCCTCGACCTGTCGTCCGGCGCCCGCGCCGGCCTGACGTCCTTCCTCGCCGGGGTGGCGCGCACGGTTGCCGACCGCAACGTCACCATCAACAGCCTTCTGCCCGGCAAGCTCGACACCGACCGGCTGCGCGGCCCGAATGAGGCCGGCACTCCGGAAGACCCGGCCGCGGCCGCCGCGCGCAAGGCCCGCATCAGCGCCGACGTACCGGCAAAACGTCTCGGCACGCCGGAGGAATTCGGCCAGATCTGCGCCTTCCTGTGCTCGGTCCATGCCGGCTATCTCACCGGCCAGAACATCCCGGTTGACGGCGGCCTCTACGTCAGCGCGTTCTGACCGCCGCCAATCCAAAGGCTTGAGGCTCACAGCCCAACCATCTGGAATTACTTGATTATTTTCGCTCCGGCATTGTGAAGGGCGGAGCCCGCTATTTGCCGTCGCGAAAACTCTCCGGCACATGCTAAAAGGCTCCAAATCAGAACAGAGGGAGGGCCGGATGGACGGCGAGAACAAGAAAACGGCCCGATCGGACCTCGACGAGGCTGCCCTCTTCTTCCACAAGCACCCGACGCCTGGAAAGCTCGAGATCCAGGCGACGAAGCCGCTCGGCAACCAGCGCGACCTGGCCCTTGCCTATTCGCCGGGCGTGGCCGCGCCGTGCCTCGAGATCCGCGACGATCCCGCCACCGCCGCCGACTACACTGCCCGTGCCAATCTCGTCGGCGTCGTCTCCAATGGCTCCGCCGTGCTGGGGCTCGGCAATATCGGCCCGCTCGCCTCCAAGCCGGTGATGGAAGGCAAGGCGGTGCTGTTCAAGAAGTTTGCCGGCATCGACGTCTTCGACATCGAGATCGACGCGCCGGAGATCGAGCGCATGGTCGAGACCGTGGCCGCGCTCGAGCCGACCTTCGGCGGCATCAATCTGGAGGACATCAAGGCGCCGGAATGTTTCGAGGTCGAGGAGCGGCTGAAGGCCCGCATGGGCATTCCGGTTTTCCACGACGACCAGCACGGCACCGCGATCATCGTCGCCGCCGCAGTGCTCAACGGGCTGGAACTGGCCGGCAAGACGATTTCAGACATAAAGATCGTCACCTCCGGCGCGGGTGCTGCGGCCCTCGCCTGCCTCAACCTTCTGGTCTCGCTCGGCGCCAAGGTGGAAAACATCTGGGTCACCGACCGCTTCGGCGTCGCCCATAAGGGCCGCGTCGAGGAGATGGATCGCTGGAAAGACCCTTATGTGAAGGACACCGAGGCGCGCACGCTGGCTGACGTCATTGCCGGCGCCGACGTGTTTCTCGGCCTCTCCGCCGCCGGCGTGCTGAAGCCGGAGCTCTTGCAGCACATGGCGCCGAAACCGCTGATCCTGGCCTTGGCCAACCCCAATCCCGAGATCATGCCGGAAGTGGCGCGCGCCGCCCGGCCGGACGCCATGATCTGCACCGGCCGCTCGGATTTTCCCAACCAAGTCAACAACGTGCTGTGCTTTCCTTACATCTTCCGGGGCGCGCTGGATTGCGGCGCCGGCGCCATCAACGAGGAGATGAAGATGGCCGCCGTGCGGGCGATCGCCGCCCTTGCCCGCGAGGAGCCTTCCGATGTCGCGGCGCGCGCCTATTCCGGCGAGACGCCGATGTTCGGCCCCGATTTCCTGATCCCCTCGCCCTTCGATCCGCGCCTGATCCTGCGCATCGCGCCGGCGGTGGCGAAGGCTGCCTGCGACACCGGCGTCGCGACGCGGCCGATCGCCGACTTTGCAGCCTATATCGACAAGCTCAACCGCTTCGTCTTCCGCTCCGGCCTGGTGATGAAGCCGGTGTTCTCCTCCGCCAAGGCTTCCAGCGCCAAGCGCGTCATCTATGCGGATGGCGAGGACGAGCGTGTGCTGCGCGCCGCGCAGGTGGTGCTGGAGGAAGGCATTGCCGAGCCGATCCTGATCGGCCGTCCGCATGTCGTGGAGGTCCGCCTGAAGCGCTACGGCCTGCGCATCCGGCCCGGCGTCGATTTCGGCCTGATCAACCCGGAAGACGACCCGCGCTATCGCCACTATGTCGACCTCCTGATCGAGCTTGCCGGCCGCCGCGGTATTACGACGGAAGCTGCCCGCACCATGGTGCGCACCAACAACACGGTGATCGCCGCCCTTGCGCTGAAGCGCGGCGACGCGGATGCCATGATTTGCGGGCTCGAGGGTCGCTTCGAGCGGCATCTGCGCAATGTCACGCTGATCATCGGGCCGCGCGCCGGCATCAAGGACCGCGACCTGTCGACATTGTCGATGCTGATCTCCCAGCGCGGCATTATTTTCCTCACCGACACGCATGTCTCGGTCGATCCCACGGCGGAAGAAATCGCCGAAATGACGGTGCTCGCGGCCGAGGAAATCCAGCGCTTCGGCATCGAGCCCAAGGCAGCGCTTCTGTCGCATTCGGATTTCGGCTCACGCGATTCACCCGGCGCGCTGAAGATGCGCCAGGCCGCGGCGATCCTGGCTCGCATCGCCCCGGACCTGCAGTGCGATGGCGAGATGCATGCCGACTCCGCTCTTTCGGAGCATCTGCGCCAACGCGTCTATCCGCATTCGCGGCTGAAGGGCGAAGCCAATCTGCTGGTTTTCCCGAATCTCGATTCAGCCAACATCACGCTGACGGCGCTGCGCGCCATGATGGACGCGCTGCATGTCGGACCGATCCTGCTCGGCACCGACAAGCCCGCGCACATACTGACGCCGTCGGTCACCTCGCGCGGCGTCGTCAACATGACGGCACTTGCCGTTGTCGAGGCCGCGCACAAGGCGCAGGCGCTTGTCGACCTGAATTGAGGCGGCGCGCCAAAGCACAATATGTCGGGTTGCAAACTAGGGAACAGTTAACCACGAACGCGGTAGTTTTCCGGCCACGGGCAATCGGGATTCCAGGCGGATGAAGGGGTGGACGCTGATGCATCTTGCGACGCCGCTTGCAGCGCTTGCATGTTCAGCTGTCACTCTCACCGAATCCCAGGCGGCTTCTCGCACATGCCGGCAACTCGAAGCCGAACTCGCCGCGACGCGCGGCGGCGGAGGACCAGGTCTCGTCCGCAAATATGACGACGCGATCGCCAGGCAGCGCGAGCAGCTTGCCAAAGTACGGGGCCGGGCAAGCGATGCCGGTTGCGGCTTCACGCTGTTTTCGCGCAATGCCAGCCAATGCGCCGCGATCAACGCCTCGATAGATCGCATGAACGCCAATCTCGACGCATTGCAGGCCAAGCGCGAGCGGCTGGCCGCGGGCGGCACGCGGCGCGACCGCGGCCGCATCCTCGCGGCGCTCGATGCCAATGGCTGCCGCGGCGACGAAATCGCGCCGCGCCGCGCGCCGCTTCAGGAGGCTTCCCGCGACAATGGCGCCGGCAATCTGTTCGAGCAGCTTTTCGGCCGCCAGGATGAGCAACTCGAAACGCCTGATGCTCCTGACGTTCCCGACACGGCGGACGTGCCGTCCGACGATCCCAGCGAGCGCAACTTCCGCCGCGTCATCAACCAGCCGGACGGCATGGACCTGCCGAGATTGGGCGGCGAGTTCCACACCATGTGCGTGCGCACCTGCGACGGCTATTTCTTTCCGATGTCCAACGCTGCCTCCGTCGGCGATCTCGAGCGTGACCAGAAGAATTGCGAATCGAGCTGCCCCGGCACCGAGATGCAGGTCTTCTATTCGCGCGGAATGGACGACGATTCGGGTTCGATGACCTCCTCCGTCACCGGGCACCCCTACAGCGAGCTGCCGACCGCCTATCTCTACAAGCAGGCCAATTACTCGCGCCCGCCGAGTTGCGGCTGCAACCCACAGGCCGGCAATTTCAGGATCATCGGCGGCAACCCGCCCAATCCCGAACAGTCGCGGCCGGACGGCAAGGCAGCGCCCTTCGTTCCCATGCCGGCGGTCAAGCCCGATCCGGGTGCCGATCCCGAAACGCTCGCCAATGCCGAAGGTGGGCTCGACCTGGACACGATCAAGCGGCTGACCACCAAGGCGCCGGTGTCGCCGGTCTCGGCGTTGCCGCCGGACCAGCGCAAGGTCAGGGTCGTCGGGCCAGCGTTCCTTCCCGACCCATCAGCGGCAATAGATCTGAAAGCTCCGGCCCCGAAGTCCGCCCGGTAAGCGCCAGTCTCAGCGGCATGAACAACGGCTTGCCCTTGCGTCCGGTCGCTTCCCTGATCTTGCCGGTCCAGTCCTTCCAGACCGTGCCGTTCCACGGCTCCTCCGGCAGCAGTTCGAACGCCTGATTGAGGAAGTCGCGGTCCTCACCGGAAAATTCGGCCGGCTCCTGCGGACCCTCGTTCAAGATGCGCCACCAGGCGACCGCGTCCGACAGCCGGTCGAGATTGCCGCGCACCGCCAACCAGAACGGCTCGGCCTTGTCGCCGGAAATGCCGAGCACAATCAGCCGGTCGCGCGCTTCCTCGAACGGCATGCGATGCATCAGCGTGCGATTGAGTACGAAGAGCTCGTCCGGGTCGAATTTGGAAGCGGACTTGGACGTCGCCGCCGGATCGAAATGGCCGGCAAGCTCATTGAGGTCGTGCGCGGCGGTGACATTTTCCGACGTGCCGACAAGCACGGCCAGCGACGCGACCGCCATCGGCTCGATGCCGTCCTCGCGCAGGCTTTCGATCGACAGCGCGCCGGTGCGCTTCGATAGCCCCTCGCCCGACACGGTGGTGAGCAGGTTGTGATGGCCGAAGACCGGCGGCTCGGCGCCGAGCGCCTTGAAGATGGCGATCTGCACGCCGGTATTGGTGACATGGTCATCGCCGCGAATGACATGGCTGACGCCCATCTCGATGTCGTCCACCACGGAAGGCAGTGTATAGAGATAGGTGCCGTCCTCGCGCACCAGCACGGGGTCCGACAGCGAAGCGAGGTCGACGGTCTCTTCGCCGCGCACCAGATCGTTCCAATGCACTTCGGTGCGCTCCGGCTGCAACGGATCGCTGGTGAAATTGGGCAGCAGGAAGCGCCAGTGCGGCTTGCGTCCGTCCGACTGGTATTCGGCCACCTGCTCCGGCGTCAGTGTCAGCGCCTCGCGGCCATAGACCGGCGGCAGGCCGCGCGTGCGGCGTACCTTGCGGCGCAGATCGAGCTCTTCAGGCGTCTCGTAGCAGGCATAGAGCACGCGTGCCCCCTTCAGCCGCTCGACCGCCGCGTCATAGATCTCGAAGCGGCGCGACTGATACTCGGTGACATCCGGAAAGATGCCCAGCCAATGCAGGTCGTAAAGAATGGAATCGGCATATTCCTGCTTCGAGCGGGCAATATCGGTGTCGTCGAAGCGCTGGATGAAACGGCCTTTGTTGTTCATGGCGAAAAGCCAGTTAAACAGCGCGGTGCGCGCATTGCCGATATGGATGCGGCCGGTCGGCGATGGGGCAAAACGTACGGTAACTGTCATGAGCGGGGCGTAGCGGATGCTTTTGGTGTTGACAAGGCGCGCCCCGCGCGAACGCAAGAGATAGTGCAAGCCAGCTAAAATGAAAAGCCGCTGACCTGACGGGCTTCGCGGCGGCCGGACAAAGCTCGTCAAGCGCCGGCAAACCCGGGCTTCTTATGTCCCCGTTATCCACATATGTGACACACAAGATGTTGGGGTCACAAAAGCTACAAAAACGAATCCTTGACGGCTCGGAACGAGTCGCTTTTTATGGGCCATGCGCTCCTGTGGCGGGCGTGACCGGAGAGTTTAGAGGCCGGTCTTTTTTCCCGGATTTTGTGCGTTTTGCCAACTTTTCCGCCCGGTCCCGAGGCCGGCGGAAGCGTTGGGATCGTTTGGGCTTGGGTGGGCGAAAGGGAGAATTGTCGGCCTGGAAAAAATGATCTGTTAACACTATATTTAGTGTTTGCAGGCAGGCTGGACCCTAGATAATGTGAACCTCCCTCTTCCGAGGGAATCGACAAAGTTTCATTTGAGGGACCCGCGGGGATCGGCCTGCAGCCCGGGCAAACGCCTGGCAAGGTGTTATGCTGTCTGCACGGCGGCGCCCGCGACGAGGAGAGTGCCGGCGTCGCCTGCGATGCCGGCAAACGGCGGACTGCGCTTTTCGTTGTGCGGGGCAGAGATTCCCGGAGAAAAGCGCTATATGTAGATACAAAGGGACCGGACCAATGCGCATCGAGCGTCGCTTCACCAAGCCAGAGCAATCAGCCTATGCGGAGATCGAATTCCGCAAGGCTTTGTCGGAGATCAAGAATCCCGACGGCTCGGTGGTGTTCCGCCTCGACAACATCGATGTGCCGGCGCAGTTCAGCCAGGTTGCGGCCGACATCCTGGCCCAGAAATATTTCCGCAAGGCCGGCGTGCCGGCGCGGCTGAAGAAGGTCGAGGAGAACGACGTCCCCTCTTTCCTGTGGCGCTCGATCGCCGACGAGGCTGAGCTCGCCAAGCTGCCCGAGGCCGAGCGCTACGGTTCGGAAACCGACGCCCGCCAGGTCTTCGATCGCCTCTCCGGCACCTGGACCTATTGGGGCTGGAAGGGCGGCTACTTCAAGTCGGAGGAAGACGCGCGCGCCTTCCGCGACGAGCTTGCCTATATGCTCGCCACCCAGCGCGTCGCGCCGAACTCGCCGCAATGGTTCAACACCGGCCTGCACTGGGCCTATGGCATCGACGGCCCGAGCCAAGGCCATTTCTACGTCGACCCCTTCACCGGCAAGCTGACCAAGTCGAAGTCGGCTTACGAGCATCCGCAGCCGCATGCCTGCTTCATCCAGAGCGTGCAGGACGACCTCGTCAATGAGGGTGGCATCATGGACCTGTGGGTGCGTGAGGCGCGCCTGTTCAAATACGGCTCCGGTACCGGCTCGAACTTCTCCATGCTGCGCGGCGAAGGCGAGAAGCTGTCCGGCGGCGGCCGCTCGTCTGGCCTGATGAGCTTCCTCAAGATCGGCGACCGCGCGGCGGGCGCCATCAAGTCGGGCGGCACGACGCGCCGCGCGGCAAAAATGGTCATCGTCGACGCCGACCATCCGGATATCGAGGACTTCATCGACTGGAAGGTCAATGAAGAGCAGAAGGTCGCCTCGCTGGTGACCGGTTCCAAGATCGTCAAGAAGCATCTCGAAGCGATCATGAAGGCCTGCGTCAACTGCGAAGGCAATGGCGACGACTGCTTCGACCCGGCTTTGAACACCGCGCTGAGGCGCGAGATCAAGGCGGCCAAGAAGGACGCCGTACCGGAGAATTACATCTACCGCGTCATCCAGTTCGCCCGCCAGGGCTACACCTCGATGTCGTTCAAGACCTACGACACCGACTGGGACTCGGATGCCTATCTCACCGTCTCCGGCCAGAACTCCAACAATTCGGTGTCGCTGAAGGACAATTTCCTGCGCGCCGTGGAGGCCGATGGCGACTGGCAGCTCACCGCCCGCAAGGACGGCAAGGTGCTGAAGACGCTGAAGGCGCGGGATCTGTGGGAAAAGATCGGCTACGCCGCCTGGGCTTCCGCCGATCCGGGCCTGCATTTCAACACGACGATGAACGACTGGCACACCTGCGCCTCCGCCGGTGCGATCCGGGCCTCCAACCCGTGCTCGGAATACATGTTCCTCGACGACACGGCCTGCAACCTGGCCTCGATCAATCTCCTGCCCTACCGCAAGCAAGACGGCACGATCGACATCGCCGCTTACGAGCACACCGTTCGCCTGTGGACCGTCGTGCTCGAGATCTCGGTGATGATGGCGCAGTTCCCGTCCAAGGAGATCGCCAAGCTCTCTTACGAATACCGTACGCTCGGCCTCGGCTACGCCAATATCGGTGGCCTCTTGATGACCTCGGGCATCCCTTACGACTCCGATGAGGGCCGCGCGATCTGTGCAGCGCTCACCGCCATTATGACCGGTGTTGCCTACTCGACCTCGGCCGAGATGGCCGCAGAGCTCGGCGCCTTCCCGGACTATGACCGCAACGCCCAGAACATGCTGCGCGTCATGCGCAACCACCGCCGCGCCGCTTACGGAGACAAGGACGGTTACGAGAAGCTCGCCGTCAATCCGGTGCCGCTGGTCGCGTCCGACCTGAAGCAGCAGGCGCTGGCCGAGCACGCCCGCGCCGCCTGGGACCGCGCCATCGAGCTCGGCGAGGAGCATGGCTACCGCAACGCGCAGGCGACCGTGATCGCGCCGACCGGCACGATCGGCCTCGTCATGGATTGCGACACCACCGGCATCGAGCCCGACTTCGCGCTGGTGAAGTTCAAAAAGCTCGCCGGCGGCGGCTATTTTAAGATCATCAACCGCGCCGTGCCGGAAGCGCTCAGGACGCTGGGCTATTCCGAAAGCCAGATCGCCGAGATCGAGGCCTACGCCGTCGGCCATGGCAACCTCAACCAGGCGCCCGGCATCAATCCTTCGACGCTGAAGGCCAAGGGCTTCACCGACGAGAAGATCGCGGCACTGAACGCGGCGCTGAAGTCGGCCTTCGACATCAAATTCGTGTTCAACCAGTGGACGCTCGGCGCCGACTGGGTGAAGGACACGTTCGGCTTCACCGACGAGCAGCTTAGCGACGTCTCCTTCGAGATGCTGCCGGCTCTCGGCTTCTCGAAGAAGGACATCGACGCCGCCAACATCCATGTCTGCGGTGCCATGACGCTCGAAGGCGCGCCGTTCCTCAAGGCCGAGCACCTGCCGGTGTTCGACTGCGCCAGCCCCTGCGGCAAGATCGGCAAGCGTTCGCTCTCGATCCAAAGCCACATCCTGATGATGGCGGCGGCGCAGCCTTTCATCTCGGGCGCCATCTCCAAGACCATCAACATGCCGAACGAGGCGACGGTCGAGGATGCCAAGAACGCCTATATGCTATCCTGGAAGCTGGCGCTGAAGGCGAACGCCCTCTACCGCGACGGCTCGAAACTGTCGCAGCCGCTCAACGCCTCGCTGCTCGCCGTTGACGACGAAGATGAAGACGAAGCGGTCGAGCAGCTGATCGCCGCCCCTGCCGCGCAGCGCGCCGTGCAGGTGACGGAAAAGATCGTCGAGCGCGTCATCGAGCGGCTCTACCGCGACCGCGAAAAACTGCCGAACCGCCGCAAGGGCTACACCCAGAAGGCCGTCGTCGGCGGCCACAAGGTGTATCTCAGGACGGGCGAATTCGACGACGGGCGCCTCGGCGAGATCTTCATCGATATGCACAAGGAAGGCGCTGCCTTCCGCGCGATGATGAACAACTTCGCCATCGCGATCTCGCTCGGCCTGCAATATGGCGTGCCGCTCGATGAATATGTCGAGGCCTTCACCTTCACCAAGTTCGAGCCGGCCGGCATGGTACAGGGCAACGACGCGATCAAGAACGCGACGTCGATCCTCGACTATGTGTTCCGCGAGCTTGCCGTCTCCTATCTCGGCCGCCACGACCTCGCCCATGTCGACCAGTCGGACTTCGACAAGACCGCGCTCGGCCGCGGCATCACCGAAGGCAAGGCGACGCCCTTCTCCAAGGGCCTCTATCGCGGCGCCTCGCCGGTGAAGCTGGTGTCCGGCATCGGCTCAGAGCCCAAGGGTTTCGGGGGTTCAAGTCCCTCTCCCGCTACCACCCCTGCCCGCGCAGCACCCACGGCCTTTGCCGGCTCCAACGTGCTGGCGCTGAAGCCCGCCAGCGACGAAGCGCTTGCCTACAAGCGCGACTATGAGGAGCGCGCCAGGGAACTGGCCGAGGACATGGTGGAAGAAGAAGCCGAAGCCGCCGGCGGCGCCGAGGCTTTGTTCACCGACGCCGCCGCCAACGAAGCGGCCGAGGCGAAGAAGCTCGCCGCGACAAGGCGCCAGCAGTCGCTGCTCCAGGGCTACACCGGCAACGAATGCTCCGAGTGCCACAACTTCACCATGGTGCGAAACGGCACCTGCGAGAAGTGCGACACGTGTGGTTCAACGAGCGGGTGCAGCTGATCGGCCCCAATGAATACTCCGCTTAGCTCGGATCCCTACCACCTCACGCCCTCGGACGTCTTTGCTCCGAAGGGCGCAGTGCGATGACTATGACAAGGCCCGAGCTAGCGAAGTTAGTAGGAACTTCCCCACTCGACATATCCCGTATTGAGCGCGGAGAAAAATCGCCGCCAGCCCACTATGTGCTCTTGGTCATGGACATACTTGAGCTCGACAAACCGAAGTCGAATTAGCGCTCGCAGAGAAGGATCCGACCTACAAAATTACCCGTGTTTCCCAGCCGCGATACGGTGCTTAACAATGGACGATGTCTTTATTAGCAAAGGTGCTTCGGCCAACAAAATTCGCATATTGGCCGAATGGGTTCGAAAAGAACTTTCAAACAAAGGACCGTTTGACGTAATTCGTTTTATTGAGATTGACCTACCAAAGCTATTTTCCGGGCTATATATTCATATTGAGTCGGATAATAAGATGGGAAGCGCGCGGGCATTCGTGTCCGAGAATCCGCTGGGGGTAGTCGTTTCAGAAAGCATTTACGAAGGCGCGTCGAACAGATGCATGTTTTCGGCCGAAATAATCATGCATGAGGTTGGGCACCTTTTGCTGCACCATCGATACGCAGCGCTCGGGCTAAACAGTGCTGCAGAACCTTATCAGCAGAGAGTCGAGGGAACGGGTTTCGCTCATAGCGCTGAATGGCAAGCTACTATGTTTGCGCTCTGCTTTCTTTACCCGTTCTCAGAGTTCAAGAAGTTCACCGGAGTGGGGGAACTTGCGAAAGCATGTAGGCTGACACATGGCCAAGCAAATCGTGTCCTCAACCACATTAAGAGGCTAAGAGTTCGCCAGAACTGCTCCGATACGGTGTTGGATAGGAATTGGCTCAAGGGCGTCACAGAATCATTCCCAAAGGTCCAAAAGGCTCGCCCATCCAAGCTAAGGTCACAACTCTTGCTGTTTTTTGGGGACACAAGGCGAGCCAGCAATGTGCGTCGACTTGAGGCTGGCTTGCCGGCTTGAAAGTCGTTGCCGCCGGCTCAACTAAGCGTCCGCAATATTCGTCATGATCGACCACATCACCATCGAGGTGAGCGACCTCGACAAGAGCAAGCTCTTCTACGAAAAGGCTTTCGCGCCCTTGGGCTATCGCCTCTCCTTCGGTAAGGAGAGCGTGTTCTGAGCCTTCGATGTCGGCAATGGCTGCCTGTTCGAGATCCAGAGCACGGGTGAGAAGCCTTCGCCGCTCACCCATCTGCATGTTGCGTTCCGGGTGAAGAGCAAGGCGGAGGTCGATGCATTCTACCGCGCGGCGCTCGAGGCGGGCGCCGCGGACAATGGCGCGCCCGGGCCGAGTCCGGACTATGGGGAGCATTACTACGCCTGCTTCGTGCTCGATCCCGATAGTTATAATATCGAGGCGATGATCAACGAGGCATAGCGTGGCGACGCCCCTTCTGCTTCGTCATTCCAGGGCGAAGCAAGGAGCGAAGCGACGCGCGCAGACCCTGGAATCCATTCCGCGACTTTGAAGCGTTGCAGCAATGCAGAATTCTGCTCCGTTGTACGCTTCACCGGGGTCACGGAATGGATCCTCGGGTCAAGCCCGAGGATGACGACCGCGCGGGGCGAGGCGTGAGCGCTCTTCCCCTTCTCCCCTTGTTGTGGGAGAAGGTGGATCGGCGCGCAGCGCCGAGACGATGAGGGATGTTCCAGCGGAGTGAGACGCTGGCGATCTTACTGCGGCGCCCCAAGCCGGCAAAGGTTTTCGTCAAGCTGGAGCACCCCTCATCCGGCCGCTTCGCGGCCACCTTCTCCCACAGGGGGAGAAGGGAAAAGCGCCCTAATCCGCGTCGGCCACCATCTGCCCGCCGCCCAGCCAGGCGCGCCATTGGCGCTCGTCGCCATGGAAGACGTTGAGGTCGATGCGGCCGCTGACGCCATGCGACAGGCCGGAACCGGAATATTGCCAGAACAGCCACCTGCGGCCCGGATAGACTTTTGACGGATGCGCCGCCACCGCGCGCAGCCAGAACGGGTAATCCAGGAAGGCGCCGCGCAGATTGTCGCGATAGAAATCGGGGCTGGTGTAGATGATGGGCCGCTGGCCGTAGTGGCGCTCCAGCTTGTCCATGAACACCTGCATCTTCTCTAGCACCTTGTCGCGCGACGGCTTGCGTCTGCACGAAGAGTCGCCGTTCCACTCGACGTCGATGACCGGCGGCAGCGCGCCGTCGACCTTCGGCACGTTGCGGATGAACCAGTCGGCCTGCTCGCCCGCGGTGCGGCACCAGTAGAAGAAATGATAGGCGCCGCGCTTCAGCCCGGCGGCATCGGCGTTGCGCCAGTTCTTCATGAACATCGGGTCGAGATGATCGCCGCCGTCGGTCGCCTTGATATAGGCGAAATTGGCGCCCTGGGCGCGCAGCTTTTGCCAGTTGATGTTGCCCTGCCAGCGCGAGACGTCGACGCCGTGAACGGCAAGATGGCGCGGCGAAGCGCGGCCGAAATTGATCGGCTTGGCGTCGCGGAACGCGTAGCGCGTGACCGGACCGGCGAGCATGGCGGGCGCGGCGCGCGACAGCCGCTTCGGCGGCGAGACGAGCGCTGCTTCCTGCACCGGCGGCTCGACGCTGTCCAGCAGATCGGTCGCCGGGAAGTTCACCGTCTCTTCCTCGGCAAGGCCGAAGGGGCGCGAATTTTCGTCGCCGGGGCGCGAGTTCTCGTCGCCGGGGCTCGCGTTAGCCTCGTGGAGCAGCGGCGCCGGCGGCTTGATGCGCGTGGCGTCCGACATCGACGCGGTCTCGACGGTTCTTTCGGTAATGGCGGTCCTCGCGCCCTTCGATACGGGCGCGCTTGGCCGCACAACCGAGCTCGTCGTCTCGTTGGACGGCATCTGCAAGGCATCGACGCCCGACGTGGACGAGCAGCCGGCAAGGCAAAGCGATGCGAGCACGAAACTGACGGCGCCAAAAATCCGCATCTTGACCTGTACGCAAAACAAAACAGACCGAAGGCAGGAACAGCGCCGCCGGAAACGCCATTCCTAATGAGAAATTACCAACAAAGTTTGAATCAAAATTTACTTTTGGCGCGATCGGATGATTCGGGTGGCGCCGAAGAACATTGGCTAGCGCCTGAACACGCCGATCATCGGTCCCAGATTCCAGAAATCGTCGTTGCGGCCGATCCCGGGCGCATAGAGGCTCGAGATCGAGCCGTCGAGGAAGAGCGCGTTCGGGCAGCCGAGCCGGTCGCGGAACAGCCGCGCGAATTCGTGGAAGGTCACGACGTCGTCCGAGATCGCGAAGACCGCGACGCCGTCGGCGCGCACGCCCACGCCATCGCGGATCTTTCGCGAGGTGCCGTCTGCCTGGAATTTCGGATGCAGCTTGCCGTCGATGACCAGCATCGGTCCGGATTGCGTGGCGTAATCCACGCGCGGCGGACGTTTGAGATAATCCCTGGTCGCGCGAACGCCGGCCTTGCCTGCGCTGAGATAGAAGATGCCGTTGGGCTGCATGGAGAAATTGCCGGTTCCCGATCCGGTCTTCGCCGGCGTGACCTGCTCGCCGCGTTCGACATATAGCCCGACCGGCGCGAGATCGGGGTGATACATGCCGGCATTGAGGCCGAAAAGCAGGGTACGTCCCGTCGCCTGCTGCGCGCTGCGCAGATTGTGCAGCGACCGATAGAGTTCGCCATCCTTGTTCTTCCAGAACAGCTCGATGGAAAAATGCTTCGGATCGGCCTCGCAGACCAGATAGGTCGCGTTCTCGAAAATCTGGTTGCGGCAGGGCGGCAGCGCCGCCAGCCATTGGCCAAGCCCTATGCCCGCGCCAATTGCTGCCGGCACCGCCGATTTCACCAGCGTGGCCAGCAACGGCACGGATTGCAGCAGCGTCCCAAGATCCATCAGCGCGTCCGGCGGTCAGCTGGCGATAGAGCGGATTCGGTCGAGACCTCTAGACAAGCCAGCCGGTCGCGACGCCGATCAGCAGCACCACGCCGAGCAGGCCGCGATAGATGACGAACGGCCAGGCGGAGAAGCGCTCGAGCACCCGCATCAGCCCCCAAATGGCGAAGAAGGCCGAGATCGACGCGACGACAAGGCCGACGGCCAGGATCGACCAGCCATGCGCGTCGAGATGCACCTTGTGCAGTTCATAGAGCTCCTTGAGCCCGGCCAGCGCGATGGCCGGCAGGCCGAGCAGGAACGACAGCCGCGCCGCCTCGGGCCGGGCGAAGCCCAGCCCCATCGCCGCCGTCAGCGTCGAGCCCGAACGCGAGACGCCGGGAATAAGCGCGCCGACCTGGGCGACACCCACCAGCAGCGCGTCAAGGATCGATGCCTGGCGCAGCACGAGCTTGTGGCTGGCGAAGATCTCGGCCAGCGCCAGAAGGATCGCCATGGCGATGCAGGCCCAGCCGATGACGGCCAGCCCGCGCAGCGGCGAGTTGCAGGCGTTGAGCATGCCGGAAAGCGCAAGGCCGGCAATGATGATCGGGACAGTGGCAAGCACGATGCTGATCGCGAGCCGGAAATAGCGGTCGCTGAAATCCCGGCGCGAGATCGCCGTCAGCGAACCGAACAGCACGTCCCTGACATCGCTCCAGAAATAGCTGACCACCGCCGCCAGCGCCGCCAGTTGCATGGCGGCCGAGAAGGCCGAGCCGGGATCCTGCCAGCCGAGCACGGCCGGCACGATACGCATATGCGCGGTCGAGGAGATCGGCAGCAATTCGGTGATGCCTTGCACGATGCCCAGAAACGCCACCTTGGCATAACCCAGGCCGACAAAGCCGGTGTCCAGTCCTTGAGTGCAGACGTCGGTCATCTCAATCCTTTTCGCAGCGCCCCGGCCCGAGGCAAAAGTGAATCGTCATTCGAAAAGCCTGGCAGACAGGCTTAGCCTCACGATAGCGTGATTCCAACTCACGGATTTGTAAGGTGGCGCTAATCCTGCTTGACAACTGGCGCTGCCATATTATCCTGCGCTAATCTTACAGCGTAAGGCAAATCGGAGGAGCATCACGATGTCGACCGCCGCCCTCTCGGAATTGGAGCCGGTCACGCCGCCGGGAACGCATGCTGCCGAAATCGCGATCGAGGAGGTGTCGCGTGATACCAGCCGCGCCATCGAGCGCGCCGAAGTCGCTGCCTGGCTCGACCTCTACGAAGCGGCGCCGACGGATTTCGCGGCCCGGCAAGGGCTTGCGATTGACAGGGACGGCGATCTTGTCTGGACCACCTGCACGACGATCCCGTTCATCCATTTCAACTGCGTGAAGAATATCGGCGTCGATGGTCCGGCGACGGAAGAACAGGTCGACACGTTGCTCGCGCATTACCGCGATGCCGGCATCAGGCGGCCGTGGTTCTATACCAATCCACATGCTGAACCGGCGCGGCTGCGGTGTTGGCTGGAAGCGCGCGGCCTGCAGCATCAGGGCGGCTGGGAGCGCATCTATCGCGACGCCACGCCGCTGCCGGACGAACCGCTCTTCCCGGGCGACCCGCTGATCCCGGTCGACGATCTGGTGGTCGAGGAGGTTACGTCCTGGAAGACCTCGGAATGGGCTTCTTTCATCGATGCCAAATACAGGCTTCCCACCACGCCCTGGCTCACGGCGCTTGTCGGTCGCAAGGGCTGGCGTCACTATATGCTGAAACGCAGGGGCGCGGTCGCCGCAGTACGCTCGCTCTTTATCTCAGATGGTGCCGCCTGGAGCGGTCTCGACGCGCCGGTGCCGGGAATCATGGCGCCGAGCTTCGATCTGGATGCCATGCTCGGCGAAAGACTGGTTCGCGACGGCATAGCCGCCGGCGCGAAACTGTTTGTCGCCGACATCGAGGCGCCGCGCCCCGAACGCGACGGGCCGGCCTATCGCAACTACGACCGGCTCGGCTTCAAGCTCGCCTATTTGCGCAATCATTACAGCTACCTGCCCGCTCATTCGAGCTGAACCGGGTCGCCTCAGCGGTAGAGCCACTGCTTCAGGCAGCTTCTTGCCACCACATGCGCGGGCGGCACCGAGGCTTGATCGATGCGGGAATCATCGCTCGCCCTCTTGCGAGCCTTTTCCAGAAGCAGGCGAATCTCGGCCGGGCGCACGCGGTCGCGCGCCATCACGAGTTGGACCATCGGGTCGTTCAAAAGCTCGTCCAGGGTGTTGATGCTCTCGCTCATCCATCGCCTCCTCGATGCCTTCCCGCATGGCGCTTAGATAGGCAGCCAAAGATGGCCCGCCAATGACGCTTTGCCGGCTATGTCGTGAATCGAAGATGAAATTTTTGTGCAGGCCTGCGTCGCAATGACTCAGGCCGGCGGCGCGCCTTCATATTGAGGCAGGCCATCGTCAAGCATCACCCAGGGCTGCTTCGAGGCGGTCCAGAAATGCATGTCGGGCTTGAACAGGGACGGGTCGTCGAGCGAGCCAGAGGTGACGCCGAGGATGCCCCTGGAATCCCGCCGTGAAAACAGGGTCGTACCACAGGCCGGGCAGAAGCCGCGCTTGAGGTCCGGCGTGGAATTGATTGCCGCCACCGGTCCTTCGATGGTCACGTCGTCGATACGAAACAGAAGTCGCGCATTGAAGGCGGCGCCGATCGCTCTCTGGCAGATCCGGCAATGGCAGACGCGTTCGTTGACCGGCTCGACTTCGGCCTTGTAGCGCACCGCGCCGCATAGGCACCCGCCCTCATATTTCGCCATGGTAAGCTTCCTGTTCCTGGAGTAGCGGCACGCTTTAACTGCAGGCACGACAGCGTCAATCAAAAAGCGTTGATGGAACGCGATCGCTAACGGTGATAGGTCCCGCCCCTAACGAAAATCAGTGGCGCTTCGCCTGCACGAGATAGGCGTCGATCGTGGTCTCGCCGAGCCACTTCGCGGCTTCGAGCCTATGCAGCCCCTCGACCAGGATGTGGCGCTTGCCGTCGTGCCGCACCTGGATCGGCGTCTTCATGCCGTTTTCGAGAATATCCTCGGCGAGATGGCGCACCGTCTCGGGATGCAGCGTCTTGCGCCGCGCCGTCGGCACGTAGATGTCGTCGACCTTGACCTTTTGCACACGCAGCATGTCGGCTCCCGGCGTTGAAACGTCGCCTAAGGATGAAGTAACTCGTTTGCCGGACATCGCCAAGCGCAAGCGCGCTGGCCCGATGCTTTCCATTTGACGCTTGGCCGGCCAACGGTCTCAATGACGGCCTCGTGATCTCAGGTGTTTCTTGACGCAACTGCCGACCGAATTCCCCGATTTCGGGCTCACGCCCGAGCAGCGCCGCGAGGCGGTGCGCGGCCATTATTACGAATGGCCGGGAATGAATGGCTCGAGCGGCGAGATTTGGGCCTACAGCGACCGGTTCTCCTATCGTCCGGGCGAACTGGTCACGCTTTTCGTCAGCGCGTCGGCGCCGCAATTCAGCCTTGCCGTCATTCGCGACGGCGAGAGCGAAACAAAGGTGTTCGAGGGAGCGGGCCTGACGGCGCGCTGGCAAGATACGCCCGACCAATGCTCTGTCGACGGCTGCGGCTGGGAGGCCTCGTTCGAATTCCGCGTCGGCGTCGACTGGCCGTCCGGCGCCTACCGCGTGACGCTCTCGGCCGAAGGCCGCGACGGCACGCCGATTCACAGCCATCATCTCTTCATCGTTACACCCTTGCCCGGCCGCAAGCCCGGCCGCCTGCTGCAGGTCGCCGCGACCGGCACCTGGCTCGCCTACAACACCTGGGGCGGCTCGAACCACTATCAGGGCATCACCGGCCCGAACCGCGACCAGTACGCGACGACGGTGTCGACGCAGCGACCCTGGTGCCGCGGTTTCGTCGTGCTGCCCAAGGATGCGCCGCGCGTGCCGCTGGAAGTCGCGGTGCCGCCGAAGACCGTGCCGCGTTATCCGCATATGGAATGGGCTTTCGCCACCGGCCATTCGAAGAAATACGCCTCTTCGGGCTGGGCAAGCTATGACAGCCATTTCTTCCGCTTCGCCGAGCGCGCCGGCTATCAGGTCGATCTGGTGAGCCAGCACGAGCTCCATTTCTCGCCCGAAATCCTCGACGGCTATGACTGCGTCGGCTTCGTCGGCCACGACGAATACTGGACCTGGGAGATGCGCGACGCCGTCGACGCCTATGTCGAGCGCGGCGGGCATGCGGCGCGCTTCGCCGGCAATTTCATGTGGCAGACGAGGCTGGAGGACCAAGGCCGCCGCCAGGTCTGCTATAAATATAAAGCGCGGGCGGAAGACCCCGCCTATCGCGGCGGCGACGTCACCCGCGCCACCAATTCCTGGGAAGCGCCTGAGATCGGCCGTCCCGGCAGCGCCACCTTCGGCCTCAACGCCACGAGAGGCGTCTATGCCGGCTGGGGCGGCTGCGCGCCGCGCGGCGTGCGCGGGTTTCCGGTCTACCGTCCCGAGCACTGGGCCTTCGCCGGCACCGGCATTTATTATGGCGACCTGCTCGGCGCCGACAGCCATGTCTATGGTTACGAGGTCGACGGCCTCGATTCCGAGATCCGCGGCGGCCTGCCCTACCCGACAGCGACCAGCGGCGCGCCGGACGGCTTGCAGGTGCTGGCCGTCGGCATGGCGAGCCAGGTCGAGGAAAGCGCCGACATCCCGATCGAGGACCAGTTCCTCACCGACGAGGACGGCCGCTTCACCGCCGAAACGTTGTTCGGCGAGGCGAGCGACGCCAATCTCGACAAGGTCAAGCGCGGCAACGGCATGATCGTCAATTTCCCGCGCGGCAAGGGCGAGGTGTTCCATGCCGGAAGCTGCGAATGGGTCGCCGGCTTGCTAAGGCAGGACGCGATGGTCGAACGCGTGACCAAAAATGTTCTCGACCGCTATCTTGGAAAGTCCTGACATGTCGAAACCGGAAGTCCAGCCCGCAGCAGAGGCCGAAACGCGACCGCCGTCGCATCTGTTCTACCTCTCCAGCCTGCGCCGGCCGCTCGTCGACCGCGCCGAGGGCATCTATTTCTGGACAAAGGACGGCCGCCGCTTCATCGACGGCTCGAGCGGGCCGATGGTCGCCAATATCGGCCATTCCAACCGCAACGTGCTCGACGCCATGAAGCGGCAGATGGACAAGACCACCTTCGCCTATCGGCTGCATTTCGAGAACGAACCCGCCGAAGAGCTGGCGCGCGCGCTGGCCGGCAAGCTGCCCGAAGGCATGGATCGCATTTTCTTCGTGTCGGGCGGCTCGGAAGCGACCGAATCCTGCATCAAGCTCGCACGCCAATGGGCGGTCGCCACCGGCCAGCCCAAGCGCTGGAAGGTGATCACCCGCTTCCCGTCCTATCATGGCGGCACGCTGGGCTCCCTTTCCGTCACCGGCGACGATGCGCTCGCCGAAACCTTCACGCCGATGATGAAGGTGATGCCGACGGTGCCGGCACCCACAGCCTGGCGCGACCGCGACAACCTTTCGATGGAGCAGCGCGGCATCCGTTACGCCGACATGCTGGAGGAGAAAATCCAGGCTGAAGGCCCCGAAAGCGTTCTGGCCTTCATCATGGAGCCGATCGGCGGTGCTGCGACCGCAGCCCTGGTCGCGCCCGACAGCTACTATCCGCGCGTCCGCGAAATCTGCGACCGCTACGGCATCCTTCTGATCCATGACGAGGTGATGAGCGGCGCCGGCAGGACAGGCAAGTTCCTCGGCGGCGACCACTGGAACTGCAGGCCCGACATCGTCGCCCTCTCGAAGGGCCTGGGCTCGGGCTACGCGCCACTCGGCGCTCTGGCAGCACCCATGCGCCTGGTCGAGCCGCTGCTGGCCTCCGGCGGCTTCCAGCATGGCCACACCTATGCCGGCAATCCGCTCGCCTGCGCCGCCGGCCTTGCTGTCCTTGGTGAAATGGACCGGCTCGAGCTCATCGCCAACGCCGCCGCGATGGGCGAGGTGCTGATGGCAGAGTTGAAGGGCTTGCAAAAGCGCTTCCCCTTCATCGCCGACGTGCGCGGCAAAGGCCTGCTCACCGGCGCCGAAATGGTCGCCGATCCGGAGACGCTGAAGCCCATCGACCCGGCCAGCAAGGCGACGCAGCGCCTGCTCGACCACGCCTATGCGCGCGGGCTGATCATCTATGGCCGCAACGTCAAGGGCGGCGTCGACGGCGACAATTTCATGGTGGCGCCGCCGATGATCATCACGGCCAAGCAGATCGGCGAGATGATCTCTATCATCGGCGATTCGCTGAAGGCGCTGGCCGCGGAGCTCGACCTGCCGGTGGAAGGATGAGAAAGGTGTTTTGATGCCGGCACCAATCACCCTCCGCCCCGGCACCATTGACGACGTCGAGACCATCCACGCCGCCCTGCTGCGCCTCGGCACACATATCGGCGCGCACCAGGAAATCACCTCGACGCCCGACGATCTCCGCCGCTACGGCTTCGGCGAAAAACCCGCTTTCTCGACGCTGATCGCCGAGATCGACGGCGAATTCGCCGGGCTTTGCCTGCATTTCCCGATCTTCTCGACCTGGATCGGCCGTCCCGGCGTTTATGTGCAGGACCTTTACGTCGAGGATCGTTTCCGCGGCCGCCGGGTCGGCGAAAGGTTGCTGCGGCGCGTCGCGAAGGAATGCCGCGCGGCGGGCGGCGTCTACCTGAGGCTCTCCGTCGATACCGACAATGAGACGGCCAAGGCCTTCTACGAAAGACTGGGCATCGACCGGTCGAGCTACGAGCAGGTGCAGAAAATCGTCGGCGACGCCTTTTTCGCCTTTGCCGACACGCCGGAGGAATGACGATGAAAGCCTTCTATGCCGAGGAGCAGAAACGCCATGACCCGAGGGCTTTCCTCTCCAGCGGCGCGCCGCAGCCCAACCCGGAAAAGCCGGAGCGGACCGAACGATTGTTAGCCGGCGCGAGATCGGCCGGCTTGACGATCGAACGCCCAGAAAATCATGGGCTCGGCCCGATCGCGGCGGTGCATACGCCTGAATATCTCGATTTCCTCGAGCACATTTTTGCGCGCTGGCAGCGCATCGAAGGCGCCTCGGCGGAAGTCATCCCGAACATCCACCCGATCGCCCGCAATGGCTCCTATCCGGCCTCGGCGGTCGGCCAGGCCGGCTACCACATGGCCGACACCGCCTGCCCGATCTCGGCCGAGACCTGGAACAGCGCGCTGTGGAGCGCCTGGAGCGCAGTGGAAGCTGCCGAAGCGGTGATGGCCGGCGCGCCTTCGGCCTATGCGCTCTGCCGCCCGCCCGGCCATCACGCCTTCGGCGATGTCGCCGGCGGCTTCTGCTTCATCAACAATTCGGCGGTCGCGGCGCAGGTGCTGCGCAAGAACGCCGCCCGCGTCGCGATCCTCGATGTCGACCTGCACCACGGCAACGGCACGCAAGGAATCTTCTATGCCCGCCCCGACGTGCTCACCGTCTCGCTGCATGCCGATCCGGTGCGCTTCTACCCGTTCTTCTGGGGACACGCCGACGAGCGCGGCGAAGGCCTCGGCCTCGGCTACAATCTCAACCTGCCGCTGCCGCGCAAGTCCGGCGACGCGCCCTTTCTCGAAACGCTGTCGGCGGCCTTCCAGCGCATTCGCGCCTTCGCGCCGGAAGCGCTGGTCGTGGCGCTCGGCCTCGACGCTTTCGAGGGCGACCCATTCGGCGGCCTGTCGGTGACGACGCCGGGCTTCTCGCGCATCGGCGAAGCGATCGCCGGGCTCGGCCTGCCGACGGTCATCGTCCAGGAAGGCGGCTATCTCTGCGACGCGCTCGGCGACAATCTCACCGCTTTCCTCACCGGCTTCGGCGGCAAGCAGGGTTAGAAGCAATTCCAGGAAAAGTGTGTAGCGGTTTTCCGTCCGGAATTGCGTAAAGCCAAAAAACTACGAACGCTGCTGCCGCAGCATCGCGATCACGCGATGCACGCTCTCCAGCGTCTCGTCGATCTCGACCGCCGTGTTGTAATGCGCAATGCCGATGCGCAGGACGCCCTGCTCGGCGGGTATGCCCAGCTGGTGGACGACCTCCCACGCATAATTGTGGCCGGACCAGACGAAGATGTCCTCGGCATTCATCTGCCGCACGATCGTTTCCGGCGCGATCCCTTCGACGGTGAAGGAAATCGTTGGCACACGCTCGGCGAGGCGATTCGGATCGGTGATGCCGTGGATGACCAGGCCCTCGATGTCGGACAGGCCTTCGATCAGTTGCCGGGCAAGCTTGTTCTCGTAAGCGATCGAGACCTCGAACGCCTTGGCGATTCGCTGCCGGCGCGAGCCGCTCTCGCCGGCGGCACCGCCCAGATCGGCGAAATAGTTGATGGCCGCCGTCAGCCCGGCCATCAGCTCGATCTGCGGCGTGCCAAGCTCGAACCGCTCCGGCAGGGCGTTGGACGAGCAGCGGCATTTGTAAGGCTCGAGCGCGTCGATGACATCGCGGCGGCCCCACAATATGCCCATATGCGGCCCGAAGAATTTATAGGCGGAGCAGATCAGGAAATCGCAGCCGAGCGCCTGCACGTCGATCAGCCCATGCGGCGCGAATTGCACGGCATCGACATAAACCAGCGCGCCGGCCTGTTTAGCTGCGGCCGTCAGCGTCTTCACCCGGTTGATCGAGCCGGTGAGGTTCGAGGCATAATTCAGCGCGACAAGCCGCGTTTTTTGCGAAAGCAGCGCCTTCAGCGCCGCTTCCTCCACCTGCCAGCTCCGCTCGTCGAACGGCAGGAAGCGCACGACCAGGCCGAGATCCTCGGCAAGCTGCAGCCAGGGCGAGACATTGCCCTCGTGATCCATGCGCGTGACGATGATCTCGTCGCCCGGTTTCATCGTGCGGCCAAGCGTGCGCGACATGTGGTAGGTCAGCGTCGTCATGTTGGCGCCGATCACGATCTCCTCGACGCTTGCGGCGTTCAGGAAATCAGCCATCGCGGCATGCGCAGCGTCGACCACTTTTTGGGCCGCGACCGTGGTCTCAAAGAACCCACCCAGATTGGCGTTGGTCGAGAGCAGGCAGCGCGACACCGCATCTGCCACCGCCTGCGGCACCTGCGTGCCGGCGGGATTGTCCAGATAGATGCGGCGACGCCCGTCATCGGTCAGCGAAAGCGCCGGAAACCTGCCGCGCACGGCCTCGATCGGAAAGTCTGACATCGTCTCTATCCCCCCGTCTTTTCTCACCAATTCGTCTTTACTGGGTGATACCCGCTCATGGGCACGGATTGCCGACACGCTGGTGGATGGCGTCGACCGCCTTCTGCATCTCTTCCGTCCAGGTGACGTCGGCTGAGGACAGCGCCGTCTCGAGCTGCGCGGTCGTGGTCGCGCCAATGATATTCGCGGTCACGAAGGGCCGGCTCGCCACATAGGCGTTGGCGAAAAGCGCCGGCTCCATGCCGAAGGAACGCGCCAGCTCATTGTATTGAAGCAGCACTTCCGCCGCGTTCGGCGTCTCATAGCGCTGGCCGCGGTTGAAGAGCTGTGTGCGCGAACCTAGCGGCCGCGAACCATGATCGTATTTTCCGGTGAGATAACCCTGCGCCAGCGGCGAATAGGGAAGGAACGCGATCTCCTCGCGCTCGCAGACCTCGGCAAGGTTCACCTCGAAAGTGCGGTTGACGAGGTTGTAGGCATTCTGCAGCGATGCGACGCGCGGACCGGTGCCCTTCTCGGCTTCGAAGACAAAGCGCATGACACCCCAGGAGCTTTCGTTCGAAAGCCCGAGATGGCGGATCTTGCCGGCCTTCACCAGCTCCTCGAAGACGGCGAGCGTTTCGGCAACCGGCGTCTCGTCTCCCGGAGCACCTGCCGCATCCGCGCGCCGCGCCACCGCTCCGACACGCGTCGGGTTCGAGCCCCAAGGAATGTCACGGTCCGGCCAGTGGATCTGGTAGAGGTCGATATAGTCGGTGCCGAGCTTGGCCAGCGACTTCTCGACCGCGTCGAAAATGTCGGCGCGCACCAGCTTCGACGGACGATCGCCGCGGAACCATGCGTTCGCCGTGCGGCCGACCACCTTCGAGGCAAGGATGACCTTGTCGCGGTTGCCGTTGGCCTTCATCCAGCTGCCGATGATCCTCTCGGTTCGCCCTTGCGTCTCCGACTTGGGCGGGATCGGGTAAAGCTCGGCCGTGTCGATGAAATTCACCCCTCGCGAAAACGCCAGATCCATCTGCGCATGGCCTTCGGCCTCGCTGTTCTGCTGACCCCAGGTCATCGATCCGAGGCAGATTTGCGAAACAAGGAGATCGGTCCGACCGAGGCGGCGTTTATGCATGGGGTTCTCCGGCGGGAGGTTTGCGCGGACAGCGCGGGGAGGAAATTCAAGCATAAAGCACAGGCTGGAGTTTCTCCAAGCCCTCGCTCGCAACGACTTTTGCGTGAATTGCTTGGCTAACGGCGCGCCCCGGCCAGCGCCCGCCGCTTGGCCTCGTCGATCAGCATGTTGGCAACCTGCATGCGGATCATGGCGCGCTGGCGCAGATGCGGCGCGACCCGGTCCGGATGGTTGGCGAAGGCGAAATTACGGCGGATGCGACCGAAATCGGCGTTCTTGGCGGGACGGTCGAGGCCGAGCTCGCCGGCGATCGCTTCGGGATCGATCGGCGGCAGCTTTTCCTCCGGCCAGTGCTCTTCGCCGGCAAGCGTCAGTTTCGCCTGGTCGAGAAGTGCCGCGAACTCGGCCGCGAGGTCAGCGCCTTGCTCGCGATATTCGGCGGCGACGCTCTCGCCGGCGACCTTGATGCGGCCGGAATGCAGCTCATCGGCCACGGACAGATAATCGAACGGGATAGACGGCCGGGCGCCTTCGTCCCCGCCTTTCTCCGTGGCGACGATCAGGTCGTCGAGCAACGAAGCGAAATCGAGCTTGTTCCCGGTGCCGATCTCAACCTCCCTATCGCGGCGGCATGCAGCGATGCCGCCAAAGATAGGGCCCTCTCGTTAAGAATGAATTCTGGCGATGCTAACAATTGGCGGCTTTTCCGCCTGGCAAGACGGCATCGGAAAATAAAAAGCCGGACTGCTCTTTGCAGTCCGGCAAGGTCGCCAGGAGTGGCGAGGAAAAAGCCAGCCATATGACGGCACGATTGGCTACGGTCGAGCCTACCGAAAAGTTTCACGGAAAATCGATTGTGGCGGAAAAAATTACTTGCGGCATGGCAGCCATGCAAATGCTGCACTGCACAATTTTTAGCAAATCGCCTATATCGTGATGTCGGGAGGACCAACAGGGGCAACTGAGTCATGGGGTTCTTCACCGAAATGTTCGCTCGGCCGAGGCCGCAGGAACACCAGCGTTACCGCTCGGCGCTCGCACTTCTGAACGCGATGAGCAATGCCGACCGCGCCGATATCGGCGTCAAGCCGGCGGATTTTCCGCGCATCGCGCGCGAAATGTCGATCCGCTGAGCCGAACCGAAGAGGTTTCCCGGAGTGCTGGGAAACCTCTAACCACTCCAAAGTCAGCGATTTCCCAGAAAAGTCTGCTTGCCGAGCGGCACGCCATTGTGGCGCAGGATGTCGTAGGCCGTAGTGACGTGGAAATAGAAATTCGGCATCGCCAGGTGCAGCAGATATTGCAGGCCGGGCAGCGTGGTTTCACGCCCTCCCAGTCTCACTTCGACGGTCCGGTCCTCGGAGCCTTCCAGGTCAGCCACTGAGAAAGTCGCCAGATGATCGAGCGTCTTGGCAATCCGGGCCTGCAGCTCGGCAAAGCTCGCTTCATTGTCCTCATATTTCGGCACATCGCGGCCGGCGAGCCGCGACGGCGCGCCCTTGGCATGATCGGTGGCGATCTGGACCTGCCTGGCCAGCGCGAACATGTCGGGCGCCAGCCGCGCGGTGAGGAACACCTGCGGATCGATCTTCCGCTCGCCGGCATTCTGCTCTGCCGCGGTCAAGACGCTGGCCAGCGCCTTCAGCCTTGCGGCAAACACGCCGACCGATATGTCGTACATGGAAATGGTCACGGGTAACCTCCGACGCGGCCCCAGCGCCGCGGGCCGAGAGCTAGCGCCTCCCACCACGATTCTTCAAGCGGTCCTGCCCACGGCGTCACCACGCCGCCGCAATCGCCGTGGTAGTATTTTCGTTACCGAGCGGAGGATTCGATGAAAAGAGCCACTTTCGCAGCGACCGTCTTTTTCTCACTGGCCGGCTTCACGCAGTCCGCGCCCGCGGCGGATGCACCCTATATCGATGACCGATCAAGCGCCGAAGCGGTCGTCCGTTCGCTCTACAGCGCCATAAACCGCCACGAATTCGCCCGTGCCTGGGGCTATTTCGGCGATACGAAGCCGGCAAAAGACTTCAATGCCTTCGTCAAGGGTTACGACGGCACGGACAGCGTCGAAGTCAAGACTGGCGCTGTCTCGGAAGACGGTGCTGCCGGTAGCATCTATTACAGCGTTCCGGTTGCCATCCAGGCGACCGACAAGAAGGGCGAGGCCAAGGTTTTCGCCGGCTGCTACACGGTCCGCCAGGTCAACGCGCAGATCCAGGAGCCGCCGTTCCAGCCGATCTTCATCGACAAGGGCGCGCTGAAGCCGTCGGCCGAGGATTTCGACAGCGCCGTGCCGGCAAGCTGCGGCGACGGTCCGCCGCCGCCGAAGAAGGACGAGGCGCTGGAACACGCCAAGAAAGCCTTCCTCGCCAGCTATGGCGACCAATGCGACAAGCAGGATCCAGAGGGCAAGCCGATCGGCGAGCCCGAGGCTCATTCCATTCATTACAAGGACAAGGACGCCCAGCCCAACGACCCGGAGCGCGAGACGCGGCTGTTCCGCTTCTTCTGCTCGATGGCCGCCTACAACGAGACGGCGGTCTACTACATCGCCGACGATGTCAACGGCGTCTCACAGCTGCAGTTCACCGAGCCGGACCTCGACATCCGCTACGAGAACAACAACAGCGAAGGCAAGGTCGAGTCGATCCACATCATTGGTTTCAAGACCAGCGGCTGGGCGACCAACTCGGACTATGACGACAACACAAAAACCATCACCACATCCAACAAATGGCGTGGTGTGGGAGATGCCTCGTCATCGGGAACCTACCTCTTCCGCAACGGCGATTTCTCGCTCGTCCAGTATGACGTCGATGCATCCTATGACGGGGAGCAAAATCCGCAGACAATCATCGATTACAACACCGCGCCTTGAGGCGCTGCAGCGCAATCACGGCGCTTTCGTCAGCATCCAGTTCAGCGTGCCGCGCCAGTCGACCATGCGGATCGGCGTGCCGTGCGTGCCGGTCTCAAAGCGCACGAAGCGGGTCGGATAAGACCTCTTGGCCAGAATCGAGCGGAAGAAGGCTTCCTGCTTCTCCACCGGGAAGACCACGTCGTGGCTACCTTGACCGAAAAACACCGGCACGCGGCGCTTGAAGGCGGGGCTGGTGAGAAAGCTGTCGTCCCACAGCGAGCCGAGCAATAGCAGCCCATTGATGCGGCCGCCCGTGTCCTTGCGCGCGGCGAGCTTCCAGCAGATCATGCCGCCCATCGAGCCGCAGGCGACAAAGATTTTCGCGCCCGGCGATGTCTCGGCGTAGTGATCGATGAGCGCCGCGACCTGCGCCGCGCCCTTGTCGCCGAAATCCGGGAAATCCGGCGAAAGATAGAGCCCGTTGTTGGCGGCCATCAGGTTCTTGATGCGGTTGAAATTGCCGCCGAAGGTGAAGTCGTCGACGCCTTGCTTGCGGCTGCCGCCTTGCCCGTGCAGATAGAGCACGACGATGGAAGCGCCTTCCGTCCTGCCGACCGCTACATGCCTGATGTCCCCGGCGTCGGTCTTCAGCATCAGGTCCTGCTGCACCTTGCGCACACCGGGATCGGTATACTGCGCATGCACACGCCTTTCCGGCACCTCGTCACGCTGATTGATGTCGCGCACCTCGCGATAGTCGAGGACTGTGTAGGCGCCGTTGTCGCTCGTCGACAGTGTCGCCGGATAGGCGAACAGATCGTCCTTGAACGCTTTTAGCGAAAGCGTCTGCCCCTCGGCGGCAGAGAGGGACAGCACCGTCGCGGTGATCAGAGCGAAGAAAAGTCGATAACGCAAAGCCATGCCGAGAGGCATGCGAAATTCGGCTCTGCTTTGTCAATCCTGCAGAACGCCGCCCGCCCCTTCCAGCGCCTCGCGCGTGTCGACATCGATCGAGGCGCCCTGCCCGATCTCGACATCGATGACGTCGAGACCTTCGGCCTCGACCAGATGCCGCGCGCCGGTATCGCCCTCGAGCTGCGCGACGGCCGCGAAAAGCGATCGCGGCAAAAGCACCGGATTGCCGCGCTTGCCCTGATGCGACGCGCGCACCACGGAGCGGCCGCCGGAGCTGCGGAACGCATCGATCAGGCTGTCGAGATCGCGCGACGAAACGCCGGGCATGTCGCCAAGCACGATCAGGGCGCCGGCCGCGTCGGGCGCGACCTTCGCAATGCCCGCCTTCAACGACGAAGCGAGGCCGGCGGCGAAGTCCGGATTGTCGGCGACCGTCACACCGAGACCGGAAAGCGCGGAGCGCACGCGCTCGCGCTGGTGGCCGGTGACGACGATGGTGGCCGCGGCCTTCGAGCCCAGCGCGCGGGAGGCGGTACGGCGCACCAGCGGCTCGCCGTCAAACAGCGCCAGAAGCTTGTTCGGCCCGCCCATGCGGCTCGAACGGCCGGCGGCCAGGAGCACGATATCGACTTTCAGCGCCGACCTTGCCGGCTGCGGCGCCGGCTCGCGCGGCTGCGGCCTGGTCGGGATTTCCATCAAAAGCCCGCCAACGCCCATGCCGGCAATGTCGCCCGCCGTCACCTCAAGCCCGGCAACCATGCGATCGAGCACCCAATCGAAGCCATTCTCTTTCGGACTGCGTGCACAGCCGGGCGCGCCGACGACGCGCTTGCCGTCGAGCGTTCCGAGCACCAGCAGATTGCCGGGATCGACCGGCATGCCCGCGCGGACGACTGTGCCCCCGGCACGCTCGATCGCGGCCGGCACGACATCGGCGAAATCGCTCATCGCCGAGGCGCCGAAGATCACCACCATATCGTTGTCGCGCGCCAGCTGGGTTGCGGCCGCGGCGACCGGCGCGACCTCATGCGGCGTGCGCCGCTCGGCCGTCAGGCGGCCGCCGAAACGCGCCAGCCGCGCCTCGGTGACGCGCAGCGTCTTGTCGAGCACGCTCGGTTTGACGCCGGGAAGCACCGTCTGGAGGACGCCGACAGTAACGGGACGATAGGCGTTCACGGCAAAGATCTCGCGGCTGGCGCAAATCCTCACCACGCTGTCCACCAGGCTTGCGGCGACGGCAAAGGGGATGATCTTCACAGTCGCCACCATCTGGCCCTTCTCGACCGGCGCGTGCTGCGCCAGCGTCGCGATGGTGATGGCTGGATCGACGGCATTGATGGCGTCGATCATACCGGCGTCGACGGTAAAGACGCCTGAGGCTTCCGCATGCAAATTCACCCGCCCGGTCGCGGCCGGCTTGACCTCGATGTTGCGGTGACTCATGGCGGCGGCGATCCTGGCGGCAGCGGCATCCTCGCCGAGATCGTCCTCGGCAAGAACCGCCGCGACGACCTCGCCGACGCCCGCCGCCTTGAGCGCCGCGATATCCTCGCCGCTCAGCCGGTGCGCCTTGCGGAAGCGTTTTTCGCCGGCGGTGGTCGCATGCGCCAGCACCGCCCCTTCCGCCTCGTCGATCGGAACCGGTCCGAATTTCACGCCACCGCGCCTTTCGCTTCGAGACCGCGCGAGCGGAAGGCGTGGATGGTCTGCGCAAGCACGGCGACGGCGATCTCGGCCGGACTGGCAGCACCGATGTCGAGGCCGATCGGCGCGTGGATGCGGGCAATCTGGTCGGCGCCGGCGCCAAGCGCCAGCAGGCGTTCGACGCGCTTGGCGTGGGTCTTGCGGCTGCCCAGCGCCCCGACATAGAAGCATCGCGCGTCGAGCGCCGCCTTCAGCGCGAAATCATCGATCTTCGGATCGTGGGTGACGGCGGCAAGGGCGGTATAGCTGTCGAGCGGCGCGCGCTTCAGCACGTCCTGCGGCCATTCGGCGTGCAGGGCGACGTCGGGGAAGCGTTCCGGGGTAGCGAAGGCGGTGCGCGGATCGATGATCTCGACCGGATAGCCGGCGATCCTGGCCATCGGCGCTAGCGCCTGGCTGATATGCACGGCGCCGATCACCACCAAACGGGGGCGCGGCAGATGCGCATTGAGGAAAAAGGTCCGCCCTTCCGCCTCCACCGATTGCGAATTGCCGGTGCGGAACGCATTGGCGATCGCCGCCCCGAGATCGCCTGCGACATGGTCGCCCTCGCGCACGATGCGGTCGCGGCCGTCGCCTAGGTCGGTGACAAGCACCGCTGCGCGGCGGGCGCGACGCTCTTCGTTCAGTGTCTTTAGAACGTAGGGGTCCACGGTGGTCAGCCCAGCCTTTCGACATAGACCTTGATGCGGCCGCCGCAGGAAAGGCCCACCTGCCAGGCGGTCTCGTCGGCGACGCCGAATTCCAGCATCCTGGCCTTGCCCGAGCCGATGACATCCATCGCCTCCGTCACCACCGCGCCCTCCACGCAGCCGCCGGAGACCGAGCCATGGAAGTTGCCGTCGGCGTCGATGACAAGATGGCTGCCGACCGGGCGAGGCGCCGAACCCCAGGTCTCGACCACGGTCGCGATGGCGACATCCTTGCCGTCCTTCATCCAGCCTTCCGCGATGATCAGGGGATCGCGGGCTTCATCGAGATAAATGCTCTCGTTCATCGTCGCTTCTCACCAAGTCTGTTTTTCAAGGGAAACTTTAATTTCCCTTGGGGCCATTCCCCAGAAATATATAGCTGCAAAACATATGGCTATGCGGCACGCCTCCCGCCACCTTGCAGCCAGCGGCGCGGGTCGACCGATGCCGCCGGCCGCTGGTCAAGCGAGGCGCAAAGATCGGCCAGCGCGTCGAGATTGTGCACCGCCCGGAACTCGTCGACATAGGGCAGCATCGCTTTCACGCCGCGGGCGCGAGCCTCGAACCCGTCGAAGCGCAGCAGCGGATTGAGCCAGATCAGCCGCCAGCAGGATTTACGCAGCCGCTCCATCTCTTGCGAAAGGCCGGCGACGTCGTCGCGCTCCAGCCCGTCGGTGATGAGAAGCACCACGGCGCCCTGCCCCAGCACGCGGCGCGACCACAGCCGGTTGAATTCGGCGAGCGTATCGCCGATGCGGGTGCCGCCCGACCAGTCCTTCACCGCCGCCGAGCATTCGGCGAGCGCCTCGTCGGGATCGCGATGGCGCATCTGGCGGGTCAGGTTGGTCAGCCGCGTGCCGAAGACGAAGGCGTGCACGCGCCGGCGCTTCTCGGTCAGGGCATGCAGGAAATATAGGAAGATGCGCGTATACTGGCTCATCGAGCCGGAAATGTCGGCCAGCACGACCAGCGGCGGATACACTTCGCGTTGCGACCGGAATTTCGGCAGGATAAGCTCGCCGCCGGTGCGCGCGGCCGAGCGCATCATGGCGCGCGGATCGATGCGGGCCCCTTGCGCCTCCGCCCTGAAGCGCCGCGTGCGGATAAGATCGAAGGGCAGCCGCAAGGCCGCGATCGCCCTTTTGGCTTCGGCCATCTCCGCCGCATCCATCTGGGCAAAATCCTTGCCCCGCAGCACCTCGTTGCCGGAAAGGGTAAGGCGCGCATCGACCTCGATCTCCGGCACTTCGCGCGCAGGCTGGTTCTTCCGATGGCCTTCGAACATCGCCTGGCTGACGCGGTTCTCCGCCGCCCGCGGCTTCTGCTTTTCGCGATCGTCCGGCGCGACCGGCGAAAACATCGCCAGCAGCTTCTCGATCAGCTCGCGCGATTTCCAGAACAGGCGGAAGGCCTCGTCGAAGACAGGATGATCCTCGTGCCGCGAGACGAGCACCGCATGCAGGGTCCAGTAGAAATCGTCGCGCGAGCCGATGCCGGCGGCAAGCACCGCCTCGATGGCGTCCTTCACCGAAGCCGGGCCGACTCGCATGCCGGCCTTGCGCAGCGCCCGAGCGAAATAGACGATGTTGTCGGCGATGCGCCCATCGGCGAGCGCCTCTTTGGGTTCCGGACGCAGCGACGGCATCGCCCCTACTCCGCCGCCGAAAGCTCGGCCTTCACCTCATTGAGGATGCGCCGGCCTTCGCCCTCGCCGATACGGGCGATGTCGTCCTGGTATTTCAACAGCACGCCGATCGTGTCCGACACGGTCTCCGGATCGAGCGCCACCTTGTCGAGCTCTGTGAGCGCACCGGCCCAGTCGATGGTTTCGGCGACGCCGGGCGCCTTGAACAGCTCCACCTGGCGTAGCTTCTGAATGAAGGACACGACCTCCGCCGACAGCCGGCGGTTCGCCTGCGGCACCTTGCGCCGCACGATCTCCAGCTCGCGCTCGGCATTCGGATAATCGACCCAGTGATAGAGGCAGCGACGCTTCAGCGCGTCGTGGATCTCGCGTGTTCGGTTGGTGGTGATGATGACGATCGGCGGCTCTTCCGCCTTGATCGTGCCAAGTTCAGGAACCGTGACCTGGAAGTCCGACAGGATCTCGAGCAGGAATGCCTCGAACGCTTCGTCCGTGCGATCGAGCTCGTCGATCAGGAACACCGGCGCCGCGCCCGCCTTGCCGGTCAGCGCGTCGAGCACCGGGCGGCGGATCAGGTATTTTTCGGAGAATACGTTGCGCTCCATGTCGGAGCGCACGACCTTGCCCGCCGCCTCTCCCATGCGGATTTCGATCATCTGGGCGGCGTAATTCCACTCATAGACGGCCGAGGAGACGTCGAGCCCTTCATAGCATTGCAAGCGGATCAGCCGACGGCCGAGCGCGCCGGCCAGCACCTTGGCGATCTCGGTCTTGCCGACGCCCGCCTCGCCTTCGAGGAACAAGGGCCGCTTCATGCGTAGCGATAAAAACAGCACGGTCGCCAGCGAGCGGTCCGCGACATAGTCCGCGCCGGTCAACAGATCGAGCGTTTCGTCGATCGTTTTCGGCGCGGGGCGCGGCGCGGTCATTTTGTCTCCGTGGATTCCGCCCGCCCGTTTCAAAGAAAATGGTAGCCGCGGTTGTGGTAGATCAGCGGCCGCAAATTATCGCCGATGCGCAGGCCTGTCACCTTGCCAAAAAGCACACGGTGGGTGGCAAGGTCCTTGCTATCGATGATCTCGCAGTCGAACACGGCAAGGGCGCCTTTCAGGGTCGGCGCGCCGGTCGAGATCACATCCCACTCGGCCAGCGCGAAGCGCTCCTCCGGCGGCAGGCCGGTGACGCCGGAAAAGCCGACCGAGACGGCTTCCTGGTCCGATGCGAGGGTGTTGAGCGCGAACTTGCCGTTCTTGATGAAAGCTTCGTTCTTGGCGTTCTCGCGGTTGAGGCAGACCAGCACCGTCGGCGGGGTGTCCGAGACCGAACAGGCGGCGATCACCGTCGCGCCCCTTTTGCCGCCGGGCCCGTCGGTCGTCACCACATGCACATGGCCGGCAAAATGCGCCATCGCATCGCGATAATGCTGCGGCCCGATATCATTGATTTTCAGCACCCGATGTCCACCTGTCGAAACCAGTTCGTTATATATGGCGGCATATTGCACGCCACAAGTTGCATAGCATGGGCGAAGTGCTTGACCGCAATCCGCAAATTCGCGTGTTGCGCGGCGCTTAGCCAGCCTTTAGGCATTTCCTGGAATAGTGTCGGGACTGTATTCCCGGCATGGAGGATCTCTTAGCCCGAATGCGTCTTCTCACGACGACATCAGCCGTGCTGCTCTGGTTGTCGCTGACCGCGAGCGCCGACGCCGAGACGCTGGTCGGCATTGCCGCGCCGCTTTCCGGCCCATCGGCGATCCTCGGCAAGCAGATCGAGGCCGGCGCCGGCCTGGCGGGGGAGGCAAACGGCATTACGGTGAAAGCCGTCGATGACGATTGCACCGCCGACGGCGGCGCTGCCGCGGCAAAGGAATTCGTCGACGCCAGGGTCAATGTCGTGGTGGGCTTTCTCTGCACCGAGGCGATCGAGGCGGCGCTGCCGATCCTGAAGGACGCCAACATCCCGGTCATCACGGTCGGCGTGCGCACCGAAAGCCTGACCGACCGGCGCGCCAAGACCGGCTGGCCGGTCTACCGGCTCGGCCCGCGCGGCGACGATGAGCGCAATGCGGTTGCGGCCAAGCTTATTCAGCTCTGGCGCGATGACCTGTTCGCCATCGTCGATGACGGCACCATCTATGGGCGCGAGCTGGCCGAGACCTTTCGCGCCGCGGCCGCGCAGGCTGCCTTGAAGCCGGTCTTCGCCGACACGTTTCGGCCGCAGCTCGACAACCAGATCGGACTGGTCGGCCGGCTGAAGAAGGCCGGCGCGACCAAGGTATTCGCCGGCGGCGACGGCGACGACATCGCCATCATGGGTCGCGACGCCACCCAGCTCGATGCCGGCATCACCTTCGCCGGGGGCGAGAACCTGCGCACGCCGCCGGGCGATGTGCCATATGCCGTCGGCACGCTGATGATCGCGACGCCGGAATGGTCGGAGATTGCCGACCGCAAGATCGTGCAGGCCTTTGGTGCGAAGAACATCGTGCCGGACGGCTACACGCTTCCGGCCTATGCCGCGGTCGAGGTCGCCAAGGCCGCGCTGGCCGGCGCGGAAAGCTCCGGCCAGCCGCTCGGCGAAGCGCTGACCGGCCATGATTTTGCGACTGCGATCGGCACCATCCGCTTTGACGACAAGGGCGATCTCAGCCAGAACCCGTTCCGCCTCTTTCGCTTCGACGGCACGCATTTCGTGCCGCTGGAGGACAACTGATGTTCCGTACCGGTCCACGCAATCTGATCACCGACGTTGCCGGCCTTCGCGTCGGCAATACGGCCGACGCCAGTCTCAAATCCGGCGTCACGGTGGTGCTGTGCGACGAGCCCGCCGTTGCCGGCGTCCAGGTGCTGGGCGGCGCGCCGGGCACGCGCGAGACCGACTTGCTCGAGCCGCAGAATTCGATCGCGACCATCCACGCCGTCGTTCTGTCCGGCGGCTCCGCCTTCGGCCTCGACGCCGCCTCCGGCGTTCAGGCGGCGCTGCGCGAGAAGAACATCGGCGTCGAGGTTGGCGGCTTTCGCGTGCCGATCGTGCCGGCCGCGATCCTGTTCGACCTGCGCAATGGCGGTGATAAGGATTGGGGCCGTTACCCGCCCTATCGCGAGCTCGCCTATGGGGCTGTGCAGGCGGCAGCAGTGGATTTTGCCATCGGCACGGCTGGCGCCGGCACCGGCGCCCTGACCTCCGGCCTCAAAGGCGGGCTGGGCTCCGCCTCGACCGCGCTCGATAGCGGCGTCACCGTCGGCGCGCTCGCGGCCGTCAATCCGACCGGCTCGGTGACGGTCGGCCGCAGCCGTCATTTCTGGGCGGCGCCCTTCGAGATCGGCGACGAGTTCGGCGGCCTCGGCTACCCGGCCCAGCTGCCTGAAGATGCCAGAAAGATCCTGCTGAAATACCGCGACAGGCAAATGGGCGGCGACGCCGAAGGCGGCAGCACCACCATCGCCGTCATCGCCACGGACGCCGTCCTGACCAAGGCCGCGGCCAAGCGACTGGCGATTTCGGCGCATGACGGCTTCGCACGCGCCATCTGGCCGACGCATACGCCAGCGGACGGCGATCTGGTGTTTGCCCTGGCGACCGGCAGGAGCGGCATCGAGCTCGGCGCGGATGCCGCGATCGACCTGTTCGCGGCGGCCGGCGCCACCATGGCGCGCGCGATCAGCCGCGGCGTCCATGTGGCGACGCCCGCCGACGGTGATCTGTTCCCGGTCTGGTCGTCCCGCTGATTGGCTAATCAGGTCGGATCGGACTTTTCTTCCTCGAAGGTTACTGCGACATCGGAATTCGCGGAGAGCCATACCTTCTGCCCGTCGATTTCCGCGACCAGGGCGAGCGAAATGTAATGGTGATGGCCCTTATGCGAACCCATGCCGCTGTCGGCCTTGGTCAGCTTGATCCGGTCACCCTCGACCTTGTCGACGGTGCCGATATGAACGCCATCGGCGCCGATCACTTCCATGTGTCCGCGTATCTTGCTGATGTCGGTGCTCATGCTGGTTCTCCGCTGGATGGCGATTTGCCCTTTCGGATGCGAGACGGCCGACAATAACAAATGAACGCCGGATTGGATGCATCGCACGGCGCGCCTCGTTCATCGTGGCGTGATAAGCATGACGCTGATGAGACAGATGACAAACCGTCTTGCAGCGCTCGTCGCGGTCAGTACCTGGTTTGCGCGGCAGCGGCGTTGAGCATTGGACCAGGCTCTGTTAGGACGCGGCCGACGCTTCTCCCAGGCAGGACTTAGAAAACGGATGATCCCTCGCTATTCCCGGCCGGAAATGGTTGCCATCTGGTCGCCCGAAACCCGCTTCCGCATCTGGTTCGAGATCGAGGCGCATGCCTGCGATGCGCTGGCGGAGCTCGGCGTCATTCCGAAGGAAGCGGCGAAGACGATCTGGGAAAAAGGCGGCGCCGCCAAATTCGACGTCGCCAAGATCGACGAGATCGAGCGCGTCACCAAGCATGACGTCATCGCTTTCCTGACCCATCTCGCGGAATTCGTCGGACCGGATGCCCGCTTCATCCACCAAGGCATGACCTCGTCGGACGTGCTCGACACCTGCCTTGCCGTGCAGCTGACGCGCGCCAGCGACATCCTGCTTGCCGATATCGACGCCTTGCTTGCGGCGCTGAAGCGCCGCGCCTTCGAGCACAAGGACACAGTCACCATCGGCCGCAGCCATGGCATCCATGCCGAACCGACCACCTTCGGCGTCAAGCTGGCGCAGGCCTATGCCGAGTTCTCGCGCTGCCGCGAACGGCTGCTGCATGCGCGCGAAGACATCGCCACCTGCGCCATTTCCGGCGCGGTCGGCACCTTCGCCAACATCGAGCCTTATGTAGAAGAGCATGTGGCAGCAAAACTCGGGCTGAAGCCGGAGCCGGTGTCGACCCAGGTCATCCCGCGCGACCGGCATGCCATGTTCTTTGCCACGCTTGGCGTGATCGCCTCGTCGGTCGAACGCCTCGCCATCGAGATCCGCCATCTGCAGCGCACCGAAGTGCTGGAAGCGGAGGAATATTTCTCGCCGGGCCAGAAGGGCTCGTCGGCGATGCCGCACAAGCGCAACCCGGTTCTGACCGAAAACCTCACCGGCCTCGCCCGCATGGTGCGCGCCTACGCCATGCCAGCAATGGAGGATGTGGCGCTCTGGCACGAGCGCGACATTTCGCACTCCTCGGTCGAGCGTATGATCGGACCGGATGCGACGGTGACGCTGGATTTCGCGCTGTCGCGCCTGACCGGCGTCGTCGACAAGCTGCTGGTCTACCCCGAGAACATGGAGAAGAACCTCAACAAGTTCCGCGGCCTGGTCCATTCGCAGCGTGTGCTGCTGGCACTGACCCAGGCCGGCCTGTCACGTGAGGACGCCTATCGGCTAGTGCAGCGCAACGCCATGAAAGTCTGGGAGCACGGCGCCGATTTCCTGGAGGAACTGCTCGCCGACAAAGACGTGACGGCAGCGCTGCCCGAAGCCGATATCCGCGAGAAATTCGACCTCGGCTATCATACAAAGCATGTCGACACGATCTTCAAGCGGGTGTTTGGGGAGGCTTGAGGCCCAACAAAGGCGCGCGCTGGCGCCCAGCTGGAACACCCCTCATCCGTCTTGTCGCTCCGCGACAAGCCACCTTCTCCCACAACAAGGGGAGAAGCGGGAATTTGGCGCCCGCGCCTCAGCTAATCACCGATGCCGCGATTGGCAGTGGCGCCGGCGCGATCTTCCCCTTTTCCCCCTTGTTGTGGGAGAAGGTGGATCGGCGCGCTAGCGCCGAGACGGATGAGGGGTGCTCCAGCTTGACGCAGCCGTCGCTCAAGCCTTCCCTGGCACGGTCCTGATCACCGTGCCCCACGGGTCCTCTCTGCTCGTCTCTGCCTTGACATTGTCCGAGCGCATCTCGACCCAGGCGAGGCCCGAACGGGACGGATCGCGGCGGCCGGCGCCGGCGCTCTGCCAGGCGTTGGCGCCGATATGGTGGTGGTAATGGCCGGACGACAGGAATACCGCCTGGCTGCCATATTTGGCGACGGTATCGAAGCCGAACTGGTCATGCCACCAGGCTTCGGCATCTTCCGGCCGGCCGACACGCAAATGCACATGGCCGACAACGGTGTTTTCCGGCGCGCCCTGCCAGCCGGCATCGCCCGGAGGCACGCTTCCCACCACCGCCGGCAGGTTCAGCCGCTCGGTCGCCATGGCGATCTTGTCGCCATTCCATTTCCAGTCCTGCGGGGGGCGGTCGGCATAGATTTCAATGCCGTTGCCCTCCGGGTCGGTGAGATAGAGCGCCTCGCTGACCAGATGGTCGGAAGCGCCCTCGATACTGATGCGGTTGGCGGCGGCGTGGCTGATCCAGCGGCCAAGGTCGGCGCGCGACGGCAAGAGAAAAGCGGTGTGGAAAAGCCCGGCGCTGCGCGGGTCGTCCGGCTTGGCCGAAGAATCCTGTTCAAGCACGAGCAGCGGCCGGTTGGCGGCGCCAAGCGTGATCGCGCCGTCGGCGCGGCTCAATTCCTGCAGGCCGACGACGGCGCGGTAATAGGCCGCTAGGCTTTCGGCATCGCGCGCCTTAAGCCCGACACGCGACACGCTGACCGGGGTGGTCGCGGCAAAAGGCAGTTCGCTCATCAAACTCTCCATTCGGCGACGCTTCCCAATATGGGACTTTCCAGGCCGCAGCTCTTGCTCCTTCTCCAAATCGTCGATCGCGATCGTTCACACAAGGCGGCAGTTGTCGAACAAGTTGTTCACAATGGTGATCACACCGATATTGGCGACAGGGTTGCGGGCAAGAAGGCCGCTCGCTACATCGGCGCCATGAAAGTCAAAGACGCAGATATTCTGATCGTGCCGGGCTACACCAATTCCGGCCCAGAGCACTGGCAAACCCGTTGGCAGTCGAAACTGTCGACGGCGCGCCGGGTCGAGCAGGCGGAATGGACCAAGCCCGTCCGCGAGGACTGGACGGCGAGCGTGGCCAACGCCGTCAACGAGGCGGAGCGGCCTGTGGTTTTCGTTGCGCACTCGCTTGGCGTCGCGGCGGCGGTGCAGGCCATCCCGCAATTCAGGAAGCCGGTCGCGGGCGCCTTTTTCGTGGCGCCGCCGGACGTCTCCAATCCGGAAATCAGGCCAAGGCATCTGATGACCTTCGGCCCTTATTCGCGCGAACCCCTACCCTTCCCGTCCATCGTGATCGCAAGCCGCAACGATCCGTTCTGCGCCTTCGCGGTCGCCGAGGATATTGCCGCCGCCTGGGGATCGCTCTTCATCGATGCCGGCGAGGCCGGCCATCTCAACCACGACGCCGGCTTCGGCCCGTGGCCGGAGGGTTCGATGACTTTCGCCAAATTCCTGACGGAGTTGAAGGAGCCGTAACGCCGGCGTCAGGAACCGATCGAATCCCGCATGCTCTTCAGCAGCGTCTTTGCGCCGAGCGAGATCAGCGTGTGATCCGAGCCCATGGCGAGCAGCCGGAAGCCCATCGACACGACGCGCCCGGCGATCGCCGGTTCGATGACATAGATCGCCGCATGCTTGCCGGCCTTGCGCGTCCGCTCGGCGATCGACGCAACCGTTTCCATCATGCTTTCCAGCGTCGAGCTGACAGTGGCGCCGTTCGACCACGCGATCGAGAAATCGGACGGGCCGACGAAGATGCCGTCGATGCCGGGCGTATCCAAAATACCGTCCAGCGCCTCGAGGGCCGCCCGCGTCTCGACCATGGCGAAAGCCATGGTGCGCTGGTTCGTATCGCGCAGCCATTCGGCATGGTCGCCCTTGCCGTGACGCGGGAAGGCATAGGTTGGGCCCCAGGAGCGCTCGCCCAGCGGCGGATATTTCATCGAGGCGGCGAACTGCCTTGCATCGGCCACGGAATTCACCATCGGCGCGATCACCGCCTCGGCGCCGAAATCGAGCGCGCGGCTCGCCATGTCGAAGCGCCCGACCGGAATGCGCACCAGCGCCGGCTTGTTGGCCGCCAGCACCGGCACCAGGCCGCGCAGCACGCTGTCTTCGTGGTGTCCGCCATGCTGCATGTCCAGGGTGACCGCATCGAAACCCTGTTTGGCGATGATCTCGACCGTCAGCGCGTCCGGCACGCCCGACCATGCGGTGAAAAGCGTTTCGTCGGCGGCCAGGCGGGATTTGAGGGACATCGGAACTTTCCTTGCTAACAATCCGCAGTTTGGCCGGAAACGATGTGAAGGCAAAGAAAAACCGCCCGGTTTAGCCGGGCGGTCGATTGGTCCAGTCAGAGCAATTCCCGGAAAAGTATGGAACGGTTTTCCGCCCGGAATTGCGTAAAAACAAAGGGATAAAGCACGATGCCGAAAAGCGTGAAGCGGTTTTCGGGAGGCATCATGCCCATACAGGCTCAGCTGTTCTTGATCTGCTCGATCGCCTGCGCCATCAACTCGTCCATGGTGCGGCGAATCTGGTGATCGGACTGGTTGACGCCGGCGGCGTCGAAATCCTTGCGGATCTTGCGGAAGACGTCGTGATCGCCTGCTTCCTCGATATCGGACACCACCACTTCCTTGGCATAGGCTTCGGCATCGGCGCCGGATTTGCCGAGCTTCTCGGCGGCCCAGAGGCCAAGCGCCTTGTTGCGGCGCGCCGAGGCCTTGAAGCGAAGTTCCTCGTCGAAGGCGAATTTGCGCTCAAAACCCTCTTCGCGGTCTTTCATGCTGCTCATTACGTCCCTCCGATCAATCCGATTCGCTTGGCGGTGAATATGTGTGATGGGCAAGCACAAACCAAAAGGCCGCGAGCCGGTCAATATGCTTCGTCGCATGCTGCGCTGCGGCATTTCGGTCCCGAAAGCGGTTGATTCGCGGGATTTGCGGATTGAGCAAACAAGGCGATTGCGATAACACCGGCATTGAACGCCGCCTTCGCCCTACTAATTTAGGCAGACGGGCAGGAACCGGTCACTTGCCGCCTGCCCGCAGATCCAGAGAAAAAATCAAATGAAAAATCGCCGCCGCATTTATGAAGGCAAGGCCAAGATCCTCTATGAGGGGCCTGAGCCGGGGACACTGATCCAGTTTTTCAAGGACGATGCCACGGCCTTCAATAAGAAGAAGCACGAAGTGGTCGATGGCAAGGGCGTGCTCAACAACCGCATTTCCGAGCACATTTTCAACCACTTGAACCGCATGGGCATCCCGACCCATTTCATCCGCCGGCTGAACATGCGCGAGCAGCTGATCAAGGAAGTCGAGATCATTCCGCTCGAGGTCGTCGTGCGCAATGTCGCCGCCGGCTCGCTGTCCAAGCGCCTCGGCATCGAGGAAGGCACGGTGCTGCCGCGCTCGATCATCGAATTCTACTACAAGGCCGACGCGCTCGACGATCCGATGGTGTCTGAAGAGCACATCACCGCCTTCGGCTGGGCCAGCCCGCAGGAAATCGACGACATCATGGCCCTGGCCATCCGCGTCAACGACTTCCTGTCCGGCCTGTTCCTCGGCGTCGGCATCCAGCTGGTCGACTTCAAGATCGAATGCGGCCGCCTGTTCGAGGGCGACATGATGCGCATCGTCGTCGCCGACGAGATCTCGCCGGATTCCTGCCGGCTGTGGGACGTCGCCACCCAGGACAAGCTCGACAAGGACCGTTTCCGCCGCGACATGGGCGGCCTTGTCGAAGCCTATCAGGAAGTTGCCCGCCGTCTCGGCATCATCAACGAGAACGAGCCGCCGCGCCCCACAGGTCCGGTACTCGTCGCCTCTTCCGAGGCGCCCAAGGGCCTGAAGCACTAATTACTGACGGGCCTGCTCAGGCAGGCCCTTTTTCCTAAAACGACCGTCTGCCCAGGAGTATCGATGAAAGCCCGTATCACCGTGACCCTCAAGAACGGCGTCCTCGACCCGCAGGGCAAGGCGATCGAGCACGCGCTCTCCGGGCTGGGCTTCGATGGCGTCGGCCAGGTGCGGCAGGGCAAGGTGTTCGACATCGAGCTCGCCGAAACCGACAAGGCCAAGGCCGAAGCCGATCTCAAGGCCATGTGCGACAAGCTTCTGGCGAACACGGTGATTGAAAATTACGCGGTGGAGATAGCCTGACAATGAAATCAGCCGTCGTCCTCCTGCCTGGCCTCAACCGCGACCGCGACATGATCGCGGCGCTGACCAAGATTTCCGGCCAGGCGCCGGCGACCGTCTGGCAGACCGACACTGAAATCCCCGATGTCGATCTGATCGCCATCCCCGGCGGCTTCTCCTTCGGCGACTATCTGCGCTGCGGCGCCATAGCGGCACGCATGCCGGTGATGCGGGCGGTTGCCGAAAAGGCAGCCAAGGGCGTGACCGTCATCGGCGTCTGCAACGGTTTTCAGATCCTGGTCGAGGCGGGGCTGCTCCCTGGCGTCCTGATGCGCAATGCCTCGCTGAAATTCGTCTGCCGGCAGGTGAAGCTTGAGATCGCCAACGCCAACACCATGTTCACCCGCCGCTACCAGCCGGGACAGATCATCCGCTCGCCCGTGGCGCATCATGACGGCAATTATTTCGCCGATGCCGAGACGCTTGCCCGGATAGAAGGCGAAGGCCAGGTGGTGTTCCGCTATGCAGACGGCACCAATCCCAACGGCTCGATCAACGACATTGCCGGTATCGTCAACGATAAAGGCAATGTGCTCGGCCTGATGCCGCATCCCGAAAACCTGATCGAAGCGGCGCATGGCGGCAATGATGGCCGGGCGCTGTTCGAGAGCGCGCTCGGCGTCGCGGCTTGATCCTTTAACATCCTATCGGAACGCGGGGGCGGACTGACCATGAGACTGACGATCGCTCGCCTTGCTCTCCTGGCCGCGGCCGGGCTCGCCTTGGTTTCCTGCCAATCCAGCCCCAAGACCACGCCGGTGCCCTCGGGTAAGAGCGCCTCGCTGCTTGCGATGGAACAGGTTGCCATCTCAGCGCACAAGTGCTGGATCGCCAGCAAGGACCCGGCCTTCAAGTCCTACCAGATGGCCAATGAGCTCAATTCCTACAGCGGCACGCCGCGTTTCCTGCTGGTACCCGCCAAGCATTATGGCGGCAAGCCGCTGCTGGTGGTGCAGGCGCAGGGCAATTCCAGCCGCGTCGACGCCTTTGGCCCGCTGATGAATGAGCCGCTCGGCGCGCGCATCAGTTCCGATATCGCCCGCTGGCAGGCCGGCAATCCGTCCTGCGCGGCTGCCGCCTGAAAATTGTCATGGCCCGGTTCCTGCAGACCGCGGGACTGGCTGTCGGGCTGATTGCGCTTGTCCTGCAATTCGCCATCACCATACCGGCGTCGATGGCGGCGGGACGCAGCCTGCTCGGCTCGATCGTCTTCTATTTCAGCTTCTTCACCATCCTCACCAACATCGCGGCGGTGATGGTGCATGCTTCATTGCTGTCACCCACCGGCTATGCCTGGTTTCCGGCCTTTGCCGGACAGCGAATGCGCGCCGGCGTCGCGGTCGCCATGACGCTGGTCTTCATCGTCTATGCGACCGTGCTGGCAGGGCTTTGGCAACCGCAGGGCCTGTTCCTGCTTTGCGACATCCTGCTCCACTACGTCACGCCATTCATCTTCGTCGCGTGGTGGCTCACCGCAGGCGCCGACGGCAGCACGCGCTGGCGCGATATCTCCTGGTGGATGATCTATCCGCTGGCGTATCTCGCCTACGCGCTGATACGCGCGCGCTTCGCCGGCGAAGTGCCCTATCCGTTCCTTGATGTCGCCAAGGACGGCGCGGCCAGCGTCGCCGTTTCGGCCCTGGGCGTCACAGCCCTGTTCATCGGATTGGCCGTGCTTGCGGTGCTTGTCGATCATGGCATCGGCCGGTTGCGGGCAAAGCCCGCAACCCGCGTCTAATCGAGCCGCCGATAGGCATCACTCCCAGAACGCCTTGATGCTTTCGCGATGGGCGTCGCAGCGCGAGATACCGATATCCTTCAACTGATCGTCCGTCATCTCCATGAGCGCGAGACGGCCGCGCCGGCGCTCCAGCATGCGGTCGATCTGCCTGGCGATGGAACGGAGCACAACCGCGATGCGGCCGACGAAGCTGCGATTGGCCAGGGGCTCGGCCTGCGCGCCAAAAGCCAGGCGAGTATAGCGAATTGTCTCGATTGTATCCATTGTCATTCTGCCTTGTTCCGATTGTACCTTATCAATCGCGAGATCGATATGAATTGACTCATCGCGCGGTGCAATATAGAAAATTGTCACCATGACAAACTGGCTCCCCGATCTTTCCTCCGGCTCTGGTCCGCTCTACCAGCGTCTTGCTGACAGCATTGAGTCAGATATCGACAAGGGCGTCATCGACGCCGGTGCAAAACTGCCCCCGCAGCGCGACCTCGCCTATGACATCGGCACGACCGTCGGCACCATCGGCAGGGCTTATCAGCTGCTGCGCGAGCGCGGTCTGGTGAGCGGCGAAGTCGGCCGCGGCACCTATGTGCTCGGCCAGCGCACCGCAGACCCGAAACCGGATTTGGAACTTGCTATCCAGGGCACGCGCCCCATCGACGCACCAAGCGGCAAGCTGCGCTTCGACAGCACCGCCGCGCCCGATGTCGGCCAGGGCGCGGTGATCGTCGACATGCTGGCACGCACCGCGCAGGAGCATCCGCACGACATTTCGAGCTATACGCGGGATTTTCCCGAACGCTGGTACGAAGCCGGAAGCCGCTGGCTGGCACGCAATGCCTTCCGCCCCTCGCTCGATTCGATCGTGCCGACGCTGGGCACCCATGCCGCGGTCATGGCGGCGATCGCAGCGCTGACCATGCCCGGCGACTACGTGGTCTTCGAGCATCTCACCTATTCGCAGATCGCGCGCAGCGCCGGGCTGATCGGCCGCCGCACGGCGTTGGTTTCGACTGACGAGGACGGTATCGACCCGGCTGATTTCGAGCGCGTCTGCGCGCAGAAACATCCAAAGCTGATGTTCCTGATGCCGACCGCTAAGAACCCGACGCTGGTGACGCTGTCGGCGGAGCGGCGGCAGGCGATCGCCAAGATCGCGCGCGAGTACAATGTCGCGCTGATCGAGGACGATCTTTACGGCGAACTCACCGACGACCCGACACCGCTGCTGGCCGAATATGCGCCCGAGCGCACGATCGTCGCCGGCGGCCTGTCGAAGTCGGTCGCGGCGGGCGTGCGCGGCGGGTGGCTTTCCTGCCCGCCGGCCTACCGCCACCGCATCCGTGTCGCGCACAAGATGATGACCGGCGGCCTGCCCTTCCTGCTGGCCGAGGTCGGCACGCGGCTGGTGATGTCGGGGCAGGCGGGCGAGATCCGCAAGCGCTGCATTGGCGAAATCCAGGCGCGCCTCGCCATCGTGCGCGACGTGCTGGCGGGCTTTGATTTCAAGGCGCGGGACAACGTGCCCTTCGTCTGGCTGACCCTGCCGGACCCGTGGCTGTCCGGCACTTTCAAGAACGCCTGCCTGGCGCAAGGCGTGCTCATCGACGACGAGGACGAGTTCAAGGCCGGCCGCTCCGAGCAGGTCTTTCACGGCGTGCGCTTTGGCGTGTCGCAGCCGCGGCAAAGCACGGATGTCGCCGGCGGCGTCGCCGTCATCCGCCGCCTGCTCGACGAAGGCCGCGCCGGCTACGACAGTTTTTCCTGATCAAGCTGGCGAGCTCTAGGCCCCGACCTCCGCCGGCAGGGGCAGTTTCCGGCTTTTTTCGTCATCCGATGGGGTGTATCACGCAAAAGCTTGCGATAAGAGGAGACTCAAAGAAACTCCCCTCTCCCACGGACAAAAATCGCCGCTCATGACCATTCCGAATTCCGTGCCGATCACTCCCGAGCTCGTCGCCGCGCATGGGCTGAAGCCCGACGAATACCAGCGCATCCTCGATCTGGTCGGGCGCGAGCCAAGCTTCACCGAGCTCGGCATCTTCTCGGCGATGTGGAACGAGCACTGCTCCTACAAATCCTCCAAGAAATGGCTGCGCACGCTGCCGACCAGCGGTCCGCAGGTCATCCAGGGTCCAGGCGAGAATGCCGGCGTGGTCGACATCGGCGACGGCGACTGTGTCGTCTTCAAGATGGAAAGCCACAATCACCCGTCCTACATCGAACCTTATCAGGGTGCGGCGACCGGCGTCGGCGGCATCCTGCGCGACGTCTTCACCATGGGCGCGCGGCCTGTAGCGGCGATGAACGCGCTGCGCTTCGGCGCGCCGGATCATCCCAAGACCCGGCACCTTGTCGCGGGCGTGGTTTCGGGCGTTGGCGGCTACGGCAATTCCTTCGGCGTGCCGACCGTTGGCGGCGAGGTCAATTTCGATGCGCGCTACAACGGCAACATTCTGGTCAACGCCTTCGCGGCGGGTCTTGCCAGAACCGACGCCATCTTCCTGTCCCAGGCCAAGGGGGTCGGCCTGCCAGTGGTCTATCTCGGCGCCAAGACCGGGCGCGACGGCGTCGGCGGCGCCACCATGGCCTCGGCCGAATTCGACGACAAGATCGAGGAGAAGCGCCCGACCGTGCAGGTCGGCGATCCCTTCACCGAAAAATGCCTGCTGGAGGCCTGCGTCGAGCTGATGGCGTCGGGCGCCGTCATCGCCATCCAGGACATGGGGGCGGCCGGCCTGACCTGCTCTGCCGTCGAGATGGGCGCCAAGGGCGACCTCGGTATCGAGCTCGATCTCGACAAGGTGCCGGTGCGCGAGGAGCGCATGAGCGCCTATGAGATGATGCTGTCGGAAAGCCAGGAGCGCATGCTGATGGTGCTGCGCCCGGAAAAGGAAGAGGAGGCCGAGGCGATCTTCCGCAAATGGGGGCTCGACTTCGCCATCGTCGGCAAGACCACCGACGACCTGCGCTTCCGCGTCATCCATCAGGGTGACGAGGTCGCCAATTTGCCGATCAAGGAACTGGGCGACCAGGCGCCGGAATATGACCGCCCTTGGGTCGAGGCGAAGAAGCCAGCGCCGCTTGCCGCAAACGACGCGCCGAAGGCCGATGTCGCCGACGCGCTGCTGAAAATGCTTGGCGGACCGGACCTCTCCTCGCGCCGCTGGGTGTGGGAGCAGTACGACACGCTGATCCAGGGCAATTCGCTGCAGCTTCCCGGCGGCGATGCCGGCGTGGTGCGCGTCGAAGGCCACCCTACCAAGGCGCTCGCCTTCTCCTCCGACGTCACGCCGCGCTACTGCGAGGCCGATCCCTACGAAGGCGGCAAGCAGGCCGTCGCCGAATGCTGGCGCAACCTGACGGCAACGGGCGCCCTGCCGCTTGCTGCCACCGACAACCTCAATTTCGGCAATCCGGAGCGGCCGGAGATCATGGGCCAGCTCGTGGGCGCCATCAAAGGCATCGGCGATGCCTGCCGCGCGCTCGGCTTCCCGATCGTCTCGGGCAATGTCTCGCTCTACAACGAAACCAATGGCCGCGGCATCCTGCCGACGCCGACCATCGGCGGCGTCGGCCTGATCGTCGACTGGTCGAAGATGGCGCGCATCGGCTTTGCCGCCGAGGGCCAGATGATCGTGCTGGTCGGCGCGCCGCCGACCTGGGGCAGCCATCTCGGCCAATCCGTCTATTTGCGCGACATCCATGGCCGCGCCGACGGACCGCCGCCGCCGGTCGATCTCGCGCATGAGAAGCGCGTCGGCGACCATGTGCGTTCGCTGATCGCCTCCGGCATCGTGACCGCCGCCCACGACGTCTCGGACGGGGGCCTGGCGATAGCGCTGGCCGAAATGGCGATGGCCTCCGGCATCGGCGCCACCATCCCGGGCCTCACCGGCACCGACCCGATTCCGGTCTGGTTCGGCGAGGACCAGGGCCGCTATCTGCTGACGCTGTCAATTGACCCGCAAAGCGGCGAATGGGACAGGATCCGCGAGGGGCAGGGCAAGCTCGGCATCTTCGCGCCTTGGATCGGCACCACCGGTGGGCACGAATTGAAGCTGGGTGACGCACGGCCGATCCCGGTCAGTGAATTGACTGCCGCCCATGAGGGCTGGTTCCCGCGCTTCATGGATCAGGCCAGTTGACAAGGCTGACCGCCAGGGCGCTGGTTGCAGTCGTCTTCTGGCCGTCTTTGTTCTTCTTCTGGTTTCTCGGACCGTTCGTCCTGTTCCTGCTGTCGACGACCTCGAGCGAGGTCTGCCCGCGGCTGGAAACCCGCGCCGAGTTCCTGGCGGCGGCGAACGGCATGCTGCCGATGCTTATCGTGCAGACCCTGATCTACGCGGTTCCGGTCATCTGCCTCGTACTGTGGAACAGGCTTTCTCCGGAGCCGGCACAGGCAAGGCACGTCGCGACCTGCATCAAGCTCTTCGCCGTCGCCACGGTGATCGGGGCGGTTTGGGACTATGGCTCGTCCTTGATCTGCGACGGCTACGGCCAGGCCTTCTTCTCAACCGCATGGCAGATGACGAGCTATCTTCCTATCATCAGCCTGTTGATCAACATCCCGCTCTACGTGATGGTCTTCAGCCTCGGCCGCGCTTATTCGACGCGCGATGACATCACCGAAGATGGGGTGGTTCATCAGAGCCAGGACAATTCCTAGGCTTCATCACCCGACGGAACGGCTTCAATCCGGACTGGAAAGGCTTTAGGCTCACCCCGAGTCACATACAGCGTGCCCGCTTGGAACAGGATTTTGCCATGGCAATGGATGCCCACGACATCGAAAAGCTGATCAAGGAAGGCATCCCGGACGCCAAGGTGACCATCCGCGACCTTGCCGGCGACGGCGACCACTACGCGGCCGAGGTCGTTGCGGAGAGTTTCCGGGGCAAAAGCCGTGTCCAGCAGCACCAGATGGTCTATGATGCGCTGAAGGGCAAGATGGGCGGCGTGCTGCATGCTCTGGCGCTGCAGACCAGCGTCCCGGACTGAGCGCTGCCGGCCGTCAGGCCTTGGCCCAAATCACGTTATCCCTTGCGCCATTCAAGTAGCGTCACGGCTAACGTCTTGTTTCAGCCACCCTATGGGTTTATTTGAAGGACATGCTTCGAGCCTGACTCCCACAGGCGTGAAAGGATTGTCCATGACCGGCATCAGCGACTACATCGACAATGAAGTGAAGAGCAACGACGTCGTGCTCTTCATGAAGGGCACGCCCGGCTTCCCGCAATGCGGGTTCTCTGGCCAGGTGGTGCAGATCCTCGACTACATCGGGGCCGACTACAAAGGCGTCAACGTGCTCGACTCGGCCGAATTGCGGCAGGGCATCAAGGATTATTCGAACTGGCCGACCATCCCGCAGCTCTACGTGAAGGGTGAATTCGTCGGCGGTTGCGACATCGTGCGCGAGATGTTCCAGGCCGGCGAGTTGCAGGACTTCCTCGTCGAAAAGGGCGTCAGCGTCAAAGGCGCCGCCTGATCGGATTGCGTCGGCGACCGGCCGGCGGACACTCGCTTCCGGGGCCGCCCCACCTCGGCATTTAGTTCTCGGATCTGAGAACGAGACGAATGGATGCGCCGGTAATCCGGCGCATGTTCGTTTGAAGAATCGGATTTCGCGGTGGACAAGCAGGCAGCAGCGCAGCAATCGGCAACAAGCTTGCCCATTCCGCGCTGGGAATTCATTGCGCTCTGCGCGGCGCTCATGGCGCTCAATTCCTTGGCCATCGACATCATGCTGCCGGCGCTGCAGCAGATCGGCGCCTCGCTCGGCGTCGAGAGCGAGAACCACCGCCAATATGTCATCACCGCCTATATGCTCGGCTTCGGCGGCGGACAGCTTTTGTTCGGGCCCATTTCGGATCGCTTCGGACGCCGCGCGCCACTGGTCATTGGCCTTGTCGTCTATGTCGTGGCTGCGGCTGCCGCCGCCATAGCTCCCAGTTTCGCCCTGTTGCTGACCTGCCGTCTGATCCAGGGCATCGGCGCGGCCGCAACCCGCGTCATCGCCGTCTCGATCGTGCGCGACACGTTCGAAGGCCGGCGTATGGCCGAGGTGATGTCGCTGATCTTCATGGTGTTCATGGCCATCCCGGTCATCGCGCCCGGCATCGGCCAGTTCGTCATGCTGTTCGCCAGTTGGCATTGGATTTTCGTGACCATGGCTATCGGCGCGCTGATCGTTTCGACCTGGGCTCTGCTGCGCCTGCCGGAGACGCTGCGTCCCGAATATCGCCGCCCGCTCACGGTAGCGTCCGTACTCGGCGGCTTCCGCATCGTGCTCACCAACCGGCTCACGCTTTGCTACGCGTTTGCCAGCACGTTCATCTTCGCCGCCATGTTCGGCTTCATCAGTTCGGCGCAGCAGATCTACATCGACATATTCCATGTCGGCGAATTGTTCCCGCTGATCTTTGCCGGAGTCGCCGGCGTGCTTGCCTTCTCCAACTATCTCAATTCGCGGTTGGTCGGACAGATCGGCATGCGCCGCCTGTCGCAAGGCGCGCTGCTTATCTTCCTGTGCATCAGCCTTGCCTGGCTGGTGGTCTCGCTGGAGATGCAGATGCCGCTCTGGCTCTTCGTCACCTTCTTTGCCGGGGCGATGCTGCCATTCGGCGGACTGGGCGCGAATTTCAACGCCCTGGCCATGGAACCGCTCGGCGAGCTCGCCGGGACTGCCGCATCCATTCTTGGCTTCATGCAGACGTTTCTCGGTGCCCTGATCGGCGCGGCGATCGGCCAGGCCTATAACGGCACGGTCACGCCTTTGGCCGCAGGTTTCTGCAGCGTCTCGGTAGCGGCTTTGCTGATGATCCTGATCGCCGAGCGGGGCAGGATGTTCCAGCCCCACAATCCCCCCGTTTCAGGGCACGTCACGGATCTGCACTAGATTGCTGTGGCCGGCAGGCCTGCCGGCCCTGGCCAAGCGCAGGATTTGGTCCTACTCGGCCCAGAGCTCGCGCCGCAACTCGTCCCAGCTTTGCTTGTCCGGCGCAACCAGCAGGCCGTCATCGACATGCGAGGGCAGGTAGGCGCTGCCGTCGACGCGCGCGACATGGCCGCCGGCTTCCTGGTGAATCAGCGCACCGGCGAGATGATCCCAGGGCATCAGCTTGTTGTAGAGCACGAAATGGGCGTGGCCGCTGGCCAGAAGCCGGTATTCATGCGCCGCGCAGCGATAGGCGAATTGCGACAGCGTCTTGGTTTGGTTGCGGGCGAGCCGCGAGCGTTCAGGCTCTTGGAGAAACTGCCACGAAACGGCGCCGGTCATCTGCGACATCGGCACCGGTGCCGCGACGCGAACCTTCTCCAGCGCGCCATGCGCGTGGCGGATATGGCTGCCGGCGCCCTTGGTCCCGATCAGCCAGTCTTTGCCGACCGGGTCATGGATGATGCCGGCGACGGTCTCGCCATTGACGACGACGCCGGCCATGACGCCGAACAGCGGCACGCCGGAAGCGAAATTGAAAGTGCCGTCGACCGGATCGATGACGAAGGCAAGCGCGGCATCGCCAAGTCCCGACAGCAGCGCCGGATTGTCGGAGCAGGCTTCCTCGCCGACCACCATGGCGTCCGGATAGCGCTCGAGCAGCCGGGCGGTGATCAGCCTTTCGGCGTTGACGTCCGCCTCGGTGACGAGGTCGGCGGCGGACGTCTTCTGGCGGACGTCGCCCTCGCCCAGCCGGCGGAAGCGCGGCATGATTTCGGCGTTCGCCGCGTCGGCGAGGAGCTCGGCCAGCCAGTCGATCGCATTATCGTCAAATCGCATCGGAAATGTCTTGTCCAGGGTTCGTGCTAGAGCATGATGCCGAAAAGTGTGAAGCGGTTTTCGGACGACATCATGCTCTACTTCTTTGATTTAGAGCCGGATTCAGATTTCAGGTCGAACAGACCTGAAATCATCCGGCTCTAGCCCCGCGAAGTCGAACAGCTTCCTGTCCAGGAGATGCGAGGGCCTTACATTGGTCATGGCGCGGATCATCGTGTCCTTGCGGCCCGGCATGCGCCTCTCGATGTCGTCGAGCATCGCCTTCATGGCGTTGCGCTGCAGCCCTTCCTGGCTGCCGCACAGGTCACACGGGATGATCGGGAATTTCATCGCGTTGGCGAATTTCTCGAGGTCGGCCTCAGCACTATAGGCGAGCGGCCGCAGCACCATGACGTCGCCTTCGTCATTGAGGAGCTTGGGCGGCATGGCGGCGAGACGCCCGCCATGGAACAGGTTCATGAAGAAGGTTTCGAGTATGTCCTCGCGGTGATGGCCAAGCACCAGCGCCGAACACCCCTCCTCGCGCGCGATCCGATAGAGATGGCCGCGCCGCAGCCGCGAGCAGAGCGAGCAATAGGTGCTGCCCTCGGGCAGCTTGTCGGTCACCACCGAATAGGTGTCCTGGTATTCGATGCGGTGGGCGATGCCGTTGGCGTTGAGAAAGTCGGGCAGGATGTGCTTCGGAAAATTCGGCTGGCCCTGGTCGAGATTGCAGGCGAGCAGATCGACCGGCAGCAGGCCGCGCCATTTGAGGTCGAGCAAAAGCGCCAGCAGGCCGTAGGAATCCTTACCGCCCGACAGCGCCACCAGCCAGCGTTCGCCCGGCTTCACCATGGCGAAATCTTCGATAGCCTGGCGGGTAAGTCTCAACAGCCGCTTGCGCAGCTTGTTGAATTCGACCGAGGACGGCACGTCACGAAACAGCGGGTGGAACCCGCCATCGGCCTCGTCGTCGATCGCCTCGAGGGATTTGACATCTGGCAGCATATTCATGGCGCCGGCTCCGCGTTGTCAGCGCCCGGCTTTAGAGCATTTTGCAGCCGAGTGAAATCACATGGCATCGCATAAATGCGGCCAAAGTGAATAGCCCTGACCGCCAAAGAAAAGGCCGCCTCGAGAGGCGGCCTTGGATGCTGCGGCTGATCGATGTCGATCAGCGCGAGTAGAATTCGACGACCAGGTTCGGTTCCATCTGCACCGCGAACGGAACGTCCGACAGGCCCGGAACGCGCGCGAAGGTCGCGGTCATCTTGTTGTGGTCGGCTTCGATATAGTCCGGCACGTCGCGCTCGGCGAGGCCCACCGATTCCAGCACGATGACGAGCTGCTTCGACTTCTCGCGCACCTCGATGACGTCGCCCGGCTTGCAGCGATACGAACCGATGTTGGTGCGCTTACCGTTGACGTTGACATGGCCGTGGTTGACGAACTGACGGGCGGCGAAGATGGTCGGCACGAACTTGGCGCGATAGACGATCGCGTCGAGGCGCGACTCCAGCAGGCCGATCAGGTTCTCGGAGGTGTCGCCCTTGCGGCGGTTGGCCTCTTCATAGACCTTGCGGAACTGCTTTTCCGAAACGTCGCCATAGTGACCCTTCAGCTTCTGCTTGGCGCGCAGCTGCAGGCCGAAGTCGGAAAGCTTGCCCTTGCGGCGCTGGCCGTGCTGGCCGGGGCCGTATTCACGCTTATTGACCGGGGACTTCGGGCGGCCCCAGATGTTTTCGCCGAGACGGCGGTCGATCTTGTATTTCGCGGATTCGCGCTTGCTCATCGCATTCCCTTTCAAACAATATACCAGGAACCCCATGGCTCCGGGCGAAGGAAACGCGCCCTCCTCTGGCCTCCGTTTTCGAGACCTGACAGGGTTTCCCACGCAAAGCGACGGAAAACCCACGGGACACGTCAAAAGAAACCACCGGGCGTCGCCACCCGGTGTTGGTGGCCTGTTAAACACAGATTTAACCGCTGTCAAGCTTGCGGCTGGCGGCGCCGACGGCAACCCGATATCATCTTAGCGTTGCATGCGGCGCTGGGTGTGGCGGAAAGTTGCACGCCGGCCGGTATCGGGGCGGATGCGGCGCCTTCGGACGCGAACGCCCTGCACGTGATGAAGGGACTGGAGCAGAGGAGTCCGGATTCCCATGAAGAAGTTCTTCCTTACCCTGACGGGAGCCGCCGTGTTAGCCGGATCGATGGCGGTCATGACGCCGGAACCGGCCATGGCCAGGCACTGGCATGGCCACAAGCAGGTCTGCCGCGTCGTTGTGAAGAAAAAAGTGGTCTGGCGCCACGGCCATCGCCATGTCGTGCGGTACAAGACGCGGCATTGCTGGTGGCGTCGCTAGCTGACCGCTTGGGCTAATCCAGACGAAGCCCGCGGACAGCTCCGCGGCTTTTTGCATCCGATCTCGCGATTTATGACTTCTTGCCGGGCAGGCTCTTGCGCTTGGTCTCGGCGAACTCCTCGAGCTGCTTCTCGCTCATCGATTCATACATTTCGCGCGACGCGCCTTTGAGTTCGCTCTTCTTCGTCTCGCCGCGCTTGGCGGAAAGCGCTGCGCCGGCGGCCTTTTGCTGGGCTTGCGATTTGGCGGGCATGGCGGTTTCTCCTTCGCTGCGGGAGAAACGCCGCGCTTCGGCAGCAGTTCCGGCCTGGGCGGCTAGGTATTTCGTAAGCTTGCGGCAGCGGCGATCTTTAGCGACAGCCTTTCCGCGTCCGGAACGCCAGTGTAGGACGGCGGCATGAAATCGCTGACCGATCCCTCCCAGGCACTCTCCACCGGCCTCGCGAAAATCCGCACCGAGTTCCACGTGCCGGATGGATTTCCGCCGGAGGTGGTGGCTGCGGCGCAGGCGGCTGCCAAGCGTGTGCCCGACCAGCATGCCGATCGCACCGCAGTGCCTTTCGTCACGCTCGATCCGGCGAGCTCGACCGATCTCGACCAGGCCTTCTCGATCGAGGCCAGCGGCGGCGATCTTCTCTTGCATTACGCCATTGCCGACGTGGCCTGGTTCGCCGGGGATGGCGACGCGGTGGATCTCGAAGCCTGGAACCGGGGCGAGACGCTTTATTTGCCGGACGGCAAGGCCGGGCTCTACCCGCCGCTGCTTGCCGAGGCTGCGGCGAGCCTGTTGCCCGATGAACCGCGTCCCGCAGTCATCTTCACGCTCCGGGTTGCCGGAGACGGTGCGGTGAAATTGGATGGCGCGGAGCGCGCCGTCATCCAAAGCCGCGCCAAGCTCGCCTATGACAGCGTCAAAGCTTCGGATGTTCCCGCCGGCTTCGCGGAACTGGCGCGGCGCATAGCGGCTAACGAACAGCGCCGCGGCGCTTCGCGCGTCGATCCGCCAGAGCAGGAGGTGCAGAGGCTCGCCGACGGCACGTTCCGGCTTTCGTTCAGGCCGCTGCTGCAATCCGAGCAGGATAACGCCGCGCTTTCGTTGGCCGCCAATATGGCGATCGCCGATGCCATGCTGGCACACAAGACCGGATTGTTCCGGGTGATGTCGGGGCCGGATGCTTCCAAGGTGCAACGGCTGCGCAACGCGGCACAGGCGCTCGGCCTGTCCTGGCCGGCCTCCACCAGCCTGCACGACTATCAGCGCACGCTCGATCCGGCCGATCCGAAACAGGCAGCGCTGATGCTGGAAATCCGCCGCGCGGGCAACGGCGCGTCCTACCAGCCCTATCAGGAGGGCGTCGTGCCCTGGCATGAGGCGATGGCCGCGACCTACGCGCATGCCACCGCGCCGCTCAGGCGGCTGGCCGACCGCTACGTCGTGCGCTGCGCGCTGGCAATCGCCAACGGCGAGCCCGTGCCGCAGGCGGTCGCCGACGCCTTTGCCAGATTGCCGAAGGTGATGGGGCGTGCGGATGCCCGCGCGTCGCAGATCAATCATGCTGCCATCGACCTTGCCGAGGCCGCAATGCTCAAGGGACGTGAGGGCGAGACGTTCAAGGCCGTCGTCACCGACTTCGTCGATCATGGCGTGCGCGTGCAGCTTGCCGATATGCCTGTCGTCGCCAATGTAAGGGCCTCCGGGTTTAGGCAGGGAGACAGCCTGATGCTAAAGCTGGTCTCGGCTGACCCGGATCAGCGCAGCATCGTCTTCGAGCCCGCCACCCCGGCTTGAGCACTAAGGTGCGGTCAATCCAAAGCCCTGGATCAGCCGCCTCGTGGCGAAATCCACCTTGCCCGAGGTGAAGACGGCAAGATCGGGCTCGCTGTCGCCGGATTTTTCTCCGACGAGGTCGAGCAGCGACATGGCGCGCCGCGCGATCGCTTCGGCAGGATCGATCCAGTCGACCGGCCAGGGTGCGGTCTTGCGCATGCGGTTGGCGAGAAACGGATAATGCGTGCAGGCGAGCACGACGATATCGGTGCGGTTGCCGTCGCGCTCGATGAAGCAGGGCGCGATTTCGGCGCGCACGGCTTCCTCATCGACGAAACCCTGGCGCATATAGATTTCGGCCAGCCCCGCCAGCCGGTCGCTGCCGACCAGGCGCACATGGCATTTCTGCGCCCATTTGCTGATCAGGTCGCGCGTGTACTGGCGCTTCACCGTGCCGGGCGTCGCCAGCACCGACACCAGGCCGGAGCGGGTGCGTTCGGCCGCTGGCTTGATTGCCGGCACCGTGCCGACGAAAGGATGGCCGGGGAATGTCTCGCGCAGCGCCTCGATCACCAGCGTCGAAGCTGTATTGCAGGCGATCACCGAAATCGCCGGCTGGAGGCGGTCGAGCAATTTGCCGAACAGTGCAAGGATGTGTTCCTTGAGCGCCGGCTCTTCCCAGGCGCCGTAAGGAAAAGCCGCGTCGTCGGCGACATAGACGAAGCGGCGGTCGGGCATGAGCACACGCGCTTCGCGCAACACGGTCAGCCCGCCGACGCCGGAATCGAACATCAGGATCGGGCGCTGGCTTGATCGATCGCTCATTGTCATCCGGTCACAGAGCAATTCCAGGAAAGTGTGAAACGGTTTTCCGTCCGGAGTTGCGTCAAAACAAAGAGAAGCATCCGATCCGTGATTGGATCGACACCGCTTCTATCGCGAATGATCATGGTCTTGAAGAGGCGAATGCGAGCAGCTTTTTCGCAGTCGATAGAGCATGACGCCGAAAAGCGTGAAGCAGCTTTCGCACGACATCATGCTCTATCTTTAGGAATGATTCATATCCCGCGCTTGCCGAAGTCGGCGGGGCGCGGCCTGCCGAATGGCTGCGGCGCGGGCGGGATGCGTGCGGCTGAAGCGGCAACCGCCGCGCGTGGAGCGGCCGGCACGGCGGTGCGTGCAGTGCGTGTCGATGCCGGAAGCGGGCCATCGAACTCAAAAAACATCGGTCAATTCATCGATGTTGCTTCCGGCGACGGGTTTCGCCCACAGGATCGTGCACCAGAGGCCGAATATCGAAAGTGCAAGCAGGTTCAGTCCGCCGGGAATGCTTTCGGGATCGTCGAATTTGACGACCAGCAGCACGCCTGCCTGCAAAAGGGCGTAGACGGCGGAAAGGACGATGTACGCCCACAGGATCCAGCGACGCCCCGTTGGCGTCGCGGGTGCGCCGCGAGGCGATGTTGCCGCGCGGCGCGACAAAGATGAGCGAGGCGACGAGGACGGCGCCCGCCATGCCCTGCCGCGCCGGACCGGGCCCCGAATTGATCAGCCCTTCGAAACCGATCGTGCTGACAATGCAGACAACGATCACCACGGTTTCGGCGACGGCAAGACCGATGCTCACAGCTTATCGATTTTAACTTTCTTCGTCTTTGACGCGACCGCGCGCGCCGGCCGGCAATCGTCTTGGATCATCCCCGGGCGAGCCGTCGCCGCGCGGCATGGCCGGCGAGAACCGGTCGAGCGAGGAGATGATGCCGCGCAGAACCTTGAGCTCGGGTTCGGCGAACCCCGCGCGCGTCAGCACGGCGCGCAGATTGTCGACCATCTTCGGTTTCTTTTCCTCAGGGCGGAAATAACCGCGCGCTTCCAACGCGTTCTCAAGATAGGCGAACAGGCTGTGCAGTTGGTCCTTGGTGGCCGGCACCAGCTCCGGTCCGGAGAAATTGGTCTGGGTCTCGTCGGCGAGGCCGGACTTCATCCATTCATAGGACATCAAAAGCACCGCCTGGGCGATGTTGAGCGAGGAGAAGCCGGGGTCGACCGGGAAGGTGACGATCTCGTCGGCGAGGCCGACCTCGTCATTATAAAGGCCGAAGCGCTCGCGGCCGAACAGGATGCCGGTGCGCTGGCCCGCGTCGACACGCGCCCTGAGCGCCCTGCCCGCTTCAACAGGCCCGCGCACCGGCTTGAAGCCGTCGCGCTCGCGCGCCGTCGTGGCAAAGACGAAGTTCAGGTCGGCGACTGCAGAGGCCAGATCGTCGAACACCTTCGTTGCGTCGATGACGTGGTCGGCGCGGCTGGCTGCCGCGCGCGCCTTCTCGCTCGGCCAGCCGTCGCGCGGATTGACAAGGCGCAGTTCCGACAGGCCGAAATTCGCCATGGCCCGCGCGACCATGCCGATGTTCTCGCCGAGCTGCGGCTCGACCAGGATGATCGCCGGTCCGGCGGAGGCGGTCTTGGTTGTGTCTTCTATGGCTGGCATGGCTATTGGTAACCGGGGTTTGCGGCGTTTCGGCGTCCCTGCCACATCCGGACCGGAAAATGAAGCATTCACAACAGCGGCGCCCGTCCGCCCCGGCGCGGATCGCGGTTTGCGCGCTGAAAAAGCCTTTGATATACGCTCCGCATCCCCGGCCGAAACCATGCGGGCAAGGCCGTCCAGATCCCCCAGCAACGAGGCATTCTTTCCATGGCGAAGATCAAGGTGGCGAACCCGGTCGTCGAGCTCGACGGCGACGAGATGACCCGCATCATCTGGCAGTTCATCAAGGACAAGCTGATCCACCCTTATCTCGACCTGAAGCTTGAATATTACGACCTCGGCATCGAGCACCGCGACGCCACCAACGACCAAGTGACGGTCGATTCGGCCAACGCCATCAAGAAATGGGGCGTCGGCGTGAAATGCGCGACGATCACCCCCGACGAGGCGCGCGTCGAGGAGTTCAAGCTGAAGAAGATGTGGAAGTCGCCCAACGGCACCATCCGCAACATCCTCGGCGGCACCATCTTCCGCGAGCCGATCATCATGAAGAACGTGCCGCGCCTGGTGCCGGGCTGGACCAAGCCGATCGTCGTCGGCCGTCATGCCTTCGGCGACCAGTACCGCGCCACCGACTTCCGCTTCCCCGGCAAGGGCAAGCTGACGATCAAGTTCGTCGGCGAGGACGGCCAGGTGATCGAGCACGACGTCTATGATGCTCCCGGCGCCGGCGTGGCCATGGCCATGTACAATCTCGACGAGTCGATCCGCGAGTTTGCCCGCGCCTCGTTGAACTACGGCCTGCTGCGCAACTTCCCGGTCTATCTGTCGACCAAGAACACCATCCTTAAGGCTTATGACGGCCGCTTCAAGGACATCTTCCAGGAGGTCTACGAGAAGGAATTCGAGGCCGAGTTCAAGGCAAGGAAACTCTGGTACGAGCATCGCCTGATCGACGACATGGTCGCTTCCAGCCTGAAATGGTCGGGCGGCTATGTCTGGGCCTGCAAGAACTATGATGGCGATGTGCAGTCCGACACCGTGGCGCAAGGCTTCGGCTCGCTCGGCTTGATGACTTCGGTGCTGATGACGCCGGACGGCAAGACGGTGGAAGCGGAGGCCGCGCACGGCACCGTGACCCGCCATTACCGCCAGCATCAGAAGGGCGAGGAAACCTCGACCAATTCGATCGCCTCGATCTTCGCCTGGACGCGCGGCCTCGCCCACCGCGCCAAGCTCGACGACAATGCCGAGCTGAAGCGCTTCGCCGAGACGCTGGAAAAGGTCTGCATCCAAACCGTCGAGAGCGGTTTCATGACCAAGGACCTGTCGCTGCTGATCGGCCCCGACCAGCCCTGGCTCTCGACCACCGGCTTCCTCGACAAGATCGACGAGAATTTGCAGAAGGCGATGGGGTGAGGAGCGGTGCGCGAAGCGCATGAAAAGCCCCGAAATGGGCTTTTCATGCGACGAACGCCCGGAGCCATTGCGGAGGGCCGGGCCTGATGGCCAAACCAACTCTCTACGGCGCGGATTACAGCGTCTATGTGCGCATCGCGCGGATGACGTTGGAGGAAAAGGGCGTCGGCTATCAGCTGGTGCCGCTGGACATCTTCGCCGCCGAAGGCATTCCGGCCTGGTATCTGGACCACCACCCTTTCAGCCGCATCCCGGCTTTCGAGCATGCCGGTTTTCGTCTGTTCGAGACAGGCGCCATCGCGCGCTATGTGGACGAGGCCTTCGACGGTCCCGCGCTACAGCCGGCCGACGCGCGCGGCCGCGCCAGGATGAGCCAGATCACCGGCATGCTCGACGCCTATGGCTATCGCGCCATGGTCTGGGATGTGGCCGTGGAGCGGCTGGAGAAGGCGGCACCGGATGAGGCGCTGATTGCCAGCGGGCTCCGCCAAGCTGAGACGGTGCTCAAGGTGCTGACATCGCTGAAGGCAAGAGGACCTTGGCTGCTTGGCGAGCAACTGACGCTGGCCGATCTGCATGCCGGGCCGATCATCGCCTATTTCCTCAAGGTCGCGGAAGGACGCGATCTGTTGGCGCGGTTTGCGGATATGCGCGATTGGTATGCGCGGATAGCCGGACGGCCGAGCTTCGCGCGGACGGAAAAGGTCGCGTAAATCGCTCAGCGTCGGCGCCGCCCCTCATTGCCCTGCCGGGCATTTCTGCCCGTAAACGGGGAGAAAGAAGCAGTTGCAACGCTGGCGATTGGCGAAAGCCTATGTGACAGCGCCCTTCTCCCCATTCAACGGGGAGAAGATGCCGGCAGGCAGATGAGGGGCAGCGCGGCCTGCGGAGAATGGGAACCGGCCTGAGCTACAGCCGATCGCCCCGACCGTCACGCCGCCTCCAGCGCCGCCTTCACCGCCGCGATCGCATCATTGGCCCTGGAGGCGTCCGGGCCACCGGCCTGCGCCATGTCGGGACGCCCGCCGCCGCCCTGGCCGCCAAGCGCGGCGGACGCGACGCGCACGAGATCGACGGCGCTGAAGCGGCCGGTCAAATCGTCGGTGACGCCGACGACCACGCTCGCCTTGTTGTCCTCGCCGGCGCCGACAAAGACGACCACGCCGGAGCCGAGCGTCTTCTTGCCGGCATCCGCCAGCGGCTTCAGGTCCTTCGGCGCGACACCGCTGACTGCCTTGCCAAGGAAGCCGACGCCGGCGACCGTCTCGTTGGCGGCCGGGGCATCGGCAACGGCCGAACCGCTGCCCAGCGCCAGCTTCTTGCGCGCCTCGGTAAGCTCCTTTTCGAGCTTCTTGCGCTCTTCGAGCAGCGCCTCGACACGTGACGGCACATCGGCCGGCGAGATCTTCAAGGTCGCCGCCGCGGCTTTCAGCCGCCTGTCCTGCTCGTCGAGATGCTTGCGCGCCGCCTCGCCGGTCAGCGCCTCGATGCGGCGCACGCCGGCCGCCACCGCGCTGTCCGACAGGATGCGCACCAACCCGATATCGCCGGTCGATTTCACATGCGTGCCGCCGCAGAGTTCGACTGAATAGGGACGATTGGCCTTGGCGCCATGCAGGCCGGTGCCCATCGACACGACGCGGACCTCGTCGCCATATTTCTCGCCGAACAGCGCCATGGCGCCCTCGGCGATCGCATCGTCGACCGACATCAGCCGCGTCGTCACCGGGCTGTTCTGGACGACGATCTCGTTGGCCATGCGCTCGACCTCTTCGAGCTCAACGGCCGAGATCGGCTTGTTGTGCGAGATGTCGAAGCGCAGCCGGTCCGGCGCCACGAGCGAGCCCTTCTGCGCGACGTGGGTGCCCAGCACCTCGCGCAACGCCTCGTGGATGAGATGCGTCGCGGAATGGTTGGCGCGCAGCTTCGAGCGGCGGGCGTGGTCGACCCTCAGTTCGACAGCCACACCCGTCTTGACCGTGCCTTTGGCCACCTTGCCCAGATGCACGAACAGGCCGTCGGCCTTCTTCTGCGTGTCGGAAATCTCGATCAAGAAGCCCTCGCCGGAGATCACGCCGGTGTCGCCCATCTGGCCGCCCGATTCGCCATAGAACGGCGTCTGGTTGACGATCACGGCGACCGCGTCGCCCTGGGATGCGCTATCGATCGCTTTGCCGTCCTTGACCAGCGCCTGGACGATGCCTTCGGCCTGCTCGGTCTCATAGCCGAGGAATTCGGTCGCACCGGTGTTTTCACGCACGGAAAACCAGACGGTCTCGGTCGCGGCCTCGCCCGAGCCCGCCCAATGCGCGCGTGCCTCGGCCTTCTGCCGCTCCATCGCGTCGGTGAAGCCGGCGATATCGACCGAGATGCTGCGCTGGCGCAGCGCGTCCTGTGTCAGATCGAGCGGGAAGCCATAGGTATCGTAGAGCTTGAAGGCCGTCTCGCCGTCCAGCATGTCGCCGGCTTTGAGCGTCTCGGTCGCTTCCGAAAGCAGGCCGAGGCCGCGCACCAGCGTCTTGCGGAAGCGTGTTTCCTCGAGCTTCAGCGTCTCGGTGATCAGCGCCTCGCCGCGCACCAGCTCGGGATAGGCCTGGCCCATCTCGCGCACCAGCGCCGGCACCAGCTGCCACATCAGCGGATCCTTGGCGCCGAGCAGCTGCGCATGGCGCATGGCACGGCGCATGATGCGGCGCAGCACATAGCCGCGGCCTTCGTTGGACGGCAGCACGCCGTCGGCGACCAGAAAGGAGGACGAGCGCAGGTGATCGGCGATCACGCGGTAGGACGCCACGTTCTCCTGGTTCGGACCCTGACCGAGCGCCGAGGACGCCACATCGATCAGATGCTTGAAAAGGTCGGTCTCGAAGACGCTCTCGACCCCTTGCAGGATGGAGGCCATGCGCTCCAGGCCCATGCCGGTGTCGATGGAGGGACGCGGCAGGTCGATGCGCTCTTCCTTCGTCACCTGCTCATACTGCATGAACACCAGGTTCCAGAATTCCAGGAACCGGTCGCCGTCCTCTTCCGGGCTGCCGGGCGGGCCGCCCCAGATATGCTCGCCGCGGTCGATGAAGATTTCCGAGCACGGCCCGCAGGGACCGGTGTCGCCCATCGCCCAGAAATTGTCGGAGGTCGGGATGCGGATGATACGGTTATCCGAGAAACCGGCGATCTTCTTCCAGTATCCCGCCGCCTCGTCGTCGGTGTGATAGACGGTGACCAAGAGCTTGTCTTTCGGCAGACCGAATTCCTTGGTGATCAGGTTCCAGGCAAGCTCGATCGCGCGCTCCTTGAAATAGTCGCCGAACGAGAAATTGCCGAGCATCTCGAAGAAGGTGAGATGGCGCGCGGTGTAGCCGACATTGTCGAGGTCATTGTGCTTACCGCCGGCGCGCACGCTCTTCTGCGCGGTCGCGGCGCGCGAATAGGGACGCTTCTCCAGGCCGGTGAAGACGTTCTTGAACTGCACCATGCCGGCGTTGGTGAACATCAGCGTCGGATCGTTGCGGGGCACCAGCGGGCTGGAGGCGACGATCTCGTGGCCCTCCTTGCGGAAGTAGTCGAGGAATGTCGCCCGGATATCGTTCACGCCACTCATTGCGTATTGCCTTTTCGCGAGAACCGCCGGCGTTGCCGGCGGCTGATGGGCTTTTGTTTCAGAAGATAGATGGGCCTTTTAGCGATAGCTCCTCACCCTGTCCAGAAACACGGAATTAATGCATGTCGCCCGGAAGGGCGCAGCGGTTCTGGGCACAACGACATGCATCAAAACAAAGACCTAAAGCGCGTCACCTGGACCCGTTTCAGCGCGACGCGCTTTGGGCCAATCTTCGTAGGAGCGGCGCCTCAGCACCGCCCGCAAAACGCAAAACCGCCGGCGCGAAGGCCGGCGGTTCGGGTACGCAGTACTCAAGAACTCGATTACATAAGCACAAACCGATAAACCAGGATTGTGGCCGAACTCCGGCTGAGCCGACGAATTGCTTTCGCTCAATCCCGAACAGGAAACCGCCGGGCGGCCTTCCTGGACGAACCGGCCCTATATGGCGCCGGCTTCGTCCTCGAAACCGTCGTCTCCGCCTTCGGAGCCGCCATTCTCGAGGAATTTCTCGGCGATCAGTCCGGCATTCTGCCTGAGCGCCATCTCGATCTCGCGCGCCGTGTCGGGATTGTCGCGCAGGAACAGCTTGGCGTTCTCGCGACCCTGGCCGAGACGTTGCGAATTATAGGAGAACCAAGCGCCCGACTTCTCGACCACGCCCGCCTTGACCCCGAGATCGACGAGCTCGCCGGTCTTGGACACGCCCTCGCCATACATGATGTCGAACTCCACCACCTTGAAGGGCGGGGCCAGCTTGTTCTTGACCACCTTGACGCGGGTCTGGTTTCCGACCACCTCGTCGCGGTCCTTGACCGAGCCGATGCGGCGGATGTCGAGGCGCACCGAAGCGTAGAATTTCAGCGCGTTGCCGCCCGTGGTCGTCTCGGGCGAGCCGAACATGACGCCGATCTTCATGCGGATCTGGTTTATGAAGATGACCATGGTGTTGGAGCGCGAGATCGAGGCGGTCAGCTTGCGCAGCGCCTGGCTCATCAAACGAGCCTGGAGGCCGGGCAGCGCGTCGCCCATCTCGCCTTCGATTTCTGCGCGCGGCGTCAGCGCCGCGACGGAGTCGACGACCAGAACGTCGATCGCGCCCGAGCGCACCAGCGTGTCGCAGATTTCCAGCGCCTGCTCGCCGGTATCGGGCTGCGAGATCAGGAGGTTTTCCAGGTCGACGCCGAGCTTGCGGGCATAGACCGGATCGAGCGCGTGCTCGGCATCGACGAAGGCGCAGATGCCGCCCTTCTTCTGCGCTTCCGCAACCGTGTGCAGCGCCAGCGTCGTCTTGCCCGAGCTTTCCGGCCCGTAGATTTCGATGATGCGGCCGCGCGGCAGGCCGCCGACGCCGAGCGCGATGTCGAGCCCGAGCGACCCGGTCGGCACGGTTTCGATCTCGACCACCTGCTCATTGGCGCCGAGCCGCATGATCGAGCCCTTGCCGAAAGCGCGCTCGATTTGCGACAGCGCCGCATCCAGAGCCTTTGATTTGTCCACTGCCTTATCCTCTACAAGCCGCAAAGTATTCTGAGCCATGATACATCACCCCTTGGTCGTCAATGAAGGCCGGACAATCCGTGATCCCTGCTCTTTTGTACCTTTTTTGTTCTCATTTGGCAAGGGGCAACAAATATCTGAAAAACAACCACTATCTGGATTTGTTCTATTTTTGTCTCACCAGAGCTGGCGTGGAGCACAACCACTGGTCCAGAAGAGATTTCGATCCAGCCGTCCCGAATCGCGACCCCGACTGCAGGGCGACCCGGGGAAACCTAGAGCAATTCCGGGAAAAGTGCGTAGCGGTTTTCCGTTCGGAATTGCGCAAGAAGAAAGATTTAGAGCGGTTCAGCGATTCCGAGAAACGCCGAACCGCTCTAGTGTGCGCAGCCACACGATCAACGAAAGTCAGCGATCCGAAATGCCGACATCCCCAACTATCCTAGCGCTGGGCGGCGCCCATATCGACCGGCGCGGGCAGGTCTCGGGCATTTATGTGCCCGCTGCCTCCAACCCCGGCATGATGCGCGAGGACGTCGGCGGCGTCGTTTTCAACGCGCTGCGCAGTGTGGTGAAGCGCGGCGTGTCAGCCTCGCTGATGTCCGTGCGCGGCGGCGACGCGGCAGCGGACATAGTAGCCTCGGCGATCGACAGCGCCGGGATAACGGACCTCTCGGTCGTGTTCCTCGATCGCACGACGCCGAGCTACACGGCGCTGATCGACGCCGAGGGCGAATTGATCGTCGGCCTGGCCGACATGGCGCTCTATGACCTCGCCTTTCCCAAGCAGATAAGGCGTTCCAAGGTGCGCGAGGCGATCGAAGCCGCTGACGCGATCCTGTGCGATGCCAACCTGCCGACGGCGGCGCTGGAGCGCCTGATGGCGTTGGCCGGCGGCAGGCCGGTCTTCGCCATCGCCGTCTCGCCGGCCAAGGTCGTCCGGCTGGCGCCGCTGCTCGACAAGCTGTCGCTGCTTTTCATGAACCGCCGCGAAGCCGCTGCGCTGGTCGGCACCGAACTGTGGGGCAAGGCCCTTGTCGACGCGCTCAGGCGGGTTGGCCTGAATGCCGGCGTGGTTACGGCGGGCAGCGCCCCGGTGCTGGGCTTCGACGACACCGGCCTCTTTGAAATCGACCCGCCCACGCCGCGCCGGGTCGCCGACGTGACCGGCGCCGGTGACGCCTTGACCGGCGCGACCGTCGCTGCCCTGCTGCGCGGCCTGCCGCTGCGCGCCGCGCTTCGCGAAGGCGTTGCGGCGGCGATGCTCGCCATAGAGAGCTCCGAGGCCGTGCCGTCCTTCACGATCGCCAATTTCACGCAGGCGCTTGCCCTTGTGCCGGAGGCACGGGAGGTGGCATAGGGCCACCCACCATCTACTTCCTCCTTATCGGAGACAGCCATGACGCCGGAAACCGCCCGCCCCTTCGTCGATATCCACCCGCCGGTAGCGGAAGCGCTTGCCGCCGGCCGGCCCGTGGTGGCGCTGGAAAGCACCATCATCACCCACGGCATGCCCTATCCCGACAATGGCGCGATGGCCGCCAAGGTCGAGCAGATCATCATCGACGGCGGCGCGGTGCCGGCGACGATCGCCGTAGTCGACGGCCGCATCAAGATCGGCCTCTCCGACGGCGAACGCGAATCGCTGGCCATGACGGGCGATGCCATGAAGTTGTCGCGCGCCGATCTCGGCTTCGCGGTCGCTCAAAAGCGCACGGGCGGCACCACGGTCGCGGCCACCATGATCGCGGCGCATATGGCCGGCATAAGGGTCTTCGCCACTGGCGGCATCGGCGGCGTCCATAAAGGCGCCGAAAAGAGTTTCGACATCTCTGCCGATCTCGACGAGTTGGCCCGCACGCCGGTTGTCGTCGTCTCGGCCGGCGCCAAGGCGATCCTCGATATTGAAAAGACGCTGGAAGTGCTGGAGACGCGCGGCGTGCCGGTGATCGGCCATGGCTGCGAGACGATGCCGGCCTTCTGGTCGAGGCAGTCGCCCTTCCGCGCTCCGTTGACGCTCAATGCGCCAGAAGACATCGCGCATTTCTACCGCACACGGCAGGCGCTGGGCCTGGGCGGCGGCATTCTGGTCGCCAATCCGGTGCCGCGGAATGACGAGATACCAGCCGCTGAAATGGACGGTTACATCCAGGCGGCGCAGAAAGCGGCCCAAGCACAGAACGTCACCGGCAAGGCGGTGACGCCGTTCCTTTTGTCGAAAATCCTTGAGCTGACCGGCGGCCGCAGCCTCAAGACCAACATCGCGCTGGTCGAGAACAATGCGCGGCTGGCGGCGGAGATCGCCAAGGCGCTGTAGAGCGTCCAGGTTGCGGCAGCCCGGCCAACTGCAATGGCCGAGTTCCTTCACACTCCCTCTGTCCCGCCAGCATTTTTAACTTTCACTTCCCCGCCCTTCGTCCCGCTTCATAAGCCCGCCGCGCCCACACCGCCATTTCATCGGGATCGTCGAAGGCGTCGTCGGGCACGCTCCAATAGGGCATCGCCACCTCCTTGCCGTGGCGCGAGCCGGTATAGGTCCACTGGCGGCAGCCCGCGGCCTCGAAAATGGGAATGGTTTCGTCATCCGCCTTGAGCATCAGCTCGCCACGCACGACGACCGCGACAATGACGCCGTCGCAATAGATGCCCTTGCCGCCGAACAGTTTTCGGATGCCGATAGGCCCAAGGCTTTCGAACAATTCTTCAAGGCGCGCATTATCCATGCCGCGATCATCTCATCCGTCACCGGCCTTGTCATCGCCGCAACCAAAAGCATGCTGACAGGTTGAAACCTGGAAACGGAGTTCCCGCCATGCCCGTCCTGCTTAAAGGCTCCTGCCGCTGCGGCGCCGTCCGCTTCGAGGTGGAGAGCCACACGCCGATGCCTTTCATGCTCTGCTACTGCTCGATCTGTCGCAAGCAGCAGGGCGGCGGCGGATTCGCCATCAATCTCGGCGCCGACTACAAGACGATGAACATAAGGGGCAAGCGCAACCTCGGCGTCTACCGCGCCGAAATCGAGGATGACGAGCATCCGCATTGCGAGGTCTCGACCGGCGAGCGCAATTTCTGCCGGAAATGCGGCGCGGCACTCTGGCTCTATGATCCGACCTGGCCGGAGCTTGTGCATCCGTTCGCCTCGGCGATCGACACCGACCTGCCGACACCGCCGGAAAAGGTGCATCTGATGCTGAAATATAAGGCGAACTGGGTCGAGCCGGTCGTCGGCAAGAACGACAAGGTGTTCGACGTCTATCCGGAGGAATCGATCGCCGACTGGCACAAGCGGACTGGAATGTGGGTTGATTCGGCAATTCCAGAAAAACTGCGCAGCGGTTTTCCGCTCGCAATTGCATCAAGACAAGCATCTGGCGACAGGAGACCGAAATGAAGCTCACAACGCACAAGAAATTCAAAGGCGATCGTTTGATGCCTTGCGGCAAGGGCACGGTCGTCTCGGACGCCAAGGGATATGTTTTCCTGTCCGGCAACACCGCCACGGTCGACGACTACGATCCGTCGAAGCACCAGGGCGGCGCTGTCGGCGACGCGGCAACGCAGTGGCGTGAAATCCTGGCGAACATCAAGTCGGATCTGGAGGAACTCGGCAGTTCGCTCGACCATCTGGTCAAGGTGACGTTCTACGTCAAAGGGCCTTTTCCGTCCGGCGGCGTTCTCAGCTCACCCAATTTTCGTCTGGACGTATTGGACGAATTCTTCGCCGAACATTGCCCGAAGCACTGCAGCTACAACAATCCGCCGCCATCGGAGGTAATAGGGGTGGCCGCCCTGGCGCAGCCCGACCTTGTTGTCGAGCTCGTCGTCATCGCCGCACTGCCCGACTGAGCGGGAGCGTTGGCGTCTAGTCAGGCTGAGGCGCGCGCCTCGGCAAGCGCCTTCAAGTCCGCCGGCTTCAGCTCTACGGATTCGCCGCAGCCGCAGGCCGAGCTCTGGTTCGGATTCTTGAAGGTGAAGCCGGTGCGCAGTGTCGTCTGCTCGAAATCCATCTCCGTGCCGAACAGGAAGAGCGCGGCTTCGGGCGCGACATAGACATGTGCGCCGTCGCGCTCGATATGGTCGTCCTTGGGGTTCGGCTCGGCCACCAAGTCAACCGTATACTCCATGCCGGCGCAGCCGCCCTTCTTGATGCCGAGCCGGATGCCATGCGCACCTTCGCGCGTGGCGACGATCTCGCGCACCCGGTCGGCGGCCTTTTCGGTCATCGTGATGACGGCGAAGCGTCCCATGTTTTTCCTTCTCCATTCCATGCAGGTTCAAGGCCTGCCGAATGATTCTCACCTAAAATGGTGAAGTTTTACAACTGGCGCAAGGGTATCGGCCTCAGTACCACCCCACCGCGACCTGCGCCTCTTCCGACATGCGGTCGGGCGTCCACGGCGGATCGAACACCATGCTGACCTCGACACCGGACACGCCCTCGACGGCGCCAACAGCGTTCTCGACCCAGCCAGGCATCTCGCCGGCCACCGGGCAGCCCGGCGCGGTCAGCGTCATGTCGATCTTGACGGAGCGGTCGTCCTCGATATCGATCTTGTAGACCAGGCCGAGCTCATAGATGTCGGCCGGGATTTCCGGGTCGTAGACGGTCTTCAGCGCCGAAACGATGTCGTCGGTCAGCCGCGCCAACTCGTCAGCGGGAATTGCCGAGGCCGAAACGATGCCGTTGGCGACCGTTTCCGGCGCTTTTTCAGCGGTGGTGCTCACGTCGTCCATCATCGTCACCCGAAGAACTTTCGCGCCTTTTCCAGCGCCTCGGCCAAAGCGTCGACTTCGGCCCTTGTATTATACATGCCGAACGATGCCCTGCATGTGGAGGTGACGCCGAAGCGTTTCAACAGCGGCTGGGCGCAATGCGTTCCGGCCCGGACCGCGACACCTTGCCGATCGATCACCATCGACACGTCATGCGCATGGATACCTTGCAATTCGAACGAGATGATGGCGCCCTTGCCGGGCGCGTCACCGAAGATGCGCAGCGAGTTGATCGCCCGCAGCCGCTCATGCGCGTAAACCTTGAGATCCGCCTCGTGCGCCGCGATCCGCTCGCGGCCGACCTTCTCCATATAGTCGAGCGCGGCGCCCAGGCCGATCGCCTGCACGATCGGCGGCGTGCCGGCCTCGAAGCGGTGCGGCGGCTCGTTGTAGGTGACGATGTCCTCCGTCACCTCCTCGATCATCTCGCCGCCGCCCATGAAGGGCCGCATCTCTTCCAGCCTGTCCTTCTTGCCGTAGAGCACGCCGATGCCCGACGGGCCGTAGACCTTGTGACCGGTGAAGACGAAGAAATCGCAGTCGAGATCCTGCACGTCGATCGGCATGTGCACCGCGCTCTGGCTGCCGTCGACGAGCACGGGAATTCCACGCGAATGCGCGATGCGCACTATCTCCTTGATCGGCGTCACCGTGCCCAGCGCATTCGACATGTGGGTGATGGCGACCAGCCTGGTGCGGTCGGTCAGGCGCTTTTCGAATTCCTCGATGTGGAAGGCGCCGAGATCGTCGACCGGCACCCAGACGAGCTTCGCGCCCTGCCGCTCGCGGATGAAATGCCAGGGCACGATGTTGGAGTGGTGCTCCATGATGGACAGCACGATCTCGTCGCCCTCGCCGATCCGCGGCATGCCCCAGCCATAGGCGACCGTGTTGATCGCCGAGGTGGTGTTGGAGGTGAAGACGATGTTGTCGGTGCTTGGCGCGTTGAGAAACCGCTGCACCGACTTGCGCGCATTCTCATAAGCGTCGGTTGCGGCGTTCGACAGGAAATGCAGGCCGCGATGCACGTTGGCGTATTCCTGGGAATAAGCGTGCTGGATGGTGTCGAGCACCACCTGCGGCTTCTGCGCCGAGGCGCCATTGTCGAGATAGACCAGCGGCTTGCCATAGATCTGGCGCGACAGGATCGGGAAGTCGCGGCGGATCGCCTCGACGTCATAGGGAGGGGTTTCGATCTTCTGGTCCACAGCAATCAACCTTCCAATGTGGCTCCCCCTCACCCGACCTCCGCTTCGCTCCGGCCACCCTCTCCCCGGCGGGAGAGGAGGTCACCAACGTCGCGCCTGCCTCTTCTCCCCTCGGGGAGAAGGTGGCCGCGAAGCGGCCGGATGAGGGGGCTTGCGCCCTATGCCGCTAGCCGTGCGTCGAAAACCAGCCGTCGAGCCGCGCTTCGAGCGCTTCGACCAGCGCCTCGTCGTCCAGTTCCTCGATCACTTCGGCGACGAACGCCTTCACCAGAAGACCCCGCGCCGACTTCTCGTCAATGCCTCGCGCCATCAGGTAAAACAGATGGTCGTGGTCGATCTCGGTGACGGTGGCGCCATGGCCGCAGACGACGTCGTCGGCGAAGATTTCCAGCTCCGGCTTGGTCGAGAACTCGCCGTCGTCAGACAGAAGCAGCGTGTTGCAGGCCATTTTGGCGTTGGTCTTCTGCGCGTATTGATGCACGTTGATGCGGCCCTGGAAGACGCCGCGCGCCTTGCCGGTCACCACGTTGCGGATCACTTCGGTCGACGTGGTGTGCGGCACGGCGTGGTCGAGCACCATGGTGGTGTCGGTATGGGTGTCGCCGGCGAGAAGGTTGATGCCGCGCAATTTGAAGTCGGCGCCCTCGCCTGTAGTCCTGACCACGACCTCCTGGCGAACGAGCTTGCCGCCGGCGTTCATCACGAACAGCGTCAGCTTGGCGTCCTTGCCGATATGCGCCTTGAACTGGGCGAGATGCGTGGCCGTCTCCGGCTGCTCCTGCACGATCAGCCAGGTCACTTCCGCGCCGTCGCCAACCACGAGCTGGCTGACCGAAGAGACGAGCGCCTCGTCGCCTTCGCCGGCCTGGCGCTCGACGATGACTGCCTTGGCGCCGGCCCCGACGCGCGCCAAGAGCCGCACATGCGACTGGCCGCCGGCCTGTAGGTTCTGCAGCTCAACCGGCTTTTCCAGCTTAGCGCCGTCGGCGATATCGACGAAATAGCCGTCGGCGACGAAAGCCGTGTTCATCGCGCCGATCGCGTCGTCACTGCCATAGGGATCGAGCCCGGGCGCGACGCTGCCGTCGGTCAGCTTCTCCGACAGGCGCTGCACAGTGACGCCGTCGATCTCCGGCAGTTTCGTCTGCGAGAGGCCGTTCAGCACCGGCAGGACCGCCGACCCTTCAAGAACCGGCGCAAGGGCCTTTGTGACGGCGCCGGCCTCGAAAGCCGGAACCTTGGTCAGCAGCCGGCGCAGATCCGTATAGTGCCAGGATTCGACGCGGCGCGTCGGCAGGCCGTGCTTGATCGCCTCGATCGCATCGTCGCGCTTGACCATCACCGCGCCGTCGCCGGGCAGCAGCGACAGACGCTCGCCGAAGGCATCGATCAGCGCCGTCTCGGCCAAGGTCCGCTGGGGCTGTGCGTGCATGTTCATTGTTCTTGCCTCGACCGCTCCCATCTCACGCGGCTTGCCCGATCACGCCGGCATAGCCATTGGCCTCAAGATCGAGCGCCAGCGACTTGTCGCCCGACTTGATGACCTGGCCCCTGTAGAGCACGTGCACCGTATCAGGCACGATGTGCTCGAGCAGGCGCTGGTAGTGCGTGATGACGACGATGGCGCGGTCCGGCGAACGCAGCGCGTTGACGCCGTCCGAAACGATCTTCAGCGCGTCGATGTCGAGGCCGGAATCGGTCTCGTCGAGCACGCAGAGCCTCGGCTCCAAGAGCTTCATCTGCAGGATCTCGGCGCGCTTCTTCTCGCCGCCGGAGAAACCGACATTGAGCGGCCGCTTCAGCATCGCCATGTCCATGTTGAGCGAGGCGGCCGCATCCTTCACCCGTTTCAGGAATTCCGGAACCTTCAGCGGCTCCTCGCCGCGCGCCTTGCGCTGCTCGTTCATCGCGACCTTCAGGAATTCCATGGTGGCGACGCCCGGTATCTCCATCGGATACTGGAAGGCGAGGAAGATGCCGGCGGTGGCGCGCTCGGCCGGATCCATTTCGAGGATCGACTGGCCGTTATAGAGGATGTCGCCTTCCGTCACCTCATAGTCCTCGCGGCCGGCGAGGATATAGGACAGCGTCGACTTGCCCGAGCCGTTCGGCCCCATGATGGCGGCGACCTCGCCCGCTTTCACCGTCAGGTTCAGCCCGCGGATGATCTCGGTGCCATCGTCGACGATGCGGGCATGCAAATTCTTGATCTCAAGCATAATTTCTTCCTGAATGTCTTTTGCGGTCAGCCGACCGAACCCTCTAGGCTGATGCCGATCAGCTTCTGCGCCTCGACGGCGAACTCCATCGGCAACTGCTGGATGACGTCCTTGACGAAGCCGTTGACGATCAGCGCGATCGCTTCTTCTTCGGGGATGCCGCGCTGCATGACGTAGAACTTCTGGTCCTCGGAGATCTTCGAGGTCGTCGCTTCGTGCTCGAACTTCGCCGTCGCGTTCTTGGCCTCCATGTAAGGCACTGTGTGCGCGCCGCACTGGTCGCCGATCAGCAGCGAGTCGCAATTGGTGAAGTTGCGCGCGTTGGCCGCCTTGCGATGCGCCGAGACCTGGCCGCGATAGGTGTTCTGCGAGAAGCCGGCGGCGATGCCTTTGGAGATGATGCGGCTCGACGTGTTCTTGCCGAGATGGATCATCTTGGTGCCGCTGTCGACCTGCTGATAACCGTTCGACACCGCGATCGAATAGAATTCGCCGCTGGAATCGTCGCCGCGCAGGATGCAGCTCGGATATTTCCAGGTGATCGCCGAACCGGTCTCGACCTGCGTCCACGAGATCTTCGAGCGGTCGCCGCGGCAATCGCCGCGCTTGGTGACGAAATTGTAGATGCCGCCCTTGCCCTCGGCATCACCCGGATACCAGTTCTGCACCGTCGAATATTTGATCTCGGCATCGTCGAGCGCGATCAGCTCGACCACCGCGGCATGCAGCTGGTTCTCGTCGCGCTGCGGCGCCGTGCAGCCTTCGAGATAGGAGACGTAGGCCCCCTCCTCGGCGATGATCAGCGTGCGCTCGAACTGGCCGGTGTTCTTCTCGTTGATGCGGAAATAGGTCGACAGCTCCATCGGGCAGCGAACGCCTTTGGGCACGAAGACGAACGAGCCGTCGGTGAACACCGCCGAGTTCAGCGTCGCGTAGAAATTGTCCGAGGTCGGCACGACCGAGCCGAGATATTTCTTCACCAGCTCCGGATGCTCGCGGATCGCTTCCGAGATCGAGCAGAAGATGACGCCGGCCTGCGCCAGCTCCTTCTTGAAGGTGGTGACCACCGACACGGAATCGAACACCGCGTCGACCGCGACGCGGCCCGATTTGTAGACGTTGTCACCGACCTCTTCTTCTTCCGCGTCAGCCGCCCCGGTCTTCTGCACGCCCGCGAGGATCTCCTGCTCCTTGAGTGGGATGCCGAGCTTCTCATAGACCTTGAGCAGTTCGGGATCGACTTCGCTCAGCGACTTCGGCCCCGGCGTGCTCTTCGGCGCAGCATAGTAGTGGATATCCTGGAAGTTGATCTTCGGATAGTGGACGCGCGCCCAGGTCGGCTCTTCCAGCGTCAGCCAGCGGCGATAGGCCCCCAGACGCCATTCCAGCATCCAGTCCGGCTCGCCCTTCTTCTCGGAGATCAGACGGATGATATCTTCGCTCAGGCCCTTGGGGGCCTTGTCCATCTCGATCTCTGTCTGGAATCCGTATTTATACTGGTCGACGTCGATCTTTCGAACCCGATCGATCGTCTCCTGCACAGCAGGCATAAGCGTTCTCCATCCACGCCGGGGTCAAGGCCCGGCAGTTTTCAAACTATGGCACCGCCGAAATCGCGCCCCAGGGAGGGACTCGCGGCGGAGTAAGCTCCATATAGTGCGTGTCCGCCGGAAATTCACCCGGCCAGGACAAAACGCACGGCTCTACCAGGCCCTAAGCCTGAATTCGTTTTCGAGCAGCGGAAATGCGGGAAACGCGAGGCGTTTCCCGCTCCGATGCTTTGCCGCGTCAGGCGGCTTCTTCCTTGCCCGCCCGGCGCGCGACGATGCCTGCCAGCGCCGCCCGGAACGTCGCGATATCCTCGGCGCCTGTCGCACGGCCGATCGAGACGCGCAAGGCGCCCAGGCTGTCGCCATGGCCCATCGCCTTGAGCACATGGCTCGGCCCGACTTTTCCCGACGAGCAGGCCGAGCCCGCCGACAGCGCGATGCCGGCAAGATCGAAAGCGATCTGCGCCGTCTCGGCCTTGATGCCGGGAATAGCGAAGAATGTCGTGTTGGCAAGCCTTGGCGGTGCTGCTCCAAAGATTTCCGCGTCGGGCGCCAATTCGGTCACTATCGCCTCGATCTCGTCGCGCCGGCGCGCGATGGCTTCCATGTCGGCGAGACCGGCCAGCGCGGCACGCGCTGCGGCGCCGAAACCGGCGATCCCGGCGACGTTTTCCGTTCCGGCGCGGTGCCCTTTTTCCTGGCCGCCGCCATTGACCAACGCCCGCGGCATCATCAGGTCGGACGCGGCGACGATCGCGCCGACGCCTTTCGGACCGCCGATCTTGTGCGAAGACAGGATCAGATAATCGGCATAAGAGCCTGACATATCGATTGGAATCCGCCCGGCCGCCTGCACGGCGTCGATGACCAGCACCCCGCCCGGTTCCTTGACGATTTCGGCAATGCGCCCAACCGGCTGGACGACGCCGGTCTCGTTGTTGGCAGCGTGGATCGCCACCAGCGGCAGGCCGGTGGCCTTGTCATGCGCGGCGAGCGCTGCGGCAAGCGCTTCGAGATCGACAATGCCGTCGCGATCGACGCCGATCCTCGTCACCTGTGCCGATGCGAAGCGCCCGCCATTCAGGACGCAGGGATGGTCGGCCTCAGAGACGTAGAGATGGCTCATGCGGATAGCGCCGCGTCCCATCTGCCAGTCGGGCGTAAGCAGCGTCGAAGCGGCTTCGGTGGCGCCGGAGGTGAAGACGACATGTTCGGGCCTGGCGTTGACCAGCCGCGCCACGTCGCGGCGCGCGTCTTCGACCAGCCGGCGCGAGACCCGGCCCTCGGTGTGGACCGATGAAGGGTTGGCGGCATCGAGCGCGGCGACCATCGCCGCGCGCGCTTCCGCAAGAAGCGGCGCGCTGGCGTTGTAGTCGAGATAGGCGCGGGTTGCGGCCATTTTCGCTCAGTTCGTCCTTTCGCCAACTGTCCCGCGAGGATAGCGCGTTATTTCCTTGAAATTGCAAGGCAAGCCGTCCTATTTACGCGGCTTGCGGCGCGGGCGGCCGGACCATCGGGTTTCGGCCTCCCAGTTTTGAACAATTCTAAACTAGCTTCTAGGAAGACGCTCGCCCGGCGTCAAGGCCACAGAAGATGTGGGGCCGCACGAGAGTTGGGGCCGAAGAGTTCCGGGCTAGCGCATTCATATGCCACGTGGAGTATTTTATGCCTGAGGTCATTTTCGCCGGTCCGGCTGGTCGCCTGGAGGGACGTTATCAGCCCTCGAAGGAAAAGAGCGCCCCGATCGCCATCGTGCTGCACCCGCACCCGCAATTCGGCGGCACGATGAACAACAAGATCGTCTACGACCTCTTCTACATGTTCCAGAAGCGCGATTTCACCGTGCTGCGCTTCAATTTCCGCGGCATCGGCCGCAGCCAGGGCGAGTTCGACCACGGCACCGGCGAATTGTCGGACGCGGCCGCGGCGCTCGACTGGGTGCAGTCGCTGCATCCGGATTCCAAGAGCTGCTGGGTCGCCGGCTATTCCTTCGGCTCGTGGATCGGCATGCAGCTTCTGATGCGCCGGCCGGAAATCGAGGGCTTCATCTCGGTCGCGCCGCAGCCCAACACCTATGATTTCTCCTTCCTGGCGCCCTGCCCGTCATCCGGCCTGATCATCCATGGCGATGCCGACAAGGTGGCCCCGCCGAAGGACGTACAGGGCCTGGTCGACAAGCTGCACACGCAAAAGGGCATCACCATCACCCAGAAGACGCTGCCCGGCGCGAACCATTTCTTCGCTAACGATTCCGAGCTGCTGATCCAGGAGTGCGCCGACTATCTCGACCGGCGCCTCGCCGGCGAGCTCGCAGATCCGAGGCCGAAGCGCCTGCGCTAAGCACGGCAGGCCGCCAGTCCAGGCGTCTTAAGGGGTCTGGATTCGGTCGGCGCCGATCTCGTCGCTTTCGACCGGGACGGACATCGAAACCATGCCACTCGGCGCGCGGAACGGTCCCAGCCGGAATGTCCGCTTGCGCACCGGCAGCTTCGAGCTTGTCTGGCCGAAGATGAAGCCGAGCCGGGCAAACACCAGGCCCGAGACCACCGCGAACGCCAGCCCGAGGCCGAAGCCCGCGACCGTGTCGCTCGGATAGTGCGCGCCGACGAAGACGCGTGTCGAAGCGATGCAGGCGGTGACTGCCAGCGCGATATACCAGCGTCGCGGGAACAGCAGCAGCAGGATGCCGAAGACCGCGCCCATCGTCGTGGCATGGCCGGACGGAAAGCCGGCAAAGCGAGCGTCCATGGCGAAAGGATGCAGCGACAGGACGCCGAAACTGTCGAAATAAAGCGGCCGGGCCCGGCCGATGCCGTATTTCAACAGGTTGACCGCCAGACCGGAGAGACCGACGGCACAGAGCACCAGGAAGGCGAAGCAGGTCCAGTTGTAGACGATCATCCGGCCATGCCGCGACAGGCCGCGCCAATCCGTCAGATTGGCGGCTACGAGGCAGAGTGCCGCTGGAATGAGATACCAGCCGCCGAGGCCGAACTGCGTGAAGAAATCGGTGAAACGCGCAAGGCCAGAGGACCATTCGCCGCGCATCTCGCCCGCGCCGGCGTCGAGGCGCAGGAAGATCGCCACCGTCAGCAAAATCCAGGCCATGAGCCAGACGCTCCACAGAATTCGCGGATAGCGCGCCGGCCGCACGGAAAAGCGTCGCTTCACGATCGACATCGTGTCGCGGAAATTGCCGAGCGAGCGGCGGTAAAGGACAAGTGGCGCGGCGGACATGGCTTCAGCGCGTGCTTATAGGGACATTCGATGTCCGACACTATTCATCACGGCGCCACTCGATAAAGGCCGAGCGAAAGCTTGTCTCCTGACGAATAGTTGATGCCGTCAATTTCGGTCAGCCGCTTCACCGACTTGCCCTGGGCGGTCAGCACATCGGCAAGCTTCTGCTCGTCCTTGATCGGCGCCAGCCCAAGCGCGCAGGATGGATCGTTGAGCAGATGCCGCGCCACCCCCTCGACATCGGTAAGCACGGTCTTGGTGCCGACTAGGAAGACCAGGCTCGGCTCCTGGAATTTCGCCGAGGCGAGCACCGTGGTGTCGCAGAGCCGGTTGGCGTCGACGGCGGTCTTGACGCCGGGGCTCAGCCAGATCGGCTTCAGCGACGGCGCAATGACGCCGAACAGCAGGCTGAAGGTAATGCCGGCGCCGATCGCGATCGCGGCAATGCGCGGAAGCGGCACCTGCAGCTGTTTGGGGAAGGCAAGATAGCCGGTGACAAGAGCGGCGATCGCTGCCGGTATGCTCCACCAGGAGAAGGTCTTTGTCAGATAAAGCGGCGCGCCGAGACAGACCACGGCAAGGCCGATCGCCACCACGGCAAGGCCGAAGGCAGTCGCCCACCACAGCCATGTCTGCCAGCGCTTCAGCGGCGCGTTGGCCTTGTCCACCGGCAAGGTGAGCAGCCAGCCGACCAGAAGCGCCATGCCCGGATAGGCAGGCATCACATAATGCGGCAGCTTGGTCGGGATCGCCTCGAACACCAGCCAGAACGGGATATACCAGGCCAGGCAGAAGCGCAGGCGCGGATCGTCCCAAAGACGGTTGATGGCCTGGAGCCCGGCGCCGACCGCGATCAGCCCGAAGGGCCACATGAACAGCGAATAGGTCAGCATGTAGAAGCCGGGCGGCAGGCCGTGCGATTCCTCGCCCTGCGCCACCTTGTTCAGCATGTCCTTGCCGACCGCTTCTTGGAAGAAGGCGCCGCCGCTCTTCCAGGTGATGAGAATGAGCCACGGCAACACGATCGCCAGCACGATCAGGACGCCGCGCACCAGCTTCATCTTGAGGAGCCAGCGCCAATCGCGGTCGAAGGCAAAAAGCGCAGCGGCGGTCAGCAGCGACAGTAGCGGCGAAACCGGGCCCTTGATGAGGATGCCGAAGCCTTGCGCGATCCAGAAGATCCACGGCAGATGCCCCGGAACCGGTTCGTTGCGCTTGGCTGCCCAATAGACCTGCGCCAGCGCGCCTTGCGCCATCACGCAGCAGGCAAGCAGTATGGCATCGGTCTTGGCGTCGCGCCCCTCGAAGGCGGTGGCGAAGATCGCCGCCATCATCAGGCCGGCGGCCAGCCCGGCATTGGCGCCGAAGAGTTTCGTCCCGGTCCAGCCGATGCCGACGACCGCGAGCGCGATGCCCAGCATCGAGACCAGGCGATAGACGCAGATCGGCGCCGCGGCCCCCTCGCCGCTCAACGCCACGGCGGCCGACTGCAGCCAGTAGATGCCGATCGGCTTCTTGTAGCGCGTGACATCCTGCAGGCGGATATCGACATAATCGCCGGTCTCGACCATCTGCTTCGTCGACTGGACGAAGCGGGATTCATCGCGGTCGACCGGCGGCAGGCTGGCCAGCCCGCTGACGGTCATGACGATGCTGAACAGAAAGAGGAAGAGGTAGTTCCTGTTCATCGCGGGAGCTCGTCCGATCTGAAACTGCGGGATGGCCCCGTCGCGGCGCATTGCGCCTGTCTTTGCGCGGCGCCTCATTACGCCAGCAAAAAGGACGAAGCAAGGATATGCGGCTTCACCTGAGGACCCCACGACCGGAAACCGCTTTTGTTGATAGCGGTCTTTCGTTTGGCGGGCGATCGGACGCAAAGCCCGAAACCACTTTTGCTGATCGCGGTCTTTCGTTTGGCGGGCGATCGGACGCAAAACCGGAAATCACTTTTGCTGATCGCCCGCGAATGCTAAACGCGCGCCTTCATATCAAGCACGGCCAAGTGCCCGGCGACCTCCAGGAAGAACAAATGTCCGCCTTCAAATCCGATTTCCTGCGCATCATGAGCGAGCGCGGCTTCATCCACCAGATTTCGGATGAATCGGCCCTCGACCAGCTTTTCGCCAAGGAAACGGTAAGCGCCTATATCGGCTTCGACGCCACCGCCAATAGCCTGCATGCCGGATCGCTGATCCAGATCATGATGCTGCATTGGCTGCAGCAGACCGGTCATCGGCCGATCGCGCTGATGGGCGGCGGCACGTCAATGATCGGCGACCCGTCCTTCAAGGACGAGGCGCGCAAGCTGCTCACTCCTAAGGACATCGAAGACAATCTCGTCGGCATTCGCCGGAATTTCGCGCCTTACCTGAAATTCGGCAGCGGGCCGGGCGACGCGGTCATGGTCAACAACGCCGACTGGCTGATGCAGATCAACTACGTCAACTTCCTGCGCGATGTCGGCCGGCATTTCTCCGTCAACCGCATGCTCGCCTTCGATAGCGTGAAGCTCAGGCTCGACCGCGAGCAGTCGCTGTCCTTCCTCGAATTCAACTACATGATCCTGCAGGCCTACGACTTCGTCGAGCTCTACAAGCGCGTCGGCTGCCGGCTGCAGATGGGCGGTTCGGACCAGTGGGGCAACATCGTCAACGGCATCGATCTCGGCCACCGCATGGAGGGCGTGCAGCTCTTCGCGATGACCACGCCGCTGCTCACCACCTCGTCCGGCGCCAAGATGGGCAAATCGGCCTCGGGCGCCGTCTGGCTCGATGGCGACATGCTCTCGCCTTACGAATTCTGGCAGTACTGGCGCAACACCGAGGACGCCGATGTCGGGCGCTTCCTGAAGCTCTACACGACCCTGCCGCTCGACGAGGTCGCGCGCCTTGAAAAGCTCGGCGGCTCGGAGATCAACGAGGCGAAGAAGATCCTCGCGACCGAGATCACCGCCATGCTGCATGGCCGCGACGCGGCCGAGACCGCAAGCGAGACGGCGCGCAAGACTTTCGAGGAAGGCGCGCTCGCCGACACTCTGCCCAGCATCGAAGTAGCCAAATCGGACCTCGAAGCCGGCATCGGCATTCTGGTGCTGTTCGTAAGCGCCGGGCTTGCCGGCTCGAACGGCGAAGCGCGCCGGCATGTCCAGGGCGGCGCCGTGCGCATCAACGACCAGCCCCTGACCGACGACCGCCGCGTCGTCACGCTTCAGGATCTCGGCCCGGAAGGCGTCGTGAAGCTTTCGCTCGGCAAGAAGAAACACGTGCTGGTCCGGCCGATCTGATCGGCCGCGGCTTACTGCCCACTTTGGGACGGTTGCTGCCTGTACTCGAAGATCGAGCGGAATATGCCTGGCGCGACCACCGATAGCGGATTGATGTTAAGCGTCGGCTTGTTGGCGTTGCCGCGCAAACGGTAGGTGACGCCGATCAGGCCGCGGTCACGCCCGTTGCCGAGCAGCGGCCCGAACAACGGCAGTTCGCCGAAGATACGGTTGAGACCATAGACCGGCATGAAGGTGCCGGTCATATCCATGTTGTTGTTCGCATCGTAGAGCGTGCCCTGGAAAGTCGTGCCGATGCGCGGGCCCCGCAACAGGCCGTTCGCCAGTTTCAAATAGCCGGAACCCTTATCGATCTCGGCGAAGCCGCGCTCGAACTGCACCCTGGACGTGTCGATGTTGCTTTTGACGGCCTGGTTCAGGCTGCGTGTATCGCCGGCCGGAGTCGTCGATACGATCGAGGCCAGCTTTGGCTCGTTGACCACATAGAAGTTGCGCGCATCCACCTGTCCCTTCATCGGCCCGTCGGCGGCGCCCGAGAGCGACAGCGTGATCGCGCCGCCCTCCATATGCTCGTAGACGTTGAGGAACCGCAGGATGGCGCCGGCATCGGCAGATTTCACCCTGAGCACGCGGCCGCCTTCGCTTGTGGTGTTGTTGATCGCGATCGCCGCGCCGGAGCTTGCCGCGGCCGTGACGTTGAGCCCGTTCACGCGCGATCCGGCGGCGCTGTATTCGAGCCTGAGATTGGAGAGCACCTCGTCGTGGAAGCCGGTCAGCGATGCCACGTCGGCCCTCACCGAGACGGCATCGCTGCCCGCGCCCTTTGTCGCGGTGTCGACATCCGAGGTGAACTGCTTGATCAGCGAGCGGGCGTCGAGCGACGCGCCGCTGACGTTGACGGCATAACTCTTGCCGGAGCGCTTCACCGAAACGGCGACGTCGTCGCCCCGGTTCAACGAAACCTTGCTGAAGCGGGCCGTTGACAACGTCCCGTTGACCAACGTCACATTGCCGTCGATCGAAAAGCTTTTTCCGCCGAGATCGAAATCCGACAGCGTGGTGGTGCTGCCGGACTTTGCCATGTTGAAAGCGACCTTGGCGGGAATGCCGGCGCCCTTGCTCCAGCCGGCCCAGGGAATGTCGAGCCTGGCATTGGTCAGGTCCGCCGAAACCTGCTGGGCGCCCTGGCCGCTCTTGTCGATCGCCACCTTGATGGTTCCCGAAAGCAGGTCCGACAGTCCAGGCATGCTGGCATTGCGCGTCTTGTCATCGAGAACCAGCGTAACCTTGCGGCTTCGCGCCGGCCCGTCGTCGGCTAGCGGCTCGACCAGATCGAGCTCGGCCGGAATGCCGTTGAGCTTGGCCTCGGCGGAAATCACCGCCTGCTTCGGCCCGACGGTGATCGAGCCAGTGGCGTCGGTGACCGTCTGGTCCTCGAAAGGCTTGGCCAACGACAGATCCTGATAATCGAGCGAAACCAGCCAATCGAGCTTCGAGGTATCCATGCCCTTCGTCAGCGGAATGTCCGCCCTGACATGGCCGGTGACGGTGCCGGACAGATCCTCGGGTGCCAATCCGACATGGCGCATGGCGTTGATCGGCTCGTAGGAGGCAAGCTCGGCGATAGCCGGGGCCTCACCCGCAACGTCGATGTCGAGCCCGCCAACCACAATCGGCAAATTGGCGTTCTTGATCGTCAACGTGCCGCCGCTTGCCGCCACGGTGCGGCCGCTCGGCATATAGACGCTGCCGGAGGAGAGCGCGATGTCGACATCGTTGCCGTGGAACCCAACGACGCCGACGGCGTCACGGACCGGCGGGATGCGCCCGGCGGTATCGAAGCGCGATCCTTCGACCCGGAAACGGCCGAACACTTCGTCGCCGGTAAGCGGCACGCCGTTGCCCAAGCGCCCCGGCGCGACCTGGAACTGCAGGTTGGCATCGGTCACCGTGCCGCCGAACAGGTTGCCCAGCACCCAAAGCCGCGCGTTGCGGGCCGAGAACCACGGCCACAATTGCTTGACATGCGAGACCGGCATGTCGTGAACGTTGAGCGACAGCGATACTCCTGGAGGACCGTTGTCGATGAAGGCGACCGTGGCGGCCCCCAGCACCTCGCCCGGTCCGCCCGAGCGCACGCCGATCTGCTCAGCGACAAGCTTGCGGCTCCTCGGCTGGTAGACGCCGGCGATACGGGCCAGGAATTGAAGTGCCGGTTCCGGCGATTCCGAGGGCGCCAGCATCGAGCCGTCGCTGGTGAGATCATAGCGGTAGGCAGGCTCCTCCCCCGCGGCTGCCGGCTTCGGTCCGATCGATCCGGCAAAGTCGAAGCTGGAGCGGCCGCTTCTGATCAGCAGCCGGTCGACCGAGATCTTGTTCGAACCGGCCACCAGCGTGGCATCGGCATCGACATCGGTCGGCAACAGCCCGCGTTCGTCCAAGTCGAGCACAGAACCGTTGAGCGAGAGTGATGCCGCCAGGCGCGAAGGGTTGTCGCCCGATGCTTCCGAGCCCGAGAGCTTCAACGCGATCGAACCCAGTTTAGCGCCGTCGGCCGCCGGGCCGAGTCCTGTCGAACTGTTCCCGCCGGAGGGGCCGGCTATCTCGAGATTGGCGTCCAGCGACGAAATGCGTTTTGCTGTCGCATCGCGCGTCGCCGAGGCGATCAACGTCGCGTGCCGGCCGTCGACATCGGCATCGTACGAGAACTGCATGCTTCCCGTACCGGTTTGCGCGATGGTCGCCGAGGCGACGGTCACGCGCTTGACCGGCCCGGTGTCCGGCAGCTCGAACTCGACATTGCGCAGATCGATCTGGCGCATCGAGTCCTCGCGCACGGCATCCAGCGCGTCATTGACGCCTGAAAACACCGCCGCCGACACTTTCTCCGGGTCGATAAGGCCGTTCTCGTTGCGCAACGCCGCCGTCCAGTCGCCTCCGCCGGAGGGCATTGCGGCCACCACGATATGAGCATCGGAAAATCTGGCGGCGGTCAGCCGGACATCGCCGGAAAGCAGCGGCAGCAGGCGCATGCCGAAACGCACGCGCCCGATATCGGCCATCGGCTTGCCGTCGGCCGTCTTCAGGCTGACGTCGTTCACCTGCAGGGCAACGAAGCTCGACCCGTCGAGCGTCAGTCGCGCCGCGCCGACGGCGACGTCGACGTCGACGCCCGCCAGCTTCTCGATGGCGGTCTCCGCCTCGGCTCGGAGGCGCTCCGTGCCTATGCCCGAGGCCCCGAGGACATAGACGCCTGCCGCGGCCAGAAGCACTAGCGCGCAAAACCCGGCAAACACGCGACCGAGCATGCGGAAACGCCGCCGCACGGCTGCCCGGCCCAGCGGCGGCACGCTGCACGCGGACGGAAGCATCGCCAGGTCGGTGATCTCGTCACGCCTGAACCTGATCTTCTCGTGCTGCGGTTCTTCCCGATCCAAGCAATATTCCGTTGTGACGAACTCGTCGTGGACGAATCCCCGCTTCACGTTATATCGATGATTTCCCGCGCGTAACCGCTAACAAGGGCATCGATATGGCTGATCTCGACGTGGGCGACGCAGCACCCCAGTTCGATCTCCCGCGTGACGGCGGGGGCTCCATCAGCCTTGCTGCGCTCCGGGGCAAGCCGGTTGTACTCTACTTCTATCCGCAGGACGACACCACAAGCTGCACCAACGAGGCGATCGGCTTCTCGCAGTTGAAGCCGGAATTCGAAAAGGCCGGTGCAGTGGTGATCGGTCTATCGCCCGATAGCGTCAAGAAACACGACAAATTCAAGGCGAAGTACGATCTCACCGTCGATCTCGTCGCCGACGAGGAGCGCAAGGTGATCGAGGCCTATCATTTGTGGGTCGAGAAGACGATGTACGGGCGCAAATATATGGGCGTCGAGCGCGCCACCTTCCTGATCGGCAAGGACGGTCGCATCGCCCGCATCTGGCGCCAGGTTCGCGTCAAAGGCCATGCCGAAGCGGTGCTCGAGGCCGTGCGCGCGCTCTGAAACGGGAGCGCGTGTGGCTTTTCGCGATCGCCGGCCGCTCGTCGGCCTCATCTCTGTCGCAACCGGCCACCCGCAAGGCGCGAATTGGTTGCGCCGATATTGCGGCCGGCAAAACTTTGTTAACCTTAATAATGTGTAGTCGAGCTTGTCGTTGGTTCCGTAATGAAAGCTCGGTCCCGTGAAACAAACCGGTCAGTCAGCGGTCTTCGGCAAGCGCAAGGAACCGCATACGGTCATCATTGCCCGGGGCAATGAGATCAAGCATTTCACCATCCGCCCCTGGCTCGCCGCCTTCATCGGCTCGGCCCTGGCGGCGATCGCCATCGGCTATCTGCTCGCGACGTCCTATCTGGTGCTGCGCGACGACCTGATCGGCGCCACGACGGCCAGGCAGGCGCGCATGCAGCAGGCCTATGAGGACCGCATCTCGGCCCTTCGTGCCCAGGTCGACCGCATCACAAGCCGCCAGCTTCTCGACCAGCAGCTGATGGAAACCAAGGTCAGCGAGTTGCTGGCCAGGCAGACCCAGCTCAGCGAGCGCCATGGGCGGCTTGGCCCGATCCTTGAACGCGCCGAGAACGAGGTCGGCGACCCACCTGCAACGGGCGCAGCGGCACCCAATCCCGACGAGCACGCTGAGGTCACCGGCAGCCTCTCGCAGGCGCCGGCCTATTCCGTCGCATCCTTGAGTGCTGGCGACACACGGCCCTTCTCGCTTTGGTCGACAAGGTCCGATCCGCTCGACGGCGAAACGGCCGCCGACCGCGCCGACAAGCTGTTCGTCTCGATCAATGCGTCGCTCAAGGCCATCGAGAACCAGCAGCTTTCGCGCATCACCACGCTTGCCGACAACGCCTATAAGAATGCCGATGCCATCGCCCAGGCACTGGAAGCGGCCGGCCTGCCGGTCGACAGCGAGCTTGACAAGAGCGATGTCGGCGGCCCGCTGGTTCCGCTCGATCCCTCGATGGTTTTCGACAGCAAGGTCAAGGAGCTGGACGAGGCGCTAGATGCGCTCGACGAGGTCAAGAAAGAGGCGAGCAAGCTGCCGCTCGCCAACCCGGCGCCGGGCCATACGGTGACCAGCCCGTTCGGTGTGCGCACCGACCCGATCCTGGGCAGCGCCGCCTTGCATACGGGAATGGATTTCAGGGCGCCGATCGGCATGCCGGCCAAGGTCACCGCCGCTGGCACCGTCACCAGGGCCGGCTGGGCCGGCGGCTACGGCCGCATGGTCGAGGTCGACCATGGCAACGGCTTTGCCACACGCTATGGGCATCTGAGCGAGATCGATGTGAGCGTCGGCCAGAAGCTTGTCGCCGGCGACGTCATCGGCAAGACCGGCAGCAGCGGCCGCTCGACCGGTCCGCACCTGCACTACGAGGTGCGCCACGACGGCGAGGCGATCGACCCGCTGCGCTTCCTGACCGTCGGCAAGAAGGTCGCGCAGTATCTTTGACCGGCTGATCCAGCACCGGCGCCCGCGAATTCGCTAAGCGCCGGGATTCTCCTGCCCTGCCAGATACATCGTTGCCGCCGAACCAAAGTAAGGACGCCGTTCTTCAACGCGGCCTCGTCGATACGGAACTTGGCGTGGTGAGCGGATAAACCGATCCGACCTCCGGCCGGTCAGGCGTTGACATGGACATCCCGCGGGAACTTCGTCAGCGTCTCGTTGCCGGTATCGGTCACCAGAATGGTCTCGCTGATCTCGATACCCCAGCCGTCCATCCACATGCCCAGGATGGAATGAACGACATTGCCGGGTTGCAGCACCGTCTTGTCACCCGGCCTCAGGCTGATCGTATGCTCGCCCCAATCCGGCGGATAAGCAACGCCGATGGAATAGCCGATGCGCGATTCCTTCTTCAGCCCGTGACGCTCTATGACCTTGCGCCACGCGGCTTCGACCGCTTCGGCGGTCGTGCCCGGCCGCACCGCATCGAGCACCGCATCCATGCCTTCGATCACCGCCTTTGCCGTGTCCGCGACGCGGGTCGGCGTCTTGCCGAGTTGCATGGTCCTGGCAAGTCCCGCAGCGTAGCGGCGGCAGACGCCGGCAAGCTCGAGCGCGATCGTTTCGTCCTTTCCGAACCGCCGGTCGCTCCACATGATGTGCGGCGCGGAAGCATTTTCGCCGCCGCGGCGGCAGCGCCGTGATATCGCCGGCGAAATCCGGGCTGCCGGCGATCTGCGCCGCCTGGATGGAAGCGATCGCGTCGCATTCGCGCACGCCCGGCGCAATGACTTCGTAGGCTCGCGCAACAGCCGCTTGCGCCAGCCTCGACGCGTTGCGCAGATAGGCGATTTCCGGCGCTGATTTCACCGCGCGGATCCAGTTCACGAGCAGATCGGCATCATGCCATGTCGCATCGGGCAATCCGGCGACGAGCCGCGCATGCGCCTTCGGCGAGAAATAGTAGGCTTCGAGCTCGATGCCGATATGGCGGCTGCCCCAGCCCTTGGCGACGATCCACGCCGCGACCCAGTCCATGGGATGACGGTCGGCGCGCTGCACATGGTCTTCCGGGAAGCCGACGATGTTTTCCGGCTTCATCCAGGCCGTCAGCAACCCGCCGGCCGCATCCATGGCGCGGCCGATCCAGACCGGCTCGACCTCCTCGATCGGAACAAGCACCACCTGTGGCGTGTAGAACGACCAGCCGTCATAGCCGGTGATGTAATGCTGGTTGGCGACGTCGTTGACGATCAGTAGTTCGATGCCGCGCATGGCCATCTCGGCGCGGATTTTTCCGAGCCGCCGCTGGTACTCTTCGCGGGCAAAAGGCAGTTCAATCATCTTTTCTCCTCGCCGGACCTATCTGATCGGGGGCGAGCCGCGGCTTCCCCTCCGCCCACCATCGCGATGGTTTTGACGGCCGGCAATCGGCCAGGACAATGCACAAGCATGGCCTAGCCCGGCTTGGCTTAAGCCACCTTGGTGATCGCGGTGGGTTTTTTGAATTCCATTTGACTGAATAGATTTTCTCTGCAAGTCTTGCCGCAGGGATGGGATGCGCAAGCCATGGCGTTGCGGGGGACCAATCAGGAATTCGGGCGGCCGTACAACCGGCGCATCGTACTTGAGTCCATCCGCCGCTTCGGCCCCATCGCGCGCGGCGATATCGCCCGGCATGTTGGACTGACAGTCCAGACCGTTTCGACCATCGTTCGCGAGTTGGAGGAACAAGGTTACATCCTGTCGGTTCGCGAGGAGCCGAAGGGTCGTGGCCTGCCGCCGGCGAGGCTGCGCATCAACCCAGACGGCGGATATGCCGTCGGCATCCACCTCACTCCGCTCGGCATCGACGCGGCGCTGATCAACCTCAGCGGCGACGTGGTAGAGGGTGCGCACCGCAGCGCGCCCAATGCCGCTCCCGATGACGCGTTCGAAGCAATCGGCGCCATGGTCGCCGAAATGACAGGGCGTCGCCCGGGCAGCCGCGTCATCGGCATCGGCATGGCGCTTCCTGGCCCGTTCGGTGTCGAACCCATGAGCTTTGTCGGCCCGACGACCATGGTTGGCTGGCGGGACGTTTTGCTACGCGAGCGGCTGTCGGCAGCCACCGGCCTGCCGGCCTTCTTCGAAAACGACATGGCGGCCGCCGCCATGGGCGAACGCCTCTATGGTTTCGGCGCCAAGCATTCCGAATATTACTATCTATATTTCGGCGTCGGTCTTGGCGGCGCCATGCTGCATGATGGCAGCGTCTTGCGCGGCGCCTGGGGCAATGCCGGCGAGATCGGGCATATCCCCGTCGTTCCGGGCGGCGAGCCGTGCCCCTGCGGCAATCGCGGCTGCCTCGAACGCTATATTTCGCTGGACGCGCGAAGCCGCTGGAGCGGCGACGATGCCGGCTGGGTGGCCGAGGTCGCGCCCGTATTCCGCAACGCGATCGCCATCATCGAGAACCTCTTCGATCCCGAAACCATCGTCCTTGGCGGATTGGCCTCGCCTGGCCTGCTTGAACGGCTGGCGGCATCGCTGGAGCCGCTGCTGAATTCGGTTTCGGCGCGCAAGGATCGCACCACACCGCGTATCCTGCTGGCGCAAGGTGGCCAGCACGCGGTGCTGCGCGGAGCGGCGGCGCTTGCCGTTGCGGGCGTGCTTTCCCCGCGCTTCGGCCAAATCTTCACCGCCAAGCGGCAGCGCGATGGCGACCTTTTGAAGGGTGGAGACATCGCAGCATGAGCGAACCGCTTCTGGTCCTCGACAACGTCGCTAAGAACTACGGCGCCATCCAGGCGCTGCGCGGCATCAGCTTTTCGATCGGACGCGGCGAGGTTGTGGCCCTTCTCGGCGACAACGGCGCCGGCAAGTCGACGCTGGTCAAGATCATCGCAGGCGGACTCGAACCGACCTCGGGCCGCATGCTGTTCGAAGGCAAGGAATTCCTCGCCAGGTCTCCGGCTGAGGCCAAGGCCGCCGGCATCGAAACCGTCTACCAGGACCTTTCGCTCTGCACCAATGTCGATGTCGTAGCCAACTTCTTCATGGGACGCGAGATCACCCGCAAGGTGCTGGGCGTTCCGGTCCTCGACGAGCGCGCGATGGAAGCGGTGGTCGGCAAGGCGCTGGCCAATGCCGGCACGCGTATTCCTTCGCTGCGCACCAAGGTCGAGCATCTCTCGGGCGGCCAGCGGCAGGCGATCGAGCTGAACCGCTTCGTCCATTGGGGCGGCAAGCTGGTGCTGCTCGACGAGCCCTTCGCCGCGCTCGGCGTCGAACAGACCCGTCGCGGCCTCGACATGATCCGCCAGGTGGCGAGGCAGGGTATCGGCGTCGTCATCATCACCCACATCATGCAGCAGGCCTTCCAGGTCGCCGACCGGATCGTGGTGATCCGCCATGGCGTCGTGGCCGGTGACGTTGCCCGCAACAAGACAAGTCCCGACGCGGTGATCAACATGATCACCGGGGAGACGCTCGCCGGTGCCGGACCGGCGGGTTGAGAAACAATGAGGGGTCCGGCGCAAGAGGAGCGAACGACATGAAGCGACTGCTACTTTCTGTCTTCGGTATCCTGGCACTGGCCATTGCCACGCTAACGCCGGCATTCGCCCAGTCCAAGGGTACCGTCTATTACCTGGTGCCGACATTGCTTGACGAATTCCAGACCGGCTCGGTGAGCGCTCTGGAACTGTTCCTGAAGCAGGTCGGCTATGAGATGAAAACGCTGAACGCGGACAACAAGACCGACGCTCAGCAATCGCAAATGAATGACGTTATCGCGCTGAAGCCCAAGGCGATCATCCTCGCGGCGGTCGATTTCAACGCGTTGAAGCCATCCGTTGAAGCCGCCCGCGCTGCCGGCATCCCGGTGGTCGAGTTCGACCGCCAGATCACCGCAACGCCGTCCGACTTCACCTCGGTCGCAGGCACGGTCGAGATCGGCCACATCGCGGCCGATCAGGCCGAGGCCCTGCTGAAGGCCAAAAACGGCTCGGTCAAGGGCAAGATCCTCCAGGTGCTCGGCGATCCGGGCGATCCCTACACGCTCGACATCCAGAAGGGTTTCGAGGAGAAAATGAAGGCGTTTCCGGACGTCAAGATCATTTCGCTGCCGGCCATGCAATGGGAAGCGAGCAATGCCGGCACCATCGTCGCCGACCAGATGTTGGCCAATCCAGACATCGACCTGATCTTCAGCCATGCCGCCCACCTCTCGGTCGCCGCGGTCGCATCGCTCGAAGCCGCCGGCAAGAAGCCGGGCGATGTCATGCTGATGAGCTCGAACGGCGCGCCGGTCGGCCTCGACCTCATCCGGAAGGGCTGGCTGAATGTCGAGGTCGAGCAGCCGCTTTACGCGCAGGCCGCAGCCGTCGCCATGTTCATGGATAAGGTCGCCAACAAGCAGGAGATCAAGCCCGGTGACTACGACGTGCTCGGCCTGAAGTCGGTGGTGACCAAGGAAGCCTGGGGACCCAACATCAAGATCCCGGGCGCCGCGATCACCAAGACAAACGTCGACAATCCTGCCTTCTGGGGCAACCAGAAGCCGCCGACGGATACGGTCAAGTCCGTCGAATAGGCTTTCCCAGCAGAGCTCCGGGCCGCCGTGGCCCGGGGCCTTGCGGTGCGTCCGCGCAGAAGCGGTCGCGCATCCGTCCTGACGCCAACCGGATCGCCCCATGAGTCCGCGCACTCGCCATAGTCTCGAGCTCGTTCTCGACAATCTCGTCTGGTTCATGCTGGTCTTCGTGCTGGCGGTGTTCTCGATGTTCATTCCGAACTTCTTCCAGCTCGGCATTTTCGCCAACATCGTCGAGGCTTCGAGCGTACTGGGCGTCATGTCGATCGGGCTGGCGCTGGTCATCATTGCCGGCCACATGGACCTTTCGGTCGAATCGGTCGCCGCGCTCAGCGCCATGGCGGTCGGCATTATGTTCTGCTCGTCCGGCATAGGCCTCGGCGTGCAACTGCATCCGGATTGGCTGATGGTGCCGGTATCGCTCGCCATCGCGCTGGCGGTGGGCGCGATCATCGGTGTCATCAACGGGCTCCTCATCGTCAGATTGAAGATGAGCGCCTTCATCATCACGCTTGCTTCCTACATCTGGGTGCGCGGCCTCGTGCTGGTCATCTCCGGCGGCCGCTCCGCACAGGACCTCGCCCCCGCGATCCGCTGGTTCGGCATCCAGCGCCTTGCCGGTCTGCCCCTCACCGCGTGGATCGCGGTCGCCTGCTTCGTCATCTTTTCCTTGATCCTGGCCAAGACGCCTTTCGGCCGGCATCTGGTGATGATCGGCGGCAACGAGACGGCGACCTTCCGCGCCGGTATCTGCGTCAACCGCAACCTGATCGTGGCCTTCGTGCTCGCCGGCGCCATTGCCGGGCTTGCCGGTTGGCTGCTTGCCATCCGCACCTCCGGCGCCACCGCCAATCTCGGCGTCGGGCTCCTCTTCAACGCGTTCGCCGCCGTCGTCATCGGCGGCGTCAGCCTGAAGGGCGGCGTCGGCACACTACCAGGGGTTTACGCCGGCGTGTTGCTGCTGTCGGCCATCAACACGGCCATCAACCTGATGGGCCTGCCGGCTAACTTCACCCAGGTCATCCATGGTCTGCTGGTGCTAGCGGCCGTGCTGCTGGACGCTTTCAAGCAAACCATTCGTCAAAAACTCGCATGACAGGACCGCTCGCATGACCGGACGCATCGAAGGCAAGGTGGCAGCGATCGTCGGCGCCGCGCGCGGCATCGGCAAGGGCATAGCCCAGCGCTTTGCCGAGGAAGGCGCAAGGCTGGTGCTCGCTGACAGCGAGGCCGAGGCCGGCCAGGCGAGCGCCGATGAGCTCGGCGCCGCTTTCATCCACACCGACATCTCGAGGATGGCCGACGCGGAAGCCGTTGTGGCATTGGCGCTGGAGCGCCATGGCCGCCTCGACATCATTGTCCAGAACGCCGGCATCTACCCCTGGCAATTAATCGAGAACACCAGTCCCGACGATTGGGACCGCGTCATGGCGGTTAATTTGCGCGGCACTTTCAACGCCGCCCGCGCCGCCCTGACACCGATGAGGGCACAGCAGAGCGGCCGCATGCTCTTCACATCCTCGATTACCGGCCCACAGGTGAGCAGCCCCGGCCACGGTCACTATTCCGCCAGCAAGGCCGGCATCAACGGCTTCATCCGTTCCGCGGCTCTGGAGTTTTCCGGCTATGGCATCACCGTCAACGGCGTCGAGCCCGGCAACATCCTGACCGAAGGCATGAAGCTGCATCGCGATGCCGCGTTCATCAAGAGCATGGAGGACGCCGTGCCGCTCGGCCGCCTTGGTACGCCGCGCGACGTCGCCAACGCCTTCCTGTTCCTGGCCTCGGACGACGCCAGCTATATAACCGGTACGACCATTGTCGTCGATGGCGGCCAGCTCCTGCCGGAAGGCCAGGATTTCCGCCTGACACCGTCGTGATTCGCTGCAACTCCGGCGCCCGTCCACCTTTGGGGTGACAGCCGCTGCAATGACCGGCTCGTTCATCGCCTATTCAACCGGTCTGCTGTAGCATGATGAGCCTGAATCGCACGGAGGACGTATCGTGTCAAAAACCCCAATTTTCTTGATCCGAATGGCGTTGGCAGTCATTTGCTTCGTCGGCTTGGCGGCGACCGCCACCGCCCTTTTCCCCGCCACCGCCTCGGCCCAGCAGCTGCGGCGATGCGCCAATGAAGGCGGCATATGCCGCTTGCCCTATCCCACGGAGGTGATTTACGGCGCGCGTGGTCGAACAACCTCGCGGTTTTTCGACCGTCGGTCCGTCCCCTGCTCGAATCGCCTGTTTGGCGACCCTGCCCCCGGCCGCGAAAAAGCCTGTTATTTCGTGGCGCGTGGCGGCTATGGCGATGACGACAATTACGGAGACGACGATTACGGCTCCCGCCCCTACCGTGGCGAATGGGTCGCCTGCGCCAGGGAGGGTGAGTTCTGCGATTTCCGCGGCCGCGCGATGGTCAGATACGGCGCACGTGGCCAGTACACGCAGGATGTTTTCAGGAACGGTGTCAGATGCGGCAACGACGCCTTTGATGATGATCCCGCCCCCGGCGCTCGCAAACGCTGCTACGTCAGGCAGTAACTGCGCCTGAACCCGGCGCGCGCAATAAGGTGGCGGCCCCAGCAAGGGCCGTCGCCGCATTCCGTTTCGGCTTGTCCGGCAGGCTGGTGGGCGATGACGGGCTCGAACCGCCGACATCTTCGGTGTAAACGAAGCGCTCTACCAACTGAGCTAATCGCCCGCTTGAGCGCGGACCTTTAAGCAGTTAGGGCCGCATTCGCAAGGCCAAATGAATAAGAGGCGCGCCTGTCGCGGTGCGGATTTCCCCAGCCTCGGCGCCGCTGTCAAAAAACCTTCTCCTGATTGCTGTAATGCGTGAATGCCGCGCTTGACACCCGCGGGCGAACCCCTTATCCACCGCCCCATCGACGAACACGCCTGACACGTGCTCGTCAGTGCGCGGGTGTAGCTCAGTCGGTTAGAGTGCCGGCCTGTCACGCCGGAGGTCGCGGGTTCGAGCCCCGTCACTCGCGCCATCTTTTCAAGGGCTTAGGCCCTTTCCCTCCAAAGACGTTTAGCTTTGCGTTCCTGGCCGAGTAATTTGCGGCCTTCGTGCCGGTAATCGTCGGCGGCTCGTACCGCGCCGAGTAGAACGTAAGTCCGCTCCAGGCCTTTAATCCCGGAACCATTCCAACCGTGTCGCGTCAGCCCTCGGGCGAAAAACGGGAGAGATCAGATGGGTGTGAGATGTTGAATTTCGACTCGACGACGAGGGGGATGTCGACGAGCTTGCCTTCCAGGAATTGCCGCGGGTCGGCGAAGCTTGTCGATACCGGTCGAAGGATCAAACAGGGCCCTGCACGTACTCCGCGTCGTTCATATGCCCGGCTGCGAGCAAGGCGCGACGACGATGTTGGAACTGACCAGCAGGATTCTTTAGCGCAGTCCCTTGGAAATCATTCGCCCAGCACAACCCCCGAAGCGACGATCTGGGCCGTCCGTTCGGTGAGCTTCTGGCGCTTTACAAGCGTGGGCTTCTCGTAAGGCTTTTTCATCCTACCGTTCCAAATCGGCGCGCCGACAGGACGTTGAACGCGCTCGCCTCAGTTGCGTTCCGCAATAAAGGGCCGCTAAAAAAGTCTCGAAAAATGGAAGGCGGGAGGCCTCAGGCCTTGGCGAGCAGCGCCTCGACCTCCTTGAGGGTCGGCATGGACGGCGCGGTGCCGGGGCGCGTCACCGAAATGCCGGCGACAGCGCAGGCAAAGCGCACGGCCTCCAGCGGCTCGACGCCCCTTGCCAAAGCGGCTGCGAGGCCGCCGTTGAACGCGTCACCCGCCCCCGTGGTCTCGACCACCGGACCGGCACTGACCGCACCGACATGTTCGGATCGGTCCTTGCTGTGCAGCAGCGCGCCTTTGTCCCCCAGCGTCACGATGACGGTGCCGACGCCCTTGGCGAGCAGCGCGTCGGCGGCGCGGCGGGCGTCGTCGATTGAGGAGACATTGATGCCGGTCAACCCTTCTGCCTCGGTCTCGTTGGGCGTGACATAGTCGCAGAGCGCGTAGATGCGGTCGGGCAGGCTGGCGGCCGGCGCGGGATTGAGAATGGTCGTCACCCCTGCCCCGCGCGCGATTTCCAGCGCCCTCAAGGCCGCATCGATCGGCTGTTCGAGTTGGGTGACGAAGACGCCGGCGGAACGGATGAGCCCGGCATGCGCCTCGATGTCGGCCGGAGAGATCAGCATTGCCGCGCCCGGACTGACGATGATGGCGTTGTTGCCGGTGCCTTCCTCGACGAAGATATAGGCCGCGCCCGTATAGCTGTCCGGGGTGTCGATGACGGCGCTATTCACGCCTGCATCCTTCCAGGTCTGTTTCGCCATGTCGGCGAAGGCATCGACGCCGAGCCTGGTCAGGAAGGTGATGTCGGCGCCGAGTTTCCCTGCCGCCACAGCCTGGTTTGAGCCCTTGCCGCCCGGGCCGAGCTTGAAGGAATTGCCGAGGATCGTCTCGCCCAGACGCGGCTGGCGGTCCGCGCGATAGGCGGTGTCGGCGACGAACACGCCAAGGATCACAACAGGCTTCGTGATGACGGGTTTGCCGGTAGCCATGTCCTTACTCGGCGTCCGGCGGCACGACGCCTTTGCGGAAGGCAAAGCAGCCATAGAAGCGGCGCTCGCCGGTCTGGATCACGCAATAGGCTTTCTTTGAGCGCTCGTAGAAGGCGTAGCGTTCGATCGAGATCATCGGCCAGGGCTTGCCCTGGGCCGCGTCGATCTCCCTCTGAACTTCCTTCTGTACCGGCGGGATTTCATTCGGCTTGCCGACGATCTCCATGCGCGCTGCCGCATCGTCGACGAAAGTATCCAGCGGATAGAGCGACAGCACCGCCTTCACCACCTCCGCCGCCGTCGCATCGATGCGCAACAGCTTGCCGAGCACCGTCTGTCGCGCCACCGAATCGGACGGGAAATTGGTGTCGGCGATGATCAGGTCGTCGCCATGGCCCATCGCCCGCAGCGCCTGGAGCACATCGGCATTGAGCAGCGGATTGATCCCTTTGAGCATGGTTTCCTCTTGAAGGGTTGATGCGGTCAGAGACGCTTGCCGGTCCCGGCGTCGAAGAGGTGGACCTGGTCGAGGCGCGGTTTGAGCTTGAGCGTATCGCCCGGCTTGAAGTCGTGGCGCTCGCGGAACAGCGCCACCATCTCGCCCTCGCCAAACCGTACGAACACCAGCGTCTCCGAGCCTGTCGGTTCGACCACCGAAATCGTGGATGCGACACCGTCGGGATGGATTTCCAGGTGCTCGGGGCGCACGCCATAAACGACGGCCTGGCCGTCTGCCGCGGCGATATTGGTCGGCATCGGAAACGCCGAGCCTGCAATATCGATCACGGGCTTCCCCCCCTTTTTCACGGTGCCCTTGAGCAGATTCATCGCCGGCGAGCCGATGAAGCCGGCGACGAACAGATTGGCCGGCCGGTCGAACAGTTCCAGCGGCGCGCCAACCTGCTCGATGCGGCCGTCGCGCATCACCACGATCTTGTCGGCCATGGTCATGGCCTCGATCTGGTCGTGGGTGACGTAGATGGTTGTGGTCTTCAGCCGCTGGTGCAGTTCCTTGATCTCGGTGCGCATCTGCACGCGCAGTTTGGCGTCGAGATTGGAAAGCGGCTCGTCGAACAGGAACACCTGCGGATTGCGCACGATGGCGCGGCCCATGGCGACGCGCTGGCGCTGGCCGCCGGAAAGCTGGCGCGGGTAGCGCTTGAGATAGGGCGCGAGGTCGAGGATATCGGCGGCGCGCTTCACCCGTTGGGCGACGACGGCCGGATCGGTGCCGCGCAGCTTCAGCGCGAAGGCCATGTTCTGCTCCACCGTCTTGTGCGGGTAGAGCGCGTAATTCTGGAACACCATGGCGATGTCGCGCTTCGCCGGCGGCAGGTTGTTGACGACCCGGTCGCCGATCGAGATCGTGCCCCCGGAAACCGTCTCCAGCCCGGCCACCATCCTGAGCAGCGTGGACTTGCCGCATCCCGACGGGCCGACCAGCACGACGAACTGCCCATCGGCAATATCGACGCTGACCTCATGCAGGACCTTGACGGTTCCGAACGCCTTGGCCACACTGCTGATCGCGACTTGAGCCATCGTCTCCCCTTTATCGTTTGCGGTGAAGCTAGCCATTGCGAACGGCAACGGCAAGTCGGTATCTTATAGATAAAAACCCAATCTTGTTGACAAGGTAATCGATTACGCGAATAGTGGCGAGTGCCGAGAGCAGGCCTGCTATCCTGAGATCGGAGCTCCGGCGACGCAGGGTGGGGTCCCACGTCCGGTATGATCGAGGAGAACCGTGAGGCGTTTCGACGTCCGAGAGATTGGCCACTTCAATTCAATCGCTGATGTTCTGGGAGGAACCTGTAGATGAGAGTCGATCTGTATGAAAAACTGATGCGCGTCGGCGCGAGCCGCCGCGATGTGCTGAAGGGTGCGGCCAGCATGGCCGCAATCGCCGCCGCCTCCGGCGCCGGGCTCGGAGCACTAACGAAGCCTGCGGCCGCCGACGACAGTGTGCGCGCGAAAATCCTGCAGATTCCGGGCGTCGGCAAGGGCCAGCCGACCGATGCGGACTTCCAGAAGGTCGGCGAGCTCTGCCTCGAAGCGACCAAGGCCAATGTCAAGGAAGGCGAGTTCGCCGGTGTCGAGCTCACTTTCATGGGCCTCAACAACCAGAACCTGCACAACGTGCTGTTCCGCGGCTTCCTGAAGCCATGGGAGGCCTATACCGGCGCCAAGATCAGTTGGATCGATCTTGCCCAGGCCGACTACAACGCCCGCCTGCAGCAGTCCATCGCAACCAAGACCGTCGACTTCGACATCATCGAGATGGGCGCGCCCTTCGAAGGCGATGTCTGCGGCAAGGGCCTGACCTCCGAGATGCCCGACTGGGTCAAGAAGCAGATCGATTTCGAGGATCTCGTCAATTACCTGAAGCCCCCGGTCGGCACGTGGAACGGCAAGCAATATCGCGTGACGATCGACGGCGACGCGCACAATTTCAACTACCGCACCGACGTGTTCTCCGACTCCGAGCTGGCGGCGGCCTGGAAAGCCGACAGCGGCGACAAGGCAGGGCTGACGGAGTGGGGCGTGCCCAAGACTTGGCAACAGGTGCAGGCCGTGACCAAGTTCCTCAAGGGCAAGAAGTTCAAGGGCCAAGACGTCTATGGCTATCTCGACGCGCCCAAGCCCTGGGGCGGTTTCGGCTTCTATTTCCTCGGCAGCCGCGCCACGGCCTATGCCAAGCATCCCGACGACAAGGCCTGGCTGTTCGATGCCGACACGATGAAGCCGCGCATCAACAACCCGGCCTGGGTGCGCGCCATCCAGGACGTCATCGACGCCCTGCCCTCCGAGCCCGCCGACCAGATCAACGCCGATCCGAACACCACCGCCTTCCAGCAGTTCCTGGCCGGCACCGGCTCGATGATCCCCTGGTGGGGCGATGTCGGCTCGAATGTGAAGACCAATGACTCATCGGTCATCGGCGACGTCACCGGCTTCTCGATCCTGCCGGGCTCCGACGACGTCTACAACTCCAAGACCGGCAAGTGGGAAAAGCTTGCCAGCGGCCCGAACTATGCGCCCAACTGCGCCTATCTCGGCTGGGGCGTCTATGTCATGGCCCGCGTCGATTCCGACGAAAAGAAGAAGAAGGCGGCGTGGTCGGCGGCCGCCCATCTCGGCGGCAAGGACCTGTCGATCTGGACGGCGATGTATCCGTCGGGCTTCCAGCCCTACCGCAACTCCCATTTCAACATTCCCGAATGGGTTGCGGCCGGCTATGACGAGGCCTTCATCACCTCCTATCTCAAGTCGGAAGGCGATTCCTACAACCATCCGAACGCGGCGATCGAGCCACGCATCCCCGGCATCTTCCAGTACTATTCAGCCGCCGAGGACATCCTGGCCAACACCTTCGCCGGCAAGATGAAGGCGCAGGAAGGCGCCGACGCCATCGCCGCGGCCTGGGAAAAGCTGACCGACCAGATCGGCCGCGAAAACCAGATCAAGCTCTACAAAGCCTCGCTCGGCATGTAGGCTGGCTTATGAGACGTCGCGGCCCGGTGGCACATCGTCACCGGGCCGCATCTTTACCGGCTCGGCCGGTTTGAAGCGTTAGAGCAATTCCAGGAAAAGTGTGAGCGGTTTTCCGTCCGGAATTGCGTAAAAACAAAGAGATAGAGCGGTTCGCCGTTTCCGTGAAACGGTGAAGCGCTCTAGAAGGCGAGAGGCGTGGCTGAGCAGATTTCGACCGCGAATGCGTGGCCGGCACATCCGGCCGACCTGATCCCGGCAGGCCGCAAGCGCCTCGGCTGGGGCCTGCTGGCCATTGCAACGCTTGGCCTGCTGGCGATCATCGTCGTGCAGATCCTCTACAAGACCGAGATGTCCACGGTCGGTTTCGACACATGGCGCCCGGTCGTCTACGCCTACATCTTGTGGGGCGCAGCGCTTGGCGCCTGGCAGGTGCTGACGCGCGGCGAGGACGGGCAGCGCGCGCTGTTCCTTTTGCCGGCCCTGCTCTTCACCATCGCCATGGTGATCTTCCCGACGCTGTTCGGCTTCTACATCGCGCTGACCGACTGGAACCTCAGCTCGTTCTCAGGCCGCCGTTTCAACGGCCTCGACAATTTCTGGCAGATGCTGGCCGACCCTTATTACCGCAACGCGCTGTTGAACATGGTGCTCTATGTGCTTGCGGTGCTGGTCGAATATGTCATCGCCTTCGGCCTGGCGCTGCTGCTCAATGCGCAGATTCGGGCCCGCAAATTCTTCCGCGTCGTCTTCCTGCTGCCGCTGATGCTGTCGCCGGTCGCCGTGTCCTGGATGGTCGGCAAGTCGCTGATGGAGTACCGGTTCGGCCCGGCGGCGACACTGGCGCGTCATCTCGGCTGGGACAATCCCGCCTTCTTCTCCGATCCGATCACCGCCCGCATCTCGATCATGATGCTCGATGCCTGGACCTTCATCCCGTTCATGATGATCATGCTGCTTGCCGGCCTGCAGGCGATGTCGCGCGAGGTGCTGGAAGCCGCCCGCGTCGACGGTGCGACGGCATGGCAGACCTTCTGGCAGGTCACCTTCCCGCTGATGCTGCCGGTATCGGTGACGGCGGTGATCCTGCGCATCATCTTCAAGCTGAAGCTCGCGGACATCATCATCACCCTGACCTCCGGCGGACCCGGCGGCGCCACCGATTCCGTGTCGAGCTTTATCTATCGCGAATACCGCGACCGCTCGAATGTCGGCTACGGTACCATGCTGGCCATGGCCTATCTGGTCATCATCATCGTGTTCGTGACCTGGCTCCTGAAATTCGCCAGTCGCTTCGTGCGCAACGTCAACTGAGCGGCATCATGAGCGTCCAGACCACCGACTACACCGTTTCCGAAATCCGCTCGCGGGCGGCCTTCATCGCCAGCCGCGTCTTCATCTATGGCGCGCTTATCTTCTGGGCTTTCGTCTGTCTGTTCCCGATTTATTGGACGATCACCACCTCGTTCAAATCGGCGGTCGACGTCACCCAAGGCCATCTCATTCCCTTCGTCGACTTTACACCTGACTGGAAGGGCTGGCGCTCGCTCGGCCTGTCGCCGGATTCGATCTTCCAGACATCGACCGTGCGCGACGAATTCCTCAAACGTTTCATGAACTCGGTCATCACCTCGGTCGGCGCGTCGAGCCTCGCCATCATCATCGGCAGCCTCGCCGCCTATGGTCTTGTCCGCTACCGCTACAAATTCGCCTGGTTCAAGAACGAGGACATCTCCTTCTTCTTCCTGTCGCAGCTGATCCTGCCGCCGGTCGTTCTGGCGCTGCCTTTCCTGGTGCTCTACCGGGAAGTGGCGCTCCTCGACACCCGTATCGGGCTCGTGCTCCTCTACACGCTGATGGTGCTGCCGATCGTCATCTGGATCATGCGCGACCAGTTCAACTCGATACCCGTCGAGTTGGAGGAGGCGGCTTTGGTCGACGGGCTGTCGATCTGGGGCGCCTTCTTCCGCATCGTCATGCCGATCGCCCTGCCCGGCATGGTCGCTGCCTTCATCTTGGCGATGGTGCTGTGCTGGAACGAGTATTTCTTCGCCGCGCTTCTGACATCGACCGATGCCAAGACCATCCCCGTCATGGTGGCGAGCCAGACCGGCTCGCAAGGTATCAACTGGTGGTCGATGGCGGCCTTGGCCACCGCCGCGATCGCGCCGCTGGCCATCATCGGCATCGCGCTCGAGCGCTATCTGATCATGGGCATGACGGCAGGCTCGGTGAAGTAGGCGGCGCCTTTCCTTCCCCTTGTGGGAGAAGGAAAAACCGCGCCTATCGCACCAGGATCGACCTTAGATGATCCAGGATCATGGCGACGCCGATTTTGCCGAGGCCCGCCGAAGCTTCCGGCGCGCTCTTCGTGTACCAGCTGGTATTGTCCTCGAAATGCCCGGCATCCACCGCCTCGGGACACAACGCCAGCATCAGCGACGTTTCGCCGATGCCGGCATGGTCGAACGGATATTTGCCGGTCATGGCGGCCGGCATTAACGGATGCACCTGCACCCAGTTGAAGACATTCTCGCCCTGCGCATGGCCGGCATAGTAATTGGCCATGGTGTTGGAACCCCACCAGCCCTCGCCGCGCTCCTTTTCCAGGAAGCGGAAGATCGCCTGCCGGCCGGCGGTCTTGAAGGCGAGATCGGTCGGCATACCGGCCGCGAAATTCTCGGTCTGGTGGTGGATGATGGCGTGGATGTTGCGGAAGCCGATACGCAGCAGGCCGTAGAACAATTCCTCCGCGAAGGGCGAAAGCGCCGGACCGCCGACCTGCACCGAGCCGCTGCCTTCCGGCGCCGCGACCGCATAGCTTGCCGCGCCGTAATAGAAGGGCGGCAGGATGACGAGGTCCCTCTCCTTCTCGATCAGCTCCACCGTCTTGACGACGGCCAGCGTGTCCATGCCGACCGCCATGTGCTCGCCGTGGTATTCGAGCACGCCGAGCGGCAGCACGACCGGCCAGTTCTCCTCGATCGCCCTGCGGATCTGGTGCGGCAGCATCAGTTCGTAGCGCATCTCCTACTCCATGTTGGTGGGCCTGGCGCGCATCCCTTCCGGCGTCGCATTGGTCAGCGCCTGGAGCTTCAGCACCATGATTTCGAACAGAAGGAACAGCGCGCCTTCGAACAGCGAGCCCATCGGCAGCAACGAGCTTCTTGCCGCACCCTGGTCGCTGGCCATCGTCTGCGCGGGGATGAGCAGGGTGAAGTCGGCGAGCTTGGCGGCGCTGCTTTCCGGTTCCGCCGTCAAAAGCAGCACCTTCGCGCCGGCATCGCGGGCAACGCGCATCAAGGTCAGCACCGTGGTGGTCTCGCCCGGCCCTGAACTCGCCAGGAAGAGGTCGCCTTGCCCGAGCGGCGGCGTGGTCATGTCGCCGACGACCGAGACCGGCAGGCCGAGATGGTAGAGCCGCATGGCGAAGCCTTTCACCTGCAGGGCCTCGCGGCCGCAGCCATAGACGGCGATCTTGCCCGCGCCGGCCAGCATTGCGCAGGCGGCGTCGATGCGAGCTTCTTCCGTGCGCGCCAGCACCGCGCCAAGCTCGTTCAGCGCGGTCGCGAACATGCCGGATCCGGCTTTGGTCATGACGGCTCACCCTGCCTGCACAATATCGCGAGTCTATCGATTTGCGGTGCGCGCCGCGAAAGACTTTTTTTGTCATGCTACCATTGCGAAAATCGTTGTCCAAAGAGCCTCGGCACTTTTGCTGGGCCACGGGCATGATAGTGTCATGTCAGACAAATCACTCCGGGACATCGTCAGACATGAAGACACGGCACTTCGACCGCATCGGCAATGGCGGCATCACCTTCACCGAGCTCGGCTTCGGCACGGCGCCGCTCGGCAATCTCTACCGCGCCATCTCCGACGAGGACGCCAATGCCACCCTGGAAGCGGCATGGGCGACCGGGTGCCGCTACTTTGATACGGCGCCGCTCTACGGCCTCGGCCTGTCGGAAACCCGCCTCAACCCGTTCCTCCGTCGCAGAAAGCGCGACGACTACGTGCTGTCGAGCAAAGTCGGCCGCATCATGCGCGTCGCCCCGCCGGAGCAGCGCACCGGCATCGGCAAGTTTTTCGAGACGCCGTCGCGCCGGGAAGTCTACGACTACTCCTATGACGGCGTCATGCGCTCCTTCGAGGCCTCGCTGGAGCGTCTTGGCGTCGACCGTATCGACATCCTCTTCGTCCATGATGTCGACATCTTCACCCATGGCAGCAAGGAAGCCTCCGACGCCCGCATTGAGGAGTTCATGTCGTCCGGCTATTACGGGCTGCTTTCGCTGCGTGATCAGGGCGTGATCAAGGCCTTCGGCGGCGGCATCAACGAGTGGCAAGTCGCTCAGACGCTTGCCGAGCGCGGCGACTTCGATCTGTTCCTGCTCGCCGGCCGCTACACGCTGCTCGAACAGGAAGCGCTTCAATCCTTCCTGCCGCTTTGCCAGAAGCGTGGCATCGGCATCGTGCTGGGCGGCCCCTACAATTCCGGCGTGCTGGCGACCGGACCGAAGCCGGGCGCCTTCTACAATTACAGCGAGGCGCCGAAGGAGATCCTCGACCGCGTGGCGCGCATCGAAGCCGTCTGCGAGCGCCACAATGTGCGTCTGATCGAGGCGGCTCTGCAATTCCCGCTGCAGCACCCTTCGGTGATGTCTGTGATCCCCGGCGGCCAGCGGCCTGCCGAGGTCGAGAGCAACCGCGCGCTGCTCGACACCAAGATACCGGTGGCGCTCTGGGCGGATTTGAAACAGGAAGGCCTGATGCGCGCCGACGCGCCGACGGCCTGAGCAATTCCAGCAAAAGTGCAGGGCCGATCGCCAGAAAAAGAAAAGCCGGGCAAGCCCGGCTTTTCTGCTCTTAAAGAATAAAGGTCTTAGTTGACCGCGTCCTTGAGGCCCTTGCCGGCCGAGAACTTCGGCACGGTGCGCGCTGGAATCTGCACTTCCGCGCCGGTCTGCGGATTGCGGCCGGTCGAAGCAGCGCGTTTTGACACGGTGAAATTTCCGAAGCCGACAAGCCGGACATCGCCGCCCTTCTTAAGTTCGCCTGTGATCACGGAGAACACCGCATCGACGGCGGACTGCGCATCAGCCTTCGAAAGGCTTGCGGAGTCGGCGACAGCGGACACCAGTTCGTTCTTGTTCATCAAAATTTCCTTCCATGAGAAAACCGGAACTTACGACTCGTCCGGCAGGAAACGGACTTTAGAAAGAAGCGTACAGGAACCCAAGCCGAAAACCGCAGAATTCCGGGCTTTTTTGCATTTTTCATGGCTTTTTCACATGAAAAAGCCGGGCTCACGGCCCGGCTCTCTCTTTGTGCATTGCAACGTTAGAATATTCTAATGAGCAAGCGACTTTCCGGCATCGTCGCCGGTGTCGACCGGAGCCGGCGCGTTGACCGGCTCGACCCACTCGATCGGCTCCGGCATCCGGGTCAGCGCGTGCGCGAGCACCTCGCCGACCCGCGAGACCGGGACGATTTCCATGCCGTTCTTGACGTTGTCCGGAATGTCCGCCAGATCTTTGACGTTCTCTTCCGGGATCAGCACCTTCTTGATGCCGCCACGCAGTGCCGCGAGCAGCTTCTCCTTCAAGCCGCCGATCGGCAGGATGCGGCCACGCAGCGTGATCTCGCCCGTCATCGCCACATCGGCCCGGACCGGAATACCCGTCAGCACCGACACGATAGCCGTGGCCATCGCAGCTCCGGCGGACGGGCCATCCTTCGGGGTCGCGCCTTCCGGCAAGTGGACGTGGATGTCGCGCTTGTCGAACAGCGGCGGCTCGATGCCGAAATCGATTGCCCTGGAGCGGACATAAGAGGCCGCCGCCGAGATCGATTCCTTCATCACGTCACGCAAGTTGCCGGTGACTGTCATGCGGCCCTTGCCGGGCATCATGACGCCTTCGATCGTCAGCAGCTCGCCACCGACTTCCGTCCAGGCAAGACCCGTGACCACGCCGACCTGATCGTCGGCCTCGACCTGGCCGAAGCGGAAGCGCGGCACGCCGAGATAATCGGCGAGGTTGTCCGCCGTGATCTTCACCGTCTTCTTCTTCGTCCGCAGGATCTCGGTCACCGCCTTGCGCCCGAGCTTCATCAGCTCGCGCTCCAGGCTGCGCACGCCGGCTTCCCGCGTGTAGGTCTGGATGATGCCGCGGATCGCGTCCTCGCCGACCGAGAATTCGTTCGGCTGCAGGGCATGGTCGCGGATCACCTTGGGCATCAGGTGACGCTTGGCGATCTCGATCTTCTCGTCCTCGGTGTAACCGGCGATACGGATGATCTCCATGCGGTCCATCAGGGGCGCAGGGATGTTCAGCGTGTTCGCCGTCGTCACGAACATCACGCTCGACAGGTCGTATTCGACCTCGAGGTAATGGTCCATGAACGTCGAGTTCTGCTCCGGATCGAGCACCTCGAGCAGGGCCGATGACGGATCGCCGCGGAAGTCCTGGCCCATCTTGTCGATCTCGTCGAGCAGGAAGAGCGGGTTGGACTTCTTGGCCTTCTTCATCGACTGGATGACCTTGCCGGGCATCGAGCCGATATAAGTCCGCCTGTGGCCGCGGATCTCGGCCTCGTCACGCACGCCTCCGAGCGCCATGCGGATGAACTCGCGGCCGGTCGCCTTGGCGATCGACTTGCCGAGCGAGGTCTTGCCGACGCCGGGCGGTCCGACGAGGCACAGGATCGGCCCCTTGATCTTCTTCTGGCGGCTCTGCACGGCGAGATACTCGACGATGCGCTCCTTGACCTTGTCGAGGCCGAAATGATCGGCATCGAGCACGTCCTGCGCATAGTTCAGGTCCTGCTTGACCTTGGAGTTCTTGCCCCACGGGATCGACAGCAGCCAGTCGAGATAGTTGCGCACGACCGTCGATTCAGCCGACATCGGCGACATCGAGCGCAGTTTCTTCAATTCGGCTTCCGCCTTCTCGCGGGCCTCCTTGGAAAGCTTGGTCTTCTTGATGCGCGCCTCGATCTCGGCGGCCTCGTCGCGGCCGTCCTCGCCCTCGCCGAGCTCCTTCTGGATCGCCTTCATCTGCTCGTTGAGGTAATACTCGCGCTGCGTCTTCTCCATCTGGCGTTTGACGCGCGAGCGGATGCGCTTTTCCACCTGGAGCACGGAGATTTCGGCTTCCATGAAGCCCATTGCCTTCTCCAGCCGTTCCTTGACGGAAAGCGTGGCGAGCATCTCCTGCTTCTCGGGGATCTTGATGGCGAGATGCGAAGCAACCGTATCGGCGAGCTTGGAATAGTCGTCGATCTGGCTGGCGGCACCCACCACTTCGGGCGAGATCTTCTTGTTCAGCTTGACGTAATTCTCGAAATCGGTGACGACCGAGCGGGCAAGCGCCTCGATCTCGACCTCTTCCTCTTCCGGCTCGGCGAGCGCCGTGGCGCGGGCTTCATGGAAATCGGGGCGATCGGTGAACGAGACGATCTTGGCGCGCGAGGCGCCCTCGACCAGCACCTTCACGGTGCCGTCGGGCAGCTTCAAAAGCTGCAGCACATTGGCGAGCGTGCCGATGTCGAAAATCGCATCGGGCTCAGGATCGTCGTCGGCTGCATTCATCTGGGTGGCGAGCAGGATCTGCTTTTCCTGACCCATCACCTCTTCCAGCGCCTTGATCGACTTTTCACGGCCCACGAAGAGCGGAACGATCATATGCGGGAATACGACGATATCGCGCAGTGGGAGAACTGCGAAAACGCCGTCGCCGGAAGCCTTGGATATCTTGGCCATTGTCCAACCTTTCATGTCGCGGCCGCTTATTTAGCCAACCGCGAATCTCATATTAACGACCGAGCGTCGTTCCGCCTACCACCGTTTGTGACGGGAATTTTACAGCACAGAATTCGGCGCCTCGGCCTTCTGCTGTTAGGTGGATGTAGCCGAGGCAAAGATCAAGGGTTAGCACCGTCGTTCGAGCCCTTCCACTGCCACCCTCCCCGCCTTTGACAGCAAAACGGCGCCACGCGGGCGCCGTTCCATGAAAATTGACGGGTCCAGTGCCATTTCAGGCGCTGACATTGCCCTTCTTTTCCTTCTGCTCGGAGTAGATGTAGAGCGGCCGGGCGTTGCCGGACACCACTTCTTCCGAAATCACCACCTCGCGCACGCCTTCCAGCGCCGGCAGCTCGAACATGGTGTCGAGCAGGATCGCTTCCATGATGGAACGCAGGCCGCGCGCGCCGGTCTTGCGCTCGATGGCGCGCTTGGCGATCGCCGACAGCGCGTTTTCGTGGAACGTCAGGTCGACATTCTCCATCTCGAACAGCCGCTGATACTGCTTGACCAGCGCGTTCTTCGGCTCGGTCAGGATCTGGATCAGCGCCGGCTCGTCGAGATCTTCCAGCGTCGCCAGAACCGGCAGACGGCCGACGAATTCAGGGATCAGGCCGAATTTCAACAGATCCTCGGGCTCGACCTGGCGGAAGATGTCGCCGGTGCGCCGATCCTCGGGCGAGGCAACCGTCGCGCCGAAGCCGATCGAGGTTTTGCGGCCACGGTCCGAAATGATCTTGTCGAGACCCGCAAAGGCGCCACCGCAGATGAACAGGATGTTGGCGGTATCGACCTGCAGGAATTCCTGCTGCGGATGCTTGCGGCCACCCTGTGGCGGCACCGAAGCGACCGTGCCTTCCATGATCTTGAGCAGCGCCTGCTGCACGCCTTCGCCCGACACGTCGCGGGTGATCGAGGGATTGTCCGACTTGCGCGAGATCTTGTCGATCTCGTCGATATAGACGATGCCGCGCTGGGCGCGCTCGACATTGTAGTCGGCCGACTGCAACAGCTTCAGGATGATGTTCTCGACGTCCTCGCCGACGTAGCCGGCCTCGGTCAGCGTCGTGGCGTCGGCCATGGTGAACGGCACGTCGATGATGCGGGCGAGCGTCTGGGCGAGCAGCGTCTTGCCGCAGCCGGTCGGGCCTATCAGCAGGATGTTCGACTTCGCCAGTTCGACGTCGTTATTCTTGCCGGCATGCGCCAGGCGCTTGTAGTGGTTATGGACCGCCACCGACAGCACGCGCTTGGCGTAAGGCTGGCCGATAACGTAGTCGTCGAGGACCTTGAGGATCTCCTGCGGGGTCGGCACGCCTTCGCGCGACTTCACCATCGAGGTCTTGTTCTCCTCGCGGATGATGTCCATGCACAATTCGACGCATTCGTCGCAGATGAAGACCGTCGGTCCGGCGATCAGCTTGCGGACTTCGTGCTGGCTCTTGCCGCAAAACGAGCAGTAAAGCGTGTTCTTTGAATCGCCGCCGCCGTTGCTGACCTTGCTCATTTTTCTGTCCTTTCACCGTCGCCCGCCGATCGCCTGGCTTTGAGTGACGTCTCACCAATCTATCGCGGGAATCCGCCACCGCCAGTGCCCCGGCTCACACAGCGCATTCCGTACGAAACACAATTCAGAAAACGCGGCAACGATTCGCAGCAACCCCATGCAAAGCTAAGCCGTCGAAAATCAACATAGCCTTAACGTAGGCAATCCCAACGCCTGAGGGAACAGCCAATTGTGGCCGAAATGCCGCAAGACGCGCCAAAACCGCGTTATGCTGTCATTTGCTGTGGATGTCAGGCCGAGACTGCGACTGTCTCGACGGCCTCGCGGCTCGATATGACCTTGTCGATCAGACCAAAGTCCCTGGCCTCCTCCGCGGTCATGAAATGGTCGCGGTCGAGCGTCCTCTCGATCTCGTCATAGCTCTTGCCGGTGTGCTTGACATAGACCTCGTTCAGGCGGCGCTTCAGCTTGATGATGTCCTGCGCATGACGTTCGATGTCCGAAGCCTGACCCTGGAAGCCGCCGGACGGCTGGTGAACCATGATCCGGGCGTTCGGCGTGGCAAAACGCATGTCCTTGTGGCCGGCGGTCAGAAGCAGCGAACCCATCGAGGCGGCCTGGCCGATGCAGAGCGTCGACACCGCCGGCTTGATGAACTGCATGGTGTCATAGATCGCCATGCCCGAGGTGACGACGCCGCCCGGCGAATTGATATAGAGGTTGATTTCCTTCTTGGGGTTTTCCGCCTCGAGGAACAAAAGCTGTGCACAAACCAGTGTCGCCATCCCGTCCTCGACCGGGCCGGTGATGAAGATGATGCGTTCCTTCAGGAGGCGCGAGAAAATGTCATAGGCACGCTCGCCGCGATTGGTCTGCTCGACGACCATCGGAACGAGGTTCATGTAGGTTTCAACGGGGTTCTTCATGGACTACCCTTGTGGAGATGGATTCCGGCACCTTGGTATTATCAGCAATCGCGCGGAATCGTTCTGGATCGGTTACGCCCTAAATAGGATGCCGGCTCACCCTAGCGCAAGGCCGCCTCTCCTAGCCATCTGGTTAAGCCGAATCAAGCGTCGCGGCGCCGGCAAAAACCCAGGCAAATAGGCCGACGAGGCTCGCTCGGTCCGGCTGGCCGAACCGAAGACATGGTAAGGTAGCAATTCCTTAACCGCTCCGCTTAACGAAAAGCCCTGAAATCGCTGCCGGCCCCCGGACCTTCCGCTACAGTCCTGCGTTGTGAAGGCGTCCTTTTTCAACGGGGGAATGTCATGATCCGGAAAAGCTCCGCATCGCTGGCGGCCGTCGCTATGCTTGCCAGCGTCTGTGAAACCGCCGCCGGCGGCCGCGCGCTCGAATGCTATGAGCCGATCCACAGGCCGGCACTTTACGACACCGTCTACGAGGATGTGATGGTGAGCCCCGGCGGACAGGTCGTCGATTACGACGCGCCGATCTACGGCACCTATCAAAGCGTGGACCGGATCGCTCCAGCGCGCGTCGCCTACGAGACAGTGCCGGCGGTCACACGCACGGTCTACCACACGGTCAAGGTCGACGATGCCGGCTATGCCTGGGAGTGGCGCATCATTCATGGCCGCAAGGTGCTGTGCAAGGTGTGGCGCAAGGCCCGCTATGCGCGTGTCGCCGAGACGGTCGTGGTCCAGCCGGAGCGCGTCCGGCGCGTCGTTCAGCCGGCGGAATTTGAAGCGGTTGCCCACGAAGTGCTGGTGCGTCCGCAGCAGGTACGCATCCGGCAAATCCCGCCCTCATACGGGACAGTGGCGCGCCGGGTAGTGGTGCGGGAAGGTTCGACCAGCTGGCGGCGAGTGCATATCCCGCCGCACTGTCAGGATTAGGCGGCATCTCGCCTGTAGGTTGCACCGGCCGGACGGCGATGTTCCGCGCCCCGGCCAGAGCTGTTGCCGGCTTAGCCCAGATCGATGTCGAGAATGGCCATCGAGAAATTATAGTCGCCGTCGTCCTCGTCCTTGAAGACGATGCCGAGGAATTCGTCGCCGACATAAACCTCGGCCGAGTCTTCCTTGCGCGGGCGCGCCTTCACCTGCAGCTTGGGATTTTGGAAGACGCTTTTGAAGTAAGCGTCGAGCTTTCTGATTTCGTCAGGCTTCAAAAGTCTTCTCCGAAATGTCGGCCTTGTTCGTGGGAACGCGCTTCTGACACGCCAACAATGGCCATGTAAAGGCAAGCTGGCAGGATAACATGGGAGAACGGCCAAGCGAAACGGCGGCTCGTTGGGCGGCCGCCGGCAAAGGATCGGTCAGATATCGAAGCTCACGACGTGGTCCATGCTTTGCGACGGCAGGAGCTGGTCCATCTGCCGCGAAGGCTGGTCGCAGCCGGTCTCCCCCACGACCCGAGCGGGCACGCCGGCGACCGTCTTGTTGTGCGGCACTGGCGACAGCACGACCGAGCCGGCCGCGATCTTGGAGCAATGGCCGATCTCGATATTGCCGAGGATCTTGGCGCCGGCGCCGATCAGCACGCCGCGGCGGATCTTCGGGTGGCGGTCGCCACTGGCCTTGCCGGTGCCGCCCAGCGTCACCCCGTGCAGGATCGAGACATCATCCTCGATGACGGCGGTCTGGCCGACGACCAGACCCGTGGCATGGTCGAGGAAGATGCCCTTGCCGATGCGGGCGGCCGGATTGATATCGGTCTGGAACACAGAGGACGAGCGGCTCTGCAGATAGAGCGCGAAGTCCCTGCGGCCCTGGTTCCACAGCCAATGCGCCAGCCGGTGCGTCTGGATGGCGTGAAAACCCTTGAAGTAGAGAACCGGCATGATGAAGCGGTCGCAGGCCGGGTCGCGATCGTAATAGGCCTGGATGTCGACGCGAACCGTCGAGCTCCACTCCGGATCGTCGTTCAGCATTGCCTTGAAGGTCTGGCGGATGAGATCGGAACCGATATCCTGATGCGCCAGGCGCTCGGCCAGCCGGTGGATCACCGCTTCTTCGAGGCTCTCCTGGTTCAGGATAGTCGAGTAGAGAAAGGCCGCGAGCAGCGGATCGCGGTTCACTGCCTCCATCGCCTCGTCGCGGATCGACCGCCAGATCGGGTCGACCGGCTGCACCATGCTGGGGCGGGCAATCGTAACGCTGTTCATCGACGCTCTCCGGCCTTGCTCATTCTCCGGCGGCACATATAGGCCAGATCATAGCACGGTTGAACTCAATTTTCCTTAGTGCTTTGTCAAATGGACCTGGTTCATCCAAATTCAAGCGACGATGGAAAACGAACCCTTGATCGACGATGCGCTGAAAAGCGAGCTTGCGACGCTCTACAGGGCCGCGGATCGCCACTATCACGGCATGGCCCATATCGAAGCGATGCTGGCGCTGGCAAGCGAATACCGGCACCTTCTCGATGATCCTCAGGCCGTCGAGGCGGCGATCTGGTTCCACGACGCGATTTATGACAGCCGCGCCAAGGACAATGAGGCAAAAAGCGCAGACCTGGCCGAGAAAAGGCTCGCCGGGCGCGCCGATCCTCATCGCCTCGCCCGCATAGCGGCGATGATCAACGCCACCGCCACCCATCAATTGCCGCCTTTCCGCGACGAGGACGCGGTCAACGATGCGGCCCTTTTGCTCGACATGGATCTGGCGATCCTCGGCGCCGAACCGGCGGTGTTCGATGCTTATGAGAAGGCGGTCCGGCTGGAATATGGCTGGGTGGAGGAGCCGATGTGGCGCGCGGGCCGGGCGGCCGTCCTGAAGAGTTTCCTCGCCCGTCCGCACATTTTCTGTACGACCGAGTTCCGGGATCGGTTCGAGGCGCAGGCCAGGGAAAATCTCGGCCGTTCACTGCAAGCGCTGCAAGACCAGCCCTGATAGGCCCATACTCCCGCAGGGCTTTGCCCCTATGCCCAAATCCAGGGCCCTGCGATCACCATCGAACGTGAACCGCTCTGGGATGGCCGCCACCATGGAAAACAGCTTCCACCAACCCGTCGACGCAGCGCAGGTGCCGCGCTTTGCCGGGCTTTCCACCTTCATGCGGCTGCCGGCCGTGCCGAGCGCGAAGGGGCTCGACATCGCCCTTGTCGGGATTCCCTGGGATGGCGGCACGACCAACCGGGCCGGCGCCCGCCACGGTCCGCGCGAAATCAGGAACCAGTCGAGCCTGATGCGCCGCGTCCACCATGTCTCGGGAACCGAACCGTTCAGCATCGCCAATGTTGCCGATGTCGGCGACGTCTCGGTCAATCCGATCAACCTGCTCGACGGGTTGAAGCGCATCGAGGACGGCATTGCCGCGATCGTAGCGGATGGTGCCCTGCCGCTCGCCGCGGGCGGCGACCACCTGACGACGCTGCCGGTGCTGCGCGCGGTGGCCCGCAAGGCGCCTGTCGGCATGGTTCACTTCGATGCGCATTCCGACACCAACGACCGCTATTTCGGCGACAATCCCTACACCCACGGAACGCCTTTCCGCCGCGCGATCGAGGAAGGGCTGCTCGACCCGAAACGGGTTGTCCAGATCGGGATCAGAGGCTCGATCTATGAACCGGGCGAACACGATTGGGCGACCGCTCAGGGCGTGCGCATCATCTATATGGAAGAATTCGTCCGGCGCGGCGTCGTTTCCGTCATGCAGGAAGCGCGCGATCTTGTGGGCGACAGCCCTACCTATGTGACGTTCGACATCGATTGCATTGATCCGTCCATGGCGCCCGGCACCGGAACGCCGGAGCTCGGCGGCTTCACCACACGCGAGGTGCAGGAGATGGTTCGATTGCTGGGCGGATTGAATTTCGCAGGCGCCGATGTCGTCGAGGTCGCGCCTCCCTTTGACATTGGCGGCATGACGGCGCTGGCCGGCGCGACGATCATGTTCGAGCTGCTGTGCGTCATGGCGGGATCCCTCGCCGACAGGAGGGAGCGCGGCTAGCGCGATTACAGGAAAAGCGCACAGCGCCTGTCCGGCTAATCCTGACGCTCTCGATCCTCCGGGGTAGATCCCGAACGCCGCGACGCAAGCGGTGCGCCCTGCGGCGGCGCCAGCATCTCCATATAGGTGACGAGAAGATCGACCATTGCGAGCCGAGGAGCGCCGCGCGCTCAGAGCGGGTTTTCGGCGTAGAACTCGAGTACGCGCTGCTTGAAGCTTTTGTCGCCGACGGCGAGCATGTGGTCGCGTCCCTCAATGTGAAAGGCCCTGGCGTTGGGCATGAGGGCGGCAAGCTCGTCCGGCGAGCCGCCGATATCGTCCTTGGTGCCGACGGCGATCAGCGTCGGCTGGGCGATGCGGGCCATGTCATCCTCGCTGAGCAACTCGCGCGACTTTGCGATGCAAGCCGCAAGCGCGCGACGGTCGCTGCGCGTCTGATCCGCGAAAGCGCGAAAGGAGCGCCCGCGCGGATGTGTGGTCTGGGAAGGGTCTTCCGCCAGCAGGGCAGCCGCGATCGGATCCCAGTCGCCGACGCCGTCGACCATGCCGATGCCGAGACCGCCGAACACCAGCGTCGCGACCTTCTCCGGATCGGAGAGCGCCAGGAAAGCCGAGACGCGCGCGCCCATCGAATAACCCATGACATGCGCGCGCTCGATGCCGAGATGATCGAGCAGCGCGGCCGCGTCGGACGCCATTTTTTCAGGGGTGTAATCGGCCTCCTCATAGCTCTTCGACGACGAGCCGTGGCCGCGATGGTCGAAGGCGATCGCCCGGTAGCCGGCGTCGTTCAGCGTCTTGAACCAGCCCGGCGAGACCCAGTTGACATAGTGGCTGGAGGCAAAGCCATGGATCATCAGCACCGGGTCGCCCTGTCCCGAGGCCGGCTGGCGATCGAGATAGGCGAGTTCGAAACCGTCATGCGAAAGGAAATCCATCGGCGGAACTGCTTCTCAGTTGGAACTGGAGCCGATAGCCGGATGGCGCAAAAGATCGCCTTCCCTGATGCCGTCCTTGGCGGCCGTACCCGCCTTCAGCTCAAGCACGAAGCGCACCGGCTGTCCGGGCGAGATGATCGCTTCGGATTCGGGCTCGCCGCGCTTGATGGCTTTGATCCTGCCGTCCTGGCCGATGAAGATGAGGTCAAGCGCCATCGGCGTGTTCTTCATCCAGAAATCCACCTCATCGGTTCTTTCGAAGACGAACAACATGCCGTGATCGTCGGCCATGGTCTGGCGAAACATCAGTCCCGCCTCTCGTTCGGCAGAGGTATCGGCGATCTCGATGGAGAAGGAACGATCACCGGAGCCGGTCGACACCACCAGCGGCGTCCGGTCGGTGGGCAGCAGCATCGCATCCGCCGAACTCGGCTTCGCGGCGATGAAACAGGCGGCGAAAACGATCGCGGCGCAGAGCGCGCCCGCAGTCAGCCAATTGCGATGAGCCATGGGGTACCTCGTCCAGACCCTCGTCCTAGACCATGATCCGGAGAAGTGGAACCGGTTTTCGGACAATATGGTCGGCCCGCGGCAAAGGAACTTCTCGACTGCGTCGAGAGACCTTAGTGCGAGACCGACAAGGTGCCCATATCGGGGTGGATTTCGGCGGCCATAAGGCCTTTGTCGCCGCGTCCGAAGCGGACGAGCACGACCTGGCCGGGGCGGAGCTCGGTTATGCCGTAGCGCCGCAAGGTCTCCATGTGGACGAAGATGTCTTCCGTCCCCTCGCCCCGCGTCAGGAAGCCGAAACCCTTGGTGCGGTTGAACCACTTCACCAAGGCCCGCTCGAGGCCGCTCTCAGGGCTCACGGTAACGTGGGTGCGCTGTTCCTGCTCTGCCGGGTGCACCGCCGTCGAGGCATCCATGGACAGGACACGGAAAGCCTGCAAGCCGCGCTCGCCCTGTTTCACCAGGCAGACGACCCGCGCGCCTTCGAGCGCCGTCTGGAAACCGTCCCTTCGAAGACAAGTCACATGGAGGAGAATATCACCCGAGACGCCGTCGTCCGGAAGGATGAAGCCGTAGCCCTTGGCCACGTCGAACCATTTGATCGCGCCGGCGATTTCGACAAGCTCGGCGGCATCGCCGCCATTGTCCCGCTGCAAGGCGTCGTCAAGGCTTCCGTCCCGCCTCGTAAAAGAGGCTTTTTCCCCCATAAGAATGCCCCCTTTTTTCCAACTGAACTGCAACTGATTCTTGCCAAGAGATTAACACTGCGGCTTCCAGGGTGTGCAAGGGCTGACGTGCCTTTTTTCACCGTTCAGTTGCGGAAAGGCTGAAATGTTGTTTGCCGGCGCTTCCCAAGGACGAACGGCGGGGGTCCGAAATCAGCCGCAGCGCCGCAATTGTCGGACGATTGCCCTTTCGCCGGGTGGCCCCTATGTTGCCTGGCAACCCCAACAGCCCGAGGAAGCCGCCATGCGCTATCTGCACACAATGGTCCGCGTCGCCGATATCGACCAGTCGCTCGATTTCTACTGCAACAAGCTCGGCCTGAAGGAGGTGCGCCGTTACGAAAACGAGCAGGGACGCTACACGCTGATCTTTCTCGCCGCGCCGGAAGACGAGCAAAGCGGCATCCATGAGAAGGCGCCGCTGATCGAATTGACCTACAATTGGGACCCGGAGGACTACAAGGGCGGCCGCAATTTCGGCCACCTCGCCTACGAGGTCGACGACATCTACGCCACCTGTCAGAAGCTGATGGACAATGGCGTGACCATCAATCGCCCGCCGCGCGACGGCAACATGGCCTTCGTACGTTCGCCGGACGGCATCTCGATCGAGCTGCTGCAGAAGGGCCCCGCCAAGGCGAAGGCCGAACCGTGGGCCTCGATGCCGAACACGGGCGTCTGGTAAAGCCGGCGATCCACGTCGATTTGACCGGTGGCCGCTGGCGTTTCGCCGGGCGTTGCCTATCTTTCGGGAATTGGCGCCAGCCTGTCCAGGCTGGCGTTTCTTCATCCGCCAGGAGAATTTCATGCCGACCAGCCGCGCCGATGTCGCCACCGAACATGCAAGCCGCTATCTGCAGCAGCTCTGCAAGCACTGGTCGCACAAATTCCCGGTCGAGTTCGACCCGCAGCACGGCGCCATCCAGCTCTCGATCGGACGCACCGTGATAGATGCCGACGACCAGGCGCTGCACATCGCTTTGGCCGCCGACGATGAAGCTTCGCTGGAAAGGCTGGAGAGCGTGGTCGCCGACCATATCAAGCGCTTCGCCTTCCGCGAGGAATTGAGCTTCGACTGGCAAAAGGCCGCCTGAGCCAGAGCAATTCCGGGAAAAGTGCCTCGAACAGTCAGCCGCCGGCCTTGCCGGCTATGTCCAGCAGCGCAAGCACGCTGCGCCAGTTGCGCGCCGTGCCCGGCACCTTCAAGGTACGCGGGATGAGGTTGGCGAACACCGATTTGCCGAGCCCGTCCGGGGCATGAAGATAAAGCACGTCGCCCTTGATCTCGAAGCGCTCGGGGCCGGTGCATTTGTCGGCGAGCCGCTTCGTCTCCTCGGCGGTCGGCTCCCGTTCCAGCGCATAGGCATGCAGCTTGGTCGGCTCGCCGGCGACCTCGGGATAGGGATTGTCCTTCACCAGCCGCTCGAACCAGCCAGCATCGCGCACCATGATGCGCGAGTTGAAGCCCCATTTCTTCTCGAAGGCTGCCTCGAGTTCTTTGGTTAGCGCCGCCGTATCCCCCTTCTTCGCCCGGAACACGACATTGCCGCTCTGCACATAAGTCGTGACATCGCTGAAGCCGAGACTTTCGAAGAACGCTTTGAGCTCCGCCATTTTGACGATGCGGTTGCTGCCGACATTGATGCCGGAAAACAGCGCGACGAAAACCGTACTTTGTTTTGCGCTCATATGATGAACCCAGCCAGCGTCTCGTTGTCGGTGATATCCTGATATTGCACGCCCTCGGCGTCGAAATTGGCCTTCAGCAGGTCGAAATTGCGCCGGTCCTTGGTCTCGATACCGATCAGCACCGAACCGAAATTGCGCGCCGACTTTTTCAGATACTCGAAGCGGGCTATGTCATCGTCGGGACCAAGCATTTCGAGGAAATCGCGCAGCGCGCCCGGCCGCTGCGGGAAGCGGATGATGAAATACTTCTTCAGCCCCTCGAAGCGCAGCGCCCGCTCCTTCACGTCCGGCAGCCGCTCGAAGTCGAAATTGCCGCCGGAGACGACGGCGACGATGGTCTTGCCCCTGATCTCCTTGCGCGAAAAATCCTTGAGCGCGTCGATCGCCAGCGCGCCGGCCGGCTCCAGCACGACGCCCTCGACATTGAGCATCTCGATCATGGTGGCGCAGAGCCGGTTCTCCGGAACCAGCCGCACGGCATCGGCTGTGAAGTCCTTGAGATGGCGCAGCGGCTCGCGGCCGATCTCGGCCACCGCAGCGCCGTCGACGAAATTGTCGACCTTGGCGAGCTTGACCCGCTTGCCGCCGGCAAGGCTCTCACGCAGGCTCGGCGCGCCCGCCGGCTCGCAGAACACGAAACGCGGGTCGCGATGCTGGTCGGCGAAATAGTGGGTCACACCGGCGGCAAGGCCGCCGCCGCCCACCGGCAGAATGACAATGTCGGGCACGCGCCCGCCCGGCATCTGGGCCGCGATTTCGTAGGCGACAGTCGCCTGGCCCTCGATGATGTCCTTGTGGTCGAAGGGCGGCACCATGTGCGCGCCGGCGTTTTCGGTGAATTCGAAGGCGGCGCGGTAGCAATCGTCGAAGAAGTCGCCGACCAGCCTGATCTCGACGAAATCACCGCCGAACAGCCGCGTCTTGTCGATCTTCTGCTGGGGCGTTGTCACCGGCATGAACACGACGCCCTTTTTGCCGAAATGCCGGCAGACGAAGGCGAAGCCCTGCGCGTGATTGCCGGCAGAGGCGCAGACGAACAGCTCGGCATTGTTGCCGGCGGCGAGCGCCTTGCGGAAGAAGTTGAAGGCGCCCCTGATCTTGTAGGAGCGCACCGGCGTCAGGTCCTCGCGCTTCAAAAGAATGCGGGCGCCGGTCTTCTTCGACAGGTAGTCGTTCTCCTGCAGCGGCGTTTCCGGAAAGATTTCGCGGATCGCCTCGGCGGCTGCAGCGACGCGAGAAGAGAAGCTGTTCAACAGAAGTCCCTCATTTGGTCTCGGCGGTACGCCATGACAGCCATGTCCCGTGCCGGCAGACCTTCCTGCCGCCCTTTTGGCTTTCGCGCAACACTGCGATGACGGTCGTGCGGCACGGAGCGGATTTCCGCGGGACACGACTTACTTTGGCCGCACTTCGCCTGTCCGGGAGATTTCCGCGGAGGTGGACGGCCAATTGTGGTCGCGGTGGAATTGCAGTGAAAGTGTCGACGTGCGGTTGAAGACAATTCTGATCATTGCCCTTGCCCTGCTGATGGCGGGTTGCGCGGGCCACCAGACGCAGGAAATCCTGGGCAGCGTCGTCGTGCCGACGACGGCGACCGACATCGCCGGCAACCACTCGATCTTCATCGCCACCACGCGCAAGCGCTCCGACGACCCGAACAAGGTCTTCGATGGCGAACGCTCCGCGACGCTCAATTACGCACGCGTCAACGTCACCGTTCCCCCTATTCATCAGACCGGCCAGATCGAGCGCCGTTCGCGCGGCAAGTCGAACGATCCGACGAAGTATTTCATGGCCTCGGAAGTCGTCGGCTACGACACGCAGCCGAAATTCGCCAGCGCCCTCAACGCAGACATCGACGCCCGCGGCGGACGTGTGATGGTCTTCGTCCATGGCTACAACACCGGTTTCGACGATGCCGTCTACCGGCTCACCCAGATCGTCCATGATTCCGGCTATCCGGGCACGCCGGTGCTGTTCTCCTGGGCTTCCGGCGCCAAGACCACCGACTATGTCTACGACAAGGAAAGCGCCGCAGCGGCTCGCGACCAGTTGGAGGTGACGCTGCGGATGTTGGCGCAGACCGGCGCCCGGCGCATCGACATCGTCGCCCATTCGATGGGAACCTGGGTGACGATGGAAACACTGCGTCAGCTCGCCATCACCGGCGACCGCGATCTCGGCGGCAAGCTCGGCGACGTGGTGCTCGCCTCGCCCGACATCGATGTCGACGTCTTCAAGAGCCAGATGCGCCGCTACGGCAAGCCGGACAAGCCCTTCATCCTGCTCCTGTCGGATGACGACCGGGCGCTGCGGCTCTCCGGCCTTATCGCCGGCGCTCGGCCGCGCGTCGGCGACTACCGGGATGCCGCCGACCTTGCTTCCTATGGCGTCACGGTGGTCGACCTCTCGAAGGTCAAGGGCGCCGACAGCTTCAACCACACCAAATTCGCCGACAACCCGATGATGGTGCAGATGATTGGACAGCGGCTGCGCGAGGACGACGGCTTCGCCAGCGATCGGGACGTGACGGACCGCATCCGCCAGCTCGCTGCGCAGTAACCGTATCGGTGCGGGTTCCGCGCCACAGGGACTTTGAACTGGACCCGGCCGCTCTCTGGCTTTATCGGAGTAGCAAGAGAGGTTGCCGCCCTTGGGGGATCCCGGGTGACTGTGCATGTGAAGATCGTTGTCGGCCTGGCCTTCACGCTCGCCCTCGCCGGCTGCGCCGCTCCCACGCATGACCTTCTCAACCGCAAAACAGTTACAGCGCCTGCCTCCGACATCGCCGCCAGGCACGAAATCTTCGTCGCCACCACCCGCCAGCAGGCGACCAAGGATCCGCGCCAAGTGTTCGACGGGGACCGTTCGCTGACCACCAGCTACGCTCGCGTCGACGTCACCGTGCCGAAGATCCATCAGGTCGGCGCGATCGAACGCGCCAAGGGCTCGGCAGACTCCAATCCAGCCAAGCAGTTCACCGCCACCGATGTCGTCCACTATGGCGACGCGCGGCAATTCGCCATGGCGGTCGGCGCCGACATTTCGATGCGCGGCGACCGCGCCCTGGTGTTCGTGCACGGCTTCAACAATGGTTTCGACGACGGCATCTACCGCATCACGCAGATAGCGCATGACACTAAATATCCCGGAACGCCGGTGCTGTTCTCATGGGCATCGAGCGCCAAGGCGACCGGCTATATCTACGACAAGGACAGCTCGACCGCCGCGCGCGACGACCTCGAGGCGACGCTCAGGATGCTCGCCAAGACGCGCGTCAAGAGCATCGACATCATCGCCCATTCCATGGGCACCTGGCTGACGATGGAGGCGCTGCGCCAGCTCGCTATCACCGGCGACCGCGATCTCGGCGGCAAGCTCGGCTATGTCATCCTCGCCTCGCCCGACATCGACGTCGATGTCTTCAAGAAGCAGATGATCCGCTACGGCAAGCCCGACAAGCCCTTCGCCATCCTGCTTTCGGGCGACGATCGTGCGCTGAAGCTGTCGAGCTTCATTTCCGGCGACAAGCCGCGCGTCGGCGACTACGGCAACGCCGCCGATCTTGCCGATTACGGCGTGACGGTCGTCGACCTGACCCGCGCCAAAGGCGGCGACGGCCTGAACCACGCCAAATTCGCCGATAACCCGATCCTGGTGCAATTGCTGGGCAACCGGCTGCGCACACCGGCCGGGCTTGCGTCGGACGAGCCCGACCCGACGCAGCTCAACGATATCGGCCAAGGCCTCGGCAAAGCGGTCGGTTCGGTCGCCGAGGTCGTCATCACCACGCCGTTCAAGGTGTTGACCATCGCGACCGGCGGTGACCCACCCTAAACAAACAGGTCGACCTTCCGGAACGTCGTCACGTCGACCAGGCCGACATCCGAGATCCTGAGCTCCGGAATGACCACCAGCGCCAGCAGCGAGTGCTGCATATAAGCGTTGTTGAGCGAGCAGCCGACCTTGCGCATGGCCTCGGTCAGTTGCTCGGCCTTTGCCGCGACGATCTCGGCGCGCTCGTCCGACATCAGCCCGGCGATCGGCATCTCGACCAGCGCCAGCTCCTTGCCCCTGGAGTAAAGCACGACGCCGCCGCCCACCTCGCCCAGCCGGTTGACGGCCAAAGCCATGTCTTCCTTGTTCGTGCCGACGACGATGATGTGGTGCGCGTCATGCGCGACGCTGGACGCCATCGCGCAGTCCTCCACATAGCCGAAACCGGACACGAAAGCGTTGGTGACGCCCCCCGTGCCGCGATGGCGCTCGACCAGGGCGATCTGGCAGATGTCGTTGCGCCGGTCCATGGCGACCAGCCCGTCCTCGACCGCTAGATCGGCTTCCAGAGCCCGCGTCGGCGCCTGGTTCTCGATCACGCCGATCACCCGCGCCCGCACCTCGTTGGCGCCCTGCGGCGCAAAAATGTCGAAGTCTTTCGCCGCGAGTTTCTTGCCGAGCCTGACTGTATTCTTCGCCGATTGGGGATAGTCATAGGCCGCGATGTCGATCTCGAGCTTGCCGGCCTTGGCCAGCCTGACGCCGCGGCCATAGACTTCGTCTATGGTCATCTGGGCAAGGTCCGAAACGATCAGAAGATCGGCCAGGCGTCCCGGCGCGATCGAGCCGATCTCGCGCTCCAGCCTGAAATGCTGCGCGGTGTTGAGCGTCGCCATCTGGATCGCCGTCACCGGCTTCAGCCCCTGGCTGATGGCATGCCGCACCACGCGATCCATATGGCCTTCATGCACCAGCGTGCCGGAATGGCTGTCATCGGTGCACAAGATGAAGTTGCGCGGGTCGATGCCGCCTTCGGTCACCGCCTTTATCTGCGCCGCGACGTCGTACCAGGCCGACCCCAGCCTCAGCATTGCCTTGATGCCCTGGCGCACCCGCGCGATCGCGTCCTCCGCGCGCGTGCCTTCATGGTCGTCCTCCGCCCCGCCGGCGACATAGCCGTGGAAGGGCAGGCCGAGATCGGGCGACGCATAATGGCCGCCCACCGTCTTGCCGGCCCTGACCGTCTCGGCGATCTCGCCCGACATCACCGGATCGTTGGCGGCAACCCCTGGGAAATTCATCACCTCGCCAAGCCCGATGATATTTTCCCAGGTCATTGCCTCGGCCACGTCGGCGACCGTCAGCTCGGCGCCGGCATGCTCCAGCCCCGGCGCCGAGGGCACGCAGGACGGCATCTGCACATGCACGTTGATCGGCATCGCGACCGCTTCGTCATGCATCAGGCGCACGCCCGGCAGTCCAAGCACATTGGCGATCTCGTGCGGATCGATGAACATCGAGGTGGTGCCGTGCGGGATCACCGCGCGGCAGAACTCCGTCACCGTCACCATGCCGCTCTCGACATGCATATGCGCGTCGCAAAGGCCGGGCACCAGATAGCGCCCGCCGGCGTCGACGACCTTGGTCCCCTCCCCGATGGCGTGGCCGGCATTCGGCCCGCAATAGGCGAAGCGGCCGGCGGCGATCGCGATATCGGTGCCGGGGATGATCTCGCCCGAATGGACGTTCACCCAGCAACCATTGCGGATGACCAGTTCCGCGGGCTTTCGGCCCATCGCGACATCGACCAGATATGTCGCCACTTCGGTCCACGGTTTCGGCTGTGTGGCGCTTGTCGGCTTGGCGTTCGTCATTGGCTGAGTCCTCTGCATGGGCCAGTTTGGCAAATGTCGGCGCCCGGAGCCAGAGCGTCAGGTCGTAAACCACTGTTGCAGAGATGCAATTCCGTTTCGCCGTGATTGGGGCTAGTCTGCCCTAAGGAGTCCTCGAAACCGCCATTTCGGAGCGCCCTATGCGTCGACTGACGCTCGCCAGTGCCGGCCTTCTTGCCCTGCTGTCCGGCTCTGCCTGGGCGGCGGATCTAGGCACTAATCTGCCGATGACCGCGCCCGGCTTCGACTGGACCGGCTATTATGCCGGCATGCAGGCCGGCTATGGCTGGGGTCGGTCCGACATCACCGTAGAAGGCGGTTCGGTGAAGCCCGACATCGATGGCGGTTTCGTCGGCGGCCATGTCGCGGGGCTCTGGCAATTCGACCAGGCCGTGATCGGCGCCGAGGCCGATCTCAACTACGCCTCGATCGACGGCACCGCCGACGCCGGCCCGGCAAACACATTCGGTACCGACATCAAGTGGTTCGGTTCGGTCAATGCCAAGGTGGGCTACGCCATGGATCGCTTATTGATCTATGGCATCGGCGGCGTGGCTTTCGCCGGCATCGAGACCTCGCAGGCGGCGGGCACCGGCTTTACCCAAACCCGCACCAGCACCGGCTGGACGATCGGCGCCGGCGTCGACTATGCCTTGACCAACAATGTCGTCGTCGGCGCGCAATATCGCTACTATGATTTCGGCAAGGAGCATTTCGACGCTTCGAACACCTTCACCGAGCGCGATCAGGACGTGAAGCTGCAGACGCTGGGCGTGAATTTCAGCTATAAATTCTGAGGCTTCGCCGCCGCGTCGATGCGAAAGACCTCTCCCGCATCAATCTGTCGAAATAGAGTGGCCGGCGCCCGCAGGGGGCGGGGGATTGGGTTGGGGGCCTGATAGACGCCGGCCTCGGCGGATCGATCCGCCGCGTCGCGAAACTAGCGTTCCCTCGGTAGACCGTAATTCCGTGGTCGCGCCACTTTCCAATCGCCCTGCCCCGCCGTGGCGGATGTGGCGGACATGCTTGGCTGAATGCTTGCGGCCGGCCTATCAGAATCGGTCCGAATCTCTTTTCCTTCAGGCATGGCGTCGAGACATTCCTGCAGCCGCCGCAGCCGGGCCTTTTGCCAGCGCAGCGTGTGCGCGACCTCATGCAGGTTCCATTTGGCCTTCGAGTTGGCGGCCTCGATCAGACCCCGCTCGAGCCGATCGATCTCGCTGCGCAGCTGCCGCGCCTCCGCCTCCCGCACTTCCCTGATCCAGCCTGGCCCACGCATGGTTCCACCATCAAAGCCGGCCCCGATGCTCGCACACAAAGGCTAATGGGATCGGTTCGGAGAATTTGGCATTTTAAACATCACTAATGTTAAATCTGCGCGATGGCCGCCCGCGCAAACTGCGGACGATCGGAAACATCGCTTGACGGCTCATATCAGGCATTTGAAAAGGGGCACGCCTGCGGACGTGGCGGAATTGGTAGACGCAAGGGACTTAAAATCCCTCGATCTCTGATCGTACGGGTTCGATTCCCGTCGTCCGCACCACCTTGCTCTTCGAGCTTCGGAGGGCGGGCCACCGAATGCCGAAGCATCGCAGCCGAGACAGAGTCAAACCTTGATCGGGTTGAGCTTCAGATGCTGGATCAGGATGATCGTCTTGGCGTCGACGATGCGGCCGTCGGCGATACCAGCCAGCGCGTCGTCCAAGGGCATTTCCAGAACCTCGATGTCCTCGCCTTCTTCCGGTGAGCCGCCGCCGTCGGAAATGCGGTCGGCCGGCGAATAGCGCGCGGTGAAGAACCAGAGCCGTTCCGTCACGCTGCCCGGGCTCATGAACGGCGAAAACAGCCGCTCGACATCCTTCAGGTGGTAGCCCAGCTCCTCCTCCGCTTCCTTGCGGATGGCGGTTTCGGGATCGTTTTCATCGAGCAAGCCGGCGCAGGCCTCGATCAGCGGCTCGCGATGGCCCACGGCGTAAGCCGGGAAGCGAAACTGCCGCACCAGGAGCACGGTCGAGCGCTGCGGATCGAAGGGCAGGATCACCGCGCCGTCGCCGCGATCGTAGGTCTGGCGGATCTGCGTCTCCCATCGCCCGTCGCGGCGGCGATAGTCGAGCACGGTCTTCTTGAGCACCGCCCAGTCGTCCGAAAGGACCTCCTCCGAACGGATGCGAACGCGATCTTCCATGACGACCTCCGTATTGGCGGCAAAGGGATAGAGCAATTTCAGGAAAAGTGTGAAGCGGTTTTCCGTCCGAAATTGCGTAAGGCAAAAAAGATGGTGCGGTCCTCCATCTCGAAGAACGGAGAACCGCTCCATCGAGAAAGGTGGCGCACGCAATCCTGGAAACCGGCTGGCCCGAAACCGACTGGCCTGGAAACCGACTGGTCCAGCGGGAGTCTCACCGGCTCGTGTCTGGCGCGACGCGCCGCGGCTGCCTAGATAGCGGTATCTCGCCAGGAGCCCGTTTCATGACATCATCGCTTTTCCAGCCGATCACCCTCGGCGGCCTCACCTTCCCCAATCGCATCGCGGTTGCCCCCATGTGCCAGTATTCGGCCGAGGACGGCTCGGCCAGCGACTGGCATCTCTATCACTGGATGAACCTGGCAATGTCGGGAGCCGGCATGGTGACCGTCGAGATGACCGATGTCGAGCGGCGCGGACGTATCTCGCATGGCTGCCTCGGCCTCTATTCCGACGACAACGAGGCGGCCGCCAAGCGCACGCTCGACGCCGCCAGGCGTGTCGCCGCGCGCGGCACGAAATTCGGTGTCCAGCTTGCCCACGCCGGCCGCAAGGCCTCTAACCGCAAACCCTGGGAAGGCGGCGGTCCGCTGCGGCCTGGCGAGGATCCCTGGCAGACGGTTTCTGCCTCGGCCATCGCCTATGACACGGGCTGGAATGTGCCGCACGCGTTGGAGGAGGACGAGATCCTGGAGCTGATTGCGCGCTTTGCGCAGGCGGCCGTGCGCGCCGAACGCGCCGGTTTCGACTTTGCCGAATTGCACGCCGCGCATGGCTATCTGATCTTCCAGTTCCTCTCGCCGCTCTCCAACCAGCGGACGGACCGCTGGGGCGGGGCGCTGGAAAATCGCATGCGCTTTGCGGTCGAAATCGCCAGGGCGGTGAGGAAGGCCGCTCCGTCCGTGATGCTGGGCGCACGCCTTTCGGTTAAGGAATGGGTCGAAGGCGGTTTCGACGTCGAGGACGCAATCGAGGTGGCCAAGGCGCTGAAGGCCGAGGGCATCGCCTATATCTGCTGCTCCAGCGGCGGCAATTCGCCCCTGCAGCAGGTGCCGCCCGGCCCTGGTTACCAGGTGCATCTGGCGGAGGCCGTGCGCAACGGCGCCGGCATTCCGACGCGCGCCGTGGGGCTGATCGACGATCCGCGCCAGGCCGAGGCGATCGTGGCCGACGGTCGTGCCGACATGGTGGCGCTGGCGCGCGCCTTCCTCGCCGACCCGCGCTGGGGCTGGCGCGCGGCGGCTGCTTTCGGCGAGGAAATCCATCCCGCGCCGCAGCTGGCACGTTCGGTGACGACGATGCGGCATTGGATGAAGGCCGCCGGCTAGGGGTGTGTTGAGATTAGGTCAAGCCGAGCCGAGAACGGTGGTTTGCGAGAACCGGAGCGGAGCGTACTAAGTACGTGAGCACCGGAAGCGCAGGAAACCATCGTTCGCAGGCCGGCATCACCTGAATATCAACGCAACCTAGGCAAATTCCAGGAAAGTCTTGACACGGTCAGGCTCGGCGGCTTCGCCGTGGCTTCCGTCCGGAATTGCGTCAAAACAAACTCGAATCAGCAGAGTGCTGAGACGTTTGGGCGCAGGTTTCTCGCCACAACTGCAACCAATTTGGCCGTTTTACGTTGGCGGCCATGATAGACAACAAGCCCTTTGAAAAGCCGGTGGTGGTCATGTCGGCAAATATCGCCAAATCCGAAGCACCCGCGAAGCAGCCGAGTGCCTGATGACCGTTTGGCCGCTCAATCGCGGCGAGCGTCATCGTGATGCTCTGGACACTTGCCTCAAGGCGCTGGAAGGTTATCGTTCGACGGCGGACGCACGTCGCGCCCTCGTCGAGGCAGCCAGGGAATCGGAAGTGCTGGTTCCTGAAGACAGGCTGCCCGACGGAAAGCTGCATTGAGCGGATTTCTTAACCGGAGGATTCCATGGCGAAGCTGACTTACAAGATCGTCGAGCATGATGGCGGCTGGGCCTACAAGGTCGGCTCGACATTCTCTGAAACTTTCCGCACGCACCAGGAAGCGCTGCGCGCCGCCGAAATCGCTTCGGCCGAGCAGCAGGTCGCCGGCACTACGGACGGCATCCAGTACGAGGATGCCGAAGGAAAATGGCACGACGAACTCGCCGACGGCAGAGACCGTCCGCAGACCGAAGTATCTGACTGAAGCATTCCAGGAAAAGTGTGAGCGGTCAGGCTCGGCGCTTTCGCCGCAGCCTTCTGCCCCGAACTGCGTCGGGCGTTTCGCCGTTTCGTGAAGCGGAGAAAAACACTCCAACAAACTGGAATCGCCTCCGCGACCGGCAAAGCCCAAGGCTTCATGCCGGCCGCCGGAGACCATGCGGCCCTATTTGCCGCAGTAGTTGTCATTGACGTTCTGCTGCGAATTGGCATCGGGACCTGGCGTTGTGTCGGCACACGGCCCGATAGCGCCGGTATTGCCTTGGGTGGTCAGCCCGGAGCCACCGTTGATGCTGCCTGTGGTATAGGGGTCCACCTGCTCGCTCACGTCGGGACGATGGTCGCGGTGCCACCACCACCAGTCATCTGATGACTGCGCCATGGCCGCGCCACCCATGGCCAGCACCAGCGCCGAAGCTGCGATAAGTCTTGTAAGCATCGGATTTCTCCATTCTCTCAATCGCAAAAATATATGGGGCCGAGGCCCCACAGCGACAAAGGCGAAACCCTGCCGCCGGGGCTAAAGTTCCACCGGAAATTGCGGGTGGGACGGAATGTCCGACACTTTTGTGTGACGCCGCGTGATCAACCGCGAAGCATTGCCGTGACCACCAGCCGAATTCATTTCGCGTCGGCGAAAGCACGCGCGGCGACACGTTCGATAAAGGCCATCACCCGTTCGGGTTCCAGGAATTGCGGCATGTGGCCTAGACCTTCGACCCGTTCGAAGTCGAGGCCCCCGATCCTATCCAGCATCGGTTCGCCATGCACGGCCTCGACGATCACGCGGTCATCGGTCCCGAACAGAATGCCTGCCGGCATCGCTATGTCGCGGTAACGCCGTTCGATTTCGCCAAGATCCCGTTCCACCGCCACGACATCGGTGGAGGTGGCGAAATAGTGGGACGGACGCAACCCGAGCCAGCCCCCGCCGGCGACCATGTAGTCCGCGGGAACCGCTTGCGGCGCGAAAATGAACCTCAGCGTCGGCCGCGCGTAACGAAGGCTAAGTGGCACCGCCACCGTATGGGCCAGGACGCGGCGCAACAGCGGCCATGGAACATAGAGCAGGTCAAACCGCTCACGTATCCTCGCTTCGAGATGCGTCAGCGGTGAAAGCAGCGCAATGCCGGAAATCGCTGTCGGATGCCCGGCTGCCAGAGCAAGGGCAATGGCCCCACCGAGCGAATGGCCAACGATGAGTGGCCGTTCCAGGCGCAATTCCTCGATGAAGCGCCGCAGGATGTCGGCCTGTTCGGGCAATCGGCCGGTCGCACCCCTTGCCCGAACCGAATAGCCGGAGCCTGGCCGGTCGAGCGCGATCAGCCGGTAACCAGAACCGAAGCGCCCGAACAGGGTGTGGCGAAAATGGTGGAGCTGAGCGCCGAGCCCGTGCACGAAGACGATCGGCTTGCCCTCGCCCTCTTCCACATAGTGGATGCGGTTGCCGTCGATCTCGACGAATTTTCCGCAAGCCGGCACCCGTCTTTCGGCCTTTGCCGCGATCCGCCAGGTCGCAAGCATCAGCGCGAGCACGACAAGCACGATGGCGGCAAGCAAGCCGGCAAGCAGCCACAAGACAATCGATATCAGCATGTTTTCACCTGGCCCGACCGACCGCACCATATCGGCAACGGCAGCCGCCACAAGCGCATCAACACATCCGGGTTTCGCATTGCCGCCGGCCGCCGGCCGCGTTATCTCAGGCGACCTATTGTGCCGGAGCCCGCCATGCCTGAAATCGTCACCGCCGCCATGCTCGTCATCGGCGACGAGATCCTCTCCGGCCGCACCAAGGACAAGAACATCGGCCACCTCGCCGACATCATGACGGCGATCGGCATCGATCTTAAGGAAGTGCGCATCGTCCCCGATAAGGAGGACGAGATCGTTGCGGCGGTGAATGCCCTGCGCGCTCGTTATACCTACGTCTTCACCACCGGCGGCATCGGCCCCACGCATGACGACATTACCGCCGACTCGATCGCCAAGGCCTTCGGCGTGCCCTGCGAATACGACGCCAGGGCCTATGCGCTGCTCGAAGCAAGCTATGCCGGGCGTGGCATCGAATTCACCGAAGCGCGCAAGCGCATGGCGCGCATGCCGCGCGGCGCCGACCATATCGACAATCCCGTCTCCGTCGCGCCGGGCTTCCGCATCGGCAATGTCCATGTCATGGCCGGCGTGCCGTCGATCTTCCAGGCCATGCTCGACAATGTTGTGCCTACGCTCAGGGCCGGCACGAAGATGCTGTCGGCCACGGTGCAGTGTCCCTTCGGCGAAGGATTGATCGGCGGGCCGCTGGCCGAGATCCAGAAGGCGCATCCCGACACGATCATCGGCTCCTATCCCAAATATGGCGACGGCAAGTTCTGGACCGAACTCGTCGTCCGAGCCCGCAGCGAGGAAGCGCTCGAGGCCGCGCGCAAGGACGTCGAGGCAATGGTGGCGGGCTTGGCCAAGGGAGGCTGACCGGGCATTCGGCTGGAACCAGTCAACGCGCTGAGGCGTTCCTTTGCTGCGCGCACGCGTAGCGCAAGTACGCAAGTAATTGAGGGACCAGCCATGCGCTTCAAGACAATCGTCGCCATTTTGCAGAACGAGCAGGACGCCGAGCGCGTCCTCGATTACGCCCTTCCGCTTGCCGAAAGGTTCGAGAGCCATCTCGTCGGTATCCATGCCGAGGCGCTTCCCGTGCCCTACACATCGGCCACCGGCTTCCCGGATACCGAATTCCTGCAGGTCTCGGCCGAGATGAATAAGGAACGCGCCGACAAGTTGCGGGCCTATTTCATGAAGAGGATCGAGGACTCCGGCCTGTCCTTCGAGTGGCGTAGCCTGGAAAGCTTCTCCGGCGACAGCGCGCTGACCGGCATATCGAGCGTGCGCGCCGCCGATCTGATCATTGCCGCGCAGCGCGACACCGGCGGCGATCCTGGCGCCGACGTCGACACGTTGGTCTACGATGCCGGCCGGCCGGTGCTGGTCGTGCCCCATGCCGGGCCACTGGTCACGACCTTCAGACGTGTGCTGCTGGCCTGGAACGGCAGCAAGGAAGCGGCCCGGGCCGCGTTCGATGCCCTGCCCTTCATCGCCGAGGCCGACAAGACGGACATTCTCGTCATCGACCCGCCGGAGACGCTCGATGAATCTCCGGAAGCCGCCGGCGCCGAGATCGCAGCGGCGCTGTCGCGTCATGGTGCCAATGTCAGTGTCTCCGTGCAGAAATCGGACGGCTCCTCGGTGGACGATATCATCCAGTCGCGGATAACCGAGTCCGGCGCCGATCTTCTGGTGCTTGGCGCCTACAGCCACTCCTGGCTGCGCCAGCTTCTGTTCGGCGGCGTCACCCGCACGGTGTTGCGCACGACGAATGTGGCGGCCTTCCTGTCGCGGTGAGGGTAGGTCTCGAACCCGTAAGCGGTTTCGAGGCCGCGACCTGTGTCAAGCTAAAAGCGCATCGCTTCAATTCGTCTCAGCGCAACGCGCTTGAGCCCACAGCCCCTCCCCTTGCCAAGCCCGGCGCTTTCCGGCTAATTCCGGCTGCATTCCAGTGTTTCTGCGCGCCGACGGCGCGCCTTGCGGAGTGCGCGAACCATGTCCCTTCCAGAAAAAGCCTTTCCCGTCTCCTGGGACCAGTTCCACCGCGACGCCCGGGCGCTTTCCTGGCGGTTGTCCGGCGCCAACAAGGGGCAATGGAAAGCGATCGTCTGCATCACGCGCGGCGGCCTGGTGCCTGCCGCCATCATCGCGCGCGAGCTTGGCATCCGCGTCATCGAGACGGTGTGCGTCGCCTCCTATCATGACTACACCAGCCAGGGTCAGTTGCAGGTCCTGAAGGAGATTTCGCCTCCGCTGCTCGCCGATGACGGGGCGGGCGTGCTGATCATCGACGACCTCACCGATACCGGCAAGACGGCGGGTATAGTGCGCGCCATGATGCCGAAAGCGCATTTCGCGACTGTCTACGCCAAGCCGAAGGGCCGCCCGCTGGTCGACACATTCGTCACCGAGGTCAGCCAGGACACCTGGATCTACTTTCCCTGGGATATGGGCTTCACTTACCAGAAGCCGATCGCAGACGATCACGCCGGCTGAGCGGCCTTCACGTTTCGAGAGAATCTGGCTCAAGCCAGGTCCTGTAACCGCGCCAATGAGCGCAACTACTTGGGCAAATGACCTTTTCTGGTGGCATTTCCCGATAGCGTGAAGTTTTTTACTTTTAAAGCCCATAATTCGCCCTAAGATTTGTAAGGTGGCAAACGATTCCGGAGGCTTGGGGCAGCTTCTTACCATGTTGACGAGGTCGACGACGCACAACCAGATGGCCGAGAGAGTCCGGCGGCTCTTCGGCGTCGCGCCTTGTCGCCTGCAGGTGGCCGCCTTGCCTTGGCGTGAGGGCGAGAACGGCGTCGAGATCATGCTGATCACCAGTCGCGACACCGGGCGCTGGGTGCTGCCCAAGGGTTGGCCGGAGGCCAGGGAACCGCTTTGCGAAGCCGCCGCTCGCGAAGCGGGCGAGGAAGCCGGGCTGCGCGGCACCGTCTCGCATCTTGAAGCCGGCCGCTATTTCTATGCCAAGGTCCTTGCCTCGGGCGAGGAAGTGCCTTGCGAGGTGCTGGTCTTTCCGCTGCATGTCGAGCACGTGGCGGATCGCTGGAAAGAGAAACGCGCGCGCACCCGCAAATGGGTCGGCCCGAACGAAGCGGTCCGTATGGTCAACGAACCTGACCTTTGCCAGATCATTGCCGGCTTCTGCGCCGCGCCGCACAAGTTCGCCTGATTCAAAAGCAATCCCAGGAAAAGTGTGAGCGGTTAGGCTCGGCGGCTGGCTGTAGCTGAGCTCGGCGACTTCGCTGTAGCTGGGCTCGGCGACTTCGTCTTAGCTGGGCGGCGGCTTCGCCGTAGCCTTCCGTCCGGAATTGCGTGGATCGTCAGACGCGGCCGAAATCATCGGAGCTGAGCCGGGTCCAACGATCGCCCATCAACCCGCCGATGAAGATGTCGCCGGAGCGGACCGCCTCCGTGACTTCGGCAACGCGCGAGCGGACCATCGTGCCACCGGCATAATGGAAGAAGACGTTCTTGTAGCCGAAGAGTTGAGGCATGAACCTGCTCTGGGTCTGGCCCCTAATGCCTACACAGCCCAAATCCCGCGCCGCCGCAATGAGAGCATCCAGCGTCACGCCCCAGTGGGATCCGGACGCCTGGATTTGCAACAGGTTCGCGATGCCGCCGGCTTGGCCATAGAAGGCGTAGCACCCCAGCATCTTGCCCGTTTCTTCGTCAATCCCGCCGAAATGAAGCGGCCCGTCGGCCTGCTTCTCGGCCGCCAGCGCGAGCAACCGCGGCAGCTCGCCATCCTTCCAGCTCGGACGCAGGGAATAATCGGCCATGAGGACAGGCAGCCGCTCCGCAAATTGGGCCGCGTCGATCGGCTCCCGGCGGATACGTTGGCTTGACGAATGCTGGGCCGGCGGATCGAACCTTCTTCGTGCGAGCGCATCAAATGCTCCCGCGAAAGGATCGAGCGCAAGGCGAGGCAGCCCCGGCCATTTGCGGCGCACTGTGGCGACGGCCATGCCGCCCGGCCGGAAAACACAGGTCCATTCCAGACAATGCACCGGCAGGAGCTGGTACTTCATCGGACGCGCGAAGGCCAAGGATGTCCGGTTGGCGGAATCGGTCAGGTACAGGTCGAATTCGCTTTGATGCAGGGCACGCAGCAATTGCGGCCCGGCCCAACCGTGATCGATGCTGGAGTCGGTCATGAATGGACCGATGATGGCAGCGTTCAATGCCGTTCCGTTAAGCTCATATCGAGCTTTCAGAACACCCATGAAGCCACCCAATCGGCCCTGCGGGTTGATCTGGACAAGAGCCTTGCTCTTATCCCCATCAAGGTAGAGCTTCCTCATATAGTCCGCCGTCTGCGCGATCGCGCGATCGCGCTGGCGGCGACGATGGCGAAACTTCATCAGGAACAACGCGGCGACGTGCTCGAGATCCTCGGCGGCTAAAGGCCGAACCGAACCATGGGATTCCAGCGCCGACGGCCCAGCCACCTTGCCCGGGCTCGCTTTTGCGGAAACCGGATTCATCGTGAATGCCTAGACCAGAACGCTAAAGGCTGCCGTTCTTCCCAAAGAAGTCTCCATGCGATCGGCTTCCTGCAAAAATCTCCTAGAGCCTTCTTCTGCCGTACCTGATTTTCGTTTCTGTAAATACATTCAATCATTGTTTTAATCGCGTGAATAGCTAAAATCTAAAATAAAACTTCCTAAACTTCTAAATGCAAAGTAATTTGAAAAACATATTGAGCCCCTCTAACCGCATCGCGGGAGAGCGGTTGCAACCGCGTTGCGGCTGATGGCGCCCGGCAGAGGCCGGGCGCCATCCTTCCTCAGGCGACGAGGCCCTTCGTCAGTTCGAGCGCCTGACGCTCGAACAGCCGCCGGTAGATGCCGCCGTTCAGCCGGATCAGCTCGTCATGCGAACCTTCCTCGGCGATACGTCCGCGATCGAAGACCAGCAGCCGGTCGAGCGCCCGCACCGTCGAGAGCCGGTGCGCGATCACCAGCGTCGTGCGCCCGACCATCAGCCGCTCCATCGCCTTCTGGATCAGCACTTCCGATTCCGAATCGAGGCTCGATGTCGCCTCGTCCAGGATCAGGATGCGGGCGTCGGCCAGGAAGGCGCGGGCGATCGCGACGCGCTGGCGCTCGCCGCCCGACAGTTTTACGCCGCGCTCGCCGACCAGGGTTCCATAGCCCTTGGGCAGTCTGGTGATGAAATCATGGGCGCTGGCGAGTTTGGCCGTATGCTCGATCTCGGCCTGGCTGGCGCCGGGCCTGGCATAGGCGATGTTCTCGGCGAGCGACCGGTGGAACAGGATCGGCTCCTGCTGGACGATGGCGATCTGGCTGCGCAGCGACGCCTGCTCGACCTGCGAGATGTCCTGCCCGTCGATCAGGATCCGCCCGGCGTTCACGTCATAGAGCCGCTGGATCAGCTTGACGAAGGTCGTCTTGCCCGAACCCGAATGCCCGACCAGTCCGATGCGTTCGCCCGTCGCGATATCGACCGAGAAATCGCGGTAGAGCGGCAGAAGGTGATTGCCGTAGTGGAACGTCACCTTGTCGAAGGTGATGTGCCCATCGGTGATCCGGATCGGCCGGGCGTCGGGCCGGTCCTCGATGCCGAGCGGTTCGGACTGGAAGTCGACCAGTTCCTCCATGTCGTTGATCGACCGCTGCAGGTTGCGGATATGCGTGCCGATGTCGCGCAGATAGCCCTGCAGCACGAAGAACGAGGTCAGCACGAAAGCGACATCGCCGGCGCTCGCCTGGCCCCAGGCCCACAGCATGAGGGCAAGGCCGATGACCGCCGCCCGCATCACCAACAGCAGCACCCCTTGTGTGGTGCCGTTCGCAGTGCCGCGCATCCAGGTGCGGCCGGTGCGCAGGCGCCATTTGGCGACGACGCGTGCCAGCCGCGCTTCCTCGCGGGTCTCCGCCCCGAAGCCCTTGACGACCGCGTTGCAGCTCACCGCGTCGGCCAGCGAACCGCCCAGCCGCGTATCCCAGCTGTTGGCGAGCCGCGCGGCGGGCGCGACATAGCCGAGCGACAGCATCGCGGTGACAGCGATGAACAGCACCGAACCGGCGGCCACCACAGCCCCCATCAGCGGCCAGAACCAGCCGAGCAGCAGCGTCGATCCGACAAGCATGACAACCGACGGCAGCAGCGCGATCAGGATCGTGTCGTTGAGCAGATCCAGCGCCCACATGCCGCGCGTTATCTTGCGCACCGTCGATCCGGCAAAGCTGTTGGCGTGCCAGTCCGTCGAGAAGCGTTGCACCCGATGGAAAGCATCGGAGGCAATGTCCGACATCATCTTCAGCGTCAACTCGACGATACACAGGAAAGCGGCATTGCGCAGCACAACGCCTGCCAGCGCCAGCGCCACCAACATCGAGAACGCCACCATCGCCGCATTCCAGGCTACTTCGTCGGTTCCCGCGCCGCTGGCGACCGCATCGACCAGGCGGCCGGAATAGAAAGGCGTCAGCACATCGGCCAGCGTCGAGAGCAGGAATGCGCCCATGATGAGCGAAAGCCGCCACGGCTGGCGCTGCCAATGGCTGAACGTGAAGCCAAGCACGCTGCGAAAGGCGCTCGCGCGCAGATCCATCTTGAAACGAGCCATGATGTCATCCGGGGCAAAACGACCCGGTCCCGGTAAAAATCGAATTGGAAAACCCGCGTCCGCGCGTTGCAGCGTCTATGACAGCGGGAGGTTCAGTATGGTAGGCCGCCTGCCCTGAGGCGGCGACCGCAGCGGCAAATGCCTGTCCTGCGTCCGGCTCTCCGAAAAACCTTCGGAAAGCCCGAGCAGACCTAGGCCTCGCGACCTCGCATAACGATGTCAAATCCTGCCATACGGTCCTCCCGCAAGGGAATCGCGGAGAGGCCGTTATAGGCAGGCATCAGCCGATCGCCAAGTCGGCCCGTCGCCAAAACGACATTTGGTCCAAGCACTGAGACGAATTTGCAACAACGGCGGGTTGTGGCGGGGCCTCAGACAGCGGGTGAGCGATCCAGTCGCATGTAGCACCCTTCCGCCCGGAATCCGAACTTCTGGTAGAGGCTGTGAGCGTCGCTGGTCGTAAGGCTCCAATGAGAGACGGTCTTCATATCGGGATGATCGAGGAGTGCCTGCACAAGCCGTTTGCCGAGGCCATGCCCACGACGCTCCGGCCAGACGATGACGTCGGCAAGATAGGCGAGGACCGTGTAGTCAGTGATTGCGCGGGCGAACCCGACCTGCTCGCCGTCGAGGTAGGCGCCGACGCAAAGCGAGTTGTCGAAGGCGCGGCGGTTGGCCTCGTCGGTTCGCGACGCACCCCAATAGCTTTGCATGAGCAAATCGGAGGTTGCCCGAAAATCGATCCGCGACAGGTCGAAACTGATTTCAACATCCTGCATGGCGCAATCTCGCGGACTAGCCGCGGTCCCGGAACCGGTTGGTGATCGGATAGCGGCGGTCGCGGCCGAAATTCTTCTTGGTGATCTTCACGCCGGGCGCCGCCTGGCGGCGCTTGTATTCGGCGATGTAGAGCAGGTGCTCGACGCGCGTCACCGTCGCCCGGTCGTGGCCGCGCGCGACGATGTCCTCGACGCTCATCTCGTTCTCCACCAGGCATTCCAGGATGTCGTCCAGCACCGGATAGGGCGGCAGCGAATCCTGGTCGGTCTGGTTCTCGCGCAGCTCCGCCGACGGCGCCTTGTCGATGATGTTCTTGGGGATAACCTCGCCGGACCGCCCAAGCGCGCCCGGCGGCACATGCGAATTGCGCCAGCGCGACAGCGCGTAGACCTGCATCTTGTAGAGATCCTTGATCGGATTGAAGCCGCCATTCATGTCGCCGTAAAGCGTGGCGTAACCGACCGACATCTCGCTCTTGTTGCCCGTGGTGACCACCATCGACCCGAACTTGTTGGAGATTGCCATCAGGATCGTGCCGCGAGCGCGGCTCTGCAGGTTCTCTTCGGTGATGCCTTCCTGGGTGCCCTCGAAGAGCTGCGTCAGCGCATGCTTGAAGCCTTCGACCGGCTCGGAGATCGGCACGATGTCGTAGCGGCAGCCGAGCGCGCGCGCGCAGTCCTCGGCATCCTTCAGCGAATCCTTCGATGTATAGCGGTAAGGCATCATGACTGTGCGCAGCCGCTCCTCGCCCAGCGCATCGACGGCCAAAGCCGCACAGATTGCCGAGTCGATGCCGCCGGAGAGGCCGAGCACCACGTTCTTGAAGCCGTTCTTGTTGACGTAATCGCGCAGGCCCAACATGCAGGCGCGATAGTCGGCCTCTTCGCGCTCGGGGATCTTCGACATCGGGCCTTCCGAGCAGACCCAGCTGTCTTCCTTTCTTTTCCAGGTGGTGACGTCGACCGCCTCCTCGAACTGGCTCATCTGGAAGGCAAGCGTCTTGTCGGCGCCGATGGCGAACGAGGCGCCGTCGAAGATCAGTTCGTCCTGGCCGCCGAGCTGGTTGGCGTAGATCATCGGCAAGCCGGTTTCGATGACCTGCCGGATGACGATCTGGTGGCGAACGTCGATCTTGGCACGGTAATAGGGCGAGCCGTTCGGCACCAAAAGGATCTCGGCGCCGCTTTCGGCCAGCGTCTCGCATACGGCGATATCGCCCCAGATGTCCTCGCAGATCGGAATGCCGATGCGCACGCCGCGGAAATTCACCGGACCCTGCAGCTCCGGCCCGGCCTGGAAGAGGCGCTTCTCGTCGAACTCGCCATAGTTGGGCAAATCGAGCTTGTAGCGTTCGGCGATGATCTTGCCGCCATCGGCGAAGACGACGGAGTTGTGCGTGCCGGACCGGCGCTTCAGCGGCATGCCGATGATGACGCCGGGCCCGCCATCGGCCGTGTCGTTGGCGAAATCCTGCGCGGCCTTCTCGCACGCCTTCAGGAAGGAAGGCTTAAGCACCAGGTCTTCCGGCGGATAGCCGGCGAGGAAGAGCTCGGTATAGAGCACCAGATCGGCGCCCTGGCGCGCCGCGTCCGCCCTCGCCTCGCGCGCTTTTGCCAAATTGCCGGCCACGTCACCGACGGTCGGGTTGAGCTGGGCAACGGCGATACGCAGGATATCGGGAGCGGTCTTGGTCATGGAACGGATTTAGCGTGGCTGAAATCGCCCCGCAATGGCGTTTGGTTGTGCCACTTAGGACTAATCGGCAGAGCCGATTATGTCCCTGACCTATCGATGGAGATCGATCGATCCCAACCACCTAGTCGCCCATATATTCGCGCAACGCCTCCGCCGAGCGATTCTCGCCGATCGACATCGCCAGGATGCGCGAGATGTGCCGGCGCGGCAGACCGGTCTCGGCCGACCATCGGTTGATCTGCGCCTGGATCTTGTCGAGGTCCCGCTTCGAGGTCGGGTTCTCGGCGATATCGAGGCCGGCATCGCGCAATGCCGCCGCCATGTCGGCGGAGACGACGAACGTGTCCCATTCCAGCCAGCGCAGGAAATACTGGCCGGTGTTGCCGCCCAGCCGGCTGCCATGCTTGGCGAGATACGCGGTCAGGCCGACCTGATCGTCCGCCGGCCATCCGGCGATGAATTTGCCGAAGCTGCCATGTTCCTTCGATACGCGATCGACGAAGGCGGCGTTGTCGCGCACCGACTTGATCTTCTGCGGGTTGCGCACGATGCGGCTGTCCGACGCCAGCTCGTGCCAGAAATCGTCGGGCTGGAACAAAAGCCGCTTCGGCTCGAAGCCGAGGAACGCTTCCTCGAAACCGGGCCATTTCTGTTCGATGACGCGCCACACGAATCCCGCGGCGAAAATGCGCTCGGCCATGGTGGAGAGAATACGGTCGTCGGGGACTTTCGCCACCGCCGCATTGTCGGGCGCAGGACCAAGCAGCGGAGCTAGCACCGCCTCGCCGCCCTTGCGCTTTGCCGCCCGCGCGTGGATTTTCTGGAAATCGAGCATCGTTGTCCTCGCCTGTTCACCGCAATCTAGCACTTCACGTCCGACCCGGCAGCCTCTACGTCTATCGATGCCGGGGCGAAGGAGAGGACAGATGAACAAGATCGTCGAGGACATGGCGAACCGTTTGCTCAAGCGGAAGCCGGACGGTTTCGGTCCGCTCGAGAGCCGCGTCCTCCAGTCGACGCTTGAGCGCACCACCATCACCCGCGACACCAACAAGGCCGTCGCCTTCCACGCGACGTATGGCGACCGCGTCGCCGATACTATCGCCAGGATCGGCGGCTCCTGGTCCTTCATACTCGGCTTCCTTGCCTTTCTCGTTGTTTGGACCGTCGGCAATGCCTGGCTGCTCACGCGCGACGCTTTCGACCCCTACCCCTTCATCTTCCTCAACCTGGTGCTGTCGATGCTCGCGGCGATACAGGCGCCGGTGATCATGATGTCGCAGAACCGTCAGACCGAGCGCGACCGCATCGACGCGGCCCACGACTACGAGGTCAATCTGAAGGCCGAGATTGAGATCATGGCCCTGCATGAAAAGCTCGACGAGTTGCGCCACAGCGAGATCATCGGCATGCGGGACGAGATCCTGCGCATGGCCGAGCAGATCAGGTGCATCGACGAGAAACTGTCGGCGCGGTCCGTAACGGAATGAGCGAAACCATCCATCATCTCATCGGGCAATACGGGCTGATCGCGGTCTTCCTGGGTTGCGTCGCCGAAGGCGAAAGCGCGGCAATCCTTGGCGGCTTCTTTGCCCATCAGCATGTTTTCGTGCTGTGGCAGACTTTCCTCGTCGCATTTCTCGGCGCCTTCGCCGGCGACACCTTCTTCTTCACCATGGGGCGCGGCTTCGCCGAACATCGTTATGTGAGACTATTGCGCAGGCGTCCGGGTTTCAGCCGCGCCTACCGCCTGCTCAACACCCATCCCAACATTTTCGTGCTGACCAACCGCTATATCTACGGCATGCGCCTGGTCGGCGGCGTCGCCGCCGGCCTGTCGACCGTGTCCGTGCCGCGTTTCGTCATCCTGAATGCCATCTCGTCCGCGGTCTGGGCGGCCCTGTTCAGCGGCATTGGCTTTGTCTTCGGCCTGGGCGCGGAGGAAATGGTGGGCCAGGCGTTTGCACGCCATGAGCGCCTGCTCATCGCCCTTGGCGTCGGCGTCGTTGTCGCCGCGGTAGCCTGGTTGGTAGGCCATCACTTCGCAAAGCGTGAACGCGCCAGGGAAGACCAGGCGGGATCGTGATCAATCGCAAGGATCAGATCGGCGCACCGGTAAGGCGCTCGATCAAGGCGACGCCCCAGACGCCGCCGGCGATCACGATGGAAATCAGCACCGCCAGCGACCCGCAATCCTTGGCGAGCTGGATATCGATGTGGAATTCCCGCGAGATCGCGTCGCAGGCCGCCTCAATGCCAGTGTTGAGCACTTCGACCATGATCAGGAGCAGCACAGCGCCGATCAGCAGGGCGTAGCCGCGCCACGAGACCGAGATGAACCAGCCGGCCGGCAGGGCGAGCGCAAGCAGCATCAGCTCCTGCTGGAATGCCTTCTCATGTGCGGCAAGCTTGCGGAAGGCCCTTACCGAATTGATGAAAGCGTCGATCAGCCGCTGCATGCCCAGCCCCGTTTCGAGTAACCGTCAGGGGGATATCGCAACGGCCGGATCAAGGGAATAAGGCAGCCGAACCAAAAATCATTCGTCCGCCACCTTTATCGACGGCGTCGACTTCTCGAACTGAGGTAACCCGTCTTCGATCGAATAATAGTCGCCTTTGTCGCCGACGAAGATGTGGCACTCGCCCCGCAGGCTCGTCGGTTCGTCGAAAGACCCGGCCAGAACCGACACATATGCATCCTCCCTCGGCTTCCAGAACAGCGCCGATCCACAGGTCTTGCAAAAGCCGCGCTTGGCAAAGGTGGAGGCTTCGTACCAGGTGAGGTTTTCCGCGCCGGTGATCGCGATATTGGCATCTGGAACATTGGTCGCGGCGAAGAAATGCCCGCTCTGCTTCCGGCACTGCGTACAGTGACAATAGATCACTCCTCGCAACGGGCCCCTCGTCCTGAAGCGCACCGCCCCGCACAGGCATGATCCACTGTGATTTTCGTCCATCCCGGCTCCTTCGACATCGTCCGCCCGATCCACTGCCGAAAGGATTCCAGGTTTAAGGCGGCCGGTCGCAGGCAAATGCGACACCGAAGCGACGCCTTTCGAAAGCTGCTCCGCATGAGATTACACGTTGTGATAGCAAAGACATCGAGGAAATGCAGGCTGTTAAGGAAACTTTAGCGCAACTGCATCTATGATTCCTGCAAGCGAAAGTCGTGTTGGGGACGCGCCATCGCATTTATGGTTCCGATTCAAATCCCCGCGAGCGTCTCCCGGCGGAGGCAGGTCTGCGGTCGCACTGAAGGGGCAGTGAACACGATATGCAGCCGGCAGCCATTCCGACTGACAGGAACACCGACATCGCCGGCACCGTCGTGGGGACGATGCGTCAGCTCGGCGTGCTCGGACTGCCGCGCAACTACGAAATCTTCTACGAGGCACTCACCGGCAGCAATCACGAGCTCAGCCTTGCCGTTGTCTCGTTGAGCAATCGCCCGACCCAGGAGGACCTTGACGGCATCGGGCGCGCCTTCTTTCCCCAGCATCATGGTCCGGCCATCGTCGAGCATGCCCGCGAGATGGTCGCCAACGAGCTCGAGGACATCGCTGCGCTGTTGCGCAGCGAGCGTTCGCATATCGAAAAGTATGGCCGAATTCTCGATGAGACCTCGACCGGCCTCAGCAACCGCAGCCTGCTTTCGCAGGAAATCCTCCAGAAGATCGCCGGCGCGATGTCTGCCGCCACCAGCTCGACGATCGACCATGGCCGCCAGATCGCCAGCACGCTCAGCGAAAAGACGGCCGAGCTTGAAAGCGTCAAGTCGAAGCTCGAGGAATACAAGCGGCTTGCCGATACCGACCCGCTCACGCAGCTGTGGAACCGCCGCGCCTTCGACAAGGAGATCACCCGGATCTACAACAGCAATCGCGGCATCCTGTTCAGCGCTTTGATCCTTGCCGATATCGATCATTTCAAGGACATAAACGACCGCTACGGCCATCCGGTCGGCGACAGGTTCCTGCAGATCATCGCCGAGATCTTCCAATCCGGCGTCCGTTCCGACACGTTCGTCGCGCGCACCGGTGGCGAGGAGTTCGCGTTTATCGTCGAGGGCGCCAGCGAGGAAGCCACATGTGAGATCGCCGAGCGCATCCGCGCCCTGATCGAGCAGACCCCGTTCACCAGCAGCCAGACCGGCATGAACTACGGCACCGTTACTGTGTCGATGGGCATCTGCATGGCCTCGGAGGCGGAAAATCCCGAAGATCTCTATGCGAAGGCGGACCGGGCGCTTTATCGCTCCAAGGTCGGCGGTCGCAACCGTGTGACAAAGCATTCGGCCATGGCCGGCCGGGCCGGCAAAGGCTGGCTGCTTTACAAGAAAGACTGACACTGCCCTTTCCAAGAGAATTTTTGTGGACTATATTTTCCACAGAAATGAAAGGTGCGCTTTATGCAACGTCCAGTCGCGGCCGCGACGGCGGCCGAAAACGCCGTTGTCACCAAGGCCACGCTGCGCGCGGCCGATCTGCTCGACATCACCGCCAGGACGCTCGCTTTGGTCATCGGTGTGTCGGAAGCAACGGTCTCGCGCATGCGCCGGCAGGAATTCCTGCTTGAACGAGGCACCAAGCCGTTCGAGCTGGCGGTGCTGTTCGTCCGCCTGTTCCGCTCGCTCGACGCCATCGTCGGCGGCGACGAGACCGTTGCCCGGGCCTGGCTGAAGAGCCCCAACACCACGCTCGACGGCACGCCGCTCGAAAAAATCCTGACGATTGCCGGACTTGTCGATGTCATTGCCTACCTGGACTCCCGGCGCGCTCTCGTCTGAGGCCGTCAGGCTCGAAGGCAAGTACTGGCGCATGGTCGAGGCGCAGCACCGCGTCTCGACCCTCAAGCTCATCGACACGCTCGATGAGCAGTCGCTGCTGGAAGACCTCATCGAAGACACCAAGCCGCATATCCCGCTGGAGTGCCGCCACCTCCATTACCTGTTGTCGACGCCTTTTCGCTATGGCTCCGTCTATCCATACGGCTCGCGCTTTCGCCGCGCCGGCAAGACCAAAGGCGTCTATTATGCCGCCGAGACGGTGCTGACGGCGGTGGCGGAAATGGCTTTCTACCGCCTGTTGTTCTTTGCGGAGTCGCCGGCGACGCCATGGCCGAACGACGCCGCGGAATACACTGCCTTCGCCGCTGCGATAAAATGCGGCCGCGCGATCGACCTGACACGGCCGCCGCTCGATCGCGACGAAAAGGCCTGGACGCAGCCCACCGACTACACCGCCTGCCAGGCGATCGCCGATGTCGCGCGCGAAGCCGAACTGCAGGCGATCCGCTATCGCTCGGTGCGCGATCCCAAGGGCGCCAATATCGCGCTGTTGACCTGCAAGGGCTTTGCCGAGGCCAGGCCGCTGGAGCCGCAGACCTGGCGCATCCGGATCGGCTCTTTCGGCCTGCAGGCGATCTGCGAATTCCCGGAGAAGAGGCTGGAATTCTCACGCGCTGCCTTTGCGGACCCAAGACTTGCCGGAATGCGCTGGGAGCGCGGCTCCTGAACTCGCAAAGCTGTATCGAGATTCAGGTCAGGACGAGCCGAGAATGGTGGCCTCCGAGAACCGGAGCGGAGCGTGCCTCAATTACGTGAGCACCGGAAGCGCAGGAGCCCGCCATTCGCAGGCCGACCTCACCTGAGTATCGATACAGTTTTAGGCCAGGATGTTGACGGCCCGCGCCGCCACCAGCGCGATCGTCAGGAGCGAGATCATCGCTTCGGCCATCATCAGGAGCTTGGCGCGTTGCGTGAGCGGCAGAGTGTCGGTCGGCGAGAACGCCGTGGCGTTGGTGAAGGCGAGGAAGACATAGTCGACGAAGCCCGGCAACCAGCCCTGGATCTCGCGATCGGGCAACGTCATTTGCGGGAACAGGAAATCAGCATGCGCGCGCTTGACAAGGCCGCAGGTCGGCGGACCGCCGCGGTCGGTGCTCCAGAACCAGAGCGCAAAGACGATCACATTGGTGACCCAGATATTGAGCGCGTCGACGAGTAGCGTCGTGCCCGCGCCGGCGCGTCCTTCCAGCAGCGCCCGCACCAGGAAGACCAGCGATCCGCAATTCATGATGCTGATGACGCCGGTCATAACCAATGCCGTGCGGCGGATATAGAGTCGCAATCGGCCGATCGCGTACCAATGCTCATGGTCGACCGCTTTGCGCGTCTGCATCTGCGTCCATGCCGTCGCGATCGACAGGGGCGCCAGCAGCGCCGCCTCGACCGTCGGGGCCAGCCAGCGCGGGCCGAAGGACAGGTTGTTGATGACCAGAAGCTGCAGGCAGATGATGACGAGAACCGCCGCGCGCGCCGACCAGAAGTCTAGCCCACGGTGATGGATGACGGCGTGCTGGTGACGCATGGAGGCACCTGAATGGCTGGAGCATGATGCCGAAAGCGGTTTTCGGACGGCACCATGCACTCTGGAACCGCGGCGCTCCGAACAGCGGGCCGGCTCAGGCAACCATCAGCCGGCGGGTCCTGCCCGAAGCGCCGGCGGTGGGTTCCATCGCAATCTTGGTTTTACAATGTTGCGGAAGAATACATTTTCGTAAGCTTTTGCTATCGCACTGTTCAGCAATCCACCGGTATGATTTTAGGCCCGCATGTCGAGAACCACGGAATCCGTTCATCTTTGGCCGTCGGCAATCGCCGCGGAAGGCAATCTGCCTTCGATCTGGAACGGCTTGGTCCGGCACCCATGGCGATTGCTGGCGCTTTTGTGCCTGACGCAGATCGCTTGCTGGACCGTCATGCCGGCGATCGTCAATGTCGGGCCGCCTCGCGACGTCGTCGAGGGGTTCATGTGGGGCCGCGAATGGGTGCTGTTGACCTATAAGCACCCGCAGCTCCCGTGCTGGCTGCTCGAGATCAGCCATCTCCTGACCGGCTCGTTCCGCTGGCCGCAATACCTGCTGTCGCAATTGATGGTCTCGACGACTTTCGTCCTGGTCTATCTGCTTGCGCGCGACATCATGGGCTCGACCCGCGCGCTCGCCGCCGTTCTGTTGATGCCCTCGATCTACTTCTTCGGCTGGCCCACCCCGCAGTTCAACCATGATTACGCACAGATGCCTTTCTGGGCGGCAATCTCATGGCTGCTGTGGCGCTCGGCGCGCGATGGACGGCCAGGCTGGTGGCTCGCCCTCGGCCTCGTTTCCGGCCTGGGGCTCTATGCCAAGTTCTCGACGGCTTTGCTGCTCGCCTTCGGCGGCATCTGGATCTTATACGACACCCGTGCCAGAAGCCGCCTTGCCACCCCATGGCCATGGCTCGGCCTCGCGGTTTTTCTCGGCGTCGCGGCGCCGCTGGCAGTTGAGCTTGTTCGCCTCGATTTCCTGCCGTTGACCTATGCCGCGCATCGCAACGCCTGGGTGCTCGCCAACCGCGCCCGGCTTTACTATATCGGCGTTCAGCTTGCCGGGCTTGCCGCTCTTCCCGTCGTTCTTGCTCTTTCCGGCCTGCTGCGACGGCAGGCCGCCCCCGCACGGGACCCCTTACCGGCCCACCCCGTCCCCGAGCGGCGCGCGATTGTCTACCTGGCATGGATGGGCGTGGGGCCGGCGCTCCTGATCATGGTCGCCTCGCTGTTTACCGGCACGGGCGAGTCCTGGGGCGCGACGATGTACAATCTCGTCGGTGCCCTGGCGATCGCGCTTCTAGGCCAGCGACTGGGATCTGTGGAATTGCGCCGGCTGATGGTGCTGGCCTTGCTATGCGTGGTCGGCGTATCGAGCGCCTATGCGGTGACCCGCTGGACGGGTTGCAACGTCCTCGGTCGCCTGCAGCCGATGTGCTGGCCGGCACGATCGATCTCGCAGACGGCCGAGGCGATCTGGCATGAGACGGTGCCAGGACCATTGGGCATCGTCGGTGGCGAGGACGGCGTGGCCCAGCTTGCCGGGCTGGAAGCTGCGGACCAGCCCTCTATCTTCACGGCTCTCGACAGGCGCCTTGCCCCCTGGATCACGGACCAGCGCCTGCGGGATCAGGGTATGCTGCTGGTGTGGCCGACCCATTGGAGGCTTTCCCCGCAACAGCAGGCGTGGATCGCCGGCCTGCCGGTCAAGACGGTGCCGTTCGACTGGTCGCTCAAAGCACCGCCCTTGCAGATCAGCTTTGCCGTCATTCCGCCCGGCAGAACCAATTTCCCGGGCGACCCGCCCGGACCGCCCGATCCGGATTGAAGTTTATCAGCCCCGACGTCAAAAGGCGCTGGCGTCGCGGCCAGCGCCTCCAATGATAGGCGTCAAGCCTCTGTTCAGGCGTTGGCGGCCTGCTTGTGCTGCACCGGGTGGCTCTTCTTGAGCAGGTCCGACACCAGGAAGGCGAGTTCGATCGCCTGGTCGGCATTGAGGCGCGGATCGCAATGGGTATGGTAGCGGTCCTGTAGGTCCTCCGCCGTGATGGCGCGGGCGCCGCCCGTGCATTCGGTCACGTTCTTGCCGGTCATCTCCACATGGATGCCGCCCGGATGCGTGCCCTCGGCGCGGTGCACCTCGAAAAAGGTCTGCACTTCCTTGAGGATGCGGTCGAACGGCCGCGTCTTGTAGCCTGCCGCCTCGATCGTGTTGCCGTGCATCGGGTCGGACGACCACACGACGTTGCGGCCTTCATTCTTCACAGCTCGCACCAGCTTCGGCAGGTGCTCGGCGACCTTGTCGGAGCCGAAGCGCGCGATCAGCGTCAGCCGGCCGGGCTCGTTCTCGGGATTGAGCAGGTCGATGAGTTCCAACAATCCATCCGGCGTCAGCGACGGACCGCATTTCAGGCCGAGCGGATTTTTGATGCCGCGGCAATATTCGATATGCGCATGGTCCGGCTGGCGGGTGCGGTCGCCGATCCAGATCATATGGCCGGAGGTTGCGTACCAGTCGCCGGAGGTCGAATCGACGCGTGTCAGCGCTTCCTCATAGCCAAGCAGCAGCGCCTCATGGCTGGTGTAGAAATCGGTCTCGCGCAACGCGAAGTTGGTTTCGGACGTGATGCCCACCGCGCGCATGAAATCCATCGTCTCGGTGATGCGGTTGGCGAGCGATTCGTATTTTTCTCCCTGCGGGCTGTCGGCGACGAAGCCCAGCATCCAGCGATGCACGTTCTCAAGGCTGGCATAGCCGCCCTGCGCGAAGGCGCGCAGAAGGTTGAGCGTCGCGGCGGACTGGCGATACGCCATCTCCTGGCGTGCCGGATCCGGAATGCGCGAGGAGGCATCGAATTCGATGCCGTTGATGATGTCGCCGCGGTAGCTCGGCAGCGTCACGCCGGCCTTGGTCTCGTTGTCGGACGAGCGCGGCTTGGCGAACTGGCCGGCGACGCGGCCAACCTTCACCACCGGCTGCGCGCCGGCGAAGGTGAGCACCACCGACATCTGCAGGAAGACGCGGAAGAAGTCGCGGATGTTGTCGGCGCCATGCTCGGCAAAGCTCTCGGCGCAGTCACCGCCCTGGAGCAGGAAGGCTTCGCCGGCGGCGACCGCCGCCAGCTGCTTCTTCAGCTTGCGCGCCTCGCCGGCAAAGACCAGCGGCGGATAGGTCGCAAGCCGCGCTTCCGTGGCTTGCAAAGCGCCAAGGTCCGGGTAGGCCGGGACCTGCTTGATCGGCTTTGCTCTCCATGAATTCGGCGACCATTTCGTCATCGCTGCACCCAACGCCCTTTCGGAGCAACCCCAGGAAAAATGTGAAATTTCCGTCCGGAATTGCGTCAAACAAACCGGCGAGCGTGCTTGCCCGCCCTTCCAGCCTCGATACGAGGTCGCGGCTCCTTACACGAAGCCGATTACCTATTCTAGCCGCGTTTTTCAGTGGTGGCGAATGCGTCGAGCTGCTCGGCTTGCCAATGCGGACGTCGTTAGGCGGCTTTGTCGACCAATCTTGCCAATTGGGTCATGACAACAGCCGAACCGGCGAGCCGCTTCTCCGCGTTCGGCCAATCGCGGATGAAGACCACGCTGTGGTCGGCCCTGATCTTGGCCTGCGAGCCCTGCTCGCCGATGAATTTGACCAGCCCGACCGGATTGGGGAACTCGCGCTTGCGGAAATGGATCACGACGCCCTTCGGGCCGGCATCGAGCTTCTCGACATTGGCCTTGCGGCAGAGCGCCTTGATGAAGACGATCTTCAACAGATGCGTCACCTCTTCCGGCAGCGGCCCGAAGCGGTCGATCAGCTCGGCGCCGAAGCCGTCGATCTCCTCGGTGGTTTCGAGGTCGCCGAGGCGACGGTAGAGGGCCATCCTGAGCTGCAGGTCCGGCACGTAGCTTTCCGGGATCATCACGGCGGTGCCGACCGCGATCTGCGGCGACCAGCCGCCGTCCTGCACTTCGCCGGTGTCCTTCACCTCGGCCACCGCCTCCTCGAGCATCTGCTGGTAAAGCTCGAAACCGACCTCCTTGATATGCCCCGACTGCTCTTCACCAAGCAGATTGCCCGCGCCGCGTATGTCGAGGTCGTGGCTGGCGAGCTGGAAGCCGGCGCCGAGCGTGTCGAGCGACTGCAGCACCTTCAGCCGGCGCTCGGCCGTGTCGGTCAGCTTGCGGTTCGCCGGCAGCGTGAACAGCGCGTAGGCACGCACCTTGGAACGGCCGACGCGGCCGCGCAGCTGGTAGAGCTGCGCCAGGCCGAACATGTCGGCGCGATGGACGATCAGCGTGTTGGCGGTCGGGATGTCGAGGCCGGATTCGACGATGGTCGTCGACAGGAGCACGTCGTACTGGCCGTCGTAGAAGGCGTTCATGATGTCGTCGAGCTCGCCCGGCGGCATCTGGCCGTGGGCGACCGCAACCTTCAATTCCGGCACGGATTCCTTTAGGAAATCATGGATTTCGGCCAGATCGCTGATACGCGGCACGACATAGAAAGAATGGCCGCCGCGATAGCGCTCGCGCAGCAGCGTCTCGCGGATGACCAGCGGATCGAAGGGCGAGATGAAGGTGCGCACCGCCATGCGGTCGACGGGCGGCGTCGCGATGAGCGACAGCTCGCGCACGCCGGTCAGCGCCAATTGTAGCGTACGCGGGATAGGCGTCGCCGACAGCGTGAGCACATGCACGTCGTTCCTGAGCTCCTTCAGCCGCTCCTTGTGCTTGACGCCGAAATGCTGCTCCTCGTCGATGATCAAAAGCCCGAGATTCTTGAACGAGATCGAGCTGCCGAGCAGCGCATGCGTACCGACGACGATGTCGACCGTGCCCTCGGCGATCCCCTTCTTGGTTTCGGCCAGTTCCTTGGAGCCGACCAGGCGCGAGGCCTGCGCTATGCGGATCGGCAGGCCTGAGAAGCGCTGCGAGAAGGTCTTGAAATGCTGGCGCGACAGCAAGGTCGTCGGCACGACGACCGCCACCTGGAACCCTTCCATGGCCGCGATGAAGGCGGCGCGCAGCGCCACTTCCGTCTTGCCGAAGCCGACATCGCCGCAGACCAGCCGGTCCATCGGCTTGCCGGCGCCGAGATCGTCCATGACCGCGTCGATCGCCGTCTGCTGATCGTCGGTTTCCTCATAGGGGAAGCGCGCAGCGAACTCGCCATAGAGCCCCTCGGCCGGGATCAGGGCAGGTGCGGCGCGCATCTGCCGCTCGGCGGCGATGCGGATCAGCTGCCCGGCCATGTCGAGCAGGCGCTTCTTCAGCCTTGCCTTGCGCGCCTGCCAGGCGCCGCCGCCCAGCTTGTCGAGCGGCGCCTCAGCCGAATCCGAGCCATAGCGCGAAAGCAGCTCAATGTTTTCCACCGGCAGGAAGAGCCGGTCATCGCCCGCATAGTGGATCTCCAGGCAATCATGCGGCGCGCCGACCGCCTCGATGGTGCGCAGCCCGACGAAGCGGCCGATGCCATGGTCGGCATGGACGACGATGTCGCCTGCCGACAGCGACGTCGCTTCGGCAATGAAATCGGAGGCCTTTTTCTTGCGCTTGGAACGCCGAATGAGCCTGTCGCCGAGGATGTCCTGCTCGGCGACGACGACCAGATCGTCGGTCTCGAAGCCGGATTCGAGCGGCAGCACGGCGAGGCCTGCCTGCCCCGGCTCCAGCTTTTCGACCTCGGCAAGCGTCGCGACGGGTTCCAGATTACTTAGATGGTGCTCCGCGAGAATTTGCCCGAGCCGGTCGAGCGAGCCTTCAGTCCAGCCGGCGACGACGACTCGGCGACGCGCCGCGCGCTCGTCGGCAATGTGTTTTACGACGACGTCGAAGACATTGATGTTCGGGTCGGCACGTTCCTCCGCGAAACTGCGGCCCTGCCGCGAGCCGCCATGGAAGACCTTCTTGCCTCCGACATCCGGCGCGTCAAAGACGGTGAAATCGATGTCCTCGCGCGGACCGAGCGACGCCTTGAGATTGTCCGGCGAGAGATACAGAAGATCCGGCGCCACCGGTTTGTAAGGCACGGCATCCTTGAGCGCGCTGTCGGCCTGCTTCCGCCGCGCCTCGTAATGGTCGAGGATCAGCGTGTGCCGCTCGGCCAGCGCCTCATGCGCCAGATGGTCGAATACCACAGGCGCGTCCGGCAGATAGTCGAACACCGTTTCCAGCCGCTCGTAGAAGAAGGGCAGCCAGTGCTCCATACCGGCGAAACGGCGGCCTTCGCTGACCGCCGCATAGAGCGCGTCGTCGCGCGAGGGCGCGCCAAAGGCTTCGATGTAAGAGCGGCGGAAGCGGCTGATCGTCTCCGGCGTCAGCGCCACTTCACTCATCGCTTGCAGCGACATGGACTTGCGCTGCCCGGTGGTGCGCTGGGTCGCCACGTCGAAGACGCGGATCGATTCCAGCGTGTCGCCGAAGAAGTCGAGCCTGAGCGCCTCGCTCCAGCCGGGGGCAAAGAGGTCGAGGATGCCGCCGCGCACCGCGAATTCGCCGAGGCCGCGCACGGTCGGCACGCGCTCGAAACCGGAGATCTCCAGCCGCGCGATGAGCGCGTTCATATCGATCTGGTTGCCGGGCCTGGCATGGAACGTCTGCGCTTCGATCAATTCGGCCGGCGGAATGCGCTGCAGCAACGCATTGGCGGTGCTGAGGATGACGGCGCGATGTGGCTTCTTGGCCAGCGCGATCATGGCCGAAAGCGCATCGAGCCGCCGCGCCGCGGCATCGGCGCCGGGCGACACGCGATCGTAAGGCAGGCAGTCCCATGCCGGCAGTTCCAGCACCGGCAGGCCGGGCGCGGCAAAGGCGAGCGCCTCGTTGATCGCCGGCAGCCGCTGGCCGTCGCGGGCGACGAACAGCACCGGCTTGTCGGGCGCGATCTCCTGCGCCGTCTGCGCCAGGGCGAAGGCTTCGTAGCCGTCGGCGACGCCGTCGACGATGAACTGGCCGGCGCGGCCCTTGGGCAGGCCGATTGTAGGGATAAGGCTCATGGATGGGTGTTTTTCAAAATGTCATGGTCCGGCGCGACGCCAGGATCTTTTGCAGCACCGCGCAATCGATATCGGGCGGAACCGGGCGCTCTCCGGTGACCATCGGGAAAAATTCGGTGTCGGGAATTTCGAGAAGTCTCTCATATTGGTCGATTTCATCGGCCGTCAAGACGCCGATCTCGGCATCGGCGAAGGAGCCCAGGATCAGGTCCATCTCGCGCATGCCGCGGTGCCAGGAGCGGAACAGGAGCTTGCGGCGGCGAGCGTCCAGCCCCTCGCTTGATCGCTGTGTTCCGGTCATCTCGCCGCATCCCTGTCCAAAGCGGCGCATATAGCGTGGATAGAGAGCGGTGTCAGCCTTTGCGCTGCCCTCGTCGCGACATAAGCTGACACGATGCGTCCCACCATCCTCGATCCCCTGTTCGTCCCGATCACCTCGCTTGCCGGCGTCGGCCCGAAAGTCGGTTTGCTGATCGAGCGCGTGGTGCCGGCCGATCTCGGCGATCGTGCCGCGCGCGCGGCCGACCTTTTGTTCGTGCTGCCCAACACCGTGATCGACCGCCGCAACCGGCCCGGCATCGCGCTGTCGGCCGAAGGCCAGATCGTCACGCTCGAAGTGCGGGTCGACCGCCACCAGCCGCCGCCCCGCGGCAACAGGTCGGTGCCTTACCGGGTCTACGCCCATGACGACACCGGTGAGGTCGCGCTGACCTTCTTCCATGCTCATGCCGCCTATCTGCAGAAGATGCTTCCCGAAGGCGAGCGTGTGGTGATCTCGGGTCGCATGGAGTGGTTCAACGGCCGCCCGACCATGGTCCATCCCGACCATATCGCGTCGATCGACGAGGCCGAAGGGCTGCCGCTGGTCGAGCCGGTCTATCCGCTGACCGCCGGCCTCTCGGCCAAGGTGCTGCGCCGCGCCATAGGCCAGGCACTTGGCCGCCTGCCGGAACTGCCGGAGTGGCAGGACGACGCTTTTATGCGCCGCCACACCTTCCCGGCCTTCGGCGACGCGCTCGCCCGCATCCATTATCCGAAGGACCCGATCGACGTTGCCGTCGAAGGCTCGGCCTGGCGCCGTCTCGCCTATGACGAATTGCTGGCCGGGCAGGTTTCGCTGGCGCTGGTGCGGGCGAGAATTCGCCGCCTCTCTGGCCGGCCGCTTACCGGCGATGGTCGCATCGTCGAGAAATTGCGCGCCGCCCTGCCCTACAAGCTCACGCCAAGCCAGGAATTCGCGCTTGGCGAGATCAACGCCGATCTCGCCGATCCCGAGCGCATGCTGCGCCTGCTGCAAGGCGACGTCGGTTCCGGCAAGACCGTGGTGGCGCTGCTCGCCATGGCTCGCGCGGTCGAGGCCGGCGGCCAGGCGGCCCTGATGGCGCCGACCGAAATCCTGGCGCGCCAGCATCTGGCGACGATCGCGCCGCTGGCGGAAAAGGTCGGCCTGCGCCTTGCCATCCTGACCGGGCGTGAGAAGGGCCGCGAACGCACGGAGACGCTTGCAGGTCTTGCCGGCGGCGCGATCGACATCGTCGTCGGCACGCATGCCCTGTTCCAGGAAAGCGTGACGTTTCACGACCTGGTGCTGGCCGTCGTCGACGAGCAGCACCGCTTCGGCGTCCACCAGCGCCTGGCCATCACCGCCAAGGGCGACGCGCCGGACATGCTGGTGATGACGGCCACGCCTATCCCGCGCACGCTGGTGCTGACCGCCTTTGGCGACATGGACGTCTCGAAGCTCACCGAAAAGCCGGCCGGCCGGCAGCCGATCCGCACCGTCACCTTGCCGATGGAACGGCTGGATGAGTTGGTCGGACGCATGCTCGATGCCGTCGCCGATGGCCAAAAAATCTACTGGATCTGCCCGCTGGTCGAGGAATCGGAAGAGATCAAGCTGATGTCGGCGGAGGACCGTTTCGCTTCGCTGAAACCGCTCTTCGGCGATCGGATCGGCCTCGTGCACGGCCGCATGAAGGGTGCGGAAAAAGACGAGGCGATGCGCGCCTTCAAGCAAGGCGAAACGTGCATCCTCATCGCCACCACCGTGATCGAGGTCGGCGTCGACGTACCCGACGCCACGATCATGGTCATTGAGCATGCCGAACGCTTCGGCCTTGCCCAGTTGCACCAGTTGCGCGGCCGGGTCGGGCGGGGCGACAAGCCGTCATCGTGCGTCCTGCTCTACAAGGAGCCGCTCGGCGAGACGGCAAAGCGCCGGCTTTCGGTGATGCGGGAGACCGAGGATGGCTTCCGCATCGCCGAGGAGGACCTGAAACTGCGCGGCGAAGGCGAGTTGCTGGGCACCCGCCAGTCCGGCACGCCAGGCTTCCAGGTGGCGCGCCTCGAGTTCCATGCCGATCTGCTCGAAGCAGCGCGGGACGACGCGCGGCTGATCCTGTCTGGCGACCCGGAACTGCAATCCGAACGCGGCGAGGCGCTGCGGCTGCTGCTTTACCTGTTCGGCCGCGACGAGGCAGTGCGGCTGCTGCGCGCCGGCTGAGCGGCGCCGATCGCCGGGTTGGCGAGGCCGCCTTCGACGGGCTCGCCATTCAGCGTCACCAGCTTGGCCTTGACCTCCGGCGCCACCATGCCGGCAGAAACGATCAGCTTGGCGCCGTCCTCGATCGACATGTCGAGCGGCACGATCTCGGATTTATGCACATACATCAGGAAGCCGGTGGTCGGGTTGGGCGTGCAGGGCATGAAGACCGCGATCAGCGGATCGCCTTCCTGGTCGAGCTTCTGGTTGATCTCCGTTTCCTTGTCATTGGCGACGAAGACCAGCGACCAGACGCCTTTGCGCGGATATTCCACTAGGCCGACCTGGCGGAACATGTCACCCTTGTTCGACAGCACCGTCTCGAAAATCTGCTTCAGCGAGCCATAGATGCCGCGCACCAGCGGCATCCGGCCAAGCAGCCGCTCGCCGAAATTGACGATGGCGCGGCCGACGATGTTCGCCGTCAGGAAACCGATCAGCGTGATCAGCACCAGCGCCACGATCAGCCCGAAGCCCGGAACCGGGAATGGCAGATAGCTGTCGGGATTGTAGCGGGCGGGGATGTAAGGCTTCACCCAGGAATCGACCCAGCCGATCAGCGACCACGCGATATAGACCGTGATCGCCAGCGGCGCGCAGACGACGAAGCCGGTCAGGAAATAGTTCCTTAGGCGGGTCATGCCAGAGGTCTTCAGGGCGTCGGACATGAGTTCACCGCGGCGCAGGTTGCAACGCTGAGATTAGTGAACCGCGAGCCGGTTTGGAACTGCGAAGTTTTTAAGGGTGCCCTCCATCAACCGGCTTTCAGCATTCCAAATGGAAGCTGCTCCGTTCGCGATTGGCCGCAACACCCCTCCGTCGTCATCCACTGGCGGAGCGGGAGCGAAGCGGACGCGCAGACCCGAGGATCCATTCCGTGACGCCGGCCAAAATGCCACCCGTCAGAATAGTCCCCTAACCATCAATCCGTTACCGTTCACGCATGACGGGCTATGTCTATATGACAGCAAGCAACAAGCGCGGCACCATCTACACTGGTGTCACGAACGATCTTGGCCGTCGGATGCCGGAGCACAGGTCCGGCGAAGGCTCGCGCTTTACGGGCGCTACGGCGTGCAGCGTCTGGTCTGGTACGAGGAATATTTCGACATCCGCGATGCCATCCAGCGCGAAAAATCGCTGAAACGCTGGCCGCGCCAATGGAAGATCGAACTGATCGAAAAAGCCAATCCCCTGTGGTTCGAGCTGTTCCGCGGTATCGGGTGGTAACGCCTAGTTTTGCATCGGCTTGATCCACTCAAGCGTCACGGAATGGATCCTCGGGTCTGCGCAGGACCTTCGCTCCTGCTCCGCCCGTGGATGACGAACGAAACGGGGCGGCAGCAAACCCGCGCCTACTCCACCGTTACGGACTTCGCCAGATTGCGCGGCTGGTCGACGTCGGTGCCCATGAAAACGGCGGTGAAATAGGCCAGCATCTGGATCGGCAGCGCATAGATGATCGGCGAGATGATCTCCGGCACCTCGGGCAGGATGATCGTCTCCATCGTCTTTATGCCGGCCTGCGCCGCTCCCTTTTTGTCGGTGATCAGGATGATCTTGCCGCCGCGCGCCGCCACTTCCTGCATGTTCGAGACGGTCTTTTCGAAGATGCGGTCATGCGGCGCAATCACGATCACTGGCATGTTCTCGTCGATCAGCGCGATCGGCCCGTGCTTGAGCTCGCCGCCGGCATAGCCTTCGGCGTGGATGTAGGAGATCTCCTTGAGCTTCAGCGCGCCTTCCATGGCCAGAGGAAAATTGGTGTCGCGGCCGAGATAGAGCACGTCCTTGTAGCGCGAGAGCTCGCGCGAGATGCGCTCGATCTGCTCGTCGAGCTTCAGCACCTGGGTGGCATAGCGCGGCGCTTCGGAAAGCTCGCGCACCAGCTGCTTTTCCTGATCGGGCGAGATCGTGCCGCGCGCAACGCCCGCGCGGACCGCGAGCGCAGCCAAGACGGATAGCTGGCAGGTGAAAGCCTTGGTCGAGGCAACGCCGATCTCCGGCCCGGCAAGCGTCGGCAGCACGACGTCGGATTCGCGCGCCATGGTCGATTCGCGCACATTGACGACAGCACCGATCTTCATGCCGGCCTTGCGGCAATAGCGCAGCGAAGCCAGCGTATCGGCGGTCTCGCCCGACTGCGAGATGAAGAAGGCCGCATCATTGGCCGAAAGCGGCATCTCGCGGTAGCGGAACTCGGAGGCGACATCGATATCGACCGGCAATCGCGCATAGCGCTCGAACCAGTATTTCGAGATCAGCCCGGCGAGATAAGCGGTGCCGCAGGCCGAGAGCGCCAGCCGGCCGATCTTGGCGAAATCGAAGGGCAGGTCGAGCGGCTTCGACTTGCCCGAAACGAAATCCACGTAATTCGCCAGCGTGTGCGAGATCACCTCCGGCTGCTCGTGGATTTCCTTTTCCATGAAATGGCGGCGGTTGCCCTTGTCGACCATGAAGCTGGTCGACAGCGACTGCTGCCGCTTGCGATCGACTTTGTTGCCGTCGATGTCATAGATGGTGACGCCGTTGCGGCGCACTTCCGCCCAGTCGCCGTCTTCCAGATAGGTGACCGCATTGGTGAAAGGCGCCAGCGCGATGGCATCGGAGCCCAAAAACATCTCGCCTTCGCCATGGCCGACTGCCAGAGGCGGGCCGTTTCGGGCGCCGACGATCAGGTCCTCGTCACCCGTGAACATGATCGCCAGCGCGAAGGCGCCCGAGAGGCGCCTCAGCGCCGCATGCGCGGCTTCCACCGGCCTCAGCCCCCTGGCGAGTTCGCGCGCCACCAGATGCGCGACGACCTCCGTGTCGGTTTGCGAAGAGAAGGAGTAGCCGTCGCGGGTGAGCTCGTCGCGCAATTCGGCGAAATTCTCGATGATGCCGTTGTGGACGATGGCGACGCCCTTGGAAAAATGCGGGTGCGCGTTGGTCTCGTTGGGCACGCCATGCGTCGCCCAGCGCGTGTGGCCGATGCCGATCGTGCCGTCGAGCGGCTCGTCCTTCAGCCGGCGCTCGAGATTGATCAGCTTGCCTTCGGCGCGGCGGCGGCCGAGCTCGCCCCTCTCGATGGTGGCGACGCCGGCCGAGTCATAGCCGCGATATTCAAGGCGCTTCAGCGCGTCGACGATGAGCGGCGCGACCTGCTCTCGGCCCACGATTCCAACGATACCGCACATGGCGCTTGCCCCCGATTCCCAGCAAAAAACCCAGCGTTATCTATGGACCGCCGGGCCGTGGCGAAAGTCACTTTGCGTTTCGTTCCGTGTCAACCGGAACCCTGTTCGAAGACCACCATGGCAGAGGGCCATTGCGATCCAGTTACCGCAATTGCTCGGTTTTTCGGCCGCTTCAGCGCCGAAGCGTGCACGCGCATTGCCGTTCGTCTCCGCTGTAAGGTGCTGCTGCGGTGGCGAGTATCATTTGCCGCGGCGGTGCGTCATCCTCCAAATGACGATCCATGCTGAATCGCGCAAGGCGGCCTTGAGACGCTATCCGCGCTGCCGCTGTTCTTCCTGATCCTCAGTCCCTGCTCGCTATTCCGCCGCAGCCTTCTTCCGCGCCGCGGCGGCCGAAGCGAGGCGCTCGCGCAACTCCTTGCCCTTGCCGGGAATCGTCTTCTGGCGGGCGCGGCCGAAGGCCAGCGCATCGTCGGGCACGCTTTCGGTGATCACGCTGCCGGAAGCGATGTACCCGCCCTTGCCGATCGAGACCGGCGCCACCAGCGAGGAATTCGAGCCGACAAAGGCGCCCTCGCCGATATCGGTGAAGAATTTCGAGTAGCCGTCATAATTGCAGGTGATGGTGCCGGCGCCGATATTGGCCGCGGCACCCACGCGTGCATCGCCGATGTAGGTCAGATGGTTGACCTTGGCGCCCTCTTCGATCGTGGCCTGCTTGACCTCGCAGAAATTGCCGACCTTTGCCTTGTTTCGAAGATCCGCGCCCGGCCGCAGCCGGGCGAACGGCCCGACATCGCAATTTGAGGCGATCGTTGCGCCCTCGATATGGCTGAAAGCACGGATCTTGGCGCCCGACGCGATCTTGACGCCCGGCCCGAACCAGACATTCGGCTCGACGATGGTGTCAGTGCCGATTTCGGTATCGTGCGAGAAATAGACGGTTTCGGGCGCGATCAGGGTAACTCCGGACAGCATCGCCTCGCGCCGGCGGCGCGCCTGCCAGATCGCTTCCGCCTCGGCGAGCTCGGCCCGGTTGTTGATGCCGAGCGCGCTTTCGAAACTCTCTTCCGTCGCCACTACGTCGAGACCTTCCGCGCCGGCGATCTCGACGATGTCGGTGAGGTAGAATTCGCCCTTGGCGTTCTTGGTGCCGACCTTGTCGAGCAGCCGCAACGCATGCTTGCCCGTCACCGCCATCATGCCGGCGTTGCAGAAGCCGATCTTCTTCTCCTCGTCGGAGCAGTCTTTTTCCTCGCGGATGGCGATGAGATGACCGCTCTTTTCAATCAACCGGCCGTAGCCGGCTGGGCTTGGCGGACGGAAGCCGATGACCGCGACGGCGGCACCCTCCGCCAGCTTCTGCCGCGCTGCGGCCAACGCCTGCGCATCGATCAGCGGCGTGTCGCCGAACATCACGAGAATATCGTCATAACCCTTTGATATCGCTTCACGCGCGGCAAGGACCGCATGCGCGGTACCAAGCCGCTTCTCCTGCACGAAAGTCTCCGCCTTCGGCGCGAATTTCTGCACCGCCTTGCGCATCTCGTCTGCGCCGTGGCCGATCACCAGCACCACGCCGGTCGCGCCGGCAGCCTCAGCGGCTTTCACGACGTGAGCCATCATCGGCAGGCCGGCAATGGCATGCAGCACCTTGGGCATCGCGCTTTTCATGCGCGTGCCTTCGCCGGCGGCGAGGATGACAGACAGGCAGGATCTCTGGCTCATGGATGGGCAACCATATGAAAAAGGTTTGAATCAACGCATGTTAACAGCGCAGGCCATGCTGCACCAATGCGGTTAAATTCCGGTGAGATGCTGGAGCAACTACTTTTAATCAGCACGTCCACAGTTCGATGCTGCGCGCAACGAAGATTATCCCAGCCGCCCAAGCACCGGAAAATTCTCCAGCAGCCAGTAGGACGCGCTCTGCACGCCGCCGGTGAGGAAAAACACGCCGGCGACGACCAGAAGCGCGCCGATCGCCTTCTCGACGCGGCCGAGATGGACGCGGAATTTGCCGAGGAAGCGCATGAAGGCGCCGGAAAACAGCGCCGCGATCAGGAACGGGATGCCGAGGCCGAGCGAATAGGCGGCAAGCAGAAGCGCGCCTTCGCCCACGGTCTCGCGCCCGCCGGCCAAAGTCAGGATCGGCCCAAGCACCGGGCCGATGCAGGGCGTCCAGCCGAAAGCGAAGGCCAGCCCCATCACATAGGCCGCGATCATGCTCGCCGGCTTGCCCTGCGATTGGAAGCGCGCCTCGCGCGACAGAAGCGGAATGCGCAGGATGCTAAGGAAGTTCAGGCCCATGATGATGATCAGCACGCCCGCCGCCATCGCCAGCGGTTCCTGCCAGACGCGCAGCAGCCGCCCGATGGTCGAGGCGCCGGCGCCGAGCGCCACGAACACGGTGGAAAAGCCGAGCACGAAGGCCAAAGACGCATAAAGCAGCGCGCCGCGCGCGCCTTCCTTCGCCGTGACACTCTGATTGCCGCGGAAATCCTCAACCGAAACGCCGGCCATGTAGCAGAGATAGGGCGGCACCAGCGGCAGCACGCAAGGCGACAGGAACGAGATCGCCCCTGCCCCGACCGCGCTGACATAGCCGATGTCCAATACCATCCAATGAGTCCCGATTGCTGGCGTCGATATAGCGATGCGGGCACGCCCCTGCCAATCACCATTGTGTGGCACGTCGCGCTTCGCCGCAGGAAGAAACAGGCATCCCGACGCGTTGACCGAACAAGCGCGCGACTGCCGCGCGCTTGTTTTCAGGGAGACTATCGTGAAAGCAATCGCACTCGGGTTTGCCGCGCTACTGCTGGGCACCGCCGCATCCCAGGCCGCGGAAGCCTGGAAGGAAGCCGAAGCGGGCGGCACCAAGATCTATACCGACGCCAAGGGCATGACGCTCTATACCTTCGACAAGGACGAGAAGGGCAAGTCCAATTGCTATGACAAATGCGCCACCAACTGGCCGCCGCTGAAGGCCGAGGCCAGCGCCAAGGCGGACGACGAATGGACGATCGTCGAGCGCAAAGACGGCACCAAGATGTGGGCCTATGACGGCAAGCCGGTCTATACCTTCGTCAAGGACAAGAAAGCCGGCGACATGACCGGCGAAGGCGCCGCCGGCGCCTGGCACGTGGTCAAGGCCGACTGAGGCAACGCTGTTGAATGCTCCGGCTGCCGGCTCCCTTGATCCGGCAGCCGGTCGTCTTTACCGGTCGTCCGCCCGGTTCGCGGCGTGCATCCTCCATCCCAAAAAATGTGATCTTTGCCATACACTCTAAGAGTGTATCGTCCGCGGCCGCTTCCCAAATTGGCCGCTTCCCCTTGACCGATTGCAAAAGCACGGCCATGTGAGCGACGAAAAGAGTGGGATTTCGTCGTGCGTCGCGGAGTTCTTCCGCCACCTCACAGCTGATTAAGAGACCTCATGGACGTCGTCGTCGTCGAATCGCCGGCCAAGGCGAAGACAATCAACAAATATCTGGGCAAGAACTATAAGGTTCTGGCCTCGTTCGGCCATGTCCGCGATCTGCCGGCCAAGGACGGCTCGGTGCGGCCCGACGAAGACTTCGCCATGTCCTGGTCGGTCGACACCGCGTCCGGCAAGCGCCTCGCCGACATCGCCAAGGCGGTCAAGGATGCCGATGGGCTGATCCTCGCCACCGACCCGGATCGCGAGGGCGAAGCGATTTCCTGGCATGTGCTGGAAGTCCTGAAGCAGAAGCGCGCGCTGAAGGACAAGCCGGTCAGCCGGGTCGTCTTCAACGCCATCACCAAGGCCTCGGTGCTCGATGCCATGGCCAATCCGCGCCAGATCGACGCGCCGCTGGTCGACGCCTATCTCGCCCGCCGTGCGCTCGACTATCTCGTCGGCTTCACGCTCTCGCCGGTGCTGTGGCGCAAGCTGCCGGGCGCCCGCTCCGCCGGCCGCGTCCAGTCCGTGGCGCTGCGCCTGGTCTGCGACCGCGAATCCGAGATCGAGCGCTTCATCCGCGAGGAATACTGGCAGATCGCAGCCATCCTCGGCACCCCGCGCAACGACAGTTTCGAGGCGCGGCTGACCGCCTTCGCCGGCAAGAAGCTGCAAAAGCTCGACATCGCCAACAAGGCTCAGGCCGACGACATCAAGGCGATGCTCGAAGGCGCGACCTTCAAGGCATTGTCGGTCGAAGCCAAGCCGACAAAACGCAATCCCGGCCCGCCCTTCACCACCTCGACGCTGCAGCAGGCCGCCTCGTCAGGCCTCGGTTTCTCGGCCAACCGCACCATGCAGGTGGCGCAAAGACTCTATGAAGGCATGGATGTCGGCGGCGAGACCGCCGGACTCATCACCTATATGCGAACCGACGGCGTGCAGATGGCGCCGGAGGCGATCGAGGCCGCCCGCAACGCCATCGTCAGCGAGTTCGGCGCCAAATACCTGCCGGAGAAGCCGCGTTTCTACACCACCAAGGCCAAGAACGCCCAGGAAGCCCACGAGGCGATCCGGCCGACCGATTTCAAGCGCACGCCGGCTTCCGTTCGGCAATATCTCGATGCCGACCAGGCCCGGCTCTACGAGCTGATCTGGAAGCGCGCCATTGCCAGCCAGATGCAGCCGGCCGAGATCGAACGCACCACGGTCGAGATCGAGGCCGTCAACGGCGCCCGCACCGCGGAGCTGCGCGCGATCGGCTCGGTCGTCCGCTTCGACGGCTTCATTGCCGCCTATACCGACCAGAAGGACGAGGACGCCGAGGACGAGGAGAGCCGCCGCCTGCCCGAGATCCGTTCCGGCGAGCAGCTTGCCCGTCAGGCGATCAACGCGACCCAGCACACCACCGAGCCGCCGCCGCGCTACTCCGAGGCGTCGCTGATCAAGAAGCTGGAAGAGCTGGGCATCGGCCGGCCGTCGACCTACACCGCGATCCTGAAGACGCTGGAGGACCGCGACTACGTCACCATAGACCGCCGCAAGCTGGTGCCGCAGGCCAAGGGCCGGCTGCTCTCGGCCTTTCTCGAAAGCTTCTTCGAGCGCTATGTCGAGTACGACTTCACGGCCTCGCTTGAGGAGAAGCTCGACGAGATTTCCGACGGCAAGCTCGCTTGGAAAGACGTCCTGCGCGACTTCTGGAAGGATTTCTCCGGCGCCGTCGACGACATCAAGGAACTGCGCGTCGCCGACGTGCTCGATGCGCTCAACGAAGAGCTCGCGCCCCTGGTCTTCCCGGAGCGCGAGGACGGTTCCAACCCGCGCATCTGCCCGAAATGCGGCACCGGCAATCTCTCGCTGAAGCTCGGCAAGTTCGGCGCATTTGTCGGCTGCTCGAACTATCCTGAATGCTCCTACACCCGCCAGCTCGGCGACGCCGCCAATCCCAATGGCGAGAACGGCAATGGCGAGGACGGCGTCAAGCTGCTCGGCAAAGATCCTTACACGGCCGAGGAAATCACGCTGAGGAGCGGCCGCTTCGGGCCCTATATTCAACGCGGCGAAGGCAAGGAAGCCAAGCGATCGAGCCTACCCAAGGGCTGGACGCCCGAGTCGATCGACCACGAGAAGGCGCTGGCGCTGCTGGCCCTGCCGCGCGATGTGGGAAAACATCCCGAAACCGGCAAGATGATCTCGGCCGGCCTCGGGCGATATGGCCCGTTCGTGCTGCATGACGGCACCTACGCCAATCTGGAGAGCATCGAGGACGTGTTCTCGATCGGCCTGAACCGCGCCGTCTCGGTGATCGCCGAGAAGCAGCAGAAGGGCAAGGGCGGCCGCAACGGCGCCACGCCGGCGGCCCTGAAAGAGCTTGGCGACCATCCCGATGGCGGGGGCAAGATCGTCGTGCGCGACGGCAAATATGGTCCCTACGTCAATTACGGCAAGGTCAATGCGACGCTGCCCAAGGGCAAGGACCCGCAATCGGTGACGATGGAAGAGGCGCTTGGCCTTATCGCCGAAAAGGAAGCCAAGGGCGGAGGCGGCAAAAAGCCCTTCCGCAGGGCGGCGAAGAAGGGGTAGCAGGACGTGGCGCGCAGGATCTCCGCAAGAAGCCACGGCGATCCGCGCCACGCCGACACGAGGGCCAAGGTGGTCAAGGACGATTACCGGCCCTCGCGCGACGAGATCCTGCGCTACATCGCCGAAAATCCGGACCGCTCCGGCAAGCGCGAGATCGCCAAGGCCTTCGCCCTGCGCGGCGGGGATCGTGTCTGGCTGAAAGAGATGTTGCGCGACCTGCAGGACGAAGGCCTGCTGACCAAGGAGCGCAAGCGCCTCAGCCGCGCGGGCGCCGTGCCTCACGTCGCCGTGCTCGATATTTTCGGCCGCGACGATGACGGCGTGCTTTTGGCCAATCCGAGCGAATATACCGGCGCCGGTTCTCCGCCCGTCATTGCCATCCGCATTTCGCGCAGCGCCAGCGGCCCCGTGCCGGGCATCGGCGACCGCGTGCTCGCAAAAACCTTCCCGACCGACGATCCGTCAGGCCCAGCCTATACCGGGCGGGTGATGAAGATCTTCGAGAAGCGCAGCGATGCGGTGCTCGGCGTCTTCCGCGCATTGAAGGACGGCACGTTCCGCATCGAGCCGGTCGAGCGGCGCCAGCCGGAGTTGATCGTCGACAAGGAATTCCAGAACGGCGCCAGGAACGGCGACCTCGTCGAGGTCGAGCCGGCGCGCGCATCCCGTTACGGACTGCCCAGGGCAAAAGTGCTGGTGGTGCTGGGATCCTTGAGCAGCGAAAAGGCGGTCTCGATGATCGCCATCCATGCCCACGACATTCCGCATATCTTTCCGGCGGACGTGATTGCCGAGGCCGAAGCGGTGAAACCGGCGACGCTCGATCACCGCGAGGATTGGCGCGACCTGCCGCTGGTGACTATCGATCCGGCCGATGCCAAGGACCATGACGACGCGGTCTTCGCCACGCCCGACACGGACGAGAAGAATCCCGGCGGCGTTGTGATCACCGTGGCGATCGCTGATGTCGCAGCCTATGTCCGCTACGGCACGCCGCTCGACCGCGAAGCCTTGAGGCGCGGCAATTCGGTCTATTTCCCGGACCGGGTCGTGCCGATGCTACCCGAACGCATCTCCAACGACCTCTGCTCGCTGCGCGAGGGCGAGGATCGTCCGGCCATCGCCGTGCGCATGACCTTCTCCTCGGAAGGCCGCAAGCTCAAGCACTCCTTCCACCGCGTCATGATGAAGTCGGCCGCCAAGCTCGCCTATCCGCAGGCGCAGGCCGCGATCGACGGCGTGCCCGACGACAAGACGCGGCCGATCCTCAACGGCGTCCTGAAGCCGCTCTGGGACGCCTATGCTGTGCTGAAGCGCGGCCGCGACTCCCGCCAGCCGCTGGAGCTCGACCTGCCGGAGCGCAAGATCCTGCTGAAGCCCGACGGCACGGTCGACCGCGTCATCGTGCCGGAGCGCCTCGACGCGCATAAGCTCATCGAGGAGTTCATGATCCAGGCCAATGTCGCGGCGGCCGAGACCTTGGAGGGCAAGAAAGAGCCCCTCGTCTACCGCATCCATGACGCGCCTTCGCTCGCCAAGCAGGAATCGCTGCGCGAATTCCTGCAAACGCTCAGCCTGTCGCTGGCACGCGGCGCGCAGATGCGGCCCAGCCAGTTCAACGGCATTCTGGAGCAGGTGCGCGGTGCCGACAATGAGGCGCTGGTCAACGAAGTGGTGCTGCGCTCGCAGAGCCAGGCGGAGTACTCGCCGAAGAACATTGGCCATTTCGGCCTCAACCTCAGGCGTTACGCGCATTTCACCTCGCCGATCCGCCGCTATGCCGATCTGATCGTGCACCGCGGGTTGATCGCGGCACTTGGTCTCGGTCCCGGCGGCCTGACGCAGCAGGAGGCGGACCGGCTGGAGGAGGTCGCCGCGCTGATCTCGGCCACGGAACGGCGCGCCATGGCCGCCGAGCGCGATACGGTCGACCGGCTGATCGCCGCCTATCTCGCCGAGCGCGTCAACGACACCTTCGACGCGCGCATTTCCGGCGTCACCAAGGCGGGACTCTTTGTCCAATTGCCGCAGTATGGCGCCGACGGCTTTATTCCGGTGTCAACTCTGGGCGGCGACTACTATATCTACGACGAAACCGCCCGATCGCTGTACGGGGAACGCACCGGCAAGGGCTATCAGCTTGCCGATCGTGTCGAGGTTCGGCTGGTCGAGGTCGCGCCGATGGCCGGCGCGATGCGTTTCGAGATGCTGACCGACCCGAAGCCCCTGCCCGGCTCGAAGCGGTCATTCCACAAGGCCAAGGGCCGCGCCCGCGCGTCGCAATCGCGCGTCGGTCCGCGCGGCAGGAGACGGTAATGCCAGGTAACTTCCAAGTGGAAGAACAGGTTTTCGGCGGCGAGCACCATTCGGGCCGTATCGCGCGTCCACTATGGACGGCGATGAAGCGCGGCTTGCTCGGTCGCTGCCCGCATTGCGGCAAGGGAAAGCTGTTCCGCGCGTTCGTGAAGCCCGCAGACAGGTGCGAAGTCTGCGGCGAGGAGTTGCACCACCATCGCGCGGACGACCTGCCTGCCTATCTGGTCATCGTCATTGTCGGCCACATCGTGGTCGGCTCCTTCATGGCAGTGGAGGCGACCACCACGCTGTCGACCCGGCAGCACGCGCTGATCTGGGTGCCGCTGACCGTTATTCTGGCCGTCACGCTGCTGCAACCGGTCAAGGGGGCTGTCATCGGCCTGCAATGGGCATTTTATATGCACGGCTTCGGCGACGAGAAGGACGAATTCGAGGGCCAATCATAAGCCAGGTCGCGCCATCGTCCACCCTGGTTCAAAAGCCGCGACGCGCAAGCCACTTTCACATCGAGGAAGTTTCCGCTAGGTCGGGCGCATGGAAGGAATGACCAAGGCGGATGTCGACAAGCTCGATAAAGGCTTGGCCGTGCGCAGCGGCCGGGCGCTGCGTCCGCGTGATGCCGCGACCCTCATTCTGCTCGACCGCCGGGACAAGGACGTCCTGGTGCTGATGGGCCGGCGCCATGCCGGGCATGCCTTCATGCCCGGCAAATTCGTCTTTCCCGGCGGCCGCACCGATCCTGCGGACAGCCGCATTCCTGTCGGCGCGCCTCTGCGCGGCGAAGAAGAGAAAAAGCTGGTCGCCGGCCCCGGCCAAGCCAGCGCGGCGCGGGCGCGGGCAATCGCCCTGTCGGCGATTCGCGAGACCTATGAGGAAGCCGGCCTTCTGATCGGCCGTAAGGGCGCCTTCTCGACCGCGAAGCGCGACTGGCAGGGTTTCGCCGAACATGGCGTTATCCCGTCGCTGGACGTGCTCCGCTTCATCGCCCGCGCCATCACCCCGCCCAATCGCGTGCGCCGTTTCGACACGCGTTTCTTCAGCGCCTGGCGCCACCACGTTGCGGTGGAACTGCCCGGCGGCGGCCCGACCAACGAGCTGGAGGAACTCGTCTGGCTGCCGCTTGCCGACGCCCGCAAGGCCGACATCCCCGACATTACCGGCATGATCCTGGAAGAACTGGAAAGTCGGCTTGCCGGCGATCCCTTGCTGCGGCCGGGGGGTGCCGTGCCGTTCTTCCGGCTCGTCCGCAACCGCTTTGTCCGCGAAGTCCTTTAGAAGCAGAGCATTTTGATCCCATGACGGTCGATACCCAACAACAGGGCGACGAACGCGTACACTGGCTGCCGATGGTCGCGGCGATCTCCTCGATCAGCGTCGTCGGCATCGCCATCGGCCTCGGCATGCCGCTGCTCAGCGTCATTCTGGAAAGCCGCGGCCATTCGGCTTCGATGATCGGCCTCAACACCGCCGTCGCCGGCCTCGCCTCGATCGCCGGCGCGCCTTTGGCCACGCCGCTTGCCATGCGGCTCGGCGTCGCCTGGACGATGCTTTTGATGATCGCCATCGGCGCGCTCGCCTTTGTCGGTTTCCATTTCGCGCCGGATTTCTGGATGTGGTTCCCGCTCCGCGTCGCCCTGCACATCTCCCTGACGGTGCTGTTCATCCTGTCGGAATTCTGGATCAGCACCTCCGCCCCGCCGAACCGGCGGGGCCTTGTGCTTGGCATCTACGCCACCGTTTTGTCACTCGGCTTTGCCGCCGGACCCTGGCTGTTCGCCCATCTCGGCAGTTCGGGCTTCCTGCCATTCGGCGTTACCATAGCGCTGGTGACGCTTGCCGCCATTCCGGTGCTCGCGGCCCGCAACGAGAGCCCGAGCATCGTCGCCGACAGCGAGACCAGCCATTTCCTGCGCTACATTTGGCTGGTGCCGACGGCGACCTTCGCCGTGCTTGTCTTCGGCGCGGTCGAGACCGGCGGTTTCTCGCTGTTCCCCGTCTATGGCAGCCGGATCGGCTATTCCGAGGCCGACGCAGCGCTCCTGCTGACCATGATCGGGCTTGGCAACGTGCTCCTGCAGATCCCGATCGGCATGATCAGCGACCGCATCTCGGACCGCCGCTACCTGCTTCTGGCCTGCGCCACCGTCGGCCTTGTCGGCACCGTCTTCATGCCGTTCTTCGCGCAGAACTGGCATCTGATGGCGGCCCTTCTGTTCGTCTGGGGCGGCGTCGTCGCCGCCATGTATACGATCGGCCTTGCCCATCTCGGTTCCCAGCTTTCCGGCCATGAGTTGGCATCGGCCAATGCCGCCTTCGTGCTTTGCTATGGTGTCGGCATGGTGCTGGGTCCGCAGGCGATCGGCATCGGCATGGATGCCTTCGGCCCATCCGGCTTCGGCTGGTCGCTGGCCTTTTTCTTCGCCGCCTACATGGCTCTGATCCTGGTCAGGCTGGTGCGCAAGATTCTTTAGGCAAATGCCGCCGAAGCGTCGGGCATCCTGACATCACCGTGTCAGCAACACCCCGCTATAACCGGCCTCTCACGCGAGGTAGGAGAATTGCGATGGTCGACAGCGGCTTTGAAACCAGATCCCTCAGGATGGAACTGCTTCTGCTCGTCACATTCCAGGCGCCGGCCGCCAATGTCGAGCGCATCATGGAGGCCGTGGTGGCGATCACGCCGCTGCGCATGGGCAAGTATGACGCCAACGCCTATCAGTCGGCGCAAGGCATCGAGCGCTACCGGCCGCTCGAAGGCGCCGCCGCCGGCGCCGAGACCGAACTGCGCCGACGGCCCGGCACCGTCGAAGTGTCGTTCGAGATCGCCGACGACCAGGCGCTCGCTGCCCGTGTCGTCGAGGTGATTTTCCAGGCCCATTCCTACCAGGAGCCCGTCATCCGCATCCAGCCACTGCTCGCCAGCCGTTCCAAGGGTCTGGACGACCGCGCCAATCCGAACCGCTGGTGGAACACCACGGGCGACTGGAAAAAGGCGGGACAGGTGATCGGAGAGCACGCTTGAAGCGGTGAAATCAGCCATGCCGGAATGAGGTAAGGAAGGGCCCGGGCTGTCGGTAGCTAATCAAGTTGTCCGGTTTGGTAGCACATCATTTGTCCGCTTCAGTTTGCGTCGAAGCGGTTCACGC
>NZ_JAIUHG010000050.1 GCF_020164955.1 Mesorhizobium sp. CA8
ATCCATCTGCAAGGCATGGGCCTCCCAGCCCGAACACTTCCGGCTCAATCCGCTCCAGCAAATGCCGGGACTAAACAACTAGGCGGAGCCGGCTGCCGGGCAAGGCCGACGCTAGTTCGCGGTCACCGGAAAATCGAAACGCTGTTTGGGGAACGGCTCTTTGGCCTGCGTGAAGTGCCACCATTCGCGCGCATAGTTGCGAAAGCCGGCGGCGCGCATGGCAGTCAGCAGCGTTTTGCGGTTTGCGGTGGCTTCGGCGCCGATCAAAGCGCTGGCGGTTTCGCTCTTTGGATCAAAGCAGTCGAAACCGGTGCCGAAATCGAGCGTGCCGCCGTTCGGCGCACCGCAGGTCGGATGAACTGCGCTTTTATTGCCGGCCTTGGCGATAGCAAGGTCCACCGTCGAGCCTCGAGAATGGCTGGAGAACTCGCCGATGTAGCCTTTGGCGATGAGATCGCCACGTTCGACGGTCGGATACCATTGCGGGTCGGGCCGGCCGCCTTTTCGCGTCCATTTGCCCATATCGGCAACCGCGCGCGCCGGCCGGTAGCAGTCGAACACGACCAGCGTCATGCCTTTGGCGGCGATTGCTCTCTGGACGCTGGACAGCGCCTTCGCGGCATGCGCGGTGAGGATGCAGACCGGCGTGTAATAGCCGTCGACCTTGCGGTGTAGGAAGTTCTCGCGACCGGCGTAGCGGATATCCTGGCGAATGGTCGGGTCGATATCGGCGAGCCTGACGAAGCCGGCGGGCAGGGGATCGGCGCGGAGTGGGGCGGAGGTCGTGAGTAAAAGCGCCATCGTGGCGAGGATGGCAGCCGTTGACTGCCAAAGTTGGCGCCTCGCGCCGGACCTCAGGCCAGAAATTCCGTGACCCAAAGTCTCAACAAACGCAATCTTCTGAATCGCTTGCCGTGCTCTATTCAACGAACACCTTCACGCTCGCCGCGCGTCCGGCCGCGTCGATCACCGTCAGCGTCGAATAGCCGGTGCCGTCGGGTTGCCAGGTCGCCGTGCGGCGGCGGTCGATGCCGGCGAGCGGCTTGCCGTTGGCGAGCCAGCGGAACGGCGCCCGGCCGCCTTGCAGCTTCAGCACCAGCGGCGTGGCCTCGGCCGAATTGGTGCCGAGGTCGACGCGGGCGCCGTTGGGCGGGAAGATGATGGTCGGCGCCGGCTCGGTGGCGGTGGCCTGCACCAGACCGTCGGCGCCGGCGCCGAAGCGGGCGAGCGTCACCGGCAATTCATCGCGCTTGGGGTTGAAGACGCCCGGCGGCCGGCCGGGCAGCGGCACGCCGGCAAGGCCGGAACGGACGAAGCCCTCGAACAGGATGGGTGCTGCCGAGACATAGCCCGACAGGCCGGGGATCGGGCTGGCATCGGCGCGGCCGACCCACACACCCAGCACGTAGCGGCCGTCGAAGCCGACGGACCAGGCATCGCGATAGCCGTAAGAGGTGCCGGTCTTGTAGGCGATGCCGCGTTGCATGGCGCCTTCCGGCGGCTTCACCCCGGACAGGATGTCGTTGATCTGCCAGGCCGCCTGGTCGTCGAGAATGGTGGCGGTGATGCGCTCGGCATTGGCGGGCTCGGTGCCGTCATGCAGCGTGTGCATCTTGCCGCCATTGGCGAGCCCCGTATAGAGCTGCACCAGGTCGCGCAAGGTCACGCCGACGCCGCCAAGTCCGATCGCCAGGCCCGGCGCTTCGTTGACCGGCAGGATCGGGGTGACGCCCGCCTGGCGGAAGCGCGCGGTGAGCCGCGCCGGGCCGACAGCGTCGAGCACGCGGATCGCCGGCACATTGAGCGACAATTGCAGCGCCTGGCGGATCGAGACGTCGCCCTGGTAGCCCATGTCGAAATTCTTCGGACGGTAGCCGCCGAAATCGGCGGGGCTGTCCTCGATGATCATCTCCTGCGCCACCAGCCCCTGCTCGAAGGCCAGCCCATAGATGAAGGGCTTCAGCGTCGAGCCGGGTGAGCGCACCACCTTGGTCATGTCGATCCAGCCGGAGCGGCTGGCATCGAAGAAATCGGCCGAGCCGACCTCGCCCAGAATGTCGCCGGTGCGCGCATCGGCCATGACCATGGCGACGGAAAGTTTCGGCCCGAGCTTCCTGGCGGCATCTCGTGCCACCTGTTCCAGCCCCTGCTGCACGCTTTTGCGGATGGTGAGCTGCAGCGGCTTGCCTGGCACGGCCCTGGGCAGCATGGCATAGGAAGCATGCGCGGCCAGCCCCGGCAATTTTCTGCGCAGGCCGGAGACGTCGTCCAGCGCGGCGCGCGCGGCTTCGCGTTCGCCGAGCAGGCCGGCCGAGACCATGCGGGTGAGCACGCGGTCGCGCGCAGCATGGGCAATGCCGAGATTGCGGTCGGGCCGGCGCTTCTCCGGCAATTGCGGCAGGGCGACGAGCAGGGCGGCTTCCGACACGGTGAGCCGCTTCGGCTCCTTGCCGAAATAGGCGAGCGAGGCAGCGCGCACGCCTTCGAGATTGCCGCCATAGGGCGCCAGCGTCAGATAGCGCTCGAGGATTTCCCGCTTGGTGAGCCGCCGTTCGATCTGGATGGCGCGCAGCATCTGCTTGAGCTTGGTGCCGAGGCTGCGGCTGTCGCGCGGCTCGATCAACCGGGCAAGCTGCATCGACAAGGTCGAGCCGCCGGACACGATATGGCCGCTGGCGACAAGCTGGCCGGCGGCGCGGCAAAGCGCCAGGACGTCGACGCCGCGGTGATCCCAGAAGCGCTTGTCCTCATAAGCCACCAGCATGTCGACGAACTGCTTGTCGACCTGGTCGAGGTGGGTCCCGAGCCGCCAGTAGCCGTCCGGCGTCGCGAAGGCGCGCAGCAGCTGTCCGTCGCGGTCCTGCACCTCGGTTGAGACCGTCAGCTTTGCCGGAAGCGGCGGCGGGAAAGCGCGGTCGAGTTCCCAGAGGGCAGCGACCGAAAGCGCCGCGAAGCCGGCTAGAGAAATCCCGGCGATGGCTGTTCGACGCAGAAATTTCCTGGAGAGCATGGCGCTGCCCCTCATTGCCCTGCCCGTCCTTCGCAGCAGCTACGCTGCAGCTTCGGAGGGTGAACCGGCCCCTTCTCCCGGTATAGAGACGGGGAGAAGGGAGATATCGGCGACCTTGTCATCGCTACTCGGCCTTCACCTCCATCATGCCGGTGGCGGTGCGGGCCGAATATTGCGGCCGGTACATGTCCTCCACCGTCGCCGCCGGATGGGCGTAGGTGCCCGGGGTAACCGCGCGAACGACATAGGCCAGTGTGATGTTGCGGTCGTGGTCGCCTTCATTGGGATTGAAGGCGGCGACGAAGCGGTCATCGCGGAACTCCAGATGCGCGGCATCGGTTTGGGCCAGCCAGGAGAAGTTCGACAATTGCGCGCTGGAAACCAGGCCCGGATTGTCGATCTCGAAGCCGGCCGGCAACAGGTCGGTGATCAGGAGCCGCGACGGCCATTTGTTCTGCTCATAGATTTTGAGCACGACCACATAGCGCTCGTTCTGCTTGGCTTCGGTGACGTTGGCCTCGGTGCCGTCGAGCTTGTAATAAGTGCGCGCGATGGTGAAGCCGTCGCCGCCGGCCGGCAGCGGCTCGACCGGCGCGGCCACCGCGGTCACCACCGCCTGCAGCGGCGTCGCGCCGGTGTTGGCGATGGTGAGCGGGCTGTCGACAAGATTGCTGCCGGCGACCTGGTCGGAGTAGCCGCCCGAATGCGGCGCGCCGTTGACGGAAAGCGTGATGGAATCATTGCCTTCCTTCAGCGCCCGCGCGGCGAGTAGCATCCAGGATTCGTCCTGCGTGCTCGTCCAGCGGGCGTCGGCGCGCGCCACGCCCACCAGCTTAATCAGCTGCGGCATGATGCTCGGCACCGGCTTCGATTCCGCCGCCAGCGCCAGTATCGCCGCGCCGTCGCGCAGCCGCGAGCCGTAGTCCGAGCGGTAGTAGTCGTAGTCGGTTTCCGACTGCGCCAGCCTTAGCGCCGTCTGGAAGGTGGCTTCCGAACGCTGTGTGTCGCCGTAGAGCGCCAGGCTTGCCGCCAACTGGGCGACGGCCATCGGGCTGGAGAAGGCTTCGAGCTGCGTGTCGGCGTAGTAACGCAGGTCGCCGATCGAGGCCTTCTTGTTGCGGGCGAGCACGTAGAGCGCATAGGCGATCTCGCTGCCCTTGTCCTGGACATCTTGGTCGTAGCCGAGCGAGTTCTGCAGGTTGTTCAGCGCCTGGTTCATGGCCAGCGCCGGCACATCGTACTTTTGCTCGCGCGCCCGGGTCAGGAACTCGGTCACATAGGCGTCGAGCCACAGATCGCCGGAGCCCGGCCCCCAAAGGCCGAAGCTGCCGCTTGCCGCCTGGTAGGACAACACCTTGTAGATGGCGTCCTGGATGCGGCCATGCAGGTCAGGGTCGGTCTCCATGCCGATGCCCTTGGCCATGTCGTTGACATAGAGCAGCGGCATGGCGCGGCTGGTGGTCTGCTCGGCGCAGCCATAGGGGTAGCGGTCGAGCGACATCAGAAGCGACGGCACGTCGAGCGCGGACGACTGCGAAACGCCGACGGTGACCGAAGCGCCGTCGAGCACGCTTGCGGCAAGCAGCTCCTTATCGACGCGCAACGAGCCGCCATTGGGCTTTAGGTCGACAACCATGCGGTTGGTGACCGGAAGCTGCGCCGGGCGCACCGGCAGATAGAGCGTCTGCTCGACTTCCGTGCCGTCCGCATGGGCCAGTTTGACGGTGACCGAGGCATCGCCCGCGGTCTTGGCGACCAGCGGGAAGGTGAGCGACTGCCGCTTGCCCTGGGCGAGTGTCAGCTTTTCGGGCAGGGGCTTGTCACCGGTCGACAGGTCGCCGGTCGTGGTGACCGAGAGCGCATAGTCGCCGGCCGGGCCGTCAGTGTCGGCAATGTCGAGGCGCATTGTCGCCGCATCGCCCGGCGCCAGGAAGCGTGGCAGGCCGGCGGTGATCACCACCGGATCGCGCACGATGACGTCGGTCTGGGCATGGCCGACGGCATCCTTGGTCCAGGCGACGGCCATGACGCGCACGGTGCCGTTGAACTGCGGGATGTCGAAATCGACGCGCGCTTTGCCGTTGGCATCGAGCTCGACCGGGCCGGAGAAGAAGGCGACCAACTTTTCGGTCGGCGGGCTGCCCTGTGCCTGCATGTTCGCCCCGTCACCGCCGGTGCGTATCTTCCCCATGGTGCCGAGCGAGCCGTCGATCAGGCGTCCATAGAGGTCGCGGATCTCCAGCCCCAGCATGCGCTGGCCGAAGAACCAGTCCTCCGGATCTGGCGCCTTGTAGTTGGTGAGGTTGAGGATGCCGACGTCGACGGCAGCCACCATCACATAGGCATTGCTGCCGGCCTGGGCGCCGCTGACGGCGACCGGGATCGACAGTTGCTGGCGCGGCACGGTTTTTTCCGGCGGCGTCAAGCTGACCGCGAGCTTCTTTGAGCCCGGATCGACCGACAGCCATTGGATGCCGATGGCGCGGGCCGGCATGCGCGATTCCTGCGCGTCGCCCGGCCGGAACAAGGTCGCGGTGACATAGGCGCCGGCGCCCCAGTCTTCGCCGACAGGGATGTCGACGGTGCTGCCGCCGGCCGGCACCGAGGCGGTGACGGTCTTCAGCAGCTTCTCAGCACCGATGGTGACCAGCAGCTCGCCGGCAAAATGCGGCGAGACCTTCAACTTGGCGACTTCGCCGGCGGCGTAGGTGTCCTTGTCCAGCGCGATCTCCAGGCCATCGGGCGTTTCGGTGGTGGTCGAGGCGACATACCAGCCGGCATCGAACTCATAGCTGGTCGCTGGACCGTCGGGATCGGCGGTCGCGACCTCGAGCCGGTAGCGGCCCCAGTCGACGGGGAGCGACACCGTCGCCTCGCCATCGGCCTTCAGGTCGACCGCGCCGTTGGCGACGGCCTTGGTGAGGTTCACCGCCTCGTAGTTCCACGAATTGTTGGAACGGTACCACTGATAGTTCCGCTCGACCTTGACCAGCGACCACTGCGCGCCTTTCAGGTCCTCGCGCTTGCCGTTCGGGTCGACGGCGATGATGCTGAACTTGGCGGTTCCGCCTTGCGGCACCTCATCGCCCTCGAAGTCCGGGCGAATGCCGATGACATCGCGCTGCGGGCGAACGCCGATGTCGAGCGAGCGCTCGACGGCGCGGCCGCCGGCCTCGCGCATGCGCACGGTGACCTTGGCGTTGACCAGCTTGGTGGTCGACGGCAACTGGGCGATCGTGACCGGGAATGTCGCCTTGCCGTCGTCGCCGACCACGGGAAGGTTGGCGAGAGGCGTGACGGTCGGCTCGCTCGACTGCTCGTCGGCCAGACCGAAGCTGAAATCCTTGAAGCTGTCCCGGGCACTGGTGGTCGACAGCATCAGCTCGCCTTCAAGCGCGAGGCCCGCGGCCGGCGCGCCATAGAGGAAGCGGCCGTCGACGGTGGCATTGGCGGTTTCGCCCTGGGCGATCTCCTTCTTGTCGGCGGTCAGGTCGAATTCGATGCGATCCGGCACGAAGTCTTCCACCAGGAACATCTGGCTGGCGACCGGCGACTGCTTGGGATCGGTGTAGATCGACACCGTCCAGGTGCCGCGCATGGCGTTGGCCTCGAGCGGCAGGTCGACGGCGTGGCCGCCGGCGGACTCGCCATTGCTGACGATACGGCGGTTCTCGACGCCGTCGGGGCGGGTGAAGATGAAGGTGAGCGGCAGGTTCTCGACCGCTTTGGCGGCGCCGTCGCGGGCAAGGGCCGCGACATGCACGTCCTCGCCGGCGCGGTAGATGCCGCGCTCCGTCCAGGCATAGACGTCGAGCGCGCCCGGCGAGGCGCGCCCTTCGACGCCGCGATCCGACAGGTCGAAGCCGGCCTTGCCCATGTCGAGGAAGACGAAGTCGTTGTCGCCCTGCTTGGCCATCAGCACGGCCGGCCCCATGCCGTTTTCGCCGCGGGTGAGGCCCGGATTGAAGACGGCGTGGCCCTCGGCATCGGTGGTCGCCGTGCCGAGGATCTCGTTGTTCTTGGCAAGCAGCGTCAGTTCGGCGCCGGATATCGGCTTGGCCGAGCCCAGCGAACGGGCAAAGACGTTGAGGCCGTCCTGGCCGGTGTAGGTGGAAAGGCCGATGTCGGAGACGACGAACCACTGCGTGGCGCGTGAACCATAGTCGTCGCTCTTGTCGTCGACCGGCTGCGCGGTCAGCACATAAACACCGGGCTTGCGCTGCGGGATCGCCTCGTCCACCGGGAACGAAGTGGTAACCTCCTTATTGAGATCATTGGCGATATCGAGCGTGCCCGACCAGACGGGCGCGCCCATCTGGTCGGAAATGGTGGAGATGTCATAGCCATCGAGCTGATGCAGGAACTGATAGCCGGACAGAAGCTGCGCCAGCGAACGATCGCCGATGCGGTAGAGCGTCATCTTGGCGGCGTTCATGTTGACGGTGACGACCGGAACGCCGCGGCGTGCGCCGGCCGGCAGCACGAAGCTGTCGCCGGTGAAGCGGGCGGACGGGGCACGGTCCTGGATGTAGATCGACAGCACGACGGGCGCGGCGATCGTCTCGCCGAGCGCCGACGGCAGTCCGGTGCGGAAGGTCACGTCATAGTGCTGGCCGTGTTCCAGGCCTTCGACGCAGATCTGCTTGTCCTTGGCCTCGACGGCCTTGGGCGCGGCGTTGTCGACCGTCACGAACTGCGAATAATCGACTCCGGTCTTGACCAGTTCCTCGGAAAACTGGGCACAGATGCGCGGCAAGGAGGAATCGGCATCGACGGTGTGCTCGACGACGCGAAAGCCCTTGCGCGCCTTGAGGTCGGCATAATCGACCTGGACGGCCGGCGAGCTCACCAGCGCAAGGCTCGCCTCATAGGCCTGCAGCGACGGCCGGTAGAGATCGCGCTTGTCGAGGCCCGCGCCAAGCAACGCCAGCGCCTCGGCCCGGGTCTTTGCCGTGCGCACCAGCTTGTAGGCGTTGAAGGCCGCCGAGGTGGCGTTCATCGGGAAAGTCGAGGGTTCGGTGGTGTTCGACGCCGGCTGCACGGCAAGCGTCTCGCGCGCCAGCGCAAGCCACAGCGCCCCGTCATCGGGCAGGACCGAGACCGCGGCCTGGTATTTCTGCATGGCAAGGCGATGGTCGCCGGTAAGCGACGCCTGCTCGGCGGCGGCCTGCAGGGCGGCAAGGCCCTCGGTCGGCTTGTCGTAGGCAGGATCGGTCAGCTTGTTGCGGAACTGCTGAGCCTGGTCGGCCATCCAGTTGGGGAAAAAGGCCAGTGCCGGCGGGGCGCCGATATCCGGGTCGCCATCGACATTCGCGACCTTGCCGGCGACGGCGCCGGTGAAGGATTTCAACTGGTTATAGTCGGATTTGAGGAAACACCATTTGGCCTTGGTGTTGTAGGTGAAGGCCCGGCAGGCGGGATCGCCGAGGCAAGTTGTCTTGCACTGGTCGAGGCTGACATTCTGCTCCGACCTCAGGTCGAAACCGAAATAGTCGGAATTGTCGGTTGTTACGATTCGCCGGGCTTCGGCGGCAAAAGCCGCCCCGCCCAGAGCGAAAAAGATGAGAAGAAGGAAAGAGAGACCACGAGCCGCGCGCATTGCCATACCACCCTCCAGACATCGCCAGCGTCCGGCATGATCAAGCTTCGTGCAGGCTTGTCAACGCCGGAGCGCCGCGGGTTTATTACCCGCGAACGGTTTCCATGCCGGCCAAAGGCCGGTATTTCGACAGAACCTCTGTGAGACGGATCACACTTTCTTGCGAAATCGCAAAAGGTGTGAATTCCAAGCCCGGTCTGTTTCAGACAATTGGATTGTGGCCCCTTTACGAACGTTGCGGAACTTCATTCCAATTTTAGTTTTGTCGACTAGGTTGTCTTAATGCCGGCGCATGAAACGCAGATGTCAAAGGGGATCGCGCCAGGGCGCGGGCTCCCGCGCGCCCTGCTTTTGGCGCTCGTCTGCTCGACCGTGCTGGCCGCGGAGGTGCGGCAGGCGGCGGCTTTCGAGATTTTCGGCATCAAGCTTTGGGGCTCGTCCAAGGACGAGGATGCCGACATCGTCGATCCGCTGCGCTACTCGGTGACGATCAATGCGCCTGATGCCGACAAGGATCTGATCAAGAGGCTCGAAAACGCCTCGGCGCTGAAAAATGACCAGGATCATCCGGTGTCCGGATCGCTCGGGCTGATGGCCAAGGCGCGCGGCGACCGCGAACAGCTCGTCGCCGCCCTCTATGCCGATGCCCGCTACGAAGGCGTGGTCACCATCACGATCGAGGGCAAGTCGATCGACGAATTGCCGCCGGATGCCGAATTCACGGGGCCACAGCCCATTCCGGTGGTCATTACGGTTTCCCCCGGGGCGAAATTCACGCTTGGCAACATCCGGCTGAAGGGCGATGCGGCGGGGTTGGCGGCAGCCGATTTCGGCCTGATCGCCGGCGGCGATGCCGGCTCCGGCGCGGTGCTCAAGGCCGAAGCCCTGATCGTGCGGGCCTTGAAGGAAGAGGGTAGGCCGCTTGCCAAGGTCACGGAGCGCGAGATTATCGCCGAGCATGCCAGCTCGACGCTGGACGTGACGCTGACGGTGGCCGCCGGCCCGGTTGCGGGCTATGGCGACACGACGGTCGAGGGCACGGAAAAGGTCGATCGCGACTTCACCGAGTATATGACCGGGCTGAAACGGGGCCAGCAATATTCGCCGCAGGAGATTGACGATGCCCGCGACCGGCTGCTCGGCCTCGAAGTCTTCAACAGCGTGACCATCAAGGAAGGCGACCGTCTCGACGCCAACGGCAATATCCCGATCGGCGTCCAGGTCAGCGAGCGCAAGCCGCGCTATTTTGGCGTCGGCGGCACGTTCTCGAACACGGAAGGTCTGGGGCTCGAAGGCTATTGGGGCCACCGCAACCTGTTCGGCCAGGCCGAGAAGCTGCGCATCGACGGCTCGATCAGCGGCATCGGCAGCAACAGCCTTTCCGCGCTCAACTACAATGCCGGCGTCATGTTCGAGAAGCCGGGCGTGCTCGGGCCGACCTCAAAGTTCTTCACCGGCGTCAAGACAGTGCTCGAACACCCCGATGCCTACGACCATTTCTCGGTCAAGGGCGATGTGGGCGTTTCCTACGACCTCGACAAGAAGCAGCGAGTCTCGGCCGAATTCGATCTCGATTATTCGAAGATCACCGACGTCTTCGGCAAGCATACCTATCTGATCGCCAGCGTGCCGCTGCAATATGTCTATGACAGCCGCGACAACAAGCTGAACCCGACCAGGGGGTTCCGCTTCCTCGCCTATGCCGAGCCGAGCTACGACATATTGAACGGCGCGGCCTTTCTGAAGCTGAAGGGCGAAGGCTATGCCTATCAGTCGATCGACACGGCAAGCCGGTTCGTGCTTGCCGAACGCGCGACGCTTGGCTCGATCGTCGGCACCGGGCTGCAGAACGTACCGGCCGACCGGCGCTTCTATTCAGGCGGCGGCGGCTCGGTGCGCGGCTATGCCTATCAGGGCATCGGCCCGAAAGACATCAACGGCCAGCCGATCGGCGGCCTCTCCTACTTCGAAACCTCGGTCGAGATGCGCATCGGCGTCACCGATACGATTGGCATCGTGCCCTTTGTCGATGCCGGCACGGTCTCGACCAAATCCTTCCCCGATTTCTCGAATGTGAAGGTCGGCGCCGGCGTCGGCCTGCGCTATATTACTCCCTTCGGGCCGTTGCGCATCGACGCTGCCGTGCCGCTCAACCGCGATCCGGGCGATCCGCATTTCGGCATCTATGCCGGCATCGGCCAGGCGTTTTGACGATGAAGATCTTCTGGCGCATTCTCCGCATCTGCCTCTACGCGCTGCTCATCCTGCTGGTGGTGGCGATCGGCGCGCTGGTCGTTCTGACCGGCACCGAAGGCGGCCGCCAGAATCTTGCCGGCCTCATTTCGAAGATGGCTTCCAACGAGGACCGCAAGGTCACGATCGCCGGCATCGAAGGCATCTGGTCGGGCGCGCTCAGGGTCGACCATGTCGTGCTGGAAGACCGCGCCGGCCCCTGGATGGTGGCGCGCAAGGTGGCGCTCGACTGGTCGCCGGCGGCGCTGCTGTCCCGGAATTTCAATGCCGACCGCTTCGCCGCCGAGCGCATCGAGCTGGCGCGGCTGCCGCAGCCGAGCCAGCAGCCATCGCAAGGTGGCTCGACGAGCCTGCCGGTGTCGATCGACGTGAAGCGGATCGACCTGCCGGAGATCGCTCTGGGACAGGAGCTTGCCGGCAGCGGCATCGCCGAACTGGCCGCCAAGGGGTCGCTCAGGGCCGATCCGTCGCCGCTGGCGGTAGAAAGCGTTCTCAACGTCAGCCGGCATGACGGCAAGCAAGGCAATGTCGACGCCAAGATCCACTTTGCGCCGGCCGACAACAAGCTCGACCTCGACCTCAAGGCGTCGGAGCCGGCCGGCGGCATCATCGCCAATTTGCTCAAGCTGCCGGATGCGCCGCCCGTCAACATCGTCGTTTCCGGCAGTGGGCCTTTGGCCAACTGGAGCGGCGTCGGCACCTTCATGGTCGACGGCCGGATCGTCAGCCAGTTGACCGGCCGGCACCAGCTCACCGACAAGGGCCACCGCTTCGAGGCCAAAGGCGACGGCCGGTTCGAAGGGTTCCTGCCGGAGAAGATAAAGGCGCTGTTTGCCGGCAAGACGAGCTTCGACCTCGCCGGAACGGCGACCGCGTCGGGTGGGATCGATATCCAGCAAGCCGTCATAGAGAGCGCGTCCGTGCACGGCGCCGCGACCGGCAATGTCGATCCGAAGGGTGCCAGCGACCTGTCGGTCGAGCTCTCGGCAAAGGACAAGCCGGTCACCGTCGATGTCGGCAACAGCGCCGTTCCGATCCTGGTCGCGGTCGAAAAAGCCACGGTGCGCGCCTTCGGCGACGGCAAGGCGCCGATGGTCGATATCGGCACGTCCCTTACTTCGGTGGCGGTCGGCGGCACGCAGCTCAACAATATTACGGGCGAGATCCATTCCGACGGCTTCGATGTCGAGACCCTTAGCGGCCCGGTCGCCATCAAGCTCGCGGCCGCCGGCCTGAAGACCGATGTGGCGACGCTGGCGCCGCTGGTGACCGGCAGGCTCGCCGCGGACCTTTCCGGCACGATCAGCCGCGAGACCGTGACCATCGACAAAGGCACCGTGCGCAGCGATGCGCTCAATGCCGGGCTGACGGCAAATGTGGCGCTGGTCGACCTTTCGATGACGCTGAAGATGAATGCCGACGCCGTCTCGAAGGCATTGCCGCCGCAGATCAGCTCGCTGCTTGGCGAGCGGGTGAAATTCTCGGCCACCGCCACGCGCGATCCGCAGGGCGCGTTCGCCGCCAACTCGCTGGAGATCAGCTCCGGCTCGCTCAGCGCCAGCGGCACCGGCAGCATGCAAGGATCGGATATCCAGGCCAGCGTCAAAGGCACGTTGGGCGACGTCTCGCCACTGTCGTCGCTCGCCGGCACGCCGCTCGCGGGCGGGGTCAATTTCGCGCTGACGACCACCGGTCCGCGCTGGGCGCCGGATTTCTCCGTTTCAGCCGACAGCGCCAGCCTGACGGCGGCCGGCCGCACGGTGAAGGACATCAAGCTCTCGGCCAAGGGCAAGGCCGACATCGCCAATCCCACGGCCGAAATCTCGCTGACCGGCAGCGCCGAGGGGCAGGCGCTAGATATCGCAGCCTCGCTGGTGACGGCCGACGGCAAGCGCTCGATCAGGGGTCTCAGCCTGTCGCTCGGCTCCAACAAGGT
>NZ_JAIUHG010000051.1 GCF_020164955.1 Mesorhizobium sp. CA8
ACCATCTGATGCTGGCCTCCAATCCAGCCAGCATCTTGAATCACAAATCCAACCGAGCGGGAATCCCTTCCGATTCTATCGAGCGGTGAAACGCTCTAGATCCAACTGCTGCAAGCGCTTGGGGGGCTGGTGCAACCGCAAGCGCGGAGGTGCGACGAATGTTACCGCATTAAAAGTATCTGCAGGTCAGCGACGTTGGTGCCGGTAGCGCCTGTCATCAGCAAGTCTCCTGAAGTTGCTAGGGCCGCGTAAGAATCATTGTTGCGAAGTAGAATGTCCGGGTCCTCGCCAAAATCCCGCATCCAGGAAATCGACCCTGCATCGACGATACCTCCGGCCGCATCAGTAGGCCCGTCACGCCCGTCTGTACCGCCGCTTAGAAATACCCACCTGCGGTGGATCGCCTTTGCTTCGTTTGCAAGCGCGAACCGGAGCGCCAGCTCCTGATTGCGTCCGCCCTTGCCAGTGCCCGAGACCTCGACCGTCGGCTCACCACCGGCGACAATTGCAAGCGGTCCTTGATGGCAAGCATGTTCGAGTGCGAGGCCGTGGAGCTCGCGGGCAGCATTACCAACATTGCCGGACAACCAGTCCGAGGCCTTGAGCACACGAATGCCGCATTGCAAGGCCTTGGCCGTCAGGCGTTCAAGACTGATGCGGTTAGATACGACCACCACATTCTCGACGCGATCGCACATTGTTTCTGAGATGCATACATCAGTGGGAATAAGAGCTTCCTTGAATCTCGAACTGACACTGTACGTCGAAAGCACATCAAGTGCCCGGGCAGCAGAGGCATAGGGTGAGGCCGTTGGGCCACTGGCCACCAGGCGAACGTCATCGCCCGGCACGTCGGAAACTATGAGGGCCAGGATGTCGGCCCTCGATGCCAATTGTGCCAGGCGCCCACCCTTCAGTCGCGAAAAATACTGCCTGACAGTATTGATCTCCCGAATGTCAGCCCCAGATCGGATGAGCGCGTCGTTCAGCGCGATCTTTTCAGCCAGCGAGAGTCCCGCCGCAGGAGCGCACAAAAGTGCCGAGCCGCCACCGCTGACGAGGACCAGAACGAGGTCGCCAGGTCCCGCAGACCGAGCAAGAGTCTCCACGACACAACCGGCCTTGAGGCTCTCTTGATCCGGCAGCGGGTGCCCAGCGACTATAACTTCGACACCGCCAATCGCTACGGCGTTTTCGGCATTGGTGACAGCTATCGCCTTGTGCAACTTGCTGCCAATCAACGGCAATGCCGCAGACGTCATCGCACAAGCCGCTTTGCCGAAGGCGATAAGGATTACACGTCCGGCCCTCTCGAACCGGTCGGCGCGCTTCTCCAGGGCAGCGGCAACTTGGAGGCCGGGCTCGGCCGCAGCGATGCCCGTCCGAAACAGATCGATCGCCTGTTTGCGTAGATCCATCAATTCCGATGCAGGGCCGGGCAGCATCCTCACACCACCCGATCCGGAGCGGGTCTGCCCTCGAAGAAGGCGGTGACGTTGTCGAGCGCCTTCATGCCCATCGCCTCCCGCGTTTCCGCGGTCGCACTGCCGAGGTGGGGAAGCAGAACGACATTTTCTCGATCGAGCAGACCGCGGGGCACTGCCGGTTCCTCGGCATAAACATCAAGCCCGGCCCCGGCGATCGTTCCCATGTCGAGTGCGTGAATCAGTGCGATCTCGTCGATCACATCTCCGCGCGCCGTATTTATGAGGAAAGCGGTAGGCTTCATGGCTGAAAGCCTGGCCTCGTCGATCAGATGCTTATTGTCGGCGCCACCAGGGCAATGCAGCGAGACGAAGTCCGACTCCGCCAGAACCGCTTCGATGGATGGAAGTTGTCGGGCAGACATTGACCGGGTAACGTCGTCTTCAACCCTGGAACGGTTATAAAAGACGACGTCCATGCCGAAGCCGAAATGCGCTCGACGCGCCATAGCTTTGCCGATGCGTCCCATCCCAATGATCCCAAGCTTTTTGCCCGAGATCTTTGCGCCGATGAGATGTGTTGGGCACCACCCCTTCCAGCCGCCGGAGCGCAGTTGTCGCTCACCCTCCCCGGCACGGCGCGCAACCGACAGGAGGAGGCTCATCGCGATATCCGCAGTGCAGTCCGTCAGCACTCCCGGTGTATTCGTCACTGCAATATCGCACTGGCGGGCAGCCGCCACGTCTATATGGCTGAAACCGACCCCGAAATTGGCGAGCAATCGTGTGCGGCAGCTGTCGGACGGAAACACTGAGGCGGGCAGTCGATCGCTAACAGTGGGAAGAATTGCGTCATAGGTCTGGAACGCCGTCGCGAGATCCTCTGTCGTCAGCGGCACATCGTCGGCATTCAGCACTGCGTCGAATCGTTCGGTCAGAATCTTCTCCACTTTGGCCGGCCAACGGCGGGTTACCATCACACGCGGGTTCATTCATAACCTCTCAACTTTGCACAATCACATGTGCGAAACCGCCGGACGACTCCGGCGGTTCGCGATGCTGGCAGTTTGGACGCGACACCTTGACGCGGCCTTGGCGCAGGCTCAAGCCGCCCTCAGCCTCTGTTCCAGCACGTCAGCGATGGTGGAGCCGAAAGCTGCCGGGGTGGGCACAATCGTGACCCCGGCGCCGCGCAGTATCTCGACCTTCTCCTGCGCCGACTCGCCGAAGGCGGAGATGATGGCGCCGGCATGGCCCATGCGGCGGCCCTTCGGGGCGGAGAGGCCGGCGACGTAAGCGATCAGCGGCTTCCTCATATTGTCGCGCGCCCAGATCGCGGCTTCGGCTTCCTGCGGGCCGCCGATCTCGCCGATCATCACCACGGCGTCGGTGTCGTCGTCGCGCTCGAAGAGCTGAAGGATGTCCTTGAAGGACGAGCCGTTGATCGGATCGCCGCCGATGCCGACGCTGGTCGACACGCCGATACCCAGCGCCTTCATCTGCGAGGCAGCCTCGTAGCCCAGCGTGCCGGAACGGCCGACGATGCCGACGCGTCCGGGCAGATAGATGCTGCCCGGCATGATGCCCATCAGCGCCTGTCCGGGCGTGATGACGCCGGCGCAGTTCGGGCCGACCAGCCGCATGCGGTCCTCGAAGCGGTAGCGGCGCATATAGCGCTTGACCTGCATCATGTCCTGCGAGGGGATGCCGTCGGTGATGCAGACGCACAGTTTTATACCGGCATCCGCCGCTTCCATGATCGAATCCGCCGCGAAGGGCGGCGGCACGAAGACGATGCTGGCCTCGGCGCGGGTCTCGCGCACGGCACCCTTGACGGTGTTGAACACAGGCAGGCCGAGATGCGTCTGGCCGCCTTTGCCGGGAGTGACGCCGCCGACCAGCTTGGTGCCGTAGCGCTTCATGTCGTCGGCATGGAAGCTGCCGATCTTGCCGGTGAAGCCTTGAACGATGACCCGCGTTGAGCGGTTGAGCAAGATTGCCATGTTTCCCTTCCTCAGGCTGCTTTTTTCTTCTTGGCGGCCGCGCGCCAGGCGGCGACGGCCTTTTCGGCGGCTTCGGCCAGCGTGTCGGCGACGATCACCTTCTCGCCGGAATCGGCCAGGATCTTGCGGCCTTCCTCGACCTTGGTGCCGGATAGGCGCACCACCAGCGGCACGTCGACGCCGACCTCGCGGATCGCCTTGATGACGCCTTCGGCCACCCAGTCGCAGCGGTTGATGCCGGCGAAGATGTTGACCAGGATGGTCTCGACATTCTTGTCGCCGAGCACCGCGCGGAAGGATTTCGCCACCCGCTCCGGCGAGGCGCCGCCGCCGATGTCGAGGAAGTTGGCCGGCTCGCCGCCGGCGATCTTGATCATGTCCATCGTCGCCATGGCGAGGCCTGCGCCGTTGATGATGCAGCCGATGTTGCCGTCGAGCCCGACATAGGAGAGGCCGCGGTCGCTGGCGAAGGTTTCGCGCGGGTCTTCCTGGCTCTTGTCGCGCAACTCGGAAATCTCCGGCCGGCGGAACAGCGCGTTCTCGTCGAAGGACATTTTCGCGTCGAGCGCGACGAGGCTGCCGTCGCGCGTCACCACCAGAGGATTGATCTCCAGCATCGAGGCGTCGTAGTCGCGAAACACCTGGTAGCAGCCGAGGATGGTTTCGGTCGCCTTGCCGATCAGGTTGCTCTCGAGCCCGAGGCCGAAGGCGATCTCGCGCGCCTGGAAGCCTTGCATGCCGACGCCGGGATCGACAGTGGCGCGGATGATGGAATCAGGTTTTCTCTCGGAGATTTCCTCGATCTCCATGCCGCCGGCGGCCGACGCCACGATCATGACGCGCTCTTCCTTGCGGTCGAGCACGAAGCCGAGATAGAGTTCCTGCGCGATGTCTACGGCTTCCTCGAGATAGAGGCGCGAGATCAGCTTGCCGCGCGGGCCGGTCTGGTGGGTGACCAGCTTGCGCCCGAGCATGGCTTCGGCTGCGTTGGAGATCTCCTCGTCGTTCGAGCAGAGCTTGATGCCGCCGGCCTTGCCGCGCGCGCCGGAGTGGACCTGCGCCTTCAGCACCCATTTCGCACCGCCGATCTCCCTGGCGCGGTAGGTCGCCTGCTCGGGGCTGTAGGCGAGGCCGCCGCGCGGCACATGCACGCCGTGGCGGGCAAGCAGTTCCTTGGCCTGGTATTCGTGGATGTCCATCATGTCCTCCCGGTATGTCTATTGCGCGGCTTGCGGCTTTTGTTCGCTAACGAGTTGGCCTGCGCGCTCGATCGCCTCGTTCACCACCAGCACGTTGCGCGCCATGCGCTCCGACGCCGCGTCGATCATCTTGCCGTCAAGTGCGGCGGCGCCTTTGCCGAGCGCCTCGGCCTCCTTCAGCACTTCGAGGATGCGCCTTGCCCGAATGACTTCTTTCTCCGGCGGCGAGAACACGTCGTTGGCCAGGGCGATCTGCGAAGGGTGGATCGCCCATTTGCCTTCGATGCCAAGCGCGGCGGCACGCCTGGCGGCCGCTTTGTAGCCTTCCGGGTCGGAGAAATCGCCGAACGGCCCGTCAATGGCGCGCAAGCCATAGGCGCGGCAGGCGACCGTCATGCGCGACAAAGCGAAATGCCACTGGTCGCCGGGATAGTCGGGGTTGAGCCCGCCGATGTTGACCGTGCGCGCCTTGTTGCTTGCGGCATAGTCGGCGACGCCGAAATGCATGGCTTCCAGCCGCCCGGGCGTGGCGGCGATCGCCTCGACATTGGCCATGCCCAGCGCCGTCTCGATCAGCGCCTCCAGGCCGACACGGGTCTTGAAACCCTTGGCCATCTCGATCTGGTTGACCATGGCCTCGACCATATAAAGGTCGGCCGGCACGCCGACCTTCGGCACCAGGATCGTATCCAGCCGATCGCCGGCCTGCTCCATGACGTCGACGACGTCGCGGTACATGTAATGAGTATCGAGGCCGTTGATGCGGACCGAGACCGTCTTCCCCTTGGCGCGCCAGTCGATATCGTTCAGCGCCTGGATGATGTTCTTGCGGGCGCGCTCCTTGTCGGGCGGCGCGACCGCGTCCTCGATGTCGAGGAAGACGAAGTCGGCGGCGCTGTTCGCCGCCTTGTCGATCATTTCCGGGCTGGAGCCCGGGACGGCGAGCTCGCTGCGCTGCAGCCGCAGTTTCTTCAAATGATTGATGGTGTGGCTCATGATGCGCTCCTCACGCCGCCTTGGCGACCGGCACGTCGGCCGTGCGGCGGAAATGCTCGATCGCCGCCGCCACGCCCGAGCCAGGGGCCAGGCGCACGCCGCAATCGAGCAGCGCCATTTCTGCGGCCGACAGCGAGGCCAGCACCATCACCTCGTTCAGCCAGCCGAGATGGCCGATGCGGAAGACCTTGCCGGCCACCTTATTGAGACCGCCGCCAAGTGAGGTCTGGTAGGCTCCGTAGGCGCGCTTGACGACATTGGCGCTGTCGATGCCTTCCGGCACCAGGATCGCGCTGACCGTGTCGGAGTGCCATTGCGCTGTCTTGGCGCAGAGCTTCAGGCCCCAGGCGTCGACGGCCTTGCGCACGCCTTCTGCCAAGCGATGGTGACGGGAGAAGATGTTTTCCAGTCCTTCCTCGGCGATCAGGTCGAGCGAGGCACGCAGGCCGCGCAGCAATTGGGTCGCCGGCGTGTAAGGGAAGTAGCCGGCGTCATTGGCGCGGATCATGTCCTCGAAGGAAAAGTAGCAGTGCCGGTGTGTCGCCACCCGCGAAGCGGCAAGCGCCTTCGTGCTGACCGACAGGAAGCCGAGGCCGGCCGGCAGCATGAAGCCTTTCTGCGAGCCGCTGACGGCGCAGTCGACGCCCCATTCCTCCTGGCGGAAGTCGATCGAGCCGATCGAGGAAACGCCGTCGACGAAGAGAAGGGCAGGATGGTGCGCCGCGTCGAGCGCGGCGCGGCAGCCGGCGACGTCGCTGGTGACGCCGGTCGCGGTCTCGTTCTGGGTGCAGAAGACAGCCTTGATGCGGTGCGCCTTGTCGGCCCGAAGCTTCTCGGCATAGAGCTCGAGCGGGACGCCAGTGCCCCATTCGCAATCGATGACATCGACATCGAAGCCGAGCCGCTCGGCCATGTCGACCCACAGATGCGAGAACTGGCCGAAGCGCGACATCAACACCCTGTCGCCGGGGCTGAGCACATTGGTCATCGCCGCCTCCCAGGCACCGGTGCCCGAGGAGGGGTAGATGAAGACGCGGCCGGTCTCGTTCTTGAAGACCTTTTTGATGTCCTCGAACAGCGGTAGCGTCAGATTGGGGAATGAAGCGGCGCGCATGTCCTCCATTGGGAGGTTCATTGCCTGGCGTACAGCCTCCGGGACATTGGTGGGCCCCGGAACGAATAGATGAGTGTAACCGGCCATAAAATCCTCCTGCACAAGCGGCTGACCCGCTTTTGGTCGTCGCAGGAAGCATGAGTCGGCAGACAACCGCCTACAACACCTGTCCGGATAGAAAATGATTTATTGGCCGGATAGGTTCTGCCTACCCGGCAGGATAGTTGTCAAACGGACTCGTTCAGTTGCGCTCCAATGCCATGTCTAGAACACGTCCGACATGTCCGAAATGGAAGGGGTAGTCGTCCGAAAGCGACGGGGCAGATGTCCATAGACACCTGAAATGCAGCGAAATCCCAAGAAGAGGAAGCGATGCGCTATTCCGGCTTCAAAATCATTGACGAGGCAACAACAGGTCACTGTGGCGGGAAGCCCGTATGGCGCGAGCTGGAACCCAAGCGGAAATACGACATCGTGGTGATCGGTGGCGGCGGGCACGGGCTTGCACGGCATACTATCTTGCCAAGGAGTTCGGCGAGGCAAAGGTGGCGGTCGTCAAGAAGAGTGGATCGGGGGCGGTAATTTCGGCCGTAACACCACGATAGTTCGTTCCAATTACCTTTTGCCCGGCACGAGCCGTTCTAAGAATTCTCGATGAAGCTTTGGGAAGGGCTGGAGCAGGATCTGGTCAGCCAGCGTGGCTTGCTCAATCTATGCCACACGGTCGCGAGGGGGGAACCTTGCGTTGGTCGCTGCCGAGTGCCGGAGCAGATTGGCGCCTCGGGAAGGCGCATCGTCGATACCCCCCCTTACAAGAGCAGGGCTGACGATGGCAAGGGTTCGTAGAAAAATCTGCTCACCGGACGGCAGGTGGTCGAGCATCCCGCGGATAGTCGATGGCCGCCTCGCCAGCGTCATTCCCACGCGGCATATCCAACTCAACTGCATCACCCCCCTGCATTCCACCAGAAAGCTCACGAACCGCCGCGCTCGGTTCACATATCTGGTGGAGAGATAATCGGCCGGCGGATGCCGCGAAAAGCGGCGAATGGCATCGTCATCAACTTCGGCAATGGTATCTTGGTGCGCTGAAGCCATTGTCCGAAATGGCGGGCCGGAGGGGTTCGCCGCAATGGTGCGCGAGAAGATAGGTGCCGATCCGTTCAGTGGTGCAGTCTATGTCTTCCGCGCGAAACGGACGGATCGGATCAAGCTGATCTTCTGGGACGCCACCCGCGTCTGCATTTATGCGAAGCGGCTGGAGGATGGCGAGTTCCGCTGGCCGAAAGTGCAGGATGGCGTGATGCGGCTAACGGCCGCTCAGTTGTCGGCGCTGCTTGAAGGACTTGATTGGCGGCGCGTTCTGAAGCCCGCCGGACGGTTGCTCCGGCGTAGGCGGCTACCCTCTTCCCGTATCGCATCAGGACCGTTTAAGCTGAAGGGGGTGCCGCCAAATGCGTGTCCCTCCCGACAAAAGAGGTGTATTGGCCTGCGGCGGGCAAAAGCTGATCCATAAGAGGTAATGACGTGCTAAATGAGCTGTTCGAGAAAAACCGGGCCTGGTCGGAGGAACGCCGCCGCGAGGACCCCCGCTATTTCGAACGGCTTTCCATCTTCAGCGGCCGCAATACCTCTGGATCGGCTGTTCGGACAGCCGGGTGCCGGCCAACACGATCACCGGCTTGGAACCGGGTGAGGTCTTCGTCCACCGGAACGTCGCTAATCTGGTTCACCCGAGCGACTTGAACCTGCTATCGGTGCTTGAATATGCGATCGACGTCTTGGAAGTGTCACACGTGATCGTCTGCGGCCATTATGGCTGCGGCGGCATCCGAGCTGCGCTCGACGGAGAACGGCACGGCATCATCGACCATTGGCTGCAGCCCATTCGCGATGTGGCCGAACAGAACAGGGACGAACTGGACCGCCTCCCCGACATGACTTCGCGCCTCAAGTTCGTCTGTGAAATGAGCACGCGCAACCAAGTGGCACGCCTTGAACGCACGCCCATCGTGCAGCGGGCATGGAAACGCGGCAAGCGGGTGCGGATTCACGGCTGGGTCTACGGACTGACGGACGGATTGCTTTCTGACCTTAAGTGCAGCGTGCCCCCGCTGCAATCGGGGGCTGAGCCGGACTACGGTCGTTTGCCTATGTGAGCGCTTATCTTTGCGGCGTACATCCGAATGGGGGTTTTGAAAACTGCGGGTAATCCATCTCCAGACCGTCCCCTCAACCCTTCAAGGCCTCGTTTAGCCAGGTGCTCGAAGATCCTTTCGAGATTATCAGCCCCACCACCGCCCTGTTCCGCTCGCCGGAGTCGTCGATAAACTGCGGGAAAACTATCACAGCGCTCTTCAGGCTTCGGACACAGAACTCCGAATGGCTGCCATGAAGTGTGCCGTCGTCCACGGTTAGTTAGCCAGCTCTGCCCGCTGATCGCTCGCCGCTAATCGGCACCGCCGGAACGGAAGTGCGAACCAGCTGAGGGCCGGCATAATACCCTTCGGGCAGCCAGAAAATTAGCTCGTGAACCAAGCGATGTCCCTCGAGGATCTTGGCCAGGCGGTGGCGATGGCCGCCGGCAGGGCTCTCACCGAGGCGTCGGGTCGGATGACACCGAAAACGGCTCCGGCAATTGCGGCGACCGGCGTCGACCTTATCTCGGTCGGATGGCTTACCCACAGCTCCCATCCTCGACACGGGGCCAGCCGACCGGAACTGCAGCAGGCATCTGAACTGAAGGAGAGGACATGAACCGGGATCGCAGGAAGTCCTTTCGACGCAGACCAACTTGCGCCGACCCTCGACGCGCAAGCCTGTTCGCTGGCAGACCACATCAACTCAACGGGCGAGGAAGGAGTGACTGGCCAGGAGCAAACAAAAGACCGCGTGGAAGCACTTGGCCTCATCATCTCCCGGCTCGATGAACTGCCACAGATGGCTAGCTTTCACGGACTGGAACCACTCGGTTGCCTGCTGGATGTCGCCTTCATCGAATCCTGCGACGCGATCAGAAGAGAGCGTTCATACGCTCAAGCCGAAGAAACCACACGATAGGCTTTGAGAACGACTGAGGACGCGAGCCACGTGTGGCTCGGGACATTGCAAGTCTTTTCTGGAGGAAGAAACGCGCAAAATCGTCGCCGGAAAGCTGCACGGCATCCACGTTACCGAGGCCAATCTCAACTATCATGGCTCGATCACGCTCGAGCCCGACCATTGCGAGGAGGCAGGCATCCTGCCGATGGAATTTCGTCGAGATCTGTGTCGTGCTCCCCGTTTTGTCCGCATCTATAAGTTAGCCCTGTTCACGTTGTGATCCTTGACGGATCGGGTTGCATATTCAAGCGGGGTGAGCCCATCGAGGCTCGTGCTGGCGATTCACATTGTAGTCGATCCTCCATTCTTCGATGCTGTTGCGGGCATGCCGGTACCTGGTGAAGAGCCGCTCATTGAGGCAGTCATCGCGTAGCCTCCCGTTTAAGCTTTCCACGAAGCCATTTTGCATCGGCTTGCCCGGCGCGATGTAGTGCCATTCGACCTGCCGGTCCTCCCGCCACGCCAGGATGACATTCGACGTCAGCTCCGATACGATCATGCAGGGTAACCGCGATGCTCGGCGATGATGTCGAGTTCGCGGGGCGACACACTCACCCGACATCGAGTTGTCGACGACCGTGGCCAGACACTCCCGGCTGAAGTCGCCGATGACGCACAGGATCCGGAAGCGGCGGCCATCGGTCAGCGTGTCGGAGACGAAGTCGAGGCTCCAGCGCTGGTTGGCGCCCTGCGGGATTGCCACCGGCACGCTGGTGCCCAATGCCCGCTTGCGCACCGTCAGCCGCTCCTCGCGATAGAGGCGATAGAGCTTCTTCCAGTTCATCGCCACGCCTTCACGCTTCAGGAGCAGGTGCAGCCGGCGGTAACCGAAGCGCCGGCGCTCGGCGGCCATTTCCCGCAGCCGCCTGCGCAGGCCAAGGTCATCGGCCCGGCTCGAACGGTAGCGCTAAACCCGCGGCTCCATGCAGACGAGCCCGCAGGCCCGGCGCTGCGAATAGCCCTTGTTCTTAATCGCCCAGGTCACAGCAGTTCTCCTTGACCCAGGCCGTCAGAAGTTTTTTCCGAGCATCTCGCGCAAGATCGAGTCGTCGAGCATCGCATCGGCCAGCAGACGCTTCATCTTGCCGTTCTCCTCCTCAAGAGCCTTCAGCCGCTTCGCCTCCGACACATCCATGCCGGCATACTTGAGCGCCACTTGTAGAAGGTCGCGTCGCTCACGCCGTATTTGCGGCAAAGCTCCGTCGCCGAGAGCCCCGCCTGGTGCTCCTTCAAAATGCCGATGATCTGTTCGTCGGAAAATCGTTTCCCTGTCTCCTCATCCGGATAACAGGCTAACCTCAAAGCGAGGACATTTCAGGGGAGCACGTCATCTGAACAAGGACTCGGGCGCACGGATCTCGACCTATGTCATCCTCGGCGAGCGCCGATCCCAGTGCTGCATCCTGAACGGCGCCGCGGCCCGCACCTGTCAACCGGCATAGGCGCTAAGATAGGTATTGCGGCGCGGAATCGGTTGTGATTCTACGCTGGAGATGACACACGAATCGCTTG
>NZ_JAIUHG010000052.1:2500-6327 GCF_020164955.1 Mesorhizobium sp. CA8
GGCTCTGCGCCTGTTCTGTTTGACATCGTAAAGAGAAGATTTGTTCGAACTTCATGGGTCCCGAAAGGGCCATGATTTGTCGCAAGGGACGCTCAATCCCTTGCATATGATGGGTTTGCCTAACCGCGCCCTCGAACCGATCTCGAGAAGCTGGTCTTTTTGTGCCAATTCCATTGAAGCGAGATCCCGCACAGGATCTGGCTCAGGCGACAATCCCTTCGGGATTGCGCTTATGCGACGATCTCTTCGAGATCGCGCGATGGGTATTGGCAATGAGAACGATCAAGTGTCTTAAGGGCAATTGGTGGATGCCTTGGCATGCACAGGCGATGAAGGACGTGATACGCTGCGATAAGCTACGGGGAGGTGCGAATACCCTTTGATCCGTAGATTTCCGAATGGGGAAACCCACCTAAGGTACTTGGAAAATCAGAGCGGCAGGGACGATCTCTTTGAGGTTGTGCTTTTGCCGCTGTGGTTTCCAAGTATCGCTAATAGGTAACTTATCCTGAATACATAGGGATAAAGTGGCGAACGCGGGGAACTGAAACATCTAAGTACCCGTAGGAAAGGACATCAACCGAGACTCCGGAAGTAGTGGCGAGCGAACCCGGACCAGGCCAGTGGCGATTGAGAGACAAGCGGAACCTTCTGGAAAGTAGGGCCATAGCGGGTGACAGCCCCGTACGCGTAATGCGATCATTCGTCCTCGAGTAAGGCGGGACACGTGAAATCCTGTCTGAAATTGGGAGGACCACCTTCCAAGCCTAAGTACTCGTGCATGACCGATAGCGAACTAGTACCGTGAGGGAAAGGTGAAAAGCACCCCGACAAGGGGAGTGAAAGAGTACCTGAAACCGATTGCCTACAAACAGTGGGAGCCCGCAAGGGTGACCACGTACCTTTTGTATAATGGGTCAGCGACTTAGTGTGACGAGCAAGCTTAAACCGCTAGGTGTAGGCGCAGCGAAAGCGAGTCTGAACAGGGCGTTCAGTTCGTCGCATTAGACCCGAAACCGAGTGATCTAGCCATGAGCAGGTTGAAGGTAAGGTAACACTTACTGGAGGACCGAACCCATAACTGTTGCAATAGTTCGGGATGACTTGTGGCTAGGGGTGAAAGGCCAATCAAACTCGGAAATAGCTGGTTCTCCGCGAAATCTATTTAGGTAGAGCGTCGACCGAATACCCCAGGGGGTAGAGCACTGGATGGGCTAGGGGTCCTCACCGGATTACCAAACCTAACCAAACTCCGAATACCTGGGAGTACTAGTCGGCAGACACACGGCGGGTGCTAACGTCCGTCGTGAAAAGGGAAACAACCCTGACCTACAGCTAAGGTCCCCAAGTTATGGCTAAGTGGGAAAGGATGTGAGGATCCCAAAACAACCAGGATGTTGGCTTAGAAGCAGCCATCATTTAAAGAAAGCGTAACAGCTCACTGGTCTAAATAAGGGTCTTTGCGCCGAAAATGTAACGGGGCTAAAGCCATACACCGAAGCTTAGGGTTCGTGAGCAATCACGAGCGGTAGCGGAGCGTTCTGTAAGCTGATGAAGTCGTACCCGTGAGGGGCGGTGGAGGTATCAGAAGTGCGAATGCTGACATGAGTAACGTAAGGGGAGTGAGAGACTCCCCCGCCGAAAGACCAAGGGTTCCTGCTTAAAGTTAATCTGAGCAGGGTTAGCCGGCCCCTAAGACGAGGCGGAAACGCGTAGTCGATGGGAACCACGTTAATATTCGTGGGCCTGGAGGTAGTGACGGATCACACAAGTTGTCCAATCTTATCGGATTGAACGGGCAGCGGAGTGGTTCCAGGAAATAGCTCCTCCTTATAGACCGTACCCGAAACCGACACTGGTGGTCAGGTAGAGTATACCAAGGCGCTTGAGAGAACTATGCTGAAGGAACTCGGCAAATTGCACGCGTAACTTCGGAAGAAGCGTGACCCTTTTCTGCGCAAGCAGAGGAGGGTGGCACAGACCAGGGGGTAGCGACTGTTTATCAAAAACACAGGGCTCTGCGAAGCCGCAAGGCGACGTATAGGGTCTGACGCCTGCCCGGTGCTGGAAGGTTAAGAGGAGGGGTGCAAGCTCTGAATCGAAGCCCCAGTAAACGGCGGCCGTAACTATAACGGTCCTAAGGTAGCGAAATTCCTTGTCGGGTAAGTTCCGACCTGCACGAATGGCGTAACGACTTCCCCGCTGTCTCCAGCATAGACTCAGTGAAATTGAATTCCCCGTGAAGATGCGGGGTTCCTGCGGTTAGACGGAAAGACCCCGTGCACCTTTACTATAGCTTTACATTGGCATTCGTAGTGGCATGTGTAGGATAGGTGGTAGGCTTTGAAGCCTGGGCGCCAGCTCAGGTGGAGCCACCCTTGAAATACCACCCTTATCACTATGGATGTCTAACCGCGGCCCGTTATCCGGGTCCGGGACAATGTATGGTGGGTAGTTTGACTGGGGCGGTCGCCTCCTAAAGAGTAACGGAGGCGCGCGATGGTGGGCTCAGAACGGTCGGAAATCGTTCGCTGAGTGCAATGGCATAAGCCTGCCTGACTGCGAGACTGACAAGTCGAGCAGAGACGAAAGTCGGTCATAGTGATCCGGTGGTCCCGCGTGGAAGGGCCATCGCTCAACGGATAAAAGGTACGCCGGGGATAACAGGCTGATGACCCCCAAGAGTCCATATCGACGGGGTTGTTTGGCACCTCGATGTCGACTCATCGCATCCTGGGGCTGGAGCAGGTCCCAAGGGTATGGCTGTTCGCCATTTAAAGCGGTACGTGAGTTGGGTTCAGAACGTCGTGAGACAGTTCGGTCCCTATCTGCCGTGGGTGTAGGAATATTGAAAGGATCTGTCCCTAGTACGAGAGGACCGGGATGGACGGATCTCTGGTGGACCTGTTGTGGCGCCAGCCGCATTGCAGGGTAGCTATATCCGGACGGGATAACCGCTGAAGGCATCTAAGCGGGAAACCCACCTTGAAACGAGTATTCCCTGAGAACCGTGGAAGACGACCACGTTGATAGGCCGGGTGTGGAAGAGCGGCAACGCTTGAAGCTTACCGGTACTAATAGTTCGATAGGCTTGATCGTTCTCATTACTTATATCCATCAAGGCGCAATCCGAAGGATTGTCGCCATTCTCACTCACGCTTGTTCCGCCCTACGGGCGGCGCTACGTGGGTGCGGCGCATCAGCGCCGACGGCCGGTCGGCCTTGCGAAGCTTCGCTTCGAAGGGCGCCAGGCTGAAGAACGTCAAAGGCACAACAAAGATCAGCGAACAGCTTAGAGAAGGCAGCAAATAGGGCTCCCTATTCGCTACTCACTATTGGTTATTCGCTCAAACAGCTTCTCGATTTGAACATGCGTTTTGCCGACCTGGTGGTTATGGCGGAGCGGCTGCACCCGATCCCATTCCGAACTCGGCCGTGAAACGCTCCAGCGCTGATGGTACTTCGTCTCAAGACGCGGGAGAGTAGGTCGCTGCCAGGTCTGCAAAGCGCATGTTCAGCTCACACCCAGATCCACAGGATCCGGATGAAGACAAATCTTCTCTCTACGATCTAAGGCCCGCCAAACGGGAACCCGGGCCGCGCAAGCGGCCCTTTCATTTGGCCGACCCATTGAACAAGGTAAGATCAAACTTACCTCCAAGGACGCAAGCAAACGCTTGCTCGTGTTCGCAAGCAAACGCTTGCTCGTGGTTGACGCGGGGTGGAGCAGCCCGGTAGCTCGTCAGGCTCATAACCTGAAGGTCACAGGTTCAAATCCTGTCCCCGCAACCAAACACAAAAAACGGCCCGCACAACGCGGGCCGTTT
>NZ_JAIUHG010000053.1 GCF_020164955.1 Mesorhizobium sp. CA8
GGCCAAGCCCGTGGCTGCGGCCCAGCCGATACGGATCGCGCGGTGCGCTGCCAGCCGTGATGTCGCTCATGCCGGACGCTCCCGGCTTCGCATCCAGGCAAGCTGCGCCGCCCGGCTGCCGCGATCGATGCGTTCAACCTCGCTGGCGGGAATTTCATAGTCGCCATGCTCGCGCCACGCGAACACGACGAAAGTGATGTAGGCGCCGATGAAGCCAAGGATGGCCAGCCACCAGATGTGCCAGATCAGCGCAAAGCCGATCGCCGTGCTGAAGAAGGCGGTGACGAATCCCGTCGGGCTGTTGCGTGGCATCTCGATCGGTTCGTAGTCCTCTTCGGTTTCTGGCGTCTGCGCGTCGACAGCCCTTTGCTTAATGGTCCAGTAGGGCTCCTCGTTTTCGACATGCGGCAGCCGCGAATAGTTGAACACGGGTGGCGGGGAGGGCGTCGACCACTCCAGCGAGCGTCCGTCCCAAGGGTCGCCCGTCTCGTCGCGCAACGCGTCGCGATGCCTGAACGAAACGATGAGCTGCGTGACCTGGCACGCGGCGCCGAGGATCATCACCGCAATGCCGAAAGCCGCCACCATCAACCATGGCGTCCAGAGGTCCATGTCGATGTGCTGCAGGCGCCGGGTCATGCCGAGCAGCCCGACAATGTAGAGCGGCACGAAGACCAGCACGTAACCGGCAAGCGTGAACCAGAATGCCGCCTTGCCCCAGCCTTCATGCAAGCCGAAGCCGAAGGCCTTCGGGAACCAGTAGGTGAACCCGGCGAACGCGGCGAACAGGACGCCCGAGATGATGACGTTGTGGAAATGCGCCACGAGGAAGAGCGAGTTGTGCAGCATGAAGTCGGCCGGCGGAACGGCGAGCAGCACGCCCGTCATGCCGCCGATGATGAACGTGGTGACAAAGGCCAGCGCCCACAGCATCGGCGTGTCGAAGCGCACGCGCCCGCCATACATGGTGAAGAGCCAGTTGTAGATCTTGACCCCGGTGCCGACGGCGATGACCGAGGTGGCGATGCCGAAGGCTGCGTTGACGTCGGCCCCGGCGCCCATGGTGAAGAAATGATGCAGCCACACCGTGAAGGAGACGATGCAGATGAACATCGTCGCGGCGACCATGGAGCGGTAGCCGAAGAGCGGCTTCGACGAGAAGGTGGAGAAGATCTCCGAATAGATGCCGAAGGCGGGCAGCACGAGGATGTAGACTTCCGGATGGCCCCAGGCCCAGATGAGGTTGACGAACATCATCTGGTTGCCGCCGGCTTCGTTGGTGAAAAAGTGAAAGCCGACATAGCGGTCGAGCGTCAGCATGGCGAGCGTGGCGGTCAGGATCGGGAAGGCCGCAACGATCAGCAGGTTGGAGGCGAGTGACGTCCAGCAGAACATAGGCATGCGCAGATAGCCCATGCCGGGTGCGCGAATCTTGAGGATCGTCGTCACTAGGTTGACGCCGGTGAGTAGCGTGCCGACGCCGGAGATCTGGATCGACCAGAGATAATAATCGACCCCGACGCCCGGCGAATACGTCGTCTCGGATAAAGGCGCATAGGGCAGCCAGCCGGTGCGCGCAAACTCGCCGACGACGAGCGAGACGTTGACGAGCAATGCGCCGGCCGCCGTCAGCCAGAAGCTTACCGAGTTCAACGTCGGGAAAGCGACGTCGCGGATGCCGAGCTGAAGGGGCACGACGAAATTCATCAGGCCGATCATGAAAGGCATCGCGGCGAAGAAGATCATGATGGTGCCGTGCGCGGAAAAGATCTGGTCGTAATGCTCCGGTGGCAGATAGCCCGGCCCGTGGATGGCGAGCGCCTGCTGGGTGCGCATCATGATGGCGTCGACGAAGCCGCGCAGAAGCATCAGCATCGCCAGCACGATGTACATGACGCCGATGCGCTTGTGATCGACCGACGTTATCCATTCGCGCCAGAGATAGGGCCAGTAGCCTTTCGCTGTTATCCAGACCAGCACC
>NZ_JAIUHG010000054.1 GCF_020164955.1 Mesorhizobium sp. CA8
CATCCCGCCCACCCAATCGAGGATCCTCCTGTCTTCGGCCTCGCGCGCCAGCTTCAGGGCCGGCAAGGCGCGATAGAGCATGGCGGCGGTGTTCGAAGGCGCGTCGCCCTCGCCGGTGAAGCGCTTCATCCAGACGCGGTCGACGTCGAGCAGGTGGTTGAGCGTGCCGAGCATCGAGCCGAAGACGGCGCCGACGTCGCGACCGAGTTCGTCTTCGCCAAGATCCGCGGCGGCATCATAGATGCGCGTATTGGCCCATTGATTGTAAGCCGCAAACATCATGAAATGCTGTTTCATTTTTCCATCCGGCTCACAACGAATCCCGGCTCTTCGTAACCCGCAGGAACCGTAATGACCATTCTGTTCTATGACCTCGTCGGCCACGACACCGAACGCCCGTTCAGCCCGCATTGCTGGAAGACGAAGATGGCGCTGGCCCACAAGGGGCTCGCCGCGACCAAGATGCCGACGCGCTTCCTCGAAGTGCCCAAGGTGGAGGGCGGCGTATCGAAGACGGTGCCGGTGATCCGCGACGGCGAGCGGGTCGTGGTCGATTCCTTCGCCATCGCGCTCTATCTCGACGAGGCCTATCCCGAGCGGCCGACGCTGTTTGCCGGCGAAGGCGGCAAGGCGATGGCGCGCTTCATCGAGCGCTGGTCGCAGCTCACCATCCACCCTTATGTCGCAACCGTGGCGCTCACCGACCTGCACGGGATGCAGGACGAGACGAACGGCCGCTATTTCCGCGAGGACCGCGAGAAGCGCTACGGCAAGCGGCTGGAAGAGGTGGTGGCCGGCCGCGACGCAGGGCTCGCCGGCTTCCGCGCCTCGCTGGAGCCGCTGCGCTCGATGCTCACCTACCAGCCCTTCATCGGCGGAGCCTTGCCGCTGTTTGCCGATTATATCGTCTTCGGCGCGCTGCAATGGGCGCGCATCGCCTCGCCCTACCGGCTGCTCGACGACAGCGACAGCGTGGCCCAATGGTTCGAGCGCTGCCTCGACCTGCATGGCGGGATCGGCCGGCAGGTCGCGGCCGCGGCGTGAACGGCGCGAGCACCGGACTGCCATGTTGCGCTATGAGATGAAGGCCGAGATCTGGGTCTACCCGGGCAAGGGCGGTTGGCATTTCGTGACGCTGCCGACGGATGTCGCGGCGCGCATAAAGGCGACGATGGCGGGACTGGCGCGCCCTTGGGGCTCGCTCGGCATCACCGCGATGATCGGCGCCACCAGGTGGCAAACATCGCTCTTCCCCGACAAGGCCTCAGGCAGCCTGCTGTTGCCGGTCAAGGCCCCGGTGCGCCAGCGCGAAGGTCTCAAAGCGGGGGACTCGCCGACACTGACCATTGAGGTCGAGCTTTAGATCAGGATGGCGTTTCGTTGAATCGCCATCCTGATCTAACTCTTTGTTGGAGCATATCTTCTCCGAAAACTGGTTCCCGCTTTTCGGATCATGCTTTAGCATCTACTTTGACGCGCCCTTGTCGCGCGTGTCGTCATTCGGCGCATTGCCGTCGGCCAGCCTCACGCAGATCGGATCGCCCTCACCCATGCGCACGCATTGCCATTCCGGACCGAAGCCGAAATTCTGCTCTGCGCGCTGTGGGAAGAACAGCAGGGCGAAGGCGGCCACGGCAAGAACCACGGCCATGAAGACAATGCCCGCCATGTCGCCGCGTCTGAGGTAGGGCCAGTTCATCGCCTCAGCTCCAAACCTGCGTCGAGCGCGTTCGCAGCCGTCTAATTATCCCGCAAACCGCTCGTCTTGGCCAGAAGCGGCCTCCCCTGTCGGTAGCTAATCAAGTTGTCCGGTTTGGTAGCACATCATTTGTCCGCTTCAGTTTGCGTCGAAGCGGTTCACG
>NZ_JAIUHG010000055.1 GCF_020164955.1 Mesorhizobium sp. CA8
CCCTTCGAGCGCCTGATCGAGGCCGTCAGAGCCTCGCTCGGCAGCGCCAGATCGAAGCCGTTCCGGACTCAGAGACAACCACAGAACCCTCATTGCCTACAAAAAGGGGTTAGGCGGCTTTCATGGCCTTGCAGATTTCTTCGACCAGCATGGCGGCCGAAATCGAGCCCGGGTCCGGGTGGCCCAAAGAACGCTCGCCGAGACGTGCGGCGCGGCCGACGGTCGCGACCATGTTGCGTGTCGCTTCTGCTCCCTGTCGGGCAGCCGCGATTATGGCATCGGCATTCTGACCATCGAGTGCGGCATCGGCGGCCGGTCCCCAGGCATCAAGCATCGTCTTCTGGCCGGGCTCCGCCTTGCCACGCTGGACGATGCCGTCGCGCATCGCCGCAATGACAGTCCGCAACTCGCTGCTTGGGATCGATCCTCGCGGACCCGCGGCCTTGCCGGCGCGCAGAAGGGCGGTCGCGTAGAGCGGTCCCGAGGAGGCGCCGACTGCGTTGAGAAAGCCTTTGGCGGCGGCATTGAACAGATCCTGCAGCGTGCCCTCCGCCGCCTGGGCTGCATCGGCCGCGGCCTTCATGCCTTGTTCCATGGCGATGCCGTGGTCAGCGTCCCCAATCACTCCGTCAAGCGCGCAGAGCCTGTCGCGCTCAGCCGCCATCCGCGCGGAGAAGGCGCCGAAAAGGGCTTTCAAATCCCCGGTCGTAAACTCCATCTCGCTCAGCTCCGGAACATGGCGCAGTCGCAGGGGTGGTCGATCATGCGCTGCAATTCGTCGTCCAGATGCATGATGGTGATTGAAGCACCGGCCATATCGAGCGACGTGCAGTAGGGGCCGACAAACGTCTTGTGGACGATCAGTCCGGCGCCTTTCAGGCGCTCCGCGATCCGCGCGTTCAGGATGTAGAGTTCCATCAGCGGTGTTGCGCCGAGCGAGTTGACCAGCACCGCGACACGATCGCCGGCCGGCGCCTCCATTTCCGCCAGGATCGCGTCCATGATTTCGTCGGCGACATCGTTGGCCGAGCGCAACTGCCCGCGCCGCACACCGGGCTCGCCGTGAATGCCCATGCCGATCTCCATCTCACCAACAGGCAGATCGAAGCTCGGCTTCCGCGTCTGCGGCAGGGAACAGGACGAGAGCGCCACGCCCATGGTGAAGGTGCGGTCATTGGCATGCCTGGCGATCCGCTCCACCTGGTCCAGCGGCATCATCATGTCGGCGGCCGCGCCCGCGCACTTGAAGATGAACACATTGCCGGCCACGCCCCGGCGCTTTTGCCTTTGGTCGCGCGGCGCCGACGCGACGTCATCGGTGGTCAGCACCGTGCGCGCCTCGATGCCTTCCATCTCCAGCAGTTCTGCGGCCATGTCGAAGTTCATCACGTCACCGGCATAGTTGCCATACATGAACAGGACACCTGCACCGCCGCTCGCAGCCATTGCCGCGTCGACTGCCGGCTGCGGAGGGGGCGAGGCGAAGACGTTGCCGATCGCTGCGGCATCCGCCAGTCCCTTGCCGATATAGCCCAGGAAGGTCGGCTCATGGCCTGAGCCGCCGCCGATCACCAGTGCGACTTTGCCGGTCCGCGGGCTATTCTTTGCAACGACTGCGCGCGGGGCGTTGTCGGGGCGCCAGAGATGCTCGGGATGCGCGGCCATGATACCGAGCAGCATTTCGTCCACGGCCGCATTGCCGTCGTTGATCAGCTTCTGCGTGAGGCTCATTCGCGTCTCCCTGTATCATCTCCGACCGTGAGACTAGAGCGTTTCGCGACGGCGGGGAAACGGTCTTCTTCTGGTCCAACAAGGTCGCGAAGCATGAAGT
>NZ_JAIUHG010000056.1 GCF_020164955.1 Mesorhizobium sp. CA8
TGTCGGTAGCTAATCAAGTTGTCCGGTTTGGTAGCACATCATTTGTCCGCTTCAGTTTGCGTCGAAGCGGTTCACGCAGCTCTGCCGATTGAGCATCCATCCAGGATTGGTGCGCCATCTGAGGTGTATGTCGCGATGCGGCGGGGGCCGTGGAAGATTGCGAGCGTACCATCCGGGTATTGCCTGACCTTGACTGTAGCTTTGACGAAGTGGTGTCGGACCGGGCTTTGCGGCAGCTGCAATCTGAGCCGCGCGAAGGCGACAGTGTTGTCGCGGGCAACGACGCGCTCTTCCTGGAGGCACAATATCTCGGTCAGCGCCGCCGGATCGGCGGCAACGAAGGCGCTGTCCTGGACCGCGGCCGGCCTGGCGAAGCGGGCATTGTGGGCAGGCAGATAGGTCTGCGCGATGAAGCGGTTGGCGGCCTCGATATCGGCAATGCCGGTCAGCGCCAGCTCCTTTGGCAGCCGGTCCTGCAAGGTGGAGAACATCCGCTCCGAGCGGCCCCTGGCTTCAGGCGAATAAGCCGGAATATGCTCGATGCCCAGTTGCCGCAGCGCCCGCCCGACCTGGGTCAGCCGGCTCCTGTCGACCGCCTCGCCGGCCTTGAGCGTCACGAAATAATGGCTGCCGCGATCGGTGTAGAGGCTCGAGGGCAGGCCTTTGGCGGCAAAGGTCTCCATAAGCCCCTGAAAGCTCGACGCCGTGCCTTCCTCGGCAACCAGAAAGGCCGAATAGAGCTTGCTCGTGGCATCGTCCATCGTCACGATCAGGTCCAACAGCGGCTGGCCCGCCAGCCAGGCATGCCGGCTGCCGTCCTGGTGCAGCATCATCCCCTCGCATGGCTTCCTTTCCCGCTTGCGCCGATGCGCCCCGCGTCGCTTGGCCCGCTCAACCAACCCGGCTGCATGAAGCTGCGTCTTGATGAAGGTGTAGCCCCAACTGAAATGATGATCGCGTATCAGGTGCTCGTGGAAATGCTTCACATTCCAACCAAGGTAGCGATTCCGATAAAGCTCCAGCATCTCCTCGATCGCTTCCGCAGGTACCCGGCGCGTCGAAATCTTGCCCAAGCGGCGGTCTCGCAAGCCATCCTCCCCAGCCTCTTCGTAGCGGTCCCGGTACCGCCGGAACTGACGTTCCGACATGCCCAACAGCTCACCCGCCTCCATCATCGAAAGATCACCGCCATCCCAGCGGCTCAAAACGTCCCGAAACTTCTGCATCCTCCGGTCCTGTAGCCATGCTGTCCGTCCCATCCCCAGCCTCCATTCGCTGGCGATAAAACCGGACAACTCATGTGCTACCTAACCCGGACAACTCATGCGCTTACGACA
>NZ_JAIUHG010000057.1 GCF_020164955.1 Mesorhizobium sp. CA8
GCGCCACATCGGCCACCTCGTCGCAACCATCGAGGCAACCGAATGCAAGAACTACTTCGAAAACGCCGGATACGCTTTCGTCAAAACATGAAAGACTCTAGCCGGTTGAGTTTTAAACTCAGCCGGCTTCCGCGTCTCAGCTGCCTCAAAATGGCGCAGAGGTCGTGGAATCGGGCCGCCTAGCGATCCTCCATCGGGCGCCGGCCTCTCGACCCGATAATTTTGATCTCTGCCGATTCGGGTACTGTTGGGCCTTCACCGAATCGCGACGGGTGAATTGGAATCCAATCAACCAAATGCCAATTGTTGCTATCTATTGCTATATCTCCAGCCCGGCCCCATATTTCCGGAGGAGGTCTCCATGCCCAACTACGCTTTGAACGAGCACTATGAGCGCTTCATCAGAAAGCAGCTCGAATCGGGCCGCTACAACAATGCCAGCGAGGTTGTCCGCGCCGGTCTGCGCATGCTCGAGGATTTTGAGGCAGAGCGGGAGAAGTGGCTGCGCGAGGAAATCCCGTCGCGCGTTACCGATCTTCAGCAGGATCCGGCCAAGGGAATCCCCGCTGAATCGGTGTTTTCCCGGCTGGAGCTCCGTCATCGCGCACGGCAGGCGAAAGCCAAGTAGGGGATGGAGTACCGGATTGTCTTCCACCCGAAAGCGGAAGCCGAACTCGAACAACTCTATGACGATATAGCCGAGCGTGCGTCGCCGGCGGTTGCCTGGGATTTTGTTGCAGGCATCCGCGATCTCTGTCTGGGCTTGTCGACATTTCCACAGCGCGGCACCGAGCGGGTGGAGATCATGCCGGGGCTGCGGATCATTGGTTATCGTCGCGCGGTCAGCATCGTCTTCACTGTCGATGGCGAGCGCGTGCTGATCCTCGGCATCTTCTACGCCGGCCGAAACATCACGCCTGAATTACTCGAAGGACGGCTCTGAGTCGCAGCTCAAAGGCCGCGAAGATCGACACTCGGCTAAATGCTGGCGGCTGCCTTAGGGACGACCGCATTCACAAGGCGAAGCGGTTGTGACGGGTATCGCTGCAATAGCTGGCAACGGAAGCGCCGGCCAAAATTCAACCAAGCCAGCTCACAAATTTTGCCTTCTTGGATATCTCCACGAGAAATCGAAAAAAGAGCGATCTAGGCTGTTGACAGTTCGGTCGGGCGGCGACTATATACGGCCCACGAACGAGGGCGGTGCGCCGCTGGCGACGAAGAAGTTTGCTTCTAGGTCTGCCCTCTGCG
>NZ_JAIUHG010000006.1 GCF_020164955.1 Mesorhizobium sp. CA8
CGCCAGATCCAGAACGTCGCGGCCGGGCGGTTGAGCAACTCCTCGACCGACGCGGTCAACGGCTCGCAGCTCTTCGCGACCAACCAGCAGGTAACCCAGAACACGACCGATATCGCGGCCAACACCGCGGACATCACCACTCTCGGCAACACGATCAACAACATCAACACCGGCGGCGGCATCAAATATTTCCATGCCAATTCGACGCTTGCCGATTCCCAGGCCCTGGGGACGGACTCCGTCGCAATTGGCCCGAATGCCGTCGCCAACAATGCCGGCGACGTGGCGATCGGCCTGAATTCGGTATCGGGAGCCACGACCAATGTCGGCGGCACGACGATCGGCGGCGTCAACTACACCTTCGCTGGCGGAACGCCGGCCGGCGCATTCTCGGTCGGCTCGGTGGGCGCGGAGCGCCAGATCCAGAACGTCGCGGCCGGGCGGTTGAGCAACTCCTCGACCGACGCGGTCAACGGCTCGCAGCTCTTCGCCACCAACCAGCAGGTGACGCAGAACACGACCGACATCGCCGCCAACACCGCCGACATCACCACGCTTGGCAACACGATCAACAATTTTGCCGGCGATACCTCGACTGCCTACACTGACGCCAATGGCGACGGCATCCGCTACGTGCGCACCAACGACACCACGCTGCCGGCCACCGATGCCTTCGCGCAAGGGGTTGGTTCGTCGGCGCTCGGCTACCAGGCAACGGCATCCGCCGCCAATTCGCTGGCTCTCGGCCGCGGCACAGCTGTCACCATCGCCGACGGCGTGGCGCTTGGCTCCGGCTCGGTTTCGGATCGCGCGGTCGCGCCCGCATCGGGATCGATCCTCTCCGGCACCGGCCTTATTCCCTACAACACCTCGGACATGACCCTGCTCGGCGCCGTCTCGGTGGGTACCTCTACGTCCTATCGCCAGATCATCAACGTGGCCGACGGCACTCAGGACCAGGACGCGGTCACGCTCCGTCAGTTGAAGGGTGCGCTGAGCTCCTTCGCGGTGACGCCGACCATGTACTTCCACGCCAATTCGACCGCCCCGGACTCGCTGGCGGTCGGCACCGATTCGGTCGCGATCGGCCCGCGCACCACCGTCAACGGCGACAACGGCATCGGCATGGGCAACGGCGCCATCGTGCAGCAGACGGCGCCGGGCGGTATCGCGATCGGGCAGAACGCGACTTCCAATCAGGCCGACAGCATCGCCTTCGGCACCAACTCGACCGCCAACGGCGCCCAGTCCATGGCGCTCGGCGCCGGCGCCACGGCCAATGAGCCGGGCAGCGTCGCGCTCGGCGCCGGCTCGACGACCGCCGCGGCAGTCGCCACCACCGGCACGACGATCAACGGCGTCAGCTACACCTTCGCCGGAACCGCTCCGACGAGCACGGTGAGCGTCGGCAGCGTCGGCAACGAGCGCACCGTCACCAATGTGGCGGCGGGACGGATCAGTGCCTCCTCCACCGACGCCATCAATGGCAGCCAGCTCTACGCGACCAATCAGGCTGTCGAAGCAGTGCAGGGAAGTGTCGGCAATCTGAATGAGTTCGCCGTCCAGTATGACAAGAACCCGGACGGCACCAAGTCCAATTCGCTGACGCTTGTCGGCGGCGACGTGAATGCGCCCGTCGTCATCCACAATGTCGGCGCCGGCACCGCCGATACCGATGCAGTCAACGTGCTACAATTCAACAACGGGCTGGCGACAACGTTCGACAACTCCAAGGCCTATACCAACCAGGTGGCGGCAACCACGCTGCAGCAGGCCAATGCCTACACCGACTCCAAGCTCAGCCAGCTCAACATGGATATGGGCGAGGCTCGGGGCGAGGCGCGCCAGGCTGCCGCGATCGGCCTTGCGGCCGCCTCGCTGCGCTATGACGACCGTCCGGGCAAGCTGAGCGTGGCGGCCGGTGGCGGCTACTGGCGCGGCGAAGGCGCCGTCGCGTTCGGCGCCGGTTACACCAGCGAAGATGGCAGAGCCCGGGCAAACGTATCCGGCACGACGGCGGGTGGGCACTGGGGTGTCGGCGCGGGTGTCAGCTTTACCCTGAACTAGAGCGTGATCGCGAAAAGTGCGTAGCGGTTCTTCGAATAATCATGCTCACGCAAAAAGCCCCTTCACGGCCGGACGAGCCGTCTCTGCCGTCGCACTGTGCATGGCTTGCCTGCTCCTGTCCGGTCCGCGTGCGGTCGGGCAGGAGGCGGCCCAGCCCGCCTATCGGATAAAGCCTTCCGACGTGGCGGTGCCTGCGGGCGTGAAGCTTGGCGACTATCAGCGCACCACTCGTCCGTTCGAGAACTGGACGCTGATCTGCGACGAGAACCTGCAGGCCAGGAAGAAGGTGTGCAACATCGGCCAGTCTTTTATCGACCAAAGCCAGGCGTTGGTCTTCAGCTGGTCGCTCGCGGCCGACGAGAAAGGCAAACCCTTCATGATATTGCGGACTCCAAGCGCGGCAGGTAAGGGCAGCAAGCTTTCGCTGAGACTTGCCGGCCGCAAACAGCCGGTCGACGTTCAGCTGCAGGGTTGCGATGCGTCGGTCTGCGTCGGCTATGTGCCCGTCGGCCCGGTGCTTCGCGAGCAGATCGGCAAAGAGACCACGGTCCAGGTTTCCTATTCTCTGCCGTCGGGAGCGACCGTCAGCATCGATGCCCCGTTCAAGGGACTCAAGACCGCGCTGTCGGCCATCAACTAGAAAGACTTTGAGATGACACGCCAATCCATCGAGGACAGAATCCTGACGCACTCCCAGCCGGTCGCGCTGCCGGAGCCGCCGGCAAGTGCGCCGCCACAGCGTTCGCCAGGCCGGCGCCTGGTGCGAAACACGGCGCTGCTCGGCGCGTTCGCGGTCTTGGTCGCGGCGGCGGTCGTCCTGTCGTTCCGTCTCTATCCCGCGCTTGGAACATTCGTCGCGGGCACGGCCTCCGCGCAGGCGCAGGCGCCCATGCAGGGCAAGCCGGCAGAAGTCTTGCCCGCGACGGCCGACGCCTCGGCAAACAAGAATCCCTTCCAGGCGCATGTCGCACAGGCAGGTGTCCGCACCTGCGCCAATCTCTTTGCCACGATGGGGCAGGCTCTGACTGCCGGGTCGACCTATGCGATCCAGACGCAATGGGACAACGCTTCGCCCGATACCCACGCCGTGCAGGCCGTCGCCGGGATGAGCTACAACCTGCCAAACTACAAGACGCAGGCCGCGGGCGTCGTTTTTGCCTCGCCTGTCGGCCAGAGCTGCGAGGGCGGCTTCGTGCGCGTGGCGCCGTTCCCTCGCTCTTGCCAGGAAGTCGCCGGCACGCTTCCGAAGGGCAGCCTGCTGGCGGACAATCTTTCGAACTCGATGCTTTTCAACCTGGCCGACAATGCCGGCCAGGCGTTGCTGGTCCCGACCGGCAACACTTGCATCGTCGTCTCGGTCGCGCGCATGGGCGGCTAGAGCCGGGCATGACGGTCGACTGCTGAATAGCTGCAACTGGAGCACGAAGATGCTGATCAATCCCCGTCTTTCGATCCCGCTGCTTGCGGCGCTCGCCGGGCTTACGATTGCGAGCAACGCCGCTGACCTGGTCGCCCCGTCACCGCCAGCGTCGGCGAGCGAGGAAAAGGGCATCTGGGGCGCGATCGCCTATTCGCCGGGCGACGGCCGTCACGGCTTCTTCTGGGGCGCCGACAAGCGGCAGGAAGCGGAAGACATAGCGCTCAAGCATTGCGAGAACGCGGACGGCAAGGGCTGCCGGGTGGTCGAGGTGTTCCGCAACCATCGCCATTGGGACGATGATGACGGCACCGGCTTTCCCTATGAGCACTGCGCCGCGCTCTCGGTCGGCAAGAGCCGCGGCGCGGCGACGCCGTTCTGGGGCGCAGCGTCGGCCACGAACCGCCGCGAAGCCGAGGACAAGGCGACAGCCCAGTGCGGAGGCGAGAACAAGGAGTGCAAGATCCGCGAGTGGGTTTGCACCTGACGGGAAGCAGCCGCCGGATATTCCGTCGCGTCCGAACATCGGAGAGCGACACAGCGTCCGCACTTGGTGATCAGAGAGCGGGGCGCTTGGCGATGGCCAGGCCGATGCCGAGCGCGATCATCGCGCCGCCTGACGCCTCGCGCAGGCGGCGCATCGCATTGTTGCGCCCGGCCGCGCCTTGCCGGATACGGCTGGCCGCGAATGCGACCACGACGTCGGCGAGCCTATTGAGCGTTACCGAAACGAAGCCGAGGGTCATGAATTGCAGGGCGACATGGCCGGCGCTGAGGTTCACGAATTGCGGAATGAAGGCCAGGAAGAAGGCCGCCGTCTTCGGATTCAAGGCCTCGACCAGCACGCCTTCGCGAAACCCTCGGCCGGCGCCGACGGCAGCCGCCGGCGTCCCGCCTTCCAGCATCGTCTTTGCCTCGCGGCGCGCGGACTGAAAGGTGCGGAAGCCGAGCCAGACGAGGTAGACGGCGCCGATCAGCTTCAGCGCCGTGAACAGCTCCGCGCTCGCAAGCACGATTGCCGAAACGCCAAGGCTGCCGGCCAGCACGTGGACCATGCCGCCCAGCCCGGTCCCGAAACTCGAGGCGATGCCTTCCGCCCGTCCTCCGGCCAGCGTGCGCGCCGCGACATAGAAGATGCCCGGCCCTGGCGTGATGGCGAGCAGGAACGCCGCGGCGAAATACAGGGCGAACTGGGTCAGGTCCGGCATGACGGGCTCGTTAAGGGATTGCGTTTCAAACCGGGATGAGTGGCGCGACATCGCGGTCCGACGGACGGTCGCTCGATGACAGGCCGGAAATAACACCGGCGCGATCGGCGGCGTTGCGGTTCTGGCTCATCTTGCGCTTGCCTTCGAGCTTCGTGATCGGCATGCGCAAGCCGACAATACCCTTGAGCTGCGACTGGATGAAATCCGCCGGCGCGTCCGACACGGCCCAGGGCGCGGCGCGTTCTCCTTCATACAGGTTGGTCAGTCGCGTCACGACCTCGAGCAACCTGTCGGCATCCTCGAAGAATTCGACAGGACCACGGGCGTGGACCGCGACATAGTTCCAGGTCGGGACAACCTTTCCGGTCTCCTGCTTGGTCTGGTACCAGGCCGGCGTCACATAGGCGTCCGGCCCCATGAAGATCGCCAGCCCATCGCCCACCAGCGGCACGCGCCATTGCGGATTTGCCTTTGCGACATGGCCGTAGATCACGCCATGCTCGCCCTCGTTCTCGTCGAGCAAAAGCGGCAACGGCGTCGCCAGCGGACCTTCCGCCGTGGCGGTGACCAGCGTCGCCAGACGCGCCGCGCGGATCGTGGCCATCAGGCTCTCTTGATCGTCGTCGCGGAAGGCAGGCGGGATATACATGGTGAAAACTCCTTGCGTTGCACAGCAAGATGCCGGAAAGCTGGATTGCTTGGAACATCCAGTTTTGAAGGTTTTTTGTGGTCCAGTTTGAGCAGGACGGCGTGGCGCGCCGCATCATCGCGGCCGTCAAGGCGCAGATCCACAGCGGCGCCTACAGGCCCGGTGATCGCTTGCCGTCGACGCGGGCCTTTGCCGCCGAATGGGGCGCGTCGCGGACCACGGTGACCGCGGCCTACAGCCAACTCGATGCCGAGGGCTACCTGGTCATCCGGCAGGGGTCGCGCGCGATCGTTGCTCCGGGACTGGAGAAGGCGTCGGGAGAAGCGCCCGTCGCGGCCGCTTCGCCACGGCACCTGTCTGCATTCGCGCGACGGTTGCTGACCCTGCCTCCGGCGGCGTTGGCGCAGCCGGTCAAGATTGCCGATTTCCGCTATGGCGACCTGTCCGGAGCGGACTTTCCCGTGCTGGCCTGGCGGCGGGCGTCGAACAAGGCAATCGTCAACCGCGCCGCGCGGCTGCGCTATGGTGACCCGCAGGGGTCTTCCGGTCTGCGTAACGCGCTTCAGGCCTATCTCTGGCGGGCTCGCGGCATCAATTGCACGCCGGACCAGATCGTCATCGTCAACGGCTCGCAGCAGGGGCTCGACCTCTGCGCGCGCCTGCTGCTCGACCCCGGTGACCCCTTTGTGATCGAGAACCCGGGCTATCTGCTGGCACGCCACGCCTTCGAGGCGGCCGGAGGCATTGCCGTGCCCGTTCCTGTCGATGCGGATGGGCTAAGGACGGAAAAGCTGCCGCCGGCCCGTCTCGCCTATGTGACGCCCTCGCACCAGTTTCCGCTCGGCGGCGTGCTTTCGGCGACGCGGCGGCGGTCGCTGCTGGCCTGGGCCGCCGGTACGGGGGCCTATATTGTGGAAGACGATTATGACGGCGAATACCGTCACGACATCAGCCCCATTCCGCCGTTGCAGGCGCTGGACGCGGACTCGGTGATTTATGTCGGCACGCTGTCCAAGACGCTCTCGCCGACCTTGAGGCTCGGCTATCTCGTCGTTCCCCTGAGCCTTCGCCGGGCATTCGGCGAGGCCAAGCGCCTGACCGACCGGCATGCTCCGATGCTGGAGCAGGACGTGTTGGCCGAGCTGCTGGCGAGCGGCGCCTACGAACGCCACGTGCGCAGCATCCGCAGGAAGAACGCTGAGCGCAGACAGGTCCTGCTGAAGGCTTTGGCTGACCATCTGGGGCCGCAGGTCACTGTCGCCGGAGCCGATACCGGCCTGCATGTCGTCGCCTGGATGAACGGCATCGATGCCGGACGCGAACTGGCGATCATCGCCGCGGCGCGCGCTGCCGGCATCGGCCTATATCCCGTGTCGCCCCTTTATGATCCGAGCAGACCCAGGCCGGAAACGGCCGGCTTCATCCTGGGCTACGCCGGGCTCGACGCGGAGGCATTGCGACGCGGCGTCGCGGTGCTGGCCACGATTTTGGCCGAGCACCGCTGATGATCGGTGCATGTTGCCCATGCACATGGGCAGAAAGAGGTCAGAAAATCTCGTTGGTGAGATTCTTGACCGGGCCGAGCAGGATCGAGCCCGTCGGCACACCGTTGTCGATCGGGATCGCCTTGCGCTCCGGCATGTTCTCTTCCGGCGCGCCGATGTTGGCCGTCACGATGACCGGGGTCTTGGTCGGCACGCGGTCATAGAGGTCGATGATGTCCTGGTTGATCAGGCGCACGCAGCCCGACGATACCGACTTGCCGATCGACCACCATTCGGGCGAGCCGTGCAAGCGGTAGAGCGTGTCCTGGTTGCCCTGGAAGAGATAGAGCGCACGCGCCCCGAGCGGGTTCTTCAGGCCGCCCGGCATGCCGCCATTCTTGGCGCTGAATTGCGTCAGCTCCGGCTGGCGCGCGACCATCTCGTCCGGCGGCGTCCATTTCGGCCATTTCTGCTTCCACTGCACGACCGCGTCGCCCGACCATTCGAAGCCGGCGCGGCCAAGGCCGACGCCGTAGCGGATCGCCTGGCCGCCCTCGCGCACCAGATAAAGGAAATGGCCGGTGGTATCGACGACGATGGTGCCAGGGCGCTGTCCGGTCGGATCGGGAACGATCTGGCGCAAGAATTGGTGATCGATCTTGTTCACCGGAATTGCTGGCAGGTCGAAGCCGTTGTCCGACATCGGGCCATACATCGTCGCGTAATCGCCGAGCGGCGGCTCGACATAGGTCGGTGGCGGCGGCTGGATGGGAGCAGGGGCCGGACCGGTGGTGGTGCAGGCGGACACGGCGGCCGAGGCAGCGCCGAGGGCTGTGAAATTGAGGAAGCCACGGCGGCTGATGCGGAAGGAAGCGTCTGACATGGTTGCCTTTTCTAGGTCTTAATTCGCAAGAAAGCATGAACCCGCGGGCACGTCGCGGCGGCATTCATAACAGTCGGCGGCGATAGGCGGTTCCAATTCTGGCCTGAGGGTGGACAGAAAAAGGCGAAGCTGTGACCGCGCCACAGCTGTTGCCCTGCAGCAACAGCGGCGTCAGACCTCTGCCAGGAGACCTTCGAGCGAAGGCAAGATCAGCCCCGGCGGGAGGTCGCGATACTCGTCCGGCTGGTTGGTCCGGTTGATCCAGACCGTGCGAAAACCGAATCTCGTCGCGCCGGCGATGTCCCAGCGGTTCGACGACTGGAACGAGACCGCGCCGGGGTAAAGCCGCCAGCCGGTGACCACCATGTCGTACACCGACGGGTCGGTCTTGAAGCGTTTGACCTGGTCGACCGAAAACACGTCGTCGAGGATCTGGTCGAGCGCCGCGGATTTGACCGCCGCGTCGAGCATTTCAGGCGAGCCGTTGGATAAAATAGCGAGCTTCGCGCCCGACGCCTTAAGCGCTTTCAGCACTGCCGGCACTTCCGGATAGCAGTCGAGCCGCCAATAGGCTTCGAGCAGTTTCGTCCGCAGCGCCGGATCGGCCGAGGGCACCTTGCGCAAAGCGAAATCCAGCGCCTGTTCGGTCAGTTGCCAGAAGTCGGCGTATGATCCCATCAGCGTCCGCACCCAGGAATATTCGAGCTGCTTGGCGCGCCAGATTTCGGAGAGAAGCTGGCCGTCCGGGCCGATCTCGCCGGCGTGGCGACGCACGGCGGCGTGCACGTCGAACAACGTGCCATAGGCGTCGAAGACATAAGCCGCATGATGCATGTCTCAAGTTTTGCGGCGCGCAGGCTTGCCGCGCAAGCATTGATTGCGGCCAAGTGCCTCTGGCCTCAACGATTTTTCCCGACGTCAATTGACGCCAGCCGTCAAAGCATCGTCCTATGGCGGACTGAAATCACTCAATTGGACGGCGACCATGACACTGGCGGCGGCGGCGCAAACCGCGACTTGGACCTATGTGGACGGCGACTGGTACGAGGGCAACGTCGCCATTCTCGGGCCGCGCAGCCACGCCATGTGGCTCGGCACCAGCGTCTTTGACGGCGGCCGCTGGTTCGAGGGCGTCGCGCCCGACCTCGATCTGCACTCCGCTCGCGTCAACGCTTCCGCGATCGCGCTTGGCCTGAAGCCTTCGATGACGACGGAAGAGATCGTCGGCCTGACTTGGGATGGCCTGAAGAAATTCGACGGCAAGACGGCGGTCTATATAAGGCCGATGTATTGGGCCGAGCATGGCGGCTATATGGGCGTGCCGGCCGACCCGGCCTCGACCCGGTTCTGCCTCTGCCTCTATGAATCGCCGATGATCCCGCCATCCGGCTTTTCGATCGGCGTCTCGCCGTTCCGGCGCCCGACCATCGAGACCATGCCCACCAACGCCAAGGCCGGCTGCCTCTATCCCAACAATGGCCGTGCCATTCTGGAGGCCAAGAACCGCGGCTTCGACAACGCTTTGGTGCTCGACATGCTGGGCAATGTCGCCGAGACCGGGACCTCCAATATCTTCCTGGTCAAGGACGGTCATGTGATGACTCCGGCCCCGAACGGCACGTTTCTCTCGGGCATCACCCGCTCGCGCACCATCAGCCTGCTCGGCGACTACGGTTTCAGGACCACCGAGAAGACGCTGTCGGTCCGCGATTTCCTCGAAGCCGACGAGATATTCTCGACCGGCAACCACTCGAAAGTGGTGCCCGTCACGCGCATCGAAAATCGCGACCTGCAGCCCGGTCCGGTGGCCAAAAAGGCGCGCGAGCTCTATTGGGAATGGGCGCATTCGACGTCCGCCCCCTGACCCGCTGGAGCGTTTCACCGTTTCAGGGAAACGGCGACACGCTCCATCTTCCTGTTTTGCGCAATTCCGCACGAAAACCGCTTCGCACTTTTCCTGGAATTGCTCTAAAAGTCGCTCGGCGCTCCATTCCGGAGTTGCCCCGATCCATTCCAGACCTATCTTAGCCCGGTAATATCACCGGACTTTTTTCCTCGAGGGAGTACCATCCATGGCTTTTGAGTTGCCCGCCTTGCCCTATGACTACGAGGCCTTGCAGCCTTACATGTCGAAGGAGACGCTGGAGTATCACCACGACAAGCACCACAAGGCCTATGTCGACAACGGCAACAAGCTGGCGGCCGAGGCCGGAATGGGCGACCTGTCGGTCGAAGAGGCCGTGAAGCAGTCCTTCGGCAAGAATGCCGGGCTCTTCAACAACGCCGCCCAGCACTACAACCACATCCATTTCTGGAAGTGGATGAAGAAGGGCGGCGGCGGCAACAAGCTGCCGGGCGCGCTGCAGAAGGCGGTCGACAGCGATCTCGGCGGCTACGACAAGTTCAAGGCGGATTTCATTGCCGCCGGCACCACCCAGTTCGGCTCCGGCTGGGCCTGGGTCTCGGTCAAGAACGGCAAGCTGGAAATCTCCAAGACCCCGAACGGCGAGAACCCGCTGGTCCATGGCGGCTCGCCTATCCTCGGCGTCGACGTCTGGGAGCACTCCTATTACATCGACTACCGCAACGCGCGGCCGAAATACCTCGAAGCTTTCGTCGACAGCCTGATCAACTGGGACTACGTCCTGGAGCTTTATGAGAAGGCTAAAGCCTGAGTGATTTTGACGAAAAGCCCCGGTTCGCCGGGGCTTTTCTTTTTCAGGAGAAACCCGGAAAAATCGTCACGGTGCCGGGGAATAATCCCGCCATCACGCCCGTTAACGTCAGAGCAGTTCCAGGAAAAGCGTTGAACGGTTTTCCGTCCGGAATTGCGCCAGCGAACTCTCTTCATCCACGGAGCCAATTGAATGAGAAAGCTTGTCATCGCCATCTCTATGCTTGCCTTTGCCGGCTCGGCCTATGCCGACCCGATCAAGGGTCGCCAGGCCCTGATGAAGGAACGCGGCAAGCTCGCCGGGCAGATCTCGAAGGTGGTCAAGGGCGAGACGCCTTTCGATGCCGCCGCCGTGCTGGACGCGCTGAAGGCGCTGCAAGCCAATGCCGAGAAGTTCGATGTCGACACGCTGTTCCCGGCCGGCTCCGACAAGGGCGACACCACAGCCGCACCGAAGATTTGGGAAGACATGGCGGGCTTTAAGGCGGCCGAGGACAAGTTCCTGGCCGATACCAAGGCCGCGGTCGCTTCCCCGCCGGCCGATGTCGACGCGCTGAAGGCGCAGCTCAACACGCTGGGCGGCGATTGCGGCACCTGCCATCAGACCTATCGGATCAAGAAGACCTGATCGCCTGACGATGGCCTGGCTGAAGAAGCTTGTCGGCGCCGTCGTCGTGCTTGGCGGCGCCGCGGCCGCCGCCGGCTGGGCCCTGTCGGCTCCGGTCGAACTGGACGCCGGCACCGTCGCGCAACTCGGCCCCGGCGACGCCGCCAAGGGCAAGCGCATCTTCTACGCGGGGGGCTGCACCTCCTGCCACGCCAAGCCGGGCGCGCAGGGCGACGCTCGGCTGCAATTGGTCGGCGGGCTGGAACTGAAAACGCCGTTCGGTATCTTCGTGCCGCCGAATATCTCGCAGGATCAGAAGGACGGCATCGGCGCGTGGAGCGAGGAGGACTTCGCCAACGCCATGCTCAAGGGCGTTTCGCCTTCGGGCGAGCATTTCTATCCGGCCTTTCCCTATGCGTCCTACGCGCGCATGAAGCCGGCCGACATTGCCGATCTCTATGCCTTCATGAAAACGCTGCCGGCGGTTGCCGGCAAGGCGCCGGACCACAAGCTGTCCTTCCCCTTCACCATCCGCCGCGGCATCGGCCTTTGGAAGCTTCTCTATCTCAGCCCCGAACCGGTGATCGCCCTGCCCGCTGGCACGACGGACAAGGTGCTGGCCGGCCGCTACCTTGTCGAAGGGCCCGGCCATTGCGGCGAATGCCACACGCCGCGCGACTTCGCCGGCGGCGTCAAGAAGGCCGAGTGGCTGGCGGGCGCCGTGGCCGCCGAAGGCTCGGGCGTCGTGCCCAATATCACCCCGCAGGGCGGCACCAAGGACTGGTCGGAGGCCGACATCGCCAATTACCTCGAAACCGGCTTCACGCCCGATTTCGATTCGGTCGGCGGCGCTATGGTCGACGTGCAGCGCAACATGGCGCAACTGACCGCCGACGACCGGGCTGCGATCGCGGCCTATCTGAAGGCCGTCCCGCCGCATCCGAACGGCTATCCAGCGCGCAAGCCGGCGAGTTGACCTGCGCACGCGGCGTCAAACCCGCGACCATACGTGATGGCGTAAAGCGGGTTGGCATTCTCAATCGAAGGCATTAGTTGACTTGAATACTCATGTATTATAGGCGCTTCGGGCCAATTCCCCGAGGACCGAAGCTTGCCCACGCCTTCCATCGACCTTGTGTCCGAATTCAGCCATGACGAGCAGCGCGTGGCGCTTGTCCTCGCCGGCGGACGCATGCTGTCCTACAGGGAACTCGGCAGTCATGCGCTTGGCTTCGCCTCGCAGTTGGGACAAAGACAAAAGCGGCTCGTGGCGATTGCGGCGGAAGCTTCCGAGCACGCAATCGCCGCCTATGTCGGAGCCCTGCAGGCTGGGCACGCAGCGGCCATGCTGCCGCCGTGCGACGTCAGGCTTTGGGCCGATTTCCAGGCAGCCTTTCAGCCGGATTTCACCTACAGGCCAATCGACGGCCGCTGGCGTCTCGTTGAGGAAGCTCGACCTGCTGGAGATGCGGAGCCGCTGCATCCCGATCTCGCGCTGCTGCTGATGACCTCCGGCAGCTCGGGCGCCGCCAAGGCGGTCAGGCTTTCCTACGGCAATCTCGAATCCAATGCGCGCTCGATCGCGGCCTATCTCGAACTCTCTTCCTTCGACCGGGCCGCTCTCGTGCTGCCTCTCCACTATTCCTATGGGCTGTCGGTCCTCAATTCGCATCTGGTTGCGGGCGCTAGCGTCCTCTTCCCCGGCATGTCAGTCATGGACAGCGCTTTCTTCAGCACGATCGACGACGGCGGCTGCACGAATCTGTCTGGTGTCCCGTATTCTTACGAACTTCTGGAACGGGTGCGTTTCCGCGACGCCGAGCTCAAGGCGTTGCGCATGATGACGGTGGCGGGCGGAGCGCTTGGCCCGGATCTCATCCGCCTTTATCGGAACCATATGCGCGCCAGGGGCGGCCGCTTCTTCGTCATGTATGGCCAGACCGAGGCGACGGCACGCATGGCTTTCGTGCCGCCTGAGAGCCTTTCCGACAAGGAGGATCGGATCGGCGTAGCGATCCCGGGCGGCAGCCTCGGTATTGTCGACGCTGCAGGCGAGCCGATCAGCCAACCAGGCATTCCCGGAGAGCTCGTCTATCGCGGTCCGAACGTAATGATGGGTTACGGCACGCGGCGCCGCGACCTCGCGCGCGGCGCAGAGCTCAAGACCCTGAACACTGGCGACATTGCCGTGCGGGACCAACATGGTTTCTTCCGCATCGTCGGGCGCAGAAGCCGCTTCGCCAAGATCGCAGGCCTCAGGATCGGCTTCGACACGATGGAGCAGGCGCTGGAGCGGGCCGGCATTGCCTCTGCGGTGGTTGGCGACGATCGGGGATTGCAGGCCTATGTGATCGGAGCCGACCCGACGGGGAGAGCACGGCGCATTCTTGCCGAGATCAGCCGCCTGCCGGCCAATCTGGTTCGGGTTGCGACGCGCGAGGACTTTCCCAGACTTGCCTCTGGCAAGATCGACTATGCCTGCCTCCAGCAGGAGATGTTGGAAGGGCGGACGGAAATCCGTTGTGAGCGGGGCGGTCTGCTCGGTGCCTACGCCCGCGTATTCTATCCCCTGGCCGTCGGCCGCAATGACAGCTTTGTCTCTCTTGGCGGGGACTCCCTTCGCTTCCTGCAATTGGCTCTGGAACTCGAGCGTCTCGGCATGAACCTGCCGGACGGCTGGGAACGCTTGAGCATTGCCGAGCTGGCAAACCGCCAGGCGGCGGGACTTCCCGAACACCGGCACGCAAGCGAGATGCCGACCGATTTAGTGCTGAGGGTTATCGGAATCCTGCTGGTGGTCGTGCATCACGAAACGCTATGGCCTATCCCCGGCGGCTCCGGCGTCATGATGCTGCTGGCCGGCTACAGCCTTGCTCGTTTCCAGTCGGCCCATTTCCTTGCCGGTCGAATTGGGCACGCGCTCAAACCTGCGATCGACGTCCTGATCCCGTATTTTCTCATTGTCGCCGCTTACGCTGCAGCCTGGCGAACGATCCCCTGGGCTTCGATGACGCTTACTGGGAATTTCGGCTATGCCGAACCGGAGCGTCACGAGATGATTCCGTATCTTTATTGGTTCATCGAGGCCTATTCGCAGACGCTCCTGCTCTTCGCTCTAATCTTTGCCATTCCTGCAGTCCGCAAGCTTGCCCGGGCTCACCCCTTCGTTTTCGCGCTCGGCCTTTTGGGCGTTGCCGCTGCCGCGCGCTTTTCGTCCCCATCGTTCGTCGATCTGGGCAACCGCCAGATTTTCGCGATCCATTGGGTTTTCCATTTGGCCGCGTTCGGTTGGTGTGCCGGTTTTGCCGATACTCCGGCGAAAAAGCTGGCTCTGACTGCGCTTGCCGCCGCTGTGCTGGGGTATTTGGCCTTCTGGGAGTCGGTCTGGTTCGGGACGACGGTCAAATATCTGATGATCTTCGCGGCGCTTTTGGTCCTTCTTTACCTGCCGCGTGTTCGCGTGCCGGCTGGGGTAGGGCGCCTGGTTGCGCAGGTCGCCGTCGCGGCTTTTCCGATCTACCTTTTCCACCGTTTCGTCCCGGAAATATTGATGGCGCCCGCCGCGGGCAAGCTGCCGGTTCCGATTTTCCAACTGCTGGCCATCGCCGGTGGGATTGCTTTAGGCATCGTTTCCGGCAAGGCCTTGGCAGGCATCCGAAAACTGCGTGGCAGATTGGCCATGGGACGCCAGCCGGAATTGCTCTCCGCCTGAACCACCTGATCCAACGCTCGTGCCGCTAGGGGTGGCGGTCGCCTAGGAAATCGAAGCCGCTTTCGAAGAAGTGATTGTAGTTGCAGGTAAGTTCCTCGCCCGGCGCGATGTCGCGCAGCGCGTAAGTCTCCTCGGGTGAGGAGACGTCGCAGTTCGGATCGTCGTCATGGTTCATGTAGCGCGCGTCGTCGGCTTCGAACACGATGTAGCTCGGGTCGTGCCGGTCCGGATAGGAATAGCGGTCGAGATAGGATTTCACCGGTCCCGTTTGGCTCTCATAGGTGTCGACGGGAATGCGCCGGTCAAACCGCGGGTCGAGCTTCCAGATCAGCGTTCCCTTTGGGATGCGATGCCTGGCGAAGACGCCGATGCCCTGGATGGACGATTTGTCGAGATAAGTGTCGACGAGAAGCATGACGAACCTTGTTGAATGGAAACTGGCCGGCCTCGAACGTGGCGTCCAAATGACCGCGTCCAAGACGACCGTGCATTGCGTAACGCGCGATCTTGTGGATTGCGAGCGGAAAATCAGGCTTTGCCGGTCACTTTCAACGCAAAGGCGTAAATGTAGGCGATCTCCTCCAGCCGTGAGAACCGGCCGGACGCGCCGGCGTGACCGGACTCCATGTTGATCTTGAACAGCACCGGATTGTCGCCTGTCTTGCGCTCACGCAGTCTCGCCACCCATTTCGCCGGTTCCCAATAGGTGACGCGCGGATCGGTGAGACCCGCCAGCGCCAGGATCGGCGGATAGTCGAGCGCCGCCACATTGTCATAGGGCGAATAGGCCGCGATCGTCTGGTAGTCGGCGGCGGACGCGATCGGATTGCCCCATTCCGGCCATTCCGGCGGCGTCAGCGGCAGGCTGGCATCGAGCATGGTGGTAAGCACATCGACGAACGGCACCTCGGCGACGATGCCGCCGAAATCCTCCGGCGCCATGTTGGCGATCCCCCCCATCAGCATGCCGCCGGCGGAGCCGCCCTGCGCAATGATGCGGTCATGCTTTGTGTAACGCTCGGCAACGAGATGGCGGGCGCAGGCGATGAAATCGGCGAAGGTGTTCATCTTCTTTGCCCGCTTGCCGTCCTCGTACCAGCCATAGCCCTTGTCCTTGCCGCCGCGCACATGCGCGATGGCATAGACGAAGCCGCGGTCGACCAGCGACAGGCAGTTGGTATTGAAGGCGGAAGGCACCGTGATTCCATAGGAGCCGTAGCCGTAAAGCAGGCAGGGCGCGGAACCGTCGAGCGGCGTGTCGCGATGGTGTAGCAACGAGATCGGCACCAGCTCGCCATCGGCGGCGGGGGCCATCAGCCGGCGCGTGACATAGTGCTCCGGATCGTGGCCGGAGGGCACTTCCTGCGTCTTCAAAAGCACGCGTTCGCGGCTGCGCATATTGTAGTCGAACACCTGCGCCGGTGTGGTCATCGACGAATAGGTGAAGCGCATTACTTCGGTGTCGTATTCGTAAGAGCCGGAGAGACCGAGCGAAAAAGCTTCCTCGTCGAAAGAGATGAAATGCTCCTCGCCGCTGGCGCGCTCGCGCACGACGATGCGGGGCAGGCCTTCCTTGCGCTCGAGCCTGACCATGTGATGCTTGAAGCCGAGCACCGACAGGATCAGCCGGCCGGGCTCGTGCGGCACCAGTTCCTGCCAGTTGGCGCGCACGGGATTGTCGACCGGCGCGGTCATGATCTTGAAGTCCTTGGCGCCGTCGGCATTGGTGAGGATGAAGAAGACGTCGCCGCCTTCTTCCAGGTCGTATTGCAGCCCGGTCTCGCGCACCGCCACCAGCTTCGGCTCCGCGGACGGGTCATTGGCGGGCAGCAGGCGGTATTCCGAAGTCTCATGGTCGTTGATGCCAATCATGATCCAGTCATTGGCACGCGTGCCGTTGACATCCATGAAGAAGCCCGGATCGGTTTCCTCGTAGATCAGCCGATCGTTCTCCAGCCTGTCGCCGAGCGCGTGGAAGAACACTTTCGACGGGCGATGGCTGTCGTCGAGACGGGTATAGAAGAAGCCGTTGTCGCCGGCGTCCCAGACCCCGCCGCCGCCGGTATCCGGAATCCGGTCGGCAAGGTCCTCGCCGCTCGCGAGATCGCGCACGCGCAGCGTGAAGAATTCCGAGCCCTTGTCGTCGAAGGCCCAGATGAGCTTCCTGTGGTCGGCCGAATGGTCGACGCCGCCGAGCCTGAAATAGGCCTTGCCCTCGGCCTCCTTATCCCCGTCGAGCAGGATCTCCTCGGCGCCGCCATCGCGCGGCGTGCGGAAATAGCGCGGGTGCTCGCCGCCGAGCCGGAAGGAAGAGCCATAAGCATAGGGGCCGTCCTTCATCGGCACCGTCGAATCGTCTTCCTTGATGCGCCCCTTCATCTCGGCAAACAGCTTGCCGCGCAGGTCCGCCGTGCCCGCCATCAGCACCGCTTGATAGGCGTTCTCGGCCTCGAGATGGGAGCGGATGCGGCCGTCGAGCAGGGAAGGGTCACGGAACACGGCCTGCCAGTTGTCGGCCCGCAACCAGGCATAGTCGTCGCTGCGGGTGATACCGTGATGCGTGTCGGAAACCGAATGTTTCTCGGGGACAGGCGGGTTTGCGGCCGGGAAGGCGGAAATCAAGGCGGAACCTCTGGTCATTACGTCTCGCTGCGGAATTTGCTTGAATGCCGAATGAACACGCCGCTCAGCGGCGGTTCAAGGGGCGCGGTCCAAGTTGGTCTTCAGAAGCCAAGTTGAAGGGGGAACGATGAAATCCTGTGTTCTTATCGCGGTGGCAGTTGCGGTCGCAGTATCCGTTCTGGCTTTTTCCAGCCAGTCTCATGCAACCGTCTTTGCCGCCTGGCAAGTGGTGGGTGTGCCGTTCGGCGATACGCTCAATGCGCGAAAATACCCGTCCAATACCTCGCAGAAACAGGCCGCCTATCCGAACGGCACCATGCTGCAGATGACCGGCCGCTGCACCGGTGGCGTAAACCTGCTCGATATCGGCCGGCAGCCACAATGGAAGCAGCGCCAGGCGATCCGCTATCGCTGGTGCGAGATCTGGCACGATCCGGCGCAGAATGGTCATTTCGTCACCGGCTGGGTGTACGGCAAATACATCGCGCCTTACTGATGCATCCCTCGCGTTGCCTTGTTGGAGCCAGCCGCCAAAGGCGATGTCCTTGCGCTTCGTTGCGCCGCAGGATTCGTTGTGCGGTCGAAAGGGGGATCCAAGCATTAGCCAAGCATTGAACGCCGTGTCGAGTGGCGATCGGATGTCTAACATGTGGTTGACGCAACGTCATGCCATGCTGGTCTGACCAGAAAAATCTCGCGAAGTCACACGGCGCACGAATTTTTGAAGCTGAATCGGCAATAGTTGATGAATATCGACCAATATAAGTCAACATGCGAATTGACTTACTTTCAATGCGGCGTCATTAAGATAACCGACGCGAATCTCAGAGCCTTTCCTGAAGGAAATTCGCGCAATGCCCGATCCCAGAAAAAGGGCGCAGTTTTAGAAACAACTCTCGTTGGGGCCTTAGCACTATGGAAATCGTCGAAACACCTTCGAAAAACGGTGATGCGCTGATCGAGCTGACCGCCGATGTCGTCGCCGCCTATGTCAGCAACAACCCGGTGCCGGTCGGGGAACTGCCGAACCTTATTGCCGACGTCCATGCCGCGTTGGGCCGCGTCGGCGGCTCGCCGGAGCAGCCGTCGGCCGAGAAGCAGAAGCCGGCCGTCAACCCTAAGCGCTCCGTCCATGACGACTACATCGTCTGTCTCGAGGACGGCAAGAAGTTCAAGTCGCTGAAGCGGCATTTGATGACCCACTACAATCTCACGCCGGAAGAATACCGTGAGAAGTGGGGCCTCGACGCCAACTACCCGATGGTCGCCCCCAATTATGCGGCCGCCCGCTCGCAGTTGGCCAAGAAGATGGGCCTGGGCCGCAAGCGCAAGGGCCGCTGACAGGCTTCTGCTCTTTCAAGCAGTTCTACGGCGCCCTTGCGGCGCCGTTTTGCTTTTTTGAAGCTCCGGATCAGATCAGGCCGTCTGCTTCAACGCCGCTTCCGCGTCGCGCTTGATGCGCTTGACCATCGAGCGCAGGCCGTTGGCGCGCTGCGGCGACAGGTGCTCGTCCAGCCCGAGCCCTTTCAGCGTCGCTTCGGCGTCCGTGCTCTGGATTTCGCTTGCCCGCCGGCCCGAAAACAAGGCCAGCATGATGGCGACGAGGCCGCGCACGATATGGGCGTCGGAATCGCCCTGGAAGCGGATCACCGGATCGGCGCCCGCGCCCTGCTCGGTGGTGAGCCACACCTGGCTCACGCAGCCGGGCACCTTGTTCGCGGCCGTGCGTTCCGCCTCGGGAAAGGGCGGCAGTCCTTCGCCAAGCTCGATCACATAGCGATAGCGGTCCTCCCACTCGTCGAGCAGGGCAAAGTCGTCGCGGATCGTCTGGATCGGGGTGATCATTGCCCGCATATAGTGGCCCGGCACCGCCGCGTCACGGAAAAAGCACGGAAAAAGAAAGACGCCGCGGGCGTCGAGAGGTCGGACGGGCCCGCGGCGTTAGAGCAATTCCAGGAAAAGTGCGTAGCGGTTTTCCGTCCGAAAAACGGCCGGAAAGAAGTCAGTTCTTCGCCGTCAACATCACCGGAATGTTGACCTTGGCGGGCAACACGATGTCCTCGGCGACACTGCCGGTGGTCGTGACGGCGCGATCCGCGATCTTCGTCTCAGGCGTGCCTGCCTGCCCGGACTGCCCGGGCTGCCCGGACTGCTTGTCGTCGATCATGGCCGCGGCGATCTTGGCCGTCTCCTTGGCGCGAACGGTAATGGTGTACATGGCCGATTTGCCGGTTTCGCAGACATCGGGCTTGCGCTCGCAGAGCCCGGCAATGTCGCCGACCGCCTCGCGCGCCGCAAACAGCGCCTGGATCGGCCCGACGCTCTGCTGGCCGTCCTCGCCCGGGCCGACGCCGAGCGGCAGCGCCAGCAGCACCAGCGAAAACCAGAAAGCCATCCTGATCAGAAAGCCCATCTTATCTGCCTCTCATCCGGGATGAATGATGCATCCATCCGTGACGGATCATGCATCCCTTGGCATGACCTCTTTTATGGGCACGATAATGGCATAGTCACGCAAAGGACGGCTTGCATCGAAGCCGCCAATTTTCCTCAAATTTTAGGCAAATTCGAAAGGAATTGGTTTTGAAACGGACTTGCCTCGAATCTCATCGAACGCATTAACTTTATGATAACCATATATCTCGTTGCTATTAAACGGTTTTATTCCTGTCAGAAGTTAGCCGGATCAAGTGGCGGCCCGCTTTGCCACAGGCTTCGCGGCTAACCCGCCGTTTACCATGGCGGCAACTCGGCGTGCTTTGCGAGGCCGGCATCACAATATTTGCCATGAGCGCGTCGCCGGGCCCCGCCAGCCTTATCCATTCCTTAAACGGTGGATGCGAGTTTCAAGCCGATTGATGAGTCACCTGCCAGGCAGGTTTTTTACGACCGGGTATGCGTGCGTTGAGTTCTATTTCAGCCAAATACGTTCAATTGCCCGGCGCGGTTTCCGCTGGCTGCGAACGCATGGTTCACCCGACCGTGACGGGTGAGGCCGAACGCTTGCGCCAGCGCCGCTTCATCGGCGTCATGCTCGCCGCGCCCTTCCTTGCCGCGGGTGCCGCGGTCACGCTTGTCACGTCCAGCCTCGGCGCGGCCGTCACGATAGCCGCGATCTTTGCCGCGTTCGGCCTGTGCTGGTTCGCGGCGCTTCTGGTGGCCGCCACCGGCCATATGGCGCTCGCCGGCCGCATGGCGGTCGTGCTGGGCGGCCTCGCCCTTGCCGGCGCTATTGCCGCGGCGGGCGGATTGGCCTCGCCGGTCGCACTGCTCGCCGTCGCCTTGCCGGTCGAGACCTGGTGGGTCTCGGGATCGCGGCGCGCCGCTCTGTCGAGTGCACTGGCGGCGCTTGCCGCCATCGTGCTGCAGCCCTTTGCCGGGCAGTTCCTGCCGCTCGGCGAGATCGCCACCTGGCATTGGCTGCTGCCGCTCGCCTGGGCGCTGACGCTGTTGCCGCGGGCCGTCGCCTTCGCCAACCCGGCAGGCTCGCGGCTGGTGGAACCTGCCGGCGATCGTCTCGAGGACGTCATCGACGCCGTCGTCCTGCGCGTCGGGCGCCAGGGCGACGTGCTCGATGCGTCCGCCAAGGCGCGCTCGATCCTCAAATTGGCACCGGAGCTCCTGCTCGGCACCGGCCTGTTCGACCGCGTCCATCTTTCCGACCGCGTCGCTTATCTCACCACCTTGGCCGACATGCGCGAGGGCGCGCCGAAGGGTCGGCTTGACCTGCGCATCCGCTTGCCGCGCGAGGGTTCGAGCGCGGCCGACAATTTCCGCCCGTTCAGCCTCGAGCTGCTGCGCGGCGAAGCCGACCGCGACGTCTTCACCCTGGTCCTGCGCGAAAACGACGATGTTGCAGCACTTCGCGAGGAGCTGGTGGAAGCGAGGGAGGCGGCCGCGACCGCCGAAGTGGCCAAAGGCCGCTTCCTCGCGGTGGTCAGCCACGAGCTGCGCACGCCGCTCAACGCCATCATCGGCTTTTCCGACATGCTGCTCCATGAGATGTTCGGCGCCTTCAAGGACCCGCGCCAGAAGGAATATGTCGGCCTGGTCAGGGAGTCCGGCCAGCATCTTTTATCGGTCGTCACCTCGATCCTCGACGTCTCGCGCATCGAGGCGGGCGCCTATGCGACCGAGCTGGAGCCGTTCCGCTTCGTCGAGGCGGTCGACATGTGCCGTTCGATGATGCGGCCGCTGGCCGACGCCAAGAGCATAGTTCTTGCCACGCAGATCGCGCCGGATGCGGGCGAGATCAATGCCGATCGCCGCGCCGTGCAGCAGATTCTGATCAATCTCGCTTCGAACGCGGTGAAGTTCACGCCCGACGGCGGCAGCGTGGTGATCGGCGCCAAACGCGTCGGCTCGCGCCTCCATTTCTGGGTGAGCGACACCGGCATCGGCATTGCCGAGGAGGACATGGCCAATCTCGGCAAGCCGTTCATGCAGATCCAGAACGATTACACGCGCCGTTTCGAGGGAACCGGGCTCGGCCTATCGCTGGTCAAGGGCCTGGTGGCGCTGCACGACGGCACGATGTCCATCGAGAGCGCACCGGGTGAGGGCACCACGGTGACGATCGGTCTGCCGGTAAGCGGGCCTAAGCAGCATTCCGGCGCGCCTTCCGGCGTGCTGGCCATGCCGGCGAAGCCGAAGGGGGACAGACATGGGGAGAGAAATGGCTCGCTCCGCAAAACGGCCTAAGGTGGTCGAACCCGAGCGCGGCGTGCTTGCCGAAGGCGCGGTCGCGGTCGGCCAGCTGATCGCAAGCAATCCGGTCCTGGTCGGCGGCTCGACCGCCTTCCTGGTGACGCTGTTCTACGTCTCGGCCAATGCGCTCTGGTATCAGCCTTTTCCGCATACCGGCGCCTTCTTTGCCACCCGCAGCATCGAGAATTTCCCGCACACCGTCTCCAACGAACCGGAAACCACCATCAACATCGTGCGCCAGCCGCCGCCGCCGCCCGCGGCCAAGCCGGACCCGGTCGTCCAACAGGTGCAGGCCATTCTGAAGGATCTCAACTTCTACGACGGCACGGTGGACGGCCTTACGGGCCCGGCCACGCGCAAGGCGATTCAGGCCTATCAGCTGAAAGTCGGGCTGCCGGGGTCGGGTGAGATCGACGGAGCGCTGCTCGACCAGCTTGGCGCCCGCCAGACGACGGCGGCCATTCCCCACCCGGCGCCGCGGCCGGCCGATGGCGCCGCCAACATTTCCGCCGCCCGGCCGTCGGCGATCCCGGTCTCCGCCCCGGCGGATGGCGCCACGCAGTCGCCCGATGCCCGCATCGTCAAGATCCAGGCCGGCCTGAAGGCCTTCGGCAACAACGACATGCAGCTCGACGGCAAGGTCGGCGCCCGCACCAAGGCCGCGATCAAGGAATTCCAGGCCTTGTTCGGCCTGCCCGAGACCGGCGAGCCGGACGAAGCGGTCTACGTCAAGATGCGTCAGATCGGCCTGACGAATTGAGCGGCGGTAAGGTCGTTTCGGTTCCTTCATCCTTGCTGTAATAAACCGCGCATGCCGTCCGGAAATCTCCCATGCGCGTAACCACCGACCTCTGGGTCTCGGCTCTTGTGCGCCGCGTCTTCAGTGCCGGCGGTTTTGCCGCCGTGGTCAAGCGCGGCGCGACCGAGGCGGGGGCTGTCTTCGTGCTGTCGCGCGGACGTCTGGGGGAGGTCGCCCTCTATGGACCGGCGCCGCAGACGAGCTACGATTCGGCCAAGCCCGATGAGCGCTTCTTCGTCGCCCTCGGTGCGAGCGACGATGGCTCGTCCTTCGATGCGCGGCTGGAGCGGGAGAAGAAATTCGATCCCGACATTTGGGTAGTCGAGATCGAAGCGGGAGCCGTTCCAGTCGAAGAGCTTCTTTCGGTGAAGACAGAATAGACCGGATCAGGAGGCCTTGAGGCCGGCACTCGCCTCATCGCTGTTCGAGGCTTCGCGGCTTTCGATGTCCGCCGCGTCGGGAGCATCGCCGCGGATCGCCCGCGAAAGCGTCTCGGCCTTCCAGGCGCGTACCTTGTCCAGCGCCGCCTCGCGATGCAGCAGCCGGTAGCGGTCGAGGAACAGGCGGATCGCCTGCGGGTGTGGGAATTCGCCGGGATAGACCGCGACCGCGATCAGGAAAGCCCTGTCTTCGCTGAGGTCGAGGGCGCGCAGCGCCGCAAGCAATGCGCCATAGCTCGATTGCCCGGTCACCGAGCGGGCCGTCGCGAAGTCGATCCCCAGCGCATCGGCAAGCGCGGTCTGGAAGAAGGCCGCGTTGCCGGTCAGCGCCGTCTCGCGCAGTTTCACATAGGCCGGCTGGCCAAGGAAGGTGTTGACGTCGGCAGTGTCGCCGGTCCGGCGCATCATCGAGCGCAGGCGGCGCCGCGCGTTCTCCGCTGCTTCGCCGGTCGCGGGACGGTCGGTGTCCGCCTTGGCCACGGGCTCCGGTTTCGGTGTGAGCTTCGTGACCGTTTCCGGCGGCCGCGTCTTGACCAGCGTCGGTCTTTCCAGCGCGCGGATCAGGTCGGCGATCGTCGGGTTGAGCTCCTTGCGGCGTGCGATGGCGCGCGCGTGCGGCAGTCCGTGCCGGCCGATCAGCGCGATGAGGTCGATGTCGCTCAGCGCGTTGGAGCGGGTGAGCAAAGGTGCCGCGATCTCGACCGGCTCCTCGGCCAGCCGCCGCACCAGGGCTGTCGGCGCGTAGTCGCATTCGGAAAGGGCTGCGGCGACGTAGCGGCGCGACCCGACCGACACCTCATCGAACAGCGGCAGCGTCAGGTCCTCCAACTGGGCGATCTCGCGGCGCGAGGGACGCGTCAGCGAACAGAAGGCCGACACCGCGGCGCGGAACAGCCTTTCGGCCTTTCCCGCTTCGGTCCGGATAGCGATTTGCCTGAAATCCGAAGATGACACGGAGGATACGCCCGATACTCGACACACGCCCGAACCGCGCAATCCGGCCGGGCCGGTTTGGCATCTTCAGGAAAGACAAACATCAAATTAGCCGCGATCCGTTAGCGCTCCGTTAACCCTCTACGCCCTTAATCAACTTGGAGGCGTTGCGTTGTGCTCCGGTCAAACCGAGAGGAATGCGCGAACCATGGGCATGGTCCTGTCTTTTGTGCCGCGTGCGGCACCTATAAATCGAGCAAGTCACGACACCGCGACGGCGGCGGCGGTCATCATTTTCCCCGGCGTCCGTTATGAGTTGCATCCGCAGGCCGATGAGGCCCGGCCGGGCGAAAGCGGCTCCGACAGGCCAGGCTCCCCGCCACCTGCCAAGCCGCATCACTGATCGAGTTTTCTCAGTAGTCCTGCAATTCGCAGGCGCTCTGCTCGAGGAAGCGTGACACGATCGGTTTCCAGCTCTCGTCCGGCACGAAGGCGCGGACGACGAAAATGCCTTCCTCGATCGGCGCTTCGACGAAGATCGCGCCCTGCAGATCCTCCGGAAGGCCGCGCCGCACGTCGATCATCTGCGCCGGCGTCAGCACCACCGCGTCGAGCTTCTCGCCATTGGCGTTATGATCGTTAAAGGAATAGATGTTGTGGCCGTTGCGGTCGTAGACCGAGGCCGACCAGAACGGCACGTCGCCCGGCGCCCTGATCCTGACCACCCCGTCGGCAAGGTCGAACCGGCAGGCGGCGGCATAAAACAGCGGGTCGACCGATTTCACCACCGGCGCGCCGCCGGCCTCGGCGTCCAGCCGCCTCATCTTGTAGAGGTCGGATGTCATCGCCAGCCGCGACCAGGCATCGCGTTCGGAAAATTCCGGCACCAGGAACAGCACCACGATATGCACGATGCCGGCGCCGAGCAGGCCGAGGATCAGGGCATGCAGCAGCCTACGCATTGCACCCCGCCTTCAGGATGCGCGGCAGCGTGACGTCCGAGAGGCCGGTGCTCGAGGCGATCGGCGTGTCGTAGAAGGTCAGCACGAAATACATCTTGCCGGAGCCGCCGGTCAGCAGCCAGTTGCCGGGAGCCGGTCGGCTGCCGACGGAAATGACGACGGAATTGTCGGGCCGGCGCAGCACTTCGTAGGATTGCAGCGCCGACTGCCTCGGCTTGCCTGTGTCGATCACGCCAAGCGACTGGTCGGCGGCGTAGAGCGTCCAGAAACGGGCGGTGGGATAGCCGCCTTCGATCGTGTAGGTGCATTCGCGTTTCAGCGGCTCGCCCGCATCGTCGCGCTCGGCGACGAACGCAAGCCCCTCGGCCTGGCCGAGCGCCAGCACGCCCTCGCGTGCCACACGCGCTTTGGAGTAGGGGTCGGCGGCTAAAGTCCCGACTTCGGGGAAAGCGGTCCATTGGCCGATGCGGATCGCGCCGACGCCGTCCTGCGCGTTGAGCGCATACCAGACGCTGTAGCCGCCAAGCCCGATGGCTATGGCAAGCGAAAGCAGCGTCAGGATGGCGTTCTTGAGCATGAGAGCCGCAGACAGAGGAGATTGCCCGGGATATCGCGGCGCGGGGTGTTGTGGCAAGCCGGCTTTGCGCAAGCGCCGCCCTAAAGCGCCGAAAGCGTCTCCGGCGGAGTGGGGGCGTCCAGTACCGGCGCGGCCTGGAACGCCTTGGTCATGTCCCGCAGGGTCTGGCTGGTGCGGCTCGAAAGCACCGGCGGGCGTTCGGCCTCGGCCTGCGCTGTCGCCGCGTCGGCTTCCTTCTTTGCCGCTTCCTCTGCCTTGGCCGCGACCTCCGGATCGACCCACGGATGATCGAGACCGGGGATCGGCTTCAGGTCGATGTTCTGGTGCGCATAGACCATCAGCCGCTGCCAGACCATCGCCGGCAGCGTGCCGCCGGTCATCTTATTGGTCGGCGTGAAGTCGTCATTGCCGAGCCAGACTGCGGCCGTGTAATTGCCGGTGAAGCCGACGAACCAGGCGTCGCGATAGGATTGCGTGGTGCCTGTCTTGCCGGCGACGACGATGTTGGGAAGCTGGGCGCGCCGCGCCGTGCCGATCGCCGGTACCGCTGCCAGCATCGTGTTCATATATTTCAGCGCCTTTTCCGACAGCACGCGGTGCGGCGGCGGCGCATCCTTGGCCCAGTCATAGACCACCTCGCCGGTGCGGGTGACGAGTTGGGTAATGCCATGGCGGGAGCCGACGAAACCGTTCTGGGCAAAGACGCTGTAGCCGGTCGCCTGATCCATCACCGTCATGCCCGATGTGCCGAGCACCATAGTCTTGTGCGATTCCAGCGGCGATTCGACGCCCATCGATTCCGCCATCGCCTTGATCGGACCGATGCCCAGGTAATCCTTTGCGAGCCGCACCGGCACGGTGTTGATCGACTTGGCGATCGCCGTGATCAGCGTGACATTGCCGGCCGAGCCGCCATTGTAATTGTGCGGCGACCAGCCGCCCCAGCTGATTGCGCCGCCCGAAACGACCGAATCCGGCGTGAAGCCATGCTCCATCGCGGTGGCGTAGACATAGGGCTTGAAGGAGGAGCCGGTCTGGCGCAGTGCTTTGGTGGCGCGGTTGAACTGGCTGGTGCCATAGTCGCGGCCGCCGACGATCGCGCGAACCGCGCCATTGGTCTCGATCACCACGACCGCGCCTTCGGTGACATTGTATTCCTTGCCGAACTGCCGGAGATGAAACTCGACCGACTCTTCCGCGGCCTTCTGGATGTTGGCGTCGAAGGTGGTGTGGGCGACCAGCGAATGCTGGCCGGGCTTGGCGATCTTCTTCACCTCGTCGAAGGCCCAGTCGAGGAAATAATCCGGGCTCTTCTGCTCGCCGCGGTCGACGACGTCGGCCGGATGCAGCCGCGCCTGCAGCACCTGGCCCTCGGTCATGAAGCCGGCGTCGACCAGATTGGACAGCACAACATTAGCGCGCGCGCGCGCCGCCGGCAGGTTGATGTGCGGGGCGTATTTGGTCGGCGCCTTGAACAGGCCGGCCAGCATCGCCGCTTCGGCAAGGCTCAGATCCTTGACGCTCTTGCCGAAATAGAAGTCCGCCGCCGCCTCGATGCCGAACGTGCCGCCGCCCATATAGGCGCGGTCGAGATAGAGCTGCAGGATCTCCTTCTTGGACAGGTTCGCTTCCAGCCATAGCGATAGGAAGGCTTCCTTGATCTTGCGCTCCAATGTGCGCTCGTTGGACAGAAACAGGTTCTTGGCGAGCTGCTGCGTGATGCTGGAGCCGCCCTGGACCACCGAATTGGCGCGCATGTTCTCGAAGAGCGCGCGCGACAGGCCGAGAATGTCGATGCCGTAATGGTCGAAGAAACGCCGGTCCTCGGTCGCCAACACCGACTTGATGACGATATCGGGCATCTCGTCGACCGGCACGGAATCGCGCTGGATGATGCCGCGCTGGCCGATCTCGTTGCCGTAGCGGTCCAGGAAGGTCACGGCGAAATCGCCCTGGCTGCGCCAGTCGCCGGCGGTGATGTCGAAGGCCGGCATGGCGAGTGCCAAAAGCACCACGAAGCCGCCCGCGCCCATGGTGAAACCTTCGCTCAGCACCTCGATGATGGCGCGGCGCCAGCCATGCACACGGAAACGGCGGGAAAAGATGGTCGCCGCTTCCCAGAATTCGCGCGCTTTGAAGCTGATCTCATAGAGCGAGGAATCGAGCCACGCGTCGAGGGCAAGAGCCGCCGAGGCGATCCGGCCTCTTCTCTTGCGTGGTTTCGAAGGACTTGCCATTCCGACTTCCGCCCCAACGCGCTTTCGCCCGAAAACAGCATGCGGGCAGTTTCAGGGTGGCACCCTGTCAAACTATTTGACCATTTTATCACCGCTCACAAGGGCAGCGAAGTCACAGCACAAGCTTTGTTGATTGGAGGTGCGCGGGCCGTTAACGGCCGATCGATATCACCGGGCCGCGATGAAGCGCATAAAATGCGCAACATCCGCCTCGGTCGGTTCCTGGCCGGTGAAGGAGCGCAGATAGGCGGCGAGATGGCTGACGCGCGCCTCTACCGGTTCCTTGAGGTCGAGCACGTAATAGCCGATCTGCATGTAATAAAGGACACGGGCGCGGATGAAGGCGTCCTCGCTCTCATAGCCGTGCCGGCGATACATGTCGCGTATGGCAAGGAGACGCTCCTCGTCAGCCTTGTCGATCATGCGCCGCACGTCGTCCGAGCGCCTTGCCCACTCGCGGACTGCGAAGTCGAGCCGCGGGTCGAACAGGCGCTCGTCGGCCCAGCATTCGAAGACGTTCATCACACCCATGATGATGGTGTCGGCCGGCCGGCGGGCACGTTCGACGATCGCAGTGGTGTTGGTCTGGTGCCAATGCTTGAGCAACTGGTCGAGCAGGTCCTGCCGGCTTTCGAAATACCAGTAGAAGCTGGACCGCGAAACGCCGAGCTTTTGTCCCAGCGTCAGCACGCGCACGCTCTCGATGCCGTCGGAAATCAACGTCTGCAGCGCGAGGTTGATCCAGTCCGCGCGGGTCACCTTGATATTGCCGGGCGCCGGCTCGTCCTGGGGAACGGTCATGCTCATGGCCGAACAAGTGGCACGGTACGGCGCAGCGCGCAAGCTCTGGACAGAAGTGTCTAGACACATATGTCCAGGATATGTATCGTAAGAGCCTTCAACGAGAGGGAGAGGCTCGTGAGGTCGCATTACCGGGCAGTGGTCATCGGCGGAGGCGTGGTAGGCGCCTCGGTGCTCTATCACTTGACGCGTTTTGGCTGGCGCGATGTGGCACTGATCGAGCGCGCCGAGCTGACCGCGGGCTCGACCTGGCATGCCGCGGCCGGGTTCCACGCGCTCAACGCCGATCCCAATATCGCGGCGCTGCAGGACTACACGATCAAGCTCTATCGCGAGATCGAGGCCGAATCCGGCCAGAATGCCGGTCTGCACATGACAGGCGGCGTCAACATGGCAAGCGACCCGCAGCGCTGGGAGTGGCTGAAATCGGCCTGGGCGGTATTCCAGTCGATCGGCATCGAGACCGCGCGACTGGTGACGCCGGAGGAAATCAAGGAGATCTGCCCGATCGTGGATGTGAATGGCGTGCTGGGCGGGCTCTATGATTCCAACGAGGGCCATCTCGACCCCTATGGCACAACACACGCCTATGCCGGCGCCGCGAAGAAGCGCGGCGCCGACGTCATCCTGCGCAACCGCGTCGTCGAGCTGATGCAGCGCGCCGACGGCGGCTGGGACATCGTCACCGAGAAGGGCACGATCGTCGCCGAGCACGTTGTCAACGCCGGCGGTCTTTGGGCCAAGCAGGTCGGGCTGATGGCCGGCGTCGACCTGCCGGTGACGCCGATGGAGCATCATTATTTCGTCACCGAGGACATTCCGGAAATCGCCGCCCTCGACAAGGAACTCGGCCTGGCCGTCGATCTCGACGGCTTCTCCTATCTTCGCCAGGAACGGAAGGGCGTGCTGCTTGGCGTCTACGAGCAGAACCCGAAACACTGGAACATGGACGGTGCGCCCTGGGATTACGGCATCGAGCTGATCCCGGAGGATATCGATCGCATCAGTCCCGAGCTTGCCAAGGCCTATGAGCGCTTTCCATGTCTGGGCACGGTCGGCATCCGCAAATGGGTCAACGGCGCCTTCACCTTCACGCCGGACGGCAATCCGCTGGTCGGCCCGGTCAGAGGGCTGAGGAACTACTGGGTCGCCTGCGGCGTCATGGCCGGCTTCAGCCAGGGCGGCGGCGTCGGCAAGTCGTTGGCCGAATGGATGATTTATGGCGAGCCGCAAGCCGATATCTTCGGCATGGACATCGCCCGCTACGGCGCCTTCGCCGCCAACCGCGAGTATCTCCGGCAAACCACGGGCCAGTTCTATGCCCGCCGCTTCGTCAGGACCTTCCCCAACGAGCGCCTGTCTGCCGGCCGGCCGCTGAAGCGTCCCGGCGCCTATAACCGTATGAGCGCCGCCGGGGCCGAGTGGACAGCCTCATGGGGTCTGGAAATTCCGGCCTATTTCGCGCCGATGGGGTTTCGGGAGCAGACGACGCTGAAGCGCTCCAATGCTTTCGAGATCGTCGGCGACGAGGTGCTTCAGGTCCGCCGCGCCGCCGGCCTTGTCGATACCACGGCCTTCTCGCGCTACGCTGTGTCGGGCCCCCGTGCAGAGGCCTGGCTCGACCGGCTGCTTGCCTGCCGGCTGCCGAAGCCCGGCCGCGCGAAGTTGGCGCCGATGCTTGGCTCCGACGGCAGGCTGAAGGGCGACCTCACTGTGCTCAACTGGGGCCGCGGCGAATACTGGATCATGGGCTCCTACTATTTGCGCGAATTCCACATGCGCTGGTTCGAGGCGCACATTGCCGAAGGCGTCTCCGTCACCGACATCTCGGACGCCATGTCCGGCTTCCTTGTCACCGGTCGTAACGCACGCCGGATCGTCGAACGCACCACGCATCAGGTCGTCTCGGCGGCAGCCTTGCCGTTCATGGCTTGCGGCGAATTCGACATCGGCATGGTGCACGCCCGGGTGGCCCGGCTGTCCATCGCCGGCGAGCTCGGTTTCGAGATCAACTGCCCGGCCACCCTGCATTCGGGCCTGCGCGAAACGCTGCTCGCCGCCGGCGAGGATCTCGGCCTGGCCGAGATCGGCTATTACGCCCTGAATTCGCTCCGGCTGGAAAAGAGCTTTGGCATCTGGTCGCGCGAGTTCACGCAAGGCTACACACCCGGCCAGACCGGCCTCGACCGCTTCATCGCTTTCGACAAGGGCGGTTTCATCGGCCGCGAGGCGGCGCTGAAAGAGCGCGAAGCCGGCGTCTCGCGACGCATCGTGACGCTTGAGGTCGACGCTTTCGACGCCGACGCCAGCGGCTTCGAGCCGGTCTGGTCCAAAGGCCGGCGCGGGGAGGGGACCGAGCTTTCCGTACACATTGTCGGGGTCGAACGGCCGGCGTGCGTCATCGCGGCCTCGCCCTACGACCCCGAAGGCAAGGGGATGCGGCAATGAGGAGGAACCGCCATGATCGATGAGGCCGCACGTGATCTCAGGCGCGAGCGCCGGCGGGGACGCACCGGCGAGGCGGGCAGCGAATCGAGCCGGCACCCGAACTACCGGTCGCTGAAGAACCCCTTCCTGCCGCAGCCGATCTTTTCCGACGACCAGGTCGCGAACATCCACCATCCGCGCTGCGCGTGCTGGAAGAGCTCGGCATCAAGGTGCTGCTGCCCGAGGCCCGCGCCATTTACGCCAAGGCCGGTGCTTTGGTCGACGAAGACAGCCAGATGGTCAGGATCGGCCGCGACATGGTCGAGGCAGCACTTGCTTCGGCGCCGCGCTCCATTCCGGCACTCGGCGGCGATCGCTCGCGCGACCTGACGCTCGAGCTCGGCTCGATGACCTTTCTGGCCGGCTCCGGCGCCCCCAATGTCACCGATCTCGAGCGGGGACGCCGGCCGGGCACGCTCCAGGCTTTTGAGGAATTCGTCAAGCTGGTCCAGCATTTCGACGTGCTGCACATGCTCGGGCCCTGCGTCGAGCCGCAGGACATCGACAACCGCTTGCGCCACTATGCCGTCAACCGCGCGCAACTGACGCTGTCGGACAAGTTCCCCTTCATCTTTGCGCGCGGCACGCCGCAGGTCGAGGACGGTTTCGAGATGATCCGCCTGGCGCGTGGCCTTTCGCACGACGAGTTCCGCGCCGGCGCCCACTGTTACACCGTCATCAACACCAACTCGCCGCGCCAGCTGGACATCCCGATGGCGCAGGGCATCATCGACTTCGCCAAGGCCGGCCAGGTCCTGGTCATCACGCCTTTCTGCCTGGCCGGCGCCATGGCGCCGATCACAGTCGCCGGCGCGCTGACCTTGCAGCATGCCGAGGCGCTGGCCGGGTTGACGTTGGCCCAGATCGTGCGGCCCGGCGCGCCGGTGGTCTATGGCTCCTTCTCCTCCAATGTCGACATGAAGTCCGGCGCGCCGGCCTTCGGCACGCCGGAACACATCAAGGCGACGCTTGGGGCGGGGCAGCTCGCCCGCTATACAGGCCTGCCTTGGCGTTCCGGCGGCGGCAGCGCGGCCAACGTCTCCGATGCGCAGGCCGCGCACGAGACGCAGTTCGCGCTATGGGGCTCGGTGTTGGCCGGCGCCACCATCTGCATCCACTCCGCCGGCTGGCTGGAAGGCGGCCTGAGCGTCTCCCTGGAAAAGCTGATCACCGATGTCGAAGCGCTGCAGACGGTCGCCGAGCTTTGCGCCACGACGCCGGGCGACGCCGACGCCATCGGCTTCGAAGCGATTGCCGAAGTGCAGCCCGGCGGTCATTTCTTCTCGGCCGCGCACACGATGGCCCGCTACCGCACCGCCTTTTACGAGCCGCTGGTCGCCGACTGGTCGAATTTCGGCAACTGGACGCAATCCGGTTCGAAGACGGCGACGGAGCGCGCGACCGGCATCTGGAAGCGGATCCTCGCCGACTTCCAGCCGCCAGCCTCCGCCGCCGCCACTGCGGGTGTGCTCGACGAGTTCATTGCCAAGCGCACCGAAGAAGGCGGCGCGGCTCCGGTGTCGTGATTTGACGAAAACGTAACAAATTCGAGACCTTCGCCGTTCACGTTATAGCTGGGACGATTCGCGATCTGGCATCGGATCTCGAGCGCGGCTACGTTGCCGGAGATTGGCGTGGCGCGGAGACATGTTTGGCGATGGACGGTAGATGACGGCGCCTGGCGATTTGATGCAGGCCTTGTTCCTGAGGCTGAAAACCGACGCGTCGCTGTCGGCGCTGCTCGGCGGCGCGGGCCTGCTCGAGCGTGCAGACGCCAAGACCGCTTATCCGCATGTCACCTACGGCCGCACCAGCGCCTTCGACCTCGAGACCGGCGCCGACAATGACAATGACCAGCTTGTCACCTTGCATATCTGGTCGAAAGCCCAAGGCGAGGCCGAGACGCGCCTCATCATGGACAGTATCAAGGCGCGCCTCGATGGCGCCGCCCTTTCCATCGGCTCGCGCAGCCAGACGCGGCTGTCGCTGGAATTTGCCGAGGCGCGCTATGACGAGGACCTTGCGGTCTATCACGGGTTGCTGCGCTTCCGCGCGCTGACCCAGGAAAGCGCATAGGGTGTGTTGAGATTCAGGTCAGGCCGAGCCGGAGTCGAAGACGGGCGCGAAGCGACCAAACTAGGTGGCTTCCGAGAACCGGAGCGGAGCGTACTTAAGGTACGTGAGCACCGGAAGCGGAGGAAGCCGGCATTTGCAGGCCGGCCTCACCTGAATATCAACACACCCTAAAGCTGCGCCTGGATCGCGGCCTTGTCGATGACCGACCAGACCTCCCTTATGCGGCTGTCGTGGAACTCGTAGAACACGTTTTCGGCAAAGCTGACGCGCTTGCCGTGGACCGGCAGGCCGAACAGCACGCCCTTAGGCCGGCAGTCGAAATGCAGGCGCGCCGCCAAGCGCGGCGGCTCCGAAATCAGCAGCTCGATGTTGAAGCGCAGGTCGGGAATGGCCTCAAAATCGCCCTCAAGCATGCGGCGATAGCCCGAAAGGCCGATCGTCTCGCCATTATACTGCACCTCCTCGCCGACGAAGCGGCCGAGACTGCCCCAGTCCTGGTCATTCAGGCAGGCGCTGTAGCCCCGGTAGAGATCGACAATATCCTCGCGCGTCATCGCATCCTCCCATGGCCGTTCGGCGTTTCTACACTAGGTAGCGCGGGGGGCGGAATGGGCAGGCCAAAAAGCGTAGCGGATCGACTGTTTTTCCGGTTATGAATTCAAAGCCGGGATTGGGGCCGCACGCGCAGGGGGAATGGCGGGCATGGATTTTCGATCGTTCACCGTTCATTTCACGTTCAGCCCATATGCGTTAGAACCGTGATCATGAAAAATTTTGGCTTTCACCTCCGCAAAGCAGCGCTGGCGCTTGCCGCAGCCGGCCTCTTTGTGTCGCAGACGACGGCGATGCCGGTCATCGACCCGTCGGTCGACCAACCGGTCGTGCTTGCCGCCAACGATTGCTACGCGATCGGCCAGCAGGTCGCCGCGCAGAATGGCGGTACGTTGGCCAAGGCCTCGCAGGTGACGCGGGGCGGCCAGCAGGTCTGCGTCATCGTCGTGCTCGTTCCCGGTAAGGATGGACAGCGTCCGCGCCGCTCGGAAATCGTCGTTCCGATGGGCTGACCCTCTCGTTTCCCTGGTCGGCGGAATCGGCCTATACCTCTACCCAACAACAGGCTTCAACCCATGCGCGTGCTCGTCGTCGAGGATGACAAGGATCTCAACCGGCAACTGGCCGAAGCGCTGGTCGATGCCGGCTATGTGGTCGACCGCGCCTATGACGGCGAGGAGGGGCACTTCCTCGGCGACACCGAGCCTTACGATGCCGTGGTCCTCGATATCGGCCTGCCGCAGATGGATGGCATCAGCGTCGTCGAGCGTTGGCGCCGCGGCGGCCGCAAGATGCCGGTTCTGATCCTCACCGCGCGTGACCGCTGGAGCGACAAGGTCGCCGGCATCGACGCCGGCGCCGACGATTATGTGACAAAGCCCTTCCATATCGAGGAGGTGCTGGCCCGGGTCCGGGCGCTGATCCGTCGCGCGGCGGGCCATGCTTCGTCCGAGCTTACCTGCGGACCGCTGCGGCTGGACACCAAGGCGTCCAAGGCCGACGTGAACGGCGTGCCGCTCAAGCTCACCTCGCACGAGTTCCGGCTGCTCGCCTATCTGATGCATCATATGGGCGAGGTGGTGTCGCGCACCGAACTGGTCGAGCATCTCTACGACCAGGATTTCGACCGCGATTCTAACACCATCGAGGTGTTTGTCGGCAGACTTCGCAAGAAGATGGGCATCGACATGATCGAAACCGTGCGTGGCATGGGCTATCGCATGCGTGAGCCGGAGGCGTGACGCGGAACCGCTGAAGCCAACGATGAGAACGTGGCTTTCAAGGCTGCGGCTCTGGCCGCGCTCGCTGACCTTTCGCGTCATCGCCTTCTCAACCATCTGGGCGATCCTGACGCTGGTCGTCATCTTCACCCTCATCACCACGCTTTACCGCCAGGCCAGCGAACGCGGCTTCAACAGCCTGCTTTCGGCGCATCTGTTCAACCTGATCGGCTCCGTCGGCATTTCCGACAGCGGCGCGCTGACCGGCTCGCCCGACCTTGGCGACCTGCGCTTTTCCGAGCCGAATTCCGGCTGGTACTGGTCGGTGGAGCCCGCCTCCGAAGGCGTGCATGGCGAAATCCATTCCTCCTCGATGACGACCTCGCTGCCGTCGCCGAGCGTGGCGGAGGTGCCTTTCAACGCGAATTTCCAGCGCATCTACTCGATGGCAGGCATCAAGGGCGAGCGGCTCGAAGTGTTCGAGAGCGAGTTCGTGCTGGACGCCAAGAACCGCGCGGCCCGCTTCCGCGTCATGGGCAACCACAGCGAGCTCGAACAGGAGATCGCGAGCTTCCAGCGCCGCCTGCTCACCTATCTCTCGCTGTTCGGCGTCGGCATGATCGCCATCAACGCTATCGCCATTCTGCTGGGTCTCCAGCCTTTGCGCCGGGTCCGCAACGCGTTGGCCATGGTGCGCGAAGGCACCGCGCAGCGGCTCGACGGCAGCTTCCCGGCCGAGATCGAGCCGCTGGCCAGCGAGACCAACGCGCTGATCGAGAACAACCGGCGCATCGTCGAGCGCTCGCGCACGCAGGTCGGTAACCTTGCCCATTCGCTGAAGACGCCTTTGGCCGTGCTGATCAACGAAGGGCGCGCGCTCGGCGGCGCCAAGGGCCAGTTGATCGCCGAGCAGGCTGCCTCCATGCAGAAACAGGTCGACCACTATCTGCAGCGCGCGCGTGTCGCCGCGCAGCGCGACAGCGTCGTCTTCCGCACGCCGGTTTCGCCGCTGGTCGAGCGCATGGTGCGCGTTCTGCGCAAGCTCAACCCGCAAACCGTGCTGACGCTGTCCCTGCCGTCGGCCGAGATCGTCTTTGCGGGTGAGCGCGAGGATCTCGAGGAACTGCTCGGCAATCTGCTCGACAATGCGATGAAATGGGCAAAGAGTTCTGTTGCCGTGACGATCGCCACTATTTCGGGGAGCGGCAACCTGTTTGAGATCGTTATAGAGGATGACGGTCCGGGCATTCCCGAGGACAGCGCCCGGGAGGTATTGAAGCGTGGCAAAAGACTGGACGAGACGAAGCCGGGAACGGGGCTTGGCCTTGCCATTGTCGCCGACCTCGTCAACGAGTATGGAGGCTCGCTGGCGCTGGAACGGTCCGGCATGGGCGGCTTGAGGGTGGTGGTGAGATTGCGGAGCCTTCAGTGATGTTTTTCATCGGTTTGCGTGCGGCTGCCAATGGCCAAATTTCCGACAAATATCAACACTATGGCGATGAAAACCTCCTGATGGCGCGCCCCCAGTCCATCCAGTTCCATCCCGCTGAAGAGAACCGGTTGTCGGCATGAAGATTCGCGTCGCGCTCGTTTCCGCCCTGCTCGCTATTTCCGGCTGCACGACGCTGGGCAAGGGTGGCCCGACCTCTCCTGTCACGCCTGTTTCCACGCCGCCGACCGGCGGCAAGGTATCGACCAGCATCGTTTCGGCCATGAATGGCGGGCTCATCGGCGGGTCGATCGGCTCGGGCCTCAGCGATGCCGAAAAGCGCAAGGGCTTGGAAGCGGAATACAAGGCGCTGGAATACAACACCAGTGGCCAGAAGGTGACGTGGAAGAGCGACAACTCCTCGCATTATGGCGAGGTCGTCGCGGCCCAGCCCTACCGGGTAGGCTCGCAGGATTGCCGCCAGTACACCCACACCGTCTATACAAGCGGCGCGGGCGTCACCGCGCGCGGCACGGCCTGCCGCAACGCCGACGGCAGCTGGACGCCGCTGAGCTAGAAGACAAGCCGGGCCTGCCTAATTATTTGCTCGGGTTGAGTTCGTTCAAGGCCGGGCGGCGAGCCCGCCGTCAAAGCGTCGCACGCTGGTCGTGTTGGCAGGACAGGGCTCTGCCGTTATTGGAATGGGCATGCTGTTCTGGGTCATAGCCGCAATCCTCACGCTGGGCGCCAGCCTGGCGGTGCTGTTGCCGCTTACCGGCGGCATGAAAGGCGCGTCGCCGGCCGGCGATCACGATCTCGAAGTCTATCGCGACCAGCTGTCCGAGCTCGACCGCGACATGGCGCGCGGCCTGATCCAGCCCGGCGAGGCCGAGGAGGCGCGTGCCGAGATCGGCCGCCGCATCCTGCGTCTGGGCGCGGCTGTGCAACCGGGCGCCGCAATGCCCAAGCCCTCGCGCAGCGCCAGATGGGTCGCCAGCGTGGCCGTGCTTGCGGTTCCCCTGCTGAGCTGGGGGCTTTACGGCATGCTCGGCTCTCCCGATCTGCCTTCGCAGCCGCTTGCCGAACGTCTGGCCAAGAACCCGGCCGATTCCTCGGTCGACGAACTGGTCGCCCGCGCTGAAGCCCATCTCGCCGCCAATCCGTCGGACGGCAAGGGTTGGGACGTGCTGGCGCCGATCTATCTTCGGCTGCAGCGCTTTCCTGACGCCGTGACCGCCTACCGCAACGCCATCCGCCTCGACGGCGACAGCGCCGTGCGCCAGTCGGGTCTTGGCGAGGCGATCGCCGGCGCTGCAGGCGGCATCGTTTCGGCCGACGCTCAAAAAGCCTTCGAGGCAGCCCTGAAGCTCGATCCGGCCAACGCCAAGGCGAATTTCTACCTGGCGGTGGGCCTCGCCCAGGAAGGCAAGAAGGCCGATGCCGTTGCCACCTGGCAAAAGATGCTCGGCCAACTCGCGCCGGATTCGCCTTGGCGCAGCGCCGTCCAGCAGGCGCTTGTCGAGGCCGGGGAGTCCGCTGTCGCCGATGCCGCGCCGGCCAACGGCCCCGACGCGCAACAGGTGGAAGCCGCGCAGCAGATGTCGCCGCAGGACCGGCAGGCGATGATCGAGACCATGGTCGCCGGTCTCGACGGCAAATTGAAGCAGAATCCCCGCGACGAGGAAGGATGGATGCGGCTCATCCGTTCCTATGTCGTGCTTGGCAAGGCCGACCAGGCGCGCGACGCGCTCGGCCGCGCTGTCGCCGCCTTTGGCGCGGACAGTGAACAGGCCAAGAAATTCACCGCCTTCGCCGCCTCGCTCGGCGTGACGGCGACGGAGTAAGGCAATGACGCGCAAGCAGAAGCGGATGTCGGTGATCCTGGCGGGGCTGGCTTTCCTCGGTGCCGCTGCCGGGCTCACCTTCTATGCGCTGGGACAGAAGGCCTCCTATTTCTACATGCCGGCCGATCTCGCCACGGCGAGTGTGCCGCCCGGCCAGCGCATCCGGCTCGGCGGTCTCGTCGAGAAGGGCACCATCATGCGCGGGCAGGGCGCCACCGTCGCCTTCTCGGTGACCGACAAGCAGAAATCGGTCAAGGTCACCTATACCGGCATCCTGCCCGATCTGTTCCGCGAGGAGCAGGGCGTCATCACCGAGGGCGCCTTCGGCCCGGACGGCGTCTTCGTTGCCGACAGCGTCTTGGCCAAGCACGACGAGCGCTACATGCCGAAGGAAGTCGCCGACGGCCTGAAGGCCAAGGGCGTCTGGCAGGAAAGCACGAACTGATGAGCAGGTTCCGCAAAAGTGCCAAGCGGTTTTGCGGCCAGAACCTGCGGCAAAGGTGAACTAATGGTCGAAACCGGACATTTCGCGCTTGTGCTCGCCTTCGCGCTGTCGCTGGTGCAGATGATGGTGCCGCTCGTCGGCGCCCGCACCGGCAACCAGCGGCTGATGGCGGTCGGCGGTCCGGTCACGGTCACCGGCTTCGCGTTGACCGCACTGTCCTTCGCCGCCCTTGCAAGCGCCTATGCGGGCTCGGACTTCTCGGTGGCGAGCGTGTGGGAGAACTCCCATTCGCTGCAGCCGATGATCTACAAGATCACCGGCACCTGGGGAAACCACGAAGGCTCGATGCTGCTGTGGGTGCTGATCCTGACCTTCTTCGGCGCGCTGGTCGCCGTCTTCGGCAACAATCTGCCGGCGACGCTCAAGGCCAATGTGCTGGCTGTGCAAGGCATGATCGGCGCCGCCTTCTTCCTGTTCATCCTGGCGACGTCCAACCCGTTCATCCGCCTCAATCCGGCGCCGATTGAAGGCCGCGACCTCAACCCGATCCTGCAGGACCTCGGCCTGGCGATCCACCCGCCGATGCTTTATCTCGGCTATGTCGGCTTCTCGATCTGCTTCTCCTTCTCCGTCGCGGCGCTGATCGAGGGTCGTATCGACGCCTCCTGGGCACGCTGGGTGCGGCCCTGGACGCTTGTCGCCTGGATGTTTTTGACCGGCGGCATCGCCATGGGTTCCTACTGGGCCTATTACGAGCTCGGCTGGGGCGGCTTCTGGTTCTGGGATCCGGTCGAAAACGCTTCCTTCATGCCGTGGCTCGCGGGCACCGCGCTGCTCCATTCGGCGATCGTCATGGAAAAGCGTTCGGCGCTGAAGATCTGGACGCTGCTGCTGGCGATTCTGACCTTCTCGCTGTCGCTGCTCGGCACTTTCCTGGTGCGTTCCGGCGTGCTCACCTCGGTGCACGCCTTTGCCACCGACCCGGCGCGCGGCGTCTTCATCCTGTGCATCCTCACGCTCTTCATCGGCGGCTCGCTGACGCTGTTTGCGCTGCGCGCCTCGCGGCTGACGGCGGGCGGCCTGTTCCATCCGATCTCGCGTGAGGGCGCGCTGGTGCTGAACAACCTGTTCCTCACCACCGCCACGGCAACGGTGCTGGTCGGCACGCTCTACCCGCTGGCGCTGGAGGCGCTGACCGGCGGCAAGATCTCGGTCGGCGCGCCGTTCTTCGATCTGACCTTTGGCCCGCTGATGCTGCCGCTGCTCGCGATCGTGCCGTTCGGCCCCTTGCTTGCCTGGAAACGCGGCGACGCCATTGCCGCTTCGCAGCGGCTGATAGCGGCCTTCGCCCTGGCGATCGCCGCGATGCTGGTCACCGGCCTGTTCATCAACGGTGCCTCTGTCTTTGCCGCCCTCGGCGTCGGTCTTGCCGTCTGGCTGGTCGGCGGCGCGCTGACCGACCTTGCCGTCAAATCCGGCTTCGGCTCCGTGGCGCCGGCCGTCATGCTTCGTCGCTTCGCCGGCCTGCCGCGTTCCGTCTTCGGCACGGCATTGGCCCATCTCGGCCTCGGGCTGACCTTGCTCGGCATCGTCGGCACGCTCTGCTTCGGCACCGAGAAGATCCTCTCTATGCGCCCTGGCGAAACGGTGGAACTCTCCGGCCACACGCTGCGTTTCGAAGGGCTCTCCCCGCAGAAAGGTCCGAACTTCACCGAGGATCGCGGCCGCTTCCTGCTGCTGGGCGCCGACGGCAACGCCGATGGCGCGATCAACTCCGCAAAACGCTTCTACCCGGTGCGCCAGACGGTGACGACCGAGTCCGGCATCAGGACGATTGGATTGAGCCAGCTTTATCTGTCGCTCGGCGACGAGAACAATGACGGTTCGGTCGTCGTGCGCCTGTGGTGGAAGCCGCTGGTGACGCTGATATGGGGTGGCGGCTTGGTGATGATGGCGGGCGCGGCCATGTCGCTGCTCGACCGCCGCCTGCGCGTCGGCGCGCCGGCAAAGGGGCGAACACCGGCCGCAGCCCTGGCGGACCCGACATGAGGGCGAGGTTTTCACTTGCCTCGCTGGTCCTGTTGCTGGCGCTGTTTTTCGGCGGCGCGGCACAGGCGGTGAAGCCCGACGAAGTGTTGCAGGATCCTGCGCTGGAGGCGAGGGCGCGCGTGCTGTCGGAAGGTCTGCGCTGCATGGTCTGCCAGAATCAGTCGATCGACGAATCCGACGCCGATCTTGCCCGCGACCTGCGCATCCTAGTGCGCCAGCGCCTCGTGGCCGGCGACACCGACCAGCAGGTGATGGATTACGTCGCCTCGCGCTACGGAGAGTTCGTGCTCTTGAAGCCGCGCTTCAGCCTGCGCAACGCGCTTTTGTGGGGCACGCCGGTGCTCCTGCTTATCGCAGGTGGCATCTTCATCGTATTCAGCGCCCGCTCGCGCCGAACTGTGCCGGACAGCAACCTGAGCGCCGAGGAACAGGCGGCGCTGGATAAGATGCTGCGCGACTAGCGCCATCGCCGAGCTTGGCGATTGATCGCAACCGCCCTTGGCTATCGTGCGCTTGATGCTTTCGATCGTCTTGGTCCCCGATTCGACTGAGACTCGAGTTCGTTGGTACGGCGTTTGGTCATTTTGACCTCGTGATCCCGCGCATCGTCGCCAATCCCCAACATTACAAAACTTTCATGTAGTGGAAATGGCGCCGTAATGTGCGGCTCTCTAATTCTCTTGCCCGAGGATGCATCGCCTGAGTGCATCCCTTCGAAAGAGGAAACGAAATCCCATGAACATTGCCCCCAATTCATATTCCCGCACCCGAAAGCGCCTGATGGCCGCCGTCGCTTCCCTGGCCGTTGTCGGAACGGTCGGCGCGGGCGCGCTTGCCACCGGCACCGCCCCCGTGCTGGCCGATGCCGTGCGCGTCGAAGCTCCGCAGGTGCCGAGTTTCGCCGATGTCGTCGAGCATGTCTCGCCGGCGGTCGTCAGCGTCAAGGTCAAGGCCAAGATCCAGCCGACGGCCGACGACGGCTCGGACGATCAGGACGGCTTCGACAACCTGCCTGACAATCCGCAGCTGCGCCGCTTCTTCAAGGAATTCCGCGGCTTCGGCGACCAGGGTCCGGGTGGCCAGTTCGGCATGCGCCGCTTCAACCACCGCGACCATGGCAATGGCCAGCCGCGTCCGGTCGCTCAAGGATCGGGCTTCTTCATCTCGGAAGACGGCTATCTCGTCACCAACAACCACGTCGTCACGGAAGGCTCGGATTTCAGCGTCGTCACCAATGACGGCAAGGAGCTCGACGCCAAGCTGATCGGCACCGACCCGCGCACCGACCTTGCCGTGCTCAAGGTCGATGGCGGCGGCAACAAGTTCACCTATGTCGACTTCGCCGACGATTCCAAGGTCCGCATCGGCGACTGGGTGGTTGCCGTCGGCAATCCCTTCGGCCTTGGCGGCACTGTCACCGCCGGCATCGTCTCGGCCCGCGGCCGCGACATCGGCGCCGGCCCCTATGACGATTTCATCCAGATCGACGCTTCGGTCAACCGGGGCAATTCGGGCGGTCCGACCTTCAACCTCAACGGCCAGGTGATCGGCATCAACACCGCTATCTTCTCGCCGTCGGGCGGTAGCGTCGGCATCGCCTTCGACATCCCGGCCTCGACCGCCAAGCAGGTCGTCCAGGATCTGATGAAGAGCGGCTCGGTTCAGCGCGGCTGGCTCGGCGTCGAGATTCAGCCGGTCACCTCCGACATCGCCGAGTCGCTCGGCCTGAAGTCGGACAAGGGCGCGCTGGTCTCGAGCGCCCAGGATGGCGGTCCGGGCAAGAAGGCGGGCATCGTCGCTGGCGACGTCATCACCAAGGTCGACGGCAAGGACGTCGCCTCGCCGAAGGAGCTCGCCCGCATGATCGGCGCATTCGCGCCGGGCAAATCGGTCGATGTTACCGTCTGGCGCAACGGCAAGGAAGAAGCGGTCAAGGTCGATCTCGGCACGCTGCCCGCGAGCGACAAGCAGGCGTCGAACGACGACAGCAACAAGCAGTCGGCGCCCGCCGCTAAACCCGACACGCTTGCCGATCTCGGCCTGACCGTCACAAAGGCCGACAATGGCAAGGGCCTCGTGGTCACCGACGTCGATCCCGACAGCAACGCAGCCGACCGCGGCATCCAGCCCGGCGACGTCATCACCTCGATCAACTCGAACGAGGTGAACACCACCGACGATGTCTCCAAGGCGATGACCGATGCCGCAAAGGCCGGCCGCAAGGCCGTGCTGATGCAGATCACCCGCGACGACTCGAACCGCTTCGTCGCGCTGCCGGTCGGCAAGGGCTGACATCGACTTTCAGCTTTCCTCATGGCGGTATCAACACCCCCGAGCCGCCGTGGGGAAACATGGGGCCGAGCACGTAAGTCAGTCACCGTGTTTCGCTCCCGGCGGCAGCGGGTTTCCCATCACCCGCTGCCGCTTATCGCATGTCGCCCAAAAGTGGGCACCGGTTTTGGGATCACGACATGCGGAACGAAATGCTTGTCGCCAAAAAAGTGGTCGCCGGTTTGGGAAGAAGACATGCGACTAATGAGTGCAAGGCATGAAGAATGACTGCCCCTCAATCTTCCAATGAAATCGCGTATAACGGCTCCATGAAGATTCTCGTCATGGAAGACGATCGCGAGGCGGCGGACTACTTGCAGAAAGCCTTCGCCGAGGCGGGCCACACCGCGCATGTCGCCGGCGACGGCGAGACCGGCTTCGCGCTCGCCGATGCCGGGGACTATGACGTGATGGTGGTCGACCGTCTGATGCCGCGCCGCGACGGCCTGTCGGTGATCGCCGCCCTTCGCTCGCGCGGCAACACCACGCCGGTGCTGATCCTTTCGGCGCTGGGCGAGGTCGACGACCGCGTCACGGGCTTACGCGCCGGCGGCGACGATTACCTCACCAAGCCCTACGCCTTTTCCGAATTGCTCGCCCGCGTCGAGGTGCTGAACCGCCGAGCCAGCGCGCGCGAGTCCGAGACCGTCTACCGCGTTGGCGATCTGGAGCTCGATCGGCTGTCGCATTCGGTCAAGCGCGCCGGCCGCGAGATCACGCTGCAGCCGCGCGAGTTCCGCCTGCTCGAATATCTGATGCGCCATGCCGGCCAGGTGGTGACGCGCACCATGCTTCTGGAAAATGTCTGGGACTATCATTTCGATCCGCAGACCAATGTCATCGATGTCCATGTCTCGCGCCTGCGCGGCAAGATCGAAAAGGGCTTCGACAAGCCGATCCTGCACACGATCCGCGGCGCCGGCTACATGCTGAAAGGCGGCTAGGGAGCAAGATGGCTCTTTCCCTGCCGGCCATCATGAAGACGACGGCGGCCCGGCTTTCGGCGCTTTATCTTCTGCTTTTTGCGCTCTGCGCGGTGCTGCTCGTCCTCTACATGACGTCGCTGTCGGCGCGCATGTTGACCGCGCAGACGCAGGAGACCATCAACGACGAGGTGCTGGGCCTGGCCCGCGCCTATCAGCGCGGCGGCCTGCCGGTGCTGGTGCGCGTCGTCGAAGCCCGCTCGCGCCAGCCCGGCGCCAATCTCTATCTGATCGCCGATGCCAATGGCCAGATCCTGACCGGCAATGTCCAGAGCCTGGAGCCGGGGGTGATCGAGACCGAGGGCTGGACGACGGAGCCCTTCTCCTACCAGCGCTTCGGCGAGGGCGAGCTCGACCGGCTGCGCAGTGGAGCTACCGACCAGCCCGCACCCCAGACCGGCGACAGCGCCAATACTCCCCAGTCGACAGGGGAAAAGGGCCACAACGCGATCGCGCTGGTGCTGAGGCTGCCCAACCAGATGATCATGCTGGTCGGCCGCGACCTCGGTGAACCCGAGCGCTTCCGCGCGGTCATCAGCCGCGCGCTGACCCTGGCGCTCGGCATGATGGGACTTGGCGGCATTCTGATCTGGTTCTTCGTCGGGCGCGCCGCGCTGAAGCGCATCGACAGCGTCTCGGACGCAAGCCGTCGCATCATGGGCGGCGATTTGTCCGGACGGCTGCCGGTCACCGGCGCCGGCGACGAATTCGACCGCCTGTCGGAAAATCTCAATTCGATGCTGGCCAGGATCGCCATGCTGAACGAGGGGCTGAAGCAGGTCTCCGACAACATTGCCCATGATCTGAAAACGCCGCTGACCAGACTTCGCAACCGCGCCGAGGCGACGCTCGCCGGCCGGCACAAGATCGAGGATTACCGCCAGGCGCTGGAAGCCACGATCGCGGAATCCGACCAGCTCATCAAGACGTTCAACGCCATCCTGATGATCTCGCGCCTGGAGGCCGGCTATTCCTCGGAACAGACCGGCCCCGTCGATCTCGCCGCCACGGTGAGCGATGTCGTCGAGCTCTACGAGCCGGTGGCTGAGGAAGCGGGCGTCGCGCTGGAAGCGACCGCGCCCGAGGCGTTGACGATCAACGGCAACCGCGAGCTGATCGGCCAGGCGCTGTCCAACATCGTCGACAACGCCATCAAATACTCGACCGACGCTGCCGAGACGCCAAAAGTGCGGCTGGCGCTGGAGCGCGCCGGCAATGAGATCAAGCTTACCGTCACCGACAATGGCCACGGCATTCCCGACCACGCCGATCGTGCCCGGGCCACCGAGCGCTTCGTGCGCCTGGAAAAGAGCCGCTCGCAGCCGGGCTCGGGTCTCGGCCTCAGCCTGGCCAAGGCGATCATGACTTTCCACAACGGAAGGCTTGATCTTTTGCCCGCCAATCCCGGATTGTCCGTGGTCATGAGTTTCCCGTTGCGGGAGACGCATTGATGGCGCGGATAAATGGCGAATAAGAAAATCGAATCCGAATTCCGGCTTAGCCCCACGCTGGCACTCCGCCCTTTGGATGCGGAGCATGCCCGGCGCGAGTTGTCGGAAATCGCCGATGCCGCCGAGGAAGAGGGGCTTTCCCGCCTTGCTGCGTTCCTGACGGGCGAGGAGCCGCTGCAGGACCTGCTGGCGGCCGTCTTCGACCTCTCGCCCTTCCTGCGCGATGTCGCGCGCCGGCGGCCGGAAATTCTCGACACGCTGTTCGACCGGAAAATCGAAGCGCGGCTCGGCGCCATCGGCGAGGCGATCGGCGGCGCGGCCAGCGCGGATGACGCCTCCGAATCGAGCCTGATGATGGCGCTCAGGCAATGGAAGACCGAAGGGCATTTCCTGATCGCGCTGGCCGATCTTTCGGGTGAAGCGGAGACATCGGTGACGGTGCGCCGTCTCAGCGATCTAGCCGATGCCTGCACAAAAGCCGCCGTCGATTTCCTGCTGCTCGACGCGCACCGGCAAGGCAAGCTCAAGCTGCCGAGTCCGGCGGAACCGGCGAAGGGTTCGGGCTGGGTCCTGCTCGGCATGGGCAAGCTCGGCGCGCATGAGCTGAATTTCTCCTCCGATATCGACCTCGTCGTCTTCTTCGATCCGGAAGCGCCGGCCGTCATCGATCCACTCGACGCGACCGAGCTGTTCTCCAGGCTCACCCGTCGTCTCGTGCGCATCCTCCAGGACCGCACTGAGCATGGCTATGTCTTCCGCACCGATCTGAGGCTTCGCCCGGATCCGGGCTCGACGCCGCTGGCGATCCCCGTCGAGGCGGCACTTCGCTATTACGAGGCGCGCGGCCAGAACTGGGAGCGCGCGGCCATGATCAAGGCGCGGCCGGTTGCCGGAGACCTCGCCGCGGGCGCGGCCTTCCTCAAGGAATTGCAGCCCTATGTCTGGCGTAAATATATGGACTATGCGGCGATCGCCGACGTCCATTCGATCAAGCGCCAGATCCATGCCCACAAGGGCCATGGCGAGATCGCGGTGAAGGGCCACAACGTCAAGCTCGGCCGCGGCGGCATCCGCGAAATCGAGTTCTTCGTCCAGACCCAGCAGCTCATTGCCGGCGGCCGCTTCCCGGAACTGCGCGGCCGCGAGACGGTGCCGATGCTAGCAGCGCTCGCCGCGCGGGGCTGGATCACTGCCGACGCGCGCGACGCGCTCACTCGGCAATACTGGTTCCTGCGCCGCGTCGAGCACGCCATTCAGATGGTGGCGGACGAGCAGACGCATATCCTGCCGGAGGAAGACGAGGAGCTGAAACGCATCGCGCTGATGCTGGGATTTGCCGGCGAGGCGGAATTCACGCAGGCCTTCCGCGTCTCGCTGCAGCAGGTCGAGCGCCATTATGCGGCGCTGTTCGAAACCGCTCCGGAACTGTCGGCCGGCGTCGGCAATCTGGTCTTCACCGGCGATGTCGACGATCCCGACACGCTGCAGACGCTGCATCGCCTGGGCTTCCAGCGGCCGAGTGACATCTGCCGTGTCATCCGCGGCTGGCATTTCGGCCGCTACCGCGTCACGCAATCGGCCGAAGCCCGCGAGCGGCTGACGGAATTGACGCCGGCGCTGCTCAAAGCCTTCGGCCAGACGCGGCGCGCCGACGAGGCGCTGATGCGCTTCGACGAGTTCCTCGCCGGCCTGCCGGCGGGTATCCAGCTTTTCTCGCTGCTGCAGTCAAACCCGGCGCTGCTCAAGCTGATGGCGACCATCATGGGCGCCGCGCCGCGGCTGGCAGCCATCATCACGCGCCGCCCGCACGTCTTCGACGGCCTGCTCGATCCGGCATTGCTGACTGAACTACCGGACCGCGCCTATCTCTCGGCCCGGCTTGCCGCCTTCATCGAAGGCGACCGCGCCTACGAGGATGTGCTCGACCGGCTGCGCATCTTCGCCTCCGAGCAGAAATTCCTGATCGGCGTGCGCCTGCTTGCCGGCTCTATCGATCCGGCGCGGGCGGGGCGCGCCTTTTCCGATCTCGCAGACCTCACCATCGAGGCGGCGCTCAACGCGGTGATCGGCGAATTCGCGCTGCGCCATGGCAGGATCGCCGGCGGCAGGGTGGCGCTGCTCGGCATGGGCAAGCTCGGCAGCCGCGAGCTCACGGCGGGTTCGGATGTCGATCTCATCCTGCTCTACGACCATGATGCCGATGCCGAGGACTCCGACGGCGAGAAGCCGCTGGCGCCCTCGCATTACTACACCCGCATGACGCAGCGCCTGATCGCCGCCGTCTCGGCGCCAACGGCCGAAGGCGTGCTCTACGATCTGGACCTGCGCCTGCGCCCCTCCGGCAACAAGGGACCGGTCGCCACCCATATCGACGCGTTCAAGAAATATCAGCGCCAGGACGCCTGGACCTGGGAGCATATGGCGCTGGCACGGGCCCGCGCCATCGGTGGCGATGCTGAGCTCTGCGCCGAGCTCGAGACGGAAGTGGCGGCGGTGCTGGCGCAGCCGCGCGATGCCGCCATGGTGAAAGCCGAAGCCTCGGACATGCGGGCACTGATCGAGAAGGAGAAGCCGCCGCGCGACCTCTGGGACATCAAGCTGATCCCCGGAGGGCTCATCGATCTCGAATTCATCGCCCAGATTGCGGTCATCACCGGCAATGTCGAACCCGGCCGTAGGGTGACGGCGACAGCCGACATTCTGGCGCGGCTGGCCGCCGGTTTCGCAGGCGCCGATATCCGTGAAGAACTTGGCGAAGCCTACCGGCTGTATCTGGCGCTGACCCAGATGATCAGGCTTTGCCTAACCGGCGAGTTCCAGCGCGACGATGTCCCTCCGGGGCTTTCGGACCTGCTTCTAGCGGTCACCGACCTGCCGGATTTCGCCGTGCTGGAGGCACATCTCAAGGAGACGTCGCGGAAGGTCAGGAAAGACTTCTACCTTCTTCTGCGGGGTGCGGGAGGGCCCTGAGGTCGCGACACTAATCGGTGCGTTGCACGCGGCGGAGCTTGCGGCGCGCATGTGCCTGCAGAAGCCGATCGCGCAGATGAGCGTAGAAGCGTGGCGGCAGCATTCCATAGTGGAAGCGGAAGGGACTGCTTCCGGGAATTGGTCTGAGATCGAGCCCCGGCCAAAGGAAATCGTTGGTTTCGCTCACTACGACCCATGACGGCATATCATCGAGCCCAAGGTAAGCCTTGAGAGGCGCAGGCATTTCGACCACATCGGCAGGATCGGCCGGGAGGGAATGCGTGATCGGAACCACCGTGACGACTTCACGTCCCTCCACAATCCGACGTGCGGCTACAATCGCACACGGGCGGTTCTTGCGGCCCTCTTCGATGCCTTGCCTATGCTCGTCCGACCACAGGTAGGAATAGGAAATCACCAGGCCGGGAACAGGCTTGGACAGGCTCACGGCGTCCAGTCTTTGAGCATCTGATCCAGCTCGTCATGCTGGGAGGGCACCGCACTCTCGGCAATAGCCTTCAGCGTCTCATCGTCAAGTTCTTCGACGGGGCGGGCGACCCGGCCCTTGACCAGCACTTCGAACATCGCGGCCGAAAGAAGCACCGTGTGGGTCCGGCCATTTTTGGTTATCGCCACCGGCGCCCGCTGAGCGGCGTCCTGGAAGCGGCCCACATTCTGCTGGAATTCCGTCGATGTCACACGCATGGAAAGTCACCTCTTATCCAAAATAGATAAAATGGATAACTTTTTCAAGTTTGCTTCAGCCCGGTGCCGGTCGCTTCTGATCAAGCCGCCGCCTTCACCGCCGCTGGCGCCTTCTTCAGCGGAATGCGCACCGACACGATGGTGCCGACGCCTTCGGTCGAGCGGATCTTCAGCGCGCCGCCCTGCAGCTCGGCCAGGGAGCGCGAGATCGCGAGCCCGAGGCCCGAGCCGGTGTGGTTCTTGGAGAACTGGTTCTGCACCTGCTCGAAGGGCCGGCCGAGCTTGCTCAGCGCCTGCTTGGGGATACCGCAGCCATTGTCCTCGATGGTGAGCAGCAGCGCGCCCGAGGTGTTGCGCGCCCTGACCGTGATCTTGCCGCCCTGTCCGGTGAATTTCACCGCGTTGGAAAGAAGGTTGATGGCGATCTGCTTGATCGCGCGGCGGTCGGCGTAGACCCGCATCGCGTCGGCGATGCGCGTCTCGACATTGATCGACTTTTCCGCCGCCTGCAGTGAGATCACCCGCACCGTCTCCCTGATCAGCGGGCAGAGGTCGATCTCCTCGCGGTCGAGCGAGAACTGGCCGGCCTCGATCTTCGACATATCGAGGATGTCGTTGATGACGCCGAGCAGGTATTTGCCGCTGCCGTTGATGTCGGTCGCGTATTCCTCGTAGCGCTCCGAGCCGAGCGGCCCGAACAGGCCCTGCTGCATCAATTCGGAGAAACCGATGATGGCGTTGAGCGGCGTGCGCAGCTCATGCGACATGTTGGCGAGGAATTCGGATTTTGCCCGATTGGCTGCCTCGGCGCGCTCGGTTTCCTTCATGTATTTGCGGTTGAGCTCGACCAATTCGCTGGCGCGTTCCTCCTCGGCGCGGCGGGCGAGGCTGAGATCGTGGATCGTCGCCATCAGCCGGCGCTCGCTATCGACCAGCTTTTCCTGATGCAGCTTGATCTGGGTGATGTCGGAGCCGACCGAGACGATGCCGCCGTCGCGGGTCCTGAGCTCATTGACCTGCAGCCAGCGACCATCTGCGAGCTGGCGCTCGAAGCTGACGCCGCCCTGCGGCCCGTTGGCGTTGGCGAGCCGGCGCTCCGAGGCGAAGGCCAGCATCCGCTCCTCCACCGAGTCGCGGAGAATGCCGGGCACGACGTCGCGGTCCGACAGCCCATTGTCCTTCTGGAATTTCGAATTGCACATGATCAGCCGCTCGGCGGCATCCCACAGCACGAAGGATTCGTTGATGTTCTCGATCGCGGTCCTGAGCCGCATGTCCGCCGCTTCCGACCGGAGCGCCAGGTGCCGCTGCTCCGTGACGTCGACGGCGATGCCGATCAGCTGGATCTCCGGCGCTTCCGGATCGATCACCTGGGCGCGGGCCCGCATCCACACCCATTGTCCGTCGGCATGGCGCATCCGGAACACCTGGTCGATATGATCGATCTCGCGTTCGACGATGCGGTTGGCGAGCTCGAACAGGTCGCCATCGTCGGGATGGATGATCTCGTCGACCTCGCCGAAGGAAAGCATCGTGTCGCAGGGCTCGTAGCCCAGCATGTCGTACATCGAGCGCGACCAGTACATCTTGCCGCGCACCATGTCCCAGTCCCACAGGCCGCAGCGGCCGCGCACCAGCGCCATGTCGATGCGCTGATGCGCCTCGAGATAGATGCGATCCGCGGCCTGGGCACGCGCCGCCTGGCCGAAATAGGCGTACAGGATGACGATCAGCACGCCTGCCGTCAGCACGAACAGCGTAACGTTGAGCGACATCGACTTGCGCCAGCTGTCGAACACCGCTTCCTGCGGCACCAGCACGGCGGCTGCATGTTTGCGATCGCCGCCGAGGCTGACGGCGGCAAACCAGTCCTGTCCTGAGATGCTGACATCCATCACGCCGGCGCGGTCGCCGAACATGAACAGCGGCTGGCCGCCCAGCACGAGGCTGTCGAGCGCGCGGCCCTGCCAGCCCGTGGACAGCGGCGAGACGGCGATGACCTTGAAGTCGGCGTCGGTGATGGCAAGCACATGAGCGCGGCTCATGGCGCCCTGGCGGCTGGTGTTCTCCAGGAGGCTTACGGCGTTGGCACCGGCCGCGCTGGAGTCGGCGGTGACGGCCTGCGCCATCTGGCCGGCGCCCAGCGCCAGCACGGCCTTGACGTCGCGCTCGATCTCGTCATGCTCGTTCATCAGCGACACGAAGCGCAGCGCGGCGATGACGATCAGGAAGATAATGATCAGAGCCGGGATCGAACGGCGCAGCAGCGGCTCGGCGGCTAAGAGCCGCTGATAGGCTGGTTCGGCGATCAGGCGTGTATTGCCGGCAAGTCCATCGTTCCTTGCCTTGCGACGCGCAAAAGCCTTCCCTCCGGGCGCGCCCCACGCGTCCGCCTTGGCCATAAATGGCACTCCCCGATCTGCCGTATACTGGATGATCCGGATAAGCCGCACGCCCGAATCGCCATTAAAGAATCAAAGCCGATTCGCCTTGTCCAGAGGCGCGGGCGAAAAAGATTAAAAGTTGATTGAAATTTGTCTTTTCCCTTCTCCCACAGGAGCAGAAGGCAGAGAGCGCTAAGCCAGCGTTCGCTCCACAATATCCCGCAGATCAGCCGACAGGTTCTCAACCTTCGCCATGTCGAGCAGTGTCTGCCTCGCTTTGGCCTGCCGTTTAGGCTCCAGCGAGCGCCAGGACCTGAGCGCCGTCGCCAGCCGCGCCGCCACTTGCGGGTTGCGCTTCTCTACCTCCAGCACCGTCTCGGCGAAGAGGCGGTAGCCTTCGCCGTCGGCGCGGTGGAAACCGGTCTGGTTGGCGCTGGAGAAGGTGCCGATCAGCGAACGCACCCGGTTGGGGTTGGCGATCGAGAAAGCCGGATGCCGCATCAGCTCGCGCACCTTCTCGACAGTCTTCGCGCCGGGCACGCCGGCCTGGATCTGGAACCATTTGTCCAGCACCAGCGCGTCGCCGCGATAGCGGGCCTCAAAGGCGGCCAGCGTCTCTTCGGCCTCGGCCGTGCGTGGGTGGCGATGCGCCAGCACGGCCAGCGCCGCGGCGCGATCGGTCATGTTGGTGGCGGCGGTGAAGTGCCGCGCGGCGAGGCCCGCGCCACCCGGCTGCAGCGAGAGGTAGTCGAGCAAAGTGTTGCGCAGCGCGCGCCGTCCTGCGCTCGCAGCATCGGGGCTGAACGGACCCTTGTCGGCAAGCCTGTCATAGAGCGCCGCGAATGCCTCGCGATTAACCTCGCCGATCGTCCGCGCCAGCGCCTCGCGCGCTGCAAAGATGGCGTCGGGGTCGATGCCCTTGCCGATGTCGCGGGCAATGTCGGCTTCACCGGGCAGCGCCAGCGCCAAGGCCCGGTAGGCCGGCTCAAGCGTCTCGTCGCCGGCAATCCTGCCGGCCAGCGCGGTCAGCTTTGCCGCCAAGGCCGGCTGCTTGCCGCCGAGGATCTGGCGGAAGGCGGCGATCAGCGCGTCGGTCAAGAGCGTGTTGAACGCCTGCCAGCGCGAGAAGGCATCGCTGTCATGCGCCGCGAGGAAGAACAGGTCGTCAGGCTTCTGCTGCACCGAAAGCGTGATCGGCGCCGAGAAGCCGCGGTTGAGCGACACCGAAGGCCGTTCCGAGACGCCCGAAAACCGCACCGTGTGCCGGCGCTTTCGGATATGGATGACGCCGTCATCGACAGTTGCGCCCTCCACGGCCGTCCAGGTGACAGGCTTGCCGTTGGCGCCGACCAGGCCGAAGGCTAAAGGAATATGCATCAGCCGCTTGCGGCTTTCGGACGGCGTCGGCGGCACCGACTGTTCGATCTCCAGTGTGAACTCCTTGGCCGCCGCATTGTGCGTGGAGCTCACAGTCAGGTTCGGCGTGCCGGCCTGGTGATACCAAAGCGCGAATTGCGCGAGGTCACGGCCCGAGACGTCCTCGAAGACTTTCAAGAAGTCTTCGATCGTCGCGGCCTGGCCGTCATGCCGCTCGAAATAAAGGTCCATGCCGGCACGGAAGGTCTCCGCGCCGAGGATGGTGCGGATCATGCGCACCACTTCCGAACCCTTTTCGTAGACGGTCGCCGTGTAGAAGTTGTTGATCTCGCGGTAGCGGCGCGGCCTGACCGGATGCGCCAACGGCCCCTGGTCTTCCGGGAACTGGTGCGCGCGCAGCGTGCGCACCTCGGCAATGCGCCTTACCGCCCGCGAACGCTGGTCGGCGGAGAATTCGTGGTCGCGGTAAACCGTCAGCCCTTCCTTCAGGCAGAGCTGGAACCAGTCGCGGCAAGTGATTCTGTTGCCAGTCCAATTGTGGAAATATTCATGCGCGATGATCGCCTCGATATTGGCGAAGTCGGCATCCGTCGCGGTCTCCTCGTCGGCCAGCACATATTTGTCGTTGAAGACGTTGAGGCCCTTGTTCTCCATCGCGCCCATGTTGAAGTCGGACACGGCGACGATGTTGAAGACGTCGAGGTCGTATTCGCGGCCGAAGGCGTCCTCGTCCCATTTCATCGAGCGTTTCAGCGCGTCCATCGCATAGCCGGCAAGCCGCTCCTTGCCGGGTTCGACATAGATGCCGAGCTCGACCTCCCGGCCGGACATTGTGGTGAAGCTGCCCGCCACCTTGCCGAGCGCGCCCGCCACCAGCGCGAAAAGATAGGAGGGTTTCGGGAAGGGGTCGTGCCAGACCGCGTAGTGCCGGCCGTCGGCGAGCGCGCCGCGTTCGACGGGATTGCCGTTGGAAAGCAAGAGCGGCGCCTCGTTGTGCGGGGCCTCGATGCGCACGGTGTATACCGACAGGATGTCGGGACGGTCGAGGAAATAGGTGATGCGGCGAAAGCCCTCGGCCTCGCATTGCGTGCAATAGACGTTGTTGGAGCGGTAGAGGCCCATCAGCGCCTCGTTGCGCGAGGGCGCGATCTCCGTCTCCAGGCGCAGCTCGAAGCGCTGCGCCGCGGGTGGCTTCAGGATCGTCAGCCGGTCCGGCGTCGCCTCATAGTCGCCGGTCGGAAGCGCACGTCCATCGATGGCAACGCCGAGCAGCGTCAGCCCGTCGCCGTCGAGCACCAGCGGCGCCGAGGCGGCGATGTCCTCGCGTCGCTCGATGGTGAGCAGCGCGGTGACATGGGTCGCGTCCGGCGACAGGCGGAAGTCCAGGCTGGTTGCGGGGATGAGATAGTCGCTGGGGCGATAATCTTCGAGCCTGAAGACATGGCCGGTATCGGTGCGCATTCCTAGACTTTTCCTGTCGATTTCGGGCGGAAGGCCAGCTTGGCTGGTCCAAGAATTTTAAGGTGCGCGCTCTTTACACGAAACGGCCACTCGACAAAACTGCGGCATAGGTTGTGTTTCGCAATTCCGGACGGAAAACCGTTACACCCTTTTCCTGGAATTGCTCTTGGCCTATTTCGCGGCTTCGTTTTCCGACCCTTCTTCCGAGGCAATATGACCGTCGATCATGCCGTCGGCCACAACACGCTGCGCGGCATCACGCTGAAGATCGTCTCGGTGACGGTTTTCGTCGGCATGCAGACCTGCATCAAGACGGCCGGCGACGTGCCGGCCGGGCAGATCGTCTTCTTCCGCTCTTTCTTCGCCATCTTCCCGATCATCGCGTTTCTGGCCTTCAAGGGCGAGCTCGCCACCGCGTTCACGACCAGGCGGCCGTTTAACCATATCGCGCGCGGCCTGGTCGGTGTCGGCGCCATGGGGCTCGGCTTCTTCGCGCTGACCAGGCTGCCGCTCCCCGAGGCGATCACGCTGAACTATGCGCAGCCGCTGCTGGTCGTGGTGTTCTCCTCGGTTTTCCTCGGCGAGACGATCCGCGTCTATAGCTGGAGCGCGGTCGCGATCGGTCTTGCCGGTGTGCTGATCATCTCCTGGCCGGAACTGACGCTGCTCAATTCGGGCGCGGGCCTCGACGACCAGGAGGTGTTGGGCGTCATGGCCGCGCTGATCGCCGCGGCGATCTCGGCGGTCGCCATGCTTCTGGTGCGCAATCTCGTACAGACGGAGAAGACGGCGACCATCGTGCTGTGGTTCTCCTCGACGGCTTCGGTGCTGTCGCTCTTCACGTTGCCCTTCGGCTGGCAGGCGTTGACGCCGATGCAGGCTGCGCTGCTCGTCGTCGCGGGCTTCTGCGGCGGGCTCGGCCAGATCCTGATGACGGCGGCCTACCGCCACGCCGAAGCCTCGGTTGTGGCGCCGTTCGAATATACCTCGATGATCCTCGGCGTCGTCGTCGGCTATTTCGTCTTCGGCGACGTAACCTCGCTCAACACGCTTGCCGGCGGCGTGATCGTGGTCGCCGCCGGCATCTTCATCATCTGGCGCGAACGGCAGCTCGGCCTGGAGCGCACGCGCACCAGGAAAGCCGCACCGCCGCAGGGATAGTTCCGCTGCGTGAATCTCATGCCCCGAGTTCCTTCACCCCCCTCTGTCCTGATGTCCGGCAGGACAGAGGGGGGTGCTGTCCCACGGCCTTCTAACTTTGAGCTATTGAGAGCTCCGCTCCTTCGCCAGCCGCACCAGCACCGCCCGTGTCTGCTCGTCGGCCGGGAAAAAGGATTCGATCGCCAGCTCCGACAGGGTGACGTCGAGCGGCGTGCCGAAGACGGTGATGGTGCTGATGAAGGAAAGCACCGCATCGCCATGCGCGAGCTTGAGCGGGTGGACGATGCCGCTTGGCTCGACCGGCCCCGGCCGGCCGCTCTTCAGCCCGGACGGATAGGTCCGCAATTCGCGCTCCAGCTCGATCAGCACCGGGTCGCCGGTGGCGTCGTTCTGGTGCTTGAGCCGCTCCAGCAGATGCGCGCGCCATTCCGCCAGGTTGACGATGCGCGGCGCCACGCCGCCCGGATGAAGGCTGAGCCTCAGCACATTGACCGGCGGCTGGAGCAGGGACGGCTCGGAAATATCGGCAAGGAACGGGGCGATCGCGCCATTGGCGGAAACGAGGTTCCAGTGCCGGTCCACCGCCAGTGCCGGAAAGGGCTCGTGGCCCTTGAGCACGGTCTCGACCGCGGCCATCGCTGGCGCAAGCGTTCGGTCGGTGAGCGGCTTTTCGCTGAAGCTCGGCGCGAAGCCCGCGGCGAGCAGGAGCTGGTTGCGCTGTCGCAGCGGGATCGACAGCTGCTCAGCCAGATGCAACACCATATCGCGCGACGGCTGGGCGCGGCCGCTCTCGACGAAGGAAAGATGCCGCTGCGAGATATCGGCTTCCATGGCGAGGTCGAGCTGGCTCATGCGCCGCCGCATGCGCCACTCGCGGATCAGGCTGCCGGCGGAGGGTTCGGATGTGGTCATCGGGGGAGGAGTACGGGGGCGAGAGACGTGATTCAATTACTTGGAAGGTTATAGCTCTACCTTAGCCCGCAAGGGGAGAAGGGAAGGGCGCTCACGCCAGCCCCCTCAACTTTGCCTTGACCTCGAGAAAATCCCGCCAGGCCAGCTTCTTGTGCGCAGGCGTTCTGAGCAGATAGGCCGGGTGCAGCGTCGGCATCGCCGGAATGGCTTTGCCCGATGCAGTCGTGTGCACCCGCCAGTTGCCGCGCAGGCGCAGAATCCCCTCAGTCGTGTTGAGCAGCGTCTTGGCCGATGGGCCGCCGAGATTGATCAGCACCTTGGGATTGACCAGCTCGATCTGCCTTTCGATGAAGGGCCGGCAGATTTCCGTCTCGTGCGGCGTCGGCGTGCGGTTGCCCGGAGGCCGCCACGGAATGACGTTGGCGATATAGGCCGAACCACGGTCGAGGCCGATCGCCGCGAGCATCCGGTCGAGAAGCCGGCCGGAGCGGCCGACAAAGGGCAGGCCTTCGAGGTCCTCGTCGCGGCCCGGCGCCTCGCCGACCAGCATCAGGTCGGCGTTCGGGTTGCCGTCGGCGAAGACCAGGTTCTTGGCCGTGAATTTGAGATTGCAGCCGTCGAAGGCAGCCATGTGCTGGCGCAGTTCATCCAGCGTCGAAGCGCTTGCCGCGAGTTGCCGGGCCGCAGCCGCTTGTGCCTCGTCGGGAACGGCCGCGGCCGCCGGCACCCGGGCCGGTGCATCCGGAATATTGGCGGCGTCGAGGCCGGATAAGGGCGCTGGCGGGTTCTCGACTCGTGCCGGGACCTGCTCGGGTGCCGTTCGGCTTTCGGGCGCGGCTTCGCGGCGCGGCGCGGCTGGCGTCCGCTCGGTAGGCCTGCGTTCGGCCGACTTCGCCGCTTCGGCAAACCGGTTGATCGGCGCGTCTTCGAGCGCGTCGTCGACGCCGGCGCTGGCATAGAAGGCGAGCAGTTCGGCGATTCCGGCTGGTGTGCTGGGGGAGGCGGCAGTCATGGCGCCACCATTGTCCGCGCGGCGTCGATTTGCAAGTTGTCAGCTCCGACTTGAATACCGGCGTACTTCACCCAGTGGGTATGCGCGGATCCTGCACGATATAAAACGTCCAGCGCGGCGTGTAGTCGGTGACCAGGAAATCGAAGGTCGCCGTCTTCAGCGGGTCGACCTTGCCGTTCTTGAACAGCAGCTGGTCGTAAGGTTCGAACTTGCGCTCGAAATCGGCGAAGTTGCTCGACCAGATGTTGTCGGGCGTCTTGTTGCGCTGGTCGAAGGACAGGCCGTCGCCGAACACGCTTGGCTGGTCGAGGATCTCCTGCAGCTCGAACTGGAACTCCACCCAGGGCAGCGCGCTGTTGTTGAGCACGTCGATGCGCATATACATCACGCCGTTGGCGACCTGGCCGGCCTTGCCGAAGGGCTCGATCGGCTTGGTCGCGCGGATGGTCAGCGTCACCGGCGTTGCCGTGTTGAGCTCTTCCTTGATGATCAGCGGGTCTTCCTTGGTGCCGATGCCGGAGGCGCCGGTGATGCGGAAGCCGCCCAGCTCGTCGGAGAAGGAATAGGCGCCGGTCGCCCAGACCTTCACCGGATCGGCCTCCGCCGGTAGGGTCAAAAAGAGGAGCGGAAGAACCGCGCGCCAGGCCGCGCCTGGCGTGAAGAGTAAGCGCTTCGATGGAAAGCCGGCCGGCTCTGGACTGCGCATGACGCGAAGTATTGCCGATAACCAAGCCGTCGAACAATTAAAAACATGCCCTCGCCGCCTGGCCTGTCAACCAAGTGGCGCTGGCCTATGCTTGGGCATGGTCTCCGCTGCTGCCTTTTCGTAGGGAAAACCGCGACTTTTTGTCGAAATCGGCATTGTCATGTCAGCGCCGGTTTCGCGTCGCGAATTGATGCGCTATGCAGCGCATGAGCCAGCACAATGCGAGAATGCGGCAAGCTATAGAGGGGTCGATGAGCGATATCGAACGCGAAAGCATGGAATTCGACGTGGTGATCGTCGGCGCTGGTCCCGCCGGCCTTGCCGCCGCGATCCGTCTGAAGCAGCTCAACCCGGACCTCTCCGTCGTCGTCCTCGAGAAGGGCGGCGAGGTCGGCGCGCATATCCTCTCCGGCGCCGTCGTCGATCCGATCGGCATCGACCGGCTGCTGCCCGGCTGGCGCGATGAGAGCGATCATCCGTTCAAGACACCGGTGACGGCGGACCATTTCCTGGTGCTTGGCCCTGCCGGTTCGTTTCGCCTGCCGAACGTCCTGATGCCGCCGCTGATGAACAATCACGGCAATTACATCGTCTCGCTGGGCAATGTCTGCCGCTGGCTCGCCACCAAGGCGGAGGCGCTGGGCGTCGAGATCTATCCGGGCTTCGCCGCGGCAAGCCTCGTCTACAACGAGGCCGGCGCCGTCGCCGGCGTCATCACCGGCGACATGGGCGTCGAGAAGGACGGCACGCATGGCCCGGCTTACGCGCCCGGCATGGCGCTGATGGGCAAATACGTGCTGATCGGCGAAGGCGCCCGCGGCTCCTTGGCCAAGCAGCTCATCGCCAAATACAAACTTTCCGAAGGCCGCGAACCCGGCAAATATGGCATCGGCCTCAAGGAGCTCTGGCAGGTCAAGCCCGAAAACCACAAGCCGGGTCTCGTGCAGCATTCCTTCGGCTGGCCGCTCGACATGAAAACCGGCGGCGGCTCTTTCCTCTACCATCTCGAGGACAACCAGGTGGCGGTCGGCTTCGTCGTCCACCTGAACTACAAGAACCCCTATCTGTCGCCCTTTGAGGAGTTCCAGCGCTTCAAGACCCATCCGGCGATCGCCGGCACTTTCGAGGGCGCCAAGCGCATCGGCTACGGCGCGCGCGCCATCACCGAGGGCGGCTGGCAATCGGTACCGAAACTGTCCTTCCCCGGCGGCGTGCTGATCGGTTGCGCGGCCGGCTTCGTCAACGTGCCGCGCATCAAGGGCTCGCACAACGCGGTGCTGTCCGGCATGCTGGCGGCCGAGCATGTGGCTGGGGCGATCGCCGGCGGCCGCGCCAATGACGAACTTGCGTCTTACGAAGAAGCCTGGCGCGGCAGCGACATCGGCAAGGATCTGAAGAAGGTGCGCAACGTCAAGCCGCTGTGGTCGCGCTTCGGCACCATTGTCGGCGTCGGCATCGGGGGTCTCGACATGTGGCTGAACACGCTGTTCGGCTTCTCGCCTTTCGGCACGCTGAAGCACGGCAAGGCCGACTATGCGACGCTCGAGCCGGCATCCAAACATCAGAAGATCGCCTATCCGAAACCGGACGGCGTCTTGACCTTTGACCGGCTCTCCTCGGTGTTTCTCTCCAACACCAACCATGAGGAAAACGAGCCGGTGCATCTGATCGTCGGCGACATGGCCCTGCAGCAGCGTTCGGAACACGATGTCTTCGCCGGTCCCTCGACCCGCTACTGCCCGGCAGGCGTTTATGAATGGGTGGACAAGGACGGCAACGCCGCCGCCGATCCGTCGGCCAGGGACGTGCGCTTCGTCATCAACGCGCAGAACTGCGTCCACTGCAAGACCTGCGACATCAAGGATCCGAACCAGAACATCAACTGGGTGCCGCCACAAGGCGGTGAGGGGCCGGTCTACCAGGGCCTGTGAGCCGCTCCGGCCGGGCCGTCTCGGCGCCGCTCCGACAAAGCCGGCGAAGGTCGGTTTACGAGGCATGTGAGCCGCGCCTTATCGGCAGAGACCGTTGAAGCCGGGCGCCGAGTGTGGTCTGCTTCGCCTCTAAAACAAGGAGGCGGACATGCGGCGCATCAGCCTGGCGATTTTAGCTGCTGCCGGTGTGCTTTTTTGCGGGACGGCCTCCGCCGGCACCAAGCTGACCGTGCATGTGCGCAGCTATGACGTCGCCGGCAGGACCGGTGCTGAACTGATCGAGGCGATGGATGGCCTCGGGCCGCGGCACGGCCATGCCACGCGCGCCATCGCCGAGACCAGCTATACCGTGCATTGGGATCTCGACGTGAAGCGGGACAACGGCATCTGCCGGCTGCGCCAGGCTAATGGCACGATCGACCTGACCTATACGTTTCCGCGTCGCACGTCGCCGTCCGGCCCGGTCCTGCGCAGGCGCTGGGACCGTTTCATGGCCGGCGTGCGCCAACATGAGCGCACCCATGGCCGTGTCGCCAAGCAGATGATGCGGGCGACCGAGACAGCGCTTGCCGGGCTCGAGCGGCAGGACAACTGGTTCTGCACCGGTCTTCGCTGGGACGCCAGGCGCCGCATCGACACGATCTATGCCGACTACGAGGCCAGGCAGAATGCCTTCGACGCGCGCGAGCACCGCGACGGCGGCCATGTCGAAAAACTGGTCAATGCTTTGAGGGGGAAGAACTGAAAACTCCAGCCGGTCGCCTATTAAGCTGACATCAGCTGCGCGGCCTGTCCTGCGCGTCGTTCGCCGCCAGCGCCGATCTGTGCTCGTCCTCGGGCGCGTTGCTGTCGGATCGCAGCGTGAATTCGACCAGCACCGGCAGATGGTCGGAGCCGGTATCCTCCAGCCGGGCCGACGACAGGATCGTCACCCCGCCTTTGCTGAACACCTGGTCGATCGGCAGGCCCGCATAGCGGCGCAGGAAGTCGGGCAGCGTGCGGTGGATCCAGGTCGGACCGGCCGACGGCATCAGCGTCATACCGCTGAGCCGCGCCACCCGCCGCACCGCCGCGCTCCACGGCACGGCATTGCAGTCGCCGGCCATGATCGCGGTCTCTCCGAGCCCGGCCAGCGGTTCCGCCAGTTCGCTGATCTGCCAGTACTGCTCCTTCGGCCACGGCCAGCTCAGATGGATCGCTGCGACGTCGACCGGAACGCCGTTGAAATCGATCGTGGCGATGGCCATCGCGCCACGCGGCTCGCAACGCGGCGCGGTGCCGGCGGCGAAGGGACGGCGCGAGAGCAGCGCGACGCCGAATATGCCGTTGGGATAATCGCAAAAGATGCGGTAGGGATAGGCGCGGGCAATGTAGCCAAGCTCCTTCGCCCACATGCCGGACACTTCGTCGAGCGTGATGACGTCCGGATTGGTCCTGCCGATCAGCGACAGCACCTTCTTCGGCGTCGGATTGTTGAAGCGCAGGTTCATCTGCAGCAGGCTATAGACGATCCGGTCGACCGGCTTTGCGACCGCCTGCTGCGTCGACAATCTGGGCAGCGCGCTCGTCGTCGTGGCGAAGCAGATAATGGCGAAGACCAGCGCCGCGACGGCCTGCAGTCGGTAGGGACCGGCAAGCAGGGCCAGCGCGAGCAAGGCCGTCAGCACGCCCAAATGCATGCGGAAATGCGAGAAGGAGTCGAAGGCCGGATGCAGCGCGCCGAAGAACCCCGCCAAGAGCGCAGCCGAGCATGCCATCATCGCCAGGAATGTCAGCTGAGCCATCATGCTCAAGCGCGCACCGCCCGTTGTCATCTGCTCCGACTGCCCCAGCCATTCATCCGGACCGCTTATCGGCCAAATTGCGGCCCAAGCAAGACGACGGATTGCCTCGCCGGTGGCTGGCCGGCACCTGGCTACTGGAACGCCGTCTCGGAAAAACTTCTGAGCTTGCGCGAATGCAGCCGCTCCATCGGCATTTCGGCCAGCTTCTCCATCGCTTTGATGCCGATGGTGAGATGCTGCGCCACCTGGCGTTTGTAGAACTCGGTCGCCATGCCGGGCAGCTTCAACTCGCCATGCAGCGGCTTGTCGGAGACGCATAGCAGCGTCCCGTAAGGCACGCGGAAGCGGAAGCCGTTGGCGGCGATGGTGGCCGATTCCATGTCGAGCGCGATGGCGCGCGACTGCGACAGGCGCTGCACCGGTCCACGCTGGTCGCGCAGCTCCCAGTTGCGGTTGTCGATGGTGGCGACGGTCCCGGTGCGCATGATGCGCTTGAGGTCGTAGCCGGATAGGCCGGTGACTTCGGCGACCGCCTCCTGCAGCGCCACCTGGATCTCGGCCAGCGGCGGGATCGGCACCCAGACCGGCAGGTCGTCGTCCAGCACATGGTCTTCGCGCACATAGGCATGTGCCAGCACATAGTCGCCCAGCGCTTGCGTGTTGCGCAGGCCTGCACAATGGCCGAGCATCACCCAGGCATGCGGTCTCAGCACCGCGATATGGTCGGTGATCGTCTTGGCGTTGGACGGGCCGACGCCGATATTGACCATGGTGATGCCGCCATGGCCGGGTTTCTTCAGGTGATAGGCCGGCATCTGCGGCAGGCGCTGCGGCAGCGTGCCTTCAGAAGCCGTCGCTCCGTTCCTGGTAATGACGTTCCCGGGCTCGACGAACTCGACATAGCCGCTGTCGCCATCGGCCATCAATTCGCGGGCGCGCGCGACGAATTCGTCGATGTAGAACTGGTAATTGGTGAACAGGACGAAATTCTGGAAATGCTGCGGGCTGGTCGCCGTGTAATGCGTCATGCGGTGCAGCGAATAGTCGATGCGCTGCGCGGTGAATGGCGCCAGCGGCCGCGGCTCGCCCAATGCCACCTCGAAGGTGCCGTTGGCGATCTGGTCGTCGGTTCCGTCGAGATCCGGCACGTCGAACAGGTCGCGGATCGGTCGCCTGATGCGTTCGGCGGCCGCGCCGTCGACATAGGTGCCTTCCAGGAAGGCGAAATGCAGCGGGATCGGCGTGGTCGACTCCGACACCGTCACCGTCACGCCGTGATTGCGCATGATCAGCCGAAGCTGCTCGATGAGATAGTTCTCGAACAGTTGCGGCTGGGTGATTGTGGTGGCGAAATGGCCGGGCGTCGGCATATGGCCATAGGCTTGGCGCGAATCGACCTGGCTGAACGACGTCGTGGTAACGCCGATCTGCGGATAGAAGGCCCGGTAACGCTTGCTCTCGTCACCGCCCGCGGCAAGCGCTGCGAAGGAATCGCGCAGGAATTTGGTGTTGCGGTCGTAGAGCGCCTGCAGCGCCGCGACGGCCTTCTTGGCGTCATGGAAGTCCTGCTTGCCGAAAGGCTCCGGCATGACGACAGATTCGATGGCTTGGGGGTAGATTCGCTTTTCCATGGCCCAATATAGAGATTTGGAAGAGCGCTTGGGAGGGGTGAGCGGACAGGAACCGCAACCCAGCTGGAGATTTTTTGTTATCGCTCCGATTCAAGGTGTGACGAGATTCAGGTCAGGCCGAGTCGAGAAAGGTGGATTCCGAGAACCGGAGTGGAGCGTACTTTCAGTACGTGAGCACCGGAGGCGCAGGAAGCCGCCTTTCGCAGGCCGGCCTCACCGGAATTATCGACACACCTTATCCGCGCTGCAGGCTGATCAGCAGTACAAAGCCTACGGTGGTGTTCTTGTGCGCCGGTGCCTCGATCCTGTGGCTCGTGTCGGCCCGCATCATCGGCACCGCCAGCACCGGGGCTGCCAGCAGGATCAGGATGAGCGCCGCCCGCGGCAGCAGCCGAAGGGCATTGGTTGCGATGGCGGCGATGCGGATCATTTGGTGGTGTCCACGTTTCAACTTGATCTTCAGCTTGGTCGCTTCAGCGCTTGAATTGGTTCACGACGCCGACAACGCAGGCGCCGGCCGTTCCCACGAGCGGGCCGAATGACCGGCCTCCGCCACCAGAATGGCGAAGAGCATGCCGAACAGGCTCATCAGCAGGCAGACGATGGTGAAGCGACGGGCAAGCATTTCTCTCTCCTTCAATGCGGGAGAAAATGCCTGACGGCCTCTGAACCGGTTCTGAGACCGGTATTCATCTGCGGTTCAAATTGATTGACGAGGGTTTGAACGGGCGCCGGTGACGCGCCGTCGGTCCGACGGAGCGTTGCCGCGCCAAAAGAAAACGGGGCCGTTCGGGCCCCGTTCGGATCATCTGGAGTTTGCGATCAGAGCTTATGCCAGAAAAGACTTTATCTTTGCAGATTGTACATGGCGTACGATGCGTGAGCCGTTAGTGTTCCATGTCTGTGGCTCCTGCGGGATAGGGGCAGGAACCCTGCGTTCCCTGTGGGGCCACGGGGGAAACCAGCCCCGCCTATATAGGTAAATGCCGAAACAGATTTTTTGCAGAAATGTCCGCTGGTGAAAGTTCAGGCTCGCTTGTCCAAGTCCGCTAGGAATTGGTCCTTGGCGCGCACATCGTAATTCAAGGCGGCAATCCCCGTTGCCGTAAAGATAAGTCCTAAGGGAAACACTACGCCCAGCAACACGAACGCCAGCACAAACAAGGCCCACGGATATTTCTGGGCATACGGCATTAGCCCTATCGCTATCAACAAGCGCATTTGAATGTTCCAGGCCGATGCCAGGACTCGACCCACTAGCGGCATTAAACGACCAATGGAGTCCTCAAGTTCTTTAAGAGTCCCCCGCTGTGGATTTCCCTCGGGATGGCTCCGTGAACCCGCGCTCTCGGAATTGGTTTCGTCGCTGCTCATGACACCCCATACCCTTCTCTCAAGTGATGCTGTTACTCCTGCCGTTGGGCGGCGGTAGCGAAGTACTTCGCCATGAACTGCGGTAGTTCGCCGACCATCACTATCACAAACCCTGTCGACCAGACGTATCGCTCTCTCACGGAGCAATCCGCGTATATTTTCTCGAAGGACCAGTCAGTTCCTTTCGTTGCACGAAGCCTAAAATCCTCCCCGTATTGCGGAAAAACCCTTCGGACAGCAGCCGAGTATTCGGCCTCCTGTTCGGCGGTGATTTGGTCGACCCCTCTATGGGCCAGCCCGTTCCGGTGCTTATTCATCAGGCGCGCGGCCCCGAGGAAGGCTTGTGGTGCGCCCAAGATTTCCAAAAGATTGAGCTTCTCGGACAGATAGTTAGCGCGCGCGACCTTGAATCTACCTTGAGTAATTACCTCAAGGGCGTGTTCAGCAGCACGCTCCACTTCGAAATGGCAACGGATGACCGCACCGATGTCGTCTTCGCTACGCAGCGCGGCGACTAGCCGACTGGTCTCCGGTTGATGCGCCATCGTTAACGTATCGAATTCAACGTCAATCATGTCCGAATGTAACTTCCCCGAATCATCGCCTGTCCCTGCGCCACACCCTGTAGGCCATATAGGCGAGGATCAAAACGAGCGCCGCCAGGGCTGCAGCGCTCCCGATAGGGCCTACGCCCCGAATTCCAATGCCCCAGGCGGCAATTTCAAGTGTGTCCATCGCGTTGGTCCTCTCTGATTCCTACAGCAGGATTGCGCGCGAACAGTTGTTGTTGCGATTTAACGACAATTCGCCGCGCGTTTCCGGCTCAGAGCTTGAGGCCTCCAAGGCAGCGTCAATTGCGATATCCACAGAAATCTGACAGCGTTCGGACTTAGGAGCCCCGCCGCGCCAGACAAGAGACGTGTATGTGCAACCTCTACAACATCACTACCAGCCAAGACGCGATCCGCGAGTGGACCCGCGCCATGCGGGACATCCTGGGGAATCTTGAGCCCTCTATCGACATCTATCCCAACACACCCGGCCCGGTGGTGCGCAATGCTCTTGATGGCCAGCGCGAGCTTGCCCGGCTGCTATGGGGGATGCCGTCACCCCCCGAGCGAGTTAAGGGCAAGGCGGACTATGGAACCACGAACGTTCGCAAGACCAACTACTTCCATTGGCAGCCGTATCTCGGGGTAGAACACCGTTGCGTGGTGCCGGTGACGAGCTTCGCGGAACCCAGCCCGATCGATGTGAAGGACCCCGAGACAGGCATCAAGAAGAACTACTGGTTCGCGTTGAACGAGGATCGGCCGTTGTTCTTCTTCGCGGGACTGTGGACCCGTTGGCACGGGATGCGAAAGGCGAAAGACGCTCCCGCCGACCACGAGGTCTACGGATTTCTGACAACCGAACCTAACGCTCTCATCAAGCCTATCCATGAGAAGGCTATGCCGGTGATTCTCACCACGCGCGAGGAGGTGGAGACCTGGCTCACTGCGCCCTGGTCGGAAGCGCGGCACATGCAGCGTACAGCGCCCGAGGATGCCTTAGTGGTTGTCGGGAAGCCCGAAACGCAGATCAAGTTCCCTCAAACGGCAACTAACAGCGGTCAGTTATCCCTGTTCTAAGTGACTGCCCTTTGGATGAACTTTTGTACAAGTACCGCATCCGGCACTCCGTGTGGGAGGGCTGTGTCATTCATTGCAGGGGAAAACCGAAGTTTTATTTCTTAAGAATGTTGATTTTTTGAAAGTCACCTCTCATCGTAATTGCCGAAAATTTAAATTGATTCTTGCTTGGCGAAGCGGCGCCTAGATGAGGTATTGCGGTGGGTGTTGCCGATAACTTTAAGAGCTTCATTGAGAACCTGAAGATTTCCAATGCGGATGTCATTAGCAATCGCTACGGTGAAATCACTGCAGCGCTAAATAAAAACTTCCGGGACAGCGAGTCGAAGACCGCAAACAGTTTGCAAGTCGGATCGTATGGGCGGCACACGGCAATAGACGGTATTTCTGACTTGGACATGCTCTACATCATGCCGTCTTCTAGCTGGGATGACTACAAGGACAATGGTCAGTCTCGGCTACTGACTGAAACCAAGGACGCCATTAAGGCGCGCTATCCAAACACCGAGGTTTATGTGGATCGACTGGTAGTTCGTGTTCTATACACGGACTTCCATATCGAAGCGCAACCCGTGTTCGAGCAAGAAGATGGGAGTTTCAAATATCCGGATACGTATGGCGGCGGCAAGTGGAAGATCACGATGCCTCGAGATGAAATCAAGGCGATATCAGAGTTCAACGAACAGAAAAACAGCAACCTACGCCGCCTTTGTAAAATGGCGAGAGCATGGAAGAACAAGCACGGCGTCGGCATGGGCGGCCTCCTGGTCGATACGCTGGCCTACAATTTTTTGAAATCTACGTCGGAGTACGACGAGAAGAGCTATCTGTACTACGACTATATGAGCCGTGATTTCTTCAAGTACCTTTCCGACCTCCCTGACCAAGACTATTACGCTGCGTTGGGAAGCGGTCAGAGGGTGCGAGTAAAGAAGAAATTCCAGAAGAAAGCTGAAACCGCTCATGAGTTGTGTCTCAAAGCCATTGAAGCCGCCGGGAAAGAGAATGAGAACGACAAATGGCGAAAGGTGTACGGACGGCAGTTTCCGGCTGCGAGTGCAAGTGTCAAAAAGGCCGAGGCCGCCTTCGGCAGCTATCGTGAAACTGAGGAGTTTATTGAGGACCGTTTCGCGGTAGATATTAGGCACCCGATTACGATCGATTGTGATGTGTCGCAAAATGGCTTCAGGGAGCGCTTACTCAGAGACATTGTGCGTCTCAAGCTGCCGTTGAAGCCGTCCAAAACTCTAAGATTCCATGTCGCAGCGCATAATATCCCTGGTGATTTTAGGCTCTATTGGAAGATCTTAAATCGAGGGGACGAGGCCATAAGAAGGAATTGTATCCGAGGCCAGATAGTGATGGACGCGGGAAAGCTAGAAAAGAATGAGACTACAAACTTCCGTGGCGATCACATCGCTGAATGCTACGCCGTCAAGCGTGGCGTTGTTGTTGCCAAGGATAGGATACACGTTCCCATCGACTCAAACGCCGCGTAGCGCGCGAGAAAGATACAGCTTGTATGACCGAATTCAGCGCTATGGAGGACCAAATACGGGAGTGTTTTGGCCGAGTGATCTACACCCACAAAACCCACGAGAAAATGGCTGAGGCCTGCGCAACCACGTTGCAGCGTTATAAGCTGTGCCAGATTGCGGTATCAGTGCTCACAACGTCGGGCGCACTAAGCGTTGTCTTTCTGGATCAGTTCTGGCTGAAATTGGCGACAGCGCTCCTTTCCATCGCCGGGCTTTGGGCATCGGGATATATGAAGGGTTTTGATCCTGGCGGCACGGCACAGAAACATCGTGACGCAGCTGCAAACATATGGCCGGTGAGGGAGTCCTATCTGTCGCTCTTGACGGACCTCCGTATGGGGGCCTTGTCGGTAAAGGAAGCGGGGCAGCGGCGTGATGAACTTCAGGTAACGCTTGCGGCGATTTATGCGGGGGCACCCCAGACAAACTATGCCGCTTACAAAAAAGCCCAAGATGGTCTCCAAAAAAATGAGGAGTACACCTTTTCCGATCAGGAGATTGATAAGTTCGTTCCGGCGTCCTTACGAAAATCGCAGGCGCGTTAACTGTCCCTCCAAATGATTCTTCGTATCATTCTTATTTCCGCAAGCCGTCGAACCTGAATAGTCTGTCGTTCTCGTGCTGAGGGATTTTGTGTCTCGGCTTGCATAAAATCATTTTTGCCGCAGCGCTCACATCTCATTTTGGAACCCACGGATTCAGCCTCGATATCCCCGACGATCTTCCTCAAGTCGTCCGGCTGATACCAGCGCTTGACGTTGCACAGCCCACAATGAACGCGGACCAATTGCCCAGTTTCATGGGCATTGCTGAGTCTCCACGCGCCTCCGCGCCTGCTTCGTCCACCTGTATCGGGCATGACACAAGGTAGGAGTATATTCCTCGTTGAGTCAATTTCGTCTTGACAATTTCGTTCCCTTTTTGTTCACTAAGAGCATGGACCATTAGGAGTTAATGAAATGGACCACATTGTCAGGCTCGACGGCCGCCAAGAGGCTGCTCTCCAAGCAATCGCGGACAAGTTCGTTGCCACCCACAAGGGCGACGTGATGAAGGCTCTCAAGGAAATGATCGTGCTCAACGGGCACCTCCAAGAGAGGCTTGACGCCGCCACCGAGCCGTCCTCGCGGTCCCGCCGTCTGTTCGGGTGAGGAGCGGACCATGGGCACGTACAATCTAGACCCTGCTACCAGAGCCGAACTGCACTTAGAGGCCCAAAAGCTCATCGCGAAATACGAGAGCCCGGCGGATGCCGTGGAGGCACTCATGGCCTACAACTGTGAGCTTGAAACCCAAATACTTGCTATCGCCCATCGATATCCGGGGCTTGTCTCCATCAGCTTTGACGAGACACACCCCACTGTGGCGTGAGGCAGCCATGAGCGAGAGCATTCTCCCGCAGCGGCAGACCCCGAAGCTGATCGTGGTCACCGCCTTCGATCGGGACGAAGAGGGCAGCCTCCAAGCCGTCTACGGGCCTGCCGAGCAGCAGTCCGAGGAGCGGGCCATAAGAACCGCCAAGGCCCTCGCGGGGAAACATGCGGGGGCGATTGCTTGGTCTCGCGAGGCCAACCCGTCAATTGGCGAGTATGGAGAGCCAAAGACGCTCTTTGTGGCTGGCGACGTGCCAGACATGGAGTAGTGTCACTAGCAATACGGACGACGATAACCTTGAGATTGGCATTGCTTTTTATGGACCCGTTGCTAAAGATGCTGCTAGGGGTCTAGGGGGAATCTATGACAGAGCAAACGGGGGATAAGCCCGCGCTACCTGTGGCGACTGGGGCTAGGTCGAATACCATTTCCGATGCTCCACCGCATCCTTTGGACGGTTCTTGGCACCTTAATATCGGAGGCCAGAATTATGGTCCGTACACAGGTCACGAACTTCGAGACTTCGCTAAGGAAGGGCGCATAACTTTGGCTTCACAGGTCATCCCAGTAGGCGGGACTGTTTGGAAGTCTGCCAAAGACGATCCTGTTCTTGGTCGTTTCTTTGAGCCAGCCAGAACTGCGCCGCTTCCGCCGTCACGAACAAGTTTGGATAACAGAGTGAACGCAGCAGAGGGCGCCACTATCGTCCAGGTGACGAACAATATCGGACCTCAACCCGGCCACGGGGTTGCTGCGGTCCTTCTGGACGGCGCGGCGGCGAACAAGTCCGCTGGCGTGGCGCTTATTCTTTCGCTTCTCATTTGTGGCTTGGGCCAATTCTATAATGGCCAAATAGGGAAGGGCATCCTCATGTTTGCCCTCATGATCGCCCTGTGGTTTGTGTTGTTGGGGTGGGTCATCTGGATTTGGTCCGCAGTCGACGCCTATAAGACCGCTAAGGCAATGAACCTCCGCTACCATATGCTTCTCGCCGGGGCCTCGCCCGTCTCGCCGAGAGGCTGACGTGGGTTCGGATCGCAGACCGTTAACGAGCGCGACTGGACTGTGCCCGTCTTGCTTCGGCGAGACCCTCAAAGGGGTTAGCACCTGTCCGACTTGCGGGGCAGTCTTGTCTCTGGAATGGGCGGTCCAGGATGCCAAGCAGGCAGGAGCGAGGAAGCTCGCTTCAATCTTGGCGAGCATTAGAGCCGATCCAGTTTCGATGTTGGCGTGGATTTTGGCGGTTATTCCGCTTCTTGTGGTGCCCCCTACGCTCGCCGTTTTGGTTGTGCTCTACAAAAGCAAGCCGGATCGAAATCAATGGCGGTGGCTGTACGCAGTTGCCGCGATCAACGCCTGCCTCAGTCTGTACTTTTGGTCTTGGGCAGCTGACTATGTCGTTGGGACGAGAGCCTCGATCGTCAATTGGCTATGGACGATTTGGGTACCCCACACAGGAGCACCGATGATTGGCGTGTGATGTGTGATCGCTTCCCATTAGGACCCGCACCATGGATGAGGTGTCGATGGGCAGCTTTTCGCCCCGTATATAAATGGCACCGCCCGCCACCTCTCAGAAATCAAGGCCTCACTCACGTCTTGGCGATCAAGCAAACCACAGCTGCGCTCATAGTTGCAGCGGTTTGTGCCCTTGAGACTAACGCCACAATTGTAGAGTCGGCAAGGAACCCGGCGACTTAGCCAAAGGAGAAGGTAAACGGCTTGCCGCCCAATGTCCCGGTGCCGGTACCCCTCATGCCTGTGGAAACGAAGTTGAACGGGCCGCTCGACCCATCACTGCACGTGAATGTTCCGCTGCCTTGCCTGTTGTTCACGTACACAAAGTCACCCTGGCACTTCCGACCTTTGTTGCTGGTGATGGTCAGGTTCCCGGCGCCGTCGGCGTAGCCTGTCGCGCTTCCGGTGAAAGTCTCAGAGCCGTCTCCAGCCTGTCCCCTAACCGGAAGCGTCATAGCGCATCCGCCGAGCAACAGACATCCGGCAAAGCCCGCAATCAATTTCTTCATTTTAGCCCCTTAGTAACTTCCGGCGCATACAGGCACAGGACGGCTGGTCGCTCAAGACCACTTTGAATCTGTCCACTGGACATGCCAGTCCTGGTCCAAATGAGCCTCTACATTAGCAAGTCGCCATATTCGATTTTGTCGCGGGGATACCTTGTTTCTCCACAGATTGCCTTCGTTAGCGAAGCTTCTTCGGTGGTCGGACTTTTTTCCTCAGAGAGCATGTGATTGATAGCGTGTCGGCAACAAAGCCATGCTTCAAGATGGAAAGCCGATATCATGATCAACTACAGAGTAATGTTTTTTGGAAAACAGGGACGCCTCGTCAGCAAGAGGACCGTAGCCTGCGAAGGGCACTGGGAGGCCTGCGAATGGGCGTGGAAACATAAACCGTCTCAGTCGGGAGACTTCCACATCGAAGAGGCGGACCACGACCATGATCCAGAGGCGCAGCGTCGCAAGGACGATGAGACGATTAGTGCGGCCTTCCACATCCTCCGCAAGCGAGCGGGGATGATCGAACTACCCTGACGGGTACTCAGGGGCACCGTGCGCGACCGTAACGAAACGCAAGGTGCCCCTGAGTCCGCTCTACCCCAAACCTCACGCTACCGCAGACCGGGTGAGAGACAACGGACGGGAGCGACGACGTAGGGGATAGAGAAACGGATTACGCGCCTTCCGCTATCGCGAGGGCACTTTGGTTTTCGGCGAGTTCAGCGTCGGCCAAAGTGTCGGCGGTGTCGGTAACGTCCACCTCAGGGCCGCTCAAGGCCGGGAAAAAGGACGTGAGTTCCTTCTGGGTCACCCTGGGCGCTCCTGCCGCCAAGTCGCGCTGAGGCTTGGTCTCGGCAGTGTAGGGCAGACCCGTGGCAGGGTCATGGGTGCCCCGCACGATTCCCGCGCGGACCTCGGCCATGGCCATCCGGTCGGCACGATCTGCGGCGGCGGCGCCCTCAGCGTGGCCGGGCCTGTCGGCACCGTGAGAGCGCGTCCGAACGTCCACCTTGCGGATAGCCTCGCGGACCAACTGCATGGCCTCGCGTTCCTGCTTAAGCTGGCGCTCAAGTTCCTGGCGCTGACGGACAAGGGTCGAGTTTTCATTGGTGAGACGCGCGATCTCGGCGTTCAGCTTGCCGATCTCGGTCGAGTTGTCGAGGGCGTCGAGTTGGGCGAGGAGTTCCTCGCGAGTCATAGGCTTCTTGGCCATGTTCTTCCTTCCTTGTGATTAGTGTGGCAGCAGGGCTGCGATGGTGGCTGCGGTCGCGAGGACCAGATAGAGGGTGGCAAGGTGTTTCATGAGAAAAGCCATCGATCAGAACTCGTCCGCGTCGGGCAGAGACTGCCACCACCAGTCATAGGCCTGGGGTAAACGGGAAGGGTCCAAGCGACCGGTGACCACATCGGAAACGATGCGACGAGCGAAGGTGTCATCCGTGCGGGAGGCGGCATAGACCAGAGAGGCCCAACGCTCGTCTCCGATATGCTCGGATGCGACGGGCGAGGCTTCCATCACAGCTGTCTCGACCAGGACCGACGCGGTGGCGGCATCCACCCCAGTGGCCTCGGAGAGGCGGGTGAGCGTGTCATTGAAGTCGCCCGTTTCGACCAGGGTTTCCACGCCATTCACGAAGGCCTCGGGGGTGAAGCATTCCGCAATGGCGTCAAGGGTCTCGGAGAGTGACGGCGCTGCGTCCTCATCCTTGATCTCAAGTTGCTCCTGAAGGGCCTCAAGTTCCTCGTCGGTCATATCGTCAACGTCGATGTGTTCGAGAGGGTCGTGACCGGCAGGGATGGCCTCAGGGTTCAGGGTGGCAGGGGAGCCGATGGGAGCGGCCTCGGGGTACGCTTGAGACGCAGGGGTAGCACCAGTGAGACCAAGCTCGGCGGCGATGTCGGCATCCACATAGGTGTTGAGACCAGCCACGAAGACCTTGCCATCGGGGGCAGGCCCAGCGGCAGAGCCTGAGGCATAGTTCGGGTTGTTGTTGGCGCCCCAACCGGACCTGAGGTCCATAGGGTTAGGCATGCGCATCATTCCGTCATCGGACATGAGGCTATTTCCTTCGATTGTTAGACGCTGCTTCAGCAGCTGAGGAGACCTGCGGCCTTGAGGGCCATGCGGGTGTAGTCGCGGAGGGTCAGGGACTGACCGTCGTTGGTGGAGACGGGTGAGAACCAGAAGTCCTGGCCGTAGATCGTTTTGGCGTGGTGTACGAAGTCGCGGCCAAAGAGCCGGTGGGTGGCCCCTGAGGCCTCCTTGCGCAGCGTCGTCCGACCGATGGTCTTGCGGAAGTCGCCCAGAAGGGCACCGGCTCGAGTGGTCAGGAAGGCCTTGCGGTTCTCCCATAGACCCCCGACGTGGCCTGTGTCGTAGTAAACTTCCATCCACCCGCTGAGCGCCAGGGCGTTGGTGACGGCCTCGGTATAGGTCCGCCTGTCGCGGTGCTGCCAGTTGGCGAGGAGACCCTTGGCCTTGGCTATCTGCGGCAGTCCCTTGTGGATGTCGGAAGGGCTGAGGCAGAAGGCAGGAGGCTGCGCCATGCGCCGCTCAAGGCTCCTAAGGTCCCCTGCGATACGCTGGGCCAGCTTAGCGTCGGTCTGTAGGTAAACGGCAATGGCGTGGCGGAAGATGGCCAGTTCGTTGCGGGACGGAAGGCGGGCCAGGGGGTCCCCACGGGAGCTTGCGGCGTCCCTGTGGTGGCCACAGTAGCGGGAGACACCCGAGCGCCTCCGATCACAGCCAGGGCAGGAGCAAGGTTTGCGTTCGTTGATGATCTGTCGGCGGCGCAGCTGGGCGCCGTTGTCAGGGGCTTGGACACCAACACGCCAGTCGCGCGGGTGACCCCGAGTGACGGGAGATGCCATGAGGGTTCCTTGGGTTACTGGAACTGGCCGTAGTTCTTGAGACCAGAGGTGGCGATGTCCGTGAAGGTGGACATTGCGTTAGGCTTCAGTGCGTTGACAGTGCTCTGGGCCTGTATCTGTTGGGACTTACCAGTCATGATGTAGTTGGCCTTGGCGCCGTCCATCTGGTCCTTGGCGTTGGCGATGGACAATGCTGTCTGCCGGGACTGCTCGGCAAGCCGAAGACCAGCGGTCGGCCCGTTCATGCCAGCGCCTGAGGCTACAGCCGCCGAATGGGCGCGGTCTCCTTCCAACTGGGCCTGATAGCCATCCTTGAGGGCGGCATTGGTGTTCACGATGAACTCGCGTTCATTGGCGGCTTGCTGCAGATTGTAGTTGGTCACAGCAGCCTTTTGTTTGTCGCTCGCTATGGATGCCTCACCGGCAGCTTGAGCGGCCCCGGCAGCAAGGCCGAGGACTAATCCGAAATCGCACACGGCGACCTCCTTATGGTTAGGGTATGTTGAACCTGCCCCAATGGGGCGGAAGGGGGGCTAGCGGTATGCCCAACTGGGCAACGCTACATGGGCAATGTGCCCAGTCCGCCCCTAGTAGTCGGGGTTGTCCCGCTCCTCGATCATGCGATCCAGGTTAGCCGCGACATGCTCACTAAAGGCGGGTGCCTCAAGGAGCCATGCGGGGAAGCGCTTATCAAGAACCACAAGGGCCTCAGCGAAGATGTCCGCATTCTTGAACAACTGGGAGCCGAAGGTCTTACGCAGGCGGCGCTCATAATCGGAAACCAGCTTGGAACGCCAGTCTGGCACGGGAGCCTTTGGCGCGTGTCCCTGCAACTCGTCTCGGGCATCCTGCCATGTGAGGGACATGAGATGCTCCTGGGTTGCTCCCGTCGCGGCAAGGCCCTCGCGAACCTTGCGCATGTTCTTCACGGTGCCATCCGCTACGGAGCAGCAGCGGCGTATCCTGTCACGGGATAGGTCTGTGGTGACCGTCAGGAACCACGCGCGGTCCAGTTTCTCGACAAGAGTCATGGGCAGGCGGTCCTTTGAATTGGCCTCGACGGCGAACGCCAGGGCCTCCTCAAGGGTCCCCTCGAAGACCTCGACGGGCACGGCGGTGTGAACGCCAGCTCGGAGGTAAGCGTGTCGGCGGTGGTGACCATCGACCACATACCACCGGTCTCCACCCCACCAGACAGCCAGGGGGTCCAGATAGGTAGGATTGGACGGGGAGCCGATAGCGGCCATGAGGGTTTCAATGTGGCGTTCGCCTTCGAGCTTGCGCCCTTCGAGTTCACGCGGCTGGAAGACACCCGTCATTGACGTGACACGCGAGGGGCCGATGGGTCCCTTGAGGTCGAGGCGGGTGGGCAGTGGAGCGGGTGGCGTGGAGCCGTTCGTTTCGAGGGCCTGCCGGATGACCTGGAGGGCCTCGGGGGTGGAGATTTGTTCCGTCATTTGGAACCTTTCGTTGGTGCTGGGTGGGCAACGCTACATGGGCAATATGCCCAGCCTTAAGCAGCCTTCCCGTCTCGGAAGGCCTTGAGTTCATCGACCGAATGACGGCGGGTGAGCCAGTTGGGCATCAGGTCTTGAGTGTCCGCTGGGCGTTTGGTGCCAGCGGCTACGATCTCGGCTATTTGGTCATGGTCCAGGTAGACGGTGTCGGATGGAAACCACCCGAGGAGCCGAAAGGACCAGAGGGTCCCCAGGATTTCCTTGATGGCGTCAACGTGGATGCGGTGATTGCATCGGACCCTTTCCATGTCCTCCAAGCTGCAGCCTTCCGGCACCATTCCGCCAACGTGGGCGAGGCGTCTGGTGGCGCGGGTTATGCGGACTGGTAAGGGGAACTCACGGCTCCAAGGGCGTTTCCTTGGGGACGGAAAGGTCTTGGCGAGGCTTGGGGTGGTCGTCGGGGTGCGCAGGGCTTCACGGAGGGCGAGCAATTCGGCATCGCCAGCCGCATCCGCAGGGGCGGTATGGGTCATGGGGTCCTACATGTTGTGATGATCAGGGTGCAAGCGCCAAGATGTGGATGGCGGTGGCTCGGTGATCAAAGGAGACCACCAAGAGAAAAACAGGGAAGACAGGGGAGGAGAGGTGAGCAAGCCGAACGTGGGAGCTTTCCTGTTCTCCATATGAGGCTCTAATTGGCGGTCTCAGACCGACCTGGCTTCACATTCTCCATATGACGACATAAAGCACATCTAATATGACGAGTTGCTAATGTTATTCTTGCTACTCTCTATATGGACACCTAATTAGCCGGGCTCCCCGCTGCTGTCGAAAACGATAGCGTGGGTTTGGCCGCTGCGCATGGTGACAAGGGCTCGCCTGAGGGTCTTGCTGTCGCTCTCAAGGTCGATGCGTTCTATCAGGTCACCAAGGAGCCCTTGCGCCGCCTTGCGGTCCTCGCGGGCCAGCCGTTCAATCTCCTCTTGGTCCGCCATAAAATCGTCTACGGCCGCCTCAGCCTCACGAAACCTCGCGTTGTTCTCACGTAGCTTTCCGAGTTCTTGGCGCTTCAATGCGATCTCACGCGAGATAGCATCAGCCTGTGTCGTCAACAGGCGGATGACATCGGCTGAGGAGGCATTGGCAACACCGTCAAGGACGTTCGCCCTCTTAGCTTCGAGGGCGGCCAAGGTGGTCTCTATGGCCTTCACGGGACCGTCAACGGCCTCCGGTTCCTGCGGTATAGGAACGGCCAAGAAGCCAATGCGGCTGACTATCTCCCGTTCGAAGTCCCCATAGTTCCAATTAGGCGCCCGGCAGTCGGTACGCTTAGACATCTTGCCGGTGCATGTGAGATAGCCGAAGGATCGACCACCACGCTTAACAGAGGTGACGGCCATTGAGGAGCCGCACTCCGAGCAATAGACCATGCGGCTGAACAGGTTCGTTGTGTTGCCCACCTGTCGACTGTGCTGTCGGGCCTTGGTCCTCTGGCGTGAGGCCAGCCATTCGCTCTCAGTGATCAGGGCAGGAAAGTAGCCCGGCACCTGCTCGCCTCGAAGGACAAGCGTCCCATAGGCCGCAGGGTTACGCAGCGTCTCGCCCACGACCATCTGAGACCACGTGCCACCTGCTGGGCTTAAGATGCCCTTGGCGTTCAGCGTCTGTGTGATTGTCAACTGGCCGAGACCCTGCTTTGCGAGATCGAACAACAGGCGAGCGTCTGAGGCCCTGGCGTTAAGCTCTTGGGTGTCGCGATCAATCCAGAAGGGAACCTTGGCGAGCTTGATGCGTCCCGCGCGCGCCTTCTCAGCCTTGCGCTTCCAGGCCTCTTGGACACGGTAAGACAGCTTGGCGCTGTACTCATGGGCGGCTTGCATGGCCATGAGGGACATCATGAGACCGGCGAAGTTGTCGTCATATCCCTCGCTGGTGTGGACGCGCTGGTCCGTCAAAGTCACCAGGGTAAGACCTGTGTCCAAGAGATCGAGGAAATAACGGATTGCCCTGGCTGGCTTAACGCGTGTGATGCGGTCGATGTTCTCGACTATGAGGACTACATCATTCGGTATCTTGCCAGACCGGACATCAGCCACGAAGGCACCAAGAGAAGCCTCCAGGTTCGCGCCTTTGAAGGCAGAGACGCCATCGTCCACCAACTGGCGGTCGAGGTCTAGGTCTAGGCCATACTGGGAGCAGAACGCCTTGGCATTGCTGGTCTGTCGGGCAAGGCTGTCGCCCTGGGACTGCTTGCCGGAGGACCAGCGAGCATAAGAGATCGCTTGGCGTCCCTTGAGATTGTGGGGGTGAAGCATGGTTGACGTCTCCGGTTTTGTGCCTTGGAGACGCCGAGGTACCAGTCTGCAGAGTTACTGTCTAGTCCAGGTCTGGCTCTTGCAGATCAGGCCACCGAGCACGCAGCCGCTCATCTTGAGCGTTGTGCCTGTAAGGGTCGCCTTGCCGGAATAGGTCTTGTCGTTCGCCGGGTCGGTGATGTTGCCGGCATATTTGTTGTCGCCGGTCGCCTTTAGCGAGCCGATCGTCTTGCCAGCATATTTGCCGGTCTTGAGCGTGATGGAGAAAGAGCCGCCGCCGCCGATCGTCGCCGTCTCGCCGGACTGCGTCTTCCAACTGCCTTCGATCGGGTCGGCGCACGCGGCACCCGCCATGATCAAGGTGGCCGCCAGGGCCAGGTTCATCTTTCGAAACATCTTGTCCTCCCAATGGATTGCGGTGATTTCGATCCGCCCATCTGCCCCTTACGCTAACGGAAGCTAATCCAGCTCCCGCCAAAACAAAAGCGGTGCCGCCAGGTAAGCTTGGAAGGATTCTCGACGCCCCGACGGCTGGAAATAAACGCGGCCGGAAAAACGCTTCGGTTTCCGTGGTTAGCGAAGTCTTGATTCCGCTTGCGGCAATTTTCATCGAATTTGATGCAAAATGGCGGAAACGCTGGATTCCCATGCTTAACGGTTTTTCGCGTTTACCTCTTGTTTTAGCTTTGTTTTCCTCAAATTAAGCAAGTCATTTAACGACGGATTCAAGGCCAGCCGTCATCCTCGAAAGCATCGAAAGAGCGGCCCGCCCCGAGGGGACACCGGGGGAAAAGGAGGCAGCTCTCGGGAGCCAGACAGGGGATTGAAATGGCACGTTTTGAAATGCTTGAAGACGGCTTCGGCGCCATGGGGGCAACTGCCCAGGCCGACATTCTTCTCGAACTGGGCATGATGTATGCGACCGGCCGCGATTGCGAGACCGACGTCGTTGCCGCCCACAAATGGTTCAATATCGCCGCGATCAAGGGTTCTGTCCGCGCCGCCGAGCTGCGCTCGGAACTATCGGTCACCATGTCGAAGGTCGAGATCGCCACGGCGCTGCGCGAAGCCCGCGAATGGATGACGATGCACTGATCCTGCGGGCAGCGCCTGAAAGTTCGGGAGGACAAGGCCGCGATAGACGGCCGGATGACAAGATCAAGAACGCGGCAGGTCAACGAACCGCAGCCGTGCGACAAAACAGGGAAGCGAGCGGGTTTCAGGCGCGGGGCGTCTGGGGAGCTCGACTGCAAAAGCCGTGACCGACCGAAACAAGGCCGGCACGGCTTTTTGCATTAGGCATGGTAATCATGCGCGTGGCCCAAGCAATCCCAGCCGAAATGAACCAAAACCTTCCGAATTGTCCTCTCGACAGTTTCCGCGAAGGGTGAAATTGTCCCGGCTCTGTGGAAGAAGCGCGGTCATGCCGCCGCGCTCAAGTGGAGGAGTTCTTATATCATGAAAAAATTGGGTATTTTGAGCGCTGCCGTATTTGGCCTGATGATGAGCGCTCCGGTTGCCCTCGCCGACGACATCACCATTTCGGTGGTCGGCCCGATGACCGGTCAGCTCGCCACCATCGGTGACCAGTTCAAGCAGGGTGCGCAGGCTGCGGCCGACGCCATCAATGCCGCCGGCGGCGTCAACGGCTCGAAGATCAAGCTCGACATCGAGGACGACCAGTGCGATCCGAAGCAGGCGGTTTCGGTGGCCAACCGCATCGTCGCCAACGGCGTCAAGTTCGTCGACGGCCATGCCTGCTCGGGCTCGAGCATTCCGGCCTCGGCCGTTTATGCCGAAGCCGGCACGCTGATGATGAGCCCCGCCTCGTCCAACCCGGTGCTGACCGACGCCGCAGCCAAGGCCGGCTGGCCGACCATCATGCGCCTTTACACGCGTGACGATGCGCAGGGCGCCTTCATCGGTCCGTGGATCGCCAAGAAATATGCCGGCAAGAACGTCGTGATCCTGCACGACAAGAGCGCCTACGGCCAAGGCGTTGCCGACGCCGTGAAGGCGACGATGAATGCCGGCGGCCTCAAGGAGGTCGACTATGAAGGCATCAATGCCGGCGAGAAGGATTATTCGGCCCTCGTCACCAAGCTGAAGGGGCTCAAGGCCGACGTCGTCTATTTCGGCGGCTATCACCCCGAGGCGGGCCTCATCCTGAGGCAGGCGGCCGAGCAGAACGTCAAGTTCCAGCTGATCATGCCGGACTCGATCGCTTCGCCGGAATTCTGGCAGGTCGCCGGCCCGGCCGGTGAAGGCACCCTGTTCGTGTTTCCGTCTGACCCGCAGGCCAAGCCCGAAGCGAAGGACGCCGTCGCCAAGATCAAGGCCGGCGGCTTCACGCCTGAAGGCTTCACGCTGTTCTCCTATGCCGTGATTCAGGCTGTGGCCGAAGGCGTCAAGCGCGCCGGCACCGACGATCCGGCCAAGGTCGCCGAGGCGCTCAAGGACGGCAAGCCGATCAGCACCGTGGTCGGCGACGTCGTCTTCGACGAGAAGGGCGACCTGAAGAACGCCAGCTACGACATCAACCAGTGGCACGACGGCAAATACGCACCGATCAAGCCGTAAGCCGGTTCTGCAAGCGAGGAAATGGCCGGGCTCGCCCCGGCCATTTTCGTTTAGCTTTGCTCGTCAAGCGAAGTTGGCGCTGTGCCGCCCACACCAGCAGTTTGGCCCCAAGGTGACCTGGCGTCTCAGCCCTGCACGTCCTCGAAACGCACCAGCACCGTGCCGTCGCTGACCTGCGCGCCTTCGGCCGCGATCTCGGCGATCACGCCGTCATGCGGGGCTGCGATCGTGTGCTCCATCTTCATCGCCTCGAGGATCAGAAGCGGCTGCCCTTTGATCACCGCATCGCCTGCCGCGGCCCGCACCAGCTTGACCAGCCCGGGCATCGGCGCGCGCAGACTGCCTGCGGCGGCTCCCGCCTCGTCGGCCTTGGCCAGCGGATCCGGAACCGTGAACGTATAGCCGATCGCGCCTTCGAAAACGGTGACATGGCCGGGCCAGCGGGCGGCATGCGGCATGGTCCTCAGATCATGCGTGTTCACGGCGTCATGCGGCGCCTCCAGCGCCACCTGGAAGCGACCATCCGGCCGTGCCGAAACCCTGGCCAGGATCTTCTCCTCACCATGACGCAGGCGGATGCGGCGCACGAGCGTGTGGAAATGCGCATAGCCTGAAAGCGTGGACCATGGATCGGCGGCGGGACCGGCCGCGCCGGCATCCGTTGCGGCAAGCGCCGCGGCTGCGATCGTCTCGTCGCTCGGCGCGGGAATGGCGGTGAGCGCCTCCTGGTGCCGGCCGATCAACCCGGTATCGACATCGCCGGCCGCGAAATCGGCGTCGGAAGCGAGCGCCGCCAGGAAGGCGGTGTTGACGGTCGAGCCGGCCACTTCGGTCCGCGCCAGCATCTCGCGCAGGGCATTGAGTGCCGAGGCCCTGTCCTTGGCGTGCACGACCAGCTTGGCGATCATCGGATCGTAGAAAGGCGAGATCGCATCGCCGGCGCGTACGCCGGTCTCGATGCGCATCGCGGCGTTTTCCGGCGCCGCGTCGGGGAATTTGAGATGATGCAGGGTGCCGGTCGCCGGCAGGAAGCCTTTCGCGGCGTCCTCGGCATAGAGGCGCGCCTCGAAAGCGTGGCCCGATAGAGTGATTTCATCTTGCGTCTTAGGGAGCTTTTCGCCGGACGCGACGCGCAACTGCCATTCGACAAGATCGACGCCGGTGATCATCTCGGTGACCGGGTGCTCGACCTGCAGCCGCGTGTTCATCTCCATGAACCAAAAGCGGTCGGCCTTGAGCCCCTGGGAGGCATCGACGATGAACTCGATCGTGCCGGCGCCCGAATAATTGATCGCCTTGGCGGCCTTCACGGCCGCCTCCGTCATCGCCTTGCGCAGCGCAGGCGTCATGCCGGGGGCGGGCGCCTCCTCGATCACCTTCTGGTGGCGGCGTTGCGCCGAGCAGTCGCGTTCGAAAAGATGGACCGCATTGCCGAAATTGTCGCCGAACACCTGCACTTCGATATGGCGCGGCTTGTCGACATATTTTTCCACCAGCACGCGATCGTCGCCGAACGCCGCTTTCGCTTCGCGCCGCGCGCCTGACAGCGCTTCGGAGAAATCGTCTGGGTGGTCGACGCGACGCATGCCCTTGCCGCCGCCGCCGGCGCGCGCCTTGATCAGAACGGGATAGCCGATCTCGCGCGCCTTGGAGGCAAGAAGCACGATTTCCTGCGCTTCGCCGTGATAGCCGGGCACCACCGGCACGCCGGCCTTTTCCATCAGCCGCTTGGCGGCGTCCTTCAATCCCATGACCCGGATCGAGGCGGCGGACGGACCGATGAAGACAAGGCCTGCCGCCGCCACCTGGTCGACGAAGTCGGGGTTTTCCGACAGGAAGCCGTAGCCGGGATGGATGGCCTCGGCGCCGGTGGCGAGCGCCGCCGTCACGATCCCGTCACCGCGCAGATAGCTTTCGCCGACGGGCGAGGGACCGATATGCACCGCCTCGTCGGCCATCTCGAGATGGAGCGCGCAAGCATCCGCGTCGGAATAGACGGCGACCGTGCGCACACCGAGCCTGCGGGCGGTGCGGATGACGCGGCAGGCGATCTCGCCGCGATTGGCGATCAGGATCTTGCCGAACATGGAGCCTCCCGGTTTTGCTTCGGGCGGCACCAGTCCTGCAGGCGCCGGCCTATTTCGAAGCGGCGATGGCGCAGCCGCCGCTCGCGGTTCTGACCTTCCACTTTTTCAGGCCGTACTGGCAGTTGCGCAAGGCGATCTCTTCCGCCGCCTTCTGGGTCGGCGCGTTGAGTTTCGCGCCGCAGATGATATAAAGATCGACGACGCGCGAATAGAAGGTCGTCGCGTAGGCCGAATGCCCGCTCGCCGCTTTGAAGGCGAGATAGGCTTTGTAGCAGGCTTCCTTTGGATCCAGCGATAAATTCGGAGCAAACCGTTTGTCGCCGATCTTGCCCGCCAACGATTCTGCCGCCACGGCAGCAGGTACCGCAAATATTAGAAGTCCGAAAAGTATCCAGGCAATCGACTTGCCGCAATATTTCAAGGTCATTTTTACCCAACCCCATTTGCCCAATGCAAGTCGAGGAATAACGAATATCTTTCGCCTGCGCCAGCGGGCGTCTGGGAATTCGCATTTGCCTGCATTGAGGAATCGGTTGGCTCATAAGCTCAGCCTTCACCTGTATCAGCAACGGTCCGCCGGTAAATCTCCGCCGTCTGCTCATCGAAGCAGCAGAAAGTAATGACATCCGGCATCGCGTTTTCCCGCAGGAAGGCGCTTACGGTGCCGACGGCGATCTCCGTAGCCTGGTCTTTCGGATAGCCGTAAATACCGGTCGAGATCGCCGGAAATGCCACCGTCCGGCAGTCTTGGTCACGCGCGATTTCGAGCGAACGCCGGTAACAGGAGGCGAGCAGCTCGGCTTCGCCCTTGCCGCCGCCTTGCCAGACCGGCCCGACCGTGTGGATGACGTAAAGCGCCGGCAGGCGATAGGCTTTGGTCAGCTTGGCGTCGCCGGTCTTGCAGCCGTGAAGCGTGCGGCATTCGGCGACCAGCTCCGGCCCGGCCGCGCGATGAATGGCGCCATCCACGCCGCCTCCTCCGAGCAGCGAGGAATTGGCGGCATTGACGATGGCGTCGACCGCGAGCTTGGTGATATCGCCGGTGTGGATGCGGATTCTGTCGCTGAGGGCACCCATCGTCACATCCTGAACACGCCGAATTTCGTCTCCTCAATCCCGGCATTAAGCGCGGCAGAGAGGCTGAGCGCCAGCACGTCGCGGGTTTTGGCCGGATCGATGATGCCGTCGTCCCAGAGCCGCGCAGATGAATAGAGCGGGTGGCCCTCATGCTCGTATTTCATCAGGATCGGCTTCCTGAACTTCGCCTCCTCCTCGGCGCTCCATTCACCGCCCTTGCGCTCGATGCCTTCGCGTTTGACCATGGCAAGCACGGTGGCCGCCTGCTCTCCGCCCATCACCGAGATGCGCGCGTTGGGCCACATCCACAGGAAGCGGGGTGAATAGGCGCGGCCGCACATGCCGTAATTGCCGGCGCCGAACGAGCCGCCGATGATCACCGTGAGCTTCGGCACCTTCGCGGTGGCGACCGCCATCACCAGCTTGGCGCCGTCCTTGGCGATGCCGCCGGCCTCGTATTTTCGCCCGACCATGAAGCCGGTGATGTTCTGCAGGAAGATCAGCGGAATGCCGCGCTGGCAGCAGAGCTCGATAAAATGAGCGCCCTTGAGCGCGCTTTCGGAAAACAGCACGCCGTTGTTGCCAATGATGCCGACCGGCATGCCGTGCAGATGGGCAAAGCCGGTGACCAACGTCGTGCCGTAGTTCTGCTTGAACTCGTCGAACTCCGAACCGTCGACGAGCCGCGCAATCACCTCGCGCACGTCATAGGGCTGGCGCAGATCCGTCGGCACGATGCCGTAGAGTTCGGCCGGATCGTAAAGCGGTTGAATCGGCTTCTGCAAATTCAGGCTTAGGGCCTTGTTCCGATTCAGGTTCCGGACGATGCGCCGGCAAATGGCCAAGGCGTGCTCGTCGTCCATGGCGTAGTGGTCGGCGACGCCGGAAAGCCTGGTGTGCACATCGGCGCCGCCGAGCTCCTCGGCGCTGACATCCTCGCCGGTCGCGGCCTTCACCAGCGGCGGGCCGCCGAGAAAAATGGTCGCCTGGTTGCGCACCATGATCGTCTCGTCCGACATCGCCGGCACATAGGCGCCGCCCGCCGTGCAGGAACCCATCACGCAGGCGATCTGCGGGATGCCGGCCGCCGACATGTTGGCCTGGTTATAGAAGATGCGGCCGAAATGCTCGCGGTCGGGGAAGACCTCGTCCTGGTTCGGCAGATTGGCGCCGCCGCTGTCGACCAGATAGACGCAGGGCAAATTGTTCTGCAGCGCGATCTCCTGCGCCCTGAGATGCTTCTTCACCGTCAACGGATAATAGGTGCCGCCCTTCACAGTGGCGTCGTTGACGACGACCATCACTTCCGTGCCCTCGACGCGCCCGACGCCGGTGATGATGCCAGCCGACGCAATGTCCTCGCCATACATCGACCACGCCGCGAACTGGCCGACCTCGAGGAAGGGCGAGCCGGCGTCGAGCAACTGCGCCAACCGCTCGCGCGGCAAAAGCTTGCCGCGTGAGACGTGCCGTTCGCGCGCCTCATCGGAGCCGCCACGCTCGACGCTTGCAGCCTTCTCGGCGATGTCGGCGACCAGCGCGCGCATGCGCTCGGCATTGGCGCGGAAGGTTTCGGAGGAGGAGGATATCTGGGTTTGCAGTGTGGCCACGTTAAACCCCCTCCGCCATGATCTCGCGGCCGATCAGCCAACGGCGGATCTCGCTGGTGCCGGCACCGATCTCGTAGAGCTTGGCATCGCGCAGCAGCCGCCCCGTCGGATAGTCGTTGATGTAGCCGTTGCCGCCGAGCAGCTGGATGGCGTCGAGCGCCATCTGCGTCGCTTTCTCGGCGGCGAACAGCACACAGCCGGCGGCGTCCTTGCGCGAGGTCTCGCCGCGGTCACAGGCGGCCGCAACCGCGTAGACGTATGCCCGCGCGGCATTCATCGTCGAGTACATGTCGGCGAGCTTGCCCTGGACCAGCTGGAACGTACCGATCGGCTGGCCGAACTGCTTGCGCTCATGCACGTAAGGCACAGCGACGTCGAGGCAGGCCGCCATCAGCCCGATCGGGCCCCCGGACAGCACCGCGCGTTCATAGTCGAGCCCCGACATCAGCACCTCGACGCCGCGCCCTTCCTCATGCAGAACGTTCTCGAACGGCACCTCGACATCCTCGAAGACGAGCTCGCCGGTGTTGGAGCCGCGCATGCCGAGCTTGTCGAGTTTCTGCGCGACCGAAAAGCCCGCCATTTCTTTTTCGACGATGAAAGCGGTGATGCCGCGCGCATGACGTTCCGGATCGGTCTTTGCGTAGACCACCATCGTTGCGGCGTCCGGGCCGTTGGTGATCCACATTTTCGAACCGTTGAGCACGTAGCGGTCGTTGCGCTTTTCGGCGCGCAGGCGAAGCGACACCACGTCCGAGCCCGCGCCTGGTTCCGACATCGCCAGCGCGCCGACCGTCTCGCCCGAGCAAAGGGCAGGCAGATACTTCTCCTTCTGCGCCGGCGTGGCCCATCGATTGATCTGGTTGACGCAGAGGTTTGAATGCGCGCCATAGGAGAGGCCGACCGAGCCGGACGCGCGCGAAATCTCCTCCATCGCGACGACGTGCGCGAGATAGCCCATGCCGCTGCCGCCGAAGTCCGGATCGGCGGTGATGCCGAGCAGGCCGAGCCCGCCGAGTTCGGCCCACAGATGGGTGGGAAACTCGTTGGAGCGGTCGATCTCCGCCGCGATCGGCGCGATCCTGTCCTGGGCGAAGCGCCGCACGGTATCGCGCAGCGCCTCGATGTCAGGATCCAATCCGAAGCTGAGCGTATTCGTGTACATGCCGTTCCTCCCTGCGCACGCCCCGGTCTTCGCGGGGATCATGCCTCAATCAGAGTGCCACGGCGGCGCGCCCGAAAGGACGCGCGGTGCCATGGCTGATTGTCGCGCCGACCAGGCGCATTGTCATCGAAAGATATGATGCCGTGACTTCAGCGACCGACAGCCGTTCGCCCGGACGGAACCAGACGATGACGCCGGTCATCATCTGGATCAGCGCCATAGCGGTCAGGCCTGTATCGTCGATCTCGAAAGCGCCGGCCTCAGTGCCGTCGCGCAAGATCGTGCGCAGTTCCTTCTCATAGGCCGTGCGCATCTTGAGGATCTGCGTCAGCCTTTCATGCGACAGGCTGCGCAACTCCATGTTGGAGACATGGGTGGCGTGGCGCCGCTCGATGTGGAACGCGATGTGGTTCTCGACATAAGCGGCAAGCCGGGTGACCGGATCTGCGCTCGCCGGTCGCGCCGTTGCCCAAGCCTTGAGAAGACCTTCCATATGCTCTCGCATCAAGGTGAAAAGCAGATCTTCCTTAGTCGGGAAATAGCGATATAGCGCAGCCGCCTGCACGCCGACCTCCGCCGCCAGCTGCCGCATCGACATCGCCTCGTAGCCGAGGCGCGCGATCAGGCTGACCGCCGCCTCGCGGACGGCCGCTTCGGTTTTTCCCCCGTCGGAACCTGTGGTGCGCGCCATGTTCGCCTCCAGCGAAATTAATAAAACGAACGTTCAATTAATTCAAGCCTTTTGATCTCCTCTTGGAGGGGAAGATACTGGCTTAGACGATGATCTTGAAATCCGTGGGCGCGTCGTCGGCCGCTTCCTCGATCTCGACTTTCGAGACGAGCGCGCCCCGCGGCCCTTGCCACAGGCGTTCGATCATCGCCGTGACGGCGGCATCGGCGCCGGCGATCAGCGCGGTGACCGAGCCGTCAGGTTCGTTGCGCACCCAACCCGTCAGCCCGAGACGTATCGCTTCTGCGCGCGCCCAGACGCGGTAGCTCACACCTTGCACCGTGCCGGAAATGCGCGTCCGAACGATCCTATGTTCGCATTGCATGCCTGTGCTCCGCGTTGCACTTGGCGGAATCTGGCACACCAAAAAGCAAAGGCAACAGGGGACTAGGTCAGTTCCCCTGCGCCGCAGCCAGCGCGCCCGGCAACTCCTCGGCGAAGATGTCGAGCTCATGGTCGAGGCCGACACTGACCCGAATGCAGCGGTCGAGCCGTGGCGCCATCGGTTTGCGGATGAACACGTCGCGCGACAGGATGCCCTGCATCACTTTCAGCGCGAAGGCGCCATCGCTGCCGCAGTCGATGGTCACGAAATTGGTTGCCGACGGCAACGGCTTGAGATCGTTCTGCCTGGCGATGGCTGAAATGCGCTCGCGGCCTGCCGCCACGCGCGTCACCACCGAGCGCAGGTAATCCTGGTCGGCCAGCGCCTCGAGGCCGGCGATCTGCGCCATGCGGCTGACGCCGTAGTGATTGCGGATCTTCTCGAAGTCGCGGATCACCTCTGCCTCAGCCACGGCGTAGCCGCAGCGTATGCCGGCCAGACCGTAAGCCTTGGAGAAGGTGCGCATACGGATGACGTTCGGCCGCGCGACGTCTATCGCCGGCAGCGCCGAGGCCGGCCCCAACTCGCCATAGGCCTCGTCGAGCACCAGCATGGTGGTTTCCGGGAGTGCTTCGATGAAGCGGACGACATCCGGCGCCTCCCACCAGCTTCCCATCGGATTGTCGGGGTTCGAAAGATAGACCAGCGGCGCCTTTTCGCTCGCGACCTTGGCGAGAAGCCCGTCCAGGTCCTCTTTGTCATTGGCATAGGGAACCGTCACCAGGCGGCCGCCGACGCCGGCGATATGGAAATTGAAGGTCGGGTAGGCACCGAGCGAGGTGACCACGGCATCGCCGGGGCCAACATACATGCGCGCCACCAGGCCGAGCAGGCCGTCGATGCCTTCGCCCACGACCACGTTTTCGATCGCCACGCCGTGATGCGCGGCGGCCGCCACCTTCAGCTCGTAATTGTCGGGATCGCAATACATCCACTGGTCGCGGGCGACGCTCTCCATGCGCGCGATGACGCGCGGCGAAGGCCCGAAACTGCTTTCATTGGCGCCGATGCGGGCCCGGAACGGCCGCCCGCGCTCGCGCTCCTGCGCCTCCGGGCCGACGAACGGCACCGTGGTCGGAAGCGCGCCGATGATCGGCGTGAGGGAGGGGCGACGAAGCATGGCACAGGCTCGCGTGGAAATGGCGTTCTTGCTAGCGTGATGGTTGATTGGGCGCAAGCTGGATTGAAACCGCTGGACGCGTTCTTGCCCGCGTGGGCGAAGGACGCAAACGTCACTGAAAGCATGGGCTGCGCGTTGAGCTTGGACTGGATTCCACCCGCGCTTTTTGGTAGCAGACACCATGAACAATCGTCTGCCGCCCGCCTAGTCCAAACACTTGAAATCCGGCCCAGCGCCGAAACCCAGATGGCCACAGGCAAGCCCGCCTCTGCCGAGCCTCAAGCAGGCAAATTCGCTCGCCCGCGCACAGGCCGACGACGCTTTGCTGGCGAAAGCCTATGAGTGTCAACAAGCCAAACGACTCGATGAAGCGCAGGATCTATGTTTCCAGGTGCTGGCTCGAACGCCAAACCATCCGCTGGCTCTCTACATCATGGGCACCGTTTGCCTCGGCTACGACGATGAGGCGGCGCTGCGCTATTCGGACGCGCGATCGCTGAGGAGCCTAAGAACCCTTACTACCATCTTAGCCTCGGCGAGGCATATGCCAAGCTGAGTGAATATTCGGCAGCGATCAACCATATTCAGTATGCCTTGGAAGTGCAGCCCGATCTCATAGAGGCGCTTTGCGCCCTGGGGCGCGTCTACACCCAGTTCGACAAACCCGACCTGGCTTTGCCATTGTACGAGAAGGCGCTGAAGATCAACCGCGACCATCCCAAGGCGCGGATCGGAATAGCGGCCGCGCTGACCGGTCTTGGGCGGATGGATGAGGCCGCTTCCTATCTCAAGGAGGCGATCGAACGCGGCATCGACGCGGCGGCCGCCTACTACGACCTTGTGCAAACCCGAAAGTTCACGGAGGAGCCCGCCGAACTCCAGGCGATCCTTCGTGAGCTGAACAGTCCGGGGCTTAAGCCGGAGGCCAGAGCCAGCCTCAACTACGCCGCCGGTAAGGTGGAGAACGACCTCAAGCGCTATGCGGAAGCCTTCGACCATTTCAAGAAGGCGAAGCAAGCGGAAGGTTACAAATTCGACATCGATCAGTACCGTCGATTCATAGACCTGACGATTGAAACCTTCACGCCGGAGCTGTTTGCCGCAAGGTCTGGCTACGGCAATCCTTCCGAAGCGCCTGTGTTCGTGGTGGGCATGCCGCGCTCGGGAACGACGCTTACCGAACAGATCTGCGCCAGTCATCCCGAGGTTCATGGCGCCGGGGAGTTGAGCAAGCTTAGACGAGTTGCGAATGCAATCGGCCTGCAACCCTCTGTCTCGGATTTCAACAAGCCGATCGGGACGATTACCGAAGGCTTGTCCAGGACGTTGGCGGAAGAGCACCTTACCTATCTGCGGGAGCGCGCTCCGACGGCGCAGCGCATCGTAGATAAGATGCCGCACAATTTCGAATTGATCGGCCTTCTCACATTGCTCTTTCCCAAGGCGCGCATCATTCACTGTCGCCGCGATGCGATCGATAACTGCGTATCGTGCTATGTCCTGCCGTTCAGCTCGGCACACAGCTATAACACCGACCTGCAGGCGCTGGGCCTGTACTATCGCGAGTACGACCGCTTGATGCGTCACTGGAACGAGGTTTTCCCAGGCCGTATTTTCGAGAATCGTTATGAGACGCTTGTGGAGGACCAGGAGGCACAGTCGCGCCGGCTGATAGATTATCTCGGCCTGCCTTGGGATGATGCGTGCCTTCGTTTCTTCGACAGGGAAGGGGCCGTTACCACCCCCAGCCGCTGGCAGGTTCGTCAGCCGATCTACAAATCCTCCGTCAAGCGCTGGAAGAATTTTGAGGGCGAGATCAAACCGCTGATCGAAGCACTAGGCGACCTCGCCGACGTTTGATTTCGGCCACCGGAACGGGCTGCGGCGAGCCAGTTGCTCGATGCGAGATATTCTGACGACTTGGGCACTGCTGCCTTGACCAGTTCGAGGAATGAGAAGCACGCGATACGGGTCAGCGGTGATCGCTCCCTCCGTGGCCCGTCCTTCGGCAAATGCGAAGGCTGGAGTGGATGTCTCCTCACAAGTGGAGAGACTGCAAGCTTCGACCCTCGATGCTGCGACGTTGACGATTGGCAACCGCGTTGGGGAGTGTTCGATCTGCTCCCAAGCGAAGAGACGTCGCGCAGGGTTAGAGTAGGGCAGTCGCATATGGAGTTTATCGGAAGGCCAACACAAGCCCGAGGATGACGCCAAGACATGCCGGGTGGTCCGAACTCCCAAAGCCATATACGACTGCCCTGAGGGTCAGAGGGGCTGTTCCCGCCGGAGTTGAAGCTCTTCACCGACGCTGCATTTCGACGGTGTCGAATGCCAAACGACGCCTTCGACATTGCTGATGCAACACCCAAACTGCGCCAGCGGTTTGGCACCTCACAATGCATGAAAACAGAAAGAAAAACCCCGGCGGCTGCCCGCCGGGGTTCTCTCGTCTTCCAGAAATATCTGGTCTTAGAAGTCGCGCTGGAAGCGGAGGATACCGCCGACGCTGTTCTTCTTGGTGGCCGGCGTAAAGGCAAAGTTCTCCGGACCAGCATCGCCAAAGCGACCTGCATGCAGGTAGTCGACTTCGGCCGTAACCGTGAAGCCCGGGACAACGGTGTAAGCGACGTTCGCGGCAACGCCGACGTTCTTCCAATCGTCAGCCGAGGCCTGGATGTTGAACGCGGTCTTCTCGTTGAACTTGTAGGTACCGCCGCCCCACACAGCCCAGTTGCCGCCCCACGGCTTGTAGAAGCCGCGACCGCCTGCATAGTGCAAGTAGGTGGTGTCGCTGAGGTTGTCATCCGTGCCGTAGCCCGCCATGATGAACAGCGACAGGGCGTCGTTGACATTCACGTCCAAGCGGACCTTGCCGGACACTTCCTCATAGTTGCTGTCATAGGCGATGACGCCGGTGATCGCGCCCCAGCCCTGCGTCCACTTCACGCCGCCGACGATGTGCGGCACATAGGAGTCGATCGCACCTGCGCCGTAGTAGTGGCCGTAGTTGGCGGCTGCACCAGCACCAACGCCGAGAGGATCCCTAAGAGTGCCCGCACCCGCACCTTCTTCGAGCGAGACCACCGCCGAGAAGCCGTTGCCGGCATCGAAGTAGTACTGCACGACGTTGGTGTCGAAGCCGCCATAGGGGATCAGCGTATCCTGGATGACGTTGCCGGCGTAGCCGACGAAGGTATCGAAAGCCGATTCGTCCTTACCGACGCGCAGGCCGCCGAGCTGGATCCAGGCAAAGTTCAGCGAGGTGCTGTTACCCGGGGCATTAACAAACGGGGTCGTGTCGCTGTTGCTGTTGCCGAAGTTCCAGCGGGTCTCGGTGTAGGTCTTCAACGTGCCGAGCTCGGTTTCCTGACCGGTCCAGGTCTTCAGCGTGAAGCGGGCGTTCTTCTTCCAGGTACCCTGGCTGTCGCCGTCCTTGACGTCGGCGCCACGAGCACCGTCGAACGAGCCCAAATCGCCGCCAGCCGCATCGTAGCGGATGTAGCCACCGATGCGCAGGCAGGTTTCGGTGCCCGGGATGTAGAAGTAGCCGGCGCCGTAGACGTCGCAGATCTTGACGTATTCGGCCGGTTCCGGCTCGGCGACGGTCACCGCGTCGGCGGCGCGAGCACCGGAAACTGCGATCAGGGCCGCAGCTGAGCCGAGAAGAAGGCTCTTGATGTTCATTTTCTGACCTCCAGTCAAAAGTTAAAAAACGGGTCTGGGTATTTTTGCTGAAGGACAGCGTTCCCTGCCCCATCCCCACTACCGAAAAAGATGCGCACCGCGCCGAAGCTGACATTACCCATGAGCCGGCGCCGTTCAACCACGATCGTATCGGCGCACGGGCTGTCCGGACGCTATTATTGCACAAATGACACGATTTGGCCTCACTCAGAAAGCTCTCGTTAACCATCGAGGGCCGCGCACCGGCTGAATCCCCCCGAATCCGGCAAAGGACCGACCGAAATGCGGCGGGCGGCTGAGTCGACCGCCAGGCGATTGCCGCAGAATCGCCACCTGAAGCGACATGAGCGCGAAAGTCCGCCGATTTTTCGCCGATTATCGCGCCGGCTTGTTGATTGTGCCCGCGCTTTTCTTTATCCAGCGGCGCGACGGAGAGGTGGCCGAGTGGTCGAAGGCGCTCCCCTGCTAAGGGAGTAGAGGTCAAAAGCTTCTCGTGGGTTCGAATCCCATCCTCTCCGCCATCCTGCTTCGCTCTCCGAGCTTCGCAGGACAAGCCCCAACGTTTGCGCGAAGCAGGATGGCGGAGAGGATGCCCTCCGAAGCCTTGGCGAAGGAGGGCCACAACGCTTCCACTTCGCTGACACGTTCCAACGCCGCTTCTGTCCGAGCTTCGCAGGACAAGCCCTAACGTTTACGCGAAGCAGGATGGCGGAGAGGATGCCCTCCAAAGCCTTGGCGAAGGAGGGCCGGGTGGTGTGGTACGTGTATCTGATTGAGAGCGAAGCCGCGGAGGGCGAGCGCTATATCGGCATCACGTCGGACCTGAAGCAACGACTTGTCGACCATAACTCCGGAAAATCCAATCACACTTCCAAGTTCCGGCCCTGGCGAGTCGTCACTTACGTCGCTTTCTCGGACCAAGCCAAAGCGACTTCTTTCGAGCGCTACCTCAAATCCGGATCCGCCCATGCGTTCGCCAACAAACGTTTTTGGTGAGATGGTCGCGGGCACATACTGAACTCATTTTTTCGAAAAAAAATCGTAGTAACAATGAGTTGACTCCCAAGCAGGTCGGACTGGCTCGTTTTTCCCGTCCGATTCTGACTGGAGGTCAGAAAATGAACATCAAGAGCCTTCTTCTCGGCTCAGCTGCGGCCCTGATCGCAGTTTCCGGTGCTCGCGCCGCCGACGCGGTGACCGTCGCCGAGCCGGAACCGGCCGAATACGTCAAGATCTGCGACGTCTACGGCGCCGGCTACTTCTACATCCCGGGCACCGAAACCTGCCTGCGCATCGGTGGCTACATCCGCTACGATGCGGCTGGCGGCGATTTGGGCTCGTTCGACGGTGCTCGTGGCGCCGACGTCAAGGACGGCGACAGCCAGGGTACCTGGAAGAAGAACGCCCGCTTCACGCTGAAGACCTGGACCGGTCAGGAAACCGAGCTCGGCACGTTGAAGACCTACACCGAGACTCGCTTCAATTTCGGCAACCAGGGTGGCTTGGGTCACACCTTCAGTATCGATGGCGTCAGTATTCCCGGTGGCACGGACAATTTCGCCTACAACAAGGGCGTCTCACTGAACTTCGCCTGGATCCAGCTCGGTGGCCTGCGCGTCGGTAAGGACGAATCGGCTTTCGACACGTTCATCGGCTACGCCGGCAACGTCATCCAGGATACGCTGGTTCCTTATGGCAGCTTCGACACCAACGTCGTTCAGTACTACTTCGATGCAGGCAATGGCTTCTCGGCCGTGGTTTCGCTTGAAGAGGGTTCTAGCAGCTACACCATCGACAGCTATGTGCCGCATGTCGTCGGTGGCGTGAAGTACACACAGGGCTGGGGTGCCATCACCGGTGTTGCAGCCTATGACAGCAACTTCGGAGAGTTTGCTGGTAAGGTCCGCTTGGACGTGAATGCCACCAACGAACTGTCGCTGTTCGTCATGGGCGGTTACGGCGGTGAGGATTTCAACGTTGGCGGCTTCCAGCCAAATCCGTCGGGGCACAACTTCTTCAAGCTTTGGGACGGCAACTGGGCTGTCTGGGGCGGTGGCTCTTACAAGTTCAACGAGAAAGCCTCGTTCAACGTCCAGGCGTCGTATGACGAAGGCAAGAAGTTTGGCCTCGCGGCCAACGTTGCCTACACCTTGGTTCCTGGCTTCACGGTTACTGGCGAAGTCGACTACATCAATGCGTCCGCCAGCGACTATCATGGCAAGTTCGACGGCATCGGCGGCATGATCCGCTTCCAGCGCGACTTCTAAGGGCTGGACGTGCACAGGTGAAATCCAGCCCGGGCGTTTTCTTGCCCGGGCTGGATTTGTTTTCGTGACTGGGTGAGGGCAAACGAAAGACGAGAAGGGGGTACTGGTAGCTGAAGTCTGTGAAATGGTTTCGTCGGGATCCGCCGTCTGGCGGTTGAAATCATTTTGTCGGACAAAAACTCTTGAAAGGACGCTTCCAAGCGGGTAGCTGTGCCTATCCACTCGGGGGTGTGGTCAAAAAATGACGAACGAAGCGATTCAAGAGGGGGGTCCTCTGCTCACTTTGCGGTCTTTTCTTCTCAGAACTCGAACTTTCGATACACGTACAACAAGTTCAGAGAAGTAAAGTCGTATAGGTCGGGGAGCTTTTTGCAGCTTATCGAGATATACTCTGGGATGACGGGCGGCATAAATACAATGTCAGCTCTTTCATCGGTGAAATAGACGAGATTCTTCTTGGAGATCGTTTCAGCACCTTTGACCAGAATACCCTGGACAATCTTATCGGCACATTGCGCCAGCGCGGCAACAGCAACGCAACCATCAATCGCAAGATGGCTGCACTCAGCAAATTGCTGCGTAAGGCGCATAAGATGGGAGATATCCACAGCCTGCCCGAGTTCCGCCGCCAGAAGGAGCGGGCGGGACGGATTCGTTTCCTGGAAAGGGACGAAGAGGCGAGGCTGTTCGCCACGATCCGCAGCCGCAGCGAGGATGCTTACAGGCTTTCCGTCTTCCTGGTCGATTCCGGCTGCCGCCTCGGCGAGGCGCTCGGCCTGATCTGGAACGACATCCAGGAACACCGGGTCTCGTGCTGGATCACCAAGTCCGGCCGCAGCCGCACCATTCCGATGACGGAGCGCGTCAAGGAAGTCATCAAGCTGCCGCCGAACACCGAAGGACGCCGGCCGAAAGGCCCGTTCACCAAGCTCACCCAGGCGCAGTACCGCGCCATCTGGAACGACGCGAAGACGGAAGTCGGTCTCGGCGCCGACGAGCAGGTGGTGCCGCATATCCTGCGTCACACTTGCGCTTCCCGCCTCGTTCAGGGCGGTATCGACATAAGGCGCGTCCAGATGTGGCTGGGCCACCAGACCTTGTCGATGACCATGCGTTACGCCCACCTGGCCACCAACGATCTCGACGGCTGCGTCACCGTCCTCGAGAAGCCGCGCAGTCAGGAGTCGTCGCCTCGGTCGGCGGAGAACTCTATGTTCGCTTCGCCCCTCACCACGCCGACCTCCGCCCCAGCGTCTCGGAAAGCGAAAGGGTCGGAACCGGCCAAGACGCCCCGCAAGCGTTCGAAAGGCGAATAGGCCGGTCGGATCGGCCCGGCTGGCGGAGAAATTCTATACTTCAGGAGAAAAGCCCGGGCCGATGTAGGCTCGGGCATCACTTTTGTGTGGCTCGATTTTCTTCTCGATCGAGAAATGCGCGATCCTTTCCGGCAAATCGCCGGTTTCGAGGAAGGGCGCGTGGCCCTGGCCTTCGACGGTGATCGATTCCATGCCGGGATGCCGCTCCTGCATCTCTTGAAGCGTCGCCGTGGATAGCAGTTTCGAGTTCGCGCCGCGAATGGCAAGCAGCGGAGTCGCGGCGAGCGCGTCAAATTGCGGCCACAGATCCGGCAGCGGCTTGCCGAAATCGATGCCGGCCAGCGTGTCGACCAGGGCCGGATCGAAATCCGGCACCCAGCCGGCCTCCGTCTCACGGCAGATTGCCCGGACCATCCGCGCCCAGTCGACATCGGTGAGCGCCGGGAAATCGGCGCCATGCACGCGCCGCTGAGCATCCACCGCTTCGGCGAATGTCTTCGGTTTCGGCGCGCGGTCGAGATAGGAGCGGATATGGGCGAGGCCCTCGACCCCGATCACCGGGCCGATGTCGTTCAGCACGATGGCCTTCAGGACGGCCGGCTTCAATGCCCCGAGCACATGGATGATCAACCCGCCGCGCGAGGTGCCGATGAAGGCGGCCTGCTCGATGCCGAGCGCCGACAGTCCGGCAAGCACGTCGCCAGCTTCGACCCCAACATTATAATGGCCGATATCGGGATCGTGGTCGGATTGCCCGCGGCCTCGGTAGTCGAAGGCGACGACTTTCCGCGGGTTCTTGGCCCGATTGGAAAGATAGAGCGCCAGCTCATGGAAGTCGCGGGCGTTGCGGGTGAGGCCGGGCAGGCAGACGACCGGCCAACTGCCGGCATTCGCTTCGCCATAGATCCGGGCATGGAGTCTTAAACCATCGGGGGCAGTGTAAAAGAAGTCGGAGAAACCTTCGCCGCTCGCCATCGCAATGCCGCTCCTCACTGGGGTCATCGACAGCTACAGGCGAGGGCAGGGGTCGTCAAACACTCTTCGCCTTCTCCCCTTGCGGGAGAAGGTGGATCGGCGCGAGAGCGCCGAGACGGATGAGGGGTGCTGGAAGGAATGAGACCGCGGCGATTTCAGACATACCGCCAAGCTGAACACCGCTCATCCGACCGAGCTTCGCTCGGCCACCTTCTCCCACAAGGGAGAAGGAAAAGCGCTCAGTTCCGCCCATTCACAAGGTCCCCCACGATGTCGTATTTCCCCGAAATACGCATCTTGTAGACCTCGTAATTTTCCATCACGCGTTGCACGTAACTTCTTGTTTCCGTGTAGGGGATCCGCTCGATCCAATCGACGACCGCATCCACGTCCTTGCCGCGCGGATCGCCGTATTTCGCCATCCACTGGGCGGCGCGGTTCGGGCCGGCATTGTAGCCGGCGAAGGTCAGCACATAGGAGCCGGCGAAGCGGTCGAGCTGCTCGCCGAGAAAGGCCGAGCCCAGTGTCGCGTTGTAGCCGGCATCGCTCGTCAGCCTGGCCTGGGAGAAACTCATGCCGGCCTTCTTCGCCAGCTGCTTGGCGGTGCCCGGCATCAACTGGAGCAGGCCGCGGGCGCCGGCACTGGAGACGGCGCCGATGTTGAACTCGCTTTCCTGGCGAGCGATGGCATAGGCGAGCGCCTTGCCCGACCCGGAGATATTGGCCGTATCGGGAATGACACCCAGCGGATGCGACAGCGCGCCGACATCGATGCCGCGCTGGGCGGCGATCTTGCCGACCTTCAGCGCCATGAAATGGTTGCCCTGCTTTTCGGCCAGCACCGCAAGCAGCGTCAGTTCGCCCGGACTGGTCAGCTGCCCGGCAAGATCGCGGTAGAGCGTTTCGGCGTAGCGGTCATAGCCAGCCTCCTGCAGCCGCTTGATCGCGCTCACCGCCTCGCGGCCGTCAAAGCTCTGGCGGTCGGCGGCGCTCGGTTTCGGATAGGAGATGTTGAGGGTCCTCAGCCCCACGCGCTCGCCCGCGAGCTGGCCGTAGAAGGTCGTGCCGTAGCTGGCAGCGCGCGTGAAATAATCCTTGGCGCTGCCCGGGCCGCCGACTTCCGCCGCGCGGCCGAGCCAGTAATAGGCGCGCGACAGCGACACCGGTCCCTGGGCGAGCTCGGTAATGCGCTTGAAGTGGGTGGCGGCGGTCGCCGGATCGTTGAGGCCGCGCAGCGCATACCAGCCGGCGTGGAATTCGGCCTCGGCGGCATTGGCCGGGCTTTCGGCCGCATGCATGGAGACGATTTTGTAGGCGGTCTTCATGTCGCCTTGGTCGACCAGCTCGCGCGACAGCACGCGGCGCTCGACCCACCAGGCATCGGGGTCGACCAGCGATTCGCGATCGGTCGGCGCCTTCATCACGACAGCAGCGGCGTCGGCGAATTTCTGCTGCTTGCGCAGATATTCCGCCTCGGCGAAGAAATAGCCCGCCGAGCGCTGCGCCGCGGGCACCGCCTTCAACAGCTTGGCGGCGTTCTTGTCGCCCTTGTCGGCGGCCGCCCACGCATCCGCCAGCGGCTGCGCGCCGGCGAGGCCGGCGACCCGCAGAGCTGAGGATGGCCGGTCGGCGTAGAACATGCGCTCCATGCGGTAGCGATGGTCGGCCGCCGGAATCAGCGTACCGAACTCCTTGGTGATGGCATTCTCATCCTTGGCTTCCAGCTTTTCGCTGCGCCAGAACGGCACCAGCACCGCGCGGGCGGCGGCCTGGTTGCCAAGCGCCACCTGCGAGCGGGCAAGGATGATGACGCCCTCGGGCGTCAGCGGCTGGCTGCGGCCGAAGGCCTGAACCACCACTTGCGGCGGCGGGTTTTCGCGATAGAGCGCACGCTCGCTGTTCTTGCGCAGCGCGATCGTGCCCGGCCACCCGGGAAGCATCTTGGCGGCATCGGCAATCTCGCCGCTCGGCACCTGGTCGCCTCCATAGAGCGCGATCGCCCAGGCGAGGATATGCCTGTCGAGCGAAGTGGCGGGCAGCGTGTCGCGGGCATTGCGCGCGCCGGCAATGTTGTTGGCGGCAAGCGCGTCGAGGCCGCTCTTGAGGTGTGCTATGTCGGTAGACGGCGCTGTGGGGCCGAGCGCCTGCGGTGCATCGGGACCCGGGATCGAGGCTGTCATGCGCGCGTCGACGCTGCCGCCGATTGCCATGCCTGGCATCAGCGCGACGATCGCTCCCAAAAGCGCGAAAAGATGTGGCCGCCTCGTCGGCATTTTACGATCCTAGCACATCGTCAGCAGGCGCGGGCACTTGAGACCCCGACGCGAAGCCTAAACCTAGGTCGTGAAGGGCTCGTAAACAAAAGGTTATCGAGGCCGTTCGAATGGCGCTTGCTGGCACTACGCCGATGCTTGCCGCTGAACCATGTCGAGACTATGGTGCGCGGCTTCGCTTTCGGTTAGAAGGCGCGCAAATAAGATGCCGACGCATGTTGCCCAAACCAGGAACCGGCTTTTGGGTAACGACATGATAAACGAACAAGTTCCAAGGAGTTTGGAGGATATGCTGAGAGGCTCGCTCACCGCGCTCGTGACACCGTTCGAAAAGAGCGGGCGCTTCGACGAGAAAGCCTTTCGCGCTTTCGTCGAATGGCAGATCGCCGAGGGCACCAAGGGCCTCGTTCCCGTCGGCACTACCGGCGAGTCGCCGACGCTCTCGCATGAGGAGCACCGCCATGTCGTGAAGGTCGCTATCGAGGTGGCCAAGGGCAGGGTGCCGGTCGTGGCCGGCGCGGGCTCCAACAACACCGAGGAAGCTGTCGGCCTGGTGAAGTATGCCGAACAGGCCGGCGCCGATGCTGCCCTTGTGGTCACGCCTTATTACAACAAGCCGACGCAGCGCGGCCTTTATGAGCATTTCGCCGCCGTTGCCCGCGCGACCAAGCTGCCGATCATCATCTACAACATCCCGCCGCGCTCGGTGATCGACATGATGCCCGACACGATGGGCCGCCTGGCGCATGACTTCAAGAATATCGTCGGCGTCAAGGATGCCACCGGCAAGGTCGAGCGTGTCTCGGAGCAGCGCATGACCTGCGGCAAGGATTTCATCCAGCTCTCCGGCGAGGATGCTTCCGCGCTCGGTTTCAACGCTCATGGCGGCGTCGGCTGCATCTCGGTGACGTCCAACGTTGCGCCGCGGCTCTGCGCCGAATTCCAGGAAGCGACGCTCTCCGGCGACAGCGCCAGGGCGCTCGAGCTGCAGGACCGGCTCTTGCCGCTGCACAAGGCGATCTTCATCGAACCCGGCGTATCCGGCGCCAAATACGCGCTGTCGAAGCTGGGCAAGGTCGAGAACGTGGTGCGTTCGCCGCTGGTGACGGTCGAAGCTTCGACCGCCGAGAAGCTCGACGCGGCGCTTAAGCATGCCGGCTTGATTAATTAGCGAGACCGTCTGGAAACTCTACTCCTGCGGCCATCTGAAGGCGCCACCTGCGCTTCCGGTACTCACGTACTATATGTACGCTCCGCTCCGGTTCTCGGTGACACCTTCACCTGACTCGCAGGAGCGAGTTTCGAAACGGACTCTGGACGTCATGAATCAAGTCAAGAAAGCCGATCCCAATAACAGGACGGTCGCCGAAAACCGCAAGGCGCGCTTTTCCTATGAGGTGCTCGACACGATAGAGACCGGCTTGGTGCTGACCGGCACCGAGGTCAAGTCGCTGCGCCAGGGCCAGGCTAACATCCAGGAAAGCTACGCTTCGGCCGAGGGCGGCGAGATCTGGCTGATCAATTCCTATCTTCCGGAATATCTGCAGGCCAACCGCTTCAACCACGAACCGCGCCGCCGCCGCAAATTGCTGGTCTCCAAGCGCGAGATGGCGAAACTCTCGCAAAGCGTCGAGCGCGAGGGCATGACGCTGGTGCCGCTGAAAATCTATTTCAACGATCGCGGCCGCGCCAAGCTGCTGCTCGCGGTTGCCCGCGGCAAGAAACTGCACGACAAGCGCGAGACCGAAAAGCAGCGCGACTGGTCGCGCGAGAAGGGCCGGCTGCTGAAGGAGCGCGGCTAAGCTCCCGGGCCGCCCGCACCCGGCCGCCCGAAAAAAAAGCCGCCGGCCGGTTCTCTGGTCTGGCGCGTACGCGCCTTCCGACGGGGGATGTCTTGGGCAAGCGGATTGTGTTCTGGGGGCTTGCCGGCGTGGTTGTTGCCTGTGCCGTGGCGGCGGGTGCGTTCTTCTGGTTCCGTGGCTTTTCGCCGGACCGCGCGGAATTCCCGATCCGGGGCATCGACGTTTCCCATCATCAGGGAAAGATCGACTGGCCGCGCGTCGCGGCCGATGATGTCGCCTTCGCCATCATCAAGGCGACCGAAGGCGGCACCCATGTCGACACCCTGTTTGCGACCAATCTGCGCGAAGCCCGCGCGGCCGGCCTGGCGGTCGGCGCCTATCACTTCTTCACCTTCTGCCGCCCAGGCGCCGATCAGGCGAAGAATTTCATGGCGGTGGTGCCGCGCGGCGAACCGCTTCTGCCGCCGGTGGTCGACATCGAGTTCGGCGGCAATTGCCCGCAGCGTCCGTCCCCGGAGCAGTTGAACGCCGAGCTTGCCGCTTTCCTCGGCCCTGTCGAGGCGGCGTTCGGCAAGCAGGCGATCTTCTATCTGACCGATGAGGCAGCCGACGCCTATTCCGGAAGCATCCTTAGCCGTCAGCGCTGGCTGCGTTCGCTGGCGATGAGACCGCGCGAGAACGACTGGATCTACTGGCAGTACCACAATATGGGCCGCGTCGACGGCATCAACGGCGATGTCGATCTCAACGTCCTAAGGGGCAGCCGCGATACGCTGGCTGAGTTGTTTGCACCGACGCCTTGAATTGCCCGGCCGCCGAATTGGCTGCCGCATCGCTGACGGGCTCAGGATCCGCTGGGCGCAGGCGCGCTCGGACGTTTGCCTGCAATTCGTCCTCCGACCGCTGACAGGCCCATCCCGACCGCCATGATCGCGATGGCCGCGAACTGGATCGCCAGTGGCGTTTCGCCGAGTATGGCCATGCCGATAAATACCGTGGCAATCGGAACGCCCGGCAGGAACAGCGACGCCATCTGCGGCCCCAACTGCCCGACGACATAGGTATAGAGAAACATGGCTGCCGCGCCGGCCAGAATCCCCTGGATCACGATCTGACTGATGATCTCCGTGGCGGCTGCGGCATGGATATGGCTTGGTGCGACGAAATAGAGAACCGGCAACGGCAAGCACGACAGAAGCACCACCGCAGCCGTCGCGGTGACCGGATCGGCACGCCACCGCCGGACAAGAACGGCATAGGTCGAGAACATCAGCCCCGATCCGATGAAAAGCATATCGCCGAAGAGGACGCCGCCGGTGCCGCCACGCCTCGGCGCAATGAACAGCAACAGGCCGGCGATGATCGCGACGACACCGATGGTCCGTTGCTGCGGAGCGCGCTCGTTGAAAACGATGCGTGACAGCAGGAACGAAAAGAAGACGATCGACGCTGGACAAAGCGCCGCCGCATGGGCGGCAGGGGCATAGGTCAGGCCCCAATTGATGATCAGCGGATAAGGCAACCCGGCCAGCGCCGCCAATGCCAGAGCTCGTCGCCAACCAAGCGCCCTCATGCTTGCAAAGCCGCTGCGCCAGACGATCGGCAGAAAGACCACGCCCGCGCCGCCAAAGCGCAAGGCGGCCAGATCCGTCGCCGTCAGGTGCTCCCGGAGGCTGAAGCGGGCGGCGACGAATTGGATGGCGTAGATGCCGATCATGATGAGGCCGGCGATAATCGCCAGTCTCGCTTTTCCTGCGTCTGCCACGACCTGCCACCCCTAATGTCGCCGGCGGTGGAGACGGTCTCCACCGCTGCGGCGAAAGCGCAGGCTATTGTCTGGGCTTCTGCATTGAAATACCCTCTTTTTGGAAAATGGTAGCGGAATTCACATCAAAAAGGCCATTCTAACGTGAATCCAGAAGCAAGCGATCTCGACGAGGTCGACCGCAGTCTTCTTCGGCTTTTGCAGGAGGATGGGCGCCGCACAACGCTTGATCTGGCGGCGCGTGTCGGCCTGTCGCCGACCGGCACCAGCATGCGGGTGAAGCGGCTGTTTCGGGAAGGCTACATCACCGCAGTCAGGGCCGTGCTGGATCCCGCCAAGATCGGGCGCGGCACGCTCGTCTTCATCGAGGTTCGCCTCGATCACACCGCGCCTCATGTTTTCGAACGCTTCGCCGAAGCGGTGACCAAGGCGCCCGAGGTTCTCGAGTGCCACATGGTCGTCGGTGGCTTCGACTATCTGGTCAAGGCGCGAATTTCGGAAATGGCCGCCTATCAGGATTTTCTGACGCGGGTCATTCTTGCGCTGCCGGGAGTGAAGGAGACGCACACCTATGCCTCGATCGGCAACGTGAAGCCGCATGCACTGCTGCCGGTATAATCGCCGGGCCCACCGGGGCACTCTGAATCTAGGTCTTCAGGAACGCCGCGATCTCTTTGAACACGCTGACGAACATCTCCTCCGTCAGCACACCCGTATTGGTGTTGTAGCGCGAGCAGTGATAGCTGGAAAACAGCGCGATGCCGCTGCCGGCTTCCTGCCGCCCGCCATGTTGGAACGGAAAGGCTGCGACGCGCTCACCCAACGCCCGCACCGTCGACTGATGCGCGATCGAACCCAGCGTCAGGATGGCGCGAAGGTTGGGGAAGCGCGCGATCGTGGATTTCAAAAAAGTCCGGCAGGTGGCGATCTCGGCGCCCACCGGCTTGTTCTCCGGCGGCACGCAGCGCACCGCATTGGTGATGGCCGTGCCGACAAGCTCGAGTCCGTCATCCGGCCTTGCCTTGAACTCGCCGCGCGCCAGGCCGTGCGTGATCATCGTGCCGTAGAGCAGGTCGCCGGCATAGTCGCCGGTGAAGGGGCGTCCCGTGCGGTTGGCGCCGCGCAGGCCGGGCGCCAGCCCGACGATCAGGAGTTTGACCGAATTCTCGCCTTCCGGCGGCAGGAAGGTCGGCACCGGCGCGTTGAACCAGCCCGGCTCACGCTCGCGCCAGGCGGCGATGAAATCATGCAGCCGCGGGCAAAGCGGGCAGTCACGGTCGGGTTCGGGGGAGGGCGCGGCGCTCAAGGCCGCAGTCCGTCAATAATCGTCCTCGTCGACTTCGGCGGGCTCCGGCCGGCGCACCGGCCGCTCGGACGGATCGCGGCCGACTTCGCTCTTCAGCGTCATCAGGTCGATGAAATGGTCGGCCTGGCGTCGCAGATCGTCCGAGATCATCGGCGGCTGCGAGGCCATGGTCGAGATGATCGATACCTTGCGGCCGCGCCGCTGCAGCGCCTCGACCAGCGTGCGGAAGTCGCCGTCGCCGGAGAAGATGACATAATGGTCGACGACATCGGCAAGCTCCAGCGCATCGACGGTCAGCTCGATGTCCATATTGCCCTTGATCTTGCGGCGGCCGGTCGAGTCGGTGAATTCCTTGGCGGGCTTCGTCACCACCTTGAAGCCGTTATAGTCGAGCCAGTCGATCAGCGGCCGGATAGAGGAATATTCCTGATCCTCGACCAGCGCGGTGTAGTAGTAAGCGCGCAGCAGGTAGCCGCGCTTCTGGAAGCTCGACAGGAGCTTGCGGTAATCGATGTCGAAGCCCAGCGCGCGGGACGTGGCGTAGAGATTGGCACCGTCGATGAAAAGAGCGATCTTTTCACGGGGATCGAACATTGAAAAACATCCCTTTCGAAAATTTCTGTCGTCTAAAAGCGTTTGACGAATAGGTCCGGCAAATGGACCTCGGTGCCGTCACATCCGAGATAACGCGCAATTTGTGGATATCCAAGGGCACGGCCCGCATTGCAAGCAATTGTGATCGCGACTATGTAGGCGCCATCATGGCGCGCTCCGATGATGAGCCGGCAAGGGACCGCAAAGTTGGCGCCGGCGCCATAAAGCTTGTATTTCGCCCGCGCCCGCGTTATGGAGCGCGCCAGCTTTCCACCAAATCCATCGCATGAAAGGGGCAGTCCATGGCCCGCGTAACCGTTGAAGATTGCATCGACAAGGTCGACAACCGTTTTGAACTCGTGCTGCTCGCCGGCCATCGCGCCCGCCAGATCAGCCAGGGCGCGCAGATCACCGTTCCGCGCGACAACGACAAGAACCCGGTCATTGCGCTGCGCGAGATCGCCGAGGAGACGCTGTCGCCCGACGACCTCAAGGAAGACCTGATCCACTCGCTGCAGAAGCATGTCGAGGTCGACGAGCCGGAGGCCGAGGGTGAGGCGATCACCGACCAGACCGGCGCGACCGCTGTCGCAGCCGACACCGACGAGGCTGAGGAAAACATCGCCTTCGACCGCATGAGCGAGGAAGACCTGCTCGCCGGCATCGAAGGTCTGGTGCCGCCGGAAAAGAGCGACGACTACTAAGGGCTTATGACAATTCTGCTCAGCTGGTTGTTGAGCGGATTCTGAAAAGCTTCCGAGTTCGCCTGGATCAAGCATCCGGCACTTCCGTCTCGTAAGTTTCGTGGCTATCTATGGGATGCGTCGCACGCCAGTGCGACGCATCAATCATTTCAGCACCGCGAGATCCCGCCATGATGCGTCAGTATGAGCTTGTCGAGCGCGTCCAGCGCTACAAGCCTGACGTCAACGAGGCGCTGCTCAACAAGGCTTACGTCTATGCCATGCAGAAGCATGGCCACCAGAAACGCGCCTCGGGCGATCCATATTTCTCGCATCCGCTCGAAGTCGCCGCCATCCTCACCGACATGCACATGGACGAGGCAACCATCGCCGTTGCCCTGCTGCACGACACGATCGAGGATACGACCGCGACCCGCGCCGAGATCGACGAGCTCTTTGGCCCCGAAATGGGCAAGCTGGTCGAGGGTCTCACCAAGCTGAAGAAGCTCGATCTGGTCTCCAAGAAGGCCGAGCAGGCGGAGAACCTGCGCAAGCTTCTGCTCGCGATCTCCGAGGACATTCGCGTTCTTCTGGTCAAGCTCGCCGACCGCCTGCACAACATGCGCACGCTCGACCATATGCCCGAGTCCAAGCGCCTGCGCATCGCCGAGGAGACGATGGAAATCTATGCGCCGCTGGCTGGGCGCATGGGCATGCAAGGCATGCGCGAGGAGCTGGAGGAAATCGCCTTCCGCTACATTAATCCGGAGGCCTACCGCGCCGTCACCGCAAGGCTTGCCGAGATTTTCGAGCGCAACAAGGGCGTCCTGCAGGAGATCGAGACGGCGCTGTCGGGCCTGTTCGAGAAACACGCCATCAAGGCGAGCGTGAAGAGCCGGCAGAAGAAGCCGTGGTCGGTGTTCCGCAAGATGGAGGCCAAGGCGCTTTCCTTCGAGCAGCTCTCCGACATTTTCGGCTTCCGTGTCGTGGTCGATACGGTCGACGACTGCTACCGCGCGCTTGGCGCCATCCACACCACCTGGTCGATGGTGCCTGGCCGCTTCAAGGACTACATCTCGACGCCGAAGCAGAACGACTATCGCTCGATTCACACCACCATCGTCGGCCCGTCGCGCCAGCGCGTCGAATTGCAGATCCGCACCAAGGAGATGAACAAGATAGCCGAATATGGCGTCGCCGCGCATTCGATCTACAAGGATACCGGCGGCAAGATGAACGGCACGGGTCATGCGATCTCCAGGGAGACCAACGCCTATGCCTGGCTGCGGCGCACCATCGAGCAACTGGCCGAAGGCGACAATCCGGAGGATTTCCTCGAGAACACCAAGCTGGAGCTGTTCCAGGACCAGGTGTTCTGCTTCACGCCCAAGGGCATGCTGATCGCGCTGCCGCGCGGCGCGACCCCGATCGACTTCGCCTATGCCGTCCATACCGATGTCGGCGACACCTGCGTCGGCGCCAAGGTCAATGGCCGCATCATGCCGCTGATGACGGAATTGAAGAATGGCGACGAGGTCGAGATCATCCGCTCCAAGGCGCAGGTGCCCCCCGCCGCCTGGGAATCGGTCGTGGTCACCGGCAAGGCGCGCGCCGCCATCCGCCGCGCCACCAAGAACGCGATCCGCAAGCAATATTCCGGCCTCGGCGCCCGCATCCTGGAGCGCGCCTTCGAGCGCGCCGGCAAGACTTTTACCAAGGAGAGCCTGAAACCGGTGCTGCACCGGCTGGCGCGCAAGGATATCGAGGACGTGCTGGCTTCCGTCGGCCGCGGCGAACTGAGCTCGACCGACGTCATGAAAGCAGTCTTCCCCGACTATAAGGACGAGCGCGTCACCGTCACGCCGCCCAAGCAGCGCGAAGAAGGCTGGTCGAAGATCCGCAACGCCGCCGGCATGCTGTTCCAGATGCCCGGCACCCGCGCCGCACGCAAGGACAGCAAGAACCAGCAACGCGACGGCGCGGTCCCGATCCGCGGCGTGCGTGGCGACCTGCCGGTGCGCTTCGCGCCGGAAGGCGCCGTGCCCGGCGACCGCATCGTCGGCATCATCCAGCCGGGAACCGGCATCACCATCTACCCGATCCAGTCGCCGGCGCTGCAGGCCTTCGACGACCAGCCCGAGCGCTGGATCGATGTGCGCTGGGACATCGACGAGCGCACCAAGGAGCGTTTCCCGGCGCGTATCTCGGTTACCGCCATTAACGCGCCGGGTTCATTGGCCGACATCGCCCAGGTGGTGGCGTCCAACGACGCCAACATCCACACGCTGTCGATGATACGCACCGCACCCGATTTCACCGAGATGCTGATCGATCTTGAGGTCTGGGACCTCAAGCACCTCAACCGGCTGCTGTCGCAGCTGAAGGATAATTCGAGCGTCAGCGATGCGCGGCGCGTCAACGGCTAAATGCGGATTGAAGGGGACGAAAATGAACACCGACGAAGTGCTGGGCATTTTCCGCGAGGCCGGCGCCGTTCTCGAGGGTCATTTCATCTTGACGTCCGGCCTGCGCAGTCCGGTCTTCCTGCAGAAGGCCCGCGTGTTCATGCATGCCGACAAGACCGAGCGCTTGTGCAAGGCGCTGGCCGAGAAGATACGCAAGGCTGTGCCGGGCAGGATCGATTATGTCGTCGGCCCTGCCATCGGCGGTCTGATCCCGGCCTATGAAACCTCGCGTCATCTCGGCGCCCCGGCGATCTGGGTCGAGCGGGAAGGGGGCGAATTCAGGCTGCGCCGCTTCGAGATCGCTAAGGGCGCGCGCGTCGTCATTGTCGAGGACATCGTCACCACGGGCCTGTCGATCCGCGAGACCATCGTTTGCCTGCGCGAGCTCGGCGCCGAAGTCGTGGCGGCCGCCTGCATCATCGACCGCTCGGCCGGCAAGACCGATGTCGGCGTGCCGTTGATCGCGCTTGCCGAATATGAAGTGCCGGCCTATCCCGCCGACCGCCTGCCGCCGGAACTTGCCGCCATTCCAGCCATTAAGCCCGGAAGCCGCAACATCTGACTCCGCAATGTATGAAAGCAAGCACTTGGGCGCGTCGCTTGAATCTCTCAGGCAGCCGCCGGCGCCGGGGGCGCCATGATCGCCGGTATTGACCATTTCGTGCTGACGGTCCGCTCGGTCGAAGCGAGCTGCGCGTTCTACCAGCGTGTGCTCGGCATGCGGCGGCTTGATGAGCCAAACCGGCCGACCGCGCTTCTGTTCGGCTCGCAGAAGATCAACCTGCACGAAATCGGCCGCACCTTCGAGCCGAAGGCGAAGGCGCCGACGCCGGGCTCCGGCGATTTCTGCCTCGTGGCGGCGGTGCCGCTTGCCGAAGTCCAGGCGAGCCTCGAAGCCAATGGCGTGACGGTCGAGGTCGGTCCCGTCGAGCGCACCGGCGCGCGCGGCCCGATGATGTCGGTCTATTTCCGCGATCCGGACGGCAACCTGGTCGAGGTCAGCGAGTATCCGCTCACCTGAGATCGAGCCGCATGGCGCAGCGCTGATCCAAAGCCATGCCGTGCTCGGCCTCATCGCTGAGCAGGCTGGCCAGCCGTCCGTCGATCTCGGCATCTTCCACAATGCGAAATCCGAACTTGCGATAGAAGGGCGCATTCCAGGGTACGGCGCGAAATGTGGTGAGCGTCACCGCGGCCAGGCCGCGCCGCCTGGCGTCCGCGACCGCCCGTTCGAGCAGGGCGCGGCCGATGCCCTGGCCCTGCCGGTCGAGGCGCACGTCCAGCTCCCAGATATGCAGCGCATCGCCCTCGATCCCGGCGCTGAGAAAGCCGACCGGCCGGTCCTTCTCTTCTGCGGCAACCCAGCATGCGCCCGCGGCGATGAGCGCGCGGTGTCGCTCGACGCTGACATTGTCGCCGTCGGCGAGCCACGCCAGTTCCGCGATGGCGCGGAACGCCAGCCCGGCGGACTGTTCGATAGCTGGCAATGCCTCGGCGTCGGCGGCCATCGCCAGTCGAATGATGATCATTTGGCTCCGCCTCCCGGTTGTCTTCCTCAGTTTCGCCAGAATGACGCTCTTATTACAGCCTGCGGCAGACCATCGCGGCGGCGTTCGTTGTTGCGCGGCCCAGTCGTCGCTATATCAAAGCTTGTTGCCTTTCTGCGCCATCGGAGCGCAAGATATGTTTGGCGCGACCCGGTGGTGGCAGGGGCAGCGCATGTTGGACCGGGAACTGGAACAGAGTGCTTTTTCGACGCCGAGAGCCTGATGGCCTCCTGGAGCGGGTGCGTACTTATCTATGGCCGCGCCGCTCGTTCTCGCGCTCCGTGCAGTATTTCTCCAAACGCATCCTGCGGCTGAAGGCGACGCCCCATTCAGTCGCCGCCGGCGTCGCCGCGGGTGTTTTTGCCTCCTTCTTCCCGCTTGGCGTCCATTTCGTGGTTGCCGCGGTGCTTTGCTGGGTGATCGCCGGCAATCTGGTCGCGGCGGCGCTCGGCGCAGTTTTTTTCGGCAATCCACTGACCTCCCCGCTGCTGTGGGGCGCCTCCTGGGAAACCGGCAAACTGATCCTGCGTCAGCATCTGCCGAGGCACGGGCCGCCTGAGCATCTGGGCGAAATGATGCACAAGCTCTCCTTCGACAAGCTCTGGGCGCCTGTTCTGGAGCCGATGCTGATCGGCGCGGTGCTGCTTGGCCTGATATTCGGCCTCCTCTTCTATGGCATCACGCGCTGGGGCATGACCGTGTTTCGCGAGCAGCGCAGGAAGCGCATGGCCGAACGCGCCGAGAAGAAAGCGCGGCAGGGCGGACGGGAAGTTCCGGCAGAATGATCATCGGCATCGGCAGCGACCTGATCGACATCAGGCGCATCGAGAAATCGCTGGAGCGGCACGGCCAGCGCTTTATCCAGCGCATCTACACCGAGGTCGAGCAGGCCAAGTCGGAAAAGCGCGCGGCACGCGCGGCTTCCTATGCCAAGCGCTTCGCCGCCAAGGAGGCCTGCGCCAAGGCGTTGGGCACCGGCATGGCCGAGGGCGTGTTCTGGCGCGACATGGGCGTTGTCAACCTGCCGAGCGGCGCGCCGACTATGGCGCTGACCGGCGGCGCCGCGGCCAGGCTGGAGAAAATCCTGCCGAAAGGCCACCGCGCCCTCATCCATCTCACCATCACCGACGATTTCCCGCTTGCTCAAGCCTTTGTGATCATCGAGGCAGTGCCCGCCGAACAAGCGCCACATTGATTCCATCTGACCACGAGCGGCATGACGTTGCCCAGCGCGCGCCGAGACTCTATACCAACATCGCACAATCGAGGACGACATGAGCGTGGCTGAAAAATCGCAGAAGAAATCCGGCGGGCTTGGTGAAACCTTCTCCGTCATCATCCAGGCTCTGCTGCTCGCGCTCGTCATCCGCACGCTGCTCTTCCAGCCCTTCTCCATTCCGTCCGGCTCGATGCGGCCGACGCTGCTCGAAGGCGACTATCTCTTCGTCACCAAATGGGCCTATGGCTATTCGCGTTACTCGCTGCCGTTCGGTCCCGATCTCTTCTCGGGCCGCATCTGGGGCTCGGAGCCCAAGCGCGGCGACGTGGTGGTGTTCAAGTTCCCGCCGGATCCGTCGGTCGACTACATCAAGCGCGTCGTCGGCCTGCCCGGCGACAAGATCCAGGTGAAGGACGGCCAGCTTCTCATCAATGACGTCGGCGTGCCGCGCGTGAAGACCGGCCAGATCGACAATCCCGACGTCACCGAGGAAAACCGGCCCATCGATGTCTATCGTGAAACGCTGCCGAACGGAGTCAGCTACGACACGCTCGACATCAATTCCGATTCGATCGGCGACAACACGCGCGAATTCGTCGTGCCGGCCGGGCATTATTTCATGATGGGCGACAATCGCGACAATTCCTCCGACAGCCGCTTCGCCGTCGGCTTTGTGCCGGCCGAGAACCTTGTCGGTCGCGCCAACCTCATCTTCTTCTCGATCGCCGGAAAGGCGAGCCCGCTCGAGATATGGAAGTGGCCGTCGCTGATGCGCGCCGGGCGACTGTTCCATTTTGTCCACTAGAGCGATGGCGGCCGGCAAGCGTTTGACCGCCGATGCCCTGGCCGAAGCGCTTGTCGAGCGTACCGGCCATGCCTTCGCCGACCGCCAACGTCTGCAGCGGGCGCTGACCCATGCTAGCGCCCGTTCGACCCATGCCGGCGTCGACTACGAGCGCTTCGAGTTCCTGGGCGACCGGGTTCTCGGCCTCGTCGTCGCCGACATGCTGCTCGCGACCTTTCCCGATGCCGCCGAGGGCGAACTGTCGCTGCGGCTCAACGCGCTGGTCAATGCCGAGGCGCTGTCCGAAATCGCCGAGGAGATCGGCCTGCCGGAACTGATCCGCGCCGGCTCCGACGTGCGCAATCTCGACGGGCGCAAGCGCACCAATCTGCGCGCCGATGCGCTGGAATCGCTGATTGCCGTGCTTTACCTCGATGGTGGCCTTGAGGCTGCCCGCGCGTTCATTCACCGCTACTGGCAGCCGCGCTCGCAGGCGATCGGCGCCGCACGGCGCGACGCCAAGACGGAATTGCAGGAATGGGCGCACCAAGCAGCGGCCGGCGCCGTGCCGTCCTACCGCGTCGACAGTCGCGAGGGTCCGGATCACGACCCGCTGTTCACGGTCAGCGTCGAGGTCGGCTCCTTTGCGCCGGCGATCGGCAGCGGCCGATCCAAGCGCGAGGCCGAGCAGGCCGCCGCGGCTACTCTTTTGCTGCGTGAAGGCGTATGGAGCGCGGCATGAGCGATACGGAAACCCCTGAAGCCCCCGCGACGCGCTCCGGTTTCGTTGCGCTGATCGGCGCACCCAATGCCGGCAAGTCGACGCTGGTCAACCAGCTGGTCGGCGCCAAGGTGTCGATCGTCACCCATAAGGTGCAGACCACCCGCGCCATCGTGCGCGGCATCGCCACGCATGACAACGCGCAGATCGTCTTCGTCGACACGCCGGGCATCTTCAAGCCGAAGCGGCGGCTGGACACCGCGATGGTGACGACCGCCTGGGGCGGCGCCAAGGATGCCGATGTCGTGGTGCTTCTGATCGACGCCGAGCGCGGCATCAAGGGCGATGCCGATGCCATCCTCGACCGACTCAAGGATATCCGGCAGCCGATGCTGCTCGTCCTCAACAAGGTCGATCGCGTCAAGCCGGAGACGCTTCTCGCCTTGGCCGCGACCGCGAACGAACGCGTGCCGTTCAAGCGCACTTTCATGGTCTCCGCGCTCACCGGCTCCGGCTGCAAGGACCTGCTCGACTATCTCGCCGAGACGTTGCCCGCCGGCCCCTGGTACTATCCGGAGGACCAGATCTCCGATCTGCCGATGCGCCAGCTTGCGGCCGAGATCACGCGCGAAAAACTTTATCTGAGGCTGCATCAGGAACTTCCCTATTCCTCGCACATCGAAACCGAGAAATGGGAAGAGAAGAAGGACGGCTCTGTGCGCATAGAGCAGGTCATCTATGTCGAGCGCGACAGCCAGAAGAAGATCGTGCTCGGCCATAAGGGCGAGACGATCCGCGCCATCGGGCAGGCCGCGCGGATGGAGATTGCTGCCATTCTGGAGCAGAAGGTGCACCTCTTCCTGTTCGTGAAGGTGCGCGAGAACTGGGGCGACGATCCAGAGCGCTACCGCGAGATGGGGCTGGAGTTTCCCCATTGATGCCTGTCGCGTAGAAGGACCGGGAACGGGCCAGCGACATGCCCAATCCAAAGATAACCATCGATGCCGTGCGCCGGCTGGTCGATGCTCAGTTCCCTGAATGGCGGCATCTGCCGGTCAGCCCGGTCGCTTTCGGCGGCTGGGACAACCGCACCTTCCATCTTGGCGACAAAATGACGGTCAGGCTGCCGAGCGCTGCCGCCTATTCGCTGCAGGTCGAGAAGGAGCATCGCTGGCTGCCGAAATTGGCACCCCTCTTGCCTCTGCCCATTCCAACGCCGCTGGCCATGGGCGAGCCGGCCGAGGGCTATCCCTGGCATTGGTCGGTTTATCGCTGGATTGACGGCGAGACGGCCAGGAGTGCGCGCATCGACGATCTCAACGCCTTCGCAGTCTCGCTCGCCGATTTCCTCGTCGCGCTGCGAGGCATCGATGTGACGGATGGGCCTGCACCCGGCCAGCATAATTTCCACCGTGGCGGGCCGCTGACGGTCTATGACAACGAGGCAAGGCAGGCCATCGCCGCGCTTGATGGCCGGATCGACACCCAAGCCGCGACCACCGTCTGGGAAGCAGCGCTTGCCAACACCTGGTTTGGCTCCCCGGTCTGGTTCCATGGCGATGTCGCCTCGGGCAATCTGCTGGTCGAGGACGGCAGCTTGAGCGCCGTCATCGATTTCGGCACCTCCGGCATCGGCGATCCATCCTGCGATCTTGCTATAACCTGGACGTTCTTCGAAGGCGAAAGCCGCGAGGCTTTTCGCACCCACATTGCCGTCGATCACGCCACTTGGGCGCGCGGCCGCGGCTGGGCGCTGTGGAAGGCGCTGATCACCGTCGCCGGCCACGACGCCAACCAGGCCGAGGCCGAAAGGCAGCGCCGCGTGATCGACGAGGTGCTTGCGGATCACCGAAGTTGGGTGCGACACGGCACCCGGCGAATGTCAGCAAAGATCGAGCCCGATGTGCCAGACCTTGATTTCACCACCCAACGGGTGAAAAGCTCTAGTCATGGAATGGCGCGACGAGGGAATCGTTCTCGGCACTCGCAAGCATGGCGAAACCAGCGCCATCCTCGAGGTGATGACCCGCGCGCATGGCCGGCATCTCGGCCTTGTACGGGGAGGGCGCTCGCGCAAGCAGCAGCCGGTGCTGCAGCCCGGCAACCGCGTCGACCTTTTGTGGCGGGCGCGGCTCGACGAGCATCTGGGCATCTTCCAGGCAGAGGCGATCGAGATGAACGCGGCGCGGCTGATGGACAGCGCGGTTGCCGTCTACGGCCTGCAGACCATGGCCGCGCATCTCAGGCTCCTGCCGGAGCGCGATGCCCATGGCGGGCTTTACGAGGCCCTTGCCGTGATGATCTCGCATCTCGGCGATGCCGATGCGGCTGGCGAGCTAGTGGCGCGCTTCGAGCTGCTCATCCTCGATGAACTGGGCTTCGGCCTCGACCTCAGCCAATGCGCGGCGACCGGCTCAAGGCAGGATCTGGCCTATGTCTCGCCGAAATCCGGACGCGCCGTCTCGCGCAGCGCCGGCGCGCCTTGGCATGACAAGATGCTGGCGCTGCCCGCCTTCCTGCAGCGCGGCTCCGGCCTGCGCGCCGATGCGGCAGCACTGGAAGACGCCTTCCGGCTGAGCGGCTTCTTCTTCACCCGCCATGTCTACGAGCCGCGCGGCCTCGAGCCGCCCGACGCCCGCGCCGGCTTCCTCGCCGCGCTGCGCCGGCACCATGCGGCGGAGAAGGCGATCGCCGGCGAGGCCGGATAGCGGAGGCAACCGCTCAATCCGCGCCCCGCCGCTCCAGGAAATCATCGAGCATGGGGCGCTGCCCCTTGAGGATCTTGATGCCGGCTTCGGGCAGCGAAAACCAGCCGGCCTTGTCGACTTCGGGAAACGCTTTCATGATCCCCGATTTCGGCGGCCATTCCATGGTGAACATGTTGCTCCTGACGACATTGGCATCGATGTCCGCCTCGACGCTCCACGCGATGACGATCTTGCCACCCGGCTGTTTATAGCTGCCGAGCGGCTGGAAATCGCCGTCGATGGCGACCCCAAGCTCCTCTTCGGCTTCCCGCTTGGCGGCCTCGAGCTCGTCCTCGTCGTCGCCGATCAGCCCCTTCGGGATTGACCACGCGCCTTCATCCTTTCTGGCCCAGAACGGTCCGCCCGGATGAATGAGCAGAAATTCGAACACAGCTGAGGCGCGCCTATGGATCAGCAGGCCGGCGCTTCGTTGCGGCATCGGTCACCTCACGGCATTTCTTCGAGCGCCCGAGAATAGCACGAGTATTTCACGGCCGCGTTCACAGACCCCCGCCAGCGGCCTCGGCGGCTTGATACCGACAAACCGGCAAGTTGCTGGCAATCGGCGACGAAACATGCTCGACCTTGTTCGCTGGCAAGACGCTGATTTGCACCAGCCGTCTCACTGCCGCGTTTATCGGCCACGACTGGCCTGGCTTTGAGGGAAACCGCCATGTTTTTCAGCCTGATCGCCATTGCCGCCATCATAGCTCTTTTCGCCATCGTGTCACGACAGCAGAACCGCATCGCGCTGGTCGAGCGCGAACTCGGTATACTGCGCGGCCAAGTGCAGTCTGGAGCTTCGCTCAAGGCGGTGGACGCCGCGCAGGGAGGTCTTCCCGAGGAGGCCAAGGCAGCGCCTGCCGCGCCGTTGGCGGATGGCCCGACTGTGGCCGAGGAGGTCGTCACGACGCCAGAGACCGCCGAAGGCGAGGCCGTGGCCGGACCCTGGACGAAGGGCAGGACGGTTCCCGCGCAACCCGCCGGGACGGCCGAACCAGCGCAACCCGCCACCGCGGCCGAAACGCCCGCGTCAGGATCGCCCGCGCCCGCGAAGGCGGCGCGCCAAACCGATGTCGAAACAGCGCTGGGCACGCGCTGGGCGGTCTGGGTCGGCGGCATCGCGCTGGCGCTGGGCGGCCTGTTCCTGATCCGCTACACCATCGAGGCCGGCATTTTCGGCCCTGGCGTGCGCCTGACGATGGCCGGCATCCTCGGCCTGGCGCTGATTGCCGGCGCCGAATTCATCCGCCGTACCGGCTTCAAGGTGCCGGTGCCGGGCGCAACGGGAGCCTATATTCCATCGATCCTGACGGCAGCTGGCGCCTTCATCCTGTTCGGCACGGTCTACGCGGCGCACGGCATCTATGGCTTCATCGGTCCGGCGAGCGCCTTCGCGCTGCTTGGCGTCATCGGCGTCGCGACCATTGGCGCTTCGCTCCTGCATGGCCTGGCGCTGGCCGGCATCGGCCTCGTCGGCGCCATGGTCACGCCGGCCCTGGTCGCCTCGGAAGCACCCAATCCCTGGGCGCTGTTCGTCTATTTGGCGATCGTGCTTGCCGCGGCCGCCGCAATCGCCCGCATCCGAGACTGGAAGGCGCTAGCGGCCGCCGCTTTCGCCGGCGCCGGTATCTGGACCATTCTTTACATGGTCGACGCGCCGGATGTGAACCTCGCCGCCGTCCTGTTCATCAGCCTGGCAACGCTCGCCGTGCTTGCCTTCGTCTGGCTCGGCCCTTTCTTGGTTACTGGCCGCGACACCGCCGAACGTGGCTTCGACTGGCCCTCGATCGTGCCAGGCTTCTTCATCGCTCTGAGCGCGCTGGCCCTGTCCGTCGATCCGGCTTTTGCCAGCGCCGGCGATGCATTGCACGGCGCGGTCCTTTTGGTCACGCTGGTCGCGGCGGCGCTCTATCGGCCGCGCGCGCTGCCGCTGGTCTTTGCCGCCGGTATTGCGACCGTGCTGATCTATCTCGGCATCATCCCGCCCGCCACGATCGGCGCGAATGCGCTCGATGTCGGGCTGGACGCCCAGCCTTTGGCGTCGTCCGATGTCCTGACTTTCCGCATCGGCATCGCGCTTGGCCTGGTCTTCCTCGCCGCCGGCTTCTGGGCCGCGCGCCGCTTTGCCGCCACCGCCCCGGCGCGCGGGGCCTGCTGGGCGGCCTGGGGTGTCATCGTCCCCTTGGTGGTGCTCACCGCGCTGTGGCTGACCTTCGGCGATATCGACCGCGACTTCGGCTACGCGCTGCCGGCACTGTTGCTGGCGCTCGCCCTTGCCGCCGGCAGCGAATGGATAGCGCGCGCCGAAGCGCCGCCGCTCAGCGGCGGCCCGGCCGTCTCATTCGCGCTCGGCGGCGCCGGCATGGCCGGCCTGTTGATGCTGCACATGGCCTTCGGCTCGGGCTGGACGACTGTGCTGCTTGGAGCCGCCGCGATCGTCCCGGCGCTGGCCACGCGCTGGCGCTCTTACCCCGTGCTGGGCTGGATCGCGGTTGGCGCGGCGGTCGCCGTGCTCGGCCGCATCGCCTTTGATCCGACCATCGTCGGCGCGGCGTTTCTGTCCAGGACGCCGGTCTTCAACCGGCTGCTGCCGGGCTATGGCGTGCCGGCGCTCGCCTTCGGCTTCGCCGCTTGGCAGCTCGCACACACCACCAACGGCCGGCCGCGCCTTGCTATGGAGGCGGCCTCCGCGCTGTTTGCGCTGCTCACCATTGCCATGCTGGTGCGCCACGCCATGCATGGTGGTGTCATCGACACCGGCACCGTGACGCTCGCCGAACAGGCGATCTACACGCTGGTCGCGCTCGGCGCCGGCGCCATACTGGTCGCCATCGACATGCGCTCGCCGAGCTCGGTTCTGCGCTATGGCTCGATGGTTGCCGGCGTGGTCTCGGCCGGCTTGATCGCGGTCCAGCATTTCGTCGTGCTAAACCCGCTGCTGACGGACGAGTCGACCGGTACGATCCCGGTCTTCAACCTATTGTTCCTCGCCTACCTGCTGCCGGCCATCGGCGCCAGCGCGCTGGCGCTCTATGTCCGCGACAAGCGCCCGCGATGGTACGCGGCGATGCTGGCGCTGATCGCCGCGCTGCTTGCCTTCGCCTATGCCACGCTCTCGGTGCGCCGCCTGTTCAAAGGCGAGTTCATCGCCTTGTGGAGCGGGCTCGGCCAGCTCGAGACCTACACTTACTCCGCCCTCTGGCTGATGATCGGCGTGGCGCTGCTCACCGCCGGCGTCTGGCTGAAATCGCAAGTGCTGCGCATCGCCTCCGCGGTGCTGATCGCGGTGGCGGTGGTGAAGGTCTTCCTCTTCGACATGTCGGAACTGGAAGGCGTGCTGCGTGCGCTGTCCTTCATCGGCCTCGGTGCCGTGCTGATCGGCATAGGGTTGTTCTATCAGCGGCTGTTGACCAGGGCGGCGAGGCAAGCTTAGTGCTTTGACTTGTTTGGATATTCAAAACGGAATATATGAATATCCAATAGGAGATATTCATGCCGCTCTACATTCGCGATGACGAGGTCGACGCGCTCGCCGCAAAACTGCAGCGCGAGACCAATGCGTCCAGCAAGACCGAGGCTGTGCGGACCGCGCTTTTGCACGAACTGGAACGCCATCGCACCAGGGTGCCGCTGCGCGATCGTATTGTTAAGCTTCAGGCGGAGGCAAAGAAGATCGGTCTGCCCAATCCCGATTTCGACATGAAGAAATTCACCGATGAGATGTGGGAAGATTGATGTTTGTCGACGCTTCGGTGATCGTCGCTATTCTCAACCAGGAACCGGGCTGGGAAGAATTGTCCAAACAATTCTCATTAGCTGTCGACTTCTATGTCTCCGCAATGGTCCGTTTTGAAGCGACGCAGGCACTGGCGCGGGCCGGCGCGGGCTCTCGCAAGCCCACTGCCGAAGCCCTCCTGAAGGCTCGCGATCTGGTGGATCAGCTGATTTTGGAAATTGGTGGGGAAAATGTGCCGATCGGCGAGGAGATCGGTTCGCGCGCCATCGAGGCCAGCGCTCGCTATGGCAAGGCCGTCGGTCATCAAGCCGATCTGAATTTGGGCGATTGCTTTGCCTATGCCTGCGCCAAGGTGCTCGATATTCCGCTGCTCTACAAAGGCAATGATTTCCTGCTGACGGATTTGAAATAATTGGCTTTCTCTCCAATTGGCGGGAATGAATCCGCATCTGCCAACGTTATTCTCCTGCTTGGGTAACGCAGCGGTTGGGCCGCTTCGCGCTGACTGCTTGCACCGCGCCGCAAAGGCGCGTTCTATCGAGATGGAAAGCGACCTCGAAAACTAGCGGCCATGGACGACAAGAAGGCAGCGATCCTGAGCGAAATACCGCGGTTGCGGCGCTATGCGCGCTCGCTGCTGCGCGAGCGCGATTCCGCTGACGACCTCGTTCAGGATTGCCTGGAGCGGGCGCTTGTGCGGCTCGACAACTGGCAGACTGGAGAGAGCCCCCGGAGGTGGCTGTTTACGATCATGCATCACTTGTTCATCGACCAGATGCGCAAGGTCAACCGGCGCGGCGAGGCGGCGATGCTGCCTCTCGACACCGGTGAGGCCCAAGCCGCGCCCGCCGATCAGGTCGAGACTATCGCCTCGCGCGAGATCATGGATGCCTTGCAGGCGATCAGCCCCGACCGCCGCGCGGCATTGGTGATGGTCGCCATCGAGGGCTTTTCCTATGCCGAGGCCGCCAACATCCTTGGCGTGCCGGCCGGCACGCTGATGTCGCGCATCGCGCGTGGCCGCGAGGAATTGCGAGGATTGCTCGACGACACATCGCGCCGCCGCTCGATAAGGATCGTCGAGAAATGACCCGCAGCGATTTTTCCGAACGCGATATCCATATGGCCCTCGACGGCGAACTGCCGGGCGAGGAGCGCATGGCTTATGACGCCTGGCTCGAGGCCAATCCCGAGATGAAGGCGAAGTCCGCGCGCTACATTGCCGACCGCGCCGCCATGCGCGCCGCCTTGGCAGGCGTGATGGACGAGCCGGTGCCGGCGAGGCTGCGCCAGGTCGTGCTTGGCGAGGCGCCTGCAAAAGCATCGGCATGGCGCTCACGCTGGTGGCTGTCGGCTGCCGCTGCCGTGATGCTCGCGGTCGGCGGGCTCGGCGGCTATGTCGCCGGCATCGACAGCGTCGCCCGTGGCGGCGACGGCGACGACCAGCTCGCCGAGCAGGCGATCGCCGCCCACGTCACCTACGCCGCCGAGAAGCGCCACGCCGTCGAAGTCCCGGCGAGCGACAGGGATCATCTCCAGACCTGGCTGTCTAACCGTGTCGGTCTGAAGCTGGTCGCGCCCGATCTTGCGGCGGAAGGTTTCGATCTCGTCGGCGGCCGGCTGCTGCCTGCCGGTGACCAAGGCAAGGCGGCGATGCTGCTTTATGAGGACGCCAAGGGCGAGCGCATCTCGCTCTACGTCACTGCCGAATCGTCGGAGACGTCCAAGGGCACCTACACGGCTGAGACCGGCGGGCCGGAGGCTGTCTACTGGCTGGACAAGGGCTATGCCTGCGCTGTCGTCGGCTCGTTGCCGCCGGAGCGCCTGTCGGACGTCGCAAAGAGCGCCTACGGCCAGCTGCTGGCCGGCATATCGAGCTGAATTGGCTGAGTTTTTTGTCGGCCGGCAGTTCCTTTGGACGGCAATTCTGTTCAAACGCTTGGCCCTTTGCCGCCGCCGCGGAAACTGTCACAATTCAGCCCTAATCAAGGAGCGATAGCGCTTGATGAATACTGGCCCTTCGGCCAGTATTCGCGACGCATCTACCGGGGCCGTTTCTTAAACAATCGAGGTTCTCCTTAGCCCGCATGCCTGCCGAGATCCGCAAGGCCCGCGCGTCAGACGTCGATGACCTCGCCGCCATCGAGAAGGCTGTTTTTCCGGGCGACAGGCTCTCGCGCCGCTCCTTCCGCCAGTTCATCGAACGCGACACCGCCGAGATGCTGGTGGCCGAGAACGAGGGCCGCGTCGCCGGCTATGCGGTGGTGCTGTTTCGCAAGGGCAGCGGCGTCGCGCGACTCTATTCCATCGCCGTCAGCCCCTTCTTCGGCGGCCTCGGCATCGGCCGGCTTCTGCTGGCGGCCGCCGAGGAAGCGGCCTTCGAGCATGACCGGCTGCTGCTGCGCCTCGAAGTGCGGGAGGACAACCAGCGCGCCATCCGTATCTACGAAGAGGCCGGCTATCGGAAATTGGGCCGCGAACCCGACTATTACGAGGATGGCGCGACCGCGCTGCGCTATGAAAAGACGCTGCGCGGCGACACGCCGACCGCGACCAACGTGCCGTTCTACCAGCAGACCTGCGAGTTCACCTGCGGCCCTTGCTGCCTGATGATGGCGATGGCCAATTTCGACCGTGGCTTCGTGCCAGACCCGGTCATGGAGATTCGCCTGTGGCGCGAGGCCACCACGGTCTTCATGATGTCCGGCCCTGGCGGCTGCGAGCCCTTCGGCCTGGCCGTGGCCGGCTACGAGAGCGGGCTCGCCGCGGAGATATTCGTTTCCTTCTACGGCGCCCTGTTCCTGCAGTCGGTGAGGAGCGAGGAAAAGCGCCGGGTGATGGAGCTCGCCCAAGTCGATTTCCGCCGCCGTGCCGAGCTTTACGGTATCCCAGTCGATTACCGTCCGTTCGGCATCGGCGACATCCGCGACGCCCTGGCCGGGGGCAAGCTGGTGGTGGTGCTGGTCAGCGGCTTCCTGATGTTCGGCAAGAAGGTGCCGCATTGGGTGCTGGCCATCGGCGACGATGGCGACCATATCCTAATCCACGACCCGTGGGTCGAGGATGAGAGGCAGGAAACGATCCTCGACGCCGCGAACATTCCGGTGCCTTACGACATCTTCATGAACATGGCGCAGTTCGGTCGCGACGGCCTGCGCGCCGCCATCACTCTGGGAAAACGCTAAGACAATGACCTGGGTTATCCTCACAGGCAGGCAGAACGACATCGATCAGGTGGCCACACCCCACAAGATCATCACCAACCGCGACTACCTCGCGCATCCGGCGCTGTTCCGCGGCCAGCGGCCGAAGGTGATCAACCTGTCGAACAATTACGGCTATCAGAGCCGCGGCTACTATGCCTCGCTGCTGGCCGGCTCGCGCGGCCACAGGGTGATACCGACCGTGGAGACCATGATCGATCTTTCGGAGCGCAAGCTGTACGAGCACGCGCTGCCTGAGCTCGAGCTTGCCTTGAACAAATGCCGCAAGGATCTCGGCGGGGCGTTTCCGGCTAAGGTGGCGATCTTCTTCGGCATCGGTCCGTCGAAGATATGGGACCGTTTCGCCAAGCTGTTGTTCGACTGGTTCCGCGCGCCGGCGCTCGAGGTCCACATCAAGGACAGCGCCGAATGGGCGTCGATCCGCAAGATCGGCTTCCTGCCGCTTGCCCGCATGGCCGAGGACGAAGAAGAGTTCTTCCTGCAGTGCCTGGACACCTACACCAACCGCGAATGGCGCGACACCAAGGGCCGCACGCCGGCGCGCTATACGTTCGCGACGCTGGTCGACCCGCATGAGGAACTGCCGCCGTCGGAGATATCCTCGCTGCGCTACTGGGCGCGGATTGCCGAGAAGATGGGCGTCGAGGTCGAGCCGATCACCAGGAAGGACCTCGCCAAGCTCGCCAATTACGACGCGCTGTTCATCCGCGAGACCACGTCGATCTCCAACCACACCTACCGTTTCGCGCGCCGCGCCCAGCAGGAAGGCATGCCGGTGATCGACGATCCGCTGTCGATGATCCGCTGCACCAACAAGGTCTATCTCAACGAACTGATGACCTACAACAAAGTGCCGGTGCCGCCGACGGTGATGATCGCCGGCACCTCCGACTTCGAAGTGGCGGCGCAGACGCTAGGCTTTCCGCTTGTGCTGAAAATCCCGGATTCGTCTTTCTCGCGCGGCGTCAAGAAATGCGAGAACATGGCTGAGCTCACCAAGCTCGCGACCGAATGGCTGGACGATTCCGATCTCTTGATCGCGCAGAAATTCATCCCCACCGAATATGACTGGCGCGTCGGCGTGCTCGGCGGCCAACCGCTGTTTGCCGTGCACTATCTGATGGCGAAAAAGCACTGGCAGATCGTCAACCACAAGGCCAGCGGCAAGCCGGACCAGGGCGGCATCAAGACGTTCACGCTTAAGCAGACGCCGCCGCATGTCGTCGAAACGGCGGTGCGGGCGGCAAAATGCATTGGCGACGGGCTCTATGGCGTCGACCTCAAGGAGACCAAGGACGGAGTCTTCGTCATCGAGGTCAACGACAATCCCAATCTCGACCATGGCTGGGAGGATTCGGGCGAGAAGGACGAACTCTGGGTGCGGCTGACGCAGTGGTTCCTGGAGCGCTTGGAGAGGCCGGAGAAGTAGCGGCCGGAGAAGCGGGAATTGAGGAAATGGGGAAATGGGGAATGAGGAACTGGGGAATTGAGGAAATGGGGAATTGAAGAATTGAGTGTCTAGCGGAGTCATCCGTCCTCGCTTCCTCAGTTCTCCAGTTCTCCAGTTCTCCAGTTCTCCAGTTCCTCAATTGCCCGATCATTCGAACTGAGGGAACAAGAATGCTGTTTTTCGTGATCGAGGACTTTCACGGCGCGGATCGCAAGGAAATCTATCGCCGCTTTCGCGACAGGGGCCGGCTGAAGCCGGATGAACTTGTCGTGCATCACAGTTGGATCGCCGGCGACATGAGCCGCTGCTTCCTGTTGGTGGAGGCCGATGACGTCACGATCCTGCAACGCTGGGCCATCGAGTGGAACGACCTCGTCGAGTTCGAGATCATTCCAGTGGCGACGAGCAAGGACATGGTCGCGGCTCTGGCAGCTCATCTTTGAAAGTAGATTCCGGTCTCCTCGTCAAACGACCGCCATCGCGTCGACCTCGATCAGGTAGCCTGGGGACATCATCGCCACGCCGACAATCACATTCGCTGGTTTGTGATCTCCAAACAGCGAAATCTGCGCGTCTTCGATGATCGGAACGTGCTCATCGCGGTTGTAGTCGACAACGTAGACAGTGATTTTGCAGACTTGGTCGGGTCGCGCGCCTGCCGCGCTGAGCGCTCGGCCGAGATTGCCGAACGCCAGGCGCGCTTGCGCCGCAAAATCGCCATGCCCGACGAGCTTGCCGTGTATGTCCTCGGGCTGCTGACCCGAGATGAACACCAGCTTGGATCCCGTCGCGACGACAACCTGCGTGTACATCTCCGGAACTGGCAGATCGTTCGGGTTGATGAGTTCGAGCGACATTGAAGAATCTCCTACTTCGTTCGGCTGAAAAGCGGGGCGGGCGGCGACGGAAATGAGTGCTCCGTCACCGTAATTTCCTAAACGAGTTCTCGGATGACTGGGTGCCGAGCGCTGGCGAGTTGACGGCGCGAACGCATTCCCCGATCAGCCATTTCCGGAACGCGGCCACGACATCGCGCCTTGCGCTGCGTTCGGGGATCGTTAGGCAATAGGGCTGGCGCAGTTCCAGGGGTTGCGCGGCGGCCCGCACCAGTCTGCCATCCTCCAGCGCCTGGGCGCAATAGATGCCCTGCGCCAGCGCCACGCCCAGCCCTGAAAGGGCGAGATCGAGCGCTGCTCGCGACGAGTTCGCGGACAGACCGCGTTGTGCCGCGCGGCCCGGCTCGCTTCCCGCCGCCTCGAACCAGTTGCGCCAGGACGGAAAGGACGCGCCGGTCGGTCCCCAGTCGGTGTGGATGAGCGGCAGGCCGGCAAGCCCGTCGGATCCGGTCGCCCCGGCCAGCGTCGGCGCGCAGACGGGATATACGGCGTCCTTGACGATCTCTTCCGTCGGATGCTCGCGGTAGTGAGGGCCGTAGGAGAGGCGGATGTCGATCAATTCATGATCGAACGGCACCGGATCGTCGTCGCCTCTGAGCGATATGTCGGCGGCGCCATGCCCGGCGACAAAGCCGGCGAGCCGCTCCGAAAGCCAGCCCATCGCCATGGAAGGCGGCACCGAAACGACAAGCCTCGGCCTGAACGCATCGCCGCCGACATCGCGCGCGACGCTGCCGATTTCCCGGAAGGCCATGCTGAGCCTCGGCAGCATCTCCACCCCGGCCTCGGTCAGCACGGCGCGCCGGTTGACCCGGTGGAACAGCTTGCGCCCCATCTGCTCCTCGACGGTGCGGATAAGCTGGCTGACGGCCGCGGCCGAAATAGACAGTTCCTCCGCCGCGGCGGCAAAGCTCCCCCTCCGAGCCGCCGCTTCGAAGGCCTGAAGTCCGCGCAAGGAGGGAAGGGCGACCATGGCAATCCAAAAGATAAGGTGATCTTATCTATTTTGCAGAAATCCTCGTTTTTCGAAAGATTTCTTTCTGTGTATCGTGATCTGATGAACGAAATCGACCATGACGCAGCCGTCGACCATCGCTCCGTGATAGCCTCGCTGACGAATGAGGAGCGCAGTCGGCTGACCGGCAAATCGGATCGGCCGCGCCTTGTCCAGTTCGCGGTCCATCTCGGCGCGATCGTCCTCCTTGGCGCGCTGATCGCGGCCAAGGTGCCGTTCTGGCCGGCCCTCATGCTGCCGCAGGGCATCCTGATCGTCTTCCTGTTCACGCTGCTACATGAAACGGTGCACAGGACAGCGTTCGAAACGCAGTGGTTGAACGATACCGTCGCGCGCTTCTGCAGCCTGGCGATCGCGCTGCCGGCCGACTGGTTCCGCTATTTCCATTTCGCCCATCACCGCTTCACCCAGGATCCCGAAAACGATCCGGAGCTGGCTTTCCCGAAGCCCGAGACGGTGCGGCAATATATCGTCCACGTCTCCGGCCTGCCGGTGTGGTGGGGGCATTTCAAGACGCTCTACACCAATGCAATGGGGCGCTGCCGCGACAGCTACGTGCCGCCCAAAGGACTGCCGAAAGTAAAGGCCGAGGCGCGGGCAATGATCGCCTTCTATGTCGTCCTGCTGGCGCTGGCGGTCTGGTTCAAGGCGTCGGTGCTGCTCTATGTCTGGATCGTGCCGGCGCTGCTCGGCCAGCCGTTCCTGAGGCTTTATCTGCTGGCCGAGCACGGCCGCTGTCCCCTTGTCGCCAACATGCTGGAAAACACCCGCACGACGCTGACAAACTGGTTCGTGCGCAAGCTCGCCTGGAACATGCCCTATCATGCCGAGCACCATGCCTGTCCCGGCGTGCCGTTCCACCAGTTGCCGCAATTCCATCGGCTGATCGAGCGGCATCTCAAAGTGGTCGAGCCCGGCTATGTCAGCTTTCACGAGAAATATATCGGGGCGCTACGCTGACGGACGGTGTCACTCAGCCTGACTGGCGCAGCAGCGCCTGCGAACGCAGCAGCCGGCTGATGTCGGCCGCCTTGGTCGGCACGCCGATCAGATAGCCCTGCGCCTCGCCGCAGCCGGCCTTGCGCAGCGTATCGAGCTGCGCTTCGGTCTCCACGCCCTCGGCGGTAACGATGATGCCGAGCTCGGCGCCGAGCCCGATCACCGTGCGCACGATCGCCGCCGTGTCGCGCTTGTCGAGGTCGCGGATAAAGGAGCGGTCGATTTTGATCTTGTCGACGGGGAATCGCCGGAGGTAGCCGAGCGAGGAATAGCCGGTGCCGAAATCGTCGAGCGCGATGCGCACGCCGAGGCCGCGCAATTGGCTCATTGTCTTCAGCACTGTGTCGCTTTCATCCATCATCACCGTTTCGGTGATCTCGAGCTCCAGGCGGTCGGCCGACAGGCCGGAAAAGGCGAGCGCCGAGATCACGCTGCGGGCGAAGCCGCCGCTCTTGATCTGCGCGGGCGAGACATTGACGGCCATGCGCATGTTCCGCGGCCAATTGGCCGCGACGTTGCACGCTTTGCGCAGCGCCCAGTCGCCGAGCTGCACGATCAATCCGGTCTCCTCGGCGGCGGCGATGAAGTTTTCCGGCGATACCAGGCCGCGCGACGGCGAGCGCCAGCGCATCAGGGCTTCCGCGCCGACGATTCTGCCGGAGCCGATATCGAGGATCGGCTGGAAGTCCAGCTCGAATTCGCGCTTGGAGAGCGCTCCTTCGAGATCGGCCTCGAGCGCCCGGCGCTCCCGCATCCGGGCATCCATGCCCGCCTCGAAGAAGCGATAGACGTTGCGCCCTTCGCTCTTGCCTCGGTAGAGCGCCATGTCGGCGTTGGTGAGCAGCGTGTCGGCATCATCTCCGTCGCCGGGATAGAGCGCGATGCCGAGGCTCACGCCCACATGCATTTCGCGTCCCTTGCCGCGATAGGGCTTGCCGACCATCTCGACGATGCGCTTGGCGAGCTTTTCGGCGTCCGCAGCGTTCTTGATGCCCGACTGGATGATGGCGAATTCGTCGCCGCCGAAGCGCGCCACCACGTCCTTGCTGCTGCGCACGGCGTGCTGCAGCCGCTTGGCGACGCATTTCAGCAGCCAGTCTCCGGCCGGGTGGCCGAATGTGTCGTTGACGGCCTTGAAGCGGTCGAGGTCGAGCGAGAGGATCGCCAGCGGCTTGGCCTTGGCCTCGCCGAGCGCCTGATCCAGCTTTTCGCGAAACATCGAGCGATTGGGCAGATTGGTCAGCGTGTCGTGATGCGCAAGATGCGTCATGCGCTCTTCGACACGCCGGCGCTCGGTGACATCCTCGAACGTCGCCACCCAGCCGCCGCCTCGCATCGTCTGGCGCACGACCAGAACCGTCCTGCCGTCGGTAAGCTGGCGATACGTCGAATGCATTTTTGTCGCCTTCAGGCTGGCCTCCGCCTTGGCGACCTCGCTGTCGACGTCAAGCTCGGTGTAGATGCCAAGTTCCAGTAGTCGCTCAAGCGCATCGCCATGGGTGGTCCCGAGCGGGAAATCCGCTGCGGTGATGTTAAAGAGCTCCAGAAAACGTTTGTTGCGCACGATCATCCTGCCGTTGGCGTCGTACATCAGCAGGCCTTGCGACATGTTGGCGAGCGCGGCGTCGAAACGGCGGTGCTGCTCCTTCAGCTCCTGCTCGGCCCGTCGCTGCTCCGTTACATCCTCGTAGATCGACACCCAGCCGCCAACGGCGATCGGCCGGTGCGAAATGACGATGATGCGTCCGTCCGACAGAATTTCCTCATAGGTAGAAGGCTTGGCGCCGTCGATGTAAGGCTTGCGGATGGCATAAAGCTCGCCGGCGCTCTGCGCGGCGATGCCGATGTCGACACTGTGCTGCAGGATGTCGAAGAAACGTATGCCGGGCTTCACCACTTTGGCGTCCAGGCTGAAGATGTCGATGTAGTTGCGGTTGCAGATGATCACCCGCTCATCGGCGTCGAACATGCACAACCCATGCGACATGTTCTCGACGGCCGCCGCGAAGCGCTCATTCTGGGCGCGAAGTTCTTCAGCTATTCGTCGGGCCGGGCCAATGCTGGCCGCTCTTCGCTTGCCGGCGATCGAACCAGTCTTGATATGTGCGCCAGGCATGAGCACGCCTTCGGACCGTGACCGAACGCAATACTGTCCTGCTCGCCGGTTAATTTAACGTTCTTTAAGGGGTGGAATTCACCGCGAGCGAAGACTGGCGCCTGGTTTCCAGCGTCTTGAAACGCTTCAGAAAAGCTGTTTGCGCCCAGGTCACGGATTTTGGCGTGAAGTCGAAGCGGTCGGCGGAGAAGCCGCGCGGCCGGCCGAAATACTCGGTCGCCTCCGCCGTCGAGAAGCCGGCCAGCAGCGTGGCCTCGTAATAGGCGGCGATCTGGTCGGCGCGCTTGATGTCCTTGCGCAAAGCTGCGTTAAGCTCCGCCGGCAGCGAGAAACGCAGATGGATGGCGCGCTGCAGGCGCAACTCGCAGTCCTTGTAGGAGCCGCCCATCACCGATTTGAACGGCGAGATCATGTCGCCGATAACATATTCCGGCGCGTCGTGCAGCAGCGCGGCGAGCCGCGCCTCGGCAGTGGCCTCGGGCGCCAGTTCGCCGTAAAGCGCTTCGACCAGCAGCGAATGCTGCGCGACGGAAAAGGCATGGTCGCCGCTGGTCTGGCCGTTCCAGCGGGCGACGCGGGCAAGCCCGTGCGCGATGTCAGCGATCTCGATGTCCAGCGGCGAGGGATCGAGCAGGTCGAGCCGCCGGCCGGACAGCATGCGTTGCCAGGCGCGGGGCGGCGCTCCGGCACGGTCGGCCGCCATCAGGCCTCCTCCGCGCTGACCGCACCTTCAGGAAAGGTGAATTTCGCCCAGGCGGGGATGGCAAGTGTCACGGAAACGTCGCCCGCCATGATCGCCTCGCCGGCATCGACCGCCGCCTTGACGCGGTCGATGCGGGCAATCGCAAGACCGGTTTGGCCGCCGACAGACCCGAGCGTGCCCACCGGCCGGCCGGCGACGGTGAGCTCGGTTCCCGAAACGGGCAGCGGGCTATCGGCCGACGCGATCAGCACGCGTCGTCGCGTGGTGCCGCGATGCTGCATGCGCGAAACCACTTCCTGGCCGATATAGCAGCCCTTCTTGAAGCCGACCCCGCCGGTTTCATCGAGCAGAACGTCATGCGGGAAGGCGTCGCCAAGCTGGTAGTCGGAACCGCTCTCCGCAATGCCGTTGCCGATGCGCAGCGCCAGCCAGGCGCCAGGATCGTCGCTGTCCCTTGCCTCGCCTCCATAGGTGCGCCTGACAGCGACATTGCGGAAGCGCGTATCGGCGAGTGCTGTTGAATCAGAAACCGAGGCGGTTGAATCATCACCCCATGCGACTGTGACAAGCACCTGATCCTGCTTGGCAATATCCGCCTTCGTCCGTAGGCGGTAAAGCATCAGCCTGCGCACAAAATCATCGGCGATGTCGGCCCGGCTTTCCAGTTGGAAGCCGTTGTCGCCGGCGCGCGAGATCAGGAAATCGAACAGGATCTTGCCCTGCGGCGAAAGCAGCGCGCCGGGCTTTGCCTCCCCAGGTTTCAGCGTATCGAGATCGGTGGTGAGGATGTTCTGCAGGAAATGCTCGGCATCGGGGCCTGACACGGAAACGAGCGCGCGGTCTTTGAGGCGGGCAAAGGGCATGGGCGTAAAATCGGCCTGATCTTGCAAAATGGTCGGCCATTACGTAAGCCGGCCACAATCCCCCCGCAAGAGACTGGACCTGCCCATGGCGACCACCTTCGACCTCATCCTGACAGGCGGCACGGTGGTCAACCATGACGGGGAGGGCCGGCGCGACATCGGCGTGAAGGCCGGCCGCATCGCGCGGATCGGCGATCTCGGCCAGGCTTCGGCCGGCGAAATCGTCGACTGCACGGGCCTGCACATCCTGCCCGGCGTCGTCGACAGCCAGGTGCATTTCCGCGAGCCGGGGCTGGAGCACAAGGAGGATCTGGAGACCGGCTCCCGCGCCGCGGTGCTGGGCGGCGTCACCGCCGTCTTCGAAATGCCCAACACCAATCCGCTCACCACCTGCGAGGCCGCGCTGGCCGATAAGGTGCAGCGCGCCACGAACCGCATGCATTGCGACTTCGCCTTTTGGGTCGGCGGCACACGCGACAATGCTCGTGATGTCGGCGAACTGGAACGGCTGCCGGGAGCGGCCGGCATAAAAGTGTTCATGGGCTCGTCCACCGGCGATCTTCTGGTCGAGGACGATGAAGGCGTCGCTTCGATCCTGCGCAACACCCGCCGCCGCTCCGCCTTTCATTCCGAGGACGAGTTCCGCCTGCGCGAACGGCTCGGCGAGCGCGTCGAGGGAGATCCGTCGTCGCATCCCGTCTGGCGCGACGAAATCGCCGCGCTGCGCTGCACGGAGCGGCTGGTACGCATCGCCAGGCAGACACGCGCGCGCATCCATGTGCTGCACATCTCGACAGCCGAGGAGATCGTCTTCCTCGAACAGCACAAGGATGTCGCGACCTGCGAGGCGACGCCACATCACCTGACGCTGACGGCTGACGACTACGGCAGACTGGGCACGCTGATCCAGATGAACCCGCCGGTGCGCGCCGCCCGGCACCGCGACGGCATCTGGCACGGCATTTCCCAGGGCATCGTCGATGTCCTTGGCTCCGACCACGCGCCGCACACGCTGTCCGAGAAGGCAAAGCCCTATCCGGCTTCGCCGTCGGGCATGACCGGCGTGCAGACGTTGGTGCCGATCATGCTCGACCATGTAAATGCCGGCCGGCTCACTTTGCAGCGCTTCGTCGACCTTTCCAGCCATGGTCCGCAGCGCATTTTCGGCATGGCCAGGAAAGGCCGCATCGCCGCCGGCTACGATGCCGATTTCACGGTCGTCGACATGAAGCGGCGCGAGACCATCACCAACGCACAGGCAGGTTCCAAGGCCGGCTGGACGCCCTATGACGGCAAAGAGGTCGCCGGCTGGCCGATCGGCACCATAGTACGGGGCACGCGCGTCATGTGGGAAGGCGAGATCGTCATGCCCGGTCAGGGCAGGGCGGTGGAGTTTTCCGAGGCGCTGCCGGTTTAAAGCGTTTAATCCCCAGCGACGAAGAACAGCCACTGTCCCGTCGGCGTGATGCCGACGCGGTAGAAGATGTAGGCGCCGAACTGCTTCATGTCGTCATAGTCGCTGGCAGTGACCAGCTTGAACAATTCGACGCGCTGCCTGGGATCGAGCTTGTCGAGCGGCAGCGCGAAGAAATAGGGCCAGACATAGAGCTCCTGCGGCGTGCCGGTGTCGACATGCACATAGCCGGCCGAAAGCACCTCTTCCAGGATGGCGAGGATCTCCTGGCCGTCGCCGTCGCCCGAGAGGCCCTTGAGGAAGGTGACTGGGTCGCCGTCAATGTCGCCCAGCGACAGTTGCGTCATGGAATCGCCTTTGCCGATCAGCGGCCTCAGCTTCTCGATGTCGCCGCTTTTGCAGGCCTCGACGATCAGCCCATGCATGCGCTTGACCGGCTCGGGCAGTGTATTGAGGTCGTAGACGACGGCGGGCGGCGGCGCGTCCGGATCGGCGTGCGGGCTGGTGATGCCGCCATTGGCGGGCGGCGGTTCCGGCTCTGACTTGTCGGTGTCGTCGGCCGGCTGGCCGTCCGCGGGTTTGGTGCCGGGCGCCTCCGGCATGGGCACGGTGGTGCCGGGCGCGGCGCTGTCGCCATTGGCGGGCGGGGTCACCGGCGAAGGCAGGTCCTCGCGCTGGATCTCGCTCAGCGCATAGGAAGGGGTGCTGCCGAGGCACAGCGACAGCGCTAGGCAGGAAGCGGCGATCAGGATGCTGAGGGCCGGCCCGTGTGGCCGGCCTGACATCGAAAATCTCACCGCTTGCCTCTCCATGGTTTCCGGGTTCCGTCCCGGCCGGGGCTCTGAATGTCCGAGCGCGCGGGCATGATGCCCAAACGGCGCGTCCCCGTCAAAAGCCACGCTCAAAAGTCGCTATCGAAAAAGGGACTAATGCCTAAGCCGTTCCGGCTCGAACGCGCCGGCGATCACTTTCTCCCGCATGCGGTCGAGCAGCGCCAGCGCCGAGGTCTCGCCATTGGCGCGCAGCATCTCGCCGAAAGCCGTCTCCAGCGCCGCTTCGGCGATGATTTCCGGTTCGATGCCAGCCGACAGGCCCTCGGCCCAGGCTTCGCTGTGGCTCTCCACGGCGGTCAGGCGCTTTTCTTCCCTGACCAACGCGTCGATGTCGCTGACACCATGTTCCATTTGCGATGTCCACCCTTCGCAAGCGGCGATCCGAGGAGGGATCGGGCTCGACCTTTATCGGCAGCCTGGAATAAGTGCCTGTAAATACGACATTTTTACGGTCGCGATCTACTTATCGAACAAGGCTGCGTTCAATTGGTATTGAGCTTAGCCGATTAGCCCAGCTTGCGGCATTAAAACCTTCAGTTTGAGTTAATTCCGGATTTGTCCACTAACGTTTCATTAACGCTGTTGCGCAAGTGCAACACAGATTGCACCAGAGCGGGACAGGACACAATAACACACGCCATACTGGCGCCGGTTGCCGCCAAAATCCGCGTAAAACGTTGCCGCCGGACGAGCCGGGCTCAATTCCCGTAGCGAGAGGCGATGTCGCGCGACAGCGTCTCGCCTTCCTTCATGTAGCGCGCGATGGCCTCGGTCGCCGAAGGCGTGCATCGCGTGTAGGTGCCGCTGAAGGAGCGGTAGCCCCGATTGAACGAGGCGATGAAGCGGGCACGCCGATCGGGATCGGGATTTTCGGACTCGAGCAGCTTTTCCATCTCGACCCGCCACTGGTCGCCTTTTTCGCCACAGAGATTGCGCAGGAAATGCAGCGATCCGAGCACTTCGGCCAAGCGCATCAGCCCGGGCTCGAAAGGCGCCTCGGCGGCGAACGCCGGGGGTGCCGCTACAGCGACGCTGACGGCGAGGCAGGCGGCGAAAAAAGCGGAAGCGCGGGTCATCAAAGCCTTGCGGTGAAAGGGCAGGGCTTTGTGGCGAAACATTTTGTCGCCTGCAAGGCCATTCTGGAGACTCACCGTCTGGCGCCTTGCGCGGGGCCGAGCAACTCCTCGGCGACCGAGAACACATCGCCGGCAAGCGGCATCGCTGCCATTTCCGCCAGCGTGTAGAACGCAGCGGTCTCGGCATCGTCGCTGGCAACGGGCTCGCCGCCGGCATAGGCGGCGCCGAACACCGTCAGCAGGTAGTCGACCGCGTGGTTTTCAGCATGGCCGTCGATATGGATGTCGCGCAGCGGGCGATAGCCTGTCGCCTCGAGCCCGGTTTCTTCCAGCAATTCGCGCGCAGCGGCCTCCGCCAGCGTTTCGCCCGGCTCGACCTTGCCGCCGGGATAGGCGTAGAGCCCTTGCGACGGCGCCCGCCCGCGCTTGACCAGAAGCACGGTTCCGTCGCGCACGACCGCGACGGAAACGGCCGGTATGATCTTGCGCTGTTCCATGCGTGCCGATCTTTCTGCAGCCTTTTGTGGACCGGTTGGGCGAGTCCAGCTTTAGCCGTTGCGGCCCGGCGGTTCCATCGCCACTTTCGTGGCACATCAATCGAAGAGCCCAGATCCATGTGCGGACGCTTTGCCCTGACCGCTACGCCGGACCAGACCGCCGCCTTCCTTGGCCTGGCCGAGCTGGAGGAATTTCCGGCGCGCTACAACATCGCGCCGACACAGCCGGTGCTGATGGCGCTTGCTGGTCCGCAGCGGGAACCTGGTTCGAACCTGCCGGACCGCCAGGCGATGCTGGTGCGCTGGGGCCTGATTCCGGCCTGGGTCGAGGACACAAAGGCGTTTCCGCTGCTCATCAATGCCCGCTCCGAAGGCGTGCTGCAAAAAGCCTCGTTCAAGGCCGCGATGCGCCACCGCCGCGCTCTTGTGCCGGCCTCCGGCTTTTACGAATGGCAGCAGTCGGGCTCGGCCAAGGGCCAGCCCTACTGGATCCGGCCGAAGCGAGGTGGGGTGATTGCCTTCGCCGGGCTGATTGAGACCTATGCCGAACCAGGCGGCTCGGAGATGGACACCGGCGCGATCATCACGACCGAGGCCAATGCCGGCATCGCCCATATCCATGACCGCATGCCGGTGGTCATCAAGGAACACGACTTCGCCCGCTGGCTCGATTGCCGCACGCAGGAGCCGCGCGCCGTGCTCGACCTGCTGAAGCCCGCCGAGCCCGATTTCTTCGAGGCGATTCCGGTTTCCGACCTGGTCAACAAGGTCGCCAACACCGGGCCGGAGATCCAGCAGCGCGGCATCGTTCCGCCGCAGGCCGAAAAACCCAGGCGCCAGAAGCCCGGCGCGGACGAAAACCAAATGACTTTATTTTAGCGCAATTCCAGGAAAAGTGTGGAGCGGTTAGGTTCGGCGCCTTCGCCGTAACCTTCCGTTCGGATTGCGTCAAACCATCCAGCGGAAGGCTGCTTGCCTCGAAAGGCTGCTGTGGGGCCTTTCATCTCCAGGGCGCTCTTTTGGCGCCCTCATCGCCGGCGTCCCGCCGTCGGGGGACCGTGCCGATCGTACCTTTTCAAGCAGCGCGCGGCGAAACGATCTTCTGCGCCGGCTTCTTCTTCTTCGCGGTGTGGAGAAGGGCCGCGACGATCGCCGCCGGGCCGATCGCGCGGTAGTGGCTGGCGAGAGCCGGCTGCGCTTGTCGGTTCTGTTCCTGCTTGTTGCGAGGCATTGTTCTCTTCCCTGGTAACGGCTTCGTGTTCAGCGTTTGGCGGCTGATTCGGACCAAATCGTGACACTTGGCGGGTCTAGCCGGCGAATGTTTCATAACTGTGCCGACATGTTTAATAAAATGTTTCGTCCTACCTTTACCTGTGATCCGACGACATCTTTCCTTGGCAGAGCGACTTGACGGCAACACCTGCCGGCGCGATAAAGCCGCGCATGAAAACGTCTTTCGCCATTTGTGGCATTTGCATTATTGGCTAGCCTCGCGCTGGTCCGGACGTTTTCGCCTCATCTTTCCCCAGATCGGAAAAAACGCCCCGGCCAGCAGGCTGGAGCCTGATTTGCGCCTTCGGTGCAGACCCGGTTCCGGCTCAAGCATGACCCCGAAAAGCGGAAGCCGGTTTTCGGATAAGTCATGCTCAACAAGAAACTAAGGACCGGGACCGCATGTCTGACGCATCGAAGGGCCTCAGCCTCTACAACACGCTAACGCGGGCCAAGGGACCTTTCGTCCCGATCGATCCGCAAAATGTGCGCATGTATGTCTGCGGCCCGACCGTCTACGACTTCGCCCATATCGGTAATGCGCGCCCGGCGATCGTCTTCGACGTGCTCTTCCGTCTGTTGCGCCATCTCTACGGCGAAAGCCATGTCACGTATGTGCGCAACATCACGGATGTCGACGACAAGATAAATGCCAGGGCGCTGCGCGACTTCGGCGACGACATTGCGGCCGGAAAGCTCTCGCTCAACGACGCGATCCGCAAGGTCACCGAAAAGACCGCCGACCAGTACCACAAGGACATCAAGGCTCTCGGTTGCCTTGAGCCGACATTCGAGCCGCGGGCCACCGAGTTCGTTGCGCCCCGCGCCGACGGCAAGGCTGACATGCTGTCGCTGATTGCGCAACTGATCGAGCGCGGCCACGCCTATGTCGCCGGCGGCGAAGTGCTGTTCGACACCGCCTCGATGCCGGACTATGGCGAGCTCTCGAAGCGCAATCTCGACGAGCAGCAGGCCGGCGCGCGCATCGCCGTCGACGCGCACAAGAAGAACCCCGGCGATTTCGTGCTGTGGAAATTGTCTTCGCCCGAAGAGCCCGGCTGGGAGAGCCCGTGGGGCAGGGGCCGGCCCGGCTGGCACATCGAATGCTCGGCCATGTCGGCCGCCTATCTCGGCGAGGTTTTCGACATCCATGGCGGCGGGCTGGACCTGATCTTTCCGCACCACGAGAACGAGATAGCCCAGTCGCGCTGCGCGCACGGCACCAAGGTCATGGCTAATGTCTGGATGCATAACGGCTTTCTGCAGGTAGAGGGCCAGAAGATGTCGAAGAGCCTCGGCAACTTCTTCTCGATCCATGAGCTGCTGGAGACCGAGACTTTCGGCGGCCGCACCTGGCCGGGCGAGGTGCTCAGGCTGGCAATGCTGATGACGCATTACCGTGAGCCGATCGACTTCTCCGTGCGCAAGCTGGAGGAGGCGGAGAACACGCTGCGCAAATGGAAGCGCGCCGCCGACCTCGCGCCTGTGGCGGCAAAAGAATTGCCGGCCGAGGTGGTGGAAGCGCTGTCGGACGATCTCGCCACTTACACTGCCTTGCAGCGGCTGACGCAGCTTGCCGGCGAGGCGGTCGATGCCGGCGGCAATGTCGGGAATGGCGCAGCCGCTTCGCTAAAGGCAGCGCTGGCCTTTCTCGGCTTCGATACGGGCGCGGCCAAGGTGGACGAGGCGGCGATCGCCAAGGCGATCGCGGATCGTCTGGAGTTTATCGCTGCCAAGAACTGGGCCGAGGGTGATCGCATCCGCAATGAGCTACTGGCGCAGAGCGTGCAACTGAAGGACGGAAAGGACCCCGTGACCGGCGAGCGCGTGACGACCTGGGAGATCAAGCGGTGAGGGAACCTTGGCGATTGGCGAAGGCGCCGGTGACGGCCAATCTCCCCCCTTGCGGGGGAGATGTCCGGCAGGACAGAGGGGGGTGTGAAGGAACGCCAGCGTCCGAGCTTGCCCACTTTGGCGATAACCATCTTCTGAGAGCGCAGCACTCCCGAGTTTCGGCCACGCTGGCGGGGCAGCACCCCCCTCTGTCCTGCCGGACATCTCCCCCGCAAGGGGGGAGATTAGCCGGCGCGTCCGGTTTCGCTAATCTCCAGCGGAAGGCGGTCTGAACATGGGCCACGACCGCTTTCCTCTTGGTCAGCGCAAGAACGCCAAGTCGATGCGCCGCGCGATGACCGATGCCGAGCTGAAACTCTGGAACGAGTTGCGCGCTCACCGGCTGATGGGAATGAGCTTCAGGCGGCAAGTGCCCATCGGACCCTACATTGTCGATTTCGCATGTTCGGCATATCGCCTCATAATCGAGGTTGATGGCAGCCAGCATGGTGATGCGGAACACTCTCGGCGGGACGAGGAAAGAACTGCCTATCTAGCTGCCGGAGGCTGGACCATTCTGCGCTTCTGGAACGACGACGTGATCCGCGATATCGACAATGTCTGCCAGCACATCGTCATCGTGGTCGGCCTTGCCGATGCGCCCGCGCCACAAACGGAGGAGTTCGTCCCGTGATCGATCATCTTGGCATCAATGTTTCCAACTTCGGAAAGTCCAAGTCCTTCTACGACAAGGCGATGGCGCCGCTGGGGGCTTCCCTACTTTACATGGTGCCTGAGCAATATACTGGCGGCGCCAAGGTTGGCGGCTATGGTCGCGACCGGCCGGTGTTCTGGCTGAGCGACAGCACGGACAAGCCGAAATCCACCCAGCATGTCGCCTTTACCGCCCGCAGCCGCGCCGAGGTCGATGCCTTCCATGCGGCTGCACTTGTCGCCGGCGGCAGGGACAATGGCGCGCCGGGCCTGCATCCACATTATCACCCCAACTATTACGGCGCCTTTGTCTTCGATCCCGACGGCAACAATGTCGAAGCGGTTTGCCATGACCCGGAGTAAACCCATGACCCGGAGTAAGCCGATACCCAGGAGTGAGCGATGAGCCTCGACAACCGGCCGGTCTATACAGGTGGCTGCCAGTGCGGCGCCGTGCGCTTCCGCGTCGAAGGCGCGCTGGGAGACGCCTCGGTCTGCCATTGCCGCATGTGCCAGAAGGCGAGCGGCAATTTCTATCTGCCGCTGGTCTCGGTGCGCGGCGCTACGCTCGACTGGACGCGCGGCGAGCCGAAACGCTTCCGCTCGTCCAATGCCGTCCGGCGCGGCTTCTGCGCCGAATGCGGCACGCCGCTGACCTTCGAGGCGCCGGATGGCATCGCGCTAGCGATTGCCGCCTTCGACGACCCGACCGGCATCGCGCCCACCATCCAGTGGGGCGTCGAAGCAAAGCTTCCCTATGTAGACGGCATCGCGAAACTGCCGTCCGAGGAGACGATGGGCGATATCACGTCCGCGCCTTACCTCGCCGAGCTCGTCTCCTATCAGCATCCCGATCACGACACCGAGCAATGGCCGCCGGAGGAAAAACCATGACCGATCAAGTTCGAACCGGCGGCTGCCAGTGCGGCGCCGTGCGCTTCCGCGTGCACGGCAAGCTCGGGCGCCCGTCCATCTGCCATTGCCGCATGTGCCAGAAACAGTTCGGCAATTTCTTCGGCGCGCTGGTGACGGTGCCGAAGGACGGCGTCGAGTGGACCCATGAGGAGCCGAGCTATTTCCAGTCCTCGGTCAACATCGACCGCGGCTTCTGCGCCCGCTGCGGCACGCCGCTGACCTACCGCCAGCCCGGCTCGCTGGAGATCGCCATCGGCGCTTTCGACGACCGCTCCGACCTCGCACCGCAGATCCAGGTGAATTACGCCGTTCGCCTGCCCTGGGTGGAAAAGATCTTCGAGGCGCCGATCCTTGACGACCCCGACTTCTATCGGCGGCAGGAGCAGATCATCTCCTTCCAGCATCCCGACCACGAGACGGCCAACTGGCCGCAGCACGGTTTGAAACTATGACGATCCACGGCAGTTCGTTGCGTACGCTCTATCCCGAGATCGAGCCGTTCGAGTCAGGCATGCTCGATGTCGGCGACGGTCACACCGTCTATTGGGAGCGCTGTGGCACCAAGGGCCGCAAGCCCGCCGTGTTCCTGCATGGCGGTCCGGGCGGCACCATCTCGCCGAAACACCGGCGCCTGTTCGACCCGAAACTTTATGACGTCATCCTGTTCGACCAGCGCGGCTGCGGCAAGTCGATGCCCAACGCCTCGCTCGAGGCCAACACTACCTGGCATCTCGTCGCCGATATCGAGCGTCTGCGCGAGATGGCGGGCTTCGACAAATGGCTGGTGTTCGGCGGCTCCTGGGGCTCGACCTTGGCGCTCGCTTATGCCGAGACGCATCCGGAGCGCGTCAGCGAGCTCGTCGTGCGCGGCATCTACACGCTGACCCGCGCCGAGCTCGAATGGTACTATCAGTTCGGCGTCTCGGAGATGTTTCCCGACAAATGGGAGCGGTTCCTGGCGCCGATCCCCGAGGCCGAGCGCGGCGACATGATGGCCGCCTATCGCAAGCGGCTGGTCGGCTCCGACCGCAAGGCTCAAGTTGAGGCCGCCCGCGCCTGGAGCATCTGGGAAGGCGAGACGATCACGCTGCTTCCCGAGCCCGAGACCAGCGACCAGTTCGCCCAGGACGACTATGCGATCGCCTTCGCCCGCATAGAGAACCACTATTTCGTCCATGCCGGCTGGCTGGACGAAGGGCAGCTTTTGCGCGACGCCTGGAAGCTGAAGGACATTCCCGGCACCATCGTCCACGGCCGCTATGACATGCCGTGCCCGGCGAAATATGCCTGGGCGCTGCACAAGGCCTGGCCGAAGGCGGATTTCCACCTCATCGAGGGCGCCGGCCACGCCTATTCGGAGCCCGGGATTCTGGACCGGCTGATCCGGGCGACGGATCGGTTCGCGGGGAGATAGTGATGCACGTTCGCGGCTCCACGGTGAAGGAGCGCGGGATTTCGAGCTACTGCCATGACAAAGCAACGCCTCTACCTCTTCGACACGACCCTTCGCGACGGCCAGCAGACGCCGGGCATCGACTTTTCTGTCGAGGACAAGATCGCGATCGCCAAGCTGCTCGACGACTTCGGCATCGACTATGTCGAGGGCGGCTATCCGGGCGCCAACCCGACCGACACGACCTTCTTCCAAAAGAAACGGACTGAGAGCGCGAAATTCGTCGCCTTCGGCATGACCAAGCGGGCAGGGCTCTCGGCTTCCAACGACCCGGGGCTGGCGGCGCTGGTGCAGTCGAAGTCGGATGCCATCTGCTTCGTCGCCAAGAGCTGGGACTATCATGTGCGCGTCGCGCTCGGCTGCACGAATGAGGAGAACCTGGACTCGATCAAGACCTCGGTCGAGACGGCAGTCGCGGCCGGCAAGGAGGCCATGGTCGACTGCGAGCATTTCTTCGACGGCTTCAAGGCCAATCCGGGCTACGCGCTGGCCTGTGCGAAAACCGCTTATGATGCCGGCGCGCGCTGGGTGGTGCTGTGCGACACCAATGGCGGCACGCAGCCTTCGGAGGTGCGGGAGATCGTTGGGAAGGTCATCGCCGGCGGCATCCTAGGCGATCATCTCGGCATCCACGCCCATGACGACACCGGCCAGGCGGTGGCGAATTCACTCGCCGCCGTCGAAGCCGGCGTGCGTCAGATCCAGGGCACTCTGAACGGCATCGGCGAGCGCTGCGGCAATGCCAATCTGATCACGATCATCCCGACGCTTTCGCTGAAGCCCGCCTTCGCCGACCGCTTCGAAACCGGCATTTCGGCCGAAGATCTGACGGGGATATCCAGGCTCTCCCGCGCCTTCGACGAATTGCTCAACCGGGCGCCGGAAGCGCAGGCACCCTATGTCGGCTCCTCCGCCTTCGCCACCAAGGCCGGTATCCACGCCTCGGCCCTGGCCAAGGAGCCGGCGACCTATGAGCATGTGCCGCCGGAAGCCGTCGGCAACCGCCGCCGCGTCATGGTCTCCGACCAGGGCGGCAAGGCCAATTTCCTCGCCGAGCTGAAGCGGCGCGGCATCGACGTGCCGAAGGACGATCATCGGCTCGACGCGCTGATCGCCGTGGTCAAGGAGCGCGAGGCGGAAGGCTATGCCTATGAGGGCGCCGACGCCTCTTTCGAGCTGCTCGCGCGAAAAATGCTGCACGGCCTGCCGGAGTTCTTCAACGTCACGTCCTTCCGCTGCATGGTCGAGCGCCGCTTCGACGCCAACGGCAATCTGAAGACCGTCTCCGAGGCGATCGTGAAGGTGGAGGTCGACGGCGAGGAGAAGATGTCGGTCGCCGAAGGCCACGGCCCGGTCAACGCGCTCGACATCGCGCTGCGCAAGGATCTCGGCAAGTACCAGAACGAGATCGCCGATCTCGAGCTCGCCGATTTCAAGGTGCGCATCCTCAACGGTGGCACCGAGGCCATCACCCGCGTCCTCGTCGAATCGCATGATTCCACCGGCGCCCGCTGGTGGACGGTCGGCGTGTCGGAAAACATCATCGACGCCTCCTTCCAGGCGCTGATGGATTCGATCGTCTACAAGCTGATGAAGAACCGCGACATGGCGGGATTGGTGGCGGCGGAGTAGGCCGCCGCCCTTCCTCGTCCCCAAAGTGAGGCGAGAACTGGGACCTCCTTGAACCATCACCAAAACTCCGTTGATCCATCATGATTTTGTGATGGTCTTGGGCGCTCCGCTGGGCCATAGCGTTAGGCCATGGTCACCGCTACAGCCGATCTCGATCAGGATGCCAAGGCCCGCCGCGGGTTCCTCCTGGCGCTTGGCGCCTATTTCCTTTGGGGGCTCTTACCCTTCTACATGAAGGCGGTGGCGCATCTGCCGCTTGCCGAGGTGATCGCCAACCGCGTCGTCTGGTCGGTGCCGATCGCGGCGGCGGTGCTCATCTGGGCCGGCCGCACCGCCGATTTCAAGGCGGCGATCCGCTCGCCGAAGAGCCTTGCCATGGCGGCGCTGACGGCGGTGCTGATCTCGATCAACTGGGGTATCTATGTCTGGGCGATCGCGGTCGACCGCACCGTCGAGACCGCGCTTGGCTACTATATCAACCCGCTGGTCAGCGTCGTCGTCGGCGCCGTGCTGCTCGGCGAGCGGCTCGACAGGCTGCAGATCGCCGCAGTAGCGCTCGCCACGATCGCGGTGACGGTGCTCACAGTCGAGGCCGGCAAATTGCCATGGGTATCGCTGGCGCTCGCCTTTTCCTTTGCCGCCTATGGCTTCTTCCGCAAGACGCTGCCGATCGGCCCGAGCCAGGGTTTTCTGCTCGAGGTGGTTTTGCTCTCGGTGCCGGCGCTTGGCTACATCGCCTACCTGATCGCCACCGGCCAGGATCATTTCATCTCCAGCAGCGGTGCCGACACGGCCTTGCTGATCGGCTGCGGTCCGGTCACCGCGGTGCCGTTGCTGCTGTTTGCCTTCGGCGCCAGGCTGCTGCGCCTGTCTACCATCGGCATCATGCAATATATCGCGCCGACCATGGTGTTCCTGATCGCCGTGCTGATCTTCGATGAGCCGTTCGGCACCACGCAGGCGATCGCCTTCGCACTGATCTGGACGGCGCTGGCGATGTATTCATGGTCGATGTTCAGGGGCCGCGAGGTCCGCCCGCCGGCGCCCGCAACAAGATAAGCAAGCGCAACGTTCTCCGTCTGAGATTGCGTGACCAGGGGAAGGGGCGTCAGATGTACGTTCTGCATATCGGCAACAAGAACTATTCGTCCTGGTCGCTGCGGCCATGGCTGCTGATGCGCGTCCTCAACATTCCGTTCGAGGAGCGGCTGACGCCGTTCCCGACCGGGCCGAGTTTCGAACTCTACCGACAATTCTCGCCTAATGGCCGGGTACCCTGCCTGGTCGATGACGGCTGGGCGGTCTGGGATTCGCTCTCGATCGTCGAATACCTGGCCGAACGCCACCAGGGCGTCTGGCCGGCGGAGGCGAAGGCGCGCGCCTGGGCGCGCTCGGCCGCCGCCGAGATGCATTCGAGCTTTACCGCGATGCGCAATGACTGCCCGATGAGCTGCGGCGTCCGCGTCCAGCCATTGCCGATGTCCGGCGCGCTGAAGCACGACATCTTCCGCTTGGGAGACTTGTGGAACGATGGCCTTGCGCGTTTCGGCGGGCCGTTCCTGGCCGGCGACCGTTTTGGTGCCGTCGATGCCTTCTTTGCCCCCATCGCATTCAGGGCGCAGTCCTATGGCCTGATTTTCGAAGGCGAAGCGGCTAACTATCCGCAGCGGCTGCTCGACCTCCCGGCCATGCGCGAATGGTACGCGGCCGGACTTGCCGAGACGTGGCGCGAACCCGGCCACGAAGCCGAAGTCCAGGCCGCCGGCACGATCGTCGAGGATTTGCGGGCAACCGCCTGAAGCGCTACACGCGCCCCAGCCGTCGCACGACCATATAGATGATGCCGGCGATGACGACCGAGATCGTCGTCACCGCCCAGAATCCCAGCGGCGTGCCGACCAGCGGCAATCCGCCGACATTCATGCCGAACAGCCCGGAGATGATGGTCATCGGCAACAGCACCGCCGTCATGACGGAGAGGATATAGAGCAGCTGGTTCGACTGCTCGGTCAGCTTGGCCATCAGCTCGTCCTGCAACAGGCGCGTGCGCGCCTGCAGTTGTTCGCCGTCGTGATGCAGCGTGTGCGCCCGGTGCGAAAGCCGGGTCGCCATGTCGTTGATGGGGTCGGGCAGTTCGTTGTGATGCGAATGGTCTAGATGGCGAAAGAGACTCGTGAGCGTCGCCATCTGCCGGTGGATCAGCACCAGCTGCCGGCGCGCGTCGACCAGCGCCTGGCGCTCATTGTGCCATGCATCGCACACGATGCGATCCTCGATTCCGTCGAGCGTGTCGCCCATCTTGCCGAGCTCGGCCGCCATGCCGTCGAGCGACTGGCCCATCACCGCCTCGATTAGCTCGGCCGGCGCGCGGAATTTTCGCGTGCCGCTCTCCACCAGCTTGCGGATCTTGTCGACCGATTCCAGCGGCTGCTTGCGGGCGCCGACCAGCATCTTTTCGTTGAAGGCGAAACGGAAATGCGTGAGCCCGCGCGCCTCGGCAAAATCGTGCCTGAAGTCGGGCAGGTCGCCATAGAGGAAGTCGTCCTCGAAGTCGATCTGGCAGCCATGGCTGGGCGACAGGAAAGCATCGCGCACCGCCGCCGGCAAGGCCTGCTCGGCGCCGATCTCCTGGCGGGCGCGCATGTCGGTGATCTGGTAGCTGCGCCAGCTCCAATGCGCCTCCGCTGGATCCTTGGTGCGGCTCCCATCGGCCTTGAAATGGTAGATGAAGAACAGCCCGTGCTCGTCCGGCAAATAGGGCGAGAGGTCGGTGCCTTCGGCGGGGAGGGCGATGTTCATGGCGGCTGCGCCGGCTCTTGATGTGGTCAGGGGCCGCGGAGGCGGCCTCGGCAAACCTACCATGGCGGTTGCCGCCTGGTGTGACAGTTTGGTGACTTATGACTGCAGCTGCTGTCGCTCTCGACAGGGCTGTCCTATCGTTTGCTCGTTTGCCGAACGGGTTGCGCAGCCGGTAGCGGTGCGGTCAAACGGAAGCTCGCTTCATCCGCCTATGCCGTGGCCAGCCATTTGCGTGACGCCGCGAAGGTCCTGAAGGATTTTGCGTCCATCGGGCGCCCGAATGCGTAGCCTTGCAGGATGTCGCAGCCAAGCTCTTTCAGGATTCGCGCATGTTCCATCGTCTCGACGCCTTCCGCCACGACCCCGATGCCGAGCGATTTGCCGATCTCGATGATGGACGACACCAGCCGCCGCTGCGCCGCTGAGCCCGTTATCGGCGTGACGAGCTGCCGGTCGATCTTGAGACGGCGCGGTTGCAGTTTGAGCAAGCTGACGACGGACGCATGGCCCGTGCCGAAATCGTCGATCTCGATGTCGATCCCGAGCTCTTTGATGTGCTCGATGTTCCAGGCGACAAGCTCGTCATTTTCGTCCAAGAAAATGGATTCCACGAGCTCGAACGAGATGGTTCCCTCCTTGATCGCCAGCATGCGCAGGCCGTTGATCAAGTCGTTGTCCTCCAGCCTTCGTGCTGATACGTTGACGGAAAAGCGCGGGATGTTGAGGCCGTCGCGCGACCAGCGCTGGAAATTCTCGAGCGTTTGTTCGAGGATCGTGCGGTCGATCAGCGAGACCACATTCAATTCCTCGGCCACTTTGAGGAAGATGTCGGGGGCGAGGAGGCCGCGCCGTGGATGGCGCCAGCGCGACAGCGCCTCGACGCCGACGATCTCGAGCGTCTTGGCATCGAACTGTGGTTGATAGTAGGCGATGAATTCGTTGCGCTCCAGCCCGCCGAGGATCTCGTCAGCGGTCTGCTTGGTCCTGACGATCTCGCTCTGCAGCTCTTCGTTGAAGAACTCATAACGGTTGCGACCGCGGCTCTTGGCTCGATAGAGCGCGAGATCGGCGTTGACCAGCAACTGCTTCGCATCGATGCCGCTAAGCGCCGCAATCCCGATGCTGACCCCGAACCGGCATTGGTGGCCTTTATAGTCGACGGGCTGACGCATTTCTTCGATGATATGGTCCGCTAGCGCGGCGAGTTCATTGTCATCGCGCCCCTGGCACACCACAACGAACTCGTCCCCGCCGATGCGCGCCACGAAGTCACCTGCCCGGACGTTGGCTTTGATGACCTTCGAGGCGTGCATGAGCATGGCGTCGCCCGCCGCATGGCCGAGCGTGTCGTTGATGTGCTTGAAGCGGTCGAGGTCGAGATGCAGCAGCGCAGTGCGATCCTCGGGCGAACTGGCCAGCATCTCGTCGAGGTAACGGCGATTGGGCAGGCCTGTTAGCGAATCGTGCAGCGCCACATGCTCGATGCGCGCCTTGGCGGTCTTGAGTTCGGCATTCTTCGATTCCGACAATTGCCGTTCACGCACCAGATTCTCGTTGAGCAGAACGTCGCTGGTCACGTCCCATTCGGCCCCGACCATCTTCGGCGTGCCGTCGCTGTCCTGGAAGTAGCTTGCGCGCGCGCGCACATGGCGGACGGTGCCGTCTGGGCGAAGCAGTCGATACTGCGAGGAGTAGGGACCTTTTGCAGCCACGGCAAGGTCGAACTCGCGCTGTGCCCGCGCGATATCCTCGGGGTGGATCGCCAGTGCCCAGTCGTCATAGCCGCGCGGCTTCCCGTCGGCGGGCTTGCTGTAGATCTCATTGACGCGATCGTCCCACAGCAGCTCGTCGGTGACGAGGTCTTGCTCCCACACGCCGATGCCTGAAGCCTCCAGAGCCAGTTCCAGCCTCCCGGACAGGCGCCTCAATTCGGCATAGTTTTTCTGCCTTTCGCCGAACAGCCGTCCGGCCACCAGGATGGGCAGCACCACCAGCACAGCGGCGAGCGCCATGAGCGCCTGCAAGACTCGCTCGTTCTTCGGCACGGTCGGCCAACCGCCCTTGGGAATTGCCGAAATCTGCCAGGAACCGAACGGTAGCTGCACTTCTGCCGTCACCGGATTGTTCTCGACGATGTCGGCGCTACCGAAGAAGCGCTGGCCGCCACCGCCAAGCGCGTCCTTTCCGGTAAGCGCCACGTCTATGTCGAGATCGGGGTCGGTGAGTCCGCTTGCGGCGTAGAGCCGATCGATGTCGATAGCCGCCGAGACAAGGCCCCAGAAGCGATCGCCGCCCCCCGCCGTCGGTACGAAGACAGGGATCCGGCCGATGAAGGCGCGCCCGCCCTGCCTGAGGTCGACGGGACCGGCAAGCACCGATATGCGCTGGTCGCGCGCCCTAAGTGCCGCCAAGCGTTGCGCCTCGTTCTTGCGGTAGTCGAGCCCGATCGCCTTCTCGTTGCCCTCCATCGGATACATCATCGAAATGACGAGATCGGGCGCGCCGCCAATGTTGCGCAACTGCGATTTCTGCTTGAAGAGATTGGCAGCCAGGGAGGCAAATCTCTGCTGGCCCATATAGGGCTCGGTGACGATGGCCGCGACGAGGCCCTGAACCAGCTGGAGATTGCCGTTGATGTTTCCTTCCAGCTTGGCGCGGATGATGTTGACCTTGTAGAGGACGTCGGCGCGCGTGAGTTGATCGGAAACCCTTTTGTTCTGCTGGTCGACGAAGATCGCGCAGATCAAGAGCACGACGAAAGCAATCGCCGCCGGCACGTTGGCGGAAGAAAAAACGGCCTGCCTGATACGGCCGATGTTGAAATTTGTCGCGGTCAATTCAACCCGAATAGCTTTCCTGGACGACGCTCCGTCGATCGGAGGACGACGCGCCATCGATCGGAGTTAAAGGAAAGTGCTTAAATTAGAACTTCCATGCCCGCCTCAAGGTGCGCCATTCGCGGCCTGGAGGCTTGCCTTGAGCCAACAAACTCAAGCCATGATTAACGCCGGCTAACTGGGCCGTTCATTCCGCAAAAATCGCGATCTTCCGTTGCCAAAAAATTCTTCCGCGTCCCGGGAATAAAGCCCGGGCCTTCCGGGTCTTGGCTGTAGCGGGGCCATCCTCCCAAGGCACGCATCAACCAACCGGAAGGACTACGCATATGAACAGAACCGCTTTTGCCGCAGTCGCCATGCTCGTTGCCACCGGCAGCGCCTTCGCCGGCAGCGACCACTTCTCCGGGACAAATGGCGGCCAGCAGGCCGTCGCCATCGACACCACAACCACCGCTTCCCTCGCGAAGCCCGACATGGACCGCCACGCCATGAAGCCGGCGGCCAGGATCGCTGCGGAAGAGCCCGGCCAGGGCATTTGGGGTCGGTAGGCAGGCGGGACCGAAAGGTCCTCGCCCAGGAGTCGGGACCAAAGGTTCTGATGCCGGTGTGAGGAAGGCACGCCTCGCCTCGGGTCAACGACCAGACGTCCCGATCTCCCCGGCGCCGGCCGGTCTTCAGTCGGATCGGCCGGTTACGGTTTCCGCAGCCGGCGGAGGGCAGCACCGGGCCCTCCGCCATTCTCTCACGCCGCCTGAAACTTGAAGCAAACGCGCAAGCCACAAGAGGAGATTTCTGATGTTCAACATGACACGCCGCATGGTGCTCGGTTCCGCCGCCGCCGCGGCCGCCTTCGGCATTGCCGGCAAGCTGGAATTCGCGCCCGCGGCTCACGCCGAAACCCCGGTGGAGCCGCTGGTCGGCTTCTACAAATACAAAGTCGGTTCGCTTGAGGTCACCGCCGTCTATGACGGCATTTGGCGCAAGCCCCACGACCCGGCCTTCATCAAGGGCGTGTCGGTCGACGACACCAAGGCAGCGCTCGCCAAGGCGGGGCTGACCACCGAGTTCATGCCGATCCCGCTCACCGTCGTGGTGCTCCAGATGAACGGCCGCACCATCATGATGGACGCCGGCTCCGGCGTCGGCCAATGGCAGGCCAACGCCACGCATCTGCCGGCCAACATGAAGGCGGCCGGCATCGACTACAAGGCGATCGACACCATCATGATCTCGCATTTCCATCCGGATCATGTCTGGGGCCTGATGGAAAAGGGCACCAACAATCCGGTGTTCCCGAATGCCGAGCTGATCGTTAACGCGACCGAGTACAATTGGTGGACGGATCCGAGCCGCCTCGTCAAGCTGCCCGAGGGCCGCAAGCCGGCGGGCAAGCGCATCGCCGAGAACTTCCCGAAATGGAAGAACTGGAAGCTGGTCGACGACGGCACGGAAGTGGTGCCCGGCATCCGCATCATGGCGGCGCCCGGCCACACGCCCGGCCATTCCGTCTACCATGTCGACGCCGGCTCCGAGCAATTCCTCGTCTCGGCCGACACCATGTACGTGCCGGCGCTGCTCGCCCCGCATCCCGAATGGCAGGGCAGCTACGACCAGGACGGGCCGATGGCGATCGCCACACGCCACAAGATCATCGACCAGGTGATTGCCGACAATATCCGCATCTGCGGCTCGCACTTCCCGTTCCCTGGCACAGGCAGCTTCGTCAAGGACGGCAACGCCTACGCCTTCACCCCAACGCAGATCTGATCTGAATCGGATCCTGAAGAGAAAGCGACATCTCCCATGAAACACGCACTTTTCGCGGTGCTCGGCGCCATTGCGGTCTTGACCGCGGCCCCGATCGCCATCGCCGTGCCGGCCTATGCCGTGGACGACATCGAAGGCGCCGACGCGCCGGACCTGACGGCGGTGAAGGCCAAGATCGAGGCCAAGGATTACAAGGGCGCGCTAGCCGACCTGCGCGACCTGGCGCAGGACAACCAGCAGGCCGACGTCTACAATCTGCTCGGCTTCACGCTGCGCAAGACCGGCGACTACCAGACCTCGCTGACCTACTACACCAAGGCGCTGGAGCTGCAGCCCGATCATAAGGCCGCGCATGAATATCTGGGCGAGCTCTATGTCGAGACCGGCGACATGGCCAAGGCGAACGAGCAGCTCGCCTCGCTGCAAAAACTCTGCCCGGCGGGCTGCGAGGAGCTTTCCGACCTCAAGCAGGCCATCGACACCAAGGTGACGAAGTAGCTCGACCTGTTTCCTGGCCCCCACAAGGTGGCGGAGAACTGGCCGCGGAGCGGCCGGAGAGGGGCTTGGCACTGACCTTGCCCCGAGTGCCGACTTTTGGGCGCCACGGCGGTAGCGCGCCCGAAAACCGGAGCCGGCGTTCCTCTCCCTCGCGCCGGCTCCGACCTTTCAACCTCGAGCACTTGCAGGCGCACGTCCATCGGCGTGGCGCCCCGCTCATACCAGATGCCTGTTTTCAAAGACCGGAGCCGACCATGACACCGATCGAACTTGCCGAAAGACTTCACGCCAGGGACGTCGTCCTGCTTGCCGGCCGCCTGCTTCTATCGCTGATCTTCGTGCATGAGGGTCTGCAGTTGGCGACGCATTTCGAGGGCGCTCAGAAGGCGATGGCCGCGGTCGGCGTCAGCACGCCGCTGCTTTTGGCCACCATCGCGCTGCAGCTTGGTGCCGGCCTGTCGGTGGCGCTCGGCATCCTGGCGCGGCTGGGAGCGATCGGACTCGGCCTGTTCTGCATGATGACGGCCGGCCTATTCCACACCAGTTTCGCCAGCCAGAACGAATTGCTGCATTTCGAGAAGGACCTGGCAATCGCTGGTGGCATGTTCATCCTGGCGCTCGCCGGTTCGGGCAGGCTGTCTGTCGACAGGGTGCTGGCTGGGTTCGCAAGAGACACCAAGATCGATCCGCCCATCGAGCAGCATCCGTCGGTGGGGGAGACGAGCTTGCCGGTTTGAGGCGCGGGTCCGCGTGAGGTGAGGGCGGCCTTACAACACGCTTGTGATCCCGCCATCCACCAGCAGCGTCTGTCCCGTCACGAAGCTCGCCGCATCCGAGGCCAGGAACACCGCTGCGCCCGCCAGTTCCTCCACAGCGCCCCAGCGCCGCATCGGCGTGCGGCCGGTCAGCCATGTCGAGAATTTCTCGTCGGCGACCAAGGCGCTGTTGAGCTCGGTCTTGAAATAGCCGGGCGCGATGGCGTTGACGCGCACGCCATGCTGGCCCCATTCGCCTGCCATCGACTTGGTCAGCATGGTGATGGCGCCCTTGCTTGCCGCGTAAGGCGCGATCGAGGGGCGGGCGAGCACGCTCTGCACCGAGGAGACGTTGATGATCACGCCCCTGCAGCGCGAAATCATGCCCTTCACCGCGGCGCGGCTCACCTTGAACACGCCGTCGAGATTGGTCGCCATCAGCGCGTCCCAGTCGGCATCGGAAACAGTTTCGAGCGGCGCGCGGCGCTGGATGCCGGCATTGTTGACCAATATGTCGATCGGGCCGGTGCCGGCTTCGCTCGCTGCGATCGCCGCGTCGACCGACTGCGTGTCGGTGACGTCGATCTCGGCTTCCGCCACAGTGTAGCCGTCGGCGCGCAACCGATCGCCGGCGGCCTTGAGCTCGTCGGCCTTGCGGCCGCCGATGGTGACGCGCGCGCCGGCGGCGGCCAGCGCCTCCGCGAAGGCGAGGCCCAACCCGCGGCTGGCGCCGGTGACGAAAGCATGCCTGCCTTCGAGGCCGAAGAGACGGCCGAGATAATCAGTCGAACGCAATTTGCACCTTCATCGATTGGGATTTGTCGCTGGCCAGTTCGAAGGCTTTGCGGGCCTCGGCAAGCGGCAAAATATTGCTGAGCAACGGCGCGACGTCGATGCGGCCGGAGCCGATCAGGTCGACCGCGAGGGCGAATTCCGTGTCGAAGCGGAAGCTGCCTTTCACCTGGATTTCCTTGGTGACGATCATCGAAATGGAAAGCTCCGCCGTCGCACCCTGGCCGACGGTCACCAAGGTGCCGCGCGGCTTGATGATAGGCAAGGCGCTGGCCACCGTGGCGCCCTGGCCGGCGGCCTCGAAGACGAAATCAAAATACCCCTTGTTGGCGGCATAGCCATCCATCGCCTCGGTATTTGTAGCGACATTGATGGTGCGGTCGGCACCGGCCTTGGCGGCGTATTGCAGCGGCTTGTCCTGCAAGTCGGTGATGACGATTTCGCGCGCGCCGGCAAAGCGCGCGGCGAGCACCAAGAGCGTGCCGATCGGCCCGGCGCCCATGATCAGCACACGGCTGCCATAGACCGGCGCCTGGGCGACGGCATGCAGCGTCACGGCGAGAGGCTCGGCGAAGGCGCCGGCGGTAGGGTCGGAACCCTTCGGCAGCGGCACGGCGTTTTCGGCGCGGCAGACGAGATGCTCGGCAAAGCCGCCCTGCACATGCGGCGTGCGCATCGCGGACCCGAGGAAGCGCATGTCGAGGCAGTGAATCGGCTCACCCGTGTGGCAGAAGGCGCAGATGCCGCAGGGGTTGGCCGGATTGACGGCGACCGCCGTACCGACCGCCGGTCCTGAAACGCCGGCGCCCAGCGCCTCGACGCGACCGGCGATCTCGTGGCCGAGGATCATCGGCTCCTTCATGCTCACGGTGCCGAAGCCGCCATGGCGGAAATAGTGCAGGTCCGAGCCGCAGATGCCGCCGCGCGCAATGCGGACCAGCACCTCGCCGGGACCGGGCGAGGGGACGGCCCGCTCCTCGACATGGAGGTCGAGTGGCCGGCGCAGCACCACCGCACGCATGGAGGATATTGGCGACAAACCGGCTCTCCGCTGCTTCGCCCTGAAATTCTCGATCCTCCAGTTAGCAGGAATGCGACGCTTGTTGAAAACAATTCATCTGATAAATCAGATAAAATCCGCAGCGCCGATAATTAGTCGGTGCGTCGATCGCCGGCGCGTGTAACACTGTCGTGAAGACGCTGAATTGGGCCGGGACAATGGCAGGCAATCAGACCTCGTCGGTGACCGATGAGATAACCAACATTCTCGGCCGCGAGATTCTCGGCGGGCTGTTTCCGCCCGGCGCGACACTGCTCGGCGAGGAGGAGATTTGCGCCCGCTTCGGCGCCAGCCGAAGTGCTGCCCGCGAAGCGGTGAAGATCCTGTCGGCCAAGGGCCTGCTGCTCACCCGCCCGCGCCGCGGCTCGCGCATCCGCCCGCTGAAGGACTGGAATTTCCTCGACCCTTCGGTGCTGGGCTGGTTGCGCGCCAGCGCCACCCCGCGCCACTTCATCATCGAGCTTCTGGAAGTGCGGTTGGGCTTCGAATGCGAGGCCGCGGCCCTTGCCGCGAGCCGCAACAAAGCGGACGAGATCGCCGCCATCCGCGAGGCCTTCGAAGCGATGCGCGCGGCATCCTCGGGCCAGGGCGATCCGGTCTTGTCGGACGCCGCCTTCCACGAAGCGGTGCTCGCGGCCACTGGCAACCGCTTCTTCCTGCCGCTCTCGGCGCTGATCCATACCGCCCTGCAATACAGCGTGCCGACCACCAACGCGCTGTTCGGCCATCCGGTCGGCGACCTCGATGCGCACGGCAAGGTGCTGAGAGCGATCGAGGCCGGCGACGCGGCCAGGGCGCGCAAGGCCATGCACGATATGCTGAGCGAAGTGCTCGCCCGCGTACGCACCGCCGTCGAGTTGACCGGTGTCACCTAAGCCAGTCAGGGAGGCGCGCCGTCACCAACCAGTGCCCGGCAGCATTGGCGCTCAGGGCTACTTGCCTGAAATACGCTTATGCACGCGCTCCAGGCTCTCCGCGAAGGTCTCGAACGTTCCCCGCTCGGTGAGTTCGCGCAGCACCTGCTCGTTGATGCCGCCGCGCGTCGCATAATCTTGGGCAAGATGCATGAAGTCTTCGTTCGGGGCCGTGTCCGGCGCGTTGGCCAGCGCCTTGTAGATGCTGGTGATGTACGCGCGCGCCTTGTCGCCCGGCACGCCCTGGCCGCGCACCCACGCGTGGATCGTGTCGAGATACTTGAAATAGCTGGCATAGGTCGCGGTGACGACGCTGAGCACGTCGAACTCGTTCTGGTCCTCGACCTCGATCACGCCGCCCAGCCTGCCGAAGAACGCCGCCACGATTGGGTCCGGCGGACAGATGATCGTTGCGCCCTGCAGGCGCGCGATCATCGGCATCGGCAACGCCTTGCCGACATGCGCCGCCGGCGTCACGAGGCCGGCGATCTCCTCGCGCGATATCGTCGCGATCAGGCTGACGACGTGATGGTCCGGCCGGAACCGAAGTTCCTTCAGCACCCCGCGCGCGATCTGCGGCCGCACCGCGAGCATAACGGTGTCGCATTGGTCGAGCACGGCTTGGTTGTCGGCGGCGACGCGCACGTCCGGATAACGCGCGGCAAGCTCGGCCGCGATCGCCTCGTTGCGCGGCGAGACCACCACCGGCGTCTTCTCGCCCGGCAACGAATTCAACCCCGTGACGATGGCCGAGCTCAGGGCGCCCGTGCCGAGAAAGCCACGGCCTCTTCTTCGGCAAGGGGAGCGGTTGGCCGCGATAACGGCCCTGAAGCGATGAGGCTGCCGCGCAGGACGACAGCCTCACGTGAATCATGCTCAGCGCTTGGGCCCGAAACCGGGATAAGGGTTGAGCGGCACGATCGCCGTGATGTCCATCATGCCGGCTTCGATCAGCGGCAGCGTGGCGAGGTGGCCGCGCACTTCCTTTTCGTCGGCCGCTTCGAACATTACGCCGGTGCCGGGAACGTCGCCGCGGTTCCAGATCTGGCGCACCGCGCCTTGGGCGTAAAGCGTCTTGCGCTGTTCGGATTCGGGCGGCAGCAGCGGCGCGAAATCGGCGTCGCCGAACTTCTGGGTGTTGCGGGTGAGCAGGGCAAAGAACTGCATCGCGGTCTCCTTTCATGGCTGGTTGACGCCGGGAGATATCGCGCGCCGCTGGTCAGACTGTCCAAGACCGATTAGGCTAAAGTTAGGACCTCTGAGGACTTGGACGCATGCTCGACCTGCGCCAGATCAGATATTTCGTCGCCGTTGCCGAGACCGGCAATGTCGGCCGCGCCGCCGAGCAATTGCACATTTCGCAATCGCCCCTGAGCCGGCAGATCATCCAGCTCGAGGAGCAGCTCGGCGTCACGTTGTTCGAGCGGGCGAAGCAGCGCGTCCATCTCAATGCCGAGGGCAGGGCCTTCCTTGCCGAAGCCCGCGCGTTGCTTGCCAATGCGGCGAGGCTGGAAGAGCTCGGCCGCAACCTCGCCACCGGCGCCGCCGGCAGCCTGGCCATCGGCTATGTCGAGGGCGCGGTGCATTCCGGACTGGTCGCGGACATGCTGAGGGATTTTCGACGCGCGCGGCCGGATTTCCATCTGCAATTGCGCAGCCGGCGGACCGCGGCACAGTTCGAGGATCTGCGCCAGCGCGCCCTCGATCTCGGCTTCGTCTATGCGCCGGCGCCGCGAGGCGATCCCGATATCGAAAGCATGCTGGTGCGGCGCGAGCCATTAGTGCTGGCAATGCCGGAAGGCGATCCGCTCGCCGCTGTCGCCGATATCGCGCCCGGCCATTTCGACGGCCGCGTCTGGATCACCGTCGTGCGCCAGCCAGGCGACACCAACCGCGCGCAGTTCCTGGCGGCCTGCGTCGAATCCGGCTTCATGCCCGACATCGCCTACGAGACGGCCGATCCCTTGACTTCGCTCGGCCTGGTCAGCGCCGGGCTGGGCCTGGCGACGGTACAGGAAAGCCTGCGCTCGACCGCGCCGCCCGGCATCGTCTTCCGGGACCTGTTCTGGTTCAAGCGCAGCGTTGAGATCCACCTTGCCTGGCGGCGCAATGATCGGAGGGCGGCGATTGCGGATTTGAGGCGGTCAGTAGGACTGTAGGGCAACGGGACGTGAATTCCAGGCAAGCTCCAATGGGGCGGAAAGGTGCATTCCGGACATGATTTTGGCGCGATTCTTCGAGCCGGTTTGATCAGAAGGCCGGCACCACCGGACGCGGAGCATGGAGTCAAAGCTTAGCTAGGTATTATAAGGAAGGCCGTTTCGGCCGATTTCGGGTTAGGCCATGAATAACGCTGTCCGACTTTTTGGTGCTATTGCGGTTCGTCCCGCCGTGCTTGCACTCATATCCCAGTTCGAAAAGGCCACAGGATTCACCGTAGCGGCCAAGTGGGAGCTCAATCCGACAGTAAAAAAGCAGATTGAGGCTGGGGAACCTTTTGACCTTGTCATCACCAATCCGAACCTGATCCAGGGTCTGGTCGCCTCGGGAAAGGTCAAGGCCGGAAGCCAGGCGGCGTTCGGTCGGGTAGCAATGGGGGTGGCGGCCAAGGCAGGCTGTCGACAGCCCGAGATTGGGTCCGTGGAAACATTCGAACACGCGTTGAAGAGCGCCAGATCAGTCGCCTACGCCAGCGAAGGGACCAGCGGTGGCTACTTCTCCGATTTGCTGGAACGCTTGGGAATAGCAGATGAGGTGAAGCCCAAGCTGGTTGCCATATCGGGAGGGCAGACAGCAGCGGCCGTAGGCCGTGGGGAAGCTGAGTTGGGGGTCATTCCCGTGACTTCGATTCTCGCCGCCGCTCCCGAGGTCACGCTTGTCGGTCTGTTTCCGGCGGAACTCCAAAGTTACGTTGAATTCGCCATTGGCCTCAGCACCGATCCAACGCATGCAGAAGCCGCCAAGCAGCTATCGGGATTTCTGACGTCGATGGCCGTTGACGACATCTTGGCTGCAAAGGGCGTCGAGCGCCGCTAAATGCGCCCTTACATTTTGTCGATAACCGACTGCACCCCTTCCGTCGGCGCATCGACAGACGAACCCGCCACCATGATGGCGGCGACGATCGCTTCAGGGTCGTTGACCACCAGCGGCTTCACGCGGTGCGCGGTGTGGATGAAGCCTTCCTCCGACATATGCTCGATCAGCGTCAGCATCGGGTCCCAGAAACCTTTGACGTTGGCGAAGACGATCGGCTTGCGGTGATGGCCGAGCTGCGCCCAGGTCATGATCTCGACGATTTCCTCCACCGTGCCGATGCCACCGGGCAGCGCCACAAAGGCGTCGGATTTTTCGAACATGCTGTGCTTGCGCTCATGCATGTTGTCGGTAATCAGCAATTCATCGAGCTTGTCGAGCGCGGTTTCGGTCGCTTCCTTGTTGATCAGGAAGCGCGGGATGATGCCGGTGACCTTGCCGCCGGCCTTGAGCGCGCCTTCGGCGACGGCGCCCATGATGCCCTTCGTGCCGCCGCCATAGATCAGGCGCAACCCGGATTTGGCAAGCGAGCGGCCGAGTATGTGGCCGGCCTTGATATAGGCCTCGTCGCGGCCCGGAGACGAGCCGCAATAGACGCAGACGGATCGAATCGTGTTCATGGCGATGATTGGTGATGGGGACGGTTGGCGCGGTCAAGCCCGCGGACGGGCTTTTTCTTGTGAGCATAGAGAAAACACGCTAGACCGGGCGTTAGGTGGCTAAGGGGGCAATACGGAATTATGGCTATCAATCCTTCTAAGGCGTTTTTGTTCGCGGCGGGCGGCGTTGTCGCCGTCGCGGCGGTCGCCTACGGCTCGGGCGCGCTCGACCCTTACATTAACAGCCAGAAGCCGGCGCAGGTTGCGGCGCTGCCGCAGAGCGATGCGAAACCGGCTGAATCCTCGAGCAGGAGCACAGAGGCGCGCGTGCCTCAGGCTCCTTCAAACACAATGGCGCCGGCCAACACGATGGTGCCAGCCAATAGTATGGCGCCCGCCAATAAGATGGCGCCGGCCAACAACGCGACGGCTCCGGCCACTGCAACGCCCGCCCAGCCGTCTGCCGCCGCGGCTGGTCCGACACTGCCGACCTTCGATGTCGTGCGCGTCGAGGGCAATGGCTCGATCGTCGTCGCCGGCAGCGCCGCGCCCAACGCCAAGGTCGAGATCCTGAATGGCGGCGCCGTGCTCGGCTCGACCGATTCCGGCCCCGACGGCGCCTTCGCGATCGTGCTCGATAACCCGCTGAAGCCCGGCGACTATACGATCACGCTGCGCCAGACGGTTGGCGGCACTGCCGTCGCCTCGGCTCAGACCGCCGTGGTGTCGGTGCCGCAGAGCCCGACCGGTCAGGTGCTGGCCATGGTCGAGGAGCCGGGCAAGGCATCGCAACTGATCACCGTGCCGGAGGCCGAGAGCACGCCGTCCGCGCCGGCAACTGGCGATCAGGCGGCAGCGCCTGCTACGACCGCGCCGGCCGCCACGGACCAGGCGACCGCGCCGGCTGCGGCCACTGCGGCGGAGCCCAAGATCACCGTCGAAGCAGTCGAGATCGACGGCAGCAAGATCTTCGTCGCCGGCAAGGCCGATCCTGGCCGCAAGGTGCGCGCCTATGCCGACGCCATCCTGCTCGGCGATGCCAAGACTTCGGCCGACGGGCATTTCCTGATCGAAGCGACGCGCGACATTCCGGTCGGCAGCTACACCATCCATGTCGATGGGCTGGACCATGATGGCGCCAAGGTCGTCGCCCGCGCTGCCGTCCCGTTCGAGCGCGAGCCCGGCGAGTCGATCGCCGCCGTCGCACCGAATGAAACAAAGACCGGCGATGCGAAGCCGGCGGAGACCAAGACCGCCGACGCCGCGGCTCCAGCAGCCGCGACGGCCCAAGCGGCCAAGCCTGCTATGTCGGCTCCGGCAGCCGAGGCGCCCGCCAAGATAGCCGAGGCGACGCCTTCGACCGACATGCCTGAGACGGTCGCGCCGAAGCTCGAACATGCCGACAGCGCCGTCATCATCCGCCGCAACGATACGCTATGGCGCATCTCGCGCCGCGTCTACGGCCACGGCACCCGGTTTTCGACCATCTATCTCGCCAACAAAGACCAGATCCGCGATCCCGACCGCATCTGGCCGGGCCAGGTGTTCAGGGTGCCCTCGACTTCGAAGGAAGGCGAGGCCGCCGACATGAAGGCCATGGGCGAGCAGATCACAGCGGCACCGGCGAAGACGGAGTGAGCGCCAATCTCCCCCGTAAGGGCGGAGATTGGCAGTTCTCGCGCCTCGCCAGTTCTGCGGCGTTGAAAATTGGCGAAAGCTTATGTGACGTCTAATCTCCCCCCTCGCGGGGGAGATGCCCGGCAGGGCAGAGGGGGGTGCTGTCCCGCCAGCACCTCAAATCTACCCATCCGCCTAGCTTGCCCCATTCCTCTTCATCGTCTATCGCCGATGGACGATGGCCGAATCCCCCGAAATCCGCTGCAGCGACAGTCACGTCATGGCGCTCCGCCTGGCGGCGCTCTCGCATCCGGCACGCATCGAGATCCTGAAACGCCTTTCGGCCAGCCGCTGCTGCTCATGCCGTGAGGTGGTCGACCATCTCGACCTCGCCCAGTCGACCGTTTCGCAACATCTGAAGGTGCTGGTCGAGGCGGGGCTCGTCCGCTTCGAGGCCGATCGCCAGCGCTCGCGCTATGCCGTCGACCAAGTCGCGCTGGCGGGCGTCTCAGCCTCGCTCAGTGAACTCGTCAACTCCTGCTGCCCCAGCCTCTCACCTAAAAGGCAAGACTAGTGGCCGAAAAGACCGTATCCGCCGAAGCCGGCACTCTCACGACCCTGCGCACCCTCTGGCCCTATATGTGGCCGGCCGAGCGCGCCGATCTCAGAGCCCGCGTCACCTGGGCGACGCTGCTGCTGGTCGTCGCCAAGGTCACCCTGGTCGCCGGCCCGTATTTCTTCAAATGGGCGACCGATGCGCTGGCCCATGGCTCGAAGACACCGCCGCCGCTGCCCGCCTTTCTGCTCGCGCCGGTTATGTTGGTCATCGCTTATAACGTGCTGCGCCTGGTCCAGCTCGGCTTCAACCAGCTGCGCGACGCGCTGTTTGCCCGGGTCGGCCAGTATGCGGTGCGCCAGCTCGCCTTCCGCACCTTCGTCCACATGCATCAGCTGTCGCTGCGCTTCCACCTCGAGCGGCGCACCGGCGGCCTGTCGCGCATCATCGAGCGTGGCACCAAAGGCATCGAGACGATCGTGCGCTTCATCATGCTGAACACGGCGCCGACCATCCTCGAATTCGCGCTGACCGCCGGCATTTTCGCCTTCACCTATGGCTGGAAATACGTCGCCGTGGTCGCCATCACCGTCTGGCTCTATGTCTGGTTCACCGTCAAGGCGAGCGATTGGCGCATCTCGATCCGGCGTGACATGAACGACAGCGACACTGACGCCAACACCAAGGCGATCGACTCGCTCTTGAATTTCGAGACGGTCAAATATTTCACCAACGAGCGCATGGAGGCCGAGCGCTTCGACCGTTCGATGGCGCGCTATGAGATCGCCGCGACCAAGACCTGGACCTCGCTCGGCTGGCTGAACTTCGGCCAGGGCCTCATCTTCGGCCTAGGCACGGTCATCGTCATGTGCATGTCGGCGCTGGAAGTGCAGGCCGGCACGCAGAGCGTCGGCGACTTCGTCTTCATCAACGCCATGCTGATCCAGCTTTCGGTGCCGCTCAACTTCATCGGCTTCATCTACCGCGAAATCCGGCAAGGGCTGACGGATATCGAGCACATGTTCGACCTGCTCGACGTGCCCCAGGAGATCGTCGACAAGCCGGATGCCAAGCCTTTGAAGGTCGGTCCCGGCAAGGTGGAGTTCCGCGACGTGCATTTCTCCTACGACCCGAACCGCAAGATCCTGAAAGGCGTCTCCTTCGAGGTTCCGGCCGGCAAGACGGTGGCGATCGTCGGCCCGTCCGGTGCCGGCAAGTCGACCATTTCCAGGCTTCTGTTCCGCTTTTACGATGTGCAGGGCGGCCAGGTGCTGATCGACGGCCAGGACATCCGCGACGTCACGCAGGAGAGCCTGCGCGCGGTGCTCGGCATGGTGCCGCAGGACACCGTGCTCTTCAACGATACCATCGCCTACAACATCCGCTACGGTCGCGTCGGCGCCAGCGAGGAGGAGGTGCGCAAGGCGGCCGAGCTCGCCCAGATCGGCCCGTTCATCCAGAAGCTGCCCGAGGGCTACAAGTCGATGGTCGGCGAGCGCGGGCTGAAACTGTCGGGCGGCGAGAAGCAGCGCGTGGCGATCGCCCGCACCATCCTCAAGGCGCCGCCGATCCTGATGCTGGACGAGGCGACCTCGGCATTGGACACCCAGACCGAGCAGGAGATCCAGGCCGCGCTCGACCTCGTCAGCAAGGGCCGCACCACCATCGTCATTGCCCACCGGCTGTCGACGGTGATCTCGGCCGACGAGATCATCGTGCTGAAGGATGGCCAGATCGCCGAGCGCGGCACCCACGCGGCGCTGCTTGTCAAGCACGGCCTCTACGCCTCGATGTGGGACCGCCAGCGCGAAGCGACCGAAGCCGAAGAGCGCCTGCGCATCGCGCGCGAGAGCGACGAGTTTGGGGTGGTCGTGCGCAGGAGGACGGCGGAGGTGAGCTGAGGCTTCTCCTTCTCCCCTTGTTTGTGGGAGAAGGTGGCCGCGAAGCGGCCGGATGAGGGGTGTTCCAGCGGAGTGAGACGCTGGCGTTCCCTGGAACACCCCTCATCCGTCTCGGCGCTTCGCGCCGATCCACCTTCTCCCACAAGGGGAGAAGGGAAGGACAAAATCCCCCTTGACCTCAACCTATCTTGAGCTTGCAGACCCATCTCCGAGCCACCAGCCAGGCAACCCTAACAACGGAGATGGATCAAAAATGACGACCAATAATCACCGCACCGGCAGCGTGTTCCGCGTCGACAAGTTCGTCGTGCCGGCGCACGCGCGCGACGAAATCCTCAGCAAGGCCAGGATGACGCACGAGTTGCTGCGCCGGCAGGAAGGTTTCGTGCAGGACTTCCTGCTCGAACAGTTCTCCGGCCCCGGCGAGTTCAACTTCGTCACCGTGGTCGAGTGGGAAAGCCAGGCCGCCGTCGACAAGGTGGTGCCGATCGTCAAGGCCGCGCATGAGCGCATCGCCTTCAGCGCGCAGGAAACCATCGCGCGCCTCGGCGTCAAGGCCGACATCGCCAACTACCAGCGCCTGCCGGAAGTGTAGGACGGCCATCCGGCTCCAGGCACGGAGACAGCGGCGCTCAGCACCTGGCCGGTGCGGGCGTCGCTCACCATGTTTTCGAAGCCGCGCCATTCGGCAGCGGCGATGAACAATGTCCTGCCGTCGACGCCGCCCAGCATGCAGGCAAAGCAGCCGCGATCGACCTCGACCCTGTCGATTTTCTCGCCGCCCCCGCGCACCCTGACACAGTGCCGGTTCGGCACGTCGGCGTACCAGACGCAGCCTTCGGCATCGATGCAGATCCCGTCGGGATAGTCGTTGCCGAGATCGGCCCAGACGCGCCGCTTGGAAAGGCTGCCGTCTTCGCCAATATCGAAGGCGGTCAGCCGTCTGGCGTGGGATTCGGCGACGATCAGTGTCTTGTTGTCCGGTGTCACCGCCATGCCGTTGGCGAACGCGATGTCCTCGGCGACCTGCCGCACGCCGCCGTCCGCTGCGATCAGCACGATCGTGCCCGGGCCGAAATGCTCGCCCGGCGCCGGTGCCGGCCCGCCGCCATTGACATAGATGTTGCCGCGCCCATCGACGACGATCTCGTTCCACGGGTTCTTCGACAGATGTCTGAGATCGGCATGGATGACGAGCGCCCCGCCTACTTCCCGCCTGAGCAGCAGGCCTTCCCGGCCCGAGACCACCAGAAGCCTCCCATCCGGCAGCCAGTCGATCGAATAGGGCAGGACAGCCGGGACGGTAAGCATCATCTCGCTCCGGCCATTTTCGTCCACCGCGACGATCTCGCCGGTGCTCCAGTTGCACAGCCAGAGCCGGCCGTCATGCCAGCGCGGCGACTCGCCGAAGGCGAGGCCTGTTGTGACGATATTGGCACTCATTGCAGACGGTTTCTGCGAAGGCATTGGCGGGCTCCTTGGGTGTCCTCTCGCAAGGACGCGCGACGGAGCCGAGTTCCGACAACAGGAGCAAAATTAGGCTTGCACGCCGGCGCTGCCGTCTGGGGCTCATCCTATCCCCCATTGTTGCGTTGCGGGGAGGGGTGCTTTCCGCTATTGAGGCGCAACCTGAAACAGGGACCGCCCCAAGCCCTATGACGCTTCTCGACTCGGTCAAGAATACGTTCGTTCCGATCCATCGCGAAGGTTACCCCTTCATCGCCGCCTTCGCCGCGGCGACGCTGTTTCTCGGCTATTTCTCCTCGATCCTGTTCTGGATCGGGCTGATCCTCACCGCGTGGTGCATCTATTTCTACCGCGATCCCGAGCGCGTCACGCCGGTCGACGACCGGCTGGTGGTGAGCCCGGCCGATGGCGTGATCTCGGCGGTCGGCCCCGCCGTGCCGCCAAGCGAGCTTGGCCTGGGCTCGGGCGAGATGACCCGGATCTCGGTGTTCATGAACGTGTTTTCCTGCCACATCAACCGCGCTCCGGTGCGCGGCCGGATCACACGCATCGAGCACAAGCCCGGCAAATTCCTCAATGCCGAGCTCGACAAGGCCAGCGCCGAGAACGAGCGCAACGGCGTGGTCATCGACAGCCCGAACGGCACGATCGCCGCCGTGCAGATCGCCGGCCTTGTGGCACGCCGCATCGTCTGCTGGGCCGAGGCTGGCGGCTCGATCGCGATCGGCGAGCGTTTCGGCCTGATCCGCTTCGGCTCGCGCGTCGACGTCTTCCTGCCGTCGGGCGCCGTGCCGCGCGTGGCGGTCGGCCAGACGGCGGTTGGCGGCGAGACCGTGCTTGCCGAGTTCGGCGGCGCCGCCGTCACGCCCCTGGTCAGGATTTCCTGAGCGTTGGGCGCGCCGTTCAAAAAATTCGAGGCTCATGCCAGCGGCGGTCCGCGCATCCGCGAGATCCCGATGCGCATGGTGCTGCCCAACCTGGTCACCGTGCTTGCCATCTGCGCCGGCCTTTCCGGCATCCGCTTCGCCTTCGAGAACCGCTTCGAGATCGCGGTAGTCATGGTGCTGCTCGCCGCCTTCCTCGATGGCATAGACGGGCGGCTGGCGCGCATGCTGAAGGCGACCTCGAAATTCGGCGCGCAGATGGATTCGCTGGCCGACATCGTCAATTTCGGCGTGGCGCCGGCCCTGGTGCTCTATGCCTTCCTGCTTGATCGCGCCGGCTCGCCGGGGTGGATCGCGGCACTTCTCTTCACCATTGCCTGCGCCATGCGGCTTGCCCGCTTCAACGTGTTGGCCGACGATACCGACCAGCCGGCCTGGCAGACCGAATATTTCGTCGGCGTGCCGGCCCCGGCGGGCGCTGTACTGGTCATGCTGCCGCTCTATCTCTATTTTCTGCGGCTCGGACTGGAGCCCACCCGGCCGGCGGCCTTCGTCGGCTCGGGCTTCACGGTATTGGTGGCGTTCCTGCTGGTCAGCCGCCTGCCGGTCTATTCGGGCAAGAGCGTCAAGATACCTGGCGACCGGGTGCTGCCGGTGATCCTCGGCGTCTTGCTCTACATCCTTTTGTTGATGGCCTATCCCTGGTACACGCTGACGGCTTCCGTCGCCGGCTATCTGCTTTTCCTGCCATTCTCGGTGCGCGCCTATTCGAAGCGGGCCATGCGCGAAGGCGAGAAGGTGCCGCCGTCGGATATCGGGTAGCGCTGCGCCCTAGGCCGCCGCGCTGAGCCCCAGCCGATCGATCGCCAGCTTGCGCGCCGAGATGTAATCCGTCTTGCCCGAGCCGAGCACCGGGATCTCATCGACCTTGATGATGTCGTTGGGCACCATCAGCTCGGCCGCGCCGGCGTTCTTGCCGAACTGGCGCAGTTCCTCGGCATTGGCGTCGTCGGCGGTGGTGACCAGCACGATGCGCTCGCCGCGCCTCTTGTCGGGCACCGCCACCGCCGCGTGGCGCTCTTCCGGCCACAGCGACTGCACTAGCATCTCGACGGCGCCCAGCGACACCATCTCGCCGGCAATCTTGGCGAAGCGTTTCGCCCGCCCGCGTATGGTGATGAAGCCCTCGCGGTCGATCGAGACGATGTCGCCGGTGTCGTGCCAGCCTTCCAGCCGCTGCAATTCGCCTGGACGGTCGGCGGTCATGTATCCCATCATCAGGTTCGGTCCGTCGAGCCACAGCCGGCCGCCGTCGGCGATGCCTTCGACCGGCTCCAGCTTCACGCGGATGGCCGGCAGCGGCCGCCCGACCGTGCCGTCGCGGTTATGGATGGCGGTGTTCACCGCCACCACGGGCGCGGCCTCGGTCAGCCCGAAACCTTCGACGATCGAGGCGTGGAAACGATCGCGATAGGTGCGCCGCGTCTCCGGCTTCACCGCTTCCGCGCCGGCCACGACGAAGCGCAGACTGGAGAAGTCGCCGTCCTTGGCGGTGCGGGCATAGTTGGCGAGGAAAGTGTCGGTGCCAAACATCACGGTAGGCTTCACTTTGCGGGCGATCTCCGGGATGATCTTGTAGTGCAGCGGCGAGGGATAGAGGAACAGCTTTATCCCCAGCACCAGCGGCAGGATGGTGCCGCCGGTCAATCCGAAGGAATGGAACACCGGCAGCACATTGAGCAGGATGTCGGCCGGCGAGACGGAGACGCGCGCCTCCGCCTGCATGACATTGGCAAGCAGGTTGCGGTTCGACAGCACCACCGCCTTGGGCGTGCCTTCCGAGCCGGAGGTGAACAGGATGACAGCGGGCTTCGAGGCTTGCTGCCGCTGCAGCGGCAAACGCCACAGAAGCGCGGCGGCGACCTTGTCCAGGGTCGTCACGCCGGCGCGCACATCCTCCAGCCACAGCATCTTGGCGCCGCCCGCCTCGACCGCAGCGACGATATCGTCGATGGCGGCCTTTTCGATGAAGGCGCGGGACGAGATCACGGTGCGGATCACAGCGGTGCGGACCGCCGCGGTCACGCTGGCCGGGCCGGCGGTGTAGTTGATCATCGCCGCCACGCGGCCCGCGGAGATTAGGCCGACGAAGGTAAGCACCACGCCATTGGCGTTGGGCAACAGCACGCCGACCGCTTCGCCCGGCGCCGTCACCGCCTCGAAATGGCGGCCGAGCACGCGCGCGCCGATGAACAGCTTGCGGTAGCTGAGCGAACCGGAAATCACGTCCTCGATGATCGGGCTGGAAGGGCCGATGCGGTCGGCGGCGTCGCGCATGGCGAGGAAGAGCCCGCGATCGAGATTGGTGCCGTAGAGCCGCGCCTCGGCGAACCGGTCGAACAGCGCGTTGGTGTTGGAGGCCATGTCGGGGTTGCGCGCCACCAACTCGGCAATGGTCATCGGCTCCAGAACGCTCACCGAAAGCCGCGGGAACCAGTGGCGCGGCGCTTTCTCCTTCGGCGTCAGCGAGACCGGCAGGTCGCGCGTGCCGGCAACGAAGATCGGCACGATGGTGGCATCCGCTTGCATGGCGATGCGGGTAATGGCGCGAAACAGCCGGAACGATTTGACGTCCGGCTCGACATTGTCCGGCAGGTAGACGGCGAGCCGTCCCTTGCCCTTGAGCACGCGCACCAGTCGCCGGCTGACGAAGATATGTTCGGCATTGAAGGCGATGGTGCGGGCAAGCTCTCGCCACGGCTCCAGCCACGGCGAGCGCGCGGAAGCCTCGTCCAGAATGTGCAGCGTGTCGTCGGGAAGCAGCGACAGCATAAGCGCCGGCTCGATGCGCGACTGGTGCGAGACGACATAGATGACCGGCGTCTTGGCGCTGCGGGCGATGCGCATGCGATTGTCGGCGATGCGGTAGGCGAGCTTGAACGGCACATAGAGCAGCGCCTGGGTGAAGCGCAGGTCGAGCCGGAACCGCTCGATCACGCCGATCAGCAGCCAGGCAAAAACAAGACCCGCCAGCAGCGCCAGGGTCAGGATCATGCCGCTCTCTCCCAGTCCTCCAGCGCGGCTCTTGAGCGGCCGCTTCGGTGGCAGAGGGTAGCGGAAGTGGGGGCAAGGTCAATGCGGGGAAGGCTGCGCTCCCCTTCTCCCCTTGTGGGAGAAGGTGGATCGGCGCGATAGCGCCGAGACGGATGAGGGGTGCTGGACGAAATGAGTCGCCGGAAAATCGAGCAATTTGACGCCCTTAACTTGCGATGCCGCGCTCCGTCCATCACCCCTCATCCGACCGAGCTTCGCTCGGCCACCTTCTCCCACAAGTGGAGAAGGGGAAGAGGGCGCTATGCCGCCTTCAGCCTCCCGCTGATGAAGCGGAACTCCTGGCTCTTGCCGCCATAGCCATAGGCCGCGGCCGGCACTTCGTGCACAAAGGCGTAGCTTTCCTCATGCACGCCGCCCAGCAGCCGTCCGAAAGCCTCGAAGATCGCCTTGAGGTAGGCTTCGAGCTCCAGCTTGGTGTTGGTGCCGTCGACCACCTTGATGTCGAGCCAGAAGGTGCTGGTGCCGTGCTCGGCCAGCGACTTGCCGCCGGCGAACCAGTGCTGCGGATCGATGTAATTGACGGCGAGCGCGGTGATCGTCGGATCCTTGTGCAACAGCTTCGCAGTGATGTCGGTAGCCTCCTTGGCAATGGTGGCGGACAGCTTGGCGTCGGGCTTGCCGGTGACGCTTATGTTGATGATCGGCATTTTTCTCTCCTCTGGCTTCGCGCGTCGCGCTTTCGACGGGAGAGATATGGGCTCATCTATACGTTAAAAAAAATCGAATTGTTTTTGACAATTGCTTCGATATTGTCGAACTGTGGAAACGCTCGATCCCGATCTCTTGAAAACCTTTCTCGCCTTCGTCGACAGCGGCTCGCTCGCCAAGGCCGCATCCACCATCGGCCGCACGCCGTCGGCGGTGACCGCGCAAATGCAGCGGCTGGAAGAGATCGTCGGCGAGCCGCTGCTCATCCCGCAGGGCAGGGGACGCGGGCTGACCCCGGCCGGCGAGGACCTTGTCGGCCATGCGCGGCGCATCCTTGCCGTTCACACCGAGGCGTGGCTGGCGCTGAAGGGCGCGCGCGCCGGCGGGCGCATCGCCATAGGCACGACGCAGGATTTCGCCGATCAGGGCCTGCCGGACCTGCTCCGGGCCTTCGCCGCCAGCCATCCGCGCATCAGGATCGAGCTGCGCGTCGGCCGTTCCCTGGAGCTCGGGTCAGCGCTGCAGGCAGGTCAACTCGATCTCGCGATCACCATGCGCCATGCCCCCTCGCCGGATGAAGCGGCCCTGATCAGCGAGCCGATGCTGTGGCTCTGCTCGGAAAAAGGACTGGCGGCTCGGCAGGAGATGGTACCGCTGGCGCTGCTCGATCCCTATTGCGGCTTCCGCGAGGCCGCGCTCAATGCGCTCGATGCCGCCGGCCGCCGTTACCGCATCGCCGCCGGCAGCGCCAGCCTTGCCGGCCTGCGCAGCGCGGTCAATGCCGGCATCGCGCTGACGCCGCGCACCCGGCGTTTTGCCCATTCCGGCATCGTCGAGGCATCTGCCGATTTCGACCTCCCGCCGTTGCCGATGGCCGATTTCGCCATCCGGGTCGGCCGCGAAGCTGCGCGTCCGGCGCGGGATCTGGCGGAGCTTCTCGGCAGCGGCCTGGCCTTGTCGTCCTGAACAGCGAGGAATCCTCAAAGAAAAAGCCGACCTTTTTGCGGGTCGGCTTCTAGTCGGACGGGTCGAGGGGTTTGGGGGGACTTGGGGGGTGACCCGTCGATCTAACAATGCCTGAGACTGATGATGGTTCCGTGACTGCGAAAATAATTTACGAGCCCGCCGATTTCGCCTTCATCCAGTCGCGTCCGGCATGCGCAAAGACCGCGCAGAGCACGATGGCGCCGCCGATGACGCTGGCCATGGGTGGGACCTCGCCGAGGAACAGCAGGGCAAACAGGATGGCGAACGGCACCTCGGCGGAACCGAGCAGCCCGGCTTCCGCCGACGGGATCAGCCGCGAGCCTTCCGTCCACAGGATCGAGGCCAGCGCGAAAGAGCAGCCGAAGGTGGCAAGCAGCGCGACGTCGCGGGCGGACACGGCCAGCGGGTCGGTCACGAACCAGCCGAGCACGAAAAGCAGAAAGGCCGAGACCGCGCCAGCCCACACGACCGGCGAGTCGCGAAAAGCGCGCACCATGATCATGTAGAGCGCACTGCCGGCGGTCATCAGCAGCGCCAGCCCGTCACCGAACAGGTGCCCGCTGCCGAGGCCGGCGCCCACCATGATGGCGACGCCGCACAGGGACACGGCGGCCGCAACCATCGTCTGCAGCCGGAATTTTTCCCGCACCAGAAGGAAGGCAAGAAGTGCGGCGATGAAGGGCGAGGTCGCGTAGATCACCGCGACATTGGCGACATAGGTGAATTTGAAGGCCGAGATGAAGGCGATGCTGGCGGCGGCGCCCTCGACTGCCAGCAGCCAGCCCCGCCAGCCCAATCTCAGGCTCTCGCGCCCACCCGAGCGGCGCCGGCGCCACAGCACGTAGAAGCTGATCAGGATCGAGCCGAAAAAACCGCGCCAGCAGGTGATCGTCAGCGGATCGGCATGGATCGACTTGGTCAGTACGCCGGTGAGTGCAAAGGCGATCGCCGATGCCGACACCAGGATGATGCCGAGCGTGCGCTCGGCTGCCACGTCGGCGGCGGCAGGCGCAATCTTTTCCGGCATGTCGAGCGTGTCCGTCATGGCACCAGCCTACCCAGTTGCTCCTGACAGCCTTCCGTCATGAGGCCTGCTCCCGTCTGCGGAAATGCTCGTTGCCGACGATGAGCAGACCCGCGCCGATGATCAGCGCCGCGCCCATGAACACTTCCGTGCGGGGCACGTCGCCCCAGATGGCGTAGCCCAGCGCGAAGGCCCAGACCAGCGAGGTGTATTCGAACGGCGCAATAATCGACACCGGCGCGCGCTTCATGCCCTCGAACAGCGCATATTGCGCCACCCCGCCGAGTGCCCCGACGCTGACAAGCAAAAGAAGCTGCCGCCCGTCGGGCATCCGCCACCAGAGCAGTGCCGGCGCCGCTGAGAAGAGCAGGAAATAGAAATTGTTGAGAACGAGCTGGATCATGGTGCGCTCTTGCAGCGCCGTCTTGCGCAACAGCACCACGGCGATGCCCCAAAGCACCGCCGCCGCCAACACCAGGAGCACCGGCACGGAGAAGCCGAGCCGCGTCGGATCGCAGGCGATGAAGACGCCGACGAAGCCGATGAACACCGCGATCCAGCGCAGCAGCGGCACCGTCTCGCCCAGGATCAGCACGGACAGCACGGTAACGATAATCGGCGCGGCGTAGTAGATGGTGGTAAGCTCGGCGAGTTGCAGCGAGCGGGCGGCGTTGTAGTAGCAAAGCCAGGCGGCGAGCGTGAAGGCGCTGCGCACCAGCATCGGCTTGACGATCGGCGAGCCGATCGTGTCGGCGAATAGCCGCTTGCCGCCGACCGCGCCGCAGGCGACGAGCACGGTGATCGAGCGGACGAACATGATCTGCCAGACCGTCATGCCGACGACCAGGAGCTTGATCGAAGCATCCTGCGCCGAAAACAGGAAATAGGCGGCAGCCGTGAACAGGATGCCGGCCAGCACCCTTTCGCGGCTTTCCAGGATGACGACATCGGCCATGAGGGTTCAGCGCGTTTGCGTGAGGCGGTTCCGCCCCAGTCGGGACCGCTGCTCCAGCTATAGGGGCTAAACCTTGCACGGCGCTGCTCCAGCGCGACGCTTGCGTTGGCGCAGGTCGTTTGCCGGAGGCCGGTCGGAGTTACTGCGTCGCCTGGTAGAGCTCCGATGCGGCATCCTTCAGCGCGCGCCGCCCGCCCGGCCGCAGATACATCATATGGCCGCCCTCGACGACGTCGATGCGGATCGGCTTGGCGTCTGACAGCGAAGGAAGCTGGTTCACCAGATAGCGCGAGGCGAGATAGGGCGTGACGAGGTCGGTATAGCCGTTGACGATGACCACGCCGAGCGCCGGGTTGAGCGAACGCGCCCGTTGCAGGTCGTTCATCACACCGGCATAGCCCTGGCCCGATGTGCCGTAATCCCAGCTGCGGCTGACCTCGCCATTGAGCAGGCGGTAGCTGACATTGGTGCGGTAGTTCAGCTCGTCGCGGGCGTAAGCGACGAAGGCGGAGGTCAGCACCGGAACGCTGCGGTCGAGCACCGGGTCGGGGCCGGCCTCACGGGCGCTTTGCGGCGCGATGTCAACGGTGCCGATGGTGGCGTCATAGGGGCTGAGCACCTTGCCCGTGGCGCGCTGGAATTCCTTGGCGAACAGCCCGATGGGGATGCGGGCGAAATTGCGCTGGACGAGCTCCAGCGGCAGGCCGGTGATCTCCGATACGCGCCCGCCGGCGAGCTTGCCGCCTTGCTCCAGCCCGCTGTTCAGCGCCGTCAGGTAATCGCCGAGCGCGTAATGCTCGACCTCGGCCAGCCTGTCGCGCAACGCGTCGCCGCTCACGCCGTCGGCCTTGAGCCGCGTCGCCGCTAGCGAAGGCAGCTCCAACGCCCAGTGCAGCTGGTCGAACTGGTCTGGCCGCACCAGCATGAACTCCAGTGCCGGCGAGATCAGCACGATGCCGCTGGGGCTCAGGCCGACATCCTCCTGCAGCGTGCGGGCAAGCAGCGCGGCGCGAAAGCCGCCATAGCTTTCGCCGGCGAGGAACAGCGGCGATCCCGTGCGGCCGTTCTGCGCCAGATAGAGGCGGATGAAGGCGCCGACCGAGCTGGCGTCGGCGTCGACGCTCCAGAATTCTTTCGGCTCATGCCCCGGCGCTTCGCGGCTGTAGCCGGTGCCGACGGGATCGACGAAGACGAGATCGCTCATGTCGAGCCAGCTGTCGGGATTGTCGATGAGCTTTTGCGGCGGCCGCAGGAACTCGCCGTCGGCGGCGGTCTCGACGATGCGCGGACCGATCGCGCCGAGATGCAGGTAAGCCGAAGCAGCACCGGGTCCGCCGTTGAAGACGAAGGTGATCGGCCGCTCCTTCGCCGGGGCCGGCGACTGCTGCGTGTAGGCGACATAGAAAATCTCGGCCGTCACCTCGCCCTTGCCGGACAAGAGCGACAGCGTGCCGGCCTTGGCCTGGTAATCCAGCTTGCGCCCGCCAAGCGTGATCGAATGCTCGGTCACTTGTGGCTGCGGCAGCAGCGACAGCACGCCGCCGGTCGGCGCCGGTCGTTCCGGTGTGTCGGCGAAGCTTGGCTGCGCGAAGGCGGCGAGCGCCAAGAGGATGAGGGGGACGAGCTTGGATCGCATGAGGGCTCCGCGGGAACGACAACCGCAAAGGTATGGCCGGGGCGTGGGAAATCAAAGGGGCGCGGCGCAGAAGCTGCCAATCTCCCCCCTTGCGGGGGAGATGCCCGGCAGGGCAGAGGGGGGTGTGACGGAACTCGGCCCTGGTCGACGCATCTTTCTGCAGCAACTTCTGTCCGAGTTCGCGCGCTGTGAACAGCTGATAGGATAGCGGGACAGCACCCCCCTCTGTCCTGCCGGACATCTCCCCCGCAAGGGGGGAGATCAGCTGTTATTCTCGTCTTCACCAATCTCCGAGTTGGCAGAAAATGATAGTCGCCAGCAGGATTTCCCTGCCATGCTCACACAGTGCTATCAACCGGCAAAGACAGTATGAAAAGGACCCCCACACAATGGACTCCACCGCCCTCAAAACCATGCAGGCTCCGCTGAAGGATGCCTATCGCGAGGACGCCGCCAAGGCGCTGATCACGCTGAGAGCCCGCGGCACGCTCGACGACCAGTCGATCGCCTGCAAGGTGGAGACGGGCAGGGCGCTTGCGGTTGCCGGGCTTCATCCGGCCACCGGCGGCTCGGGCCTCGAGCTCTGCTCGGGCGACATGCTGCTGGAAGCGCTGGTCGCTTGCGCCGGCGTGACGCTGAAAGCGGTAGCGACCGCCTTGGAGTTCAAGCTCGGCAACGCTACCGTCGAGGCCGAGGGCGACCTCGATTTTCGCGGCACGCTCGGCGTCGCCCGGGACGCGCCGGTCGGCTTCCGCGAAATAAGGCTGAAATTCGACCTCGACACCGATGAACCGCAGGAGCGCATCGATGCGCTCGTGAAGCTCACCGAGCGCTACTGCGTGGTGTTCCAGACGATCAACAACAAGCCGGCGTTGAGCGTGAGCGCAAGCTGATCTCCCCTCATGAGGGGGAGATGTCGCCAAAGGCGACACAAGGGGGTCGTCTCACATAGAGTGCCGGCGTTGTTCGTCTCAGAAAGAGGTCGGCGCTCCACGCGAGGAGCCCCCCTCTGACCGCTTCGCGGCCATCTTCCCCCTCGAGGGGGAAAGATAAGTCGGCCCTACTGCGCCGAGGGCGTTTCCGCATCCCCTTCGTCGGTGAACGGCGAGGCGCTCGGTACGCATTGCACGGCCCAGCCCTGCGGCGTCGGCTGCTTCTGATATTCGGTAATGGCGTTGGTGCATTGTTCGCGGGTGTCGAAGGTGCTGGGCAGCACCACCATGCCGCCTTGCGGGCCGGCGATCACCAGGTACCAGACCAACGCTACGCTGGGAGTAGCAGCCATGGGAATTCCTCGCTTTGCTTAGATGTCGGAGTCGGACCGATCCTAGCAACTCCTTCGGAGCGGCGGAAGCGGGGCGGCGGCACACGCTTCCACCGCCCCGGTCACAGACCCGTGAATGGAGTGGTCGCGACGCGGCTCACTCGACCGCGAAGCAGTAGAACAGACCGTCGCCGCCGGTGCCCTGGAGCGCTTCCTGGCTGCAGCCGCCACGCGAGGCGTGCGAGGAATTCCAAGACTTCGCCGCCGCCGAATCGTCAAGCCCGGTGCGGTCGTGATGGCCCATCATCGCGGCACCCTCGGCGCCGCTCATCGTCCAGTCGCCGCAGGTCTGGTCGGCGATCTTCGTGCCGTCGGGCTTGGAGCCGGTTAGCATGTCGTGCCGGTTCGGTGTGTCGCCGCGGCCGTTGATGATTTCGCCCTTTTCGGTCAGCGCCGTTTGCTTGGTGATGCCGTTGGCGTCGCTGTGCAGCGAGGCGACATCGTCGGCGATCTTCTCGCCCTTGGCATTGAACCACGGACCCTTGCCGATGCGGTCGCGCGCATCTTCCGTGCTGGAGGAAAGATAGGCATGCCAGGTCTTGCCGGTGACGCCGGCCGCTTCCGCGAGCGACGCGCAGTGGGCATCGGCGCCTTTCAAGCCGCCGAGATCGGCGCCCTTGCCGGAGCCGACGCTGGTAACGAAGAAGCTCATCGTCTTGTCTTGCGAGAGGGCTACGCCAGCCGATGCGGCAAGTGCCGCGACGGTGGTGGTGGCGGCAACGAGAAGAAGTCTACGCATATCAGTCCTCCGGTTTCGAATGCCTTGCATTCGAAGAACGTTGCCGGAGCCCGGCTTAATCCCGTCTGAGCTTCTTCTATTCCGGCTGCCGGTAGGCGACGAAGCGGTTGTGCTTGGCCTGGAAGATCAGGCCCGTCTCCTTCAGCTCCGGGCTTGCCAGGGGCACGATGCGCCTGGCGATCTCGGACGGATGCGGCAGCGTCTCCGGATCCTCGCCGGGCATGGCCTGGGCGCGCATGGCCGTGCGGGCCGCGCCCGGATCGGCGGCGTTCACCCTCAGCGGCAGGCTCTCGGTCTCATGCGCCCAGGACCGCATCATCGTTTCGACGGCGGCCTTGGAAGCCGCATAAGGCCCCCAGAAGGCGCGCGCCGAATGCGCCGCGTTGGAGGAGAGAATGATGGCGCGGCCCGCGTCGGAGAGCCTGAGCAGCGGGTCGACCGAGCGGATCAGCCGCCAGGTCGAAGTCACGTTGATGGTCATCACCTTCTCGAAGGTCTTGGCCTCGACATGGCCGATCGGCGAGATGACGCCGAGCACGCCGGCATTGGCGACCAGGATGTCGAGCTTGCCCCAGCGCTCGTGGATCGCTGCGCCCAGCCGGTCGATGCCGGCCATGTCGGCAAGATCGAGCGGCACAAGCGTCGCCTGTCCGCGACCGTCGGCCTTGATCTGGTCATCGAGCTCTTCCAGCCCGCCCACTGTGCGCGCCACCGCGATCACATGCGCGCCGGCCGCCGCCAGCTCCCTAGCGATGAAATAGCCGATGCCGCGCGAAGCGCCGGTTACGACCGCCACGCGGCCGGAAAGGTCGAGAGTCATTCAGGAATTTCCGTAAACTGCGATTACGACCCGCCACTCGCCAGCAGCGACAGCGTGCGCACATTGTCGTGGCCTTCGAAGTCGAGCAGACGGGTGGGGTATTGGCCGGTGAAGCAGGCGTCGCAGAATTGCGGCTGGTCGTTGTCGCGGCGCGCTTCACCGACGGCACGGTAGAGCCCGTCGATGGAGAGAAAACCGAGCGAATCGACGCGGATGAATTCCGCCATCTCCTCGACCGACATGCGCGATGCCAGGAGCTTCGACTTCTCCGGCGTGTCGACGCCGTAGAAGCAGGATGCGCTGGTCGGCGGCGAGGCGATGCGCATATGCACTTCCTTCGCGCCTGCGTCCCGCACCATCTGCACGATCTTCTGGCTGGTGGTGCCGCGCACGATCGAATCGTCGACCAGCACCACGCGCTTGCCCTCGATCATGCGGCGGTTGGCATTGTGCTTCAGCTTAACGCCCATATGGCGGATCGAATCGCCCGGCTGGATGAAGGTGCGCCCGACATAGTGGTTGCGGATAATGCCGAGCTCGAAGGGAATGCCGGCGGCCTGGGAAAAACCGATCGCAGCCGGCGTGCCGGAATCCGGAACCGGCACCACGATGTCGGCGTCGACCGGGCTTTCCTGCGCGAGTTCGGCGCCGATGCGCTTGCGCACCTCGTAGACATTGCGGCCCTCGACCGAGGAATCCGGCCGCGCAAAATAGACATATTCGAAAATGCAGAAGCGCGTCTTCTGCGGCTCGAACGGGAAGATGCTCTCGATCCCCTTCGAGGTGATCACCACCATCTCGCCGGGCTTGATGTCGCGCACGAAGCGGGCGCCGATGATGTCGAGCGCGCAGGTTTCGGAAGCGAGAATCCAGGCGCCGTCGAGATCGCCCAGCACCAGCGGGCGGATACCGAGCGGATCGCGGCAGCCGATCATCTTCTTGGCCGTCATCGCCACCAGCGAGAAGGCGCCCTCGACCTGGCGTATCGCGTCGATGAAACGCGAATTCAAATCGCGCTCCTTGCTGGTCGCGATCAGGTGCAGCAGCGTCTCGGTGTCGGAGGTCGAGGAAAAGATCGAGCCCTGCTTCTGCAGCACGCGCTGCACGGTGAGCGCGTTGGTGAGGTTGCCGTTATGGGCGACCGCCAGGCCGCCCTCCGCAAGCTCGGCGAAGAAGGGCTGGATGTTGCGAATGCCGGCGCCGCCGGTGGTGGCGTATCGCGTATGTCCGATGGCGCGGTTGCCTTGCAGGCTGTCGATGACGCGCTGCTTGGTGAAGGTATCGCCGATCAGGCCGACATGGCGTTCGACATGAAACTGGGTGCCGTCATAGGAGACGATGCCGGCCGCTTCCTGGCCGCGATGCTGCAGGGCATGAAGCCCGAGCGTGACGATGGCCGCCGCATCCTGCCGGCCGAAGATGCCGAATACGCCGCATTCGTCGTGGAAATGATCGTCGGCCTCGGCGGAAAGGACTTTGCCTCTGTCTGCCGTTGAGTCTGCCATTTGGTGCTCAAGCTCCGCTAAAGCCGCCATATAAGGCGATCGCTCGCCGAACGCAACGCGCGTCGTTAGGCATTCACAAAACGCCTCAGGCCAGCGCCATGGCTGGCCTGGACTTCAGTTTGCCGGCGCTGGAGCGGGAGCCGGGGCAGGCGCTGGAGCCGGCTCGTTGTCGGCCGGTGCCTCGCCCTCGCTGTCGTCGGGTGCCGGCGCGTTGTCGTCGCCGGTGGCCGGCGGCTCAGCCGCCGGCTGATCGGTCGTCGCCGGCGCGCCGGCCTGCGGCGTGCCCTTATGCGTGTATTTGTTGACCAGTTCCTCGGTGTTCTCGGGCAGCACGCTTTCGAGCTTGGCGCCGATCGTCTCGAGCAACGGCCGCGACTTGGCGTTGGCGACCCAGGCGGGCGCCTTGGCGCCCGCCAGCCAGTTGAAGAACAGCAGCGCCACCGCGACCACCAGGATGCCGCGCGCCGCGCCATAGAGGAAGCCGAGCGTCCGGTCGAGCGCGCCGATGCGTGAATCGATGATCCAGTCGGCGAGCTTCATGGTGATGACGGAGACGACGATCAGCGCGATGAGGAAGACGATGCCGGCAGAGGCCGCCATCGCGATCTTGTCGTTGTCGACATAGGGCTGAACATAGGGCAGGACCGGCTTGTAGAAGAAGAACGCCGCCGCCGCGGCCGCTACCCAGGAAACCACAGACAGCACTTCGCGGGAGAAGCCGCGCACCATGGCGAGCATTGCTGAGACCAGAGTGAAGCCGACGAGGATTCCGTCAAGCAGCGTAATCGGCATGGTTGTCGCCCCACTTCCTGTCTTGCGGCGTGATGAGCCGCATCACTCCCCGTCGTCGGCACGGCCGCGCCGTGAGCCGGCTATGCGCGCCACAAGGTCGGCCAGCTCGGTGGGCTGGAACGCGCCGGCCCCGATCCCCCCGGCAACTTCCTCGCTGCCGAGCGGCAGCACCGCGCTTCCAAAACCCAGCTTTTCGGCTTCTTTGAGACGCTGCTGCGCATGCGCAACCGGCCTCACGGCGCCCGATAGGCTGATTTCGCCGAAATAGACGCAATCGGCGGGAAGGGCAAGACCGGTGAGCGAGGAAACCAGTGCGGCGGCGACCGCGAGATCGGCGGCCGGCTCCGAGATCCGGTAGCCGCCGGCGACGTTGAGATAGACGTCGTGCTGGCCGAAGCGCACGCCGCAATGCGCCTCCAGCACGGCGAGCACCATCGACAGCCGCGCCCCGTCCCAGCCGACCACGGCGCGGCGCGGCGTGCCGAGCGAGGAGGGCGCGACCAGCGCCTGGATCTCGACCAGCACCGGCCTGGTGCCTTCCATGCCAGCGAAAACCGCGGCGCCCGGCGATTTCGCGTGACGTTCGCCGAGGAAAAGCTCCGATGGATTTGAGACCTCGCGCAGGCCTTTGTCCGACATTTCGAAGACGCCGATCTCGTCGGTCGGCCCGAAACGGTTCTTCACGGTGCGCAGGATGCGGAAGTGGTGGTTGCCCTCGCCCTCGAAATAGAGCACGCCGTCGACCATGTGCTCGACGACGCGAGGGCCTGCAATCTGGCCCTCCTTGGTGACATGGCCGACGAGCACGATCGCAGCGCCTGTGGATTTCGCGTAGCGGATCATCGCCTGGGCGGCGGCGCGCACCTGGGTGACGGTGCCAGGCGCCGAATCGGCAAGGTCCGTCCACAGCGTCTGGATGGAATCGAGGATGACGAGGTCCGGCCGCCTGCCGTCCGCGATGGTGGCAAGAATGTCCTCGACATTGGTCTCGGCGGCGAGTTCCACCGGCGTTGAGGCGACGCCGAGGCGCTGCGCCCTGAGCCTGATCTGCGCGACGGCTTCCTCGCCCGAGACATAGACGATGCGGTGGCCTTTCGAGGCGAGCGCCGCGGCGGCTTGCGTCAAAAGCGTCGACTTGCCGATGCCGGGATCGCCGCCGACAAGAAGTGCGGAGCCGCGCACGAAGCCACCGCCGGTGGCGCGGTCGAGTTCGCCGATGCCCGATACGATCCGCGGCGCATCCTCGATGTCGCCGGCGAGACTGGTCAGCACCACGGCGCGGCCCTTGCGGGCGTTGCGCATGTTCGCCGGCCCCGAGCCAATGCCGCCGGACGTGCCTTCCTCGACAAGCGTATTCCACTCGCCACAGGCATCGCATTTGCCGGCCCAGCGCTGATGCACCGAGCCGCAATTCTGGCAGATGAACTGAACGCGCGATTTGGCCATTAGGCGCGGCCCGACATTGGATAGGCCGGCGGGACAGCGCCCCCCTCTGTCCTGCCGGACATCTCCCCCTCTAGGGGGGAGATCAGCAGTTTTGCCGACGGCGCCCATCTTGCCGCGTCGGTGATTGGCGAAAGCCGACGCGACATCCAATCTCCCCCCTTGAGGGGGAGATGTCCGGCAGGACAGAGAGGGGGGTGAAGGAATGAGGCCTTTGCCAAGAGCTACTCAAACCTCTCAGGCAAATGATGCTCCTCGGCCAAATCCGAAAACCGCGTGAATTCACCATGGAAGGCCAGGCTGACGGAGCCAGTTGGTCCGTGGCGCTGCTTGGCGACGATCACCTCGGCCTTGCCGCGCGCCTCGTTCATCTCGTTTTCCCACTTGACGTATTCCTCGGTGCCGAGCTTCGGCTCGCGGTTCTTGAGGTAATACTCCTCGCGATAGACGAACAGCACCACGTCGGCGTCCTGCTCGATGGAGCCGGATTCGCGCAGGTCCGAGAGCTGCGGGCGCTTGTCGTCGCGGCTTTCGACCTGACGCGACAGCTGCGACAGCGCGATGATCGGCACACCGAGCTCCTTGGCCAAAGCCTTCAGGCCCGTGGTGATTTCGGTGATTTCCTGCACGCGGTTCTGCGAGGCGCGCGCGGAGGATCCCTGCATCAGCTGGATATAGTCGATGACGATGAGATCGAGGCCGCGCTGGCGCTTCAGGCGCCGCGCGCGAGCGGAAAGCTGCGCGATCGAGATACCGCCGGTCTGGTCGATGAACAGCGGGATCTTCTGCATCGTCTGCGAGCAGGCGACCAGTTTTTCGAAATCCATCTCGGTGATTTCGCCGCGGCGGATCTTCGAGGACGAGATCTCTGTCTGCTCGGAGATGATGCGGGTGGCCAGCTGCTCCGACGACATTTCGAGCGAGAAGAAGCCAACGACGCCGCCATTGGCGGCCTTGAAGCTGCCATCGGCCTGCTGCGCCGGAACGTAAGCCTCGGCGATGTTGAAGGCGATGTTGGTGGCCAAGGAGGTCTTGCCCATGCCTGGGCGCCCCGCAAGCACGATCAGGTCGGAGGGCTGCAGGCCGCCCATGCGGCGATCGAGGTCGCGCAGCCCGGTGGCGATGCCTGACAGGTGGCCGTCACGCATATAGGCGGCGTTGGCCATGTCGACAGCGGTTTTCACCGCATCGTTGAAGCTTTCGAAGCCGCCATCGTAGCGGCCGGTTTCAGCAAGCTCGAACAGCCGCCGTTCGGCATCCTCGATCTGGTCGGAGGGCGACATGTCGACCGGCGCGTCATAGGCGATGTTGACCATGTCCTCGCCGACGGTGATCAGCGCCCGGCGCGTCGCGAGGTCGTAGATCGCCCGGCCATAGTCGGTGGCGTTGACGACGGTGACCGCTTCGACGGCGAGGCGCACGACATACTGTGCCACCGTCATGTCGCCGACCTTCTCGTCGGCCGGCAGGAAGGTCTTGAGCGTAATCGGCGTCGCGATCTTGCCCATGCGGATGAGTTCGGCCGCGACCTCGAAGATCCGGCGGTGCAGCGGCTCGTAGAAATGTCCTGGCTTGAGGAAATCGGAAACGCGGTAGAAGGCGTCGTTGTTGACGAGGATGGCGCCAAGCAGCGCCTGCTCGGCCTCGATGTTGTTCGGTGCCTCGCGATAAAGCGGCGTTTCCGCCGCGCCGAATTTCAGTGCCGCCTCTGCCATGATTTCCCCGATTTCGATCCCGCCTCCTCGATATCAGAACGGAAAGAAAGGGTGCTGACCTTTCTGCAACAGTAAGATTCCGACTGACTTTGATACTCGCGATTCACAGCAAAATTTTCACGTGGAAAGAATTGTCATTGACTCGAATCGAAGAGGCTGAAGATAGCGCTTCGAACGAGAACAAAACAAGAAAATTCCTATCCCAGCGTATCGCCCCAGTCCGCCCGCCGCGCGGCCCTGAAAACGTCCCCGTCGCGCTTGCTGAACAGTCGCTCGCCGGCGCTTCCGTCCGGCTGGCAGAGTTTCAGCACCACCTTGCCGGAGCCGCCTTTCGGCGGCGCAAGCACCCGTGCCGGGAGCGCCGGCGCTGGCTGCCGGGAGGCGGCAAGGTGAATGAATTTCTCGTCCTCCCATGGCACGTCGGCTTCCTTGACCAGGCGATGCAAGCGTGAGCGGGCGACGCGGCGCGAAAAATGGCACCAGTCTGGCGGCTTGAGCGGGCAGGGCGCCGCGTGCGGGCAAGGCGCCAGGATATGCGCGCCGGCTTCGATCAATTGTTGCCGGGCGGCAAGGATGCGCTGCCAGCCGGCGGGCGTGCCGGGCTCGACGATAAGCAGCGTGTCGGCGGTGAGCTGCCAGAGGCGACCGACGAGCTTCGGCAGCGAAGCCGGCGCGACCTCATCGAGCACATAGGCGATGCTGACGAGGTCGGCGGGCTTGATGTCGTCGAGATCGATGGTGGCGTCGCCGGCGACCCATTCGGCGCGGGCGGCGATCGTGCCGGCCGCAAGCGATTGCCCGACCTTGCGTACCGCCGCGCTTGCTTCGACCAGAACCGCCCGTTCCAACTCCGGCCAGGCATCTGAGGTGGCCCACAGCATGGTGCCAGGCCCGGCGCCGACGTCGAGCAAGGTCTTCGGGTGGAAATCCGGTAGCGCATGGGCCAGCGCATCGAGGCCAGCGCGTACAGCGGCATAGGTGGCGGGCAGCCGCGTCGCCAGATAGGCCTTGACGGCCATCTCCTCGCCCATATGCAAGCGGCCGTCGCGCAGCTCGGCGCGGTAGCGTTCCGAGAGCGTCCGCGCCGCTTGTTTCAGCGCCGGCAATGGCACCTTCTCCAGGAGGCTGTCGATGCCTTGTCGGAGCAGGGCGGGCAATTCCACCTCAGGCTCCCCTTGGTGCAAGCAGGATGACGGAGGCGCCGACGATGCAGAGCGCCGCGCCCGCCAGGTCCCAACGGTCGGGGCGCGCGCCCTCGACCAGCCACAGCCAGCCGAGCGAGGCCACGATGTAGATGCCGCCATAGGCAGCGTAAGCCCGGCCCGCCGCGTCCGTCTCGACCAGCGACAGCAGCAAGGCGAAGAGCGCCAGCGAGGCGAGTCCGGGAAGAAGCCAGAGCGGCGACTTTTCCAGCCGCCACCACGCCCAGAACGAGAAACAGCCGGCGATCTCGGCAAGGGCGGCTGCGGTGTAGATGAGGTAGGTCATGACAAGGTCGAACTTGTCACAGGCTGCCACGCCGATAGCAAGTCATCATCGGCTGGCGGGGGCTGAAGGAAATTCCCGAAGGGCGGCGCTAGCGCTCAAAAACCGGCTCTGCCGCCGACAGACGACCTTTGCCAAGGCTTAGGTCTAAATCGCCTATTCCACCTTCTTGCGGCGTGTCGGCTTGGCGGGCGCAGGCGCCGCCGGCTCCTTGTGCCCGATATCGCGCAGCTCCAGCGCCTTCTCGCATTTGGCCATATAGTCGCGCGTCATCGGCAGCGTGTCGTTCTTCTTGGCGATCTGGAACTGGAAGATCACCAGGTCCTGCCAGCGGAAGGCGGCCTCGGAGGCGGCAAGATAGAACTCCCACATTCGGCAGAAGCGCTCGTCATAGATCGCCTTCGCCTTGTCGCGATTGGCGGCGAAACGGGCCCCCCAATGCTTGAGCGTCTCGGCGTAGTGCAGACGCAGGATCTCGATGTCGGTGACGACCAGGCCGGACTTCTCGATCGCCGGCAGCACCTCCGACATTGCCGGGACGTAGCCGCCCGGGAAGATGTACTTGCGGATGAAGGCGCTGGTCGCCCACGGCACGCCGGAGCGGCCGATGGTGTGGAGCAGCATCACGCCGTCGGGCTTCAGAAGCGTCGCAGCCTTGTCGAAGAAGGTGCGGTAGTGGTTGACCCCGACATGCTCGAACATGCCGACCGAGACGATGCGGTCGAAGCGCTCGTTGATGTGGCGATAGTCCTTGAGATCGAAATGCACGCGGTCCTGCAAGCCTTGCGCATGCGCGCGGTCGGTGGAGACGCCCTGCTGCTCGGTCGACAGCGTCACGCCCTGCACGTCGACGTCGAAGGCTTTGGCGAGATAGAGGCCGAGGCCGCCCCAGCCGGAGCCGATGTCGAGCACCGTCTGGCCGGCCTTAAGCCTGAGCTTGGCGGCGATGTGGCGCTTCTTGGCCAGTTGCGCTTCGTCCAGCGTCATGTCCGGCTGTTCGAAATAGGCGCAGGAATACTGCATGTCCTCGTCGAGGAAGAGCTTGTAGAGCTCGCCGGACAGGTCGTAGTGGCGCTCGACATTGCGGCGCGAGCGCGACGCGGTGTTGATCTGCTGCAGCCGGCGGAAGGCGTGGCGCAGGCCCTCGATCGCCTTCGACCAGGTGACGTCGATGCCGCTCGATCCCATGTTCTGGAACGCGATGCGCATCAGCCCGAGAACGCCGCCCTCGAGCACGTCCAGCTCGCCGTCCATATAGGCTTCGGGCACCGCCAGCATCGGGTCGAAGGTGATGGCGCGCTCGGCATGCGTGGTCTTGATATGGATATGCACCGGCTCGCCGCTGCCGTCGCCGAACTTGTGCGTCGTGCCTTTCGGTCCGGTCACCTTGAGGTCGCCGGCGCGCACCAGGCGCTCGAGAACGTGTTTCAACAGGATATTCATGACCAAATGTCCCCTCAGTCGGACCACCCGGTGACCGGACTGGATGCCAAATCGAACCGCACGGCGCATCGCCCGCGTCCAATCGACGCGCCACGCTGTAATGTGCACAAGATATAGGGTGGCGAAAAGTTCCTTTTGGCACAAAAAAGCCCGGGTCGGAGACCCGGGCGTTGGTCCAGAAATCCTGGACATGTGCGAGCCGAAGCGATGCCTCGGAAACTGTGCCGATCAGGCCCGGAGATCAGGCCTGGAGATCAGGCTAAGAGATCAGGCTAAGAGATCAGGCCCCAGAGATCAGGTGTTCTCTTCGCCGCCTTCGAACTCGGCGTTCGGGTCGAAGAAATTCTCCGGCCGGGCGTTGTCGTTGATATCCTCGCCATAAATGGCTTCGGCGGTGGTCAGCGTCTCGCCCTTGGCCTGGCGCTCCGCCTCGTCGGCCGAACGGGCGACGTTGAGCGTCACGGTGACCTCGACTTCCGGATGCAGCGCGATCGCCACATTGGAGAGGCCGATGGTCTTGATCGGCTGGTTGAGCTCGATCTGGTTGCGGTTGACGGTGAAGCCTTCGGCGGTGAGCAGATCGGCGATGTCGCGGGTCGACACCGAGCCATAAAGTTGGCCGGTCTCGCCGGCCGAACGCACGACGATGAAGCTCTTGCCGTCGAGCGTCTCGGCGATCTTTGCGGCTTCCGACTTGCGCTCGAGGTTGCGGGCTTCGAGCTGGGCCCGCTGGCCTTCGAACTTCTTCTTGTTGGCTTCGTTGGCGCGCAGCGCCTTGCCCTGGGGGAGCAGGAAATTGCGGGCGAACCCGTCCTTGACCTTTACGGTCTCGCCCATCTGACCGAGGCGGGAAATGCGCTCGAGGAGAATGACTTCCATGGTTTCGTTCCTTTGTCAGTGCCGCCGATCCTTCGATCGACATTGATTGAATTGGAACAGGTCAGGAAGCTTGGTGCGGCGTCGCCGCTCTTGTCGCTGTCCTGCCTGTCTGGGCAGTTAGAGGCCGACTGGCCCCAACTCGGGATTTGATGCTCAACCCGACGCGCCCGTCGCGCCGGTGAAAAGAGCGGGCGGGGAGCCGCCCGCTCGAGAAATCAGCGAACCACGTAGGGCAGCAGGCCGAGGAAGCGGGCGCGCTTGATCGCCTTGGCGAGCTCGCGCTGCTTCTTCTGGCTGACGGCGGTGATGCGCGAGGGCACGATCTTGCCGCGCTCGGAGATGTAGCGCTGCAGGAGACGCACGTCCTTGTAGTCGATCTTCGGAGCATTGGCGCCGGAGAACGGGCAGGTCTTGCGGCGGCGATGGAACGGACGCCGGGTCGGGATCTGGTTGATGTCGACCATTATTCTGCACCTCCTTCAACGCCTTCGCGCGGACGGCGCGGGCCACGGTCGCCGCCGTCACGGTCGCCGAACGAACGCGGGCCGCGGTCACCGCGGTCGCGATCGCCGAAGGAACGCGGGCCGCGATCGCCACGATCGCGGTCGCCGAAGCCGCCGCGCTCGGAGCGCTCTTCGCGCTTCTGCATCATCGCCGAAGCGCCTTCCTCATGCGCCTCGACCTTGATGGTCAAAAAGCGAAGGACGTCTTCCGACAGGCCCATCTGGCGCTCCATTTCGTTGAGCGCGGCCGGCGGGCAGGTGATGTCCATCAGCGTGTAGTAAGCCTTCCGGTTCTTCTTGACCCGGTAGGTGAGGGACTTCAGTCCCCAGTTCTCGATCCGGCCGACCGAGCCGCCATTCGCGGTGATGACGCCCTTGTACTGTTCGACAAGCGCGTCAACCTGCTGCTGCGACAGGTCCTGCCGGGCAAGAAACACATGTTCGTAAAGAGCCATTATGTTTTTCTGCCTTTCTTCGTTTCTCTCACACCGGCCCTCGCGGCTAAGCCTCTGCAACTTGTCTGACCCGGTCGCCAAGGCGTGGGGAAGAAAGGAGCATCACGAGACGGTCGAGAGCGGAGACACGGGAGGCAGGAAGCGCTTCTGGCTTCGTGTCGGGGTCTTTGATGACCACGGCCCTCCGTTCAGCCCCCAGCAAGGACCGGCAGATTGAGCGCGTCTATATAGCAATTTGCCAGGAAGACAAGGCCGGCAGGGTGCCGGGCGAGACTCCAATGTGTCGCAGCTTCGGAAAACGGCGGCGCACAATCTCGACGGACGAAGGATGTCTGCACCCAGCTGAAGAACCAGGGCGTCCAGATCTACACTATGGTGCTGCAGGCAGACACTGCGGCCAACCGCTCACTCTACAGCGCCTGCGCTTCGGACCCGAGCGACTATTACTACGTCGAGGATCCGGCCAAGCTCCCCAACGTATTCCAGACGATCGCCAACAAATTTTCCAGGCTGCAGCTCACCAACTGAGGGGGAGCCATCGTCCAGCATTATGCGACTAGCTAATCGAGAGGGAAAGGCGCACAGTGCTCCGGCGTGACGCAGCAAGGACAGCCTTGCTAACGGCCGAGACTTTATTTCAAGGCAGTTCCATAACGGTGCTGCAACCGCGGTTGTCCATCCAATTTTTATTCTTCGGCATTGAAGAGGCGGCCAGCATGGCAGGAGCGAGATACTATATATTTAAGGACGCTCATTGCTGGAAGATCGGCTACGACGGTAAGGAATATGTCTATAAGTCGAACGCAGATGCAGTCATGGCCGCGATCAAGGCTGCAAACGAAACTGCGTTGCACGGCTTCGAAGCTGAGGTCCTCGTTCAGGGGATAGACGGCAAGTGGCGCACGGAATGGTCCGGGGGATGAACGGACGTTCAAGCTCTCACTCGATCGCCGGCGGGAAATGAGCCTATGCCTCGCCTTTGAGGCGGCGACCATTATAGACCAGACCAGCGCGGGCGCCTTCGGTCAGTGCAAATACCGCCGCATGATACTTAGTAGCCAATCGTGGAGGCTCATGTCTGGAGGTCGGCAACCATATTCTTCGATCGCAGTCCGCAGGGTCAACTGAACCAATTCCTCACCTGATTTGAGCGATCCGCCTCTGTACTGTCGCGCTCTTGTTCGAAGGGCGCCGAGCAGATGCTGGTCACCTTGGCTGGACAACAGGTTGTGGTCCGGACGCATTGATCGCCCTGTCTCTCGAGCGGGATGGAGCGAGGTCTCTGCCTCGGCTGTCGGCGTGCTTCGCCCGGTTGCGGAACGGAGGCTGCCTGGGCGCTCATGCGCCAATCGATTCAAAGCAGGCGATTGCGTTCCGCGAGTTCACGTGCCCGCCTTAGAGTTCCGTCTGTGTCGGCGATCCTGCGCCTTGCTGCTTCGTCGGTTCTGATGGTCAGCCGCGCCGACATGATCTTGGATGACTTGGTCACCGCAGCGATCAGGACACGTGGGGTATCCGGTGTTTTCATGGTTCTCATGGGTATTCTCCCTTCAGTGAAATGGATGCCGGGACCGCAGTTATCCAGACAATGCCGCACATGATCGGGCCAGGAGCGCTAAACCGCAGTATCGGCCTTGCCGCGATCGCCGGATGTCCTCGATGCCGGGCTTGGCGCGGCTGTCGGGCGGCCGAGTTTTAAGGGCGACTTCTTTCTTGGGCTGAACGAGTATGCATATCCTTTTATAGACGGCTTGCCGTGCGATAGCCAGCAGCGCCGAAATTATTTACCGGCCCCGCAAAATTATCGACGAAGATAAATTGCGAGACGCGAAAAAAATCTCGCAAAAAGCAGCCGATTTTTTGGTGTTTTTGAAATCTGTGTTTAGACTTTTATTTATCCGATGAAAATAAACGCTGCCGCGGCCTTGCCCGCGGTGCCCTTGGAACGCATATATTAAATTCGTTGATTTGGTCGAGGTGGCTTTCGTTATGATAAAGCCTCGCCATCCGCCTTCCGAATTTTCGATAATGAAATGCATGCGCCGCTTCCGGCGCTGCGGCTCGTCGAGGGACGGAGACAACCATGACCACGCTTCTGCAACGCAACACACGCCCGATCCAGCATGGCGCGCCGGCGCGCCTTTTCGACATCGGACAGGCGGTCCGGCTGAAGGGCGGCCTCGGCGTCGGTCCGAAGACGGGTGAAGTCTACCGCGTCACCGGAACCCTGCCGCCGAGGGGAAACTCGCCGCAATACCGCGTCCGCAACGAAAGCGAGCCGCATGAGCGGGTCGTGACGGAGGACCGGCTGGAAACGGCCGGCGACGTGCCAGAGGACGGCATGATGCTCATCGAAAGGACATTCGGACATGGCCAAGGGACAGAGGCGCTCGAACGGCGAGATCAGAAAGCCGAAGCAGGAAAAGACACCGGCCAAACCTGAGAGCGCGTTCGTTCAAATCAAAGGCGCCGGCGGGGTCCGCTCAAGGAAAGAGCAAGGCTGACGCGGGATGTTTGTGCGCGACGGGCTCGGATGAAAGTCGTGATTGAATTCTATCGCGTCCGCGCCGCGGACGACGCTCATGCCGTCGTCGGCCGTGAGACTGTGGAAGCGGTCGATCTGGAAGCGGCAATCGAGATCGCGCGGCTTCTGGCAAGGACGCTGAACATGCCGCAATGGCCAGATGCCGTCGCGATTGCCGACACCGACGGCGCGACGATCTATTCCGGCGTCATTGCCGCGCAGGCGGGCATGGACAAAGGGCCGACATCATGAACGCCGGCAACCAGCCCACCGATGTCGCCCGCAGTATCTGGGCTCGTCCGGACGAGCAAAATGCAAGCGGCGCTCAGGCATGCGAGTTTAGAGACCACCAATATGGCCGCCGCGTGGAAGCCGATCGTTCCTGGACCGTCTATCATGTCTTCACGCGGATTCCTGCGCATGTGAACGGTACCTCTATGATCGGGCTCAGCCGTTCGGAAGCGACGAACAATATGCTGTCCCTCAACCTTCGCACCAGCGAACGCCGCAAGGGGAGGATCGCCGCGCGGCCAGCTCTTGTTGGCGTTCCTGAATTATCGGGAGACCAGTCATGACCCTAGCTTTCCCCAATCCCAGTCGCAGCTTCGACGAAGCGCGCAATGCCGTCTGCTTCATCGGCCATGACGGCATGTTTCGGATCCGTTTCTTTATCGAGGCAGGGGCGTTGGCCAAATCCGGCGTTGTCCCAGGCGGAAAAGTAAGCACCGAGACGGCCTGTCTTACGGCATTCGACGCCTTGCGGGCCACCATCCAAGACGTGGCCGGCAAGGTTTATGTCCGCAACCGCCGCGACTCCTACACTTTGACCGCCGCTGATTTCCGGTAGCGGCATCCGCAATGCGATCAAGGCTGGCTGAATAATGTTGCTGCCGCGCTCGTCTTTCGGCGCCGTCGGGCGTAGGGTGCACGATGGTTCACAAAAAATTCCGGGCTCCTGTGGTTGTCTACATCGCTGGCCCTATCGGTTTCACTCTCATTGAGTCCGTCGCACAGGCTTCGGATTTCCTGTTTGACCATTGGCCTGGAAACGACAGCCTGGCTTGGACTGACGCGATGAAGCGCTGCGCCGAAGATGGTGCTGCCGATGACGCGAGTGTCGCTTTCCTTGCCGCGCTTAAGAGTGCGGGGATCAGCTACGACCGCACCGTTGAGATTTACTGAGCTCGGTGACGGAAAGCGCGCGGTCTGATCTGCGCGCTTTCGGTTTGCAACAGCCATGGAAAACCGCGGCGGTGTTTGCTTAAAACTTGCCCAATCCTGCATACTCCAATCCTGCATACGGAGATTTCGAATGGCGATGAAGCCGAACTATCGATACGAGCGGAGCCAACGAGACAAGGCCAAGGCGGCCAAGAAAGAAGCCAAGCTTGCCGGGAAAGCTGCGAAGGAGAAACCTTCATCCATAGAGCAGAAGGAAGCGCGAGAGCCCGCCGCTGACGAAAGCTGAGGCATGGCGATGACAGAGCGCGAGACGGACAACTTCGAAATCGACGTGGAATGCCCCCGTTGCCGCCATCAGGCAAAGACGCTTGTCGGCTGGATTCGTACTCACACCCAGATGGAATGCGCGAACTGCGGCGAGATCATTGACATTGAAAGCAAGAACTTCAGGTGGCATGAACAGCGCTAAGGAAAGCCCTATGACGCCATCCGAACCTCGGTCGCCGCGCCTTGCCGTTCTGATCGATGCCGACAACGCCTCGGCCAAGATTGCCGATGGGCTGTTCGAGGAGATCGCCAAGATCGGCGAGGCCAGCGTGCGTCGCATCTATGGCGATTTTTCCAGCTCGCGCTCGAAAGCGTGGGCCGACGTTCTTTCGAAGCACGCAAATCATACCCCAGCAGCAGTTTGCCTACACGACAGGCAAGAACGCCTCGGACATCACCCTCGTCATCGACGCGATGGATCTGCTCCATAGCGGCCGGTTCGATGGCTTCTGCCTGGTTTCCTCCGACAGCGATTTCACCCGGCTGGCGGCCCGCATTCGTGAGCAGGGCATCGACGTGTTCGGCTTCGGCGAACACAAGACACCTGAGAGTTTCCGCCAGGCATGCCGGCGATTTGTCTATACCGAGAACCTGCTGCCGTCTGCGCCTGCGAACGAGCCTGAAGCGGTATCGAGCATGAAGCCGTTGCAGCCGCCGTCAGCGGCCGTGCCGATCATCCGCAAAATCATCGCGCAGATGGAAAGCGAAGACGGCTGGGTACCGCTCGGTGCGGTCGGGACACAGCTCGCCAACCTGGCTTCCGACTTCGATCCGCGTACCTTCGGCTTTCGCAAGCTGAGCGATCTCGTCCGCAAGACGAACGCGTTCGAAATCGACCGTCCCGAGGGCGGGACGTTGCGCATCAGAATAAAACCGGAAGCCGCGATCAAACCGGAGGCCGCGCGAAGGGGCAGGCGAAAGACCTGACCGCTGCGGCGCAGGTATGCCGACGTCTTCGCAGGTTGGCCATTTATCGATTGCCGAGCTTTTCCATCTCCCGATCCTGTTCGGTGCGCAACTGCCTGTTCGGTGCGCAACTGGTCGAGCAGATCGATCAAGACCTTTCCTTCGGGTGAGCCAGTTCCGCGGGCCATGAACGCCTCGGTGCCAACCTCCGAAGCTTGAGCGCCCGAGGCCCGGTTTGGCTCATGCCTCACAAAATCTCGTCGCGCTCGCCGACCCCGACCAGCCAGTGGTCGCGCATGGTAACAACCGCATTGTGTGATCCTGCGCGCCGGCCGGCAGCGGCAGGCTGCAACCATTGGACACGTGGCTCAGTCCGACTTGCCGAGTGCTTTCAGAATGAAGCGTATCTGCTCGCGCAGGCTCGCTTCGGTGTCTTCGCCGTGTTGAATGCAGTGCTCGATCAGAAGCGGGTGGAAGAACGGTATGAACGCCGTCTTGACGGCACGCGCCGCCTCTGCGGGGTCGCCGACCTCGAGTTCGCCCGCCTCGACGCCCTCGCGAATGATCGCCTCGAACGTCGTCACCATCCACTCGATATGAGCTTTGATGATCGCCCAGTTCTCCTCCATCACGGCGACAATCATGTCGTGCATATGCTTCTGCTCGATCAGTGTCGCCTTGCCATGGTGGTGAACTGCGATCAAAAGCCGACTTAGTTTCTCCGAGGCCGTGGCGTTCGTGCGTGCGATCGCAAAGGCGATGTCGGCAACCTCGTTCAGAATCCGCTTGCAGATGAAACCGGTGATCGCGTCCCTGGAGCGAAAGAAACGGTAGACATTCGCCCGGCTCATGCCGAGTTCGGAGGCGATGTCGGCCATCGATGTCTTGTGGTAACCGATGCGGCGAAAGTGCTCCTCCGCCACCTCCAGAATGCGAGCGCGCACTTCCTCGAGATCAGTTCGCATTCCGATCGGGTGGTTCATCGATGTCTCCGGAACTGATCGATCGGGACCTGCGGACTCGTGCGGGCGGTTGTTTGCAAACGCGCAAACTCGTCCCGCCCACAAGGCAGATCCTGCGGGCGGGATCCTTGACCCGTCTCTTCCGGCAAGCCCTATTCCGCAGCCGTTGCCAGCCGCAGTTCCGGTTCCGGTTCATGCGTCAAATCCTCAGGGATCGCATCCGCCACCGGCTTGATCCGGAACCACGCGGTATAGAGCGCGGGAAGGAAGAGTAGGATCAGCACCGTGCCGACCGCGGTACCGCCGATCAGCGTATACGCCATCGATCCCCAGAAGACGGAGTGCGTGAGGGGTATGAAGGCCAGCACCGCTGCAAGCGCGGTCAGGATCACAGGCCTCGCGCGCTGCACCGTGGCTTCGATGACGGCGTGATAGTCATCCAGGCCGGCAGCTTGGTTTTCCTTGATCTGTTCGGTCAGGATCAACGTGTTGCGCATCAGGATGCCGGCCAGTCCGATCAAGCCCAGAATGGCGTTGAAGCCGAAGGGCTGGTTGAAGGTAAGCAGCATGGGCACGACGCCGACGAGACCAAGCGGGGCCGTCAGCACGACCATGAACATCGTCGAGAAGGATCGCACCTGCAGCATGATGACGATCAGCATGGCGGCGATCATAGCCGGGAAGATTTTGCCCAACGCGGTGTTGGCCTTCTCCGCCTCCTCGATCGATCCGCCCATTTCGATGCGATAACCGGCAGGAAGGGATGCGATCAACGGCTGAAGGGCTTTCATGATCTGCTTCGAGACCTCCGGAGGCTGGGTCGCTTCGTTGATGTCGGAGCGGATCGTGATGACCGGCGTGCGATCGCGGCGCTTCAGGATCGGCTCTTCCAGACGGACCTCCGAATGGCCGATCTGGTCTAGCGGAATCTGCCGGCCATCCCGGCTCATCAACGAGAAATCCGCCAGGCGCGATGGATCCAGCCGCTCGCCGCCGGCGCTGCGCGCCACGATCGGGACGTTGCGGATGTCCTCGCGGACCTGCGTGACCGGAATGCCGGTGAGGAGGAATTGCAGCTGCTGCGCAGCCTCGGCCGGCGATAGACCGATGAGGTTCAGACGATCCTGGTCCGGGACAAAGCGAAGCACGGGTGTGCGATTGCCCCAGTCGCGGCTGGCTTGCCGCACGTCCGGGACGGTTAGCATGATGTCGAGAGCCTTCTCCGAAATGTTGTAGAGTTCTGCGGGGTCAGGTCCCACGACCCGGAACTCGACCGGGAACGGCGTGTAGGGTCCGAAGACAAGCTGAGTGACGCGCACGTAAGCCTCGGGTGCGACCCCTTGCGATACCGCCTTTCGGAGCCGCTCCTTCAAGGCCTCGCGCGCCTCGGCGTTCGGGGTCAGCACGACGATCTTGGCAAAGGCGGGATCGGGCAGCTCGGGCGCCATGGCGAAGAAGAAGCGCGGAGCGCCCTGACCGATATAGCTGGTGACGATCTTGGCCTCGGGCTGGCCGTCAAGCCAGTGCTCGAGCTTCTCCACCGTGGCGGTCGTCGTCCCGATGCTGGTGCCTTCCGGCAGGCGAACCTCGACAAGCACTTCCGGGCGGTCGGATGTCGGAAAGAACTGCTGCTTGACGGCGCCCATGCCGGCAACGGAAAGCGCGAAGGCGATAGCGACGATACCGGAGGTCACGAACTTGTGGCGCACGGCAAAGGTGATGAGCCGCCGCAGGCGCCGATAGTTCGGCGTGTCGTAGATCGCGTGGTGACCGCCCTCGATCGGCTTGATTTCGGGCAGCATCTTGACGCCGAGATAGGGCGTGAAGACCACGGCGACGATCCAGGAGACGATGAGCGCGAACCCCACGACCCAGAAGATGTTGCCGGCGTATTCGCCGGCCGTCGAACGGGCGAAGCCCACCGGCAGGAAGCCGGCGATCGTCACCAGCGTTCCTGACAGCATCGGTGCCGCGGTATGGCTCCACGCATAGGCCGCGGCTCTGATGCGGTCCATGCCCTCTTCCATCTTCACCACCATCACCTCGATGGCGATGATGGCATCGTCCACGAGGAGACCGAGCGCCAGGATCAAGGCGCCGAGCGTGATGCGGTCGAAGAACCGGCCGGTCTCCAGCATGATGAGGAACACGGCGGCGAGCGTCAGGGGGACAGCGGCCGCCACGACGATGCCGACGCGCCAGCCCATGCTGAGCAGGCTGATCAGCAGTACGACGCCGAGCGCCATCGCGAACTTCATCATGAATTCGTCAACCGCCGAACTGATGTTGACGGCTTGGTCTGACACCTTGTCGAGCGTCATCCCGAGCGGCAATGTCCGTAAGATGTCGGCCGTCCTGTCCTCCAGCGCCTTGCCGAGCGCACGACCATCCCAGCCCTCCTGCATAACCGCCGCGAGCATGATGGTGGGCTCGCCCTGGCGGCGGATGAGATAGGTGGCAGGATCCTCATAGCCGCGGCGGACCTCGGCGATGTCGGAAAGCTTCAGCGTCCGCCCCGCTGCGACGATCGGCGTGTCGGCGATCGCCTCGACGCTGTCATACGCGCCGTTGACCCGGATGAAGACCTGCGGCCCCTCAGTGTCGATCGAGCCCGCCGGCGTAACGGTGTTCTGCCGCTGCAAGGCCGCAACGATATCCCGTGCCGACACGCCGAGCGTTGCCAGCTTGGTATGGGAGAACTCGACGAAGATCTGCTCCGGACGTTCGCCCAGGATGTTGATCTTCTTGACACCCGGCACGTGCAGGAGATCCTGGCGGATCGTCTCGGCCTGCCTTGCCAGCTCGCGCATCGGCATACCTTTCGCCTTAAGGGCGTAAAGGGCGAAGCTGACGTCCGAATATTCATCGTTGACGAAGGGGCCGTAGACGCCGGGCGGCAGGTTGCGCGCCTCATCCCCGAGCTTCTTGCGAGCTTGGTAGAACTCTTCCTGCACGGCGGATGGCGGTGTGCTGTCCTTCAGCGTGACAGTCATATACGCGTAGCCCGGCCGTGTGGTCGTCTCCACGCGGTCGTACCAGGTCAGCTCCTGAAGCCGCTTCTCCAAGGGCTCGGCGACGAGATCCTGCATCTCGCGCGCCGTCGCGCCGGGCCACGCCGTCGTGACCGTCAGGGTCTTGATGGTGAAGTTGGGGTCCTCCGCCCGCCCGAGCATGACGAAGGCGTAGGCTCCGGCGGCCACCAGGAGGAGGATGAAGAACAGGGTGACGGCGCGTTCGCGGACGGCGATCGCGGAAAGATTGAGGTTCATGGTCAGTTGCTCCCGCTTTCGGACGCGGTTCTGACGCGGGCGCCCTCCTGCAGGAGGTGAGCGCCGAGTGAAACAAACCGATCGCTGGGGTTCAATCCGGAGATCACGGCGGATTCGCCGGTCACGCGAACAAGCTTGACGGGTTGAAAATGCACGGTCGAGGCGGCCTTGTCCAAAACCCAAACGCCGGTCTTCTTGCCGTCGTCGAGCACGGCTCCCAGCGGTACCTGGACTTCCGGCTCGCTCGCCTGCGTTGCCAGCCGAATGGTTACAGTCGCGCCAAGCGGCGCTGCCGCTGCCTCACCGTCAAGCACATAGCGGGCCTCATAGGTGCGGGTCTGGGCATCGGCGGAGTTGGACAGTTGTCGCAGATGCGCCGTATGGCGCTGCTCGTCGCCCCCATATACGCTGGCGTCGGCCAACGAGCCGATCGCCGGCCGGATCGTTTCGGGAAGCGCGACCACCGCTTCGCGTGGGCCGGCCTGGGCGACCCGGACCATCGTCTGGCCGGCGGAGACGACCTGGCCCGGCTCGCCAAGCGTGTCGACCACCGTTCCGTCGGCGTCCGCCAGCAGGACGGCGTATGTCGCCTCATTCTGAGCGACCTTCGCTTCCGCCTCGGCGGCGGCGAGTTGGGCCGCGGCGGTATCCAGCGCGGCCTTTGCCTGCTCGTAGCGCTGCCGGGGAACCCATCCGTCCTTCAGCAGATTGGCGTATCGCCGTTCATCCGGTTGCGTCTGAACGACGATCGCACGCGCGGCAATAACGGCATTGTGCTTTGCCGTAAGCGCGAGGCGAAGGTCGGTGTCGTCGATCCGCATCAGCGGCTGACCGGCCTTTACCTGCTGGCCGACATGAACGAGCCTTTCAACGATCTTACCGGGGACGCGGAAGCCGAGATTGCTCTCCACCCTCACGCCTATGATTCCCGTGAAGCTGCGTTCGGCACCGCTCACCGGCGCTACCGTCGCCAGCCTGACGACGGGCGGCTCCTGCCTCGGGTCGCTTGCGGAGGCTTCCTGGGCGGAACTGGCAAATGTGCCGAATGCCGTCGCCCCTGATACCGCGATCGCTCCTGACCCCGCGATCAGGATCGCGCCCACGATAATAGCCGGTCTGTTTTTCATGCCCATCGCCTCGAGTAAAAATAGATTGCATTCGCACTCTATATCGGATATGGATTACGAATGCAATCTAAAAAAGGAGATGACGATGCGTGTGAGCCGCATTCAGGCTGAGCAGAACCGGCAAACCGTGATCGATGTGGCCAGCCGCCTTTTTCGGGAGCACGGTTTCGACGGCATCGGCCTCAAGGATCTGATGAAGGGCGCCGGGCTGACCCAAGGCGCTTTCTACAAACAGTTCGCGTCGAAGGAGGATCTCGCCGCACAGGCGTCCAAGCGGGCGATGGAGAGCGCTGCCGATAGATGGACGGCGGCGACCGCAGCGAATCCTGGCGATCCGCTTGGGGCGGTGATCGAGTTCTACCTCAGCATGGACCATCGCGAAGAAAGGATGGACGGCTGCCCGGTCGCGGCGCTTGGCTCGGACGCCGCCAGGCAAGGGAGCGACGTCAAAGCGTCGTTCGAAACCGGGATCAAAGCATATCTTGAGGTCCTCGGCAGGATGATTGCCAGGACGGACGGCGAGCAAGCCAATGAAAAAGCCATGGCTGTCCTCTCGACGATGGTCGGTGCGGTGGTCCTCTCGCGCGTCGTCAATGATCCCAACCTCGCCCAGGCCTTCCTGGATGCAGCGACCGAACAGGTTCGCGCCACCGTCACCGTTTGAACGGCGCAGGCTGGCGACTGAGATCGATAGGAGAATAGATGCGACGGATTGTTGTCACTGGCATGGGCGCGGTCACGCCCCTTGCCGCAGATGTCGAGACGTCGTGGTCGCGTCTCCTGGCCGGCCGCTCGGGCATCCGCGGGCTTCCCGACGAAATGGTCGAAACCCTGCCGACAAAGATCGGCGGAACGGTTCTTTCCCTGGAGGAGGATCCCGAAGCCGGTCTCGATGCGAATGCCTTCCTGGCGCCGAAGGACCAGCGCAAAATCGACCGCTTCATCCTTTTCGCGCTGGCGGCGGCGGAAGAGGCGCTTGCCCAGGCGGGGTGGAAGCCGGTCTCGGAAAAGGATCGGCTTCGCACGGCGACCATCATTGCTTCAGGCATCGGAGGGTTCCCCGCCATAACCGAGGCGGTGCGGACCGTCGACCAGCGCGGCGTTCGGCGTCTTTCTCCCTTCACGGTGCCGTCGTTCCTGGTGAACCTCGCCGCGGGCCACATCACGATCCGTTATGGCTTCAAGGGCCACATCGGCGCGCCGGTAACGGCGTGCGCCGCCGGCATCCAGGCGATCGGCGATGCTGCACGTATCATCCGTGCCAATGAAGCCGACATCGCTGTGTGCGGCGGCACTGAAGCCTGTATGAATGTCGTCAGTCTGGGCGGCTTCGCGGCGGCGCGCTCGCTTTCGACGTCATTCAATCATCGTCCCGAGCAGGCCTCCCGTCCGTTCGACGTCTCGCGGGACGGCTTCGTCATGGGCGAAGGCGCCGGTATCCTTGTCATCGAGGAATTGAACCATGCGCTGGCGCGCGGCGCACAACCACTCGCCGAGGTCGTCGGCTACGGCACGACGGCGGATGCGCATCACGTCACTTCCGGCCCTGAAGACGGGGGCGGCGCGCGCCGTGCCATGGAGATCGCGATTGCGCAGGCCGGCATCTCACCGCGCGAGATCCGCCATCTCAACGCTCACGCGACCTCCACGCCGGTGGGCGACCTGGGAGAAATCGAGGCGATCAAAAGCGTCTTCGGCACGGATTTCTCCATAGCCGTCAGCGGAACCAAATCGGCGACCGGACACCTGTTGGGGGCTGCCGGCGGGCTTGGCGCGATCTTCACGATCCTGGCGCTCAGGGACCAGGTGGCGCCGCCGACCCTCAATCTGAGCGCGCCCGATCCGGCCGGCGACGGAATAGACTTCGTCGCAAACAGGGCTCGGCCGATGGAGATGGACTACGCGATCGCCAACGGCTTCGGCTTCGGCGGCGTCAATGCCAGCGCGCTGTTCCGGCGCTGGGACGGACACGGCGTGAACGGTCGAGCCGCTCGTGACTGACGCCTTTTGCCTGCTTTTCCAGTCCAACCCAAAGAAAGTGATCTCCATGAATAGGACCAATCCTGGCGTCGCCATCGTCACAGGGGCATCCAGTGGAATCGGGCAGGTGACGGCCAAGGCCCTGCAGAAGGCGGGCTTTCGCGTCTTCGGAACCAGCCGTCGCGCAGTCTCCAAGAGAACCGACGGCATTACCATGCTGACCTGCGACGTAGCCGATGAGGCGTCCGTTGCGAAGCTGGTCGACGAAGTGCTGGCCGATGCCGGGCGCATCGACGTACTGGTCAACAATGCCGGCATGGGTCTGCTCGGCGGCGCGGAGGAATCCTCGACTGCACAGGCCCAGGCTCTGTTCGACGTGAACGTCTTCGGTGTCATCCGGATGATCAACGCGGTGCTGCCGATCATGCGACGTCAAGGAAAGGGCAGGATCGTCAATTTGAGCTCGGTGCAGGGGCTCATCCCGGCGCCTTATTTCGCGCTTTATTCGGCGACCAAACACGCCGTCGAGGGCTATTCCGAATCGCTTGACCGCGAGCTGCGGCCGTTCGGAATTCGCGTCGCGCTGGTCGAGCCCGCCTACACCCGGACTTTGTTCGAAGACAACCTCGCCAAGCCGGACCGGTTGCTCGAGATCTATGACGCCGCGCGCGCCGGCATGACAGTAGCCGTGCGCAAGGCGATGGACAAAGGCGATGCGCCCGAAGTGGTGGCCGACACCGTTCTGGCGGCTGCGACCGATCCAACTCCGAAGCGGCGCTATGCGGCCGGAAAGATGGCGCGCCGGGTCAGTGTCCTGCGCCGTTTCGTCCCCGCATCCGCATTCGACAAGAGCCTGCGAAAGCAGCTCGGGCTGCCGGCCTGAACTGAATGGAGATCATCGGTTATCGACATTGCAACGGGGCAAATTAAAGACAATCACAGTCGGCGCCGCCCAAGAGGGGCTGCCACCAGCCAGGGTCTCCAGCCGCTTGTCGAGCCTGACGCATCGCCTTGATCGGTGAATGCCGCTCCGCCAAAATGGGCGGAATAGTGGCACGGGCAGGGCATTTTCTGGCACGAGACATCACATTTTGGTTCAACCGGTTACCTATTCTGTGTTGCACTGCACCATGTTGTCTGCAGTTATTTAGCGTATGCGAATATAGCTTAGGAGTCGGCAGGCTTGCGTTTTCCGTTGACCAGCACGGATGTTGCGGTCGGCGGCCCGGGTCACGTTGTCAGCGCTGGCGGCTGTAAATGATGGCCGGTGGTCGTGACCTTCAGCTTGACACGCTGCGGGCTTTTGCCGTCACGCTCGTTCTTTACGCGCATTTCCTTGCGCCCGGCGGCACGTCCTTCCTCGGTCACCTCGGGGTACGGCTGTTCTTCACGCTTTCCGGTTTCCTGATCACCAGGCTTTTGCTGGAGGCGCGCGACGGCGCCCAATTCGCGGCCGGGCCGGCGCTATACTCCTTTTATGCCAGGCGCGCGATCCGGATATTTCCGCCCTATTTCGCTGTGCTGGCCTTTGTCTGGTTCACCGATCTGGAACAGGCCGGATCGTCGCTCGCCTGGCATGCGCTTTATCTCTCGAACTTCTGGTACGCGCATCGCAACGAATGGACACCCTGGCTGCTCTGCCATTTCTGGAGCCTCAGCATCGAGGAGCAGTTCTACCTCGCCTGGCCGCTGATTGTGCTTCTGGCGCCGCGCAGGCGCATCGAGGCTATCACCATCGGCGTCATCGCCTTCTCGCTCGCCTACCGCTTCTACTGGCCGATCGCTGCCAACCCGGCCTTGGCCCGGGACCTCTTGCCGCCGGCCTCGATGGACGCGCTCGCCTGCGGTGCGCTGCTCGCCGTCCGCCGCGCTAGGGGCGCGGATGTGCCGGGTTGGGTGCGGCGCGGCTGGCCGGCCTTCGCGGCAGTTTTCCTCCTCGTCGTCGGGTCCGATCCCGGGCCGGCGGACTCGGCATGGGAATGGCCGCGCTGGCTTTTGGTGCAGGTGCTGCCGCTGGTGCCGCTGGTGGCGATCGTCGCCGCCTGCTCAAGCGGCCTTGACGGCAGGATCGGCAGGCTGGCCGAGCTGCCGCCGCTGCTGGCGCTCGGCCGCATCAGCTACGGCGTCTATCTCTACCACCCGATCCTGCTCGCCTATGTCGTCAAGGCGCAGCCATGGATCCCGCTCAATGTCTCGGAACAGGGACCTGGGCGCTTCCTCGTCGCCGGCGCCGCCACGCTGCTTGCCGCCTCGTTGTCATGGGTGCTTTTTGAAAAACCCGTCAACGGCCTCAAGCGCCATTTCCCTTATGTGGCGCGGCCGCGCGCACGCACGCCGAGCGAAGCCCGGGGGTTTGGAGCTACTTATCCCCGCGCACAAGCAGCCGTCGATCTGCGGCCGACGGACCGGAGCTATCCATGACGCGCCCGCTCATCTCCGTATTGCTGCCGGTGTACAACGCCGAACCCTACGTCGCCGCCGCCGTCGACTCCATTCTGCGGCAAGACTACGACCGGCTCGAAGTCATCGCCATCGATGACGGCTCCACCGACCGGTCGCTGGAAATCCTTGAGCGCTACCGCCGCGCCGACCGCCGCGTATCCATTATTTCGCGCGCAAATCGCGGGCTCGTCGCCAGCCTCAACGAGGGGCTGGCGGTGGCCCGCGGCGAGCTTATTGCGCGCATGGATGCCGACGACTTCGCCTACCCATGGCGGCTGTCGCGGCAGGCCGCGCTGTTTGCCGCGCGACCCGAGCTCGGCTTCTGCGGCTCGGTGGTCGACATGCTGCAGCACGGCCGCATCGCCCGGGGCCAGCTTGACCCGGTTTTCCGGCTCGGGCTGCCTGTGCTGTCGAAATTTTTCACGATCTTCATGCACCCGACGGTGGTTTATAACCGCCGGGTCGTCGACGAATCCGACCTCAATTATAACTGCTCTTACCGGCACGCCGAGGATTTCGACCTCTTCCGGCGGCTCGCCGGTCGCTATCCGGCGGCAATGATGTCTGAAAGCCTGCTCGTCTATCGCTTGCATCCCGGCAGCGTGACTAGCCGGCACGCCAGCGAGATGCGGCGCACGCATCTTCGGATTGTCGGTGAAAATCTCGAGGCAGAGGGACTGGTACAGGACAGCGTCGACCTATGCGCCATCGGCGACGATGTTTCGTTCGACAACGTGCGCCGCGCAGCCGCCTTCATCTGCGGCCTGGAGGAGCGGATCGCCGAGTTACCGGCTGCGTCACGGCCGAGCTTCGAGGCCGGCGCGCTGAACCTGTTTTATTTCCTATACCAGCTCGTCAACGACCAGCAGCGGCCGGCGCTGACGCACGAGCTCTTGACCCTGACGGCGAAGTGGAACGTTATCCGCCGCCGGGAGAAATATGCGCTCAGCCCGGGTGCCTGGGCGCCTTGGCTGAGCCAAGCCTCGATATGGGCGGCCCGCCGCGCGGACTGGATGGCCTACCGATTGAAATCGGCGCCGGCGGCATCGGTGCTTGCGCCTTATCGGATGGGGGTGGCATGAACGCCGAGCGCCATCCCCTGCTGCGGCACCTCGCTCGGCCGTCGCCTGTCGGGAAGCGGCCGCAGGTTTCCTTCATCGTCTGCACGCGCGACCGCGCCGCGGTGCTCGAAGCCTGTATCGACTCGATCCGCGTCGCCTGCGCGGCGCATCCGGCTTTCGCCGCCGAGCTGGTGGTGGTGGATAACGGCTCGCGCGACGGCACGGCCGAATATCTTGCTTCGGCAGCCACGATGTCCGACATTGCGGTGACGGCGATCTCTGAGCCGCGCGCGGGACTGGCCGCGGCGCGCAATGCCGGGCTGGCGCGGGCGCGCGGGCGCGTGCTGGTCTTCGTCGACGACGACTGCAGGCTCGACCGCAACTACCTGGTCGACCTTGAGCGGCATTATGCGAGCGGCGAGAAATGGCTGATCCGAGGCGGCCGCGTCGAGATCGGCGACGAGCGCGACCTGCCCTTTACCATCAAGCGCTGCGACAAGCATGAGCGGCTGACGCGCGCCGTCCACCCCGGCGGCTTCGTGCTCGGCTGCAACATGACCATGCATCGCGATGTTGCCGCCTTGATCGGTCCCTTCGACGAACGCTTCGGCGCCGGCGGGTCGCTGCGTTCGGCCGAGGACACGGACTACCTGGTGCGCGCCATGCTGGCCGGCATGGCGGTGGAATACGTGCCCGATATGACGATCTTCCACCACCACGGCAGGCGTGGCCGCAAGGCGGTCGACCGGCTGCATCGCGATTATCATTTCGGCAACGGCGCGCTTTGCCTGAAGCATATGCGCCGCGCGCCGTTCCTGCTCCGCCACTTCTACTGGGCGATGCGGGCGGCCATGCGGGAGCTCATCGGTGGGCCGTGTTTCGACCGGGAGCTCAGGCTGTCGCATTGGCCGATCGTGCTGATGAATCTAGCGGGCGCGGCTAAGTTTGCGCTGCTCGTGCTTGCCGGACGTCCAAATCGGCAAGCGCAACGCGTTCAGGAAACCATCGAGGCCAGCGCTGAGGCCAGTGCGCGATGACCGGATCCAAATCCCCTGCCTGGTCGATAGTGCAGCGCGCGCTCGGGCGGCGTCAGCTCGGCTTGGTGCCCGTCGTCGTCGCGCTCGGGCTAGCCGGTGCCGCGCTCGAAGGGTTGGGTATCGGGCTCATCATCCCGCTGCTCGGCGTCATCATGGGGCATAGTGAGGCGACCGGCATGGCCGGCCTTTCCGCGCTGTTGCAGAAGGTCGGCGCAGGACTCGGCGAGCGCGAGCGGCTGATCGCGATCTCGGCCGCGATCCTCGGCTCGATCCTGCTCAAGAACCTGCTCGCCTTCGCCAATTCGGTTCTGACTGCCCATATCTACGGCAAGGCCAGCCAGTCGATACGCAGTGCGTTGGCCGAGCGTCTTCTCGACGTCGGCTATCCCTTCTTTCTGAAACAGAGTCCCGGGCGGCTGCTCAACATCATCTCTAACGAATCCTGGCGCGCCTCCGACGCCGTCCAGGGGGTGCTGGGCGGCATCGTCAGCATCTCCGCGGCCATCATCCTGCTCGCCTTCCTTCTCCTGCTCTCCTGGCAGATGACGCTTCTGGTGATGCTCGGGCTGGCGCTGGTGCAAGCGGCGCATATGGGGCTGTCGGCACGCCTGAGAGCGCCGAGCCGCAGCGTTTCGGCACGCAATAGCGCTTTAGCCTCGCAGATGCTGCATCTGGTGCATGCCGGCCGCCTGATCCGCATCTTCGGCCAGGAGGCGCGCGAGAAGGCGGCGTTCGAAAAGGCATCGGACGGGGTGCGGCGGGCGGCCTTCCTGCTCTCCAGCCGCCAGGGGGCGCTGGCGCCGCTGACCGAGGTGCTGCACGCCATGCTGTTCCTGGCGGTGGTGATCGGCGCCTGGTTTGCCGGCTTGAGCTTCCCGCTGGTTGCTGCCTTCCTCATCCTGCTCTACCGCCTGCAGCCGCATGTCAGGACGCTGCAGATGACATGGAGCCAGCTGCAGGGGCTTTCCGGCTCGCTGGAGGAGGTGACTTGGCTGCTCGACCCCGAAGGCAAGCCGGCACCTCCTCAGGGCAGCCGGCCGTTCGCGGGCTTGAACGACAGAATCGCTTTCGAGCGCGTGAGCTTCAGCTATGCCAATGAGGAGCAGCGCGCCGCGGTGCTGCACGCTGCGAGCTTCGACATTGTGAGCGGCCGCTCGACGGCGCTGATCGGCCGGTCCGGCGCCGGCAAGACGACGATCGTCAACCTGCTCTGCCGCTTCGTTGAGCCGGATGGGGGCAGGATCCTCGTCGGCGGCGTGCCGCTCAGCGAGATCGATCCGGCCGACTGGCGCCGCAACATTGCGCTCGCCAGCCAGGAGCTGGAACTGGTCGACGGCACCATCCTCGCCAACATCACCTACGGCAAGGACACGGCGAGCGCCGAAGAGGCCCGCCGCGCGGCCGAGCTTGCCGAGGCGCATGGCTTTATCGAAACACTGCCGCAAGGCTACCAGACCGTCGTCGGCTATCGCGGCATCAACCTGTCGGCTGGGCAAAGACAGCGCATCGCGCTCGCCCGCGCCCTTGTGCGCGATCCCGATATATTGATTCTCGATGAGGCCACCAACGCGGTGGACGGGCTTTCGGAAGCTGCGATCGTCGAGACGCTGAAATCGCGCGCCGGCCGTCGCACCACGATCGTCATCAGCCATCATCACTCGACGATCTCCTTCTGCGACGACCTGGTGATCCTGGAGCACGGCCGGGTGAAGAAGCAAGCGCCGTTTGCCGAGATGGCGACGCTCAGCATGGATGAATTGTATCGGCCGGAGTGAGGAGCGAGCGGGGGCACTATTTGCTCAGCACGCGGCTGCCCTCTCGGCTCCAACAACCGCCCACTCAACTCGTATGCGCGACGAGCTTTTCCACCGTCTCGGGGAAGAAATCCGGCGCCGAGTGGCGCTTGCCAAACATCATGTCGTACTGGATGAGCCGGAAATCGTTGATCTGCGGATCGATCTGCTTCTGCCTCGCCCAACCCGGCGTGGCGTCGCCCGCGGACGACAGGAGCAGGTTGCGGTCGACCACCCGATAACGCTCGCGCAGCGCGCCGAGGAAGCCGGTGTAGTAGGGGTGGGTGATGCCTGCCGTGGTCAGGATGTGGTAGGGCAGGAAGGCCGGGCTCACCGAGCCCAGGTTCTTCACCGGGCCGGAGCGGTTCGACCAGATGATCAGCGGCGTGTCGTGGTGTTCGAGCGCGGCGTCGGCGCTAGGCTCCTTGCGCGGCGCGACGTTGTCCTTGAGGAAGCCGGTCTCGACATAGACCGGGCCGAGCGGCGGCAGGTGGTCGCCGAAGAAAGCGATGATGGTCGGCCGCCGGCGCGCTTTCGCCCAGTCGATCAGCCGCTGCAGGCCCCGGTCGGCATCGGCTGAACCCTCGGTATAGGAAAGCAGCGATTCCCGCGCCCAGGAACTGATCGGCGCATCGACCGAATGCGTCGGATTGTAGTAGCGGTAGGGCTCGTAAGGGCCGTGGTTCTGCAGGCTGACGGCGAACAGGAACACCGGATCGTCGCTGGCGTCGGCCTCGCGGATGATCTCGGCGGTCATCGCCGCGTCGGAAGCCAGCGGCCCGCGCTTCTCCATCGGCGGCAGCGTCTCTTCCGAGCGGAAGTCGTTGAAGCCGAAATCGGCATAGACGGCGCCCCGGTTCCAGAACCAGTTGGTGCCCGGGTGGATGGCATGCGCCCGGTAGCCCTCGCTCTTCAGGAAGGTCGCCAGCGAGGGCGTTGGGGTGCGCACATATTGCTGATAGGGGATCGAGCCGGCCGGCAGGAAAGCGTTGGAAAAGCCGGTCAGCGCCTCGAACTCAATATTGGCGGTCATGCCGCCAAACTCGGGCGAGAACATCGAGCCGGAGCGCAAGGCGCGCACTGTCGGGATCGGGTCGGGCTTGATGATGACGCCGGGCAGGTGCGTCGGATCCCAGAAGGATTCGCTCATCACCACGACGATATCCGGCTTCTCGTCCGGCACGGAAGCGGCGACGTCGGGCCGCTGGATCGCGGCCATTGCCTTTTCGGAATAGCCGGGGGGCGCCGAGACATGCGCCATCGGCACGTTCATCGCGAAGGCGAGCGCAAAGCCGTTGGAGGCGTAGTTCTCCTTCTGGTCCCACATGATCGGGATGATCTGCAGCCGGTCGCGCGTCCACGAGAAGGTGGCATAGTCCATGATCGAGACGAAGAAAGCGAGCAGCGGCACGGCAAGCGCCAGCCGCGCCAGACGGCCCTTGCGGCTAAGGATCGGCACACGTCGGCGCCAGGTTCGCCAGCAATAGACGAGCAGCGTCAGGCCGCCGACGATGGCCGCGGCGAGCATGATGGCGGTCCACGGCCGTTCGCGCACCAAAAGCGGCATCAGCGCCATGATCTGGCGGGCAAACAGGAAATCCGTGGGATAGAGCGGGTCGCCGAGATAATGCGATTTCTGGTGGCCGACAAAGGCAAGCGCCAGCGTCAGCGGCGCCACGATCATCAGGCTCTGATGGCTGCGGCCCAGTACCGCGTCAAGCCCGACCAGCACCAGCGCGAAGACGACGATGGTGGTCCAGCCCGGCTTGAAGGGCTGCAGGAAGAAATCGACCGTGCCGAAGAAATCGCCGCGCACGATCCATTCGATCGCGAATACGAGCAGGGCGGAGGCAAGAAGCGTCGTCAGGCCGTAGCGTACAGTCGGCCATGTCCGTCCGGGCAGATAGCCGGTGGACGGATCGTCTTCCAAAAATCCCGGTACGGGCCTGGCCGCGCCTTTCCTGATACTTGCCACTGTGTTTTCCCCCAGGCCACGCAACACGCCTTCCACGCCCGTCACGCTTCTGTCATTGAAATGTCACGCAAAGCTAGCGCCTGTGGCTGAAATAAGAAGAGCCAGCAACCCAAACGTGAGCGGTTTTCATCAGGTGTGATCGCCAAAAAGCCTTTCGGAACAGGCATTCAGCCAGCTTTTCCAGCTGAAATACGGGTCGAAGGGCCGCCGGCGGGCTTGACTTGGCCGTCCGCCTTGCGCCAGAGGCAGGGAAAAACCAGCCTCTGGAGAGACTTCAAATGGCCGTCGCATTCACCTTTCCGGGACAGGGCAGCCAGGCCGTCGGCATGGGCAAGGACCTCGCCGATGCCTTCCCGGAAGCCCGCCGCGTGTTCGAGGAAGTGGACGCCGCACTCGGCGAAAAACTGTCGAAACTGATCTGGGAAGGGCCGGAAGAGACGCTGACGCTGACCGCCAACGCCCAGCCGGCGCTGATGGCGGTCTCGCTGGCGGCGATGCGGGCGCTCGAAGTGCGCGGCTTCTCGCTGAAGGACAAGGTGGCCTATGTGGCGGGTCATTCACTGGGCGAATATTCCGCGCTTGCCGCGGCCGGCTTCGTTTCGGTTGGCGACGCCGCCAAGCTTTTGCGCACCCGCGGCAACGCCATGCAGGCGGCGGTCCCGGCCGGCGAGGGCGCCATGGCGGCGATCATCGGGCTGGAGCAGGCCGATGTCGAAGCGGCATGCGCGGAAGCAGCCAAGGGCTCCGTCTGCCAGGTCGCCAACGACAATGGCGGCGGCCAGCTGGTGATTTCGGGCGCCAAAGCGGCGGTTGAGCTGGCGGCGAAACTGTGCACCGAAAAGGGCGCCAAGCGGGCGCTGATGCTGCAGGTGTCCGCCCCCTTCCACTCGGCGCTGATGACGCCGGCGGCCGACATCATGCGCGAAGCGCTGGCCGGTGTCGCCAAATCCGCGCCCGTGGTTCCGATCGTCTCCAACGTCACCGTGACCCCGACCAGCGACCCGGACGAGATCGCCCGCCGCCTGGTCGAGCAGGTGGTTGCCCGGGTGCGCTGGGGCGAGACGGTGGAATGGTTCGGCGCCAATGGCGTTGCGACGCTTTACGAGGTCGGCGCCGGCAAGGTGCTGTCGGGCCTGGCACGCCGCATCAACCGTGAGATCGCCACCGGCGCGGTGGGCACGGCGGCGGAAATCGAGGCGGCGCTGGCGGCACTTGGTTAGGACGACCGAACGCTATCCATAGGTGCGATATGGCCAGATCAAAGCCAAGGCGGAGCAAAGTCCAGCGCTCGCGAGACCGTGAGGACTGTCGCCTCGCAGGTGAGGTCGTGAAGCGCATCGGGCTTGGGCAGGAAGATATCCTTGGTGCCGAAGATTTCTGGCACGGTTTGAACGATTTAACGTATACGGAACGCGCATCGCCTGTGGCGCATTCGCAAAAATGAGGTTGGAAAATGTTCGAACTGACCGGCCGCAAGGCGCTCGTCACCGGGGCATCGGGAGGCATCGGCGAAGCGATCGCCAGGGTGCTGCACAGCCAGGGTGCGATCGTTGGTCTGCACGGCACGCGCGTTGAAAAGCTCGAGGCGTTGGCCGGCGAGCTCGGCGATCGTGTAAAGCTCTTTCCGGCTGATTTGACGAACCGCGACGCGGTCAAGGCGCTCGGTCAGAAGGCGGAAGCCGAGCTCGAGGGCGTCGACATCCTGGTCAACAATGCCGGCATCACAAAGGACGGCTTGTTTGTGCGCATGTCGGACGCCGACTGGGACAGCGTGATCGAGGTCAACCTCACCGCCGTGTTCCGGCTCACCCGCGAGCTGACGCATCCGATGATGCGCCGCCGCCATGGCCGCATCATCAACATCACCTCGGTGGTCGGCGTCACCGGCAATCCCGGCCAGACCAATTACTGCGCCTCCAAGGCCGGCATGATCGGCTTCTCCAAGTCGCTGGCGCAGGAGATCGCCACCCGCAACATCACCGTCAACTGCGTCGCTCCGGGCTTCATCGAATCGGCCATGACCGACAAGCTCAACGACAAGCAGAAAGAGACGATCATGGCCGCGATCCCGACCAGGCGCATGGGCACCAGCGCCGAGGTCGCGTCCGCCGTCGCCTACCTTGCTTCCAATGAGGCGGCTTACGTCACCGGCCAGACCATTCATGTGAATGGCGGCATGGCGATGATCTAAGGGGGCGATGATCTGGCGGAGGCCGGGGCCAGGCGCCTGTGAAAACAGCCATTTCGGCTTGGACGCCCGTCATTTTTCGTGTAATGCGGCCTGCAACCCGGCGGTTCGGGCAAAAACCGGTCCTGTGGCGTTGCGTTGCCCGCAAGACCATCTTTCAGCTTGATTAGCGGCATTCCGCCCGCTAACGAAGATAGACAACCTAAGACGAGGATTGCCCCAAATGAGTGACACCGCAGAGCGCGTCAAGAAGATCGTCATCGAGCATCTCGGCGTCGATGCCGACAAGGTGACGGAGCAGGCGAGCTTCATCGACGATCTGGGCGCGGACAGCCTCGACACGGTTGAACTCGTCATGGCTTTCGAAGAAGAATTCGGCGTCGAGATTCCGGACGATGCCGCCGAGACCATCCTGACCGTCGGCGACGCTGTAAAGTATATCGACAAGGCCTCGGCCTGAGGTCTTTCGCAGGCATTATCGGGGAGGACCTGCGATGAGGCGTGTCGTCGTCACGGGCCTTGGCCTGCTTTCGCCATTTGGCATGGGCGTCGAGCACAGCTGGCGGGAATTGCTTTCCGGCCGCAGCGCCTGCCGCCGTGTCACCGAATTCGAGGTGGACGATCTTGCTTGCAAGATCGCCCACATCATCCCGCGCGGCGACGGCTCGAACGGAACCTTCAATCCGGAGGCCGTGCTCGAGCCGAAGGAACTGCGCAAGATCGGCGACTTCATCCTTTACGGCATCGCAGCCGCCGACGAGGCGTTGGCCGATTCCGGCTGGAAGCCCGAAGCGCATGAGGACCAGTGCGCCACCGGCGTGCTGATCGGCTCCGGCATCGGCGGCATCGACGGCATCGCCGAAAACGCGATGATCCTGAAGGACCGCGGCCCGCGCCGCATCAGCCCCTTCTTCATCCCCGGACAGATCATCAATCTGGTGTCGGGCCAGGTCTCCATCCGTCACGGCCTGAAAGGCCCCAACCATGCCGTGGTCACCGCCTGCTCGACCGGCGCGCACGCCATCGGCGACGCGGCCCGGCTGATCATGTGGGGCGATGCCGACGTCATGGTGGCGGGCGGTGCGGAAGCGCCGATCACCCGGCTGTCCATTGCCGGCTTCGCCGCCTGCCGCGCGCTCTCCACCGAGCGTAACGACACCCCCGAAACCGCTTCGCGTCCCTATGACCGCGACCGCGACGGCTTCGTCATGGGCGAGGGCGCCGGTGTCGTTGTCCTGGAAGAGCTCGAGCACGCCAAGGCGCGCGGCGCCAAGATCTATGCGGAAGTCACCGGCTATGGATTGACGGGCGATGCCTATCACATCACCGCCCCCGCCGAGGACGGCGACGGCGCCTTCCGCTGCATGACGGCGGCGTTGAACCGGGCGAAGCTTTCCCCGGCCGACATCGACTACATCAATGCGCACGGCACCTCGACCATGGCCGACACGATCGAGCTTGGCGCGGTCGAGCGGCTGGTCGGCAATGCCGCCTCCAAGATCTCGATGTCGTCGACAAAGTCGTCGGTCGGCCATCTGCTGGGCGCCGCCGGTGCCGCCGAAGCGATCTTCTCGATCCTCGCCATCCGCGACAACGTTGCGCCCGCCACCATCAATCTCGACAATCCGGAACGCGAGACGGCGATCGATCTCGTGCCGAACAAGCCGCGCCAGCGCCAGATCGACGTTGCGCTGTCGAATTCGTTCGGTTTCGGCGGCACCAACGCCTCGCTCGTGTTCCAGCGTTACAATGGCTGAGTAGCAACCGGAGCAGTCCTACGGAGAGTGCGCGGTCTCCCCTCCGGAATTGCTCGGAGACAGACCAATCGGCAGTCCGCCAACTGCCGTCATTTTTGCCAAATTCGCCCTTAGCTTTTCGGCGAGGGATTCGTTGCAAGATCAGACGGGCAGGGCGTCATGAACACTAATCCGAGCGACGGGGAATTCAGACGGCAAGGCGCGACGGGGCCGATCGTGCCGAAGACGGCCGCCGAGGCGTTGCGCCCGGAAGCCGGCACGCCGCCGCCGCCGTCGAAGCGTTCACGCGCCTCGCGCAGCCAGCTCGTCGTATTCCTGAATTTCTTCCTCTCCTTGGTGATCCTGGTGGTGCTTGCCTCGGGTGCGGCGCTCTATTTCGGCATGCAGGCTTTCGTCGAGCCCGGTCCGTCCGCCAATGGCGACACCTTCATGATCAAGCCGAACACCGGCGTGCAGGAGATCGCCGACCAGCTCGAACGCCGCAGCCTGATCAGCGATGCCCGCATCTTCCGGCTCGGCGTGCGCGTCACCGGCAATGAATCGGCGCTGAAGGCCGGCGAATACGCCATCAAGCCGCGCGCTTCGATGCGCGACATCATGGAACTCTTCAAGAGTGGCAAGTCGGTGATGTACTCGCTCACCATTCCCGAAGGGCTGACGGTCGAGCAGGCGCTGCAGCGCGTGGCCGATCAGGAGGCGCTCACCGGCGACATGCCGGCTACCTTGCCGCCTGAGGGCAGCATCGCCACCGACACGCTCCGCTTCACCCGTGGCGCCACAAGGCAGCAGATGATCGATAAGCTGATCGCCGACCAGAAGAAGCTGGTCGAAGATGTCTGGTCGCATCGCGCGCCCGACCTGCCGATCGCCAACATCGACGACTTCGTCACGCTCGCCTCGATCGTCGAGAAGGAGACGGGCAGGAGCGACGAGCGTTCGCGGGTCGCCGCCGTATTCCTCAACCGCCTGGCCAAGGGCATGCGGCTGCAGTCGGACCCAACCATCATCTACGGCCTGTTCGGCGGCAAGGGAAAGCCCGCCGACCGGCCGATCTACCAGTCGGACCTCGACAAGCAGACGCCTTACAACACCTACATGATCAAGGGCCTGCCGCCGACGCCGATCGCCAATCCGGGCCGTGCGGCGCTCGAAGCGGTCGCCAATCCGTCGAAGACCGACGATCTCTATTTCGTCGCTGACGGCAATGGCGGCCACGTCTTTGCAGCGACGCTGGAAGAGCACAACCAGAACGTCGCCCGCTATCGGGCGGTGCAGAAGAAGCAGGCGGATGCTGCCGCCAAGGCTTCCGGCCAGACGACGGCGCCGGCCGCTCCCGATGGCAACACCGACAGCGGCGACACCGGAGACAAAGGCGAGAACGGCGACGCCGGCGGCGAGGCAGCGCAGTAAGTGCAATGCATGTCGCCCAAAAGTGCGCAGCTGTTTTGGGAACGACATGCACCAGACAGAGACTTGAGACGCGTCGCCTGAATCCGTCTCGGCTCGACGCGCTTTAAGCTTGCCGCACGCGTCCTTTGACGCGGGGCCGTATTCATGTTTTTAGGGGGCGCCGGCCGATCGTCCGGCGATTTCTGGGCGCGCAGCGCTGGGCCGCGGATGCCTTTGGCTGCGACAGGGGGACGACAGGGCAATGAGCCTGCAAAGCATGACCGGTTTTGCGCGGTCCGCCGGCGAGAGCGACGGCACCTCGATCGCCTGGGAGGTGAAATCGGTGAACGGCAAGAGCGCCGAGGTGAGATTGAGATTGCCGCAGGGGTTCGACCGCCTGGAGACGGCTGTCCGACAAACCGTCCAGAAGCGTTTCGCGCGCGGCAATTTTCAAGCGACGTTAACCGTCGGCCGCGCCGCCGCAAAGCAAGTCCAGCCGGTGGTCAACGAGGCGTTCCTTAAAGACCTGGCCGGTCTGGCCAAGCGCTTGCAGGAGCAGTTCGGCACCCAGCCCGCCACCGCCGACGGCCTGCTCTCCCTGCGCGGCGTGCTCGACATTCCTGAAGCCGTCGAAACCGATGAGGAGCGGGCAGCCCTCGACGCCGCAATCCTGTCGGCGCTTGAGGCGGCGCTTGGCGGGCTGGAACAGGCGCGCCGCAGCGAGGGCGACGCACTTGGCGTACTGCTTGCAGGCCATATCGACGCCATCGAGGCGCTGACATTGAAGGCCGAGGCCGATCCCTCGCGCGAGCCCGCCGCGATCCGCGAGCGCATTTCCGAGCAGCTGCGTCTGTTGATGGACGCCTCGGCCAATCTCGATGCCGTCCGGCTGCACCAGGAGGCCGCCTTTCTCGCCACCAAGGCCGACATACGCGAGGAGATCGACCGGCTGAAGACTCATGTCGCCTCGGCGCGGGTGCTGCTCAAAAGCGGCGCCGCCGTTGGCCGCAAGCTCGATTTTCTCGCGCAGGAATTCAACCGCGAATCGAATACCTTATGCTCCAAATCGAACGCGGCCGCAGTCACCGCGATCGGGCTGGAGCTCAAGGCGGTGGTCGACCAGTTTCGCGAGCAGGTTCAGAATCTGGAGTGACGGGAATGGTTGCCAAGGAGCCGACGGCCGCCAGGGACCTGGGGTCCCGCATTCGCCGCCGCGGATTGATGCTGGTGCTGTCGTCGCCGTCGGGCGCCGGCAAGTCGACGATCGCGCGCAATCTTCTGGAAAGCGATTCAAGCCTTGAGCTATCGGTCTCCGTCACCACGAGGCCGCGCCGGGGCTCGGAGATCGAAGGCGTCCACTATCATTTCCGCTCCATGCGCGAGTTCGAGCGGCTGCGCGATTCCGACGCGCTGCTCGAATGGGCGGAGGTTCACGGCAATTGCTATGCAACGCCGCGCGAGCCGGCGGAGGTGGCCCTGGCTGAAGGCCGCGACATGCTCTTCGACATCGACTGGCAGGGCGCCCAGCAGCTCAAGGAGAAGATGCGCGCCGACATCGTCTCCATCTTCATCCTGCCGCCGTCGATGAAGGAATTGAAGGCGCGGCTGAAGCGTCGCGCCGAGGACCAGGAATCCGTCATCGAGACCAGGCTGAAGAACGCTCGCCTCGAGATCGAGCATTGGAAGGAATACGACTTCGTCATCGTCAACGACGATCTCGACCGCGCCTTCGCCGAGGTCCGGGCCATCGTCACGGCGGAGCGGCTGCGGCGCGATAGGCGGCCGGGGCTGTTCGATTTTATTTCGGGCTTGCTGGACGAGAAGACGGGGTGACTCTTTCTTCTCCTCTTGTGGGAGAAGGTGGATAGGCGCGAAGCGCCGAGACGGATGAGAGATGTTGGAAGGAACGACGCGCTGAAGACTAAGATGCTTCAAAAGCCGATTTCGTCATCGTAGCGATCCTTCCAGCACCCCTCATCCGACCGAGCTTCGCTCGGCCACCTTCTCCCACAAGAAGGGGAGAAGGGAAGGGCGCAGCTACACCGTGTTGGTCAACCTGACGAACTCCTCCACGCTCAGCGTCTCCGCCCGCCGCGTCGGGTCGATGCCGGCCCGCGCCAGCAAGGCTTCGCCGCCCAGGCTCTTCACGCTTTGCCTCAGCATCTTGCGACGCTGGCCGAAGGCGGCTTCGGTGACGCGGCCGAGCTTTTTTGCGTCCGTAGGTAGGGGAGACTGCCGCGGCACCAGATGCACGACGGAGGAGGTGACCTTTGGCGGTGGCGTGAACGCCTGCGGCGGTACGTCAAAGGCGATTTTCGCCTCCGTGCGCCAGCCCGCCAGGACGCCGAGCCGGCCATAGGCGTCGCAGCCCGGCCCCGCGGTGATGCGCTCCGCCACCTCCCGCTGGAACATCAGCGTCATCGATTGGTAGAAGGGCGGCCAGTCGGCCACGGTCAGCCAGCGGATCAGAAGTTCGGTGCCGATATTGTATGGCAGGTTGGCGACGATCTTCACCGGCCCGCCGTTCGCCCTGCCGGCAAGTGCGGCGAAATCCGTCTTCAGCGCATCGCCGGGAATGACCTCGAGCCGGCTGGGATAATGGCTGGAGACCTCTGCCAGCGCCTCCAGGCAGCGCTCGTCGCGCTCGATGGCGATCACGCGATGAGCACCATTGAAGAGCAGTGCGCGTGTCAGCCCACCGGGGCCTGGGCCGACCTCGATCACCGTCGCCTCGCCGAGATCGCCGGCCGCACGCGCGATCCTGCCCGTCAGGTTGAGGTCGAGCAAGAAATTTTGCCCGAGCGCTTTCTTGGCCTGCAGGCCGTGCCGCTCGATAACTTCGCGCAGCGGCGGCAACCCGTCGATCGTGGTGCGCCCGTTCAATTGAGCCTCATGCGGCGGTGACCCGCCGTCCGCCGTCGACCAGCCGGCGTGCCAGCCTCAACGCGGCGATCAGGCTGTCGGGGCGCGCTAAGCCCTTGCCGGCGATGTCGAAAGCGGTGCCGTGATCGGGCGAGGTTCGGATGAAGGGCAGGCCAAGCGTCACGTTCACCGCCTCGTCGAAGGCTAAAGTTTTGGCCGGGATCAGCGCCTGGTCGTGATACATGCAGAGCGCCGCGTCATAGGAAGCGCGCGCACGCGAATGAAACATGGTGTCCGCCGGCAGCGGCCCGACGGCGTCGATGCCTTCCGCTTTCAACATCTCGACCGCCGGGGCGACAATCGCCGCATCCTCGGAGCCCATCGCGCCGCCTTCGCCGGCATGCGGGTTGAGCCCGGCGATCGCAAGCCTCGGCCGGGCGATGCCGAAACGGCTCTTGAGATCGGCGGCGGTGATGCGCGCGGTCGTGACGATCAGCTCCGTCGTGAGCACCTTCGGCACGTCGGCCAAAGCGATGTGGATGGTCACCGGAACGGTGCGCAGGTCCGGTCCGGCCAGCAGCATCACCGGCGTCACGTCCCTGCCGGTGTGGCGTGAGGCCAGATGCGCCAGATATTCGGTGTGGCCGGGAAAGCCAAACCCGGCATCATAGAGCGGCTTCTTGGCGATTGGGCAGGTGACCATCGCCGCTGCGCGGCCGGCGAGGCAGTCCGCGACGGCGCGGTCAATGGCTTCGATCGTGCCGGCGGCATTGGCCGGGTCCGGCTCGCCCGGGTTGTCGAACTGGCGCGCATCGAGCGGTACGACGGGGAGAGCCCGGGTAAAATGGTGCGCTGCCTGCCCCGGCAGCGTCTCGGCAATCGTGACGTTTGCGCCGACGAGCTGCGCGCGGGCTTCGATCAAAGCGGGGTCGGCAATGAGATAGAAGGGCGGCACGCCGGCGCTGTCGCCCGCCTGCCAGGCGGCAATGGCGATCTCGGGCCCGATGCCGGAGGGGTCGCCGACGCTGAGCGCAAGCGGGGCATCGGTCTTCTGTCCGCTCATGCGAACGCGCGGATCGGACCGCTGACGCATCGGCGGAAGGTGAACTTGTTGCGGTGTCGAGACACGCTCGTCACTCAGCGTTCGACGATCTTGGCCTTCTGGCGCAACTCGGCGACATATTTCTTGCTGAGCTCGTCGGCGTCCTTGTCGTTGCTGCCTTCGGCCTGGAACACCATTTGCGCGGCCTTGTCGTCGGAGACCTCGCGCGAGGAGCAGACGCCGATGAACTCGACGCCGCGTTCGGTCTCACGCGTCGGCGTCGCGCCGCCGACCTTGGTCGCCTTGATCTGCTCGGCCCAGTCGGACGGCAGTTGCGGCGCCAGCACGCGACCGAGGTCGCGCACGGTGACATCGAGCAGGCCCTTGGCGAACTCGCGCGTGGTGTTGCAGCCGCTGAAGCGGGCACGCATGGCATCGGCCTCGCGCTTGCGTTTGGCGAGCGTGGCGGAGCGCTCCGAAGCCGGTACCACGAAGATCACCTGCTGCAGCATGTATTCCGTCGCGGTCGGCTTGGCGCCGCCCTTGTCGAGCATGCGCCGCACGGCGTCCTGCTCGGTCACCGATCCACCTTCGCCGGAGCGATAACGCGCGCTGAGTGCCTGGTTCCAGGCCATCTGGGCACGGATGAATTCCTTAAAGTGTTCCTTGGTGACGCCTGATTGCGCCATGATCGCATCGAGCTTCGCCAGCGGCATCTTGTTGCCCGATGCGAAGCGCTGGTAGGCGGCCTCGACCTGCTGATCGGAGATGCGGATACCGAGCCGCTTGGCCTCGGCCAGACGCAGCGTCTGGTCGATCATCTCCTCCTTGGCATCACCTTTCTTGTGCTGCAGCTTGAAGAAGGCGGCGCGGTGCGCGATGTCGCCGGAGGTGATCGGGATGCCGTTGACGACATACTTGATCTCCGCGGCGAAAGCAGGCTGCACGACAGCCGTGACCGAAACCGAGGCCGCCGCCACCAGAAGCGCGAATCCCGCTGAAAACAGGTATTTCCTCATCTTACCTTCCAATTTTCCCCGCTGCGAAAAGCGCTGCGCGTCCTCCGAACGTGTGCGCGATGCACTTGATCCCATGCCCATTTTATGCGGCGAAACGATGTCGCCGGCGCATGACGCCGATAATCAGGCCCATTTTCGAAGGAACACGCTCCAAATCAAGACCAAAGCCCGACATCAGCGCGCAGCCGACGCACGGCTCGGAGGCCGGCCGCCTGCCGCTTGGTCACTGGATGGTATCGACCGCGCTTGTTGACGAACCGAAATCGCCGAGCGTGCGGAACGACAGGTTGAAACCGATGTTCTGCGACACTTCCTTCGTGACGGTGTCGCGCGTCTGCGAATACGTCATGATGTAGGTGAAGCAGGAATCGTTATAGGCGAAGCCGACGCCGTCCTTGACCAGTACATTTGTCTCGAGGTCGTAGGTGCCGGTGCCGAACAGCCGCCAGTTCTGCGCCAAATGCGTCGAGGCGCCGAGCGTGACCTCATGGCGGTCGGTGGCGAAGCCATAGAGCGGCTGCGCCTCGATGAACGCATATTTGGCGCTGAGCGATATCGGCAGGCCGGAATAGGCGGCCTTCACCTCGGCGCGCCTGACCTCCCAGGTCTGCTCGTCGAAACGCCCGCTCAGCGAGCCGGAGAAACCGCTCGGACTGTTGAAGCCGACGAGGCCGACATAATCCGAAGTCCGCTTATCCAGGCCGGACTCGGCCCCGGCATTCACGAGATCGGGTGCGGAAAAGGAGTTTTCGCCGGCGAGCTGGTACGACTGGCCGAAGATGGCGTTCGTGGCCCAGCCATTGTCATAGGCTCCCGAGTACCGGAAGCCGACATTGGCGCGCGTGCCGCCTTCGATCCGGTCATAGCCCGAGAATTTGTCGCGCTCGAACAGCGTCGTGGCATCGAAGACGAAGCTCTGCGCGTCTTCGTTGGGGACGGCCAATCCGCCGACATATTGCTCGTTCGGACGCACGAAGACCTGCGCCGTCGGCTCCAGGACATGGCTGGAACTTGTCATCGAGAACAGGAGCGGCCAACGCGCCTCGAGGCCAAGGGTCGCCATGTAGCGGGCCAGCGACGAGCGCATGTCGACATCTTCGCCGAGATTCGCCCCCATCTGGTTGACGGCGGCGAGCGAAGCCGAATCGGCGTTGACATAACCGGCGTCGCCGCGGAACGCCAGCAACGGCGTCAGTTGCAGGCCGCCATCGGTGGTAAAGGTGCGCTTCCACTCGGCTTCCGCGCTCAGCCGGCTGGACTCGCCTTCGATGCCGCGGACATTGTTTATCGAATTCGGGTCGCTAGGATTGGCCAGCACGGCGTCCAGCCGGTTGCGGCTGATGACGCGAGTATTGACGTTGAACGACAACTGGCCGCCGGCCACCGACGTGTCGGGAATATAGGCATAGTCGAGCGACGGCAGCACCCATGGCTGCTTGGCGGAGCGCGCCGTTGGATCGCTGGAAAGCGTGTCCTCCTGCACCTCGAAGCGCATGGCGCGAACGTCGAAATAATTGCGGTCGCTCAAGCCCGTCAGATAGATCGACGACTGGTGGACGAGGTCGCTATAGCCGTCGATGTTATAGGTGCGCGAGAAATTCTTGTCGGTTTGGAGCAGCACGTCCCAGCCGAAATCCCAGCGCTCGTTGATGGCGAACTGGCCCTTGGTGCCCATCATGCCGCGGAATTTGTTCGGATCGCCGGGCTCGCCCGAATCGACGGTGTAACGGTTGCCTGTGCCGATGAACGCGTCGGGATCCTGCTGGTTGATCCCGGCGATCTTCAGCGTGTACTGGCCGTTGTTGAAGCGCTGGCGCCACTCGGCCTCGCCGAGGAAACCCTGCTTGGTATAGCCGCTGCCGGTGACGGTTAGATCATAGGTCGGGGACAGGGCGAAGTAATAAGGGACTTTGACGCCGACGCCGAGATGGTTGTTGTAGACGATGCCGGGGATCAGGAAGCCGCTCTTGCGCTTCACCGTCGGGTCGGCGATCTCGAAGGCCGGCAGATAGGCTAGCGGGAAGCCGAAGAATTCGAAATTCGAGTTCTCGAAGCGGACCGTCTTCTTCTCGCCGTTCCAGATGATCTTTCGCGCCTTGACGCGCCAGGTCGGCGCTTTGTCCGGCTTGTCCTCGCAAGGTTCGCAGGCGGTGTAGACGCCATTGTGGAAGGTGGTGAGCACGCCGCCCATGCGCTCGGCGCTCTCGGCGGCGAAATAAGCCTTGTCGATCGTCTCGACGCGCAGCGCGTTCAGAAAACCGTCGGCGAAATCGTCGGTGATGTCGATATGGTCGGAATTGACCTTGGTGCCGTCGCTGTTGATCAGTTCGACGGCGCCGCTGGCGACGAGGCGCTTGGTGTCGCGATTATAGACCACACGCTGGGCGACCAGCTTGTTGCTGCCATAGTCGATCTGCACGCCGCCGACAGCCGTCACCGTGTGCTTGTCGTTGTCATAGACAAGCGTATCGGCGGCCAGCAGCATCTGCGTGCCGGAGGGGACGGGCTTGGCAGTAACCTGCTGCGCCAGCGCGGGTGCCGTCGGCACCGCACAAGCGAACAGGCATGCCAAAGCGGTCGCCCCATAGAGGCGTGCCAAACCGGCCTGCCTATGGCTGCGCAAAACCGCCTCCCTCACTAGCCGTCTTCCTTGTATAGCAGAAACGTCACCCCAAAGAACATAGCCACGACAACCGGAACCCATGCAGCCACCACCGTAGGCACGAATCCGGCTACACCGAATGCCTTGACCAGTACCGAAACGACATAAAGCAGAAAGCCGGCCACGACGCCACCCAGAATCATCGTCGCCGACTGCCCCATTCGCGCAAATCGCATTGAAACCGTTGCAGCAATCAGCGTCATGGCGACGAGAAGGAACGGCAACGCGATAAGCGAATCAAATTGCATGGCGAAGGCGTTCGCCTTGAGCCCGAAGGAACGGGCAACCTCGATCTTGCGCGGCAGCTCGTAGAAGGGGATGGTCTCCGGGCGCGCCAGGCGCTCCTGTACGAATTCCGGCTTGAGATTGGTCGGCACCTTGTCCGACGCCAGCGCCTGGATATTGCCTCCCTTGAAGACCTTGACGTCCTGCAATTCCCAGTAACCTTCGCGCAGGAAGGCCCTGGCGGCATCCTTGCGCTCCGCGATGTCGCCCTGCGGACCGAGGATGAAAAACACCGCGTCCGCCATCTCCAGCCCCTGGTTGAGGATGGCGCGGGCGCCGATGATGGTGTCGCCCGATTCTGTCTTTTGCCTGAGCCACGGCGTGACGTTCGTCGTGACCGCATTCGACTTGCCGGCCCTGAGGTCGTTCTCCATCTGCTCGGACCAGGAAAAGCCATGCGCGGCGATCGGGTTGATGATGGCGACCGACAGCACGCCAAACATCAGCGCGCCGACGCAGCAGGGGAACAGGAACTGCCAGGCCGAAACGCCTGCCGAACGCGCGATGACCAGCTCATAGCGTCGGTTGAGCGACACCAGCGTCGCCATCGCCGAGAACAGCCCGACGAACGGCACCGTCTGCAGCATGATCATCGGCATCCTGAGCGCCGAAATGGCGAAGGCTGTGCCGTAGGTGAAGCCGGGCAGCCCGGTCGTGCGCCCGGAAAGCTCGGTAAAGTCGATCAGGAACACCAGCGCCAGCAGGCCCAGGAAGAACCAGAACGTGATCGAGACGTAGCGGAAGAAGAAATAGCGGCCCAGCGTCCAGCCCATGGTCAGGCTCCCTGGCCCGAAGTGCGCCGGGCGAGCCAGAGCTTGAATGTCGTCCAGTTTTCACCTGCGCGCTTGGCAAGGCCCGTCAGCCAGTCGGCCCAGCTGACCGGCAATTCCATGGTGCGGGACGAGACGATGAACCAGATCGAAACCGCGGAAGCGATGAGTGGTATGCCGTACAGCAGGTAGACATAGTACCAGACCTTGTCGGCTTTACCGGCGGCAAAGAAGCCCAGCCATCGCACGAAAAGCGCGATCGCGATTGCCGTGATCAGCGGATTGATGCGTGCTTCGCGATGCGAGCGCGCATCGCCCGCCACCGCAAGCGCGATCAGCGCGAACACCAGCGAATAGGACCATTCGGCGAAGCGCTGGTTGAGCTCCGCACGGTAGCTGCCCGGTTCGCGCTGGAACATCTTGTCGTTGGGATCCGGGTTGAGCAGATATGCCGTCGTGCGGTCCTTTGGCAAAAGCGTGATGTCGTTCGCCGCCGACATGAAGGCCGACATGTCGAAGGCGTAAGAGGTGAAGCGGATGACGGAAAGGTCGCCGGTCATCGATTTGCGGTTGATGACGCCGTCATTCATCATCAGCACCTTCTCGTCGCCCTTTTCGACGATGCTGCCGGTCTTGGCGTAGTAGGTGAGGCTGGCGCCTTCCTCGCGCGAATCGGCGACGAAGATGCCGCCCAGCCGGTTGCCGGGAAGCCGTTCGCCGACTTGCAGGTAGAGACCGTCGTCGATCTTGCGGAACGTGCCTTCCTGGATGATCAGCGACACGAGGTCGGCGCGCGAAGCCGCCACCAGCTGGCGGTTCTTCTGCCTGGCATAGGGGTCTATCGCGTTGTCGACGATGAAGGAAAAGGCGCAAGCAAAAGCCGCGAGCAGCAGGATCGGCCGCGCGATCGTCCAGCGCGAGGCGCCCGCGGCGCTGAGCACGGCCAGCTCCGAATCGGTGTTCATCGCGCTCAGCGTCTGCGCCACCGCCACCACCAGCGCGAACGGCACCACGATCGGGATGATGGAGGGGATGATGAGCGCCGCGACCTCGAAGAAGGTCAGCGCCGATTGGCCGTTGTCGGTGACGAGGTCGATCTTGGCCAGCACCTGTGTCGTCCACACGATCGCCAGCGTCCAGGCCAGCGCGGCGAGGAACATCGTCAGCGCCCGGCGCATGATGTAGCGTTCAACGACCTTCATGAAGGCTTTTCTCGATTTTGCCGAACGGCATCATGCCCGCCGACAAAGTAGTGATCCGGCGACGCGCACACAACTGGGTCATAGGCGGCTCGCTCCGGATTGTCGCCCCACGCCGCGTGCCCCGGCGCGGCGGAGTCTCCGCGCCAATGAATAAGAAATGCAGAACATCGATGGTTAACAGCAGGTTACGGCAGCAAGCTAACGCCGTGCCGAGGCGAATCCTTTGTCTCTTGTGGCGCTGATATAGACAGCGATTTCGGCCAAGTCTTGCCAAATGGCTGAAAACGACCAAATGTCGCGCACGCTTGCCAAACCTTTGCCGACACCCCACGGCTATCCCCGAAAGCAGGACCTGATGACGCCGAGACCCTCCATTTCCTTTGCCAAATTCGTCGCGCCGAAAAAGGGCAGCGTTTTCCTGTTCGCCGCCGACGGCGGCGGGCTCGGCGAGGCGGCGAAGGCCTGCGATCCGGCCGGCGCGCTTACGCGTGCCTTTCCGGTCGCGGATTTTTCCGGCAAGTTCGCAAGCTCGGTCGAGGTGCTGGCGCCGGAAGGAACATCTGTCGACCGGCTCGTGGCGACCGGCGCCGGCAACGTCTCAAACCTCGACGACAATGCCTGGCTGAAGCTCGGCGGCGCCGTTGCAAGTTCGCTGCGCAAGGCGACCGAGGTGGCCATTGTCCTCGATCTACCCGATCTGCAGCCCGATGGCCGCCAGGCGGCCAGCCTTGCCGCCGGCATCCTGCTGCGCAGCTATTCCTTCGATAAATACAAGACCAGGAAGGACAAGGAAGACGGGCAAACTGATACCAAGGGGGCCGATGCAAAGGGGGCTGCTACCAAGAAGGCCGACGCGGCAAAGCCGGCCAAGATAACCATCCATTGCGCCGACCCCGCGGCCGCGAAGAAGGCCTTCGCCGGCGAGGAAGCGGTGGTGGACGGCGTTCTGCTTGCGCGCGAGCTCGTCAACGAACCGGCCAATGCGCTGGGGCCGGTCGAATTCGCCGAGCGCGTCAAGGCGCTGGAGCAGCTCGGCGTCGAGGTCGAGATCCTGGCTGAAAAAGAGATGAAGAAGCTCGGCATGGGCTCGCTGCTCGGCGTCGCCCAGGGCTCGCCGCGCGGCGCGCGCATCGCGGTGATGCGCTGGAACGGCGGCAAGGCCAAGGACGCGCCGCTTGCCTTCATCGGCAAGGGCGTCACCTTCGACACCGGCGGCAATTCGATGAAGCCGGCCTCGGGCATGGAAGACATGAAAGGCGACATGGGCGGAGCGGCCGCCGTCACCGGGCTGCTGCATGCGCTCGCCGCGCGCAAGGCCAAGGCCAATGTCGTCGGCGTCATCGGCCTCGTCGAGAACGCCGTCGACGGTCATGCCCAGCGCCCCGGCGACATCGTCACCTCGATGTCGGGCCAGACGATCGAAGTCTTGAACACAGACGCCGAAGGCCGCCTCGTTCTGGCTGACGCGCTCTGGTACGCCAACGACCGTTTCAAGCCGAAATTCATGATCAATCTGGCGACGCTGACCGGCGCCATCATGGTAGCGCTCGGCCAGCATTATGCCGGCCTGTTCTCCAACAATGACGAGCTCGCCGGCCGGCTGTTCGGCGCAGGTCAAGCCAGCCAGGAGCGGGTCTGGCGCATGCCGCTCGGCCCTGAATACGACAAGCTGATCGATTCCAAGAACGCCGACATGAAGAATATCGGCGGGCGATATGGCGGTGCCATCATCGCCGCGCAGTTCCTGCAGCGCTTCGTCAAGGACACGCCCTGGGCGCATCTCGACATCGCCGGCACCGCGATGGGCGCGCCATCGAGCGAGATCAACCAGTCCTGGGGCTCGGGTTTCGGCGTGAGGCTGCTCGATAGGCTGGTGCGCGATCACTACGAAGGTTAGGGGATGGCCGACATCCTGTTTTACCATTTGACCGAATCGACGCTGGAGGAGGCGCTGCCCGGCCTGCTCGAGCGCAGCCTCGAGCGTGGCTGGCGTGCTGTGGTGCAGACCGGCACGGAAGAGCGGCGCGACGCGCTCGACCAGCATCTGTGGACTTTCCGCGACGATTCTTTCTTGGCGCATGCCACCGACCGCGAGGCCTATCCGGCCGAGCAGCCGATCCTGCTCACCACGGGCGAGGGCAACCAGAACGCGGCGCAGATCCGTTTCCTTGTCGACGGCGCCAGCCCGCCCGAGCTATCGGGATATGAGCGTGCCGTCTTCCTGTTCGACGGCCATGATGCGGCACAGCTCGAAGCCGCCCGTGGCCATTGGAAGACGATGAAGGAAGCCGGCCACGCGGTGACCTACTGGCAGCAGACGCCCGATCGGCGCTGGGAGCGCAAGGCTTAGCCCGCAAGCGCTTCGCTATCCCGAAGATGCCGCCACAGCGCCTCGGCCACAGGTCCGTGTGGCTTGTCGCGTCGCCGAACCGCAGCCACGGTTTCGGTGCGGCCGGGAATATGCCGGCCGGCAATCGAGATCAGCCGTCCGTCGCGCAGCTCATCCCCGATCAGCCATGCCGGCAGGTGGCCCCAGGCAAGCCCATGCAGGAGCAGCTCCTTCTTCATCATATGGTCCGGCACCGAGCAGGAATGCGCGCCGTCGATGACGAAGAAATTCTCCGATGAAGGAAGCCGCGCCGTGTCGCGGATCACGCATTGGGTGAAGGGTCGCATTGCTTCCGGCGTGACGTCATTCCCGACGTCGAACGGCAGGAACCCGGGCGCCACCACCGGCACAAAGGCGACTTCGCACAGATAGATTCGTTCCAGATGAGGGTCGGAGGGGTTGGCGCGATGGAAGACGAGATCGGCCTCGCCGTCCATCAATCGCTCGACCGGCCCGCTGATCGCTTCATAGTCGAGATGCAGGCGCGTGCGCGGCCGCTCGGCGAAGAAGCGGCTGAGCAGGCCGAGTATGCCCGGCCGGGGGCAGACGTCGCCCATGACGACGCGCAGCACGGTTTCCTCGCCGCTCGCGAGCTGACCGGCATAGTCTTTCAGATGCTCGACTTCGCGCAACGCCAACTGTGCGCGACGGTGGAAAAGGCGGCCTTGCTCGGTCAGGTTCACCCGATATCCGCCGCGATCGAGCAGCGTCAGGCCGAGCTGCTCTTCCAGCCGCGCCACCGCGGCGAAGACGGAAGGGTGCGTCCGGTGAAGAGCCTTGGCCGCGGCCGGAAAACTGCCCTGAGTAGCGACCGCGTCGAAACATCTGAGATCGTGAAGCTTCACGCCATCCATTGTCGAAGAATCCTACATAGATTGTCGGATCATAGTAATTTTCTTCGATAGTTGCCACGCCTAGCTTTGCCTCATCGAAAATCGCGCAAACGCGCCGAAAGCATGAGGAGCCAAGATGGCCGACACACTTCACTTCACGGCGGGCGATGGCGCCCGCATCGCCTACAGGCTGGACGGTCCGGAAGACCGTCCGGTGCTGATGCTCTCCAACTCCATTGCCACGACGTTCCACATGTGGGACGGCCAGGTGCCGGAACTCGCCGGATCCTTCCGTGTGCTGCGCTATGATTTTCGCGGCCACGGCGGCTCCGATGCCCCGGCCGGCGCCTATTCGCTCGACCGTCTCGGCCGCGATGTGCTGGAACTGCTCGATTTCCTCGGACTTGCCCGCGTCCATTTCCTTGGCTTGTCACTGGGCGGTTTCGTCGGCCAGTGGCTGGGCATCCATGCGCCGGAACGCATCGAGCGTCTGATCCTCTCCAACACCTCGCCGCATCTCGGACCGGCCTCCTATTTCGACGAGCAGATACGTAACGTGCTTTCAGCCGGCGACCTCTCGGCCACTGCGGACATGTTCATGCGCAACTGGTTCCCGGTCTCGATGCTTGCCGGCCGAAACGAGACCGTCGAAGAATTCCATGCCGCGATCATCGCAATGTCGCCGCAAGGCCTCGCGGGATGCTTCGCCGCAGTCCGCGACGCCGATCTGCGCCGCCCGATTTCCCTTATCGCCGTGCCGACATTGGTGATCGGCGGGGAGGACGACAAGGTGACGCTGGCAAGCCACAGCGAGGCGATCGCGGTCGCGATCCCTCGTGCCGAGCTTCTGCTTTTGCCCGGCGTTCACCTGCTCAATGTTGAGCGCCCGGCGGAGTTCATGGGGGCGGTGGCGGGATTTCTCCGGAAGCGATGATCCGCAAGTGTTGTATGAGTTTGGGAAACGTCGCTCGATCGCTTTTGCGTTAGATGGGGCCTAAGCTCATGCGGCGGGGGGAGAATGCGCCTGTAGCGCCGACCGGGTCATTTCCGGCGCGGCTTCGCCTTTTCGGTCACCGGCTTGCTCGGCCAATGCCAGCCGTCGCCCTCGCCATGCGCGGGCTGCGGCCGCGCCACATAGGCGAGCGCGCCGTTGGCCTCCAGATAGACGCGCGACAGCATCTCGGCGAGTACGCCCGACGTCACTGCCTGCAACCCGGCGATCACCAGGAAGAAGCCGGTGATCAGCATCGGCCGCGTGCCGATATCCTGTCCCCAGAAAACCTTGATCGTAAAGAGATAGGCAAGGATCAGCGAGCCGAGTACGCCGAGCACGATGCCAATGCCGCCGAAGAAATGGCCGGGCCGCGTGCGGTAGCGCAGGAAAAAAAACATGAAGACGAGGTCCAGTACCACGCGGAAAGTGCGCGAGATGCCGTATTTCGACTGGCCGTGGATGCGGGCGTGATGCGTCACCACCTCCTCGGCGATACGGCGAGGCGTCGTCACCGTCGCCAGCCAGGCCGGGATGAAGCGGTGCATTTCGCCATAGAGCCGCACGCTGCGGATGACGCTGCCACGGAATACCTTCAGGCTGCAGCCATAGTCCTTGAGCTTAACACCGGTGACGCGAGCGATCAGCCTGTTGGCGATGCGCGAGGGCAGGCGGCGCATCCAGAACCCTTCTTTGCGGTCCTTGCGCCAGCCGGCGACGAGGTCGAGATCCTCGGTCAGCAGGCGATAAACCATGCGCGGGATGTCGAACGGATCGTTCTGCAGATCGCCGTCGAGCGTCGCGATGACGTCGCCGCGCGCGGCGTCGAGGCCGGCCTGCATGGCGGCGGTCTGCTTGTAGTTGCGCACCAGTTCCACGCCATGGACATGCGGACCGTACTGAGCCGCGAGCCGGCGGATCTCGGCGGGCGTGGCATCGGTGCTGCCGTCGTCGACCAGCACCACTTCCCAGGGCTGGCTGTAGCTCTCCATCGCCTGGTGGATGCGGACCAGCAGCGGCTCGACATTGTCAGCCTCGTTATACATCGGGATGACGATGGAGAGCTTGTGCTCGGGCATGACGGCGCCCTCGGGCAATCCGGAAGCCGGAATGGGAAGCACATTCATGGCGGTCATTTCCTTGCCGGTCCCGCCGCCGGGGTTTCCGGCAGCGTCGATTTCGAGGGAAACATCCAGGCGATCGCACCGGTCGCGACCGCCGAGCACAGGATGAAGAGATGCAGCGCGAGCGCCGCCTGCAGGCCGTCCTTCATGGCGATGCCGGAATAAAGCAGCGCCGCCGCCGCGCCCGCCTCATAGGTGCCGAAGCCGGCGACGCCCTGCACCGGCAGGATGGCGGCGGCCTCCGCGCCGACGGCGCCGGGAAAGGCGGTCTGGAACGAGGTGTTGAGCAGCATGGCGAGCAGCCATCCCTGCACGCCGAGCTTCAGCGCCCAGTTGGCGATCGTCCACCACCAGCCGTAGCGCGAGCGTCCCGTCGCTTCGGTGAAGATGTCGCGCAATTTGCCGAGCTGCGAGACGATCCTGCCGCCCGCCGTCCAGTTGTGCGGCGCGCGCGCCCAGCGCGGCAGGTACCATGCGGCGGCGATCAGTACCGCGATGCCGGCGGCCCGCAGCGCCGGATGCAGGCCCGGCCAGACGAGGCAGGCCAGCACGCCGACGACGAAGGCGTCCTGCAGCCTGAACCACAATAGCGAAGCGCTGGCGCGCACGATCGATACGCCGAACACCTGGCGCAACAGGATCGGGAAGGCCGTCTCGCCGCCGCGGAACGGCACGATGTTGATCATCGCATTGTGGATCAGGATGACGCGAAGCACGGCGCCGAAGCGGCCGTTCACGTCGTCGCGGAACTCGTCGCAGACGCGCAGCGCCCTGAGCACATAGGTGACGAACAGCGCCGCCGCGACCGCCACAAAGGCGCCGGGCGTGATGGAGGCGAAGGCATCGCCGACCATCTTCCAGCGCTGGTCGCTGGCAAGCCATGCCAGCAGCGCCAGAGTGACGATTATCGATATCGCTCGCTTCAAACAGGTCTCCAACGCGCCGCCCGGTTGCGGCGGAAGCGCCATCCGAAGGCCAGCAAAGGGGCAACTCTCGAATGCCGGCCCGGCCGGTGCCGGTCCGATGTCGGATCAGCGCCGGCTTTTCAAGGCGCTGTTCCTATAGAGCAGCGGCGGCGGCGAATCCACAAGCTTGGTTGGAGCAGCGATCGGGGCGGCGAAAAAGCGGGCGCACGTCGCGCCCGCCCGCTTTGCCGTGATAAGCCTTACTCCCCGCCCATGTCCTTCTTGAACTGGGCGAAATCGACCTGCATACCGTTGAAGACGGTGCTCCAGTGGCGGGTCAACGCCGAGACCGCGACGGCTTCCTGGATTTCTTCGTCGGTGGCGCCGGCGCGCTTGGCGTCCTGCGTGTCGGACCAGATACAGTAGCTGCAGGGGATTTGTGCGGCGACCGCCAGCGAGATCAGCGACTTCACCTTCGGCGACAGCGCCGTCTTATCGTTGAGCTCGATGGCCTTGACCTCGGCCCAGGCGCCGGGCAGACCGGCTTTCGGGAACTGCTTGAGGAAGCTCGGCACACCGCCCATCGTCGACTGGATGTCCTTGACGGCGGCGTCATAGTCATCGGCCCAGACAGGCGTGGACCCAACCACGGCGGCAAACACGCCCGCGGCGGCGATGAGCGAGGCGGAACGAAGGCAGGAATGCACGGCTGATGCGATGCGAATGACTGACATGATGTTCTCCTCTGGCTTTTGTTAGCCTTACGATGTAAGGTATGTGGAAGATGAACCTTACAGTGTAAGTTGTCAAGCGCCATGGATGCATCGAGCAAAAAAAAGCGAACCCGCGGAAAACTCTCCCGCGAGATGATCGAGGACGCCGCCTTCGAGGTGATCGAGCGGGAAGGGCTTCCCGGCTTTTCGATGCGCAAGCTCGCCGCCAGGCTCGGCTGCGAGGCGATGAGCATCTACCACCACTTCCCCTCGCAGGCGCATCTTTATGAGGCGCTGGTCGACCGGCAGATGAGCGGCCTCGTCATTCCCGACGACAGCTTGCCCTGGCGCGAGCGCGCCCGCGTTTGCATGCAGGAGTTCCGCCGTGTGGCAACAGAGCACCCGGCCTTTGCGCCCTTCATCGTTGTCTATCGCATGAACTCGCCGCCCTGCCTCGCCAAGCTGAACGCCATCATCGGCCTGTTCGAGGATGGCGGCTTCGGTCGCGAGCTCAGCGCCCGTCTGTTTCGCGCGGCAGGCTACTATCTGATGGGCGCGATTCTTGACGAGACAGCCGGCTACGCCAAGGGACCTTCGGCGGTCACCACCGTCAGCGACGAGGAGCTGGCGCGCGTCTATCCGAGTGTCATGAAGGCCGGCGCCTATTTCGGCGCCGCCGGTTTCGACAAGACTTTCGAGCTTGGCCTGGAAATGTTTCTGGACGAGATGGAGCGGGTCCGCGAAGCTGCGCGAGACGAAAACCGCTCGTAAGAACTGCGGCCAGCCGAAGAAATAACCAAGGCTCTGAATGCGCTTCCTCTATGTCCTTCTCCTCATCGCCGGTGCCGCCGTCGGCATCTTCTATCCCTGGGCGATGAGCAATTTTTCCGGCCATGCGATCGGCACGTATCGCGTCTATGAGGGCGGCCGCTTCCGGCCCGTCACCCTGCAGCTTGCTGCAAGCGATGCCCCAGTGAGGGTGCTGGTCGATCTGACCGCGCGGGCCGAACGGGTCGCAGGTCAGCAGCGCACGGTGCTGACGCTGACCGCGGCAAATGGCGGCCGCACGGCGCTGGCCTCGGCGCTCTCTTTCAACCACACCGACAATCCGCGCCAGACCAGCCCGCAACTGCCCGACAAGATCTTTCGCGACGAGGCCGGCGTCATCGATAGGGTCACGCCTGGATCTTACGTCTTCACCGTCGGCCCGGGCGATGCCGACGGCATCGACATGCGCGCGGTCGATCTCATCCTGCGCGCCGGCACCGGCTCGATCGACGAACGCGCGCAGCCGGCCGGCTATACGCTCATGGGCGTCGGCCTTGCCGGACTGGCGCTGTCGCTGGTCTTCGGGCGCCGCGGCGATGGCGCGAAAAATCCCAATTCGCAGCCGCCACCGCCGCGCTGGGGCCGCGGCGGTTCGCCACGAGCATGATGCCGAAAAGTGTGAAGCGGTTTTCGGTCGACATCATGCTCTCTCTAGAGAGGTAAGCGCGCATGAACTATCGCCACGCCTACCACGCCGGCAATTTCGCCGATGTCGTCAAGCATGCCGTGCTCGCGCGCCTCGTTGAATATCTCAAGCAGAAGGACAAGGCCTTCCGCGTCATCGACACCCACGCCGGCATCGGCCGCTACGATCTCGCCTCGGTGGAAGCCGGCAGGACCGGCGAATGGCAGGGCGGCATCGGCCGGCTGGCCGAGGCCACGCTCGAGCCGCAGGCGGCGGCGCTGCTTCAGCCCTATCTGGAAGCGGTGCGCGCACAAAATCCCGACGGCGGCCTCAAGCACTATCCCGGCTCGCCGCTGATCGTGCGCCATCTCCTGCGCAGCCAGGACCGGCTGACGGCGGTCGAGCTGCACCCCAAGGATGCCACGCGGCTGAAATCCGTCTTCGCCGGCGATTTCCAGGCAAGGGTGATCGAACTCGACGGCTGGCTGGCGCTCGGCGCGCAACTGCCGCCGAAGGAAAAGCGCGGCCTCGTCCTCATCGATCCGCCCTTCGAGGAGGAGGGCGAGTTCTTGAGGCTCGTCGAAGGACTGCAGAAGGCGCACCGGCGCTGGCCGGGCGGCATCTACGCGCTCTGGTACCCGATCAAGGATCGCAAGGCGGTGACGGCCTTCCGCGCGGCGCTGAAGGAGACAGGCATTCCGAAGCTGCTCGACATCGCCTTCGAGATCCGGCCCGCCTCGGACGAGCCCAGCCTCGACGGCAGCGGGCTGGTGGTGGTCAATCCGCCCTATACGCTGGAGAGCGAATTGCAGCAGATGCTTCCGGTTCTGCACAAAGTGCTCGCCGTCCGGCAGCCGTCGCGCTGGACGCTCGATCGGCTGGCGGGCGAGTAAGGCGCCGGCATTCGCTCAAGTCAGCGCGGCAGGCGTCACGCCGGTCAGCCGCCGGCTTTCGCGGATCAGATGCGCCTGATCGGCATAGCCGGCCTCGATGGCGAGCAGCGCGGTCGAGGCTTCGCCCTGCTGCCGTTGCAGGCGCCGGAAGCGGTGGAAGCGCAGGATGCGGTCGAGCGTCTTCGGGCCATAGCCGAAGGCGTCCTCGAAGCGCCGGCGCAGCGTCCGCTCGCTCATATGCAGTTGGCGCTGCAGGAACGGAACCAGCGGCGTTTCCGGCGGCAAACCTTTGTGGATGACATCGAAGGCCAGGCCCATCTGCGGGTCGAGCGCTCCGCGTCCTTCCGTCCGCGCTCCGATGGCCTCTTCCAGGTGACGAACCAGAACGGCAAAATTGGGCGTCGGTCTGATGCGGTCGGAAAGCTCGCGGCAGCGCGTGCCCCACAATTCGCTGAGATCCAGCCGTCCGCCGACGATCTCGCTGGCCGGCACTCCCAGCCAGCCGGCGGCGGCGCCCGGCCGGAAGCGGAAGCCTACGATCACCGCGCCCGCGGCCGGCCGCTCGATCTGCGGATCCTTGTCCGGCCCGGCTACGCGAAAGTGGCCGTCGATCCATTGCAGGTCGATCGTCGCGTCCGGCGTGATGACGATGGGTGGAACGGCGCGCCCGTCCATGCAATGGACCCAGGCAGCGGAGAAGGCATCGGCCAGGCCGCCAGCGACGGGCCGCTCGCAAAAGAAGCCGGTGGTCTGCGCCAGGACCGGTTCCATTCTCTCTCCGATCTGCTCCAGCGGGAGTTGCTGGATCGATGTGACGGTCATTTTGGCCGAAATCTTCAATGCCGCCCACGTCATCCATGGCAAAACGGACGAACTTCACAGCGCTTCACGCGCTCGCATCGGACCGCGTCCGTTTGCGACTGTGGTCACGAATATAGAAAGGAGTGAGAGAAATGAAAGCTCTCATCACCGTATTGACGCTCGGCGTCGACGATCTGGAAGCCTCCCTCAAATTCTATCGCGACGGCCTCGGCCTGCCGACCGAGGGCATCATCGGTCGCGAATTCGAGCATGGCGCCGTCGCCTTCTTCGAGCTTGCCGGCGGCCTGAAATTCGCGATCTACGAGCGCGCCAACATCGCCTGGGATGCCACGGTGCCGCAAAGCGGCCGCAGCCCGACCGAATTGACCATCGGCCACAATGTCGGCAGCGAGGCCGAGGTGGAGGCCGTGATGGCCGAGGCCGTCAAGGCCGGCGCGCGTGTGGTCAAGCCGGCGCAAAAGACCTTCTGGGGCGGATATGCCGGCTACTTCCAGGATCCCGACGATCACCTGTGGGAGGTCGTCTACAACCCGGCCTTCGTCCCCGAGGACTGAACGCAGCAAAACATGCCGTCGAGAGGAGGCCGCCATGCCTGTTCAAATCATTCAAGCGCTTGGCGCTCTCCTCATCGGCGGTGTCTTCGTCTTTGCCGGCATCGAGCATTTCCTGGAATTCGGTGCGATGCGCGGCTATCTGGCCGCCCAGAAATTTCCGGCCCCGGCCTTGATGCTGGCCGCCGGTTCGGCGGTCGAGATCATTGTGGGTTTCCTGCTTGCCATTGGCATGGCCCGGCCCTTCGCCGCCGGCGCGCTGATCCTCTTCACCCTGGCGACGAACCTCATGCTGCTGCGTTTTTGGGCGAGCGAGGAACCGGAGCGCCAGGTGCTGCGCAATGCGTTCCTGATCAACATCGCCGTCATCGGCGGGCTGCTGCTTACCGGCACGTTTTAGGTTCCATGGAGATTCAGGCGACGCCGGCATGACCTGAATCTCCATACAACCAAATGATCTGGCGACGCGGGAACGAAGTTTTGCGGAAACCATTGTTTTCGCAACCGCTTGACCGCCGCCAAGCGAATCCGCACAGTGCGCGGAACCGACCTTGAGAGGCTGTCATGACTCGCTTCGCCCATTCCGCCCTTGCCGCGCTGGTAGCGCTGTCCACTCCCTTTGCCGCTCCGCTGGGCTTCAGCCAGGCGGCGCATTCCGCCGACCTGTCCGTCTACACCGAGGATGACGGCAGCGTCTGCGGCGAGGCTTGGGTGCTGAACAAGATCACCGACCGCTTCTCCTACCAGGTGCTTCATGTGCCGCATCTGCCGCAGGTCGCGATCACTGATTTCCGCAACATCCGTCAGCATCGCTACGAGCCGGCGAGCGACGAATGGCCGATCGGCCGCCACTATTGCCGCGCTACCGTCAACCTGTCGGATGGCCGCGACCGCTCGATTTTCTACCTGATCGAGGAAGGCCAGGGCTTTGCCTCGATCGGCGACAATGTGGAATTCTGCGTCTCGGGCTTCGACCGCTGGCTGGTCTATAACGGCCGCTGCCGGGTGCTGCGATAGGTTTGCTGCCTGATAGGCAGTGAAGGTAGGCGCGCTACGGCGCCCCCCTCTGTCCGGCAGGACAGAGGGGGCTGTCCCGCCGACCTGTCGGGGCTTCTGGCTTTCAGAGGTCGTCGCCGCCCGCAGCCATGCAAGCAGCTCCCGCTCATAGCCAGCTCCGCTGCCCCTCACTCAAGCCACCCCGCGGCCCGATACGTAAGCCTCGATCAGTTCGACCAGCTGCTTCTGCAATTCCGGAGCGTCGAGCATGTTGCGCCGCGCCGCGTTGTGGATCACGCCTTCGACCGCCGAGGAGAGCACGCGCGCCATCGCCTCGGTATCCTTGCGGCGCGTGCGATACTGCGCGACGGCCGCCGTGTAATGTTCAAGATAGCGCGCCTGGAACGAGGCATGCGCGGCGCGTGAGCCGCGGTCGCCGGGCGTCTCGTCGAGCAGCACCTGGTGCAGCGTCGGATGGATCGAGTGCGCGCCGATCATGCCGCGCACCAATTCGCGCGCGAATTGCTTGAGCGGCTTCTCCTCCGCCGCCGCTTCGCGAATCACCGACAGCACATGATCGAAGTGACGGCGCCGGATCGCTTCGACCAGAGCGAGCTTGTCGGGAAAATATTGATAGAGCGAGCCGATGCTGACGCCGGCGGTCTCCGCCACCTTGTTGGTGGAGAAGCCCGCCCAGCCGAGCTCGCTCAGAACGTGAGCGCCGGCTTCGATGATCGCCTCGACGGTAGCGATCGAACGCGCCTGGCGCGGCTGCTTGCGCATGCGTGCGGCCGGCTTTGCAATGCGAGTAGACATGCTGGCCCGTCTCCCGAGAATATAAACAGGATACTCACATTCATTTCACCAACGCAAATGGGGGCGCAAAGATGAGTGCCAAGACCTTGCTGAAGGGGATACTCGCCTACCAGGCCTGGGCGAATGATGAGCTGGTCGAGAAGCTTGCCAGAATGGACCCCTCGAGCGATCCTGGTATACGCCACGCCGCGATCCGTCTGACGAACCATATCCATGTCGTGTCGCGGATTTTTGCCGCGCATCTGAAGGGCGTTGCCCATGGTTATGCGAGCGACAATACGCCGGACACGCCCGAGCCGCGCGCATTGCGCACCGCCCTGGCCGAGGTCGACGGCTGGTATCTCGACTATCTCGAAACCGCTTCGGAGCAAGAGCTTGGCGACCCGGTCGCCTTCACCTTCACCGATGGCGACGAGGGCTGCATGACGAGGCAGGAAATGCTGACCCATGTCGTCCTGCACGGCAGCTACCATCGCGGCGAGATCGGCCGCATGCTGGCCGAAATCGCGGTCTCGTCGCCTTGGGACACCTACGCCGTTCATCTGCATCGCTTCGAGCCGGCGCGCCGCCTGCAGGGTGAACGCGAGCCGGCGGAGATTGACGGCGACACTTGAATATGAGCTTGAAGCTCACTTTCAAACGCCTAAGCTTTGATCGTCTTACCTGGCCGATTCATCTGTAGATGTTTTCGCTGGACAAGATGAAGCCGGCGTTCGGCGGCGTGTTCTCTATTGCGAGCACTCTGCTCACATTGTGATATAAGCTTATGTCGCGGATGGATGGATGATCGGGCGATAGAAGCCGCTCGAAAATCTGTGCGGCGGGCCGTCACTTGGAAAGTGACAGATTCGCTCACAATTTTTAACGGGGCGCGTTTCGCGTAACCAAAATTCAATAACTGAAAATCATTGTGTTGCTTCGCTGGCTAGACAGTCGCGAGTCAGATATGCATAGACACGCCGGGTCACTCACGACCATCGGCAAAACGCAAGGGGCATCGCATGGCAAAGACGACAACCAAGGCGCCGGCGGCGAAAGCGCCGGCAAAGAAGCCGGCAGCTAAGGCTGCCGCGAAACCTGCAGCAGTGAAGAAGGCAGCGGCGCCGAAGGCGGCCACCAAGGCTCCGGCCAAGGCGGCAGCGAAGCCTGCGGCCAAGCCGGCCGCGAAGGCCGCGGCAAAGCCCGCCGCCAAGGCAGCGCCCAAGCCGGCAGCGAAGGCCGCAGCCAAGCCAGCCGCCGCCAAGAAGCCGGCAGCGAAGGCAGCGGCCAAGCCCGCCGCCAAGGCTCCGATGAAGGCAGCCGCCGCCAAGGCGCCGGCCGCTGTGAAGAAGGCAGCTCCGGCGAAGAAGCCGGCCGCCAAGAAGTAATCGCATGGCTTCGCTGGCTGCCGCAACGGGTGAGGGCGGGTGCCGCTTAGGCACCCCTCTCGCCAATCCGGTCTCGAGGCAAGCGAAGTCGGAGCGGACGCTCCTCCTAAAGCTCTCGGAAACTTTGCGGCCAGCAAAACTTCCGGGAGCTTTTTCTTTTCAGGTGGCCGCGCCGGCAAGATGCATTGGCTAAGCCGGATCGGCCGGCTGGCCGTTGCCCGCCGGACCCTGATCGGTCAACAGTGCCGCAAACAGCTGGGAACCCGATCATGCCGAAACTGCTCTATGCTTCCACGTCCCCCTACAGCTCGAAGGTCCGCATGGCGGCCGCCTATGCCAGCATCGGCATCGATCTCGTGCCGGTCAAAACGGAGGACAAACCCGCCGAGCTGATCTCGGCCAATCCGCTCGGCAAAATCCCGGTGCTGGTGCTAGAGGACGGCCGCTCGATTTATGACAGCCGCGCCATCACCCAGCATCTTAACCGCCAGTCGAAGAACGCGCTGTTCCCGCGCAACCCGGACAAGCGCCTCGATGCGGAGGTTCTGGAGGCGCTTGCCGACGGCATTTGCGACTGCGCGCTGTCGATGGTCTATGAGCGGCGCACCCGGCCGGATGCGATGGTCTATCAGCCCTGGCTCGACCGGCAATGGACGAAGATCACCACTGCGCTCGACCTCATCAACGCCAGCCCGCCGAAGCTGCCGAAGAAGATCACCGCCGGCCACATGGCGCTGCGTGCAACCCTTGGCTATCTCGCGCTGCGCTTTTCGGGCCAATGGGAGAAGGGCCGCGGCCGGCTCGTGCGCTGGGCCGCGAGGTTTGATGAGAAGTTTCCGGAATTGAAAGGCAGCGTGCCGGGGTGAGGATTAGGTGATCTCCCTCCTCAAGGTGAGACTAGCAGCTTGAACGCCGCCCGCTTCCATGCTTGCCTGACATTCACCCAAGCGGAAGTGGTGACATGGCAAAACCCTCAACCAGCGCCGCGCCCGACCCTATGGTCGAGCGCCTTCGTGCCGCCCTCGGCCGGCGTGCCTTCACCGAGCAGAAGATGTTCGGCGGCACCTGTTTCATGGTCGACGGCAACATGCTGATCGGCACCTCGAAGCGCGGGCTTCTGGTGCGCGTCGGCAAGGACGCGCATGCGGCTGCCGCAGCACTGCCTCATGCGAGCACGATGGAGATGGGCGGGCGCCCGATGCAAGGCTATATCCGCGTCGCGCCGGAAGGCACGACGACCGATGCCGATCTCGGCGGGTGGCTCGACCGCGCCTTGGCCTTCGTCGAGACGCTGCCGCCGAAGGCAAAGGCCAGACCGGCGAAGGGGTCGAAATGAGGACCAACTGAGAGCGCAACTCTTGTTGATCTCGCGGACACAAAAAAAGCCGGGCGCAAGGCCCGGCTTTTCCGTGTCGTGGCTTCTACGACTTAGAACTTCATACCGACGCCGAACGTGACGCGGTTGTCCTTCGACTTGACGTTGCCGAGGGCGCCGAAGTCCTTGTCGCCGTAGTCGGTGTAGCGGTACTCGACGCGGCCGAACACGTTGTCCGTGATCTTGATGTCGGTGCCGACACCAGCCGTCCAGCCGAGCATTGCCTTGCTCTCGTCGGTGGCGGTGAAGCTATCCGTGATCTTCTGGTTCTTGGCGGCGAGACCGCCGGTGCCATAAAGCAGGATTTCCGGGGTCACGGCATAGCCGAGGCGAGCGCGCAGCGAGCCTTCGAGGCCGCCCTTGGCATTGATGCCGGCGCTGTCGCCCTTGACGCCGTTGTAGCCGAGATCGGCTTCAGCGCCATAGACGAAGTTCTCCTGCTGCCAGTTGTAGCCGCCGAACACGCCGCCGATGAAGCCCTTGGTCTTCACATTGACGCCGGCGTCACGAGCATCGGCATGGCCGCTGAAGCCGTAGCCGAGGCTGATACCGGCATAGGGGCCAGCCCAGGAAGCGACTGGAAGCTCGGCAACCGGAGCGGGAGCCGGCGGCTCTTCGGAAACGACGTCGGCTGCAAAGGCGGTACCACCAAAGGCGAACAGCCCGAGCGCAGCGGCAAGCGGCGCGAATTTGAGATTGGTCTTCATTGTTATACTCTCCTTAAGCCACAAGACACTTAGGCTTTTTTGTCCATGAAACGCCCCGGCCCGTCCGGGGGGATAAACGGGCTCGGCGCTCAACGGTTCCAAATGTCGTGCTGAAATGCGGCTGAAGCGAACCTGAACTTGGGTCATTCCCAGGCACGAATAAGGCCGAAAGGTGACGTTGCATCTTCGCAACAGCGAATGTCAGCAGGCTAATCATGTTGCGCTGCACGCCGCTTGGTTCAAGGGGTCCAGCGACATATATTGCCATGGACGGTGCCCCATATCCAGCGGGGCGCAAATGCATCCGGGCCGCTTCGCCACATTCCTGCCCCAGGTGGAAATGGCATTTAACGCTTGGCCCGTCACATTGTGCCGGCTTCCCGGAATCGTGAGGCCGTTTGAGGATTGACACCATGAGACAAGCCACAGCCGTCGCGCTGGTGACGGGTGGAGCAAGGCGGATCGGCAAGGCGATCGTCGAGGATCTGGCCGCCAATGGCTTCGCCGTCGCCATCCATGCCAACCGGTCAAGCGACGAAGCCGAGGCGCTGGCGAAGAAGGTCGCGGGCGAGGGCGGTCGTGCCGCCGCAGTCGCCGCCGACCTCACCGATATGGAAGCCGTCGGCGATCTTGTCGGCAGGTCCGACGCCGCGCTCGGCCCTGTCACGCTGCTGGTCAACAATGCATCCTTGTTCGTCGATGACCGGGTGGAGGATTTCGACTGGCAGGCCTGGGATCGCCACTTCGCCATCCATGTGAAGGCGCCGGCGCTTTTGGCGCAGACCTTTGCCCGCGCGTTGCCGCAAGGCGAGGAGGGGCTGATCGTCAACATCATCGACCAGCGCGTCTGGCGGCCGACGCCGCGCTATTTCTCCTATGCCCTGTCGAAATCGGCGCTGTGGACGCAAACGCAGATGCTGGCGCAGGCGCTCGGGCCGCGCATTCGCGTCAACGCCATAGGCCCCGGGCCGACACTGAAGAACAAGCGCCAGGACGACGATGATTTCGAGAGCCAGGTCGAGGGCCTGATCCTGAAGCGCGGCCCGCAATTGCCCGAATTCGGCGCCACGATCCGCTATCTCTGGCAGGCGCGCTCGGTGACAGGCCAGATGATCGCGCTCGACGGCGGCCAGCATCTTGCGTGGCAGACGCCGGATGTGACAGGCATGGTGGAATGAGTCCCGCAGTCCAAAGACACAAACGAAACGGCGCCGCCGACGATCTGCCGCCCAATGTCGACCTCGACGTGGAGGACGAGGCAGCGGAGGAGATCGTCGAACCGGAGTCGATCCCGACTGGCCCCGAAGTCGCCTTCACGGCCATCGACTGGACGCCGCATGCCGGCGACGCCGACGGCATGGTCGGCGCCGAGGTGATCCAGACCTTGGTCAAGCGGCTGCCCAACCAGCCCGGCGTCTATCGCATGATGAACGCCGCCGGCGACGTGCTCTATGTCGGCAAGGCGCGCAGCCTGAAGAAGCGCGTCACCAACTACGCGCAGGGGCGCTTCCACACCGCCCGCATCGGCCGCATGGTGCGCGAGACGGCGACGATGGAATTCGTCGTCACCCGCACCGAGATCGAGGCGCTGCTGCTCGAGGCCAACCTCATCAAGCGGCTGAGGCCCCGCTTCAACGTGCTGATGCGGGACGACAAGTCCTTCCCCTACATCTTGCTCACCGGCGACCATGTCTCGCCCGGCATCTACAAGCATCGCGGCGCGCGCTCGCGCAAGGGCGACTATTTCGGTCCCTTCGCTTCCGCCGGCGCCGTCGGCCGCACCATCAATTCGCTGCAGCGCGCCTTTCTGCTCAGAAGCTGCACCAACTCCTTCTACGAGAACCGCACGCGGCCTTGCCTGCTCTTTCAGATCAAGCGCTGCGCCGGTCCCTGCACCGGCGAGATCTCGCATGAGGGCTATGCCGAGCTCGTCGCCGAGGCCAAGGATTTCCTTTCCGGCCGCAGCCAGAAGGTGAAGACCGAGATCTCGGCCGCCATGCAGCAGGCGGCGGAAGAACTCGATTTCGAGCGCGCCGCGATCTATCGAGACCGGCTTGCGGCGCTCTCGCATGTGCAGGCGCATCAGGGCATCAACCCGCAGACTGTCGAGGAGGCCGACGTCTTCGCCATCCACCAGGAAGGCGGCCAGACCTGCATCCAGGTGTTCTTCTTCCGCACCGGCCAGAACTGGGGCAACCGCGCCTATTTCCCCAAGGCCGACCCGGCGCTGGAGCCGGCCGAGGTGCTGGGCTCGTTCCTGGCGCAATTCTATGACGACAAGCTGCCGGCGCGCACGCTGTTGCTTTCCCAGGCCGCGCAGGAACAGGAACTGCTCGCCGAGGCGCTTTCCACCCATGCGGACCGCAAGATTACCATTTCGGTGCCGCAGCGCGGCGAGAAGAAGGACCTGACGGATCACGCGCTGCAAAATGCGCGCGAGGCGCTCGGCCGCAGGCTGGCTGAGACATCGACCCAGGCCCGCCTGCTCAAGGGTTTTGCGGAGACCTTCGGCCTGGAAAAGCCGCCGGTGCGCATCGAAGTCTACGACAACTCGCACATCATGGGCACCAACGCGGTCGGCGCCATGGTCGTCGCCGGACCGGAAGGTTTCGTGAAGAACCAGTACCGCAAATTCAATATCCGCTCGACCGAGATCACGCCGGGCGACGATTTCGGCATGATGCGCGAGGTGATGCAGCGGCGCTTTTCGCGGCTGCTCAAGGAGCATGGCGACGAGCAGCCCGGCGCCACCGCGCAGGACGAGACCGGCGACGACGATCTGGTCGCCGGCAATGGCGGCTTCCCGGCCTGGCCCGACGTCATCCTGATCGACGGCGGCCAGGGCCAGATGACGGCGGTGCGCCAGATCCTGGCGGACCTCGGCGTCGAGGATCGTGTCGTGGCGATAGGCATCGCCAAGGGCCAGGACCGCGATGCCGGTCGCGAGCGTTTCTTCGTCAAGGGCAGGGAAAGCTTCATGCTGCCGGTGCGCGACCCGGTGCTCTATTTCGTCCAGCGCCTGCGCGACGAGGTGCACCGTTTCGCCATCGGCTCGCACCGCGCCCGCCGCAAGAAGGAGATGGTGAAGAGCCCGCTCGACGAGATCGCCGGCATCGGCCCCGGCCGCAAGCGCGCGCTGCTCCATGCCTTCGGCACAGCCAAGGCGGTCAGCCGCGCCGCGGTCGAGGACCTGGTCAAGGTCGACGGCATTTCCGAGCATGTGGCGAAACTGGTCTACAATCACTTCCACGAGAGCTGAGGACTGGTCGCGCGCACGGAAGGTTGACCAAGGCGTCCGTGTGGTGAGGTGTGCCATACCTTGGAGCATCCGCTTCGCTCCCGCTCCACCCGTGGATGACGAAGTTGCCATGGCTTCGCCAACCCCAACGTTGCAAGAAAGGCCGACATCGAAGCTGCCGATCCTCCGCGTCTAGGGGGAAATACCGGGAGCGCAGAGAGGTGCCTCAGGCCCGGCCCTCACGCCATTTTCCCCTGGTCAATCGAATCTCGCCTGTTGACCCCCTACATTGGCTTCTGATTTGAGTACGTCTGGCGGAGGAGATTTCCCGAGACGACATGGCACAACGCGCGTTCAACCTGCCGAACATCCTCACCTATGCCCGCATCGTCGCGGTGCCGTTGGTCGTGCTGTGCTTTTTTCTTGAAGGACATCTGAAGTCGTCCGACTTCGCCCGCTGGTCGGCGCTGGTCATTTTCCTGCTTGCCTCCATCACCGATTACTTCGATGGTTATTTCGCGCGCGCGTGGCAGCAGACCTCCAACATCGGCAAGATGCTCGACCCGATCGCCGACAAATTGCTGGTCGCAACCTGCCTGCTCCTGCTTGCCGCCGACACCGACCGCCATGGCGGTATCGCCGGCTGGTCGCTGTGGGCGGCAATCATCATCCTGTGCCGCGAGATCCTGGTCTCGGGCCTGCGCGAATATCTGGCTGCCTTGAAAGTGTCGGTGCCGGTGACCCAGCTCGCCAAGTGGAAGACCACCATCCAGATGGTCGCCATCGCCTTCCTGCTGGTCGGCCCGGCCGGCGACAAGATCTTTCCGCTGACCACCCAGATCGGCCTGGTGCTGCTGTGGGTCGCGGCGCTCGTTACGCTCTACACCGGCTACGACTATTTCCGCGCCGGCCTCAAGCACATCATGGACGAGTGAGATGTCGACGAAGCTCATCTATTTCGCCTGGGTGCGCGAACGGATCGGCAAGCCGGAAGAGGACGTCGACTTGCCTTCCGGCATCGAGACGGTCGCCGATCTGCTGCGCTGGCTGAAGTCGCGCGGCGAGGAATATGAGAACGCGCTGCAATACCCCGACGTCATCCGAGTCGCCATCAATCAGGAACATGTCGGCCACCGCGAGAAGATTGCGGGCGCGCGCGAGATCGCGCTGTTTCCGCCGATGACCGGGGGCTGAGATGGCAGGCGCCGTCGTGCCCGCCATCCGCATCCAGCGCGAGGATTTCGACGTCGCCGCCGAGATCGCCTGCCTGACCAAGGGGCGCGCCGATATCGGCGCCGTGGTCACCTTCTCCGGCCTTTGCCGTGACGAGCAGGGTGCGCTCTCGGCGCTCGAGCTCGAGCACTATCCCGGCATGGCGGAAGCCGAGATCGGACGCATCGCCGCCGAGGCCGTCGAGCGCTGGCCGCTGCAGGGGCTCACCGTCATCCATCGCCATGGAAAGATAGCGCCGGGCGAGAACATCGTGCTGGTGGTCGCGGCCTCGTCGCACCGTCAGGCGGCCTTCGAGGCGGCGAATTTCCTGATGGACTATCTGAAGTCGCGCGCGCCCTTCTGGAAGAAGGAACACCGCGCCGACGGCTCCGAGGGCGGTTGGGTCGAGGCCAAGGAAGCCGACGATCAAGCGGCGGACCGCTGGAAGAAACACAGCGACTAAAAATCCCGTTCGGCCATCGAACGACCGCAATCCTTCCCAAGCCTGCCGGGCGGTTTGATTTGCTTGGCGGGAGCAATCTCATGCTGGACCGCATCGCGGAATTCTTCATCTTCGGGCTGGTGCCGCTGGTCGTCGGCGTGCTTGCCGTGCCGGAATTGACCAAGGCCGGCGAAAGGACGATCGCGGGCGAGGTGACCTACCGCGAGCGCATCGCTCTGCCGCCCGATGCCGTGCTCGTGGTCGAGCTTGCCGATGTCTCGTTGGCCGATGCGCCAACCGTGATCGCTAGGCGCAGGATAGCGCCCACCGGCCAGGTGCCGATCAAGTTCGACATCGGTTTCGATCCCAAGGCGGTCCAGAAGGGCCGAACCTACGCGCTGCAGGCGCGCATCACGGTCGGCGAACGGCTGATGTTCACCACCGGTACGAGCCAACAGCTCGATCCGCTGGCGGGCAGGCCGCAGACGGTTTTGCTGAAAATGGCGCGCTGACGCCTGATCGCGCGACTTTTCAGCCTCGAAACCGTGTTCGCCGGAATAAACCGGCGACGCCAGGCGTTGACTTACGCAGATGGCGGGCAGGCAACGGGACAATGTCCCTTCACTTAAACCGCCAGACCGAATGCGCGGATCGATCTGGCACTCAGAGGAGACCAGATATGAAAAGGCACACGCTCTTTCTCGCAGTCACAAGCATATCGCTGATCGCCTTCGCCGGTTTTGCCAGGGCGGACGATCATCTGTTCAACGCCACGCAGCATGGCCTCAGCCCCGACAGCCAGCCTTTCCAGACCAACAAGGCCGGCCACAGCGGTGACCTTGCGCCTGGACAGGGCAGTCCGTTCACCGGCGAGGAGACGAAGACGCCGTCCACCGATACCGAGGCGGCGAACGCCCATGCGAATGTGAAAGACCGTCAAGCCAAATGACGCCTGCCCGCCGGGGGCCGGCGGGTTTTTAGAGCAATTCCAGGAAAATTGGGACGCGGTTTTCGTTCCGGAATTGCGTGAAACAAAGGGATAGAGCGGTTCGCCGTTTCCAGGAAATGGTGAACCGCTCTGGCATGCCGGGCCGCCTCAACGGTTCTGTCTGTCATTCAAGCACGTCGCAATTGACCGCGCCGCTGCAACCGCCTAGCCTCCCTTGAAAATGGGGATGGGGTTCCCCGAAACCGCCCTTGTGGCTGATGACTCCTGCCAGGCGTGCTCTTGCGCGGCAGGATTTGTTTCCCCGCTCATATCATGCCTGATTTCGTGAAGTGATTCCGGTTTGGAATCGCGTTGGAAAGGCATTGAAAACGATGACCCTTGCGGCTTGCGCCCTGGTCCTGATCGGCGGTTTCCTTGGCGGCATTTCCCGCTTTTTCCTGTCCGGCGTGGTCGGCCGCCGCATTGGCGAGACCTTCCCCTGGGGCACGCTGGTGGTTAATTTTTCCGGCGCCCTTGCCATCGGCGCCTTCGCCGGCGCGGCGCGCTCGGTCGGCGGCATCTTCGCCAGTGGTCTCGTGCGCGACCTGATCGTCGTCGGCCTGTTCGGCGGCTACACCACGGTGTCGTCCTTCTGCCTGCAGACGCTCAACCTGGCGCTCGAAGGCGAGGGGCGGCTCGCCGCCTTCAACGTCGTCGCGTCGTCGGCTCTTTGCGTGCTGTTCGTCGCCCTCGGCTTCTGGGCGGTAGTATGGGTGGTTGCTTCAACCACCGGAGCTGCGGGCTGAGCGATGGTGGACAGACGGATGGCAATGCGGCTTTATCTGGCGGTCGGCTGCGGCGCGGCGATCGGCTCGCTGACGCGCTTCCTGTCGGGCTATGTCTTCGTCTCGCTGCTCGGCCTCAACGCGCTTTGGTCGACCGCTTTCGTCAATGTCGTCGGCTCCTGGGTCATCATGGCCTTCGCCACGCTGACCGGGCCGGACGGCCGCCTGATGGTCGGGCAGGCCTGGCGCAATTTCGTCATGGCCGGCTTCTGCGGCGGGCTCACCACGTTCTCGGCGATGAGCCTCGACACCTTCATCCTGCTGTTCGAGGGCGACTGGCGGCTGGCCGCGATCTATCTCATCAGTGTGGTCGGCCTGTCGCTCGCCGCCGCGTGGCTGGGCTATCTCATGGCGTCCAGGCTCAACCGCTTGCCGGTCGCCGGGTAACAAAGGAGGAGGACATGGAACTTCCCGCGCAATGCGCGCTGCTCAGGATCTTCTTCGGCGAGGACGACAGGGCTGCTGACGGCAAGCCGCTGCACGAGGCGATCGTCATCAAGGCGCGCGAGGCCGGCATGGCCGGCGCCACGGTGCTGAGAGGTCCGCTCGGCTTCGGCCGTTCGAGCGTGCTTCACACCGCCAAGATCCTGCGCCTGTCGCAGGATCTGCCAATCGTCGTCGAGATCGTCGACGCGCCGGAGAAGATCGATGTGCTGATCCCGGAGATCAAAGCGCTGACCAGGACAAAGAGCTGCCTGATCACCAGGGAGAAGGTCGAGGTCATCCGTTACGGGGACGGCGACTGAACCCGCCATCTCCCATCAGCCGCCACGAAGCCGGCGGCCGATCGTCCTTTCGTCGAAGATACCGGCGGAAAAGAGTTTCATGGCCTCTATCGCCAAGTCCGACGCCTCGGAACTGCCTATGACGATGCCGCGCTCCTCGCAGACCTCGTCATAGATACGCTTCAACAAAGCGAGGTCATCCGGATAAGCAAGGCCACTTTCAGAAACATGAGGCTTGATCATGCTTCGCTCTCTCGGTTCGGCGGAAGCGCGGCTCACAGCCGCCGACGCCCAGCGCTACTTTGTTGCCAATTTTCGCTGAACCTAGGGCAGGCGGCGGATGTGACCACCCGTCTCAAAATAAAAACGGCCCGCTGGAGCGGGCCGTTCCGTGAAACTCGAGCTTGCGCCTCAGCCGACGATCTCGGTATCCGAGAACCAGTATTTGATCTCCTGTGCGGCGGTCTCCGGCGCATCCGAGCCATGCACCGAATTCTCGCCGATCGACAGTGCATGTACCTTGCGGATGGTGCCCTCGGCGGCATTGGCCGGGTTGGTGGCGCCCATCACTTCGCGGTTCTTGGCGATGGCGTTCTCGCCCTCCAGCACCTGCACGATGGTCGGCGCCGACGACATGAATTCCACCAGCTCGCCGAAGAACGGGCGATCCTTGTGGACAGCGTAGAACCCTTCCGCCTCGCGGCGGCTCATCCACACGCGGCGCGATGCGACGACGCGCAGGCCAGCGTCTTCCAGCATCTTGGTGATGGCGCCCGTCAAGTTGCGCCTGGTCGCGTCCGGCTTGATCATGGAGAAGGTGCGTTCGATCGCCATAAGGTCGTCCTTGTTCTGGGAATGGAAATTGGAGTGGCGGGCTCTATACAAGCCGCTCGGCGGCTTGCCAAGGGGAGGCCGCTTCTGGTGTCGTAAGCGCATGAGTTGTCCGGGTTAGGTAGCACATGAGTTGTCCGGTTTTATCGCCAGCGAATGGAGGCTGGG
>NZ_JAIUHG010000007.1 GCF_020164955.1 Mesorhizobium sp. CA8
TGGTTGCTCACCACCGCGACATCCTCGCTCACCGAGCCGGTCGACACACCGCCGATCACCGGCACGTCGTTGGTGCCGTGGATGGTGACGGTGACCACCTGGCTGGCGGTGCCGTCGGAGGAGACGGCGGTGAAGCTGTCGGTGATGGAATCGCTGGCGCCGAGCTGCTGGATCGCCGTCTGCGTGTTGTCGGCGCTGTAGGTCCAGTTGCCGGCGGCATCGAGGCTGAAGGTGCCGTAGGTGCCGGCGATGCTGGCATGCGCCGCGAAGCTCGACTGGCCCTGGTCGACGTCGGCGATGGTCAGCGCGCCGGAGGTGTTCAGGTGGTTGCTCACCACCGCGACATCCTCGCTCACCGAGCCGGTCGACACACCGCCGATCACCGGCACGTCGTTGGTGCCCGTGATATTCACGACGATATCGTAGCTCGCCGTTCCATCCGCGGACTTCACGGTCAAAGTGTCGGTTACATGCTGCCCCTGGGTCAGCGGGTCGGCGAGGGCCTGATTGAGGGCATAGCTCCATACGCCCGATGTCGCGTCAAAGGTGAAGGTGCCGTAGGTTCCCTGAAGACTGGGCGGCGCCTGAAAATGATTCTGGCCAGCATCAACGTCCGAAATGATCAGCTGTCCATGGCCGCTGGGATCGCCGGGCACACTGTTAGCGAGGCCACCCGCTTCCAGCACAGTCTGGTCGGCGCCCGATGCCGCAGTGATCGTGGCGGCGTCGTTGGTGCCCTGGATGTCGACCGAGACGCTGGCCCAACTCAGCGTGCCGTTGCCGAGCTTGATCGCATAGGTAAAGGTCTCGTGGATATGATCGTTTGCGCCAAGTGCCTGCAGGCTTGAGAAGCCGCGCTCCGCCAGATAGCCGGAGAGGTTCATCTCCACCTTGCCGTTGTTGATGCGGATCTGGACACCGTCAGCAATAGCCTCCCAGTTCGAGATGCCGGTTGACAGCACATCCTGGGTTGTCAGGTCGAGGGGGGCGTATTGCTTAGTTGAGGTCGACGCCGACACGCCGTCATCTACCGAAAACAGCGTCTTTGCATTGCCCCCCAAATCATTCGCCATCACATCGAGCACGATGATCGTCTGAGATCCCGAGGCGAGGACGACCGTGTCTTCGGTGTAATTGAAAACATCATTCTGCGCCTGCGGCGTATTGGAGAATGACACAGTTGTCCCGCCGGCACCGGAGATTTGCGTCGTGGCCATTTTCTACCCCCTGCGGACAGACGCTCCCGGCGTCCGCCTTTTGGCCGTCTTGAGACGGCTGACTACCCCATGCCGAATGAATCGGCGCCCAGTCTGATGGGGGAGGAAATGATTGGAGTGCCATTCAACCAGGCGCAACCCGAGATCCAGTCCGTGAACGGCCAGCCCTAAATGGCGGTTCACCGACAGGCGGTGGCTTAATGATGATGGCTACGACGGCGATGGTCGCCGCGTTGCGTTTCCCCTACCCCAGTAGCGCCGTAGCTCGTTGTTGCCAGTCGGGAGTTAATTCACGCTACCCTATATATTAGGATATTATTAACTCTACCCCACCGCGCGTCAATCTCGAATTCGATAAAGAGTTAATGCCAGCAGGCGTACTTGTACGAACGCAGACAGTCTGGGCAAGCTGCTGGATCTGATATACCAAAAATCACAAATGGGGCGTTCATAGGTGCGTATCGCACACCCCACATGGGGCTTAGACTTTTGCCCGTCATGAACTGCGGTCCTGCCCCGAGCATACTCCGCTCTGATTTCGTAGCCGCAGTCAGGGCCAGGGAATTTAGGGAGCGCCCGATCTCAGGCGGGACAAAGCCGGATGCAGCGTCTGACACGGCGTCACTTCGGTCAACTTGCACCATGCGCTTGACGAACTCTTAGCGGCGACCGGCGGCAGTCAAGCTGCCTAGCCGCGCCCAGCAAGTTAATGTTCGGGAGCCGAACCAATCCGCGGAAATATTTTGTTATATTTTTGTTGGTTAAGACTGTGCCGAGTCTATGGTCAAGTCTCTGGGAACAAAAACAAATTCCTCAACTTAGATTCCGCCTCTGGCACCATTAGCTTATAATTGTATTTTTCTTCTCACAAGCCGTCTTCGCACCCACTGGTGGTGCCTTCTGGCCGTTGGTCCCGCTCCGCGGCGATATTGTTGCCGCCACCGCGGATGATTGTCGTTGGAATGGCCCTCCGTTTTCGCAGGCAGTGCTTTCGATCGCGAAAGCCATTTTGAAACTCGCTGCTTTCTCGTCTACCCGCAAGCCGGGCGCCTGTCAGTCGTGCAACGCCGGCTGCGGCTTCGACCGGGAACAAAGCCGTGACACGATTGTTCGGCCCCTGGCCATCGAGCAAAGGAACCTGAATCATGAGCGCGCGGACACTCGCACCGCTGGCTTTGGCCATGGCGTCGCTCGCCTTTCCGGCCGTCGCGGCCGACAACGCACAGACCTTCGTCGACAAGGCCGCCGTCGGCGGATTGTTCGAGGTGGATTCGAGCAAGCTTGCGCAGGACAGGGCCAAGCAGCAGCAGGTCAAGAATTTTGCCGAGAAGATGATTGCCGATCACGGCGCGGCGAATGACAAGCTGAAAAAGCTCGCCACGGAGCAGAAGCTGCAAGTGCCGGCTAGCCTCGACGCCGCGCATCAAAGCGACCTGGGAAAGCTGCGGAACACCACGACAGGATTTGACCAGCCTTATGTCGAGATGCAACGCAGAGCCCACGCGGATGCGGTGAACCTCTTCCAGTCCTACGCCAAGGATGGCGACAATCCCGGCCTGAAGGCGTTCGCGGCGGAGACCCTGCCGACCCTGAAGATGCATCAGGACATGATCGACAAAATCGCGGCCGCGAACGCAAGCATGCCGGCGGTCAAGTCGGCATCGACACCCAAACCGCCTGCGCCGGTACCGGGCGCCAACAGTTTCACCGAAGCCCAGGCAAAAGCCCGCATCCAGGACGCCGGATATACCGACATATCCTCGCTCGCCAAGGACGGCCAGGGCATCTGGCGCGGTGAGGCGAAGAAGGACGGCAAAAGTATCTCCGTCGCGCTCGACTATCAGGGCAACGTATTCGTTGGCCAACAGTAATCATGACAGGAGTCACCAAGATGCAAACGATCACCGCGCTGTTCGACGACTATGACGATGCGGCTGATGCCGTGGGCGAGTTGGAATCCATGGGCGTGCCGACATCCGACCTCAGTATCGTCGCAAACAATGCCGATGGCCGGCTTTCCCCTGCGGCCGAAGACGCGGCCAGCGGAGCCGGCATCGGTGCGGTGGTGGGCGGCGCCGGCGGTTTGGCGACCGGTCTCGGCGCAATGGCAATACCTGGCGTCGGTCCAATCGTGGCGGCTGGCTGGCTGGCGGCGACCGCCGCGGGCGCGGCCGCCGGCGCCGTCCTGGGCGGAGCGGCCGGCGGCATCATTGGCAGCCTGACGGATGGCGCCGACGTGTCGGAACGTGATGCCCACGTCTATGCCGAAGGCATCCGCCGAGGCGGCGCGCTGGTCACCGCTCGCGTCGAGGATGACCTCGCTCCGCAGGCGCAAGCAATCCTCCACGGCTCCAGATCCGTGGACGTCGCCGAACGGCGCAACGAATATGAAGCAGACGGCTGGACAGGATTTGACCCGGCGCCCGGCGGTTACCGCCCGCAGAGCAAATAGGAGGCGGCGTGAAACGAGTGCTGTGGCCCCTGATACTGACTGTCGTGGTCCTGCTGGCCTGTTATGCGGCGTTCATCTATGTCGAGCGAGGCTGGCCCACGGCGCCGCTGAAGCGGACGCCCGAGCAGAACCAGGGTGGCAACGCACCGCAGGATACGTCTCCGGCGGCCGGCATAAAAAAGAACCCGCAAGACAGCAGCAAAATGCCAGGCAACCAATGAACGTCACGCGAAACGCGTGAGCCTAATTAAAGCCGATATTTCGGGTCGATTCGTTATTCGCGTTGGACGAATTTGTTGAAACGGCTGGGCAATCCTTCGGCGGTGATGTCCTGGTGCACGAAGGCAAGCCCGTTGCCGTCCAATATCGCGAAGAACTCTTCCCATTCGACGGGCTGCAGATCGTCTTCGCACTCGCCGAAATCTACACGTAGCACAGCGGCCTCGCCCGCTGTGCGCGCGACCGCTGGTCTGCCTTCGCGGGCTTCGATCCAGGCCCGGATCACCTCGTGATTCGTGGTTTTCAACGGCTCGCTCATGATAACTTCCCGTTCTGTCGCCATCCTGCCGTTTTGCTCGTCGCCGAATGAATATCCAATTCGTTTCCGGCCCTTTCGTTCCCCGAGATCGCTGACGGCAAGGGCGCGGCTTGGTCGCGGCCGACGCAACCAGAACTCCGCGATCGTTTCGCTTATCCGCTTCGGCGCCTCACGCGTTGGGGAGTGACCGACATCAGAGAGAAGCCGACGGTCATAGCCGGCGGTAGAATGGCGCTCCTTCCTTCCGAACTTTTGGCAAGCACGACAAGATCGTCCTCGCCAATGGAGCGGCAGCGCCGGAAGCGAGATGATCTTCGCGGCGATCTGCTTGCGGACCAGTTCTGTGTAGCGCGGATCAGTCTCCGCTTCAGCCCAGAGTGGCTGAAGAACATCTGACGGTCAGTGCAACCTGGCGCTTTCTCACCGCATGGTCGTCTCGCCAGCCTTGCTTCGCCGGGCCTTGGGAGGCACCAGTCGGCCGGCATTGGTCCGCAAGCCTCTGAAGAACTCCTCCAGATATGGCAGCAGTTCGAACAGCAGGATCGTGGTCATGACTGCCGCGATATAGGCAACCGGCAACTGCTGCTGCTTCCAGGCGAGTTCGAAGCGAGCGCTCTCTGGCCCAAACCCGAATAGCGCCAGAAACTGGCCCCAGTGCAACGAAACCACGCCGACGAGGCCCATCAGCGGGATCATCTCCAGGAAGCTGTGCACGTGCTGTTCGATCGGGGTGACCGTACGCGCGGTGGTGGCGTAACGTACGTCCCATATGGCAGTCGCTTCATGGATGAGAAAAGCGATCATCATCACGGCGATGATCAGGGCGTCGATCTCCAAGAACATCGCCGCGAGCAAAGGAATGCCGACCTCCGCGAACATCAGCAGATGGATCAGGGATTCCTTTGCTCCGGTCGTAGATTCGATATGCGTCGCGCGATGGCAGAGCCAGTCGGCGAATCCAGCGATCAGCCAGACGGGCAACACGAAATACATCAGAATGAGCACCATCGGATCGTTCAGCATGAAGCTGCGCTCCGCCCCTGGCCTGTTTGCGCTGTTATTCGTTTCATGAAGTACTCATGCGATCTCCCTTTTTGCCTGGACTCGCCGCAGCCGAATTTTCGCGCCGGCAATGGCCGCGGGTCAGATTTGCTGCATTGAGGTTCGAGCGCCGCTGGCGACTGTCACAACAATCGCCGATCGATAGGGTTCAATCAGCGCACAAAACGACTTCTCAGCCAGGCAAGAAAGCGATTGCTGGTGATGATCCTGCGGACGCGCTGAGCAGCCCAGCCGGCCTGCATGGTCGCGCCGGCATGGCAGCTGCAGACGATTTCATGCAGTTGCCAATCGGCGAGTTCAAAGAAACGTCTGGCTTCCCCGTAGGTGTCGGATTGCAAGCCCGATGCCCTGAGCAGCGGGTCCTCAAAGGCAACGGTAAGGGGGGATCCTGCCGCCCGGGCTTCTTCGCGCATCCCTGGATAAAGATACTCGGTGCCGGTGAGCGCAGCCAGAGAACGCAACGGATTGCGGTCAAGGAGTTCTGCCCACCTCTCTATCTTCTCAGTGCGTGTCGCAAGCGGCACGAGCGGATTGATGTCAGCGACTGAGTGCAATTGGTCGAGCGTTTGGTGTTTCATAACAAGCTCCCATCTATTCTTCTGTGACCGGTTTACTCCCGAGAGATCGGCGGGCCCGCGCGCAACGGACCAGGACGCGGGCCATCAGTTTGCCACCCGATCTTCGGCAGACGTCCAGCAACGGAGCCTGCACGGCATCGAACTGGCCGCCGCCCCGAATGTTCCGAAGGAAGCCCTATCCGCGTTTTTGGGCGCGCCGTCGCCTGCAATGGCGGAGTGTCGAATGGCTGGAGCAATTCTAGGAAAAGCGTGAGCCGTTTTCCGTCCGGATTGGATCTCAAGCTCGAACTTGATTCTCGATCACCTGGTTCGCAAGCTTGACCAAATCCAGGATCGGCGCCGGTTTTGACAGATATGGCGTGTCGTGAAAGACAGACGCCTGAAATTCCGGATCGTAGCCAGAGTGTACAATGAAGGACACGCCCAGCGCCTTGAGACGACTGGCGGCAATACCGCGCTGCCCATCCAGCAGTTGTATATCTATAATGGCCAAATCCGGCGTGTGGTCGGCGAGCCAGATTTCAGCGGCCCGCTCTGAGGCGACGCAGGCCACGTCGAATCCGCTGTCCATCAATCCATTCGCCACGTCCGAAGCGATCAGATACTCGTCTTCCACGATCAATGCTAAGGGCACTTTTATCGGTCCCGTGGCCTCAACAAGGCGCCGGCCGGCTTGTTCCCAAGATAAGGGGGCAGAGCCGGCTCTCCGGAGGGGGCACCCAGGTGCTCGCTAGCCGTTCCGACGTCGGCCCTTGAGGCTTTTCCGGGCGGGGAAGCGCAGGACGTTTTCCTGCGGCGCTCCGTCGATATTGCCGAGTGGATTGGGACCGGCCTGGACCAGCCCACCGTTTCCGGGTTGGCGGAGCACGACCACTTCAGGCTCGGCCGAAGCAAGGCCTGATCCGAGCAGGCGGGCAAACTCGGGGTGCAGCCCGTCGCCTCTGGGAGCTGCCAGCGTGTCCAGCGGTAGGAAGGGAAGCATGCTATGACCTTTCTTCGGCTATGCAGCCCGCAGTCCTCATTCCGCCGCCGCTTTTTCGCGCCTTGCCTCATCGAAGTCGACCGACGACACTATCTTGCCGCTTGCGTCCCTGACCCGGACGGCCCAGCCCTCCTGCCCGCCTTCGGTCGCCATGTCGTCCAGCAGATCGATTGCCGAGCGCAACGCCTCGTCATGCGCGACCTCCAGGCTTGCCAATTCCACGCCCTCGAGCTGTCGCACGCTGCCGTTGTCGCGATATTCGAATGTGAACGGACCGTCCGGCTTGGTCGAGGTGGCAGGTCTGGCGGGATGGCTGTCCTGCTGGATTGAGGGCCCTCCGAATTGTCGAAGACCGCACACTGAGCCATCATACCTTTGGCGCGGCCGACAAGAGCGGCTTTATCGAGCCTCAATCGCGGATCGGATACCGGCATCGTGATGGCGATCTTTTCACCGCCTTCGCCAAGGAACTCGACGATCATGCCGTCGGGTCCAGCATGTACTTCGGTTCCTAGAACCTGCATCGCCGCCTCGTCATCTTCACTTGATGAAGATTAAAGCTGGCCCAATCGGAAAAGTTCCGGCTCTGTTCAAGCTTGCCGCGTCAATGTTCGGCAAGCCGGAGAAGATGGTCTCCAGCGGCGCTTCTCATCGCCTCTTGCGTCACAGCTTCAGGCGGGAACAGCAAGGCCGGACGGATGTTTGGTTGTGAAGGAGATGTCCATGACCCCACCGACCAAGCGAACAGCGGCGGAGGAACGAGGCGAGATCCAGGCGGGTATGAACCAGGACAAGACACCCGGCTTCGATCCGGCAGCCGCGCCCCTGGAAACGGATGCGGAGGCCAGTGGCAACGCCAATCCGGCCCGTCCCGCTGCACTGCATGAACCGAAACTCACCAACCAGGCGAGCTTCGCGAACGCAATGCGGCGCCCTGAGAACGCGCCCGGCCTTCAGCCGGCCAGGACGGCACCTGTGCTGGTGATTGCGGCGCTCGTGATCCTGGCGGTCGTCGCGTTCCTGTTTGCCGCGCTGCTCCGATAACTGCCGCTTGATCCTGACGTGCAATGAACCCGGTCTCCTGCTCAGGAACATCCTTCCTGGACGCGAGTTTGTAGCTCTGTAGCTCAAGGAGGCGATTCGGATGTCAAAACTGAGAAGACTTCTTCGCCATCTGTGGCGGCGCAGAATGCAACCGGCGGCAGATCCATCACCGGTCGATGCGATCGTGCGGCTGTTGCGTGAAACGGAGGATCGGCGAGTGCATGGCGACAAAGGATGAGCTTCTCCCCTGTTCGTCCGCCGCCTGGTGAACAGACCGCCGGGCAAGGTGGATACGCCTGCAACAGCGAATGACTTTGGAGCGACCGTGACTACGCGGAAGATCGACAAGGGCAGAGGTGAGCAAACGTCTGCTGCGGCGCGCCAACTGCTCGAAACCGAACGGCTGGAACGGCAGGCAAAGACGGCTCGGCTGCGTGAACAGCGCCTGGCCGCAACGACGGCGACGACGGCGGCAAAGTCGGCCCCTGGCGCCGCAAAGCCTAAGTCGGCACCAAAAAAGAAACGAAAAATCGTCGATATCAGCTAGGGCGCGGCGCTGCTCGGCACCGCTGCAGGGAATCCTCCAAGTTCAGCAAGGCAGCCCGGCCACGCTGTCTCCTAGGTTGGAGTTCCTGGGCAGGCCTGGAATGCCGCTGTCCCGGCGGAGGATCTCATTCGTCGGCAGCCGAGCCCTCCGGGCCGCTCTCGAGCTCGTCATACATATGCTCGTGGACGATGCCGAGGATCTGCAGCCTCACCTCCTCGCGCGCATCCGGCTGGATGAACGGCATAAGAAGATCGACCGTTTCTGCGACACGCCGGGGCAGATCGGCGCTCGGATCGGTCAGATAGCTGCCATGCGCATAGATGTTTTCGGTCAGCTTCTTGTTCAGGTCGGAAAAGAGCCCCATGGCAATCACTCCACGCCGACGCGCAACCACCGGACCTGAAAATGGTTCCGTCGTGCATTTGCCGCCAACGGCTGTTGCGACGGAACGGATAACGACGTTGGCGGTCAAGCGTTGCGGCTGCGCTGGACGAATTTGTTGAACCGGCTCTTTCCTCCGCTTCCGGCCTTGTCCTGATAAAGGAAGGCGAGGTCGTTCTCATCGAAGATGCGGAAGAACTCATCCCACTCGATGGGCTCGAGCGCTTCCTCCGGATCGCCGAAGTCGATGCGCAGGATGCCGCCCTCGCCTTTGGTGCGAACAACGGCGGGATGCCCATCCCGCTCCTCCACCCACTTACGGATGTCGTCGTGATTGGTGGTCGTCTTGGCCTCGGACATGGCTTTTCCTTTCTCGCCCTGGGACTCATGCCCCTAACAGCGCCCAGAGATCAAAGTTCCCATTTTGCGCGGCCCGGCCTGCAACCGCGAAGCGAACTTTGTTGAAGCAAGGAACAAACCTTTTGTCCCGCAGTTCGGAAGCCCAACGCCTAATCCGCAAGGAGTTCTCGTGAAACGTATACTGGTTACGGGGGGGTGCGGTTTTATCGGCCGGCATGTCACCCAGGAACTCATCGAACATGGCTATGAAGTGCGCATCCTGGACGCGCTCTTGGACCAGGTGCATGGCCGCGAAGCCATCAGCATTCCCGCCGGCGCCGCGCTGACCAAGGGCGATGTGTGTGACCGGGCGATGATGGCCGAAGCGGTTTCGGATGCTGATGCCGTAATCCACCTCGCCGCCGAAGTCGGCGTCGGCCAATCCATGTACGAGATCGCCCGTTACGTCGGTACCAACGATCTCGGCACCGCCACGCTGCTTGAGGCATTGATCAAAAAACCGGTCGAACGGATCGTTGTCGCGTCATCGATGAGCATCTACGGCGAGGGGCTGTACCAGACTTCGGACGGCAAGCGCGTCGACAATGCCCGCCGCAGACCAAGCGATGTCAGAACCGGCCAGTGGGACCTTTTGTCGGCCGCGGGCGAAGCACTGTCGCCTATTCCCACCGACGAAGAGAAGCGGCCTGATCTCGCCTCGATCTACGCGCTGACCAAATATGCCCAGGAGCGCGCAGTGCTGATCTTCGGCCAGGCCTACAATGTGGATGCCGTGGCCTTGCGGCTGTTCAACGTCTTCGGCGCCGGACAGGCACTCGCCAATCCCTACACCGGCGTGCTCGCCAACTTCGCCGCTCGCCTTGCCAACGGCAAGCGGCCGATGGTGTTCGAGGATGGCAAGCAAAAGCGTGACTTCGTCCATGTGCGCGACGTGGCCCGGGCTTTCCGCCTGGCGCTGGAGCAACGACAGGCAGCCGGCCACGCCATCAATATCGGCAGCGGGCGCGCCTACACCATCACCGAGGTCGCCCGCCTGCTTGCCGAGGCGATGGGCGTTCCGAAGCGGCCACCCGAGATTCTCGGGAAGGCGCGCGCCGGAGACATCCGCAACTGCTTCGCCGACATCGGCAAAGCCCGTGAACTGCTCGGCTTCGAGCCAAGCCACAGGCTGGAGAACTCGCTCGGTGAATTCGCGGCCTGGGTTCGCAACAGTGTCGCCGTCGACCGCGGCGCAGACATGAAGCGCGAGCTTGAAGAGCGAGGGCTGGTGTCATGAGCCAACGGCATCGCACCCTTCGCAAAGCGCCGGTGGCGATCGTCGGCGGCAGCGGCTTCATAGGCTCAAATCTGGCCGATAGTCTGTTGTCGGATGGGAAACCGGTGCTTGTCGTCGACAATTTCAGCCGTCCCGGCGTCGAGCAGAACCTCGAATGGCTGCAGCGCAAGCATGGCAGCCATCTCAGCGTTGAAACCGTGGACATACGCGATCAAGGCAGGGTGGCTTCGGCGTTGGCGCCGGCAAAGGCGATCTTCCATCTGGCCGCCCAGACCGCCGTAACCACGAGCCTGCTCGATCCCGCGAAAGACCTCGAGATCAATCTGAAAGGCACGTTCAACGTGCTCGAAGCTGCTCGCCGGGCGGGTGCACCGGTGGTTTTCGCCAGCACCAACAAGGTCTATGGCAGCCTGCCCCAGATTGCGGTGCGCGAAGCCGATGATCGCTACGAGCCCGCCGATGATGCCATTCGCGCCAATGGTGTGGGCGAGACGATTGGGCTGGACTTCTGCACGCCATACGGCTGCTCAAAGGGCGCGGCGGACCAGTATGTCCTCGACTATGCCAAGTCCTATGGCCTGCCGACGGCGGTGTTACGCATGAGCTGCATTTACGGGCCCCGCCAATTCGGCACCGAGGACCAGGGCTGGGTCGCGCATTTCCTGCTGAGCGCGCTCAGCGGCCGGCCCATCACAATCTACGGCGACGGCAAACAGGTGCGCGACATCCTGCACGTATCCGACGCGGTTGCCGCCTATCGCGCCGTGCTGGCCAGGATCGAGGACTTCAAGGGCCAGGCGTTCAACCTCGGCGGCGGGCCGCGCAACGCCGTCAGCCTGCGCACGCTGCTGTCGGAGATCGCCGCCATGACCGGCCGCGACATCGCGCTCCGTCACGAGCTCGCACGCACCGGCGATCAGCCCTTCTTTGTCGCCGACACCCGCAAGATAGAAGCCGCTCTCGGCTGGCAGGCGCATGTCCCGTGGCGTGAAGGTGTCCGCGACCTGGCCAGTTGGCTGCTGCGGCACCGCCTCCAGCCACTCCCGGAAGCCGAGAGGTACGTCGCATGAAGGTCGCGCTGGTAAACCCGCACTGGACCTATGAGCACAGCATCTATTTCGGCTGCCGACAGCCGCATCTGCCGCTGGAGCTTGGATACTGCAAGGCCCTGCTCGAAGCCAATCAGCACGAGGTGCTGATGCTGGACGGTCAGTTGCAGGATCTCGATAACGCGGTCCTTGCCGAGCGCGCGGCGGCGTTCGGGCCGGATATGACCGTGGTGACGACCGCGCCGACCTACCTGTTCTGGCGCTGCGCGCCGCCGGAACTGCGTGTGCCGGCAGAGTTCCTGAACCACCTTGCCGGGCGCGGAGGCCGCACCGTCGCTGTTGGGCCGCATGGCTCGGCGACGCCGGCTCCCACCTTGCGCAAGCTAGGTGTCGATATCGTCGTGCGCGGTGAATGCGAGGAGGTGGTGGCGGAACTCGCGCAGCAAAGCGACTGGAGCAAGGTGGCGCACACCGCTCGTCTCCAAAACGATTTTCCAATGTTCAATGGCGGCGTGCATGCCAGCCAGTTCGTCGATCATCCTGCGCTCGCCTGGCCGTCCGAATGGATCGCGGCGCACGGCCATCATCATCACCGCTTCGACGCCGACCAGAGGGGCGCCGGCGCGGAGGTCGAGGCGTCCCGAGGCTGCCCCTACAATTGCAGCTTCTGCGCCAAGATCGACTTTCGCGATGCGTATCGGCGCAGGAACCATGATGCGGTCATCGCCGAGATAGACGGCCTGATCGCTCAGGGCGTCGGCTACATCTATTTCATCGACGAGATCTTCCTGCCGCAGAAGGCGCTGCTCGAGGCGTTGATCAGCCGCAACGTCCAGTTCGGCGTGCAGACGCGCATCGATCTTTGGAAACCGGAGCTGCTGGAATTGCTGGGTGCGGCCGGCTGTGTCTCGATCGAAGCAGGCCTCGAAAGCCTGACCGTCGAAGGCCGCGAGATGCTGGCCAAGCGCTGCCGGCTGGGCACCGAGGAACTGGCCGCGCTGCTGGTCGACGCCCGCCGGCACGTTCCCTTCGTCCAGGCCAATCTGATCGGCGTGGTCGAGGATGACCCTGCGCTGGTGGACTATTGGCGCAAGCATCTCATCGACAACGGCGTCTGGGCCAACGAGCCGGTGCCGCTCTATCCCTATCCAAGCTCGCCGAGCTACCGCGAGCTATGGGGCGAGCCCGATGATTTTGCCTGGGAGCGAGCGCATGAGCACTACCTCGCCTCGTTCCGGACGTTCAGCGACATCCAGGACCAGCGTCCGCGCGCACTCGCCGAGTTGGAGTCCTCATGCTGCAACCATTGATCCATCGTCCAAGGCGCATCCTGATGACCACCGACGCCGTCGGTGGGGTCTGGCGCTATTCGCTCGATCTGGCACGGGCGCTGGCTACCGGTGGCGACAGCATCATGATGGCCGGCCTGGGGCCTCGACCGTCGGCGGAGCAGGCCCGGGAGGTGCAGTCCTTCGCTACGCTCGCTTGGCTCGAAACCCCACCGGACTGGATGACGCGCGATGAGAGCGCTCTCGACCGGTTTCCTGGCGAGTTGCAGGCGCTTGCAACGGCCTTTGCCGCCGACCTTGTTCATCTCAACGCCCCGGCGCAAGCAGCCAGGATCGATCTGCCCTGCCCTGTCGTGGCTGTCTCACATTCCTGCGTCGTGACCTGGCTGCATGCCGTGCGCAATCAGGTCGCGGCGGGTGACTGGGCCTGGCAGAAGGATCGCAACAGGGCCGGCTTCGACCGTGCCGAAGCGGTCATCGCGCCCAGTCGAAGCCACGCCGATATCATCGAGGCCTGCTATGGACCGATCTCGCGCCTGAGCATCGTCCCTAACGGCGCCTTGCCCGGCCCGCGCGCATCGCGCCGCGAGCCGTTCGTCTTCGCCGCGGCCCGCTGGTGGGACGAGGGCAAGAACGCAACGGTGCTCGATGCGGCGGCTGCGACTGCCGAATGGCCGGTCTATGCCGCCGGTCCGCTCGACGGGACGGATGGACAACGGGCCAGCCTCGATCATTGCGTCTCGCTCGGCCCGGTCGGCCATGCCGAGGCACGCCGGTTGATGGCTCGGGCCGGCATTTTCGTTTCACCATCGATCTACGAGCCTTTCGGGCTCGCCGCCTTGGAGGCCGCGCTCTCTGGCGCGCCATTGGTGCTCGCCGACATTGCGACCTACCGGGAGATCTGGGACGGCGCGGCGATATTCTTCGACGTGCATGATTCCGGCGCGCTCACCCGATGCATCGCCCAACTCGTCGGCGACGCGGAGCTGCGGGGTCAACTCGGCCGGCGTGCCGCTCGCCGCGCGCGCCGGTACTCACTGCAGGCCCAGGCAGCGGCGATGCGCGACATCTATGATCGGGCGGCGATGGCCGTCACGGAGCGCTGACGATGCGGTTCGTGTTCTACACCCATTCCATTGTTTCCGACTGGAACCATGGCAACGCGCATTTCCAGCGCGGCGTCATGCGGGAACTTATCGCGCGCGGACATCACGTATTTGCGCTGGAGCTCGCGGACGGGTGGAGCCGTTCGAACCTGTTGGCCGAGAAAGGTCCCTTCGCAGTCGAACGCTTCCGGAGGGATTTTCCCGAGCTGATACCGGTGACTTATGACGCTTCGTTCAATCACGAAGCGTGGCTTGCGGACGCCGACGCTGTGATCGTCCATGAATGGACGGATCCGGGCCTCGTCACTCGCATTGGGCGCGCGAAGCTCAATGGCGGCAATTTCACGCTCCTGTTCCACGACACGCACCACCGTGCCGTGTCTGCGACCCAGTCGATCTCAGCGCTGAACCTCGAATACTATGATGGGGTTTTGGTGTTCGGGGAAACGCTGCGCGAAAGCTATCTTCGCGCCGGCTGGGGCAAGCGGGCCTTTACCTGGCACGAAGCGGCGGACGACCGGCTGTTCAGGCCCCAACCCGATATCGATCCCTCGTCGGACCTGGTCTGGGTCGGCAACTGGGGTGATGACGAGCGCAGTGCCGAAATTCGGGAGTTCCTCATTGGGCCGGCACGCGAGCTCGGCCTGTCGGGTACGGTTCACGGCGTTCGCTATCCAGCAGAGGCAAAGACCGCGCTCGCCGAAGCCGGACTGCGCCACGAGGGTTGGATCGCCAATGCCGACGTTCCGAAAGCGTTCGCGCAGCATCGTCTCACTATGCACATCCCGCGCCGGCCTTACCGTGAACACCTGCTCGGCATTCCCACGATCCGCATGTTCGAGGCATTGGCCAGCGGCATTCCGCTGATCTCGGCGCCTTGGTCCGACATTGAAGGGCTGTTCCGTCCCGGCAAAGATTTTCTGTTCGCCCGCGACGGGGCCGAGATGCGGCAGCACCTGCGGGACGTGTTGCATGACACCGGGCTCGCGAGGGCGTTGGCGGCATCCGGGCTGGAAACCATTCTCGCGCGGCACACATGCCGTCGCCGCGTCGATGAGCTCTTCGACATACTCGCCGCGTGCGGCAACCGCCACGCAGTCGAAGGAACGCCTGCAAGGGAGGCTGCTGCATGAAAATCGCCTTTTATGGATCCAGCTTGCTATCGTCGTATTGGAACGGTGCGGCTACCTACTATCGGGGCCTGCTCAAGGCGCTTTCGCAGCGCGGTTACGATATCGTCTTTTATGAACCAGACGCCTTCGACCGGCAGAAGCATAGAGACATCGAGGCTCCCGATTGGTGCGATGTCGTCGTCTATGAGGCAACGCCGGAGGCACTGAAGCAGGCTGCATCCCGCGCCGCGCAGGCCGACATCGTGGTCAAGGCAAGCGGGGTCGGCTTCGAAGACGAAGCCCTGTTGCGCGCCCTGATTGACCACGCACGCAGCGACGCGCTGACGGTGTTCTGGGACGTCGACGCCCCGGCGACGCTCGCCGATCTGCGCAACAACCCTGATCATCCTCTTCACGAAGAGCTGAAGAAGATCCGCCTCGTGCTCACCTATGGCGGCGGCGATCCCGTCATATGGGAGTATCGCGCGTTTGGCGCAGCAGAATGCATTCCAATCTACAATGCGCTCGATCCCGAGACACATCACCCCGTCGCCGAGGATTCACGCTTCGCCTGCGATCTCGCCTTTCTCGGCAATCGCCTGCCGGACCGCGAGGCGCGGGTCGAGTCGTTCTTTCTCGAACCCGCTTGCACCTTGGCCGATCAGCGTTTCCTGCTCGGCGGGTCGGGTTGGGGCGACAAGCCGCTGCCCCCGAATGTTTCCTGGCTCGGGCATGTCGGCACGCGAGATCACAACGCCTTCAATGTCACGCCAAAGGCTGTGCTGAACATCAGTCGCGACAGCATGGCCAGCAACGGCTTTTCGCCAGCCACGCGAGTGTTCGAGGCGGCTGGCGCCGGCGCGTGCCTCATCACAGATGCCTGGGAAGGCATCGAGTTGTTCCTGACGCCGGGAGAGGAAATCCTGGTCGCGCGGGACGGTGCCGATGTCGCCGAGATTATGCGGACGCTTACGCCGCCGCGAGCGAAGGCAATCGGCGCGGCAGCGCTTCGGCGCGTTCTTGCCGAACATACCTACACAATGCGAGCTGAACTGGTCGACACCATCTTCAAGGCGCATTTCGAACACCGGACCGTGGAGGCCGCGGAATGACACTCGACATTGTTTTCCTCGGCCTTTCGTTGTCCTCTTCCTGGGGCAACGGCCACGCGACGACGTTTCGGGGTCTGCTGCGAGCACTCGACAAGCTCGGTCATCGCGTCACTTTCCTCGAACGCGACGTGCCCTGGTATGCGCATCACCGCGATCTGCGCGAGGCCGACTTCTGCGAGTTGCGCTACTACGACACGGTCGACGACCTCCGACGCAAGCATCACCGCGAGCTTCAGCGGGCCGACGTCGTGGTGATCGGTTCCTTCGTACCGGAAGGCAGGGCCGTCATCGACGAGGTCGCAGCGCTGTGCACCGGGCAATTCTGCTTTTACGACATCGACACGCCGATCACGCTGGCAAGGGTCGCCGAGAATGATTGCGACTATCTAACCCGCCGGCAGATCCCATATTTCGACGTCTATTTTTCCTTTACCGGCGGGCCGACCCTCGAACGGCTGAGATCCGAATTCGGTGCGCGCCGGGCCGAACCGCTCTATTGTTCCGTCGACCCGGAGCAGCATCATCGAAACCGAAATGCGATCGAATGGGATTTAGGCTATCTCGGCACCTACAGTCCGGATCGGCAGCAGACCCTGGAAGCACTTCTGCTCGAGCCCGCGCGCCGGCTCCCGGACAGACGTTTCGTCGTCGCAGGCTCGCAATACCCGCACGAAATCGCCTGGCCCGGCAACATCGAGCGGATCGAGCATTTGCCGCCTGCCGAGCATGCCAGCTTCTACAGCCGGCAGCGCTACACGCTCAACGTGACGCGCACCTCGATGATCGCGGCAGGATGGTCTCCCAGCGTGCGGCTTTTCGAAGCCGCGGCGTGCAAGACGCCGATCATCAGCGACCGCTGGCCAGGCCTGGACAGTTTCTTTCCCCGATCGGCGATCCAGACGGCCGGCAGCGCCGATGACGTGACTGCCATCCTTCTGGGGCAGTCGGACCGCGCAAGGCTCAACATGGCCAGGCAGGCCCATTCGCTGGTCCTGGCAAGACACACCGGGGCTGCTCGGGCGCGCGAGTTCACATCCGTGCTTACGCAATCAAAGCAGATACGTCCGGTGCTCGATCTGGACGTGGAAAGTGCAGCATGACAGGCAGACAGGAGAACATAGAGATGCGGCGTTCAAGAACGGCCCACCAGACACCGACGGTGCTCGTCGCCGGCGGTGCCGGTTTCCTCGGTTCGCATCTATGCGAGGCCCTGTTTGAGGACGGCTATCGCGTGATCTGCATCGACAACTTTCTCACCGGCCGAATGGAGAACATCAAGTCGCTTGTCGGCCAGCCGCGCTTCCGGCTGATCGAGCAGGATATCTGCAGCCCGCTCACGCTGGGTGAGCCGGTCGATCGTATTTTCAACCTGGCATGCGCTGCGTCGCCGCCCCGCTACCAGGCCGATCCGATCCACACGACGCGCACCTGCGTGATCGGAACGCTCAATTTGCTCGAGCTCGCCGTTAGCGACGGCGCGCGGTTCCTGCAAGCTTCCACGAGCGAAGTCTATGGAGATCCCGAACAGCATCCGCAGCGCGAGGACTATCTCGGCCATGTGAACTGCACCGGCCCGCGCGCCTGCTACGACGAAGGCAAGCGCACGGCAGAGACGCTTTGCTTCGACTATCTGCGCGCCGACATGGCCGACGTCCGCGTGGCGCGTATCTTCAACACTTATGGCCCGAGAATGGATCCTGCCGACGGCCGTATCGTCTCCAATCTGGTCATGCAGGCACTGGAAAAGCGGCCACTGACGATATTCGGCGACGGACGACAGACGCGATCCTTCTGCTACGTCACCGATCTGGTCCAAGGGTTGCTGCGGCTCATGGACATCGACCCAAATCCGCGCCAGCCGCTCAATCTTGGCAATCCGGGGGAATTCACCGTCCTCGAACTGGCCGACTTGGTGAGGGAACTGACCAGGACCCGGTCACCCATGAAATTCTTGCCGTTGCCGGAAGATGATCCGCGCCGGCGCCGCCCCGACATAGCCCGTGCGAAGGCGCTTCTTGGCTGGTCGCCCAAAGTACCGCTCCGGCAAGGTTTGCTGCGGACGATCGCGCACTTTGCCGATCGTGACGAAAGCGCCATGGTGCCTCGGGTTGGCGCGATCAACAAATCGGGCGCAGTTGGATTTGAGGCTGGCGATCCTGAGGACCCGGATGGTTCCCGCGCTCTTGTCGCCGAGGCGGAACATCCGACGAAGATTCTGGTTGGGCCTGATAAGAGGCATGGAGAACGCAGTGGTGCAGCCGAAGCGATCAACCAGGGACATCGACCAGATGGCGGCCGCGGAAACCGCCGCCTTCCTGCGACGAGCCTCCATCACGTATCTCGAATGCTGCGTCAGCCTGATGATGACGCATCTTCAACGCGAGGAAGTCGCCAGCATCCTCGAGCAGGAAGCTGACATGCTGCGCAAGCTGGACTGAGCCTCAAACGACGTAAGCAACTCAGTCGCAGGTCCGAGCATCAACTCACCAGCAAGGGGAACCGACATGAGTCTTGGAACAATCCTCATCATCATACTCATCCTGTTGCTGATCGGTGCGATCCCGGCCTGGCCATATTCATCAGGCTGGGGCTATGGTCCTTCGGGCGTGGTCGGCGTCATACTCGTCATCCTGGTCATCATGGCTCTCATGGGCCGCATTTGACGCTTGGATGTGCCCAAGGCCGTGCAGGATCGTATCAGAACCTCGGCAGCCAATAGAGCACAGCGTAAAGGGGAAACCATGAGAGCACGACGAAATACCAGTAGAAGGCATTGTCCTCGGCATCGCTGAAGCGTTTGCCTGTTCCGTGCCGCGTGAACATCAGCACCGTCAGGACCAGCGTGTCGGCGACGTCAGTCAGCACATGCACACCATGAAGGCCGAGAAGGAGCCAGACAAAGGAGCCATACGCATTGTCGCTCCAGCGTACCGGCAAGGCCGAGAATTCCATGATGCGCAGCCCGATAAGCACCAGCCCAACCGCGCTCATGATCAGCAGCAGCAGACGGACCGAGCGCAAGCTCTCCCGCGTCGCTGCTCGCTTGATCAGGAAATTCGGCAGTGCGCTGATGACAAGGACGAGCGTGAAGAGCGCCGACCAGAGCAGGCTCAAAGGTACCGCGTCCTTCGGCCAATCCTTGTTGGTGACGGCCAGGTAGAGATAACCGCCGATGCCGAGGGCGAAGCCAGTTCCTTCCAGCAGGCAGAACGAGAAGGTCCCCCACCAGGGGGTGACACGCGAACCGAAGGCATAGGTCGGCAAACCTGAGACATCGATGACGCTGCGAGCCATCTAGACATTCTCCTCGATGGTTTTCGGCCAGAACCAGGCGACCAGCAGGATGGCGACGACGGGCGAACCCCAAGTAACCGCCCAAGGCGTGTAGATCGAGCCGATGAACGCGGCGGCTGTGGCGAACGCCGCCAGAAAGGGCCAGATCGAGGGCGCCGGCGATTCCTCGCGAATGTCAGGCCGGGCCTCCGTGAGGCTCGTCACGACCAGTTCGCGCTCATCAACCTTGAGGCCGCCGACCACCGCCTTGTGGTCGCCCTGATCCCACAGCGGCGAGCCGCTTGTGACGCACGGAATGCGATCGAAGTTCTGCGGCTGGGGCGGCGAACTGGTCGCCCACTCCAACGTGTCGGCGCCCCAGGGATTGTCGCCGGCAAGGGCGCCCGAGCGGGCGCTGGCAATCATGTTGTAGAGCATGAGCAGAAAGCTTGCGAAGAACAGCAGCGCGCCGGCGCTGGCGAGCAGGTTGAGCCCGCCCCAGCCCGTCTCCGCGGGATAGGTGTAGACCCTGCGCGGCATGCCGTGCAGACCGAGCAGGTGCATCGGAAAAAACGTGATGTTGAAACCAGTGAAGGCGAGGAAGAACTGCCATTTGCCGAGCCGCTCATCCATGAGCCGGCCCGTCACTTTCGGGAACCAGTAGTAGACGGCCGCGACAAGCGGAAAGACGGTGCCGCCTATAAGCACGTAGTGGAAATGGGCGACGACGAAATAGGTGTCGTGCACCTGCGTATCGATCGGCACCGACGCCAGCATCACACCCGAGAGCCCGCCGGCGACAAAGATGAAGAAGAAACCGAGCACGAAGATCAACGGCGTCTTGAGCACCGGCTTGCCGTCCCACAGCGTTGCGATCCAGCAGAATATCTGGACCCCGTTCGGAATGGCTATAGCCATGCTGGAGGCGGTGAAGAATGCGGCACCGATTTCAGGCAGGCCGGTCACGAACATGTGGTGAACCCACAAGCCAAAGGACAAAAAGCCGATCGCGATCAGCGACAGCACCATCGGCAAATAGCCGAAGACCGGCCGCCGGGAGAATGTCGCCACGATCGCCGACACGAAAGCGGTTCCAGGCAGGAAGATGATGTAGACTTCGGGGTGACCAAAGAACCAGAAAAGGTGCTGCCAAAGCAGCGGATCGCCGCCCGCGTCCGGATTGAAAAACTGCGTGCCGACCAGCCGCTCCATGATCAGCATAGACGAGGCGAGCATGATCGCCGGCATGGCGAAGATGATGATGAAGGAATGGACGAGCAGCGTCCACACGAAGAGTGGAATGCGGTCAAGCGTCATGCCCGGCGCGCGCTGCTTCAGGACTGTGACGACGATCTCCACCGAGACTGCAAGCGCTGCGACTTCGGTGAAAGTAATCATCTGCGCCCAGTAATCCGGCCCCTTTCCTGGGGTGAAATTCAGATTTGCGAGGGGCACATAGGAGAACCAGCCGACATCAGGGCGGATGCTCAACGCGAAACCGCCCCACAGCATCAGGCCGCCGAACAGATAGACGTAGTAGGAGAAGGCATTGAGGCGCGGAAAGGCGATGTTGCGGGTGCCGACCATGAGCGGCACCAGATAGACGGCGAACGCCTCGCCGACCGGCACCCCGAACAGGAACATCATCGTTGTGCCATGCATGGTGAAAAGCTGGTTGTAGAGCTCGGCGTCGACGAGATGGCTGTCCGGCCGCGCGAGCTGCAGCCGCATGATGATCGCCATGATGCCGCCGGCCAACAGGAAGACGAAGGCGGTGACGGCATAGCGGATGCCGATGATCTTGTGATCGACTGTCGAGAGAATGCCGATCAGACCACGCGCCGAGCCCCAGGTCTTGCTCAGCCGTACGCGCAGTTCCTCGTCACCCAGATCGGTGTCACGGGTTTCGTGACGTTCCTCGACCGCCGGGCTCATTGCGAACGCTCCGAAAGGGCGGCGAATGGAGACGATGCCGCGGAAGCAAAGGCATTTTGCTTCGCAAGATGAGCCATCGGCATTGCCGGCGCGGCTTGCTTTGCGCGCCAGCGTTCGAATTCGCCCGGCTCCAGCGCCACCACGAAGATCGCCATGTGCGCATGCTGCTGGCCGCAGAATTCGGCACATTGGCCGCGGTACACGCCGGGCTTATCCGCTTGGATACGGAGCTCATTGCTTTTGCCTGGAATGAGATCGAGCTTGCCGGCGAGGCTCGGTATCCAGAACGAGTGGATCACGTCACCCGTGGTGAGCTTGATGTCGACCGCGCTGCCTACCGGAATGCGAATCTCGTTTGCCGTCTCGAAACCGTTGTTTCCTTCGTAGCGGACCTGCCACCACCATTGGTGCCCTATGACCGATATTGTTATGGCCGCCCCGACCCCATGCCCGAAACCCGCCCTTTGTCCGTCGAAGCTGAGCACGGCCAGGCCCGAGAGAATGATGAAGGTCGATGTCAGCATAGCAGCAAAGGCGATACGCACCGGCCGTTTGACGGCCGGATGCGCTTCCGCCTGTTCGCCGCGACTGTCTCGCCGGCGTGTCAGCGCGAAGAACAAGCCGGCCATGGTGACCAGCCAGACCAGTCCGAGCACGGCCGTGAAGATCCAGAACAGAACGGCCAGAGCGTCGGCCCGCTCGCCGTGCGGATCGAGGGCCGACTGCACACCGGCGCAGCCAGAGGCGAGAGCGGATCCGCCGGCGGCAGCCATGAAGCTGGCCAACGCCCGCCAATTGGGGGCTCTTCGAAACAGAGAAAACACAGCATCCGGAACTCGCCGGTCCCGTTCCGTGTTGAGGGCTTCGTAGAGTGCCGAAGAGGCTGAGCCGTGAGTCTGAACCGCGATACCAGGATTTTTCGCGAACCCGGATTCTTCGTTGCGACGCTCCTCGCCTTCTGCCTGATCGGCGGCGTTCTTCTGTTCTGCGGCATCTACGCGCCATAGCTGCGACAGGGGGCCGGGCCAGGCTGCAGTCCCGAAATTCCATGTCTCGTGAGGCCACCGGAACTGCATTCAGCCTGGTTCACCCGCAAAGGATGCTTCAGCCGGCTGTCCGCTCAGGCCGTCTGTGCGCTGTTGGAACTGGCGGGATGGGATAAAGTTCCTTGAACGGATCTCGAAGCGCGCCCTGCGCAGCAGGCGCTCTCGGCTCTGCAACGCCTCCGGGCGACGTACTATCGCAGTTGCTGAGCATCTTCCGCCCGTTTGGAAAAATAGGCCGATACCGCCCGTATATCGTCGTCCGTGAGGCGTTGGGCGGCAGTCGCCATGATACGCCAGAATGGCGTGCCGCCTCGGCTCTCGGACCGGAACAGCTTTAGCTGTTGTTCGAGGTAAGCGGCGTGCTGACCGTCGAGGCGCGGATAGATCGGATTTTTGTCGGAGCCGATGTGACAGCCGGCACAGGCAGGCACGTTCCGCTCCGGAATTCCGGCTTCTGCGATTTGCCGTCCGCCGTTGATCACCTCCGCCGGGATTTGATCCTGTTCCCCCGAGGCCGGTGACAGCGTCGCAAAATACCGGGCAAGCGCGGCCATTTCGTCAGGAGCTATGCCGGTCACCGGCAGAGCCATGAAGCCGCTCGTGCGGTCTCCTTTGGCATAGGCCTGGAGGCTGGCGAGCAGGTAAGCTTCTTTCTGTCCGGCCAGCGCGGGCACGGTGTCACTCCTGCCCTCGCCGTCGCCTCCGTGGCAGCGCATGCAGTCGGAGAGAACATCCGGGGTGGCGGGTTGCCGGTCGCTGCTGGTTACGTCGCTGCCGTTGATGGCAAGCGCCCGAAATTCATTGGGACTGAGCTTTGGGAGTTCCCGCAGGAAAGCAACCATTGCCCAGACCTCGTCGTCGCGGTCGCGGGCCGGCCAGGCGGGCATGCCGGTGAACCGTATTCCATGCTTGACGATCCGAAAAAGCTGGGCGTCGGTCCAATCTCCGACCGTGAGCGCAAGATCCGGCGGTTGCGGAAGCATACGCAGCACCGCCGGCGAGCGGAGCTCGCCAGGTGCGCCGTGGCAGATCGCGCAGCCTCGCGCGAAATGTCCGGCGGCCGCCGGAAGCCCCCGCCGGTCGAGCGTTTTCGGCGCGTCCACGGCCAGTGCATAAGTGCGTACGGCCGAGCGCATGGCGAGCTGAAGGAACCACGCCGTCACCTTCCAATGGCCGCTGCTGGCGCCGACGTTGAAGAAGCCGATCCATGCCGCAAGCAACAGGAAGACAGGCAAACCGATGGCGCCGAATACGACATGCTTCAGGTGGATCATTATCGGCTGGTTCGCCACGCGAGCGGCGTCTTCTTCGGCAGTAGCGTTGGACGACGTTGTCCCGGATTCGGTACGAGAACCGGGCATCACTGCAAGGCTTTCAAATATCGCGCGATCGTCTGGATTTCGGTTTGCGGCAGCACGTCGAATGCCGGCATTTTCACGCCTGGCTTGAACAGATCAGGGCGAGCGACGAAACGTGCAAAGGCTTCCTCGGTGTTCGGCAGGACCCCGGCGCCGATCGCTGTTCGCGATCCGACATGGGAAAGGTCCGGGCCAATCGTCCCGCGGGCCTCGGTGCCTCTTATAGTATGGCATGCACCGCAACCGTTGCTCAGAAACAGCGACAGCCCGCGGCCCGGCGAGTCTTGGGATGCGGTTGGGTTCGAGGATTGCGGCGCAGCCGGAATCATGGGCTCGATCGGAGGTTTGACGACCTTCGCTTGTTGATGCCCGAGTTCCCCGGCTGCGACCCAGTTGCCGGCATAGGCAAGAAACCAAAATGCGCAGCCTAGCAGCAGGCCGGCGTTTGCTGACATGACAATCGCTCCGGCGCTTTAACTTTGCAGGATCGGCGAGGTTCCGTTCCCGTAGGCGCTTCCTGGTTCGGCAGCGACGCGGTCGTAAGCGCTGACCAGCGATCCGCAATTTTTCCGCCGGCAAGGAACATTCCCGGCCGGTGCCAGTTCGGCGGCGAGGAACATACCCCCAACAGCAGAGGCGGCGGTTTCGTGACATCGAAAAAGGTTCGCATCGGCATCGTCGGTGTCGGCAATTGCGCATCCTCCCTCGTGCAAGGCCTTACCTACTATCGCCAGGCAGAAAGCAACGAGCCGATCCCCGGACTGATGCATACCGATCTCGGCGGTTACCACGTCGACGACATCGAAGTCGTCTGCGCCTTCGATGTCGCGAAGGACAAGGTTGGGCGCGATGTGGCCGAGGCGATCTACAGCGCGCCCAACAACACCTTCCGCTTTGCCAATGTGGCGCCGATCGGGGTGCGCGTGCACCGCGGACCGACCCTCGACGGCATTGGCAAATACCTGCGCGATATCGTCGAGGAAGCGGATGAACCGGTCGCCGACGTGGCCGCGAGACTGCGGGAAAGCGGAGCCGAGGTGCTGGTGTCCTATCTGCCGGTCGGCTCGGAAGCGGCCACCCGCTTCTATGCCGAATGCGCACTGGATGCCGGCTGCGCCTTCGTCAATTGCATACCGGTCTTCATCGCTTCGCGGCCGGAATGGCGCCGGCGCTTCGAGGAGCGTGGCCTGCCCCTTGTCGGCGACGACATCAAGAGCCAGGTCGGCGCGACCATCGTCCATCGGCTGCTCGCCAATCTCTTCCGGGAACGCGGGGTGCGCATCGACCGCACTTACCAGCTCAACTTCGGCGGCAACACCGACTTCCTCAACATGCTGGAGCGGGAGCGGCTGGAATCCAAGAAAATCTCCAAGACGCAGTCCGTCACCAGCCAGATCGATATTCCGCTCGAGCCGGGCAACATCCATGTCGGACCCAGCGACCACGTGCCTTGGCTCACCGATCGCAAATGGGCCTATATCCGCGTCGAGGGAACGACTTTCGGCGGCGTGCCGCTGAATGCCGAGCTCAAGCTGGAAGTCTGGGATTCGCCGAATTCCGCCGGCGTGGTGATCGATGCCGTGCGCTGCGCCAAGCTGGCCCTCGATCGCGGCATTGCCGGCGCGCTCACGGGGCCTTGCAGCTACTTCATGAAGTCGCCGCCGGAGCAGTTCACCGATGCCGAGGCCCGCCTGCGCACGCTCGCCTTCATCGCCGGCAGGGACGAGCCGATGCTCGACGCCGCCGAATGACCACGACCTTCTTCCTCGTCCGGCATGCCGCGCATGACAATGTCGACCGCTGTTTGGCCGGCCGTCTGGAGGATATGGACCTCGGTCGCGCCGGCCAGGTGCAGGCGCTGCAGCTTGCGCGTCGCATGGCGAAGGAGCCTCTCGCCGCGATCTTCAGCAGTCCGCGCAAGCGCACCTTGGAGACAGCGAAACCGATCGCCATCGCCTGCAACGTCGAGCAGATCGCGATCTGCCAGGAATTGGACGAGATCGACTATGGCGCGTGGTCCGGCAAGACGTTTGAAGAGCTGAACGGCGATGCCGCCTGGCGAATGTGGAATGACCAACGCCAGAGCGCACGCACGCCGGGCGGCGAGACCATGCAGGACACGCAGCAGCGGGTTATCGGCCTGATGGATGCGCTGCGCCGGCAAACCCCCAACCAATATGTTGCGCTGATCAGCCACGCGGATGTCATCAAGGCCGCCGTGTGCAAGGTCCTCGGCCTTCAGCTAGGCGATTGCTTCCGCTTCGACGTCGAACCCGCATCGATCACCACCATCGTTCATGGCGACTGGGGTTCGAAGCTCATTCGCCTGAATGAAGTCGCTTGACGGAGCAGCCCGATGCGGATGGTGATCTTCGGCCTCACTGTGACCTCCTCGTGGGGAAACGGGCATGCCACGCTCTGGCGCGGGCTGATACGCGCATTGGCGCCGCTCGGCTGGCGCATCAGCTTCTTCGAACGCGACACGTCCTACTACGCCGGCGCAAGGGATCTCGATCACCTCGATGGTGGCGACATCGTGCTCTATACGTCTTGGGACGACATCGCGCAGGCTGCGGCCAATATGGTCCGGGAAGCTGACGTTGTGATCGTTACGTCCTATTGCCCGGATGCAGTTGAAGCCTCACACCTGGCGCAAGAGTGCTGTCGCGGGTTGAAGGTGTTCTACGATCTCGACACCGCGGTGACGCTGGCGCGTATCGAACAAGGCGATCCGCCATCCTATTTCGGCCCCGAAGGACTTCGCGATTTCGACCTGGTGCTGAGCTACACCGGCGGCCCGGCGCTCGATGCGCTAAAGACCACGCTGGGCGCGCGTCTGGTCCTGCCGCTCTATGGTCATGTCGATCCCGACCGCCATCGGCCGGCGCAGCCCAGGCCCGAATTCGCCGGCGATCTGTCCTATCTCGGCACCTATGCCCAGGATCGCCAGCCGAGCGTCGAGAAATTGCTGGTCGCGCCAGCTCTGCGGATGCCGGATCGCCGCTTCGTCATCGGCGGCGCGCAATATCCTCAGGATTTTCCGTGGAGCGACAACATCTTCTTTGTCAGGCATCTGCCGCCTGCCGACCATCCGGCCTTCTTCTGCTCGTCGCGCCTGACCCTGAACGTCACCCGCGAAGCGATGGCGCGCAAGGGCTGGTGTCCGTCGGGCCGATTGTTCGAAGCGGCAGCCTGCGGCGCGGCGATCATTTCCGACGACTGGCCGGGCCTCGACAGCTTCTTCGAGCCTGGCAAAGAGATCCTGCTTGCACATTCTACCGAAGACGTGATCGCCGCGATCGGTTTGCCGGATACGGAGCTCGATACACTGCGCCGCCGCGCCCGCGAGCGCGTTCTCGATGAACACACATCGACGCGCCGCGCCGCGGAACTGGACCGGATTCTGAACGAGGCCGCTGAGGCGCAAGCAGGCGAAGACATGAAGGAAGCCGTCTGATGCTGGGGATCGTACCTGCCGCCGGGCGGGGCAGTCGCATTCAACCGCTTGGCTTTTCCAAGGAACTGCTGCCTGTGGGCAGCCGAATGGACGGGCACACCGAACGTCCCTGCGCCGTCAGCGAATATCTGGTGCGCAGGATGGTGCGCAACGGGGTCGACAGGATCTGCTTCGTCATCGGTTCGGGTAAATCGGATATCCTCGAATATTATGCGGCCGGCTATGACAGGGCTGCAGCAATTTTCGTGGCGCAGCCCTCTCCGGTCGGCCTTTGCGACGCGATCTTTCGTGCCGAACCGCTCGTAGGGTCGGAAGAGACGGTGCTGATCGGGCTCCCGGATACGATCTGGTTTCCCGAGGACGGCTTTTGCCGTCTTGCGGACGACCGGCTGTCGTTCCTGCTGTTCCCTGTAGACCGCCCCGAGCTTTTTGACGCCGTGCTCGTCGATCAGGACAGCCGGGTCGAGCAGATCCAGGTCAAACAGCGGAATGCGGCCACGGAGTGGGTCTGGGGTGCGTTCAAAATGCCGGGCAGCATCTTTCACCGGCTTGCAGCGCTCTGGCGCGAGCGGGACGGTCGCGACGAATATTTCGGCACGTTGGTCAATGCCTATCTGGCCGCCGGTGGCGAAGCCTGGGGCGTCAAGGCGGGCACCGCCTACGTCGATGTCGGGACGTTCAACGGCTACCGCACAGCACTCCGATTGCTTGAAAACAACGACATAGCGGAAGAAGGCACGCCAATAAGCGTGCGTTCAGGCCGCTCGCCGGTATCGACCTTGTCGGGCGAAGGAGGTTGACGCATGCTGCATTCGGACGCGGAAATCCGCCGCCGCATCGACGCGCTGGGGCCATGGTTTCACAACATGGAACTGGCCGGCGTGCAGACCGCTCCCGATCATTTCCTTGGTAACTACCCCCTGATCAAGTGGCGCAAGTTCGCGCACGCGATTCCAGCCGATCTCTCCGGCAAGTCCGTGCTCGACATCGGCTGCAACGCCGGCTTCTATTCGATCGAAATGAAGCGGCGGGGCGCCGACCGGGTGCTCGGCATAGACTTCGACGCAGCTTATCTATCACAGGCGCGCTTCGCCGCCGAAGTCGCCGATTGCGACATCGAGTTCCGCGAACTGTCGGTCTATGACGTCGGCGCGCTTGGCGAGACTTTCGACATCGTGCTCTTCATGGGAGTGCTCTATCACCTGCGGCACCCGTTGCTGGCGCTGGATCTGATCCGCGAGCACGTCGCGCGAGACGTGATGATTTTCCAGTCGATGCAACGCGGGAGCAGCGAGGTCTTCGCGCTCGAGCAGAATTACGATTTCTGGACGCACGACCTGTTCGATCGGCCTGAATTCCCGAAGCTGCATTTCATCGAGCACCGCTATGCGGACGACCCGACCAACTGGTGGATCCCGAACCGCGGCTGCATCGAGGCGATGCTGCGCAGCGCTGGTTTCGAGATCCTGATTCACCCGGAGGACGAGGTTTATTTCTGCCGCGCGGCTGGTAAGCCGGCCGGCGAGGGCGCCGTTTACCCTGTGAAAGGACGAAATGATGATTGAAGCCGCGATGATCTGGAACGAGCCCAACAACAAGTCGCATTGGGACCCTGAGCTCGATCCGGACTGGAGCCGCTTCGCCAGCATGGCGATGCTGGCGGCCGACGCTATCGGCCGCGAAAACCCGGCAATCACCAGAATTCTCGGCGGCATTTCGCCGATCGATGCCGGCTTCATGTCGCTGATGAAGGGGTACGGCGTGCTCGATCATGTCGATGCCGTCGCCGTGCACGGCTTCCCGCTGGACTGGAACCTTTGGCAGATCCATGAGTGGCCGCAAAAGCTCGGCGAGATCGCCGAAGTCACGGATCTGCCGATCTGGATCAGCGAGGCCGGCGTGTCGAGTTTCGGCGCCGAGGAGGTCCAACTCTGGGGTCTGCGTCGGACTGCCGAGTTGTTACTGGGCAATGCGCCCCGCGTGCAATGGTATAGCCTCTACGATCTGCCACATGCGTGGGGCGCCACGACGCGGCATCGCGAGGTGGAAGGCTCGTCCTACTACCGTCATTTCTACATGGGTCTGCTGCGTGAGGATGGCACGCCCAAGCCGGCGCTCGAAGAATTCGCGCGCCATACGCCGGATATGGGGCTGGTCCAGTGGTTCCACTTTGAGGACCACCGGCTGGACGATGCCGTCGCCTGGATGAAGCATCTGGGCGTCACCAATCTGCGCACGGGCCTCTCCTGGGCCGACAGCTTCAGGCCGAATGCCCTCGACTGGTTCGACCGCCAGATGGAAGCGCTGGCCGAGTTCGACGTCACCGTCACCTTCTGCTTCACGCCAGAACATCGCGGCCTGCAGCCGCATCACACCAGCCCGCCACAGGCGCCCGAGGAATTCGCCGAATTCTGCCAGACCATGATCCGCCGCTACGCCCCGGGCGCGCGCGACGCCGAGATGCCGGTGCGGCGCGCGTCGGCCGCGTGAGATCATCATGTCATCCGCCGATCGGTCGTCCGACGCGCCGGCTGAATTCGCGGGTCAACCATGATGCTCACCGTGCTCAACGTCGCCTACCCGCTTGCCCCCGTCGGCCTCGATGCGGTCGGCGGCGCCGAGCAGGTGCTGTCCGCCCTGGATCGCGCGCTGGTGCGGCAGGGCCATCGTTCCATCGTGGTCGCCTGCCATGGTTCCAGCGCAGCCGGTACCCTCGTTGAGACGCCTGCCGAAACAGGTCCGCTCGACGAGGCGGCCAAAGACCGTGCCCAGCAAGCGCATCGCGCGGCGATCGCTGCCGCCCGGGCGCGATGGCCGATTGACGTCGTACACCTGCACGGTATCGATTTCGGCGCCTACCTGCCTGACGACGGCCCGACGCTGGTGACGCTGCACCTGCCGCTCGCCTGGTATCTGCCCGAGGTCCTGAGACCGGCACGTGAGGACCTGTGGCTGCACGCGGTGTCGGAGGCACAGCAAAAGACCGCGCCGGCTGGATCGAAGCTGATCGCGCCCATTCCAAACGGCGTTGACGTCGATGCGCTCTACGGGCCGCGGCGGCGTCGCGATTTCGCGCTCGTGCTGAGCCGCGTTTGCCCGGAAAAGGGCATCCACCTGGCGATCGAAGCCGCCAGACGCGCCTCCGTGCCACTTGCGATCGGCGGCCAGATTTACCCCTACGAGACACATGTCCAGTATTTTGCCGACGAGGTAGCGCCGCGCCTCGACAGACGGCGGCGGTTCCTGGGACCGCTGGGTTTTTCCGCCAAGCGGCGGCTTCTCAACGCCGCCCGTTGTCTGGTCGTTCCGAGCCTTGCCGCGGAAACGAGCTCGCTGGTTGCCATGGAGGCCCTTGCCTGCGGCACGCCCGTCGTCGCCTTTCCGAATGGCGCCCTGCCCGACGTCGTCGAACACGGCAAGACGGGGTTTCTCGTCAACGACATCGATGAGATGGCGAAAGCGATCCTTGCTTCCGCTAACCTCGACAGCGAGACATGCCGGGCCGAGGCGCGGCGCCGCTTTTCGCTCGATCGCATGGTTTCGGCCTATATGGATGCCTATCAGGCGCTGGCAAAGCTCGGCGCTTCCCGCGCAGGGCTGAGGGCGGCTCAGTGAGCGGCCTGCGTGCCGGTATCATCCGAGACCAAGCCGCGTTCGACGATCTCGAGCCGCGTTGGTGGCAGCTCTGGTCGCAAAGCGCCACCGCTACGCCCTTCCAGTCGCCCGCCTGGCTCGTGCCGTGGTGGCGGACATTCTCGCCGGGGGATCTCGCCATGATCGTCGTGTGGAGCGGACATGATCTTGTCGGCCTGGCGCCCCTCTATCTTGAACCGCATGTTTCTGGCCGGCGACTGCTGCCGGTCGGGATCTCGCTGAGCGATTATCTCGATATTCTATGCGCCCCCGACCAGGAAGCAGCGGTAAGCGCCGCCATCGCCGAGGCAGCGCTCTCACTGGAATGGTCGCAATGGATCCTGCCGGATCTGCCGGCTGGGGCTGCCTCCCTTCGCCTTGGGCTGACGAATGTCGAGGAGAGCCGGGCGTCGAACCATGCCGCTTGTCCAGTGCTCTCACTTCATGGCGATGACGTGTTTGCAAGCTCGGTACCTGCCCGGCGACGGCGGCAGTTGCGCCGCGCCGAGAGAGCCGCGCAACGACGAGGGCGTGTAGCCGTTGGGCGATATGAGGCCGATCCGAAGGTGTTCATCGATCAGTTGGTCCGACTGCACAGCGCCCGTTGGGCCGGACAGGGTGTACTCACCGACGGCGCACAGGAATTCCATAGGAGGGCCTTGCCTCGCCTGGCCGCAAACGGCCTGGCGCGATGCTGGCTAGTCGAGATCGGCGGCACAGTCGCAGGCGCCTACTACGGGTTCCATCACCGTGATCGCGCCTATGCCTATCTCGGAGGTTTCGACCCGGCCTATGCCGAGGAGAGTCCCGGCGCAATCCTGATCGGCAGGGCCATTGCCGAAGCCGCTCGGGAGGGAGCACGGGAATTCGATTTTCTGCGCGGCCGGGAAAGCTACAAATACAGCTGGGGGGCTGTGGACCGGTGGACTGAGCAAAGGGTCTGGACCCGGAACGCGCCGGCGTCATGACCGTAGCGGAAACAGAGAGGACGATCGCGCGGCGCGTTCTCCAGAATTGCATGGCGAACGATCTTCCCGCCGAAGTCGCGATTGCCAGATTGGCCCTTTACCTGACGGATACCGCGGCGGCGGAGCTGGCCGATATCGCGCTGGACATGCGTTCAGATACCCTCCACCGGCGCGACTGGCTCGAGCAGGTGGCCATGCTCCTTTCCCGCAAGACGATTATGTTCGACGATCTCCGGACCACGGCAGCTTCCGTGCGTCATGACCGCTCGGATGATGAGACGGGCGAGGTGATTGTCGGCCGGCTGGCGAGCGGCTTCGACCGGGCGGCCGCCATCTCTCCGGCCGCCAGCGTCCAACTCTCGTCCCTTGGCGACGAGGAGATGCTTTCGGCTACAACGGCCGAGATCGCTTCGTGGCTGGAACAACAGGGCTTCACCGGCGCAGGCAAGACGATACTGGACATAGGCTGTGGCATCGGCCGCTTCGAAAGCGCGCTTCATGCGAGGGTGAAATATATCGTCGGCACCGATATCTCGCCCAGGATGCTCGCCATCGCGCGCCAACGGTGCGCCGGACTTGGCAATGTGGAGTTCTGCCAGACCTCAGGCCTCGACCTCGGCGAATTCGCCGTCGCCGGTTTCGATGGTGTGCTGGCCGTAGATTGTTTCCCCTATCTGGTGCTCGCCGGCATCGCCGAGCGGCATTTCAGCGAAATGGCGCGGGTGTTGCGGCCAACAGGACTGGCGGCGATTCTCAACTATTCATATCGCATGTCGCCAGCCGTCGATTCTTCCGATATCCGCCATCTTGCGCGCGCATGCGGCATGGACGTCGTCATCGATGGCGAGATGCGTTTCCGCCACTGGGACGGCACCGCGTTTCTTGTTCGTCGTCGCGACGGAACATAAGCGAGAGAGCGAAGTTCGGACGCCAAACGCCTCTCGCAGTGACTGGGACGCCGAGGAGAAGAAGATGGCATCCGGCAGCAAGAAACACATGGGACGCGGCAGCCAGGGCAAAGGTTCCGGAACCGGAGCGAAAACCGAGCTTCCGAAAGATATGGTTGGCGAAAATGACGTTCTGTCGAACCGGGATAAGAAGCAACACACGACAGAGCGCGGCCTCGACGGCAATCGCATCAAGTCCGATCAGTATCAGGACAACGCGGCAAACCGGCTCCCCAAGGATTGAGCTCGCGGCGGCTCTCGTCTTTTAGGACCCGGCAAGGGCGTAAAGGGATCAGGTAAGGTTTTCGCTCTGCCCACAGCCTGTGCAGAGCCGAAGCCGATCGGCGGCTGGAGGCGCCTTGCAAACTCCAACCGCCTATGGTCTCAAGTGAATTTAAGGGACCCTGTTTGCTAAGAGAATACCATGACTCGTCCGAGCCAGCGCGATTTCACTCACAACGCGAGCGTGGACCAAAAGGTGGACCAAGAGATTGCGTCCTTGCTGACGGCCATCGAACAGGAAAAAGTTCCGGACCGCCTGACCGAACTCGCGGTTGCGTTGCAGAATGCGCTGATCCAAAAGCGTCGATGCGAAACCCACAACTGACGCAAACGCTCATCGAAGCTTATCCGCCGCGTGCTGATCCTCGCTGAGATGGTCATATCTTTCGACCAGCGCTTGCGATGAGCTTTCATCGAGGAATTCCACGACGCTTGCCCGCGCGCGGTTGAGACGGCTTTTCACGGTTCCAATCGCGCAGTTGCATATCTCGGCCGTTTCTTCGTAGCTGACGCCCAGCACACCGATCAGCATCAGCACTTCGCGCTGATGCTCCGGGAGCTTCTGAATGGCCCGGTAGACCTCCTTGCTGCGGATGGACCATTCCTGGGAGGCTTCCGAAATCGGTCGGTTGGAGGCGCAGTCGAGCAATCCGGGAGCTTCCCTGGCGGCCGCCTTGATCCGCGTATAGTGCGTATTGCGCATGATGGTGAACAGCCAGGACTTCAAGCGCGTCCCCGGCTCGAACTTGTCCAAATTCGCAAGCCCCTTGACGAGAGTTTCCTGCACCAGGTCGTCGGCATCCTCAGGCACACGGCAAAAGCTACGCGCAAAAGCGCGCAAGGCGGGGATCAGGTCGACGACGGAGATTTCCCCCAGTGCGCAATCCGGCACGGCATGACCATTGGGTAACACGGTTCGAACCCCAGCAGAGACAGATGAATTCTGATCAGGGACAATGCGTGACAAAGATGATCGTTCCTATCCGAAACGAACTTGCTCGAATGCCGCTTTGGCCAACGGCTTGACAGCCGCGTTCGAGTTGGAGGAACCAGCTCGCTACCAGGCCGGCCGCAGCCGCAAAGATTGTGATGGTCGTGACCGCGCCGAGGATGTTGGTGCTGCGGCTGTCGACCCTGTCGTCTATGATCCTGTCATCGTTGGTCATCAGAAGGATCAGCAGCAGAAGCGGAGGCGTGGAAAAGCCTTGCACGATGCCATAGGACGTGGCGACCGAACCGCTGCCGATGTGCCCAGCCGATCAGCGCCTCTCCGATGCAACCGGGTGGCGGCAATTTCGTTATGGCGGTCTCGATCCATGTGGTGGTGCCCATGAAATCCTTTCAGATGAACTCGTTCCTTCTCGCTCTCGCGTCGGCGGCCTTGATGGCGCCCTTTGTCGGCTCGCCTGTCGCACGAGCGAGTGGTTAGGCTGGTGACAAGACATGAGCAGATTTTTGCCGCTCACCATCCGCTTCGTCCACGGCGGCACGATGGTGGTCTCCTCGATCGCAGACGCCAGGAAAGCTCTTGATGGGACCTGGAAGAACAAGGATGCGGCGAGCTATGTAAAGGCGGTGCGCCTGGTGGAAGACGCGGCCAATGGGATTTGCCGTCCGGCTATCGCTTTTGCGGCCTTTAAGAAGGCAGCCGCCGAGCAAGGACTGCTGGACCCTGTCGGGCCAAGTGCCGCGCTCAGCATGTTCGACCAGCTCTGGTCACGCGACCGTAAGGGACCGCCGAGGTGACGCAGGCCCGCCTCGACCGTGCTATTGTCGAATATGAAGGTCACAAAATATCTCACCGGGAACATCGTTTGATCCTGTTGGTTTTGGAACAGCAACCCAACCGAAGGAGACGTGTCGATGGTGAAGAAAAGTTCGTCCGGCAAGGCGAACGGCTTAGAAAGCCTGTTCATGGACGGTCTGAAAGACCTCTACTACGCGGAAAAGAAAATTCTGAGGACACTGCCGAAGATGGCCAAGGCGGCGCAGGCAGAAGACGTGAGCGCGGCTTTCGAAAAGCATCGCACCGAGACGGAAGGCCAGGTCGACCGGCTCGAGCAGGTTTTCGAAATGCTCGGCAAGCCGGCACGGGGCAAGACCTGCCCAGCGATCGACGGCATCATCGAGGAGGGTTCGGAGGTCCTCGAGGAATACAAGGACGAGCCGGCACTCGACGCGGGCCTTGTGGCGGCCGCCCAGGCGGTCGAGCACTATGAAATAGCGCGCTACGGCACGCTGATCGCCTGGGCGGAGCAACTGGGGCTGAAAGACGCCCTCCCCTTGCTGCGCGAGACCCTCAAGGAAGAATCCGCCACCGACGAGGCACTTACCAAGCTCGGCGAAAGCGGTGCGAACGAGCGGGCCCTGCAGGCGGCCGCGTGAGGCGCCTGGCATAAGCTCGTTTGCATGCCAAAGGCCAAGTTTGGCGATGCGGCCCCGGTCTGCGACCGGGGTCGCGATCTTTGTTGACCAACCGCCAAGAGCGTGCGAAGGCTGGGTCAGCCTTGAGGCCTTTTTCGGTCGGAACATGTCGACCGTAGGTGTTCCAAACGCTGGTTGATATACCGGCCGCCGGCGGCTAAGCCGAGGCAAGTTGCGCAAGGGCTGCTGCCACAGATTATCGAGAAAGACCGAACGTCGATTGCTGCCGGGAGGTCCTGGGGTTGCCTACTTGGAGCCTCGATTCTTGTTGTGGGCACTTTCTTGATTTTTACCGCGAAGCATGTTGCGATCGTCTGGATCAACTAGGTCAGGCGTGTCGCCCCTGAGGTTCGACCCCTTCCGCCGTGCCTCGCGCTCCGCCGCGGACCGCTTCAGCTCCGCTTCGGCTTCCAATTCCTTGGGCGCGTTCTTCGTATTCTCACGCTCCTCGATGACACGTATCTGCTGATCGTGGGTCTTGCGTCCAGTCATTGCTCGCTCCTGCCTTTTTGACGGTAACGGCAGTTGGACTCGATCGTTCCGGCAGGAGGAGTTTCCTTGGGCAAAAATTCGATATGGCGAGAATAGCGGTCCAGCGGCCTGGGCGTCGGCAAGTCGGGCTCATCTGGACACCGGCAGCGCGCCTGCGATCGATGCAAAGCGTCTCGAATGCCATCGGAAGACTCCCGTTTCAACTGTCGCGCTGGTGGAGGGCTGAGCTTGTCCGACAACCGGCACCTTCGAAGCCGGAAAGCTCGTCATCGGAGCAGAGCAGCCGCGGGTGCGCCGGATCGGTAATGTCGAGCTTGTCCCAAGGTATGCGATAGAGGCCTTGCCGGCGACGCAGTCCGAAGAAATCGAGCAATGCCGTGCCGACGGTCGATGCGGACAGACGTTCGAACGCGGCGAAGATGCCGACATGAAATTCGGTCACGACGAGATCGTCACCATCCTGCTCGGCGATGATCTCCTCGATATAGCCGATGGGCCTACCGCGCTTAGACCACACGCGCCGACCAGCCAGATGCTCGAGGTTCACATTCATCCTCAGGCTCCCGGGATTCGGCCGACGACATGATTGCGAAGCCAGCGCTGCCAGGCCAAGATTTTGGTCCTGCGCACGTCGATATCGAATTCGATGTCGACGCCGATGTCGCGCACCTTGTTCCACGCTATCCGATGCGGCCTTGCCTGGCGCTTGCCGCTAACCTTTGCCGCGAGCTGGACGGTCCATCGCCCAGGCCGCGCGCCAAGCCGGCGCGCCAATGCGATCGAGCCAAGTTCGACGGCGACGAGCCTGGGCGGCTTGCCTTGCCTCAGCTCGGCGACCAGGCCATCAACCTTGCCGATCTTGACCTGCTCGCGATCGACGACCTGCTTGTCCAGTATGTCGCGCAGCAGTTGCATCATGTGCCTCCGAATATCTGCAGCGGAATGGTCACCACCGCCAGCACGAAGCCGAGCGCGATGACGAAAATCACGGCCGCGTTCGAAATGACACCGTTGCGATGCTTGCCGACATAGCGGTCGTCGTTCAGCAGGAAAAGGAATGGCACGACCGTCAGCGGCAGGCTGGCCGCGGTCAGCGCCATCGAGAAGATGGTGAGCTTCAACGGGTCCAGACCGAGCGCTATCGGGACGGCGGCGAGGAAGAGCGTCAATGTGTAGACGAGGCTGAATCCGGGATCGTCGCGCGGCTTCAGATCCTCACCCCACGTCCAGCCGAATCCCTGCGCGACGAGATAGGCCTGCTGCAGCGCCACTTCGAGAGCGGCTCCGAAACAGGCGATGCCCAGCGAAGCAACGAAAAGGACGAAGCCCCAGAAGCCAAAGATCGGGATCAGCATCAGCGGAAGCTGGTTGTAGTCGTCCACTTCGGTAATGCCATGAGCACCGAGAACCAGCGCTGCCACGATCAGAACGCCCACCGAAATGGTTCCGCCAAAGCCCATGCCAAGACCGGCAATCGCCCGATTGGTGCCGAGGTAACTCTTGTCCCACTGGTCCTCGATCGCCCCGGAGGAATAGAACATGAAAAGGTAAGGCGAGATCGAGGCGCCGAGAATGCTGACGGCCATGAACCAGTATTTTGCCGTGTCGTGCTGCGGCAGGCTGGGCACGGCCCCGACCGCCACCTCTTTCCATTCGGGGCGGAGCATCACGGCTGCGACGACGAAGCAGAGCGTGACCAGGCCAAGCATCGACACCCCTTTTTCGATGAGGCCGAATGTGCCTTTCCACAACAGCAGCCAAGCCAGGAAAGCCACCGGCAAGGCCCACCATTGATAGCTGATCCCCGTGGCAAGCTCGGCAGCGATGGCAACGCCGCCAATCTCGGCGGAAAGCACCAGGAAGTTGACCAGCAAGGTTGCAAGCAGCGGCCAGATGAAAGCATTGAAGCCGAACCGTTCGCGGATGCCGTCGGCGATGGTGTGATGACTGACCGCAGCGAAGCGACCGGCCATCTCGACCAGGAAGATGATGCAGATGGTGCCGAGCACCACCGCCCAGATTAGCTGAAAGCCGAACAGCGCGCCGGCCTGCGCCGCCGTCGCCATCGACCCGACCTCCAGGAACCCGCCCACGCTGGTGACGACGCCGAGCGAGATCTCCAGCAGCTTCTTCATCGTTGCGGCAAGAAATAGTTTCGATATGCGGTGGCGAGATCCCGCTGCGCGACCCGAAGCTCCTGTTGCGCCTGACCGACCTGCGCATGCTGTTCGGCCTCGACCGCGTCCTTGGCCCGCTTTGCCGCGTTCGACAGCCGGCTGACAGCCGCCGCTAAGGCATCTCGCTTTGTCCGGTCGGACGGAGACGCCGATTCAACTTGCTGGCCGGCTTCGTCGAGCGTCCCGGCAAAGGATTGCAGGGCAGCCGATGCGTAGTGTGCCGGCGCCGCGCCGGAAAGCCAGGCGTCACTCACCAGCACCGCTGCCTGCGCCGTCGAGGCCGCAAGCTTCGATTGCTGGTCAACGGTTTCGGACGAGGAGCAGGAAGCAAGCATCAGTGCAAGCACCTGCAGTAGCGCCAGTCTCCGCCAGGCAATGCTGCTCAATGGCCTCCCTCGCTCCTGCTGCAAAACATGAAGATAAGGCCGCGCCGGTCGGAAGGTTCCGCACCGGGACCAATTGGACGGCAGTGTCCGTTGGCCAGTTCCGCCAACCGGAGAGGCTGGCGGATGCGAAGCTCGGCCTGGAAAAGGTGAGCCAGGCCGCCATACCGGCCAGGCGCATCGGCCGTCCCGAAGAGTTTGCAGCGCTGGCGGCCTTCCTCGCCTCCGATCGCGCCTCCTACATCACCGACCAGGCCATCGCCTGCGACGGCGGCGTGCTCTGGTCCATCTGAGGATAGCTTCCCTCACCGGAGGCCTATTCGAACGAGTAGGTAAATCCTTCCGGCGACGCACCCACGGTGACTTTTGCCATCTTCTTGCCCTCGAGCGAGCGGTTGAGCACGCCGCGGCTCAGCTCCGGCAGCAGTGTGTTGGTGAGGATGGCGTCGATCATGCGCCCGCCGGATTCGATCTCGGTGCAGCGCGCCTTGACCAAGTCCATCACGCCGTCGCCGATCACCAGCTCGGCGTCGTTGGTGGCCTTGAGGCGCCTGGCGATCTTGCCGAACTGGTGACGGGCGATCGCCTCGATCATGGAATCCGACAACGGGTAGTAGGGTATCGTGACGACGCGGCCGAGGAAGGCGGCCGGGAAGACCTTCAGCAGCGGGGCGCGTAGCGCGGTGTCGAGATCGTCGATGCCGGTCCGCACCGTGCCGTTCTTGGTACGATCCATGATGACGTCGGAACCGACATTCGAGGTGAGCAGGATCAGCGTGTTCTTGAAGTCGATGCGACGGCCTTCGCTGTCGTCCATCATGCCCTTGTCGAAGACCTGGAAAAAAATCTCGTGCACATCCGGATGCGCCTTCTCGACCTCGTCGAGCAGGATCACCGAATAGGGTTTCCTGCGTACCGCCTCGGTCAGGATGCCGCCCTTGCCGTAGCCGACATAGCCGGGCGGCGCGCCCTTGAGCGTCGAGACGGTGTGCGCTTCCTGGAATTCCGACATGTTGATCGAGATCAGGTTCTGCTCGCCGCCGTAAAGCGTCTCGGCGAGCGCCAGCGCGGTCTCGGTCTTGCCGACGCCGGAGGGGCCGCAAAGCAGGAACACGCCGACCGGTTTTTCCGGCGCGCCGAGGCCGGCGCGGCTGGTCTGCACGCGCCTGGCGATCATCTCCATGGCGTGATCCTGGCCGACGACGCGCTCGGACAGGGTCGCGGCGAGCTTGAGCGCCTTTTCGGTCTGGCTGGAGAGCATGCGCCCGGTCGGGATGCCGGTCCAGTCCTGCACCACGGCGGCGACCGCATTCCGGTCGACCGACGGCAGGATGAGCGGCGTCTCGCCTTGCGCCGCGGCAAGTTCGGCCATCAGCTCGCGCAACCGCGCGAGATTGGCGGCCGCTTCGTCTGCCGGCTCGGCGAACACTGCTTCGGCGTTCGCAGGCTTGACCCCATTGGCTTTCGAGGCCTTCTTCGTCTCGTCAGCCTTGCTCTCGCCAATCTTGGTTTCGGGAGCCTTTTGCTCGGGCGTCTTTTCCAAACCCGCCGCACTCGCCGTCTCCGCAGCGGCCTCTTTGCCCGCCGCCTCGTCGAGCGGCACGCCTTCGCCGCGCAATTTCGCTCGCAGGTCGAGTATCTCGGTCACCAAAGCCTTTTCCCGGTCCCAGCGCGCCTGGGCGGCGGCCAAGCTCGTCTCGGTTTCCGCCAGCCCGGCATCGACGCGGGCCTGCCGGTCGGCGACGTCGATACCGATCGCCGCCTCGCGGCCGATGATGCCGCTCTCGACCTCCAGCGCCTGGCGGCGGCGCAGGATGTCCTCGACCTCGGCCGGCGTGGCATGCTGCGAGACCGCGACGCGGGCGCAAGCGGTGTCGAGCAGGCTGACGGCCTTGTCCGGCAGTTGCCTGGCCGGGATATAGCGATGCGAAAGCGAGACCGCCGCCTCGATCGCCTCGTCCAGGATCTGCACCTTGTGGTGCTGCTCCAGGACCCCTGCGACGCCGCGCAGCATCAGCACGGCCACCGCTTCCGAGGGCTCCTCGATCTTGACCACCTGGAAACGACGGGTGAGCGCCGGATCCTTCTCGATATGCTGCTTGTACTCGGCCCAGGTCGTGGCCGCGATGGTGCGAAGCTCGCCGCGCGCCAATGCCGGTTTCAAGAGATTGGCGGCATCGCCGGTGCCGGCCGCGCCGCCGGCGCCGATCAGGGTATGCGCCTCGTCTATGAACAGGATGATCGGCACCTCTGAGGCCTGGACCTCGTCGATGACCGCCTTGAGCCGCTTCTCGAACTCGCCCTTGACGCTGGCGCCCGCCTGCATCAGCCCGACATCGAGCATGCGCAGGCTGACATTCTGCAGCGTCGGCGGCACGTCGCCCTGGGCGATGCGCAGCGCAAAACCCTCGACCACCGCCGTCTTGCCGACGCCCGCCTCACCGGTCAGGATCGGGTTGTTTTGCCGGCGTCGCATCAGGATGTCAACGATCTGCCTTATTTCCGGATCGCGGCCGACGACCGGATCGATCTTGCCGTCCCGGGCGCGGTGGGTGAGGTCGATGGCGTATTTCGCCAGCGCCGAATCCCCGCCCGGACCGCGCTTCATCGGCGTCTCGGAGGCGGGCTCGGCGGGCGGTGAGCCGGCTTCGAGCGAGCCCTCGGTGACATCGGCGAAGCGGGAAATGACACCGTCGGCGTCGATCTTGTCGAACTCGGCGCTGATCTTGGAGACCAGGCCTTCCAGCGCCGGCGTCTTCAGGCAGGCAAGCAGGATATGAGCGCTGCGCACCTCCTCCACGCCGAATTCCAGCGTTGCCAGGTTCCAACCCTCCTGGATGGCATGGAAGATATGGTCGGAGAATTCCTCCACCGAGGTGGCCCCATAGGGCAGCTTGTCGACGGCGCGGGTCATGTCGGCCGTCAGCCGGCTGACATCCAGTCCGGCGTCGGCGACGATCATCTGGACATCCGAGCGCTCGGACAGCACCAGCTGCTGGATGAAATGGGCGAGCTCGACATAGGGATTGCCGCGCAGCTTGGCCGTGTCGGCCGCGGCTTTGAAGGCGCGCACCCCGGTGGCGTTGAGCTTGGCGACCAGTTCCTTACGCTTGAAGCTCTGCGATGACCGGCGCTGTTCCATCGAACCTGCTCCCGCACTCTGCCGACCGTACCCTGCCATATAAGCGGCTGCTTGACAAAGCCGTGCGGCGGATAAGGCGCCGGGCGGCACCGCCCGGTTACATAAGCCTTGCAAACTCGTGGCCAACAAACACGATTGCTGTCCCGGCTATGCGAGCCATTTCACATACCGGACCTGGCAATCGCGCAATGGGTTTCGCCGAAGAGAACGGTCGCGTTTAGCTTCCGTTAGTTTTTGCGCAGATGCTCAATTGTCGTCGCATGAGGCCAGTGATAACGTTACGTCACATAGGGGTCTCAGGGCCGCTGGCTGGGGGTTGGTGTGATTGATCTCGCACTCTGGCTGAATCCTCTGAACGGTGAGAATCCGTCGGGAGAGGATTTGCGCAGCGACCCGGCCTTTCATGAGCTGGAGCGCCTGACCGAGCCTCAGCTCAAGGTTGTTTACGACGGCAACGGCAAGCCCACATCGCAATCCAGTCCGGTCGACTGGGCGGCGGTGCTCGAAAAGGCCGAAGAGCTGCGCTCCCGCGGCCGGGACCTGCGCCTGCTGGTCATCGTCGTGCGGGCCTTGGCCAACGAGGAAGGGCTGGCCGGCCTCGCCCAGGGCCTGACGCTCATCGCCAGGACCTTCGACCAGCATTGGGACACGATGCATCCGGCATTGCGGGCGAACGCGCCGCCGCGCGACGCCGCCTTGCGCCGCATCAACGCGCTCCTTGATCTCCAGAACGCCCAGCAAGGCCTGCTGGCTAGCCTGCGCGGGACCGTTTTCTTTTCGCCGCGCCAGGTCGGGCCGATCAGCGGGCGCGACCTGGAACAGGGCGCGCTCGACGAGCGCGTCATGCTGCAGGAAGCGGCCTCGGGGCTGAACGCCGCCGAAAAGGCCGCATTGGTAAGCGCACACAACCAGTTGCTGAACCGCGTGCGCGCCGGGTGCGTGGCGCAAATCGATCAGGCCGGCGAGGCGATGACGTCGCTGCTCGCCGACGCGCGTGCCGCGATCGCCGCCCTCGACGCGGTGGACGCAGCGCTCAATGCCCGCATCGAAGGCCATGGCGCCACCGTTCCGGAATTGAAGAAGTTCCTGCAGCGTTTGTTGACGACGCTGGAGCGGAATTCCGGTGCCGGCGCCACGGCGAACGGCGCCGCGAAACCCGTTCCGCAGGCAGCGGCGGAACCAGCAATGCCCGCCCGCAACGGTCATGGAGCCGAGACGATGGCAAGTGTGGCAAGCGCCGTGGAAGCGAGCACCGGTCTACCGGACCGGATCAACTCGCGCGACGAAGTCGTCAAATGCCTCGACCTCGTCGTCGCCTTCTACGACCGCACCGAGCCGTCCAGCCCCATCCCGCATCTCGCCCGGCGCGTGCGCCGGATGGTGCATATGGATTTCGTGGAACTGATGGAAGATCTCGCCCCGTCGGGGCTGAAGGAATTCCGGCTGCTTGCCGGTGTCCCCGATCCCAAGAAGCCGGCCCAGAAGGATGAAAGGTAGAAAAGCATGCCAGCAGAGAGCAAAGCGAAGGTCATCGAAAGAAACCGCGCGCCGCGCGTGCAGATCGCCTACGACGTCGAAACCTACGGCAGCCCGACGACGATCGAACTGCCATTCGTCATGGCCGTGATGGCCGATCTTGCCGGCGCGTCGCAGACCAAGGAAGCGTCGAAGTCGGTCCTCGACCGCAACTTCGTCGAAACCGACGCCAACCGCTTCCCCAAGTTCATGGAAGCGATGGGGCCACGCGTGAAGGCGCGGGTGAAGAACACGCTGCCGCAGGCCGAGGGCCAGGAGCGCGAGGAAGAGCTCATGGTCGATCTCACCTTCTCGAAGATGGGTGACTTCGCGCCGGACAAGATCGCCGAGCAGGTCCCGCAACTGGCCGAAATCCTGAAGATGCGCCGTCAGCTCGAGGAGCTGCTGGGCTTCATGGACGGCCGCGTCGACGCCGAAAAGCGCATCGCACAGCTTCTGAACAACGAGCCGCTGCTGAGCAAGATCGCCAGCCAGGCGATGGATGACGGCAAGGGCGAGGAGTAAGTCATGGCCGAACAGCAAAAGACCGCAGCCGCCACCGCCGAGGCGGAAGCCATCGATCTCGGCGAATTCAGCGGACTCCTTGAAAAGGATTTCAAGGTCAAGAAAGACGATAGCGAGAAGCTGCAGCAGCTGGTGCGCAACCTGGCTTTGGCCGCGCAATCGCGCTCCGAGACCACGACCATCTCTTCCAATGCGATCAAGTCGATCAAGTCTCTGATCGCCGGCATCGACAAGATGCTGACGACGCAGGTCAACGAGATCCTGCATGCGCCGGAAGTGCGCGAGATGGAAGGCACCTGGCGCGGCCTCTGGTACCTGATCAACAACACCGAGACGGATACCAAGCTGAAGATCCGGGTGATGAACATCTCCAAGGAGCAGCTGGCCGACACGCTGGAAGACTATGAAGGCCAGATGTGGGACCAGAGCCCGATCTTCAAGAAGGTCTACACGGACGAGTATTCGATGCTCGGCGGCGAGCCGATCGGCTGCATCATCGGCGCCTACGAGTTCTCAAACCACCCGCGCGACGTCGGCCTGCTGCGCAACATTTCCGGCGTCTGCGCCTCGGCGCACACGCCGTTCATCGCGGCCGCCTCGCCGCGGCTGTTCCGCATGGACAGCTGGCAGGAACTGCCGAACCCGCAGGACCTGCAGATGATCGTGAACAACCCGGCCTATGCCTCATGGCAGTCGCTGCGCGAGAGCGAGGACGCACGCTATATCGGGCTCACCATGCCGCGGGTTTTGGCGCGTTTGCCCTACGGCTCGGAAACCGTTCCGGTGAAGGGCTTCACCTTCGAAGAAGAAGTGGGTGGCGACCACAACAAATATGTCTGGATGAATGCCGCCTTCCCGATGGGCGTCAATATCAACCGCAGCCACAAGCTCTATGGCTGGGGCACCCAGATCCGCGGCGTCGAGAATGGCGGCACGGTGCTCAACCTGCCGGTGCACGCCTTCCCGACCGACGACGGCTCGATCGCGATGAAGTGCCCGACCGAGGTGGCCATCGACGACCGGCGCGAGGCGGAACTGGCCAAGCTCGGCCTGATGCCGATCCTGCATCGCAAGAACACCGATCTCGCGGCCTTCATCGGCGCGCATTCGCTGCAGGACGACGAGACGCGGGCCGGGCGCCTGGTGGATCCGGACGCGCAGGCGAACGAACGGCTGAGCGCCAACCTGCCCTACCTGTTCCCGGTGTCGCGCTTCGCGCATTACCTCAAGGCGATCGCGCGCGACAAGATCGGCTCGTTCAAGGAACGCACCGACATGCAGATCTGGTTGACCGAATGGATCAACCGGTACGTGCTGGCCAACCCTGCCTTCGCCGACGACAAGGCGCGCGCCAAGCGCCCGCTCGCCGCGGCCGAGGTCCAGGTCGACAGCGTCGAGGGCCGGCCCGGTTACTACAATGCCCGTTTCTACTTGCGTCCGCACTACCAGCTGGAAGGCATCAACGCCTCGCTCCGGCTGGTGTCGGAACTGCCGTCGGTGAAGGGCTGAAATCGTAAGTAAAGTCATCTTGTTTCGTAGCGGTGGAGAAAGACAATGCCAGAGAGAACCGATGCGCCTTCGACGAAGATCGACGGCTTCCTGAAAGTCCCGGACATCAAAGGCCCGAGCAAGCGCGACGGCCATGAAGACGAAATCGAGATCCATGGCGTCGACTATAAGATGATCGCGCCCTACGACCCGAATTCGCTCTCGCGACGCGGCCGCGTGTCGATGGGTATGATCAAATTCTTCAAGCACTACGACAAGTCGTCGCCCTATCTGAAGAAGGCACTGTTCGAGAACAAGGCGCTGGACGAGGTGGTGTTCTCGGCACGCCGCACCATCGACGGCGAGACCAGCGACTATCTGGTGGTGACGCTCACCGACGCCTCGATCATGGAATACGACATGCGGCAGGCGCACGACGAGCCAGACCTGATCGAGGAAGAGGTCAGCTTCGCCTACAAGAAAATCAAGTTCGTCTACGACAAGGACGACGAGATCGAAATGGACGTCTATGTCGGCAAGTGAGGCCAAGCGGCCGGGCGCGAAGGCGCAGCTCGCCGGCAGCTCTCGGGCAAAGCGCGAGGCGGTCCAGCCCTCCCTCTGGGACCGCCTCGTCAACGATCTGCCCGGGCTGACGTCGGAGATCGATGGGCTGCGCCGTCTGTTGGACGAAGAACTCGGCGCCGAGCGCGTCGGGGCTCTTCTTGCCGGCAGCGCGCGCGCCATCGATGCCGATCCCGAGTTGACGTCCGAGCAGAAACGGCGGCTGCACAGGCTGGTGTTCCAGACCGAGCATCGCGCCGAGATCGAAAACCGCGGCGTGGTGGTGTCGGCACGCGTGCTCAAGGAAGCGGTCCGGCGCGACATAGAGGCCCTGTTCAACACCGAGCGTTTCGAGTCGGTCCCGATGCTTTCCGACGCCGAGCATGAACAGCCTTTGGATGAGTTGCCGCCGCTTGCCGACTTTCCGGAAGTGCGACGCAGCGTCGTGAATTACGGCGTGCCGTCCTTTTCGGGCCGCTCGTCGCGGGATTTCGACCGCGATACCCTGGCGCGCGAGATCCGCGCGGTGCTCGCCACCTTCGAGCCGCGTCTCAAGGAAAGCGCCACGACCGTGAATGTCACGCTCGGCGACAAGACCGTCGGCCTCAAGATCGAGATCGACGCCGTGCTGATCATGACGCCGACACCGGAACGCATGCGGCTGCGCACCACGATCAATCTCGACAACGGTCTGGCGCGAACCGAATTCCGGGAGACCTGAGATGGATCGGGTCTTCGTGGAGTATTACGAAGAGGAACTGACCCATATCCGCGCGCTGGCCGCGGAATTCGCCGACATGCATCCGGCGGTGGCCCGCAACCTTTCCCTCGACACCGTCCCCTGCCCCGATCCCTATGTCGAACGGCTGCTCGACGGTGTGGCCTTCCTTGCTGCGCGCACGCGGCTCAAAGTCGACGCCGAGCGCTCGCGCTTCTCGCGCGCCGTGCTCGACGTGCTCTATCCCGACCTGGTTACGCCGGCGCCGGCGACGGCGATGGCCGTGCTGAAACCCGGACAGCAGGTGCAGTCGATGATCGCCGGCCACACCGTCGCGCGCGGCACGCGGCTGGTCTCGGGCCTGCATCCGGGGCTTTCGACGCGCTCGACTTTCACCACCGCGCAAGGGGTCACGCTGTGGCCGATCGCGATCACCTCAGTCAGCTATTTCCAGGATCGCAGCGCGCTGGCCGCCGCCGGCATCGCGCCGGTCGGCGGCGTGCGCGGCGAAGCGGCGTTCCGCATCGCGTTCGCGCGAACCGGAAAAGGCAAGCTCAGCGAATTGTCGCTCGACCGTCTCGACCTCTATTTCGCCGGACGTGCCAAGGCGCCGCTCATCTTCGACGCGATCTTCGGCGCCTGTTCGGCCGTCGGCGCGCGAGCGGAAGGCAAGACCAATCCGCTCACCGCGCTGCCCGAACCCGAAATGATCGGCATCCGCGACGATGAAGCGCTGATGCCGCGCACGCGGCCGACCTTCGAGGGATATCGGCTGCTGCGCGAATATTTCATGATCCCGGAGCGCTTCCACTATGTGCGCGTTGCCGGCCTGCAGCCGGTGGTGCGCAAGTGCGATGCAGGGATGGAGATCATCTTCCTGTTCCGGCGTCCGGTGCCGGAACTCGCCGATGCGACGGTGGCCGATTTCGAACTGTTCGCGACGCCGATCATCAATCTCTTCGAACGCGAGTGCAATATCATCGAGATCGACCCGCGCCGCACGCGCCAGGTGCTGCACGCCGACCGCACGCGGGCGCGCGACTTCGAGGTCTTCCGGGTCACCCGGGTGGAAGACGCCGATGCCGAAGGCAGCGAGGCGACCATCCCCGAACTGTTCAGCCTGGGGCAGAACCGCGGCAGCGGCTGGGTCTATTCGGCCGAGCGGCGCCCGCGGCGGGCCACGGAGGATGAGCGGCGCGAAGGCCTGACCCGCACCTCCTACACCGGCGACGATGTCTTTATCGCAGTCTCGCGGCCGGCCGGCAGCCAACCCAACCGGCCACTCAAGCGGCTCGACGTGATGGCGCTCTGCACCAACCGCGACCTGCCGATCCTGGACGACACGCCGACGCTGACGCTTGAGACCGCCGATCCGGTGGAAACGGTGCGGTTGCTCGGTGCGCTGCGGCCGCCGCAGCCGGCGATCCCGGCAGCACTGCCGGCCGGAGCCGAAGGCGAATCCCGCGCCGACAATCTCGCCTGGCGGCTGGTGGCGCAGCTCTCGCTCAATTTCCTAAGTCTCGCGAAGGAAGGCCGCGGCGTCGATCCGCTGCACGCCTTGCTCGACCTCTACGCCGATCGCGGTGACCCGAGCCTTGCCCGCAACGTGCATTCGATCACCCGCATCGATTCGCGGCCGGTGATCGAGCGGCTCAAGATCGACGGACCGATGTGTTTCGGACGCGGCACCGAGGTGACGCTGCATGTCGACCAGTCGGTTCTGGCGGGCCAGAGCACACTGCTGCTTTCGGCTCTGCTGGCGCGGCTGTTCGCCCGCCATGCCGGGATAAATGGTTTCGTGCGGACGCGTACGCGGCTGCTGCAGAAGCAGGAGGATGTGCCATGGCCGATGACGCCCGGCAATCGCTACCTGATTTAGCGCAACCGGCCCCGAATGAAGCAGAGGCGCTGTCGGAGAGCTTCGACTTCTTCGAGCTGCTGCGCCGCCTGGAGCAGCGGCGTGGACTGTTCGGGCATTCCGGAACCGCCGACCGCGAGCCGGCAAGGCTCGGCCAGCATGTGCGCCTGAGCTTCTCGGCCAGGGACGTGATCAAATTCCAGGATGCTGGCGAAAAGGTTCCGGCGCGGGTGACCGTCGCCAATCTCGGCCTGCTCGGGCCGGAGGGACCGATGCCGCTGCACCTGACGCGCTGGGTGCTCGACCGGCTGTCGCAGCGCTGGTTCACCGGCGCCGACGCCGAGCAGACCAGTGACACGACATTCGTCGACTTCGTCAACATCCTGCAGCATCGCATGATCGCACTCTATTACCGAGCATGGGCGGATGCACATCCGGCGGTGCAGGTCGAACGTTCGGTCGGCGGGCGCGTGCGCGCTATGCTCGAAGCGATGGCCGGCATCGGCCTTCCCGGCACGCAGGATCCCGAACTCGATACGGTGCGGCTGCGCCAGGCCGGATCGCTGGCCAACCAGGTCGACGGCGCGGAGCGGCTGACGCTGTTTCTCGCCACGGCCTTCAAGGTGCCGGTTGAGATCAAGGAATTCGTCGCCGCCTGGATCACGATTCCCGCGGCGCTGCAGAGCCGCATCGGCAAGGCCTATGCGGCTCTCGGCAGCGGCGCAACGATCGGCCCGCGCGTCTTCAGCCGGCAGAGCCGGATCGAATTGCGCGTCGGCCCGCTGAGCCTCGACGACTTCAAATCGTTTCTACCCGGAGAACGGCGCCTTGGCCTGTTCAAGAAGGCAGTGCGCGACATGATCGGCGAGGCGCTGGACGTCGATCTCAGGATCGTGCTCGCGCGCGGCGCGGTGCCCGCGCCGAAGATGGGAACCATCCAGCTTGGCCGGACGTCCTGGCTTTCGCGCCCTGCCGAAAAGGGCGATGCCGACGATCTCAGGCTGCGCACCATCGTCGGCTGGCGGCCGGACATGGCGGAGGCAGCCTGATGAGCCTGCTGCTGACCCTGGAACAAGGCCCGCGCTCGCAGGTGGTCAGGCAGACCCGGCTGGACGAGGGCGAGCTGGTGATCGGCCGCAGCGCCGATGCCGGCTGGCAGATCGATGATCCGGACATGTTCGTCTCACGCGCGCACTGCAAGATCAGCGGCGGCCGCGACGGCTATTACGTTACCGACACGTCGAGCAGCGGATTGTTCATCGACGATTCCGACAGCCCGCTCGGCACCGGCAGGTCGGCGCGCCTGCAAAGCGGCATGCGGCTGCGCATGGGCGACTATGTGCTTCATGTCGAGGTGCATCCCGCGGCCGGCCACACGTCGATCGGTCAGGCGCCGATCGCCAATGCTGCGCCGGCATGGTCGCTACAATCGCGGACGCCAGCCAGCATCGGCGGCGACGACTTCTTCTCGGCCAAGGTCGAGGAGGAGCCGCAGCGGCCGCGCCCGGCAGGACTGCCCGATCCGTTCGAGCAGCCTGTGCCCGGAGCTTACGATCGCACTTCCAACCAGCGCAGCTCGCCCGCTTTCGACGACCCGTTCAGCCTTGATCCGGTGGCGACGCCGGCCTCGAACGACGAGCCCGCCGTCGGCCGGTCGGATCCGTTCGGCTTCGGCGACATGCCGTTGCGCAGCGATATGCCCGAACCCGTGGCGAAACCGTCCGGCTTCGATGATTTCAGCTTCGGGCCGGCCGCGGCGCGCGCTTCCGGCTACAGCGCCGTCCCAGCCGATCGCGTCGAAAAGGCCGCAGAGAAGGCGAAGGCCGTCCGTCCATGGGAGATACCGGTGCAGGCCGAAGCGTCCGCGCCGCCGCGCCGTGTTCCTAAGCCGTCGCGCCCGACGTCATCGACGCCCGGCGATATGGCATTGCGTGCCGCGTTCCTGCGCGGCATGGGCGTCGAGGAGGCCGATTTCCCCGGACGCGACCCGGTCGCCGAAATGGAAAAATTCGGGCGCGAATACAGGCTGATGCTCGACGGCCTGATGCAGCTCTTGCGCAAGCGCGCCGAGGAGAAGGGCAGCGCGCGCGTCGCCCAGACCATGGTCGGCGCCTCCGAGGTCAACCCGCTCAAATTCCTGCCTACGGTCGAGGATGTCATCGTCACCATCATCGCGGAACGCAGTCCCGGCTTCCTCTCCGGCGAGGCGGCGATCAGCGACGCCGTGAAGGACCTCGCGCAGCACCACGTGCGCGCCTGGCGCGGCGTGCAGGCGGCGCTGCGGCGCATGATCGACCGCTTCGATCCGGCCGCGATCGAGGAAGAGCTCAAGTCCAATTCGGCGATCGGCAACCTGCTCGCCGGCGGGCGCAATGCCAAGCTGTGGGAGCTCTACCAGAAACGCCATCGCGACATCGCCCAGAGCGCGGAATCAAGCTTCCTGGGCGAGATCGGCGCAGACTTCAGGGACGCATATGAAGAGGAGTAGGGACATGATCGACAGACGGGAATTCATCGTTGCCATCGGCGCAACGGGGCTGCTTGCGGCTTGCCAGAGCGGCCCGCCGAAACCATCGGTCATCACGGTCAACGTGACCGGTGGCGCCGGCATGAATCCGGGACCGGGCGGCGGCGACAGGCCGGTGACCGTGCTGGTGATGCGGCTTGCCAGCACCGGCAAGTTCAACTCGGCCGATTATTTCGCGCTGCAGGGCGATGCCGGCTCGGCGCTGGGCGCCGACCTCATCGGTTCGGACGCGATCTCGGTCGCTCCGGGCAAGACGGCGGCCAAGACCATCACGGTCGAACCGAACGCGACGGCGCTCGGCTTCGTCGCGCTGATCCGCGAACCCGGCGGACGCAACTGGCGCACGACCAAGTCGGTATCGCCGGGGTCGAAATTCACCGTCAACGTCAGCCTCGGCAAGGGCGGCATTTCCGCCTGACGACGAGACAAGCACGGCAGTGCAAGAGAGCAGTGGCATGAGCGACGCAAACAGGGTGCTGTGGTCCGAGGGACTCTTCTTGAGGACCCAGCACTTCCAGCAGCAGGACCGGTTCTTCGAAGGGATGGTGCGCGGCGCCTTGCAGGCCGGCCAGCTCCATACGTTCGGCTTCCAGCAACTGACGCTCGACCAGTCGCTGCTCGATGCCGGCCAGGTGTCGATCGTGTCCGCCCGGGGCATCTTCCCGGACGGCACGCCCTTCTCCATCCCGGAACTGATGGACGCGCCGAAGCCGCTGCCGGTCACGGCCGACACCGGCGCCGGGCCGGTGCTGGTCGCGTTGCCGCTGGAGCCGCCCGGCGGTGTCGGCTTCGATCCGGCGCATGCCGCATCGACGGGCGCGCGCTACCACGGCAAGATCGTTGCGGTGCGCGATGCCGTGCAGGGCGGCGCCGATCCGGAAGAGATCGAGATCGCGCGGCCGCAAGCGGTGCTGCTGGCGCCCGGCAAATCGGTCGGCGGCTACACGGCGCTTCCTGTCGCCGACATCAAAGGTGTGCGCGCCGATGGCGGCGTCTCGCTCGACCAGGCCTTTTTGCCGCCGACGCTGATCACCGGCGCCGTCCACTGGTACCGGCAATTGCTGCAGGAGGTCGTCACCGGCCTCGACCAGATCGCCGAGGCGCATGGCAAGATGGTGATGGGCGGGGCCGGCCGCAGCGTCGAGGACCTTTTGATGCTGCATCTCGCCAATGCCGCGCGGCCGCGCCTTGCGCATATGCTGGCGCAGGATGTCTTCCATCCGGCCGAGCTCTATCTCGAGCTCGCCGGCCTCGCCGGCGAAATGGCGACCTATGGCTCGAGCTCGCGGCGGCTCGGCGAATTGCCGGCCTACGACCACATGGCGCCCGGCCCCGCCTATATGGCGCTGGCGGACGCCTTGCGTTCGCTCATTCTCAGCCTGCGCTACATCGAGCCGAAATCGCGCGCGCTGCCGGTCATGCGGCACGCGACCAATGTGTGGAAGGTGCGGATCGACAATCCGAAACTGCTGGTCGCCAGCCGCATCGTCATCCGCGTCGGCTCCGAGCTTTCGGAAGACGCGCTGCGCAAGATCTTCGTCAACCAGGCGACGGTCGGCTCCGCCGACCAGTTCGAAGGCCTTTGGAAGTCGCGCCTGCCGGGCATTCCGCTGAAGCCGCTGCATTCGCAGCCGCGCGAGATCCCGTATGACGGCGACAGGCTGTGCCTGGAGTTGGACCAGAAGAGCGAGCATTGGGCCTCGCTACTCGACGCCCCCGGCTTCGTCATCGGCGTTTCCGGTGTGCTGCCGAGCGAGCCGCAGGTCGACTGCTATTCGGTGAACAGGTGAGGCCATGAGCCGGGATGATCCTTTCGGACTGTCGGAGGATCGCGAGCGAACACGCATCCGCCTGACCGGAGCCGCGCCCCGGCCGATGGCGCTGCTGGCGCCGGGCGCACCGGTCAAACGGGCGCGTGCCCATCCCAACACGCTGATCGATATCTTCGCGCCGCTGCTCGAATTCGCGCCGGAACTCGAAAGCGCGCTGGCGCCGGAGAACCCGGAAGTAATGCGCACGCGCCTGCTCGACGAACTGGTGCGGGCGCGCGACGCGGCGGTGGCAGCGGGCTCATCGCTGGAGCGCGCCGACCAGGCCGCATGGGCCGTGGCGGCGCTGCTCGACGATCTCGCGCTCAACACGCCGTGGGGCGGCGCCAGTGCCTGGCCGCGCCAGCCGCTTGTGGTCATGCTGCGCGGCGACGTCGATGCCGGCACCCAGTTCTTCACCCGCCTCGACGAGCTGGAGCGGCATCCCAACCGCGACCGCGAGATGCTGGAGCTGCAATATTACTGCCTGGCGCTCGGCTTCCGCGGCAAGTACCGCGTGCCCGGCCGCGCCGGCGACCGTTCGCTCAATGCCGTGCGCGTGGCGGCGGCGCGCTTCCTGCGCAACGCGGACGCCGAGGACGCACCGCTGTCGCCGAACTGGAAAGGCGTGATTGCCTCCGATGAGCCGCAGCGCTTCATCGTGCCGATCTGGGTGATGGCGCTTGCCGCGATCGTCGTCGCCGCAGTCGCCTATATCGGCCTGTCGATGGGCCTGAGCAGCCATGCGGTCGAGCTCTCCGCGCTGGTGCGCACGCTGCCGCCGGCCTCGCGCGGCGACGTCACCCGCGCCGCGCCTAAGCAGGATGCGCCCGCGCCCGAGCCGCAACCGGTCGATTTCGCTTTGCTGCCGGAGTTCAAGGCCGAAGCGCCGGACAACCTCAAAGGAGCGCTCAGCGGCACCGAGAGCGTCTCGCTGGCCAAGCTGGTCATCCAGTCCTCAAATCCTGAGCTGTTCCAGTCCTCCCGGCCGACGCTGACGGAAGGCTATGAACCGCTGATCGCAGCGATCGCCAAGGTGATCCTGGACAACAAGGAGCTGATCGGAAAAATCACCGTCGTCGGCCATACTGACAATGTGCGCCTGCAAAAGTCCAACCCGCTGGCCAGCAACCAGCGTCTGTCGGAAGCGCGCGCCGAAACCATAGCCGAGCTTCTGGTGCAAGCCGGCGTGCCGCAAGAGAGCATCTCTTCCGAGGGCCGCGCCGAAACCGATCCGGTGGCCGACAACTCGACGCGCGAGGGCCGCGCGCTCAACCGGCGCGTCGAGGTCCTGATCGAGAAGAGGCTCTGAGATGTTCATCCTGCGCTTCCTCTGGGCCGTCATCACCTCGCGTTTTCTGTGGACGCTGATCGGAATCGTGCTGCTTTCGCTGCTGATCTGGGTGTTCGGCCCGATCGTGCAGATCGGACCATACGCGCCGTTCGAATCGGACAATGTGCGCATCGCCATCATCGCCGGGCTGATCATCCTGTGGCTGATCTGGCTGATCATCGCGCAGCGCCGCGCGATCCGCGCCAACCGCATGTTCGTCGCCGAGATCGCAGCGCCCGTCGCCGAAAAGCAGCTCACGCCCGGCGAGGAAAGCGTGGCCGCCGTCGGCGCCAAGTTCGGCGAGGTAATGGCCGAGCTCAAGCGGCGTAAGCTCGGCGGCAGAAAATTCCTGCGCGAGATGCCGTGGTATGTGATCGTCGGTCCGCCGGCCACCGGCAAGACCACGGCATTGCGCCAGTCCGGCCTCAATTTCCCGATCGACCTCACGGACGACCTGCAGGGCGTCGGCGGCACGCGCAATTGCGACTGGTTCTTCTCCGAGAACGCGGTGCTGATCGACACAGCGGGCCGTTACGTCCAGCAGGAAAGCCAGCCGGATGTCGACGCGGCGGAGTGGCTGGGTTTCCTCGACCTCTTGAAGAAGCATCGGGGCCGCCGCGCGCTCAACGGGGTAATCGTGGCGCTCTCGATCGACGCGCTGTCGGAGGGCGACGACGCGATCAAGGCGCATGGCAAAAAGATCCGCCGCCGGCTGGCGGAGCTGAACGATCGGCTGGAGATCCGCCTGCCCGTCTACCTGATGCTGACCAAAGCCGACCTGATCAAAGGGTTCGAAGCATTCTTCGGCGGCTTGTCGACCACGGCGCGCGAGCAGGTGTGGGGAACCACTTTCCCGCTCGACGCCCGCGTCAATGCCGGCATGATCCAGACGGAACTGGCCAGGTTGGCCGCCGAGCTGGAGCGGCGGCTGGTGCCGCGACTGGAAGACGAGGACAAGCTCGGCCAGCGCGCCGAGATCTTCCGCTTCCCGGCGCAGCTTGCCAGCCTCTCCGAGCCGATCCAGGTGCTGGTCGAGGCGATGTTCGGCGAAAGCCGCTACGAGGAGGCCGCCTGGCTGCGCGGCCTCTATCTGACCTCGGCGACACAGGAAGGCGCGCCGATCGACCGGCTGACCGCGGCGCTGTCCTCATCCTTCGGGTTGCCGCCGCGTCGCACCATGCCGGCGGCACGTGTGGAGAAGCGCAGCTTCTTCCTCAGGAACCTTCTGACCGAGGTGATCTTCAAGGAAGCCGGCCTCGGCACATTCGATCCGCTGGCGCAGCGTCGCCGCGCCTGGATCTGGCGCGGCGCGGCGGCCGCCTGCGCGCTCGCGGCGCTGCTCGCCGGCGGGCTATTCACCTGGTCCTATCTCGACAACCGCAATGCGATCACCGAACAGGCCGGCCAGTTCGAAGCGTTGCAGCAGCCGCTGACCGACGTCGCCGCCACGCCGGCCGCGGTCGAGCAGCCGGCCATGGACGGCGCGCTGGCGGCGATGGACGCGGTGGCGGCGGCAAGAACCGCGCCGCCGGATGCGATCCATAACCTTCTCGGTCCGACCGCTTCGGCCGAGCTGGTGCGCGCGCAGACCGACACTTACGACCATGCCCTGCGCAACGTGCTCGAGCCGCATATGGTCGCGCTGCTGGAGGCCACGATGTGGCGGCAGATCCGCGATCCGGATTTCATGCTCGGCGCGCTGAAGACCTACCGGATGATGACCGGCCTGTCGCAGATGGACACCGATTTCGTGCAGAACTGGTGGGTGAACAGCCTGCCGCAATTTGCGCCTGCCGCACCCTTCCCAACCGCGGACGCCGAAGAGCACCAGCTTGCCGCGATCCGCCGCATGGCCGTCGACGACAGCTACGTCGCGCCGGACAAGGAGCTGGTCGCCGAGGCACTGAAGACGGTCTGCACGATCTCGCTGCCGGAGCGCGCCTACAAGCAGCTTCTGGCCGACCCGGAAGTAGCGGCGATCAAGGAATGGGTGCCGGCCAATTTCGCCGGACCGAACGGCGCCAAGGTGTTCGCGCGCCGCTCCGAAAAGACCCTGCGCGTCGGTGTGCCGGGCCCCTACACCTATGCCGGCTTCCACGACGCGATCCTCGACCGGGTCGAGGATGTCGCCGGACAGGCGGCGCTCGACCGCGCGGTGTTTGCCGGCGGCTGTTCGGAGAATTCCGAGACGTCGGTCTCGGCGCTGTCGGAAGACATACTGAAGCTCTATTACGACGACTATATCGCGCAGTGGGACAGTTTCCTGCGCGACATGCGGCTGGCGCCGCTGACCGACCTCAACGTCGCCAGCGAAAACCTCAAGGACCTGTCCAGCGCCGATTCGGCGCTGAAGCGCCTGCTGACCGCGGTGGTGCAGGAGACCGACCTGACCCGCTCCGACGAAGCGGCGGCCGACGACAAGACCGGTTCGAAGCTGCTCAGCAAGCTCGGCAAACTGGGCAAGGTGGTGAAGACGGGCGCGAAGCTCCTGCCCCGCGCGGGCTCGGCCGACCAGGTCGACATGACCGGCAGCCTCGTGGCCGAGCATTTCAAGCCGCTCAAGGGCACGATCGCCCAGGTCGACGGCCAGCCGCCGGCGCTCGACGCCGCCATCGTGGCGCTGACGGCGCTGTCCAATGTGTTGCAGACGGTGACCGCCAATCCCGATCCGCAGGACGCCATCAAGAAGCAGGGCGGCCTTGCCGAACTGACAGGCGCAGTCGCAAGGCAGGCGCAGATCCTGCCCTCGCCGATCAACGACTGGCTGGGCGGAATTGCCGGCGACACAAGCGGCCTGTCGCAGAAGGCCGTCACCAACGAGCTCAACGCCATCTGGCGCGCCGACATCCTGCCCTTCTGCCAGGCCGCGCTCAACAACCGTTATCCGTTCAGCCCCGATAGCGCGGTCGACGTCAATGTGCGCGACTTCCAGCGCCTGTTCGGGCCGACCGGGCTGATCGACGCCTTCACCAACGACCACCTGATCAACTATGTCGACACCGCCAGCGAGCCATGGAAATGGCGCGCCGATTTCGGTCTCGACCCGGCGGCGCTCGCCGCCTTCGAGCAGGCGCGCCACATTCGCGACGATCTGTTCCCCGGCGGCACCGGACCGGTGATGAATTTTACGCTGGAGCCCAAGGACCTGTCGCCCAACGTGGCGCGGGTGACGCTCAACCTCGATGGCCAGAACCTCGTCTACTACAACAACGCGACGAGGCCGCAGCCGATGACATGGCCGGGCAAGGACGGCACCGGCGTGATCTCGCTGGCCTTCCAGCCGGTCGACGGCTCGCCCGAAGTGATGCTCAACGAGACCGGCAGCTGGGCGTGGCTGAGAATGCTGCGCGGCGGCCGCTTCAACGCGACCAAGCTCACCGACGTCTACAGCCTGCGGCTCGGCACAAAGGGGATGTGGGCGGACTTCGAGCTCAAGGCTGCCAGCGTCGAGAACCCCTACACGCTCGAAATGTTCAAGAAGTTCACATGTCCGCCGCAGATCTGATCCTGCCCGGCTTCTACGGCAAGATGCCTGCCGCCGGCGACTTCGTGACGCGGCGGCTGCCGGGCGATTTCGTACGCGTGTGGGACCGCTGGCTGGCGCAGCACATCGTGCCACTGTTCGGGCTCGAAGCCTGGCCGCAGAACACGGCGCTGCGTTTTCTGGCCGGCCCGGGTTCCTTCGGTGCCTCGGCGGGCATCGTGCTGCAGAGCGCCGACCGGGTCGGCCGGCGGTTCCCGCTCAGCGTCGTCGCCCGGCTTTCGGAGGCGCCGCTGAAGCTGGCTTATGTGGATAGGTGGTTTGACGGCATCGAGAATGCCGCCCTCGCCGCGCAACGGGGCGAGCTGACGCCCGACGAACTCGACGCGGCGCTTGCGGCCCTGCCCATTCCGCCCGTCGAGGGTGAGGGCGATGTCATCGACGGCCTCGTGGCATGGACGGCGCATACGGATATTTTCGACGTCGATCCGCAGGCGCCGCAGCCGGTGCTGGAGCAGATTTTCGCGGCTGGTTGGGAGACCAGCTGATGCAGATCTGGAACCAGATGGGCTATCCGCACCAGTTCACTATGGGCATGGACAAGGCCGGCCATGAATGGCTCGTGGTCGTGGTGAAGGGTACGTTCGACTTTCCTGAGAAGCCTGGCGGACTGGTGCAGAAATCGGCCGAGCAGGTGCCGCTGGTGATGGCCGACACGCACACCGGCGTGCCGGGCTATTCGGCGACGCTGTGGGAGACGGATTTCGCCTTCCGTAAGCCGCGCTGCGATGTCATCGCCAATGGCTGCGCCTATGCGCCGGGAGGGCGCCCAGCCGAGCGCGTGCCGGTCGGCATCAAAGTCGGCAACTGGTCGAAGCTCCTCGAGGTCGTCGGCCACCGCGAGTGGCGCGCCATCGGACCGGTGTTCAACGCGACGGCGCCGCAGCCCTTTTTGAAACTGCCGATCTCTTACGATGTCGCCTGGGGCGGCATCGATCGCCTGGATCCGGAGGACGAACTGCCCGCCAGCTACAAATACAACCCGGTCGGCACCGGCTGGTCGCGAACGAAGAACCAGCGTCTCATCCCAGGCCTGCGGCTACCGAACACGCAAGCTGTCAACGAGGAAATCCGCTCGCCCTTCGGCGACTACAAGCCGATGAGCTTTGGGCCGATGGGCCGCGGCTGGCCTGGCCGCATCGAATATGGCGGCACCTATGACGACAACTGGACGAAGAACATTTTTCCTTTCCTGCCGCCGGACTTCGACGAACGCTATTTCCAGATGGCGCCTGAGGACCAGCAGATCGATCACCCGCATGGCGGCGAGGAGATTGCGCTTGTGAACCTCACGCCCGATGGGCGTGTTAGCTTTCGGCTGCCGTCGACTGCATTGCCCATCACCTTGTTCAAGGGGAACCAAAAGGCCTACGAAGGTGATATTTTTCCCGACACCGTCCTCCTTGACCCCGAAAGGCGTCGCTTCTCGCTGGTCTGGCGCGTCTCACAGCGAATCCAGCGGACCGTCCTCGATTTCTCCGAGTGCTGGGTCGGTCCGCCCACGCCGGCAATGCTGAAGGCGCGCGCGACAGGCCGCACCTATATCCGCGCCAACGGCACGGCGCCGGAGGAGGAGGAGGAGGAAGCATGACCTCCCCGGTCGAGATCGTTTCGGTTGGTATGGTGACGGCCGTTGGCCTTGACGCGCCCTCAGCCTGCGCAGCGATGCGCGCTCGGCTCGATGGCTTCCAGGAAACCCGTTTCGTTGGCTCACCCGCGGGCTGGCTTACGGGTGCGCCGGTGCCGCTGCCACGCAACTGGATCGGCGAAAAACGAATGGCCCACCTAGCAGCAGGGGCGATATCGGAAGCGTTCGAAAATCGTCCGCAAGCTCGAGGGCAGACGGCGCTCATCCTCTGCCTACCGGAGGAGGATCGCCCCGGCCGCCCGGTCCGGGACAATCTCGCCTTGCTCCGCCGGATCAGCGAAATCGTCGAGATCGAACCTCATCTGCGTTCTCGCATCGTGGCTTATGGACGTCCTTCCGGGCACGTAGCGTTCGATCAAGCGCGCAGACTGCTTGCATCTGGCGAAGCTCCCTATGTCATGATTGCAGGCGTCGACAGCTATCTGACCGGATCAACAATTTCCCACTACCTCAGCAAGCGCCGCTTGCTTACGGCGGACAATTCCAACGGCTTCATTCCAGGCGAAGCCGCTGCGGCCATTCTCTGCTCGAGACCGCAGGGTAACGGTTTCCGGCTGTTCGGCCTCGGTCTTTCGCGCGAGGAGGCTTCTATTTACAACGACCAAGATCTGCCGTTGCGCGCCGATGGCATGACGGCTGCCTACGATGCGGCGTTCCACGAAACCGGGATTGATATGAACCGGCTCGGCTATCGCATCGCCGACCTGATCGGCGAGCAATACTGGTTCAAGCAGACCGCGCTGACCTCGATCCGCCTGCTGCGGGGGCGCCATGAGTTCCAGGACCTATGGTCGCCCGCGGAGTCTCTGGGCAACATCGGTGCCGCAGCCGTTCCGCTTATGGTAGGCATGGCGTGGACCGCAGCCGGCAAAGGATATGCCGCCGGCAATCCGGTCCTCATCGAGGCGTCTTCCGACGCAGGTGCGTGCGGCGCCGCGGTGTTCGCTTACGGGAGAAGGGCATGACCGTCTACGCCAATAGTCTTGAGATTGCCTGCAAAGCGCAGGCTAACCAGGTCATCGCGGCCTTTCCTTACGTCTGCTTCACCCCGCCACAAACTCCGGCAACACCGCCCGGCGTCCCGGTACCCTATCCAACGTTTGGAATGGACAGCGACACGGACAACGGAACAGGCACAGTCAAGATCGGCGGAAAGACTGTCACGCAGAAAAACAAATCTTACTACACCAGATGTAGCGGCAACGAGGCGGGCTGCGCGCCAAAGAAAAACATCATCACCTCGGTCAATACGGGCAAGGAATACGCCCATGCCTGGTCCGGCGACGTCAAGATGGATGGCGAGCCGATCAGCCGTTTCACCGACATTTCATCGAACGATCACGCCTCCCCTACCGCGGGCGGACCTCCAATGCCGAAGGTCGCTACGGCCACGCCGGCAACCTTCAAATGCTCGGATCTCGAGATAAAGCCGTACAAGGAGCTGGAATGCCCGGAAGGCTATGAAAAGGAGCATACCGTTGAGGTCCAGTTCTTCACGGCCGAAGGTGTGCGCGACCTGACTCTGGACTGCTGCAAGGACTACGACGACAAAGAAGCGCCATGCATTTGCATGAAAGCGAAATGGATGGCGGGCGAAGCGGCAAAAGCCAAGGCTGCGGGCGCGCCCGGCAAAAAGGTGGTCGGCAAGAAGCGCAAAACCCCGCACAATAAAAAGTCTGCGGATGCCCGCAACTGGCTGAGCAACAATTCTGCCGGCAAGCTGGGCGATTTTACTGACGAATGCGTGAACAGCACGGTGAAAAACCTTGACGACCCCAAGATTCCGCCTGCCGTGCACGCCGCTGCCACAGAATGCCTCAAGACTGCGAACATGGAATACTTGAAGAAGAGCATGAATAAGTCCGAGAAAGAGGTGAAAGACAAGAAAGCCTGCCACGGGACTTGCCCTAAGGCGAAGGATCAGGCTCGTCTTGTTCAAGTCGCCAAAAAGCGCCTCAGGAAGGCGGCGGGTGGGGAATCCGTCGTTGTGACAGCCGCGGATGTAGCCCCCTCGAAAGTTTCCTGCTAGCCGGAAAGGACGAAGCGAATGAAGATGGACAAAGAAGACCTCGAGGGATTCGCAACCGATCCGGACACCGACATCGAATGCCTGCAGGTTGCGCCGTTGAGCGGCAACAAAGTGGCCATCCTGTTCCTGCTCAGCGATGCCGACTACGTCACCACTGTCTCGGTGATTTTCGTCGTCGAGAATTTCGACCCCAAGAAATCCCGTGGTGCCCTGGTAACGTCTGAATGGCTGATGGCGCTCTCAGCCGCGCCTTCTGGCGAGTTGTTCGCACTTGAGGCGACCACCTGGATCTGGCGATACGCTGGTACGACTTGGACACGTGACAAAGTCAGCGACAAAAGCCTCAGGCAGGTCTGGGCAGAGGATGCCGGAGGGCCGATCACGGTTGGCACGGACGGCGTGGCCTTCCGGCTCGTTGGGCCGCGATGGCAGGCGATTACGCCGCTCGGATCCAACGAGTACTTGGATATTCATGGACACCGCAAGCACGGCATCTATGCATGCGGTGAGATGGGCACTCTCCACCGCCTGATGGGTGCAGGCTGGCAGTCCTTGGAAACACACCGGCACGATCAGTTGCGCGGTATCGACGTCGCGCCTGACGGCAAGATCAGGGTCGCCGGCGATGACGGCGTCTGCCTTCGAATTGCAAATGACGAAATAACCGAGATAACCGCTACCGCCGACATGACTTATCTCTCCGTGCGAACCTTCAATGGCAATGCCTATTGGGGCGACGAGGCCGGGCTGAACATCGAAAAGGCCAACGCGCTTCTGCCATTCGAGGACACCGGCATTGCCTCAGACCTCCGCACGGATGGCGAGTTCCTGTACGTCGCCGGCATCGACACGGCGTGGCGGTTCGATGGCCGCAGATGGAAGACGCTGACTCTTGTCTACGATGACGGCCTTCGACTTATCTGAAACTGCACAGCGGGGGCCGTATTTCTTTACCTCCGCAGACAAGGTTCACACTACGGACGTCTCACCAGACTGATGGCCGTTCTGCGACAGGTACGCTCGCACCTTGGCAAGGTCGAGGTCGGCAACGCGTTTCGGCGCGCCGTCGATCAGCATGCGCAAGACGAACATCTCTCCCGCTTCGGGATACTCGGCATAGAGGGCCTCAGCAATTTCCCGTCCGGCATCGCCGGCGGTCCGGAGGCCATCGAGATGAGCATCCAGCCTTTCGGCAAGGCGCTCGAGCCGCTCCTCGTCCATATCCGGATTCTCGTCGGGATGCAGCAAATGATGGTCATAGACGGTCCAAAGAAACGCCGCCATTTCCGCGTGCTGACGCACGATCTCGCGCAGGACAACCATGGGCATCAGTTGAGATTCACCGATGCCCCACGAACACGGTTGGTTGCGCTGGCATGGCTCGTTACGTAGGTGCCGCGGATCGTGATGCGTCCGTCTTTTTCCATGATGATCGTGGCCTTTCCGCAGCGAAGTTCAATGCGCTCATTTGCGTTGATCCTCACACGTTCTCCGTCCCGAACCACGTGCGGCGCATCAGATTTATGCGCGGGGTCAACAATCCGCCCGACAATCAGCGGCCGGCCTGGATCGCCCTCCTGGAAGAGCAGTGCCACCTCGGCGCCGATCATGTCCGAGGTCAATTCCGCGAGGCTTCGCGCCGACACGGCAGTTTCCTTTCGATTGCCCGGGAAAACCACAAGGGGGGAATCCTCACCGAAGCCCAGGAAAATGCCGATCACAACGCCATCAATCCGTTCTTTTGTCACCGCCATGGCCAGCCCTCAGTTCTGCTTTATCTCTGACCCCTTCATCGTGATGTCGCTCGAGGCCTTAACATTGATCTTGCCGGAGCCCTTGATGGAGATGTCGTTGCCTTCGATGGTTATGGTGCCGTCTTTCTTCATCGTAATCGCTGCGGAGCCGCATTTGAGGGCAATCGAATCGCCGGCCTCGATCAGGAATGTCTTGCCGACATTTATCTTTCCGTCCTCGCCGATTTGAACCATGCTCCCTTTGGCGATCCGCAACTCGTAGGCGCCCCCCACCTTGGTTCCGTCGTCGGCGGCGATTTCGGCACGCCTTCCCTTGCCGATCTTCGACTTCTGATCGCCGGCGATGTTGACGCTTTGGCCGCCGCCGATCGTTACGTCCTGATTTGACGCGATGTTCCAGCTGTCGTCGGCACCAATTTGGTGGCTCTGCGCCGACCCCACAGTGACCGACCGTGTCGCCCCAATCGTGTTCGTCTGCGAAGCGCCGACAGTTCGCGCTTCAGCCGCCCCCACCGTATCCACACGCGCCGCGCCCACCGTGACCGTCTGCACCAGCCCCACCGTCTGCGAATGGTTGGCGTCGATGTTCTCCGTCGAATTCGAAACGACGTGAATCGTCTCGTTGGCCAGCACCGTCAGCGAGCGATTCGCGCCCACCGTCTCGGTGTCGTTGCTGCCGATGTTGGTGGTCTGGTCGACTCCGATCTTGACCGTCTTGTTGTTGCCGACGTCCTCATCGAGGTTGTGGCCCACGGAGTGCTTGGCATCGTGGTCGATGCGGTCGGACTGGTCGTGCTGGACCGTCTTGTTGCGGTCGTGCTTGATCAGCAGATGATGGTCTTTTTGGGCTTGGAAATTGACCAGCTCGGAGCCGGCCTTGTCCTCGAACATCAGCTCGTTGTAACCGCCGCCGCCTTTCGAGGAATTCGACTTCCAGCCGGATTGCGTGGCGTTGCCCGGCAGCCCGTAGGGTGGCATCTGCGAAGCGTTGTAGACTCGGCCGGTGATGATCGGCAGGTCCGGATCGCCCTCAATGAAGTCGACGATGACCTCCTGGCCGATGCGCGGGATCTGGATGAAGCCCCAGTTGCTGCCGGCCCAGGTCTGCGAGACGCGCACGAAGCAGGACGAGTTCTGGTCCTTCTTGCCGAGCCGGTCCCAGTGGAACTGCACTTTCACCCGCGCATATTTGTCGGTGAAGATTTCCTCGCCCGAAGGACCGACGACGGTCGCTGTCTGCGGGCCGCGCATGATCGGCCGCGGCGTGATGCGCGCCGGCCGGTAGGGCAGTTTGGCGGGCGCAACCCCCAGAACCACCTTGAAGTTCTCGCTGTGGGCCTCGTTCTGGGTGCGGTAGCCCGGATCGAACAGCCGGTACTCGGCGCTGACCACCAGATAATCCTGGTTCTGGTCGTCGCGCGGAAAGCTTTCAAGCGTGAACTTGCAGCCGGAAAAAAGGCCGCGCACGGTGCCAACCGCCGTGCTGTGCTGGTGCACCGCCTGGAGTTCCTCGCGGCGGATCCCGGCGATCTTGTCGCCCCGCCCGACATCGAGATGCGCGCCGGGCTGGCGGTAGTTCTCGCCCGAGGCTTCTTTATGGGCGAAAGGCTGGGCGGATTTCGCCATCAGATCGGCGCCGGGCTTCTCGAAGTCGTAATCCGTATGCGCATAGGCGCCCGGCCGCACCGCGCTGCCAGGTATCCATTCGGTGATGTACTCGACATCGCGCCGCGAGGCCTGGCCCTCGAAATTGTAAAGCACCTTCTCGTAACCGGGCGCCGGCTTCAGCTTGCTCATCGCGTCGCACAAGATGAGCGTATGCTTGCCCTCGTCATGCTCGAAGAAATAGAAAATGCCTTCGTGCTCGAGCAGCCGCTGCACGAAATCGAGATCGCTCTCATCGTACTGGACGCAATATTCGCGCTGGGGATAGGACCCCTGCAGCCGCTTCTCGAATTTGGCGATGCCGTATTTCGAGAATATCTTCTCAACAATCTCCACCGCGGTCATGTTCTGGAAGATACGGCAATCGGTGGTGTTGCCGAGGAACCAGAGCCATGGCCTGACGGTCGCCTCGTAGAAGGCCAGCCGGTCCTCGATGCGGGTCAGCTTGAAATCCGACACGAGACCGCTGAACCAGCGCTTCGGATCGGATTCGCCCTCGACCGAAACGACGCCGCCCAGCATCTTCAACGGATCGACGTCGCGGTTCTTCGAGACGAAGCCGACCGTATAGGCAAAACAGCGGCTGATCTCATCGCGGCCGATGAGATGGGTGAAGGTCAGGTCGGCGCCAGCCGGCGTCTGCACAACCGTGGCGCGTTCGTTCGGCATGGTCGTGCCCCTCCTGGACGCGGCCGCCAGTATGATGGATTGAAGCCCCCGCTATGTTAACCGCATCACGTTCGGGAACTTTTCACGCCCACCGCACCGGACCGCTTTCAGCCTAGCACATGTTTGGCGGCGGCCAAATAACAGCTGTGGCTAAACTGGCCCGTGCGCCGGTGTGAAACGCTCCTCTCCCGCCGCGCTCGCAAGCTGCTAGAATGTCAAGGCAATTCCAGGAAAGGTGCGTTGGCGTTTCCGCCTGGAATTGCGCGGAAAATAAGCATTTGTTGACCAAGTTGGGCGACGCTTCCGGATGTTCATCTCGCTCCAGATCAGCAATGTCGACAGGCTGCCGGCCGGCACGGCCGCCAGCTATGCCGCCCGCGACCGCAGTTTCGAGATCGGCCGCGAGAATTGCGACTGGACGTTGTCCGATCCGGACAAGGTCATTTCGGGCCGGCACTGCGAGGTCCGCTACCAGGCGGGTTCATTCTGGCTCTACGATGTCTCGCGCAACGGCACTTTCATCAACGGTTCGAGCCAGCGCATGGCCGGGCCGCATCGGCTGGCCCAGGGCGATCGGCTGCTGATCGGCCGCTACGTCGTCGGCGTTTCGATCGAAGAGGAACGGGCCGCGACCGGACATCCGCAGGCCAGTACGGGATCGACGCAGCGCGAGCTGCCGCCCTCCACCGGCGGCCCGCCGGATCCCGGCCATGAGCCGTTCTTCACTCCGGCGGAACAGCGCTCGACGGGGGCGGCGCCCGCCTCCAGATCTTCGGCCCCGCAGCCCGGTCCGGCGGCCTCGGCCAATCGGCCGGCCGAAGCGGACGCGATGCTGCGGGAGATCGCCAGGGCGGCGGGCATCGCGCCTGAATTGCTGCAGTCGCGCGACCCGCACGATGTCGCGGCCGAGATCGGCGCGGTGCTGAGGACCACGGTCGAGCAACTATCCCTGCTGCTCAAGGCGCGCGCGGCGGCAAAGGTGCTCGCCAAGAGCGCGCACCGCACGATGATCGGCGCCGAGGACAACAACCCGTTGAAATTCGTGCCGGGCACCGACGACATATTGGAGATCATGTTCGCCAAGCGCAGAGCCGGCTATCTCGATGCCAGGCGCAGCGTCGAGGATGCGTTCCGCGATCTGAAGACGCATGAGATCGCGACCTATGCCGCCATGCAGGCCGCGCTGTCCAGGCTGCTCGACGATCTGTCGCCCGAGGCGATCGCCAGGAAGATCCCGCCGGCGTCCTTCTCGTCCAGGAAGAGCCAGGCCTGGGATGCGCTTGTCGCGACCTGGCGGACGATGGAAGACAAGCATGAGAACGGCATGCTGGATGTCTTCCTCACCTATTTCGCCGAAGCCTACAGCAAGGCCGACAAGCAGAAATAGCCGCACGGCACAGACCCCGCCAACCGTATGTGACGGGTCTCATAGAAGAAGCCGCCTCTTCGAGCATCTTGCTCTCCGATTTCAATCGGCGGCCCGTTTCAATTGGCTATCCGGGCGACTAGAATGCACAAGGACGCCAGCCCGGCGGGCAAGGCGGCGAGGCTTGGGGCGTGTGCAGCAATGTCATGTTTCGGCGAGATGAGCCTTTCCATGCGGCCCGCCGCTGAGGCTCAGGCTGAAACGCATTTTCCCGGGCAAAAACCTGCTCATTGCAATTCGACGGCGGGGCGTCGCCGATGAGCTCCAAGGACGATCCCTCCAGGCCGGCGGACAAGACCGTCATCCGCGCGCCGCGGCCGAAGCAGAAGCCCCTTGCGGCTCCCGAGAGATCCGGTCCGGAAGGCGCACGTCCTGCTCCACCGCCTGCCCGCGAAGCGACAGTGTTCGACCCCGGCGGCGGTCGGCAGATGCCAACCGGCTGGTCGTCCGGAACCGTGCTGTTTCAGGGGCCAACCCCGGGAGCGGAGGACAATGCGACGCCGGGACTGCCGCAGGACACCTTGCTCGCCGCCGCCGAGGGCGTGCAATACGCCGCGACAAATCCGATCCTCGCCGCGGCGGCGCCGCTGCTGATGCTCTTCGGCCAATTGCGGCTGATGCCGGTCGAACGGCAGGCCGCACCCCTGGCGGAGCGTATCGCTGACGCGATCGAATCCTTCGACCGCGCGATCGCCAAAGCCGGCGTAGCCGAGGAAGACGCACGCATCGCCAAGTTCGCCCTTTGCGAAACCGCCGACGACCTCGTCGGCAATCTACCTTGGCCGGACAAGGACAGCTGGCCTCAGCACAGCCTGGCCGCGCGGTTCTTCCATACCCAACCGACGGGCACGGGCTTCTATGGAGCGTTGAACAAGATTCTCGCCAAGCCGGAAGCGCATTACGACCTACTCGAATTGATGCATGCGTGCCTGTCGCTGGGCTTCGAAGGCCAGTATCGGGGGCTGACGGGCAAACGAAACATGCTCGAACGCGTCCGGCGCGACGTCTACGACACGCTGCGCTACTTCAAGCCGCGCGCCAACGATGACATCTCGCCACGCTGGCAAGGCATGGCGGCGGCGCTGCCGAAGCCAAGGGCGCGGCTGCCGCTCTGGGCGGCAGCGGCCGCCGCGGCGACGCTGGTGACAGCGGCCTTCTTCGGGCTGCGGGTGCTGATCACCGACGAAGGCGACGCGACCGCCGGCGAATTGCTGGCGCTCAACCCGTCGACGCCCGTCACCATCGAGCGCGCCAGCGTGGCGGCGCCCACTGAGCCCGCGCAAGCCAGCCCGCCGCCGCCCGCGGTTCCGGACACCACCCAGATCGACCGCATCCGCGCCGCACTTGCCAAGGAGATCGCCGGCGGCGGACTGAGCGTCGGCGAGAAGGGCGAGTTCATCGTCGTCGAGATCAATAATCAGCTTTTGTTTGCGCCCGGCCAGGCGGAGCTGAAGCCGCAGTTCCAGCCTGTCGCCGCCGACATCGCCACGGCGCTCGATGCTGAACCGGGGCCCATCAATATCATCGGCCACACCGACAATGTGAAGCCGAAGAAATCGAGCACATTCAAATCGAATTTCGATCTTTCCATCGCTCGCGCCAACGCTGTCCAGGCATTGGTGGCCAAGCAATTGAAGGACCCGTCGCGGCTGAGCGCCGAGGGCAGGGGCGAGGATGAACCGATCGCCGACAATGGCACGGCGGAAGGCCGAGCCAAGAACCGCCGCGTCGACGTGATGATCCCGAAACAGGAGACCTTGCAGACGAGCGCGGCGGCGGAGAACGGCGACTGATGCGCTGGATGCTGCGGATCTTCAGCCTGGCCGCGCTTGCCGGTTTCTCGGCGGCGGTCTGGTATGCCGGGCCGCTGATCCGCTTCGCCGATACGCGCCCGCTTGGACCTGTGTGGCTCAGGGCCACGATCATCGGCGTCACCGTTGCGGTGCTTGCGCTGTTCTACGGGGTCCGCTTCTGGCAGCGGCGCAAGGCGCAAAAGGCGCTCGAAACGGCCATCGTACGCAGCGACGAGCGCAACGATGATTCACAGGTGCTCGAAGCGCGCATAAGCGAAGCCATCGCGACGCTGAAGCGGACGAGCGGCAAGCGCAATTTCCTCTATGACATTCCCTGGTACATCATCATCGGCCCGCCAGGCGCCGGCAAGACGACGGCGCTGGTCAATTCCGGGCTGAAATTCCCGCTTTCCGGCTCCGGCAGCGCGCAGCCGCTGGCCGGCGTCGGCGGCACGCGGTCCTGCGACTGGTGGTTCACCGACGAGGCGGTGCTGATCGATACGGCCGGCCGCTACACGACACAGGAATCGGACCGCGAGCGCGACAAGGCGAGCTGGCTCGCCTTCCTGGGACTGCTCAAGAAGCACCGCACCCGACAACCGATCAACGGCGTGATCCTCGCCATCAGCCTTGCCGACCTGATCGGCTTCGACGACCGGCAACTCGACGCGCATGTCACCGAGATCAGGAGCCGCCTGCGCGAATTGCACGAGACGCTGAAGGTCCAGTTCCCGGTCTATCTGTTGTTCACCAAGGCCGATCTCATCGCCGGCTTCATGGATTATTTCGGCGATTTCGATGAAGCGCGCAGGCGAAAGGTATGGGGCGCGACATTCCAGACCGCCGACCGTACCAGAAACATGGCCGGTGAGGCGCCGGCAGCCTTCGACGAACTGGCGAAGCGGCTCGCCGAAGAACTCGCCGACCGTTTGCAGGAAGAGCCCGACCCGGTGGCGCGGATCGCGCTGTTCGGTTTTCCTGCCCAGTTCGGCGCGCTGAAGAATCGGATAGCGCGGTTTGTCGGCAGCCTGTTCGACACCTCGCGGTCACAGGTCAATGTCAGCCTGCGCGGGCTCTATTTCTCTTCGGGCACCCAGGAAGGCACGCCCTTCGACCAGGTGCTGGGCGCGATCGGACGCAGTTTCGGCAACGCCTCGCAGGCGCATCTTTCCGGCGCCGGCAAGAGCTTCTTCCTGCACGACCTGCTGGCCAATGTGATCTTCCCGGAATCGGGCTGGGTGTCGTTCGACCGGGCGGCCGAGCGGCGCGCGAAGCTCGCCAGGTTCGGCGGCCTGGCCGCGATCGCGCTGGCGGCCCTGGCGGCGCTCGGCCTGCTGGGTCTGAGCTTCTTCGCCAACAAGCAGCTGGTCGCTTCCACACGCCAAGCCATGGCGCATTATCGCGACAGCGCCGATAGCCTGCTCAAGAGCACCACGGTGACGGACGTCGACCTCGAAAACGTCATCGGTCCGCTCGACCAGCTGCGCAACCTGCCGGCCGGTTTCGAAAACAGCGACCAGGGAAAGCCGATCGAGGAGACGTTCGGGCTCAGCCAGCGCGATAGGCTGCTGTCGGCCTCCAAGACGGCCTATCGGCAGGCGCTGGAGCGGACCTTCCGCTCGCGGCTGCTGGTGCAGGCCGAACGGACGATCCAGGCCAGGATGGCCGATCCGGTCGCGCTCTACGAGCCGCTCAAGATCTACCTGATGCTGGGCGGCAAGGCGCCGAAGGTCGATGACGAGCTGATCGTCTCGTGGATGAAGCAGGACTGGGAGGAAAACCGCTACCCCGGCGAGAACAACCGCGAGGGCCGCGCACAGCTCGAAAAGCATCTGCGCGCCATGCTGACGCTCGACGACGCCTACGATCCAAGCTTCGAGCTCAACCAGCCGCTGATCGAGGCCGCGCAGCGCTCGCTCGGACGCATGAGCCTCGCTGACCGCGCCTCGGCGCAAATCAAATCGGCGGTCTACGCGGCAAAGCTGCAGGATTTCTCCATCGCCGCGAAAGCCGGTCCGGAAGCGCAACTGGCGTTCGAGCGCACGGATGGCAATGAGCTCGCCGATCTCCACGTTCCCGGTCTTTACACGCGCGCCGGGTTCAATCGCTTCTTCCTGCCGCAGCTCTCGCGCATCGCGCAGATGCTCGTAGACGACCAGTGGGTGCTCGGCGGCGGCGGGGAACAGGGCGGCATCGACCAAGACCTGCCCAAGCTCGGTCCCGAACTCATCGATCGCTACGGCAAGGAATTCGCCGCCGCCTGGAACGGGGTGCTCGACCAGCTGAAGCTCAGGGCGATGCTGAAGGACAAGCCGCAGCATCTGGCGCTCTCCGCCCTCGCGGCGCCGGACTCGCCCCTCGATCAGCTCTTCACCGCGATCGCCGACGAAACCGCATTGACGAAGGACAGCGGCGCCGAGAAGGATATCGGCACGGCGCAGCAGGATCCCGCCAGCATGGCCAAGGGCCTGGCCCGCATCGGCCTGCAGATCGCCGGCGGCAAGTCGCAAAGCCGCGCCGGCGCAAGCTCGGCCGTTGCGCAGAATGCCGGCGCGAGCGTCGAGGCGCAGTTCCGCTCGTTCCAGGCGCTGGTCGGCGGGGCCGCCGGGCGCCGGCCGCTCGATGCGCTGACGCAGAACTTCCACGACATCTTCCAGAGCCTGAAACTCGCGGCCGATGTCCCCGCGCAGACCGAACGTGTCAACGCAAACCTGCAACTGCAGATCTCGACGCTACGCGCCAATGTCTCGCGCCTGCCCAAGCCGCTGGCGCGCATGGTCAACGCGGCGGCGGACGAGCTCGAAGCCAATGTCGCCGAGGCATCCGTCGCCAACCTCAACCAGACCCTCGACCAGACGGTGACGCGCGTCTGCGAGGAGGCAGTCAACGGCCGCTACCCCTTCACACGCGACGGCACCGACGAGATTTCGATGGCGGATTTCACCAAGCTGTTCGCGCCTGGCGGCCTGATGGACCGCTTCTTCGCGCAGAACCTCGCACGGCTGATCGACATGACCGGCCAGGAATGGACCTGGAAGCAGGATGCGCGTTCCAGCAAGGACCTTGCAAAATCGACCTTGAAGGCGTTCCAGTCGGCGGCGGAAATCCGCAGCGCCTTTTTCCCTTCCGGCGGCTCGGTGCCCTCGGTGTCGATCACCATCACACCCACGTCGGTGAACAGCGAAGTCGACATCGCTGTGCTCACTATCGACGGGCAGATGGTCCAGAGCGCGCAGGCCGGCAACGCGCCGAGCGTCGTGACATGGCCAAGCGGCGCCGCTTCCGGATCGGCGAGTCTTACCCTCGTGCCGGAAATGCCCGGTCGCGAGTCCGCACTCAAATTCGACGGGCCGTGGGCGTTGAAGCGGCTTTTCGACAAAGCAACTATCACCAGCGACGGCGCCAACGCCGAAGCGCGTTTCGTCATCGGCGGACGCGATGTCGCCTACACGATTCAGACGGGATCAGGCGCCAATCCGTTGCTGCTGCCGGCCTTGTCCGGCTTCAGCTGTCCGAAGGCGTTCTGACATGGCCGGCTCGAAGCTTCATTTCGATACTCTAATGTACACGCTTGTGGCAGAGTGGCGTGGGCACGCGGCCCGTGGCTGGTCACAGAGGACGCTCACGAAGCGCTTGGTGGCAAATTGAGCACTGTCGCCCTCCCCATCGAAAGCTTCGGCGTAAGCCACAAGGGCTGCGTGCGCGACCACAACGAAGACAACTACCTCATCGAACCGCAGACCGGGCTCTGGGTGGTGGCCGACGGCATGGGCGGGCATGAGGCCGGCGAGGTCGCCTCGGCCAGCATCGTCGACCATCTGGCGACGATCGGTATTGCCAGCTCGGCGCCGGATCTTCGCGCCCGCTTCGAGGACCGGCTGAGCCGCGCCAATGCCGAAATCCGCGATATATCGCGCTCGCGCGGCACCACCATCGGCTCCACTTTCGCGGCCCTGCTTGCCATGGATGGACGCTTCGCCTGCCTGTGGGCCGGCGACAGCCGCATCTACCTCGTGCGCAACGGCTCGATCTTCCAGGTTTCGAAGGACCACACCGAGGTGCAGGAATTGCTCGACCGCGGCATGATCAGCGCCGAGGAAGCACGCAACTGGCCGCGCCGCAATGTGATCACGCATGCGGTCGGCGTCAGCGACGAGCTCGAGATCGATTTCCAGCAGGGCGAGCTGATGGCGGGCGATGTTTTCGTCCTGGGCACCGACGGACTGACCGCGCATGTCAGCGACGCCGAGATCGAGGCCGCGGTCAAATCCACCACGCCGCGGGCGGCATGCCAGACCCTGCTGGACATGGTGCTGGCGCGCGGCGGAACCGACAATGTGACCATAGTGCTCGTGAAGATCGGCGGCGGGCAGAGTGGCGCGCTCCATCGGGATCGGTCCGCAGCGGAGGGCCTGGCCAGATGAGCGACGACGACAGGACGCGAATTTCGGCGAACGTCACCTATGCGGGTGTCGGCACGCAACTCAGCGGCATCTACGAGCTCGACGAGAGGATCGCCTCCGGCGGCATGGGTGAAGTCTATCGCGGCCACAACATCCAGACCGGCGACCATGTGGCGATCAAGATCGTGCTGCCCGAATTCGCCCGCGATCAGACGATCCTGTCGCTGTTCCGCAAGGAAGCATCGATCCTCAACCATCTGTCGCACGACGCGGTCGTGCGCTACCACGTGTTTACGATCGATACGGGGATCGGCCGCCCCTATCTGGCGATGGAGTTCGTGGACGGCCAATCGCTGTTCGACGTCATGCGGCGCGGCCCGATGCCCGGAGAGGACGTGCGCCGGCTTTGCCATCGGCTCGCATCGGGGCTCGCCGCGGTGCATAAGGCCGGCGCGGTGCACCGCGACCTCTCGCCGGATAACATCATTCTGCCGGGCGGGCAGGTCGAGCGCGCCAAGATCATCGATTTCGGCATCGCCCGGTCGGCCACCGTCGGCGGCGAAACGCTGATCGGAGGCAAATTCGCCGGCAAATACAACTACGTCTCGCCGGAACAGCTCGGCCTCTATGGCGGCGAGGTCAGCGAGCAATCCGATATCTACAGCCTCGGCCTAGTGCTGGCCGCGGCGCTGCGCGGAAAGCCGCTCGACATGAGCGGGTCGCAATATGAGGTCATCGAAAAGCGCCGGGCGGTGCCGGACCTGTCGGATATCGATCCCGATTTCCGCGAGCTGATCGAAGCCATGCTGCAGCCGGATCCGCGCGACCGGCCGGCCAGCATGGCCGAGATAGCCAGGGCCTCGCGCGGCGAGAATCTCGAGGCGACATTGCCGCCGCCGGTGTCGTTTGGCGCACGCGAACGCTCCGGCCTGCCGCGCGCCGGTTGGACGGCGCCGCCCGATTCCAAACCGCAGCCGCCGGCGTCTCCCGGCGAGCCCCGCTTCGTTGAGCATGTGCGTCCCGCATTTCTGTCGGAGCCACGGCCCGCGCCGGCAGCCGCCCCGGCCAGCGCGCCCGCACCGGCCGCACCCAAAAAGACTTCGCGCATACCCGCCATCGCCGGAGGGGTCGCGGCTCTCGCTGTGCTGTTTGGGGGCGGCGTTTATTTCAGCGGTGTCCTGGCGCCCCCGCCGGCAGCGGGAACATCCAAGCCGCTGACGCCGAAGCCGGTCCCCGAGACCGCCAAGCCGGTGGCCGAGGCGCAGCCACCGGAGGCGCCGAAATCTCAGCCGCAGGCGCCGGCCGCGGCTCAGCCGCAGGCGCCGAAACCTGACAGCGCCGCCACCATCGAGACGGCGAAGCCGCCCGCCCAACCCGATGCGGAGGCCAAGACGCCCGTCGAGAAGCCGGCCCTGCCTGCCACTCAGCCGGAGAGCGAGGCCAACAGCCAACCGCATCTGCCACAGGTCGAGACCAAACCGGCGCAACCGCCGGCGGCGCAATCGCCGACGCCTGCGCCGGCTCCGGCGCCAGCGGCGGCCGAAAACCAGAAGCCGGCGCAGCCTGCAGGCAAGCCGGCGGCCAAGACGCCGGAACCGAGCCGGGCAGCTGAGAACAAGCCGGCGCAAGAGGCAAATCCGCCCGCGGCCAAGCCGAGCGTAAAAGATCTCGTGGAGATGCTTTCCAAGTTGCCCAAGCCGGCAGCTTCCCCGCCCCCGGCTTCGCAAAGCCAGGCATCGACGCAGCCGACCCCTCCGCCGGCCGAGCCGAAGGCGCAGACCCCAACATCCAGCCAGCCGGAAACGCCGATCGCGCCGGCACAGCCAGCGCAGCAAGCGCAGAGACCGGCGGCCAAGCAGCCCGACAACGCCGACGTTGCCATCAATGTGCCCAGGCCGGCGCTTCCGTCAGCGGAAGACGATATGACCAAGTGGAACGACCAGCGCTCCTGGGTGCGTGATTTCAGCGGCGGCAGCTGTTTTTACGCGAACGTCACTTCCGGACCTGGCGCCACCCCGACGATCGAGGGATACGCAACGGCGGTGCAGCCCTTCGAACAATTGCTCAGCGATTTCCAGACGAGGTTCCATGTCGAGCCGGATATCAGCGTGCGCCTCATTACGCTCTCGCAGTGCGGCGTGCCCACTTTCCTTCGCTTTCTCGACCGGAGTTCTGCCGCGAAGCCACAGCTTGTGCTCGACCGGACAGCGGTCCCGGACGGCTCGCCGGTCAGCGGCGCGCTCTATACGGGCGGCGGGCTGATCTCGAACGTCATGCTGATCGACCATAAGGGCATCGCCTTCAACCTCGATGACCGCATGGTGCCGCAAACCGACAAGGTGACCTTCAACATCCCGATCGGCCTTGCCGCCGCGGACAAAGCAGCCGGCAAGGCGGTGCCGCAGATCATGCTGGTGATCACCGGGCCCAAGGACATCCAGGCCGCCATGTTCTCCAGGCCGACGCCGGCCTCGGAGCTTTTGCCCAGGATCCTCAAAGAGATCGAGGCCGACGGATCGCAGTTCTCCGCCACGGCCACCTATTTCCGGCTTGGCGGATAGCATGCACGCCGATGGATCTTCGCCGCCCGCGTACCTTGAGCCGGTTCTCGCCACGCAAGCAGCGTAGCCGGGTCCGATTGCTGTTCCCGGGCCGCATGTCGCTTGCGGCGCTCGGCGCGGCGCTGCTCTCGATGCTTTCGCCCGGCAAGGCGCATGCCGAATTCACCGTCTGCAACCAGACGCTCGACGTCGTCAATCTGGCGGTCGGACAGAAGGTCGACAATGCCGACCAGACGGATGGCTGGTGGACGATCGGCGCCAACCAATGCGTCAACGTCATCCGCGAGGAGCTGACCAACCGCTACATCTATCTCTATGCGACGGACGTCTTTGGCCACGCGATCGTAAACGGATCGACCGAGATGTGCATCGACCGGCGGCGCTTCTCGATCCGCGGCATCGAGGAGTGCTGGCAGCGTGGCCATATCGCGGCGCGCTTCGTCGAGGTCGACACGCTCGAGCAGGTGCGCTGGACCTATTTCCTGACCGGAAACAGCCCGTGACGCACTCGATCGACGCGAGCTTCAGGCAGAAGAAGCTGGCGCGGCTGGCCGAGCGGCGGCGCAAGCTCTGGCGCCGGGCGCTCGCCGTTCTTGCGACGCTCGCCGTCGTCGCCTTAGCCACCGGCTTCTACCTGACCAAGGACTATTGGTCGTTCGGCGATGAGGACGAGGAGCTGCACCCCGTCGAGGGCATGGAAGACGTGCCGCCCGACGCCTCGGTCTATGTACCGGCGATCATCGATCTCGCCGGCGATCCGATGTGGATCACGCTGGCGCCCGATGCCGACACCGCGACGAAAGGCAAGACCGTCGCGCGCCCTGCCGAGCTCGACAGTTCGGGCGCCTCGCCGCAGATCGAAATCCTCTCCGACGTGATGCTGAGCGCCAGCGAAAAGTTCATGACCACGATCCCGTCGACGCAGGAGGATTTCGCTTTCTTCCAGGCGCAGCGGCAAGCCGCTCCCAAGCCTTCCGCAGCGGCGCCGGGTGATGAGCAATCGGCCCCGCCCGCTCCGGCCGCAGCCCCGGACGATCAGCAGGGCGCTTCGCAAGGCGACCTGCAGAACGACTTGCAGGCGGCGCCGGACGAGAGCGAGGCCGGCTCGGCGCCCAAGGCCGACGCCGACGACCCTGAGGCCGGCTGGGGCGAGACCATCGACCAGGGCGAAGCGGCGCTCCCGGCTTTCAAAAAAACCGCGATCGAGAACAATACGACCGTTGCGACTGTCACCAGCGAGTATCAGCGCTTCGAGGCGACCGAGGACACGTTCGTGAAGATCCTCAACGACCGCAGCCTGGATAGCGTGGCGCTCGATGCGCATTTCTCCGCCGACGATGCGAAGCTTGCGGGCGAAGCGCTGAAGACGCTGTTCAATCGCGATGGGCTGGAGTCCGGCTTTGTGGTGGCCATGCGCGGGTTCCGTCCGAACCGCGAGACGACAACCATGTCGCTGATGCAGGTCTCGATTTATGCCAAGAATGTCTATGTCGGCACGTTGACTCGCAATGCGGCCGGTACCTTCGTGTCGGGCGTCGACCCCTGGGTCCGCGAGGATCTGTTCAACTATTCCGGCGCCTCCGACCAGGGCGGGCCCAAGCGTCAGTACCGCCTGCTCGACGCGATCTATTCGACCGCGGTGCGCAACAAGGTGCCGACCAGCGTCATCGGCGAGGCGATCATGTATCTGTCGCGGGGGCAGGATCTCGACGCCTTCGCCAGCGAGGATCAGCGCCTGGTGCTGATCTATTCGCAGACGCCGCGCGGCCAGGGCGAGATTTCCGGACGAGTGCTCTATGTCGGCGTCCAAGGCACGGATAAGAGCCTCGACTGCTTCGTCTTCCGGCAGAGCGATGGCCAGTATGCCTGCGTGACCGGCGACGATCAGGTGCGGTCGTTGACCGTCACCAACGGCATGGTCACGCCGGTCGCCGGGGTGATGACCTCGACCTTCGGCCCGCGCAAGCATCCGATCCTGGGCACGGTCCGCATCCACAAGGGCGTCGACTGGGCGGCGCCGGTCGGCACGCCGGTGATGGCCGCCTTCGACGGCGAGATCTCCTTCCAGGGCGATGGCGGGAGCTACGGCAATCTGGTGAAGATCACGCATGCCAACGGCCGCGAGACGCGTTATGCGCATATGCAGAAATTCGCCATCACCAACGGCGTCGGCACCAAGGTGAGGGCCGGCGACGTCATCGGCTATATCGGCACAACAGGGCTTTCGACCGGCCCGCATCTGCATTTCGAGCTCTACCAGAACGGCGAAGCGATCGACCCGCTGGGCACGGTCACCTCGGTCGCCACTTCCGTCTCGGTCAGTTCCGGCGGCTCCGGCGATGCCGCGGTCGAGACGCTGACCGACCGGATCGTGCATGTCGAAAGCGGCGGCAGCGCCCGCGCCAAGAACCCGCTTTCCTCGGCAACCGGCGCCGGACAGTTCATCTCCAAGACCTGGATCCGGATGATGAACACCTATCGGCCCGACCTTGCCCGCTCGCTGTCGACCGCCGACCTGCTTGCGCTTCGCTACGACGCGACGCTGTCGCGTGAAATGGTGCGCAACCTGGCGCGCGAAGGTGAAGCCTATCTGCGCGCCCGCGGCCACCAGATTTCTGCCGGCCGGCTCTATCTGTGCCATTTCCTCGGCATGGAGGGGGCGCATCAGGTGCTGGCGGCGCCGGGTTCGTCGCAATTGAGCGCCGTTCTGGGATCGGCCGTCATCCAGGCCAACCCGTTCCTGACCGGCAAGACCGTCAGCTACGTCGTCGACTGGGCCGAGCGGAAGATGGGGCAGAAGGTGCCGCGCGTGGTGACCGATCAAGGCCAGCCGAGGACGACCACGACCGAAGTCCGGCAGACCTCTCCCGAGTTCGAGAAATACAAGCAGGCGGTCACCGCGCTGATTGGTTCAATCCAGAATACGCTGGCGCCCGGCTAACCGTGGTCTTTCGGCTCATCAGGCAACAACGTTTTTTCGACGCGCGGCGAGCTGGAACATTTCACGGGATTCGACGTTGCCGGCCATGGTCAAAAAGCAATCCAACGACAACGGTTCATACTTCGAATTCGACGTCATGCGCGAAGCGTTCAGGCGCTGGGTCGACGAGGATAAGGTTCCTGAAGATCAATGGCGGCCGCGCGCGACGAAGCTGGTGCGTATCATGACCGGGGACGATTACGTCGACCCCAACATAGTCGAATGGATTATGCGTAAAAAACCCCAGCGCTGAGGGGGATCGGCGCTGGGGCTCTGTGGGCATGTACGCTGTACCGGCATGGCCGAACATCAGCCTGCGCTAATATCGTAAACGAGTGGTAAATCGCTTCCCCCAAAGGCGCATCGCGCTGAAACGGTTTCAATCGACGCGTTTTAAGCCATTGTTTTGATGCGTCTCGTCACCCAACCGCGGTGCACCTTTGGGCGACATGCATTAAGGCCGCGAAGGCCTCGGCTGTACGAGGTTTCCATCGACCGCGTTTGGCAAATGCGGATGTGTAGTCGCTTTGATCGATCCCGTTGTGATCGCGTCGGCGGGCGGGAGAACCACCATCTGTCCCTTGTGGTGGTCTGGCCAAATCGGCTGCGTGGCGACAAGGAAAACGGCCCCGAGAATACATGCCAGCAACAGGGCGGCGAACAGGTTTGCAATGATTTCGCCAAGCTGCATGCGGGCACTTTCCTGACAAAGAAACACCCGCCGCTTCGCAGGTCGCGGCGGGTGTTTTCTTCTTGCAATCGCAACTGACGATGAAGGGACGATGCTCGCCAGTCTGAGATTCAAATGGAATAGCTGACGGTTTGTTTCAGCCGATGGACCATTGCGCAGCAACATCCGACTTCGGTCGGAATCGAAGGTCGAGGGGGCCGGGAAAGAAGGGCTGCCGACAGCCCGGACCAGCGGATGAACGCGGTATCTTGCCGATGAAACGCCTTGCCAAAATCAGCTAACCGGCCCGGCCGGAGATGGGCAGCATCCACGGTCTCAGCATCATGTGTTTGATGAGGGCCGCCTGATGTTGCGGTGGGCGGCGCGCTTTAGAACTGATCGAGCATGCGAGCCCTGCCTGTCGGCAGGACCGGCAGTTCGCTAAGAGCTGATCGGCGCCGGCAGCCTATTCCGTCCTGATCCGCATTTCGACGCGGCGGTTGACCGGGTCGTAGGGATTGGCGACACGCGGGTGCGACTTGCCAAGGCCGATCGCTTCGAGCCGTGCCGATTCAACGCCGTTCGCTTCGAGGAAGGCGGCCACCGATTGCGCCCTTCGCTGCGACAGGTCCTGGTTGTAGCGATCGGGCCCGGTCGCGTCGGTGTGGCCTTCGACGACGAAGCTGAACGTGCTCAGCCGATTGTCTTTCAGCGCCTTGGCGAACTCGTCCAGCTCCTTGCGCGCGGTCTGGTCGAGCTGGGCCGAGTCCAGGGCAAAATTGATCATCATGTCGAGCCCGGCCTTCTGGGGCGGCGCTTCGTTCTTTTCGGCCTTGCTCTTGCATTCTTCCTCCGTGCCGACGCAGATGCCGCGCGACGCGCCGAGGTTGCTCTGGCCGGCGAAGAATTTTACGATGTCTTCGGATTTCTGAAGCGGATCGGCGTAAACGTGCGTTGAAAAAAGCACGACCGCCAATGCCAAGGCTGAGCTGCCCCACCGCATGACCGTCACTCCTGTTTGAACGGGCCTGTTTGAACGGGTTTTTGCTGGCGCGACTATATCAAATCTTGAAACGATTGTCTGTGAACAAGCGCACGTTGCGAATGGCTGCGGCCTGTTAGAGGTTAAGGCTTGACCGCCGCTTAGCCGCGGGTTTCAGTGCTATTTGTGCCGGTGCTCGGGGTGTGGCAGCGATGGCCAATGAACTCGGATACAGAACGGCGAGGGATTTGTTTCTTGCCTGTCCCGCGATCGCCCGGGACATGAAATCGCCAGCCGCCACCCAACCCCCGTTGGAGTTCTGCCGCGCCTTGCTCGCCGGGCGGGTGCCGGAGGAAGCCGTCACGTTCTGCGCCTACCTTCTGCCCGAGCGCGCCGCGGTCTGGTGGGGACATGAATGTCTGAGCAATGTCGCCGAGCTCCTTGCCGAAAGGGATCTCGAATTGCTCGCTCTCGTCAATGACTGGGTGGGCGAGCCCGGCAATCCCCGCCATCGGGCAGCGCTCAGCAGCGCCGTCGGTCCGTCGCCAGCGACGCCGGCTGCATGGATCGCCCTGTCTGCGGCGTGGCGTGACCCGACCTTCGATATGCTGTCGACGGGATTTCCTGCCGCCCACGCCGTCAATGCCGGGATCCTGGCGGGGCTGGCCCGCGTCTCGACCGCGGACCGCTTTGGCGTGCTTTCCGCCTTCGTCGAAATGGGCATCCAGATGGTGGAGATGGAGGCGCAACGCCAATCGGTCGACGCGTATTAGGGCGGGCTTACAGGCCGCCGCCGAAGCCTGAGAGGCGAGCTCGACCGCCTGGGCGCGCCGTTCGACGACCGCCTTGTTCGCCTCGGGAGACCCGTCGGAATCGGCGAACGCAGCGGGCGTTACCACCCGCCGCCGCCACCGCCGCCGCTGCCACCCAGCGGCGCAATCACGGGCGCGGTTTCGGTCGTGACCGGTTTGACCAGCTTCTTGGCGGCAACCTTCTTCTGCTGGACCACCTTAACTTTGGGCTCGGTCGTCGTCTGAACGGCCTTCGTACGATATTTCGTCGTTGGCGCCGGCTCGACCGTAGGCGCCACGGTCGTGCACCCTGCAACCGCGAACGATAGGAATGTTGCGATGACCGCCTGCTTCAATGCCCTGCCCACCACTGCCTCCTTCTTGATCAAAACAGGTCCCGACGCGGATTGGCTTGCTCCCAGACGGCCCTGGCCGTCTTGATCAGTTGGTCGTCGACCGAGCCGCCCGCCGGGATCTTCGATTTGAGTTCCGAGCGCAGTTGCTTCAACGCGGCCGACTTCGGCTTCACGCCAAACTGCGCCAACGTCTTGCGCGCGCCCGGCAACTCGTTGCGGAGATCAAGCCCTGCGGCAAACGCCAGATACCGGACGGCTATGGCCTGATCGGATTTGTCGCCTTTCTGCATTTCGATGGCCGCGCGGTCGTATGCCGCCGAGTAGTCGCCGCGGTCCGTCGCCAGTTCGAACAGCCTCTGCGCCTCAGCAAGGTTCCGGTCCACGCCCTCACCGTCCCTGTACATGCGCGCCAAGCTGCCGGGCGCATAAGGCTGGCCGAGCTCCATCGCCTTCTGGAACAGCGCCTGCGCCTGCTTGGTATCCTTCTCGACGCCGCGTCCGCTGAGATAATTGCGTCCGAGAATGTTCATCGAATACATATCCTGGCGCTCCACGCCAGCCTTCAGGAAAGCGACAGCGCGCGCCGGGTCGGCAGGCACGCCGTTGCGGCCTTCGGTGAAGATCGCGGCGAGATCGTTCATGGCGTAGGTGTGTCCCATGGCCGCTGCTTTCAGCAGCAGGTCCAAGCCCTTGCCGGTATCGCGCTGGACGCCGAGACCGTTGAACAGGGCACGTCCCCAGGCGGTCATTCCATAGGGGTCCCCTTTGTCGGACGCCTTCGCATAGAAGCCATTTGCCTTCTTGGGGTCCACGGCCGTTCCTATGCCGGACGAGGCGATATAGCCGAGCTCGAACACCGCGCGGACATGACCCTTGTCGGCAGCCTCCTCGATCGCCTTCTTCGCCTCGTCAACTTTGCCGGCGGCAAGCAACGCGCGGCCGAGTTCGTAGTGGAAGCGGGCGACATCGGGATAGGCCTTCACCGCCGCTCGGCAGGCCTCCACCGCGCCTGCGCCGATCTCGTTCGGCAACAGACCAGGGACGACGCCCTGCAGGTCCAAGGGTTCGCCTGCTTGCGTGTCGCACGGGTCGACACTCGGCGAAAGCTTCATCGTCGCCGGCTTCGACGGCGTGTTGTCAGCCGTGACCTCGAAGCCGACGATCAACGGTTTTGCAGCGCCTATCTGCGGTTCGTAGCGCAGTTGATCGACTTCATCGGCCATTAGGCTCGATTGGGGCGACAAGGTCCGATCCGGCAGGGACAGCGTCCCGGTTGCCGGATAATTCGCGAGCTTCACGCTGACGCCCGGATCCTTGGTCGGGACATCCAGCTTCAGCGGCACGGGGCCGACACCGACCGGAACCTTGACGTCGCGGTTCTCGATCGCCTCGGCGGCGCCGGCGATGTGGATGCCGCGCTCCACCACCTCCTGCTTCTGCTCGGACTCCAGCGAGGCCACGAGTTGCTTGCCCGCGGCGCCATCGCCATTCTTGACCCGGAACACCAGTATGCCCTGCGATCCGCCGCCCCACTCGTCATGCGCGGCATAGGCCAGCATATCGACCTGGTCCTCGGCGTCGGCGCCCTTCGGCACATCCATCGCGAGTCGCGGCAGATCCTTGCCCTCTATCGGCTCGCCCGTTGCGACCGGCTTGCCGTCCAGGATCAGACGCCCCAGTGCCGGCGGTCTTTCGATGCTGATGGTGACCGCGCCGCCGTCGACATCGACCGGCACCGGCAGGTCGAGCGCGACCGGTCCGACGCCCGACGGCACGGTCTTTTCCAGCACTGGCGGCAAAGCCGGCCGGTTGGCGCGGCGCATCAGCACCACCTCGTCGATCAGCGAGGAATTCTCCCACGGAACCTGCGCGCCCTTGGTGGCCTCGACCACGTCTCGGCGCACGGCCGCCATCACCGAGCGTATCTCCTGGTTCGGCGCCAGCGCGCGGCGGGAGAAGGCGGATGAAAACGGACTGAGATCGCCGGACCCGTCATAGGCGACGGCGCCGGGCTCCGTGGCGAAGGCGATCAGCGTGTTCAGCGAACTTTTCACCTGCGCTAGGCCGGTGCCGCCGGCCGCGATCAATTGGTCGCGCAGCCAGTAATCCTTGCGCGGGAACGGGTTGTTGCGGCAGGCATCGAGGATGATGACCTGGATCTTCGATTTGGCGCGTAATTGCTGAAGGACGTCATCCAGCTTGACCGCCTGGACCTCGATGTCGGCCGCGTCCTTGAGCGACGCGTCGACCGGGATCAGGAAATTCTCGCCGCCGATCTGAAAGCCGTGGCCCGAATAATAGACGACCGCCAGATCGGCGCCGTCGGCCGCCGCGAGATAATTGCGGAACTCCTTCTCGAACTGGAGCTTGGTGAGGTCCTTGGCGACGAACACATCGAAGCCGGCCAGCCGGAACGTGTTCGACACGTCTTCGGCATCCTTGTCGGGATTCTTCAGGGCCGGGATTTCGCGGTATTCGGAATTGCCGATGACAAGGGCAACCCTTCGATCGGCGTGCGCCTGCACAGTCGTGAGGCCCACGAGGATCAAGGCTGCAATCAGCGCGCAGCATCGCAGCATGGCAAAATCCCTAACTGCTATCATCCTGTCGGCCACAAGAACGCAGCTTGCGGCATCGTGGTCTGTTAAAGACTTCACAATCTGCCACGACGGCAAGGCGACGCGCCGCCGATGGCAAGGCAGATCGCATATCCAATAAACTGCTAAAATAACTCAGAGGCCCGGTCGCCGCAATGACCTGGGCAAGCGCATCGCTGCCGTTCGGCGCAGGATCGCCATCAGCGAGCCATGCCGGCCCTGGCAAGCATCCAGCTCACCGGCCATTGCCTCCGCGCCGCACTCCGCGTTTATTAAAAGCGCCGAATGCAACTGCCGAGAACCGGATGCTGATAGAGACGAAGCTCCAGCCGCCTTATTTGCGCGACGTCCTGGTGCGCAGGCCTCGGCTGCTGCGCACCCTGGACACTGCGACCGCGGGAAAGCTGACTGTGGTGACCTCGCCTGCCGGCTTCGGCAAATCGACCCTGCTCTCGCAGTGGGCGACCGGGATATCCGGCGGCATAGCCCAGGTCGCGTGGCTATCGATCGACCGGCTCGACAACGATCTCGCCCGCTTCCTCAAATATCTCGCCGCCGCCTTCCACCGCGTCGACCCGGACATTGCCGCCAACGCGGAATCGCTGATCGACTCCAGCCCGGTGACGCCGGTCGATTCCATCCTCACCGCCATTATCAACCAATTGTCGCGGCGCACCGCGCCGATCTACCTCGTCCTCGACGACGCGCACCTGATCGTCTCCGGCGAGATCGCCGCCTGCATCAACATGCTGGTCGCCTATGCGCCGCCGGCTTTGCGCATCGTGCTCGCAACCCGCGGCGAGCTGCCGCTCGAGCTCGCCCATATGAAGATGAAGGGGCATGTCGTCAGCCTCGGCGACAGCGACCTGCGCTTTTCGCTCGAGGAGACCGAGGATTATCTTGCCAATGTCTGCGGCCTCGACCTCGCCATCTCGGCCGTTGTGGCGCTCCACCACAAGACCGAAGGCTGGCCGGCCGGGCTGCAGCTTGCCGCTTTGGCGTTGGCGCATGAGGGATCGAGAGAAGCCTTCATCGCCGAATTTTCCGGCAGCCAGCGCGACGTGGCGATGTTCCTGACCCATGACGTGCTCGCCCGGCAGGCGCCCGAAATCCAGGATTTCCTGCTCAGGACCTCGATCCTCGACCGCTTCTGCCTTGGCCTCGTCGAGGCGGTTTGTCCCGGACGAGACTGCGCCGCGGCGCTGGCCTCCATCGAGCACTCAAATCTTTTCCTGATCGCGCTCGATTCCACGGGACAATGGTTCCGCTATCACCACCTATTCTCGGAATTCCTGCGCAACAGGCTGGATGCGTGGGGGCCGGAGGCACGCAGAGAGCTGCATCGCGCCGCCGCCGCCTGGCTGGCGGCCCGGGGCCATATCTCCGACGCGGTCGACCATGCGCTTGCAAGCGGCGATGCCGACCATGCCGCGCGCCTTGTCGAGGAATGCGCCATGCCGCTCACCATGCAGGGTCACATTCCCAGGCTGACGGAGTGGCTGAACCAGCTTCCCCCCGAGCTGATCGCCGTCCGCCCTCGCCTGCTCCTGGCGCGTGTCTGGGCACAGTTCCACATGAGCAGGCCGCGCCAGGCGGTTCGTATCCTCAAACAGGCCAAAACCCTGGTCGGGCAGCTTTCCGAGCGCGGCGAGATCGACCGTGCGACCACCCGCTCGCTGAAGGCCGAGCTGCAGACGCTGACGGCCGGCGTCATCAGCGCCACCGACCGCTCCCGCACCGCGACTCGCGTCGCCTCGCGCTGGCTGGCGGACTTTCCCGAAGACGAGCCTTTCGCGCGCGGCACGCTCGCCAATATCTGCGCCTTCAGCCACTATTCGCTTGGCGAGCTGGACGCCGCGCGCCTGCGCAGCCTCGCGGCGCGCGACCATCACGCCGCCGCCAATTCCGTCTTCGGCATCGTCTATTGCGACCTCTTGCTGGGACTGGTCGAGATTTCCGCCGGCAATCTCGCCGAGGCGCACCAATTGCTCGACCGTGCCTGCCGGCTCGCCCGCGAGCGCCTGGGGTCCGGTTCCTACGCGGAGGCGATGACGGCGATCTTCCACGTCGAGCTCGCCTATGAATGGAACGACCTGCAGGGCGCAGAGCGCATTCTGCACCAGCACCGGCAGATCATCGAGGAATGCGGACTGGTCGTGCACGAGATGGCCTGCAAGCTGCATCTGGCGCGACTCTCCGCCGCGCATGGCCGACACGACGAGGCCATCGTCTTCCTCGAACGCGCCGAACGGCTGGGCATCGAGAAGCGTTACCGCCGGCTGACGGCAGCCGCGCTGAACGAGCGGGTGCGGCTGCTTCTGTCGCGCGGCGACGTCCACGCCGCCCGGCTGGCGCTGCGCTCGCGCGGCATCGAGCCTTCGGCTGAAAGCCGGCCCGCGCCGATCCATCCGCTCGACGAATACGCCCATATCGGCGCCGCGCGCGTTCTGATCGCCGAAGGTCATCCGGCCAAGGCCATTGCCGTGCTGGACCGTATTGCCGAACGCATGCGCCGCGACGGCCGCCTGCGGGGCTTCATGCAGGTCCGCGCACTTGTCGCGATCGCCGCGCACAGCGCGGGCGAAACTCTGCTGGCACTGGCAGCAGCAGTCGATGTCGTCACCCTGGCGCTGCCGCAGAACGCATTGCGCTCGCTGATCGATGAGGGCCTGCCGATGCGCGAGGTGCTCGAATTCGCCCGCTCACGAATTCCGGCCTGGTCGCGCAATTCCAGCACGGCCACTTTTGTCGACACGCTTCTGCGCGAACTGAGCAAGGCCGCGCCCGAACGCGCGCGTCCGATCGCAATCGCCGGGAGGAAGCAAATCCTGAGCAGCAAGGAAACCGATGTCGCCGCCCTGCTTCTGCGCGCCTACACCAATCGTCAGTTGGCCGAAACGCTGTCGATGGCGCCCGACACGGTGAAATGGCACTTGAAGAACATCTTCGGCAAGCTCGGCGTCTCAAGCCGGACGGAGGCCGTCCTCAAGCTGAAGGAAATCGGGCTCGACGCCGCCACCGAGCGGCAATTGGCGGGCTAACCACCCGAATGGGTGGGCTTAAAAAACCACCCATTACCCGAAGGTGTCGGGACAGCGCTCATGCAGCGGGCCATCATCCGGCCGAAATATGCTGGGTGGGAGCCGCATGGCGACTGGTTTCGTTTTCCACGAACTTTATCTTTGGCACAACACCTGGAACTGGGCCCAGGTCTTTCCGCCGAGCCTGACGGTCCAGCCCGGCACCCATGCCGAAAATCCCGAGACCAAGCGTCGCCTGCGCAACCTTCTGGAAGTGAGCGGCATCCTCGACCATCTGATCGCCATCAAGCCGCGGCGCGCCACCGTCGAGGAACTGTCGCGGGTCCACACGCCGGCGCATATCGCCAAGATCAGGGAGATCAGCGACCGCGGGTACGGCGACGCCAGTTCTCTGACGCCGCTCGGCGCCGGCAGCTATGAGATCGCGCTCCTGGCGGCCGGCGGCGCCATCAAGGCCATCGAAGCCGTCATCACGGGCCAGGTGGACAACGCCTATGCGCTGATCCGCCCGCCCGGCCATCACGCCACCTCCGATATCGGCATGGGCTTCTGCCTGTTCTCGAATGCCGCCATCGCCATCCGGCATGCGCAGCAACTGCACGGGCTGACCCGCATCGCGACCGTCGACTGGGACGTGCATCACGGGAACGGCACACAGGCGATCTTCTACGACGATCCGAGCGTGCTTTCGATCTCGCTGCATCAGGACAATCTGTTCCCGGCCAATTCCGGCGCGATCGCCGAGAATGGCGAGGGCAAGGGCAAGGGTTTCAACATCAACGTCCCGCTGCCGCCGGGGTCCGGTCCCGGCGCCTACGCCGCGGCGTTCGAGCGCGTGGTGATCCCGGCGCTGACGCGCTTCAAACCGGAGCTGATCGTGGTGCCTTCGGGCTTCGACGCTTCCGGCGTCGATCCGATGGGCCGCATGCTGATGAATTCCAGCGGCTACCGCAGACTGGCGCGCATGCTGCTCGACGCGGCGCGCGAGCTGTGCGGCGGCCGGCTGGTGATGACGCATGAGGGCGGCTACTCCGAAATGCACGTGCCCTATTGCGGCCTTGCCGTGATCGAGGAGCTTTGCGGGCACCGCACGGGCGTCGAGGACCCCTGGGACCAACTGATGGGACAATGGGGCGGGATGTCGGCGCAGCCGCACCAAACGGCGATCATCGACCAGGCGGCCGAACTGGTCAAAAACATAAGCTGACAAAAACTCACAAGGGGAATTGAGATGAAGCGCAGTTCGAAACTCACTCGGCCGAATGTGATTGCCGGCTCGCGCCGCAATTTCCTGATCAAGGGCGGACTTGCGACCGCCGCGACGCTGACCGGCATGCCGGCCATGCTCTTTGCGATGAACAACGAGGCGCGCGCCGAAGGCGATCCCATCCCGGTCGGTCAGTGCGGCCCGACCACCGACTTCGCCGCGCCCGACGGCATCGAGTTCAAGAACGGCCTGACGCTCGCCTGCGAGGAGATCAACGCGCTGGGCGGCATCCTGGGCCGGCCGCTGGAACCTTCCTTCGAAGACACCGCGCAGATGGGCGACGCCACCAACGTGCAGGCGGCCCAGCGCCTCGTCGACCGGCATGGCGTGCATGCCATCCTCAACGGCTACAATATCGGCTCGGGTGCCGCGATCCAGGAGGTCGCCGCCGACAACGGCATCATCTACGTCCATTACGACACCACGATCGGCCACAACAATTTGGTGAAGTCGAACCCGGACCGCTACTGGGGCTCCTTCCAAGGCGATCCCGCCGAATACTGGTATGGTCCCGGCTTCCTGAAGTTCCTGCAGCAATTGGAGGAAAACGGCGAGTGGAAGCGCAAGAACAACAAGATGGCGGTGATCCTGTCGGCCGGCGTCTATGCCTCCAACATCGCCAACGCCGTCAAGGAACAGGCCAAGAGCTACGGCTGGGACATCAACCTGTTCGAGACCGTCAGCGTGCCCGCTTCCGAATGGGGACCGACGCTCGCCAAGATCCGCCAGGATCCGCCGGCGGTGATCTGCATCACCCACTTCCTGCCCGCCGATCTCGGGCAGTTCGCGCTGCAGTTCGCCTCGAACCCGACGCCGAGCCTGGTCTACATGCAATATGGCCCGTCGATCCCGGCCTTCCGCGACATCGCCAAGCAGGCGGCCAACGGCATCATCTACGCAACCGTCGTCGGCGCGCTGCAGGACGAGATCGGCACCGCCTTCGAGAAGCGCTACAAGGGGAAGTTCGGCCCGAACGCAGGCCACAATTCCGGCGCGCAGCCCTATGACGGGGCCTATGTCTGGGCGACCGCCGCCGCACTTGCCGGCGGCACGGGCGAACCCGGCAACAATGACCAGAACCGCAAGGTTGCGGCCCGGATGAGCGCAATGATATGGCGCGGCGTGACCGGCACGACCCGCTTCATGCCGCTCGAGAACGCCGCCTACACCTATCCGACCCAGGTCAACGATTCGTCGCTCGGCATGCCGCATCAGTTCCTGCAGATCCAAGACTACACCAAGGGACCCGGCCTGATCGCGCCGGCGCCATACGGCACGACCAAGTTCATGATGCCGCCATGGATCAAGGCCTAGCCGTATGACGGGAGACGCCGCCGCGACGCCATTGCTGTCGTGCAGGCATGTCGGCAAGTCCTTCGGCGCGCTCGCGGCGGTCCGCGATCTGTCCTTCGATGTCGGAGCCGGAGAAATCCTCGGCATCGGCGGGCCGAACGGCGCCGGCAAGACGACGCTGTTTGAGGTGATATCGGGCCTGAACCCGGCCACCAAAGGCGCGATCGTGCTCGACAGCGAGGACATCACGGGGCATGCGCCCGAGCAGATCTGCCATGCCGGCGTTGCCCGTACCTTCCAGCTCAACGCCGGCTTCGACAGCATGACCGCGCGCGAGAACGTGCTGGTCGGCGCTTATTTCGGCCGGAGCAACCGGGCCGTGCCGACGCTGCGCGCCGGCCGCGCCGCGCATCAGGCCGCCGATGCCGCGCTCGAGATGCTCGGCATCGCAGACCGCGCCGACAAGGTTACCGGCAAGCTGCCGGTGCTCGACCGCAAGCTCTTGATGATGGCGAGCGCCATGGCGACGAAGCCGAAGCTGCTTCTGATGGACGAGCCGGTCGGCGGCCTCACGGCCCGCGAGGTCGACCGTGTGATGGATGCCGTGCGCGCCATCAAGGCGGCGGGCGTCACCATCATCCTCATCGAGCATGTGATGCGCTTCCTTGTGCGCCTCTCCGACCGCATCATGATCATGCATCATGGCGAAAAGATCTTCGAAGGCCTGCCGACAAAGCTCCTCGACGACCGCACCGTCGTCGAAGTCTATCTCGGCCAGGGCGCCTCCGAGCGGCTGCGCTCCTTCATGGAAAACACGCATGGCTGAAGCGGCGCTCGAGATCGTCGACGCCAGCGCCGGCTATGCCGGCCGCATGGTGCTCGACGCCATCACATTGTCGGCAAGGAAGGGCGAACTCACCGCCATTGTCGGCCCCAACGGCCATGGCAAGAGCACCCTGCTCAAGGCGATTTCCGGACTGGTCCCGGTGACGTCGGGCGAGATCCGCCTCGGCGGCTCGCGCATCGACCGCCTGCGCCCCGACCAGATCGTCGAACGCGGCGTCATCCAGGTTCCGCAGGGCGATCTGCTCTTTCCGGCGATGACCGTGCACGAGAACCTTTTGATGGGCGCCTATGCCAACAGCGGCGGATTGGCCGAGCGGCTCGACTTCGTTTTTGCGCTTTTGCCCAAGCTGAAGGAGCGCCGCAACCAGACCGCCGGCACGCTTTCGGGCGGCGAACGCCGCATGTGCGGCATCGGCCGCGGCCTGATGGGGGGCGGCGAGGTGCTGATGCTCGACGAGCCTTCGCTCGGACTGGCGCCGATCGTCATCGAGCATATCTACGAGGTCATCTTCAACCTCAGACGCGAGGGCCGCACCATCCTTCTGGTCGAGGAGAATGCCGTGCGGATCGCCGAGCATGCCGACATGATCCACCTGCTCGACAATGGCCGCATCGCCTGGTCGGGCCTGGGCGCGGAACTGATGGCGCGCCCAGAAATCGTCGAAACCTATCTCGGAGTGTGAGCGATGGACGTCCTGATCCAGATCGTCGCTTCCGGCCTGACGCTCGGCGCCATGTACGCGGTCGCCACCATCGGCCTCTCGCTGGTCTACGGCTCGCTCAACATGCTCAACATGGCGCATGGCGCCATCCTGACGCTGGGCGGCTATATCTGCTACGCGGTGATCGTCCACGCCGGCCTCAATCCTGCGCTGGCGCTTCTCGCCGCAGCATTCGTCTGCGCGCTGGTCGGGCTGCTGATCTATTTCAGCGCGGCCCTGCCGCTGCTCAGGGCCGAGAATTTCGAGACCAACATCTTCATCGCAACGATCGGCATCGGCAGCGTCATCGAGAATTTGATGCTAAAGGGTTTTGGACCCTATCCGATCCCGCAGCCGCTCGCGGTCGGCGGCCAGGTCGTCATCGGCAATGTGCACATTCCGCTGCAGAACGTCTTCATCCTCGGCGTCGCCATCGTGCTGATGGTGGGGGTCGCGATCCTCCTGCAGCGCACAAGCGCCGGCCGCGCCATCCGCGCCACCTCGATGAACCGCGAGGCGGCGCAGCTTATGGGCGTCAGGGTCGGCCGGGTCTACGCGCAGGTGCTGGCGCTCTCCGGCGCGCTCGCCGCCGTTTCCGGCATCATGATCAGCTCGATCGCCACGCTGACGCCGGTGATGGGCGGCGACCCGATGCTGAAAGCCTTTATCATCTGCGTGGTCGCGGGGCTCGGCAATGTCTACGGCGCCGTGATCGCGGCGATCGCGCTCGGCCTGCTCGAAGCGGCTACCCAGTATGTGCTCGGGGTGCGCTGGAGCTTCGCCACTTTGCTGCTTCTGGTGATCCTCGTGCTCATCTGGCGGCCCTACGGCCTGTTCGGCAAACAGCAGGTGGTGCGCCTATGACGTCCATCCGCCGCGATGTCCTGATCGGCCTTGTCTGCCTGGCTCTCGCTATCGCGCTGCCGGTCGCCATGCCCGGGCGCTACGTCATCACGCAGTCGACGCTGTTCTTCATCTGGGCGATCGTCGTGGTGCAGTGGAACCTCGTGCTCGGCATAGGCGGCATCTTCTCCCTGGCACAGATGGCGCTGTTCGCCACCGGCGCCTATGCCGCCGCGATGCTGGGTTTCTACTGGAAGGTGCCCATGCTTGCCGCCATCCTGATGGCCGGCGTGATCACCGTCGCGGTAGGCATGCTGATCGGCCTCGCATGCCTGCGCCTGCGCGGCCCTTACGTGGCGCTGCTAACGCTGGCGATCGCGCAGGTCATGTATGTGCTTATCGTCAACGACACCGACTGCTTCACCACCGCCGGCGGCTGCATGCCGCTGTTCGGCGGCGTGCGGGGCATCGGCCAGTTCGGCGACATCGGCCTGCGCGCGCTGTTCCCGTCGAAATGGTACATCGCCCACTATTATGTCGGGCTGGCGCTGCTGGCTGTTGCGGTGACGATCTCGATCGTCGTCATCAGGGGACCGCTGGGCCTGGCCTTCCGGGCGTTGCGCGACAATCCGGGCTACGCCATGTCGCGCGGGATCAGCCGCTTCAAATATCAGCTCTGGATCTTCGCCGTCTCCGCCTTCTTCACCGGCATCGCGGGCGGCTTCTATGCAGTGCATTTCCGCGTCGTCGGCCCGACGGTGTTTTCCTTCTCGACGCTGCTGTTCCTGATCGCCATGATCGTTGTCGGCGGCCTCGGCTCGATATGGGGCCCCCTGCTCGGGGCCGCCGTGCTGATGTTGGCCGACGAAGGCATGCGGGAATTGTCCGACTACCGCAACATCGGCCTTGGGCTGCTGCTTGCGGTCTTCGTCATCGCATGGCCGAACGGGCTGAACGGCTGGCTGCAAAGGAGCCGAGCTAGCCGCAATTGACGACAGTCGCGGCGGCGCCTGAAGCCGAATAAAGTATCCCCGGCCGCTGACCGCGCCGGCCTCTTTCCTGGGTTCAGGCGCCGCTCCACATCGCGTCCGGCACCACCACCAGCTTGCCGACGAAGCCTTTGCCCATGAAGTCGGTCTGGGCGCGGTGGAAATCCGACAATTTGTAGACGCCGCCAACCAGCGGCCTGATCTTCTTTTCCTCGATGTAGCGCACGATGCGGCGGAAATCCGCCCGCGTGCCCTGGCTTGAGCCGTGGAGCTGCAGCTGCTTCAGATACATGGTGCGGAGGTCCAGCTGCACGACCGGGCCGGCAATGGCGCCGGCCGTGGTGTAGCGACCTTCGGGCCGCAGGATGCGCAAGAGGTCATTGAAGATGGCGCCGCCGACCAAGTCGGCCACCACATCGATGGGCTGGCCATTCGTCGCTTCGTTGACGGCGGTGAGCAGGTTGGCCACGCCGCGCGTGATCACCTTCTCGGCGCCGACGTCGAGCACGGCCTGTTCCTTGCCCTTGCCGACGACGGCGTAGGGGATGGCGCCCCGCGCCCTTGCCAGTTGCACGATGCCGGAGCCGACACCGCCGGAGGCGCCAGTGACCAGCACACGCTCGCCGGCCTTCAGCGCCGCGCGCTCCAGCATCTGCTCGCCGGTGAGATAGGCGCAGCAGAAGGTGGCGAGCTCGACATCGCTCAGATCGGTATGGACGACATGCGCGTTCTCGGCCGGCAGCGCCTGGTATTCAGCATAACCGCCGTCGCGGCCGTGGCCCACATAGTCGATATCGGCCAGCGAATCGTCGTCGCGGTTGTAGATCGAGAAATCGACCATGACGCGCTCGCCGATGCGGTTCGCAGGCACGCCGTCGCCGACGGCGACGATCGTGCCCACCGTGTCGGTGCCCTGGATGCGTGGAAAGGTCAGAGTGTTGCCCTGCCGGCGCCAGGTCGATACCGCCCCGGCATCTTCCTCCGTGCCATACGCGCCCTGGCGCACCCAGACATCGGTGTTGTTCATGCCGCAGGCGCTGACCTTGACCAGCACCTCGCCGGCGGCCGGCGCAGGTACTTTCACATCTGTGCGGTAGACGAGTTTCTCCAGGCCGCCATGGCCGATGAGCTGCACGGCGGCCATCCTGGCGGGAACGGTGGGATAGGACTTCATAGATGTTACTTCCAACTGTGCAGGTTGGCGCTGCCCCTCACCCTTACCCTCTCCCCGTGAAGACGGGGGAGAGGGGTCGCCAACGCCGGAGCTTGTCCCTTCTCCCCGCCCTACGGGGAGAAGGTGCCGGCAGGCGAATGAGGGGCAGCGCCAACGACCAAAAATCAGAGAGCTGAGAGCACGCCGTTCACCGCGTCGGCGGTCTTGGCGACGACGATGTCGGCTTCCTCGCGCGTCAGGCAGAGCGGCGGCGCGAAACCGAGAATGTCGCCCTGCGGCATGGCGCGGCCTATGACGCCGCTTGCCGCTAGCGCGGTGGCGATCTGCGGCCCGACCTTCAGCGCCGGATCGAAGAAGACCCGGTCGTCGCGGTCCTTGACGAACTCGATTGCGGCCAGCATGCCGTCGCCACGCACCTCGCCGACATTCCGGTGGCCGCCCACGGCCTTGGCGAGCTCGGCGCGGAAGTAAGCGCCGGTCTCGCCGGCGTTCCGCACCAGGTCCATCTCGTCGATCAGTTCGAGATTGGCCACACCCGCGGCAACGCAGATCGGATGCGCCGAATAGGTCCAGCCATGGCCAAGCGAGCCCAGCTTGTCGGAGCCCTTGACCAGCACCTGCCAGACCTTGTCGGCGACGATGACGCCGGAGAGCGGCGCATAGGCCGAGGTCAGGCCCTTGGCGATGGTGATCAGGTCCGGCTTGATGCCGTAATGGTCGGAGCCAAACATGGTGCCGAGACGACCAAAGCCGGTCACCACTTCGTCGGCGACGAGCAGCACGTCATATTTGTTGAGCACACCTTGAATCTTCTCCCAGTAGCCAGCCGGCGGCGGAACGATGCCGCCGGTGCCGAGGATCGGCTCGCCGATGAAGGCCGCGACCGTGTCGGGGCCTTCGGCCAGGATCATCTCCTCAAGCTTGTCGGCGCAATGCTGCGAGAACTGCTCCTCGCTCATCGAGCGGTCGGCGCGGCGGAAATAATAGGGCGCCTCGGTATGAAGGATCGGCGCGCGCGGCAGGTCGAAGGCGTTGTGGAACAGCTCGAGCCCGGTCAGCGACCCGGTCATCACGCCCGAGCCGTGATAGCCGCGCCAGCGCGAGATGATCTTCTTCTTTTCCGGCCGTCCGAGGACGTTGTTGTAATACCAGATCAGCTTGATGTTGGTCTCGTTGGCATCGGAACCCGAGAGGCCGAAATAGACCCTCGACATGCCTTTCGGCGCGCGGTCGATGATCATCTTCGCCAAAGTGATGGAGGCTTCCGTGCCATGCCCGACATAGGCATGGTAGTAGGCGAGGTTCCTGGCCTGCTCGGCGATGGCGTCGGCGATCTTCTGACGGCCGTAGCCGACATTGACGCAATAGAGGCCGGCGAAGGCATCGATGCTCTTCTTGCCGGTGTTGTCCCAGATGGTGACGCCTTCGCCGCCGGCCATGATGCGGGCCGGCGATTCACCGCGCGCGTGCGTGCCCATATGCGTCGAGGGATGGAAGAAATGGTCGCGATCCCAGGCCGAGAGTTCGTTGGACTGTTCGAGCATTTTTGACTCCTGACGAGAATGAGGCCTGCGTAGCTTAGGCTACGTCGAGGCAAAGGTATTTGAGGTCTGTAAAAGCTTCGAGGCCGTGGCGAGAGCCTTCGCGGCCGATGCCGGATTGCTTGACGCCGCCGAAGGGGATCGGCGCGCCGGTGATCTTGACCCGATTGATCGCGACCATGCCGTATTCCAAGGCGCGGCCCATGCGCGCCTGGCGCGCGCCGTTTTCGGTGACGACATAGGCGACCAGGCCGTATTCCGTGGCATTGGCGCGGGCGACGACTTCCGCCTCTTCGTCGAACGGCGTCACAGCCGCGACAGGGCCGAAGGTTTCTTCGCGCATGATCAGCGCTTCGTCCGGCACATCGGCGAGCAGCGTCGGCTGGTAGAACAACGGACCGGCCGCATGACGCTTGCCGCCGGTCAGGCAGCGCGCGCCGTGGGAGAGCGCATCGGCGACTTGCTCCTCGACCTTCTTGACCGCGCGCTCATGCATCAGCGGCCCGATATCGGCGTCTGCGGATAGGCCGTTGCCGATGCGGAGCTGATCAATGCGGCGCGCGAAAGCGGCGCAGAAGCGATCATAGATCGGCCGCTGCACATAGATGCGGTTGGCGGCGAGGCAATCCTGTCCGGAGGTGGCGAATTTGGCATCGAGCGCGATCGTCACCGCCTTGTCGATCTCGGCGTCGTCGAACACGATCAACGGCGCATGGCCGCCGAGTTCCATCACCAGCCGCTTCATAGTCGGCGCACTCTGCGCGGCGATCAGCCGGCCGACCTCGGTCGAGCCGGTGAAGCTCATGGCTCGGACCCTGGCGTCGGCGCACATCGCGCCAACGATGGTGCGCGCATCACCCGTGACGACGTTGAAGACGCCCGCCGGCAGCCCGGCACGCTCGCCGAGTTCCGCCAGCGCCAGGGCCGACAGCGGCGTTTCCGAAGACGGATGCGCAACCACCGTGCAGCCCGCAGCCAAAGCTGCGGCCGCCTTGCGGGTCAGCATGGCCGACGGAAAATTCCAGGGCGTAACGACGCCGACCACGCCGAGCGGCTCGCGGCGCACCGACATCTCGGCATTCGGCAGATGGCTGATGACGCTTTCGGCGTTGAGGCGTTTCGCTTCCTCGGAATACCACTCGACAAAGGACGCGGCGTAGTCGATCTCGCCAAGCGATTCTTTCAACGGCTTGCCCTGCTCGAGCGTCATCAGCAGCGCCAGATCCTCCTTGGCGGCGATGATCAGATCGAACCATTTTCGCAGGATTTTCGAGCGTTCCTGCGGCAGCGCCGAGCGCCAAGCGGGAAACGCACGGGATGCAGCGTTGATCGCCTTTGTCGTCTGCCCGACATCGAGCGCGGCGACAAAGGCGATGGTAGCGCCGGTCGCCGGATCGGTAACCTCAAAACTTGCCGCCGCTTCGCTCGCCGTCCAGTGGCCGTCGACATAGGCGAGCGCGCGCAGCAGCCGGCGATCGGCGAGGCGGTCGAGCGCGTCATGGTGGTTGGTACGTGCAAAATGCGCGGACATCAGTCGGGTCTCCCGGTACCGAGGCGATACGGAGAGACTAGTCGCGCGATCGAGACAAAGAGGCTGTTTCGACAAGCTGGCAGAGAGACATTATCTCTATTGCCCGGACGCCGCAGACAATCTCTCTACCTCAGGATTGCTCCGGCAGCAGATCGGCCACCGGCAGCACGGTCTCGTCCTTGACCGTCTTGGTGACGATGTAGGTGAAGTAGCGGTCGATGCCGATCTCGCGCTCAAGCAGGCCGTCGACCAGCCGCTGATAGGCGTCGATGTCGCGCGCCATTACTTTCAGCACGTAGTCGACGCCGCCGCCCACCGACCAGCAGGCAACGATCTCCGGGATATCGCGCACCACTCGCTCGAAACGGTCGAAGTCAGCCTGGCGGTGGTTGGCCAGGGTCACCTCCATCAGCACCGTCGCCACCGGCGCGATAATGCGCATGGCGATCGCGGCGTGATAGCCGGAGACGATGCCGGCTTTCTCCAGCTTGCGCAGCCGCATCCAGCACGGCGTCGGCGACAGGCCGACCTTCTCGGCCAGGGCCAGCTTGGTGATGCGCCCGTCGCGCTGGATGGCGTCGAGAATCCTGAGGTCGATCGGGTCGAGTTTCGCTGACGCCATGCGGGATCCGCCTTTCGTTGCGGACACCATGACGGTGCATTATTTCGATTGTCAATTGCACTGATTTCGATCTCTAATAGGTCATGACATTATGGCAGCCAGATCCTGCTCTCATCCGTCGGCCGGCCTATCTCTCGCTGGCCGACCAGTTCGCGCGCGCCATCCACGATGGGCGGCTGGCCAACGGCACGCGGCTGCCGACGCATCGCCGGCTGGCGGACGATCTGAAGCTTTCGGTGCAGACCGTCAGCCGCGCCTATGAGGAGTTGATCCGCCGGGGAATGATTTCCGGCGAGGTCGGCCGCGGCAGTTTCGTGCAGACGCAGCGTCGCGAGCCCGAACCGCCCTATATCCCGGAGCGGCTGGGTGAGGTCATCGACCTCTCGATCCTGAAGCCGGTCTGCGAGCCGATGCATCTGGAGAAACTGAAGCAGGCGCTGGGGTGGCTGGCCGAGAACCTGCCGTCGAGCTCGGCGCTGTCGTTCCGGCCCAACATGGTATTTCCGCGCCACCGCGCGGTCGCGGTCGAATGGCTGAAGCTTTGCGGACTCGAGGCGTCGCCGCAGAATATCAGCCTCACCAACGGCGCCACCGCCGGCATGACGGTGGCGCTGATGAGCGTGGCGCCGCCCGGCTCGACGGTCGCCACCGAGGCGATCGGCCACCACACGCTGATCCCGCTCGCCCGCTATCTCGGCTTCAACCTCGAGGGTCTGCCGATCGACGGCAACGGGCTGGTCCCCGAAGCGCTCGACGAGGCCTGCCGTCTCTCGGACATCCGCGCCGTCTTCGTCCAGCCCTCGGTGATCAACCCGACGGCGACGTTGATGGACGCCACAAGGCGCGAACAGATCGCGGCGGTTGCGCGCAAGCACGATATCGCCATCATCGAGAACGACGTGCTCGGGCCGCTGGTCGAAGGCCGGCCGCCGGCCGTCGCCGCCTTCGCGCCGGAGCGGACGCTCTATGTCACCTCCTTCACCAAAATCGTCGTGCCCGGCCTGCGCATCGGCTATCTCGCGGTACCGGACCGCTATGTCGCGGCTGTCGCCAACCGCCACCTCGTCTCGAACTGGATGGCGACCCCGATGGTGGCGGAGATCGCGACGCGCTGGGTGAATGACGGCACGGCTGTTGAGCTGGTCAAGTGGCAGCGCGGCGCGCTGAGGCGCCGGCAGGAGATTGCCGCCGAAATGCTGGCCGGCGTCGACTATCGCTGTCACCGCGACGGGCTGCATCTCTGGCTCGAACTGCCGGGCGGCCGTGCGGAGGAGAGCTTCGTCGCCCAGGCGCGCCTGCGCGGGGTGGCGATCGCGCCGGGCACCTCGTTCCGCATCGCCGACACGCCCTGGCATCCGGCCGTGCGCATCTCGCTCGGATCGACCACCGAGGGGGAACTGCGGGCGGGCCTGAGCGTTGTCGCCAAACTGTTGCTCGGCGATCCGGAGCATCTCCTGCTCGCCATCTGATGCACAAAGGAAGCTCAGATTGCCCTGAAATCGTGCCGCGCCGGAAATATTGTCATGATATTATTTTCCCAATTGACATGATTTGGCACGTTTCGCATCGTTAAGGGGATAGACTTCTCCAGAACGGGGACATGGATTGCCCGCGCCCATCATCAAGGTTGATGCGATTTCGAAGAGCTTCGGCGCCTTCAAGGTGCTGGACGGCCTGTCGATGCAGGTCATGCCTGGCGAGAAGCTGGCGCTGATCGGTCCGTCCGGTTCAGGCAAGACGACGATCCTGCGCATCCTGATGACGCTGGAGAAGATCGACGGCGGCCATATCCAGGTCGACGGCGAGCAGCTCTACCACTTGGAGCGCAATGGCCAGTTGCTGCCGGCCGACGAGCGGCATCTGGCCAGGATGCGCCAGAAGATCGGCATGGTTTTCCAGCTGTTCAATCTCTTCCCGCACAAATGCGTCATGGACAATGTGACTTTAGCGCCAATGCTGACCAAGGGCGTCGCGCGCGCCGCCGCCGAGAAGCGGGCGATGGAACTGCTCGACATGGTCGGACTTGCGGACAAGGCGAAGGCGATGCCGGCGCAGCTCTCCGGCGGCCAGAAGCAGCGCGTGGCGATCGCAAGGGCACTGGCGCTGTCGCCCAAGATCATGCTCTTCGACGAGGTCACCTCGGCGCTCGACCCCGAGCTCGTCGAGGAAGTGCTCAACGTCATGCGCAAGCTCGCCGCCGAGACCGACATGACAATGCTTCTGGTCACCCATGAGATGGGCTTCGCCCACGACTTCGCCGACCGCGTGCTGTTCTTCGACCGCGGCAGAATCGTCGAGGAAGGCAAGCCCGATGAGATTTTCCGCCATCCCAAACAGGAAAGAACGCAGAGCTTCCTGAAGAAGATCATCGCGGCCGGACATCGCGTCTGACCGCAATGCGGGCGGCGTAAGCCGTCCACGGGCGGCCAAAGGCTGTCCCGAACCAGGCAAACCAAGAAGACAAACAAGGAGTTGGGAACGATGAAGAAACTTGGCATTCTGGCTGGCGTCGCCGGCCTCGCGATCACCGCGATGTTGCTCGCCCCCGGCGCGCGGTCGGCGGATGACGCCAAGCTGGAGCAGCTCAAGCAGCAGGGCTTCGCCCGCGTCGCCATCGCCAACGAACCGCCCTACACGGCGGTCGCGGCCGACGGCAAGGTATCGGGCGCGGCTCCCGACGTGGCGCGCGAGATCTTCAAGCGTCTCGGCGTCAACGACATCGTCGCTTCCATCTCCGAATACGGGGCGATGATCCCCGGCCTGCAGGCTGGCCGCTTCGACGTCGTCACCGCGGGCTTGTTCATGAAGCCAGAGCGCTGCGCGGCGGTCGCCTATTCCGAGCCGGTGCTTTGCGATGCCGAAGCGATGCTGGTGAAGAAGGGCAACCCGAAAGGCTTCAAGAGCTACGAGGACATCGCCAAGGACAGCTCCGCCACGGTCGGCGCGCCGGGCGGCGGCACCGAGGAGAAGCTGGCGCTCAATGCCGGCGTGCCGCGCGATCGCGTCATCGTCGTGCCAGACGGCCAGAGCGGCCTGAAGATGGTGCAGGACGGCCGTATCGACGCCTATTCGCTGCCTGTGCTCTCGATCAACGACCTGGTGAAGAAGGCCAACGACCCGAACCTCGAAGTGATCGCGCCGGTGCAGGGCGCGCCGGTCTATTGCGATGGCGCGGCCTTCAAGAAAGGCGACGAGGCGCTGCGCGACGCCTATGACGTCGAGCTCGCCAAGATGAAGAAGTCCGGCGAGTTCGCCAAGATCATCGAGCCCTACGGCTTCTCCGCCAAGGCGGCGATGTCGACAACGCGCGAGAAGCTCTGCGCGGCGAAGTAGTGCTCCTTTGCTTTCTCCCCGGTTGCGGGGAGAAGGTGGCTCGAAGAGCCGGATGAGGGGCGGCGCCAAGTTCTGCAAGGCTGGCTCCGCCCCTCATCTGCCTACGGCATCTTCTCCCCGTGAACGGGGAGAAGGGGCTGTCACGGCGACCTCGCACAAACGCAAACGTTGGAAACTTCTAGTTTTATGACCCAGTGGTCCGGCTATCTCGGCCTGATATTGCAGGGAGCGCTTGTCACCATCGAGCTGACGCTGATGGGGTCGGTGCTTGCGCTGATCATGGCCTTCCTTGCCGGCATGGGGCGCGTGTCGCGCTTCTTCATCATCCGCGCGTTGGCGACGACCTACATCGAATTCTTCCGCGGCACCTCGATCTTCGTGCAGTTGTTCTGGGCCTATTTCGTGCTGCCCTTCGCCGGCCTGTCGCTGACGCCGCTGCAGGCCGGCGTGCTGGCGCTGGGCTTGAATGTCGGCGCCTATGCGGCGGAAGTCGTGCGCGGTGCCATCCTGTCGGTCGGCCGCGAGCAATATGAGGCCTGCACGGCGCTCAATCTCGGCCGCTGGCAAGGCATGCGCCACGTCATCCTGCCGCAGGCGCTTCTGGTCATGCTGCCGACCTTCGGCAACAACGCGATCGAGCTGCTCAAGGCGACGTCGGTCGTTTCGCTGATCTCGCTCGCCGATCTCACCTTCCAGGCGCAGGTGGTGCGCTCGCAGACGGGCAGCACGCTGATGCCCTTCCTCTCCGTTCTCGTCATCTATTTCGCGCTGGCGCTGGTCATCTCCTGGGGCATTCGCACGCTGGAGCGCCGCATGGCGCGCGGCCTCGACGGAGTGCGCGTCTGATGGAATGGGATTGGAATTTCGTCTGGGAGATTATGCCGACCCTGATCCAGGGGGTGAAGATCACCATCCTGGCGACGGTGCTCGGCTCGATCCTGGCGGCGATCGTGGGGCTTGGGATCGCGCTGGCGCGTCGATCGGAGAACCGGATCGTCGCGCGCAGCGTCGGCTGGTTCGCCGAGTTCATCCGAGGCACGCCGCTCCTGGTGCAGCTCTATTTCATCTTCTACGTGCTGCCCGATATCGGCATCCTGCTGCCGCCGCTGGTGGCGGGCGTCATCGGGCTCGGCCTGCATTACGGCACCTACACTGCCGAAGTCTACCGCGCCGGCATCGACAATGTGCCGCGCGGTCAGTGGGAAGCTGCCAAGGCCTGTAATCTGGGCGGCCGCCACACCTGGACGCATATCATCCTGCCGCAGGCCATCCCGCCGATGATCCCGGCCTTGGCCAACTATTTCATCGCCATGTTCAAGGAGACGCCGCTGCTGTCGGCGATTACCGTGCTGGAACTGATGAACCAGGCCAAGAGCGTCGCCAACACCTACTACCGCTACATCGAGCCGATGACACTGGTCGGCGCCTTTTTCCTCGTCATCAGCCTCTGCTCCGTCGTGCTGTTGCGCTGGCTGGAGCATCGCTACGGCAGGATCGAAAGATGAAAGTCATGAAAGCATTGCCCGAGATCCGCCTCGAAACGGCGCGCCCCACGCTGAACGCGCGGCCGCTGGAAAAGCGCATCGGCCTGATTGCTTTAGCCACCGATCACACAAGCGAAGTGGACTTCCGCCGCATGGTGGCGAGCGAGCAGATCGGCGTCTATGTCGCGCGCATTCCCTATGCCAACCCGACGACGCCGGAAAATCTGCGCAAGATGCAGCCGTCGCTTTCGGCGGGCGCGGCGCTCATCCTGCCGGACGAGCCGCTCGATGCGATATGCTATTCGTGCACCTCTGCGTCGGTGGTGATCGGCGACCCCGAGATCGAGCAGGCGATCCATGCAGCCAAGCCCGGCGTGCCCGTCGTCACCCCGCCGATGGCCGGCGTGCGCGGCCTGAACGCTTTCGGGGTGAAGCGCATCAGCATCCTGACTCCTTACACCGTCGAGACCAGCCGGCCGATGGCCACCTATTTCGCCGCGCATGGCTTCGACATCCAGAGCTTCTCCTGCCTCGGTTTCGAGGACGACCGCGAGATGGCGCGCATCACGCCGGCGTCCCTGGTCGAGCTGGCGCGCAAGGTCACGCATCCGCAGGCCGATGCATTGTTCGTCTCATGCACCGCGCTGCGCGCCGCGCTCGCGGTTCCTGCTATGGAAGAGGCGATCGGACGTCCGGTCGTCACCAGCAACCAGGCCAGCGCCTGGAACTGCCTGCGGCTCTGCGGCGACGAGACGCCCCGGCCCGAATTCGGCCGGCTGTGGACGAAGCCGCTGGCCCAGTGAACGAGTGCCCGTGATCGAAATGATTGTTGAGCTTCAGCATATTCGCGCTGCGCGCGAACGCATTGCCGGCAAGGTCGAGCGGACACCCATGGTGCTGTCGCAAAGCCTCTCGGACCGCGCGGGCCGTCCTGTTCATCTCAAGCTGGAGCATCACCAGACCACTGGCGCCTTCAAGCTGCGCGGCGCTTCCAATGCGATCGCAGCATTGGGCGCGGAAGAAAAATCGCGCGGCGTCGTCGCCGCCTCGACCGGCAATCACGGCCGCGCTCTGGCGCATGCGGCGAAGCTCGAAGGCATCCGCGCGGTGATCTGCATGTCGAGGCTGGTGCCGGAAAACAAGCTCGACGCCATCCGTCGCCTCGGCGCGGATATCCGCATTGTCGGCAACAGCCAGGACGACGCCCAGCAGGAAGTCGACAGGCTGGTCGCGGAAGAAGGACTGGTCATGCTGCCGCCCTTCGACCATCCCGATATCGTTGCCGGGCAAGGCACGCTCGGGCTGGAAATCATGGAGCAGGTTCCGGATGCGGCAAGCGTGCTGGTGCCGCTCTCGGGCGGCGGGCTGGCGACTGGCGTGGCGGCGGCCGTCAAAGGTATGAGCCCGGGCACCAAGGTCATCGGCATCTCGATGGCGCGGGGCGCGGCTATGAAGGCCAGCCTCGACGCCGGCCGGCCGGTGCAGGTCGAGGAACTGCCGACACTGGCGGATTCGCTCGGCGGCGGCATCGGGCTCGACAACCGGCTGACCTTTGCCATGTGCCGGGGACTGCTCGACGACGTCGTCCTGCTTGCCGAGGAGGAGATCGCGGCCGGCATCCGCCATGCGTATGGAGTGGAGCGCGAGATCGTCGAAGGCGCCGGTGCCGTCGGCATCGGCGCGCTGCTTGCCGGGAGGGTCAAAGTGAGCGGCACCACTGTTCTCATCCTCTCCGGCAAAAACATCGACATGGGCCTGCACCGCCGCATCGTCTGCGGCGAGACAATCGCGGAGCGCGCAGCATGAGCCGCATAACCATCCTCACCGACGCGGAGCTTCGCAAGATCGTGACGCTCGACCTGGACGCCGTCGCCTGCGTCGAGAACGCTTTTCGCGCCTTGGCCACGCTGCCGGTGGCGATGCCGCCGATTCTGCGGCTCGACATTCCCGAACATCGCGGCGAGGTCGACGTGAAGTCCGCCTATGTGCCCGGCATAGACGGCTTCGCCGTCAAGATAAGCTCCGGTTTCTTCGACAATCCGACGCTCGGCCTGCCAAGTGGCGGCGGCATGATGGTGTTGCTTTCGGCCAAGACCGGCGTGGTCGAGGCGCTTCTGCTCGACAATGGCTATCTGACCGATATCCGCACGGCCGCCGCCGGCGCGGTCGCGGCCAAGCATTTGTCGCGCCAAGGCTCAAGCGTAGCCGCGATCTTCGGTGCCGGCCTGCAGGCCGGCCTGCAGTTGGAAGCGCTGCGTCTCGTCAGGCCGATCGAGGAAGCGCGCATCTGGGCGCGCGACGCCGCCAAGGCTGAAGCCACCGCCGCGCGCCTGCGCGAGAAGCTCGGTATCCTCGTGCGGGCCGAGCCGGATGCGGCGAACGCGGCAGCGGGCGCCGACATCATCGTCACCACCACGCCGTCGACCGAACCGCTGATCAAGGCCGGTTTCGTGACCGCTGGCCAGCACATCACCGCCATGGGCTCGGATGCCGAGCATAAGAACGAGATTGCGCCGGCAGTCCTGCGCATGGCCGATCTCTATGTCGCCGACAGCGCCAAGCAGACGCGGCGCCTGGGCGAACTCCATCACGCCATCGAGGCGGCGGTCTTCGCCGCCGACGCCGAAGTGACGGAGCTCGGCCAGATCATCGCCGGCAGCAAGCCCGGCCGGCGCTCGGCGAGCGACATCACCATCGCCGATCTCACCGGCACCGGCGTGCAGGACACCGCCATCGCCACTTTGGCTCGCGACTGTGCGCGCGCCGCCAATGCCGGGCTCGCTTTCGAAAGTTGATGCTGGCCGCCAGGCCCAACAAACGAGGACAACAAAATGCAGCCAAACCTGAAATTCTCGCGGAGCGAATTTGCCGATCGCCTCGCCAAGACGCGAAAAGCCATGGAGGCTAAAGGCGTCGATCTGCTGATCGTCAGCGATCCTTCCAACATGGCCTGGCTGACGGGCTATGACGGCTGGTCATTCTATGTGCATCAGGCCGTCATCGTGCCGCCTTCCGGCGAGCCTGTCTGGTACGGCCGCGGCCAGGACGCCAACGGCGCCAAGCGCACCGCCTATCTCGCGCATGACAACATCATCGGCTACGCCGACCATTATGTGCAGTCGACCGAGCGGCATCCGATGGATTACCTCGCCAGCGTGCTGGCCGAGCGCGGCTGGGACAAGCTGAGCATCGGCGTCGAGATGGACAATTACTGGTTTTCTGCCGCCGCTTTCGCGTCGCTGCAGAAGCACCTGCCCAACGCCCGTTTCGCCGACGCCACGGCGCTGGTCAACTGGCAGCGCGCGGTGAAGAGCCCGACCGAGATCGACTATATGCGCAAGGCCGCCCGCATCGTCGAGGCGATGCACCAGCGCATCGTCGACAAAATAGAGGTCGGCATGCGCAAATGCGACCTGGTCGCCGAGATCTACGATGCCGGCACCCGCGGCGTCGCCGGCATCGGCGGCGACTATCCGGCGATCGTGCCGCTCTTGCCGTCGGGAGCGGACGCCTCGGCGCCGCATCTCACCTGGGACGACAAGCCGATGAAGGTGAACGAAGGCACATTCTTCGAGATCGCCGGCTGCTACAACCGCTACCACTGCCCGCTGTCGCGCACTGTCTTCCTCGGCAAGCCGACGCAGGCGTTCCTCGATGCCGAGAAGGCCACACTTGAGGGCATGGAAGCAGGTCTGGCCGCCGCCAAGCCGGGCAATGCCTGCGAGGACATCGCCAATGCCTTCTTCGCCATCTTGAAAAAGTACGGCATCGTCAAGGACAACCGCACCGGCTACTCGATCGGTCTTTCCTATCCGCCGGACTGGGGCGAGCGCACCATGAGCCTGCGCCCCGGCGACCGCACCGAGCTCAAACCCGGCATGACCTTCCATTTCATGACTGGACTGTGGCTGGAGACGATGGGTCTGGAGATCACCGAGTCGATCCTGATCACCGACACCGGCGTCGAGTGCCTGGCCAATGTGCCGCGCAAGCTGTTCGTGAAGGACTGAGCCGATGTCCGCTTTGCGTCCGTCGCCGATCGCGCCGACCGTCGACTTCGAGCGCGACGGCGTCCAGCACGGCTTCCTGCGCCTGCCCTACAGCCGGGACGATTCCGCCTGGGGCTCTGTGATGATCCCGGTCTGTGTCGTGCGCAACGGCAAGGGCTCGACGGCGCTGCTCACCGGCGGCAATCACGGCGACGAGTATGAGGGGCCGCTGGCGCTTTACGAACTCGCCCGCACCCTCGATCCGAAAAATGTCTCCGGCACGGTCATCATCGTGCCGGCGATGAACTATCCGGCGTTCCGCGCCGGCACGCGCACCTCGCCGATCGACAAGGGCAACATGAACCGCTCTTTCCCTGGGCGGCCGGACGGCACGGTGACGGAGAAGATCGCCGACTATTTCCAGCGCGAGTTGCTACCGCGCGCGGACGTCGTCTTCGACTTCCACTCGGGCGGCAAAACGCTGGATTTCGTGCCGTTCTGCGCGGCGCACACGTTGCCGGACAAAGCGCAGGAGAAAAAGGCCTTCGCCGCGGTCGCGGCTTTCTCGGCGCCGTTCTCCATGCGCATGACCGAGATCGACGCGGTCGGCATGTATGACACGGCCGCCGAGGAGATGGGCAAAGTCTTCGTCACCACCGAGCTCGGCGGCGGCGGAACCTCGCGCGCCGAAACCGTACGCATCGCCCGGCGCGGCATCCTCAACGTGCTGCGCCACGCCGGCATCGTCGATGGTGCGATCGAGAAGGACAGAACTCAGTGGCTGGACATGCCGTCCGGTGATTGCTTCGCCTTCGCCGAGGATGACGGCATGATCGAGACGATGGTCGATCTCGGCGAACCCGTGAAGGACGGCCAGGTTGTCGCGCGCATCCATCCGGTCGGCCGCACCGGGCAGGCGCCGCAGGAGATCAGGGCCAGGATGTCAGGGCTCCTCGCCGCGCGTCATTTCCCCGGCCTTGTCAAGGCGGGCGACTGCGTCTCGGTGCTGGGCGTGGCCGTTCGGGAATAATCCTGGCGCGGCGCCCTACTGCACCACGCGCTTCTCGAGCTTGCGGGCGAGCGTGCGCCGGTGCAGGCCGAGCCGGCGCGCGGTTTCGGAGATGTTGAAGCCGGTCTCGACCAGCGTTTCGTGGATGCGCTCCCATTCGAGATTCTTGATCGAGGTGGGGCGGCTGGTGAGCGCAACCGAGACATCGCCCTCGGCACGGCCGAAGGCGGCTTCGATGTCATCGGTGTTGGCAGGCTTGGCCAGATAATGGCAGGCGCCGAGCTTGATCGCCTCGACCGCCGTGGCGATGCTGGCAAATCCCGTCAGCACCACGATGCGCATCGACGGATTGCGGGCGCCGAGCAGCTTGACACATTCGAGCCCCGATCCCGCTCCGAGCTTGAGATCGACGACGGCGTAGGCCGGAACCACCGTTTCCAGCGCGACCAGCAGCGCCTCGCGGTCGTGGCAGACCACGACGTCGTAGTCGCGCTTTTCAAACGAGCGTTTGAGCGTCCGCGCGAAAGTCGCGTCGTCCTCGACAATAAACAAGGATCGATCAGGCTTCACGATCGCCTCCATCGGTCAACGCCGCCAGCGGCAGCGAAAGGGTAACGCAGGCGCCCTTGGCCATGTTGCGCGCCGAAACGTCGCCGCCGAGCTTGCGCACCACGTTGAACACCAGGAAGAGGCCCAGGCCGCCGCCCGGACGCCCCTTGCTCGACATATAGGGCTGGCCGAGCGTTGCCAGAATATCCTTGTCGAAACCCGGGCCGCGATCCTCGACGGAGAGCACCAGCTTCTCATCCTGCCGCTCGGCAGTGATGCCGACCCAATCGTGCGATGCTTCCTGCGCATTGTCGAGCACATTGAAGATCACTTGTTTCAGCGCCGTGTCGGACACGATCGGCTCGTCCGGCTCGAAACCATTGCCGTAGTCCAGCTTGATAGGCTGGCGGCTGACGCGCCATTCCTCGACGAGATCGTCGAGGAACCGGCGGATCGTGGTGCGGATGGTGCCCTCGCCCCGCGCCTGGCCGGAGGACATGAGAATGCCCGTGACGATGCCTTTGCAGCGTTCGATCTGCGCCTGCATCTCGGCCACGTCCTCGGAAAGCTCGCGGTTGCGCCTGACGCCGCGCATCTGGCGCCAGTCGGACAGGATGACCGATATGGTCGAGAGCGGTGTGCCCAGTTCATGCGCGGCACCCGAGGCCAGCAGCCCCATGCGCACGATGTGATCTTCCTCGGCCGAACGCTGGCGCAGGTCGGCGAGATAGGCGTCGCGTTCGCGCAGGTTGCGGTTGATGCGCGTCATGAAGATCACGATCAGCCCGGCCGCGAGCACGAAGCAGATGAACATGCCGCGCAGATGCAGCGCCAGGAGATCGCTGCCACCGTGATGCGGGAGCGCGATCGGCTGGAAGACGAAGATGAGGAAGACGAAGCAGGCGGAGGCCGCCACCACCAGGAGCCAGGTCGACCATGGGGCCAGCAGCGCGGCGCCGAGCGTGATCTGCAGCAGATAGAGCGACACGAACGGATTCGAGGCGCCGCCGCTCAGGTAAAGCTCCGTCGTCAGCGCCGCCATGTCGAAGATCAGCGCGACGAAGAGCTGCGCGTTGGAGATGCGGCGATTGCCGCGTAGGGCGAGCAGGCTGAAGATGTTGAGCCCGACGAGGAAAAGCACCACGCCGGCCATCTCGGTCAGCGGCAAAGGGATGGCGAACCAGTATTGCGTCACCAGGATGGTCAGCACCTGCCCCGCCACCGCCAGCCAGCGCAGTTGGATGAGCAGGAGCAGGTTCTTCCTGTTCGTGACATCGGCGTTCGAGGCGACGCCTCCCCGCCCGGTCGGAGGAACCGTCAGGAACGGCTTGTCGCGATGGGGCCTGGCTATCGAGATGCTCATCTCGGCGCTTCCCGCTGGGGGCGACCGGGGACCTGCCTGGCAAGCGCCACCGCCAGCATCCCTGCCAGGGCAAACCAGGTCAAGGCATAGATCAGATGGCTGTTGCGAAAGGTGACGACGGTGAGCCCGCCGCGCGGCCAGCCAGCAGCGCCGGAGGCCTCGGCATCGACAAAATAGGGCGCGACGTCGGTCAGGCCGCGTGCCTTGGCGATGGCATCGATGTCGCGCGAATACCAGCGATCGACAGCGGGATCGTTGCTGCGCAGGAAACCGCCGCCGGGCTCGCTGGTGCGCAGCAGCCCGTCAACCGTCGCCGGCGAGGTGAGCGCGGCATTCTCCCGTTCGAACTCCGCCTTGCGCTCCTGCGGGATCAAGCCGCGGTTGACGAGGACCGTGAAACCGCGGTCGTCGCGCATCGGCGTCAGCACCCAGTAGCCGCTGCCAAGCTCGGTCACTGCCTGCACCAGCGTGTTGGCGCCCCCGAGGAAATGCCCGGCCAGGCGCACATGGCGATATTCGTACTCCGGCGCGCTCAACCCGTTCCAGTCTTGCGGGCCAGGCGCATCGCCGGCGGGAGCATGGATGCGCTGGTCGACGCGGGCGATCAGGTCGAGCTTCCAGACCCGTCTTTCCAGCTGCCAGATGCCGAGCCCGAGAAACACCAGGACGCCGAGAAGCCCAAGCAGCGCAAGCAACAAACGCGACGCGGAACCCTTCGAGGCCGCATGAGAGCCGATACCTGCCCGGCTGGTCATGTCCTTTGCCTCGACTTTGGCCCTCTCCGCGCCCGACGCGCCCGAAATGGGGTTCATGGCATCTGCCGCATCTCGTGGAGCCCGGGCATCATGTTGGCGTTGAGGTGGTACATCACCCAGAGCGAGCCGCTCAGCACGATGACGACGAGGATGACCGTGAAAATGAGCGCCAGCATCGACCATCCGCCTTCCGAGGCGGGGTTCATATGCAGGAAGAAGACCATGTGCACCACGATCTGCACCACCGCGAACGCCATGATGATGGTGGCCGTGGCCTGCTTGTTGTCGAGGGCGCCTGTCATGACCATCCAGAACGGGATGGCGGTGAGGATCACCGACAGGACGAAGCCGATCAGATAACCCCTCAGCGTCCCGTGCGCGGCGCCGCCATGGGTGTGGTCGTGATCGGCATGATCATGAGCGCTCATCTGAGCATCCCCATCAGATAGACGAAGGTGAAGACGCCAATCCAGACGATATCCAGGAAGTGCCAGAACATCGAGAGGCACATAAGCCGGCGACGGTTGGCTTTGATGAGGCCGTATCGCGCGACCTGCACCATCAGCGTCAGCATCCAGACGATGCCGAAGGTGACGTGCAGGCCGTGCGTGCCGACCAGCGTGAAGAAGGACGACAGGAAGGCGCTGCGCTGCGGCGTCGCGCCTTCATGGATCATATGCGCGAATTCGTAGAGCTCGATGGACAGGAACGCCAGGCCGAACAGCATGGTCACCGCGAGCCAGCCTTGCGTCGCGCCGACGCGACCCTTGTCCATGGTCAACATGGCAAAGCCATAGGTGATCGAGGACAGGAGCAGCATGGTGGTGTTGACCGCCACCAGACCAAGATCGAACAGGTCCTTCGGCGCCGGACCCGCCGCGTAATTGCCGCCGAGCACGCCAAAGGCAGCGAACAGCATGGCGAAGATCAGGCAGTCGCTCATCAGATAGAGCCAGAAGCCGAGCATGGTGCTGCCGCCTTCGGCGTGCGCATGCTCCTCTTCCAGGTGGAAGACCGGCTCTGAGCCGGCCGTGATCGCCGTCGATGCCATGCTCAAGCCCTAGCCCCCTCAGCAACGAGGAGCGTCGTCCTCGCCTCTTCCGTTTGGGCGACCTCGGACGCCGGGATGTCGAAGTCGCGATGATAGTTGAAGGTATGGCCGATCGCGGTGGCGATCAGGCAGACGAAGCTCAGCGCCGCCAGCCACCATATGTACCAGATCAGGCCGAAGCCCAGCGCGACGCTGAAGGCGGCGAGGATCACCCCTGTGCCGGTGTTTTTCGGCATATGGATCGGCCTGAAGCCGGAGAGCGGGCGCCGGTAGCCGGCCTTCTTCATGTCCCACCAGGCGTCGTTGTCGCGGATGATGGGCGTGAAGGCGAAATTGTAGGCCGGCGGCGGCGAGGAGGTCGACCATTCGAGCGTGCGGCCGTCCCACGGATCGCCGGTGACATCAACCAGTTCCGCGCGCTTGCGGATGGAGACGAAGATCTGGACCAGGAATGCGGCGATGCCGCAGGCGATCAGCACCGCGCCAAATGCGGCGATCACGAACCATATCTGCAGCGAGGGATCGTCGAACGCGCGCATGCGGCGCGTCACCCCCATCAGGCCGAGGATGTAGAGCGGCATGAAGGCGAACCAGAAGCCGAGCACCCAACACCAGAACGAGACCTTGCCCCAGAACGGATCGAGCTTGAAGCCGAAGGCCTTGGGCCACCAATAGGCGATGCCGGCGAACAGGCCGAACAGCACGCCGCCGATGATGACGTTGTGGAAATGCGCGATCAGGAACAGGCTGTTGTGCAGTACGAAGTCGGCCGGCGGCACCGCAAGCAGCACGCCGGTCATGCCGCCGACGACGAAGGTGAGCATGAAGGCCACCGTCCACATCATCGGCAGCTCGAAGCGGATGCGGCCGCGATACATGGTGAACAGCCAGTTGAATATCTTCGCCCCGGTCGGGATCGAGATGATCATCGTGGTGATGCCGAAGAAGGAATTGACGCTGGCGCCGGAGCCCATGGTGAAGAAGTGGTGCAGCCAGACGAGGTAGGACAGGATGGTGATGACCACCGTGGCGTAGACCATCGAGGTGTAGCCGAACAGGCGCTTGCCGGAGAAGGTCGAGGTGACCTCGGAGAAGACGCCGAACAGCGGCAGGATGAGGATGTAGACCTCGGGGTGGCCCCATATCCAGATGAGGTTCACATACATCATCGGGTTGCCGCCGAAGTCGTTGGTGAAGAAGTTGGTGCCGACATAGCGGTCGAGCGCGAGCAGCGTGAGCACCGCCGTCAGCACCGGGAAGGACGCCACGATCAGCACGTTGGTGCAGAGCGAGGTCCAGGTGAAGACGGGCATGCGCATCATGGTCATGCCGGGGGCGCGCATCTTGATGATGGTGCAGATCAGGTTGATGCCGGACAAGGTCGTTCCGACACCCGCCACCTGCAGCGCCCATATGTAATAATCGACGCCGACATCGGGACTGTAGTTGATGCCCGAGAGCGGCGGATAGGCCAGCCAGCCGGTACGGGCGAACTCGCCGACGAACAGCGAGGCCATCACCAGTATGGCGCCGCCGACCGTCATCCAGAAGCTGAAATTGTTGAGGAAGGGGAAGGAGACGTCGCGCGCGCCGATCTGCAGCGGCACGACGAAGTTCATCAGCCCGGTGACGAAGGGCATCGCCACGAAGAAGATCATGATCACGCCGTGGGCGGTGAAGATCTGGTCGTAGTGATGGGCGTTGAGATAGCCCTCGGAACCGTTGAAGGCGATGGCCTGCTGCAGGCGCATCATGATGGCGTCGGAGAAGCCGCGCAAAAGCATGACGAGGCCGAGCGCCATGTACATGATGCCGATCTTCTTGTGGTCGACGCTGGTGAACCACTCGCGCCACAGATAGCCCCAGAGCCGGAAATAGGTGATGGCGCCGAGCACCGCCAGGCCGCCCAACGCCACCACGATGAAGGTGACGACAACGATCGGCTCGTGCAGCGGCAGCGACTCCAAAGTGAGGCGGCCGAAGATGAATTTGGTCAGCGACTCAGGCATCCGCGATCCCTCACAATTCGAAGCGCAGCAGGCCGAGCGACGGCGCGCCGGCGTCGGCTCGGCGGCTGCCGGCGCCGGGCGCGAGCAGGCCAACGCCGCGCAGCGGGGACAGGTTCCTGAGCGGCCAGCTCCTGTCATCGTCACTACGGGCCGCGCGCGAAGCGGCGGCCGCCTCCTCCGCCGTGCAGATGCTTGCTACGTAGGACGGATCGTTGCCGAACACCGCCCCGCGCCGCGCAAGCTTGTCATATTGCAGCGGCAGGGTGTTGCGCACGCCGGCCAGGCCAAGGCCGCCCTTGGCGTCGATCGAGATCATCTCGTTCATGCACATCTTGCCGCGCTCGACGCACAGATTGAGGATCGCGCCATAAAGGTCGGGATCGACGGAGGCATAGTGGCGGACCGGCTCGTTCTCGCTCGGACGTTCGAGCTCGAGATAGGTCTCGCGGCTGAGCGTAGCCTGCGTGTTTTTGGTCTGCGCCACCCACTCGCCGAAGGCCTGGTCGGAGAGGCCGTGGAACGCAAAGCGCATGCCGGAGAAGCCGGCGCCGCTGTAGTTGGCCGAGAAGCCGGTATAGGTGCCCGGCCTGTTGATGACGGCGTGCAGCTTGGTCTCCATGCTCGGCATGGCGTAGATCTGCCCGGCAAGGGCCGGGATGTAGAAGGAGTTCATCACCGTGGAGGAGGTGATGCGGAAGTCGATCGGCTGGTTGACCGGCGCCGCCAGCTCGTTGACGGAGGCGATGCCGTAATCCGGATAGATGAAGAGCCATTTCCAATCGAGCGCGACGACCTCGACCTTGAGCGGCTTGTGGTTCTGCGTGACCGGCTGTCCAGCCTCGATCCGGTCGATGCGCCGATAGGGATCGAGCAGATGCGTGCCGAGCCAGGTGAGCGCGCCGAGGCATATGATGACGAGCAGGGGCGCGGCCCAGATCACCAGCTCCAGCTTGGTCGAATGGTCCCAGTCCGGTGTATAGGTCGCCGTAGTGCTGGATTGCCGGTAGCGCCAGGCAAACAGCACGGTCAGCGCCATAACGGGCAGGATGATGAGCAGCATCAGCAGGGTCGAGACGACGAGCAGGTCGCGCTGCTGCACTGCCACGTCGCCCGCGGGCGCCAGCACGACGAAGTCGCAGCCGCTGAGCAGCACAGCCAGCGGAAAAAGAAGCAAGGCTCCGGATCGTTCCATCAAACGCTGCCCTCGATGGGCCTGCAGCAGGTCTTTGCAGGTTGCGATGCGATATGACCAACGGCTACTGCCGCCGTCACGGCGACGACATTGGACAATTTGTCCAATGCCGGATTGCTATGGCTTTGGCGAAAGTGTGCACGCATAATTGGATGACGACAACATCGCATCTGGATGACGACAACATCGCATCGGGACGACAATCGCGTTCCGAACTTGAGCTCGGTGACGACGGACAAGATGGCTGAAACCTCGACTGCCGAAACTGACAGCAGGCTGATCGGCTCGCATCACGGCCAGGTCAGCGCGGGCGATATTGCGGTCGGCGTGATCATCGGCAGAACGTCGGAATTCTTCGATTTCTTCGTCTATGCGATCGCTTCCGTGATCGTGTTCCCCAAGCTTGTGTTTCCAACGCACGACCCGCTGGTGGGGACGCTCTATTCCTTCGCCATCTTCGCGCTTGCCTTCATCGCCCGCCCGTTCGGCACCGTGCTGTTCATGGCGATCGACCGCGCCTATGGCCGCGGCGCCAAGCTTACGATCGCGCTGTTCCTGCTCGGCACCTCGACCGTCGCCATGGCGTTCCTGCCCTCCTATGAAGACGTCGGCGCGGTCGCTGCCTGGCTGCTGGCGCTTACCCGGTTCCTGCAGGGCCTTGCGCTCGGCGGGACCTGGGACGGGCTGCCCTCGCTCCTGGCGCTGAATGCGCCGCAGAACCGGCGCGGCATCTATGCGATGATCCCGCAGCTCGGCGCGCCGATCGGCCTCATCGTGGCCAGCTCGCTGTTTGCCTTCTTCGTTGCCAACCTCTCGGCCGAAGATTTCTTCGCCTGGGGTTGGCGTTACCCCTTCTTCGTCGCATTCGCCATCAATGTCGTGGCGCTGTTTGCCAGACTGCGCATCGTGGTGACGCCCGAGTTCTCGAAACTCTATGAGAGCGGCGACCTGCAGCCGACCCGCATCAGGGACATGATCCGCACGGAAGGCCGTAACGTCGTCGTCGGCGCCTTCGCGCCGCTGGCGAGCTTCGCCCTGTTCCACATGGTGACGGTGTTCCCGCTGTCCTGGGTGTTCCTGTTCACCAATGAAGGGCCGGAGCGCTTCCTGGTCATCGAGGCGGTGAGCGCGCTGTTCGGCATCGCTGCGATCGTCGCATCAGGCCCGCTAGCCGACCGCGTCGGACGTCGCGCCCTGCTCGGCGGCGGCGCCGTCGCCATCGCCGCGTTCAGCGGCTTTGCCCCGCAGCTTCTCAATGGCGGCACCGTCGGCGAGACGGTGTTCATGGTGCTGGGCTTCATCCTGCTGGGCCTAAGCTTCGGGCAATCCTCGGGCGTCGTCGCATCGAGCTTCTCGCGCCGGCACCGCTATACGGGCTCGGCCGTGACGTCGGACCTCGCCTGGATGTTCGGCGCTGGCTTCGCGCCGCTTGCGGCGCTGCTGCTGGCCGGTACTTTCGGCCTTATCGCCGCCGGCGCCTATTTGCTTTCGGGCGCCGCCTGCACGCTGATCGCGCTCTGGATCGACAGGCAGGCACGCCAGGCCGACTGAACGCCCAGCAAGCTCGGTTTGCGGCCGCTAACTGCCATCAGACCCGGTAAAAATCCCGATACCATTCCACGAAGCGCGGGACGCCGATTTCGATCGGGATGCTGGGCTTGAAGCCGGTCACCTCTTCGAGCGAGGTCACATCGGCGAAAGTTGCCGGCACGTCGCCCGGCTGGAGCGGCATCATATTGCGGATGGCTTTGCGCCCAAGCGCTTCTTCCAGCACGTCGATCAGCCGTTTCAGCTCGATGGGCGAGCTGTCGCCAATGTTGTGGATCCTGAACGGTGCATTGCTTGTCGCGGGATCCGGCGCAGCATTTGTCCAATCGGGATTGGGCGTCGCGGGATGATGCATGACGCGGACCACCCCTTCGACGATGTCGTCGATATAAGTGAAATCGCGCTGCATGTTGCCGTGGTTGAAGACGTCGATCGGCTGGCCGGCGAGGATGGCCTTGGTGAAGATGAACAAAGCCATGTCGGGCCGTCCCCACGGACCGTAGACGGTGAAGAAGCGCAAGCCCGTTGTCGGCAGCCCGAACAGATGGCTGTAGGTGTGGGCCATCAGCTCGTTCGCCTTCTTGCTGGCGGCATAGAGGCTAAGGGGATGGTCGGCGGAATCATGCACCGAGAACGGCATGCGGCTGCTGCCGCCATAGATCGAGCTCGACGATGCATAGACGAGATGGCCGACCGAGGCCTGCCGGCACCCTTCCAGGATGTTGAGGAAGCCGTTGAGATTGCTTTGGGCGTAGACATGCGGATTGATCAGCGAATAGCGGACGCCCGCCTGCGCAGCGAGATTGACGACGATCTCCGGCGCGGCCGAGGCAAAGACCGCCGAGATACCATCGCGGTCGGCGAGATCGACATGTTCGAAACGAAAGTGCGGGAATCTTTTCAACCGCTCGAGGCGCGCCTGCTTCAGGGCGACGTCGTAATACTCGCTCATGGAATCGAGGCCGACAACCTGCCGTCCTTCGGCAAGCAGCCTCTGGCAAAGGTGAAACCCTATGAAGCCGGCTGCGCCGGTGATCAGGATCGGCCTGCTCGACGTCAATGCATACCCCTAACGCTGCAGTCCAAGGCCAGTCGAAAGCTTGCAACTTGTATGGCAGGCTGGCGATGAATTCAACGATACGCTTTCTTCTGCCACTCCAATGGTGCCGCCCCGTGCGGCCGTTTCCGCCAGGGTAAGGCCGGCGGAAATGTGATCTCAAGCCGACGCTGATATGCGAGCGTGATCAGTGGTCGACCCCCTTCCGCACGGAATGAGATTGCGCGCACAGCCCGGAGCGGGGATTTGGTTTTCTTGGTGATCTCTGTTCCTTGAGGCAAACTGCTACCCGGGCTGTCAGGAGGAGACATGAGAGCACGCGCGGCGACGGTCGGAGACCTCGAAGATGTTTTCCGCGGCCTGTCCAAGCGAATGTCGGACGAATATGTGGCGGCCGGCAAGGACAGCAAAAGCGCCTATGACAATCTGATGATGAACCTGAAGGAAGGCCGGGCGCATGCGCTCGCGCAGGACGACAGGACGGTTGCGATCATCGCCTGGCACGAGCACGCGGACGCCGCCGATACGCTCTTTGCCGCGCGGGAGGATTTTTTCAACGCCGCGACGGTCCGCTTCTGCAGGCGCCATATCCGCCATGTCCAGGCGCTCGCCGGCAATCTTCCCATCCATTCGCGCAGCTGGCTGGACAGGCCCGACGTCGCGAAATGGTTCCGCGTGATCGGCTATATTGACCGGGGGCGGGAGAACGGCGCCACCCTGTTCGAGCTGCCGCCGGCCGCCAATAGCTGACAAAGCAAAGCCGCCCCTGAAACGGACGCTTGCGCGAAAATCCGATTGGAAAGATTGTACGCGCAGGCAGCCGGCGAGCCGGCACGCCGGATGGGGTTTGGCTGCTGGAAATCGGGATGTTGCGCGTCTGCCTGGCTTTTGTCGCCATCGCTGCCCTGACGAGACCGTCAGGGGCGGAGCCGCGCGCATCCCATCTTTTCGACCGCTCCGACCTCGCCGCAGCCTATTCGGGCCAATCCGACCTTATCACGGCATACACCACCGGCATGGCGCGCTACCGGCTTCAATATTCGGGCTCCGCGGCCCAGGCCGGTTTGGCCGCGCCGCTCGAGCCTCGCCTGCTGCGGCCCGAATTCCAGCAACGGACATGGCGCTCGGCGGACGGCAGCCTGCTGCAGGGCTTTGCCGGCAAAGGCGGCTTTCGCTTGACGGTCGGCAACTGCGTGACCCGCATATGCATGGCCAGCGAGTGCAGCGAGGCGGGCTGGCCGCTCTATGCCTGCAGCGACGGGCGCAAGCGCAACATGTCGGTCAACAGCTTCGTGACGGCAACATTCGACGGAGTCAGCTACCGGCGGCTGAGCGCGCCGCAGGAGTGAAATTGGACGACCCGAAGCAGGTGACGGAGCCGCTTGCGCCCATCTCGCCAAGCGTGGCATCGGTTGCGGCGTTTTGAGGCGATCGAAGAGAAAGATAGTGGCACGCCAACCCGACAGAGGATCCGCAACCCCAAAGGTCAGCCTCGCCCGAGCGCTCTCCAAGATGGGCTTCTGCTCGCGCACGCAGGCCGAGAATCTGGTCGCCGAGGGGCGCGTGCAAGTAACCGGCAAGACGGTGCGCGATGCCTTGCTGCGCATCGATCCCGACCGCGACAGCATCAGTGTCGACGGCAAGCGCGTCGTCGCCGAGCGCAAGGTCTATCTGATGCTCAACAAGCCGCGCGGGCTGGTCACCACCCGCGATGATCCCGAAGGTCGCGGCACGGTCTATGACTGCCTGGAAGGACTCGACCTGCCCTTCGTGTCGCCGGTCGGCCGGCTCGACAAGGCGAGCGAAGGGCTGCTTTTGCTGAGCAACGACACGCGCTGGGCGAACGGGCTGCTCGACCCCGCCTCGCATGTCGATAAGACCTATCACGTGCAGATCGCCGCCGCGGCTGACGAGGCGATGCTGGAGCACTTTCGTCAGGGCGCCGTCGTCGATGGCGAGTTGCTCACGGCAAGCTCGATCGCGCTGTTGCGCAGCGGCGGGCGGACAGCCTGGCTGGAGATCGTGCTCGACGAAGGACGCAACCGGCAGATCCGCAGGCTGCTCGGCGCTTTCGACATCGAGGTGCTGAGGCTGGTCAGGGTGGCGATCGGCGGCCTTCAGCTCGGCGAGCTTGCCAAGGGCAAGGCGCGGCATCTGACGAGCGAGGAGCTGGCGATCTTGTCGACTTGACGCGCCAGGCACTCCCCCTCACCCGGATTGCCAGCCGAATTGCAAAGGCAATTCGGCGCAATCCGACCTCTCCCCAAGGGGAGAGGAGGTCACCGGCGCCGAAGTCAGCCTCTTCTCCCCATGGTGAGAAGGTGGCCGCGAAGCGGCCGGATGAGGGGGAGCCCGCGCTCGCTACTTCTGGTTCCACCGCCGGATGACCGGCTCTGTCAGGTCATGCTCGTAGCCTAGGATGCTGAGGCTGGCGGTATCGAGCACGAAGTGCTCGCCACCTTGCGGCGGCAGGCCGACCCAGCGCGCGGCGAACACGCGCAGGAAATGCGAGCTGGAGAAGATGAGCACATTGCCGGCAACCGCGCGCAGCTCGGCGACGATGGCATCGGCGCGGGCGCCGACATCGGCAGCCGTCTCGCCCTGCGGACAGCCATCGCGAAACAATTGCCAGCCGGGTCGCCTGGACAGGATCTCCTTGGTCGTCACCCCTTCATAGGCGCCGTAATCCCATTCCTGCAGGTCCGGCTTCTTGACCGCGCGCTCGCCGAAGCCGGCGAGCCGGCAGGTGTCGAAGGCGCGCCGCGAGGGGCTAGACCAGATCGCCTGGAATGTCAGTCCCTTGAGCCGGTCGGCAACGGCGCGCGCGGCCTCCTCGCCTTTCGCCGTCAGCGGGATGTCGGTGCGGCCGGTGTGCCTGCCCGAGAGGCTCCATTCGGTCTCGCCGTGACGGACAAGATAGATCTCGGGATACGCGCTGCTCATCGACCGCCCTCTCGGCTGAATGTCTCGCCGAGAATTCGGCTCGCGCAGCCTATGCGGCGGCCGACAAAAAGAACAGGCCGCGGCAGAGCCGCGACCTGTCCGGCATCGGGAGGATGCCGTTTGTCTTTCGCAATTTCGGACGGCGATCAGGCAGGTTGCAGGCCGCCCGACAGCGCAAGATCAGCCTCTTCCGGCAATTGACCGGCCATGGCGGCGGCGAATTGCTTCTGGTCGAGCTCGCCTTCCCAGCGGGCCACGACGATGGTCGCGACCGCGTTGCCGACGAAGTTGGTGAGCGCGCGGCATTCCGACATGAAGCGGTCGACGCCGAGGATCAGCGCCATGCCGGCGACCGGCACCGAGGGCACGACCGAGAGCGTGGCGGCCAAGGTGATGAAGCCGGCGCCAGTGATACCGGCCGCACCCTTCGAGCTCAGCATCGCGACGAGCAAAAGCAGGATCTGGTCGCCGAAGGTGAGCGGCGTGTCGGTCGCCTGGGCGATGAACAGCGCGGCAAGCGTCATATAGATGTTGGTGCCATCAAGGTTGAAGGAATAGCCGGTCGGGATGACCAGGCCGACCACCGAGCGGTTGCAGCCGGCGCGCTCCATCTTGGCCATCAGGCCGGGAAGTGCCGCTTCCGACGACGAGGTCCCGAGCACCAGCAGCAGCTCTTCCTTGATGTAGCGGATCAGCGCCAGGATGGAAAAGCCGTTGTACCATGCGACAGCGCCGAGCACGACGAGCACGAAGAGCAGCGACGTCAGATAGAAGGTGCCGATCAGGAAGGCGAGGTTGGCGATTGCGCCTATGCCGTATTTGCCGACGGTGAAGGCCATGGCGCCGAAAGCGCCGATGGGTGCGGCCTTCATCAGGATGGCGACGAGGCGGAAGACCGGCGCGGTCAGCGCCTGGAGGAAATCGACGACCGGGCGACCGCGTTCGCCGACCAGCGCCAGGGCGATGCCGAACAGCGCCGAGAAGAACAGCACCTGCAGGATATCGCCCTGCGCAAAGGCGCCGGTGATGGTGTCGGGGATGATGTTCATCAGGAAGCCGACGATGGTCGTGTCATGCGCCTTCTCGGCGAAGGTCGAGACCTTCGAGGCGTCGAGCGTGGCCGGATTGATGTGCATGCCGGCGCCAGGTTGGACGACGTTGGAGACGACGAGGCCGACGACGAGCGCCAGAGTCGAGAAGACGAGGAAATAGATCATCGCCTTGCCGGCAACGCGGCCGACCTTCTGCAGGTCGGAAACGCCGGCAATGCCGGTCGCCACAGTGAGGAAGATCACCGGCGCGATCACCATCTTGACCAGCTTGATGAAGGCATCGCCAAGCGGCTTCAGCGAGGCGCCCAGGTCGGGATAGAAATGGCCAAGCAGGATGCCGGCGGCGATCGCCACCAGAACCTGGACATAGAGATGCCGGTAAAAGGGAACCTTGCCGCGCGGTTCGGCGGCAGCGATTGCTGTCTGCATGATATCCTCCATTCGGCCCCCGATCGAGAACACTCGACCTCCCTGGGAGCTGTTGACCTCCACAGCCTCGCGGCTGCTGCGGATGCATTTGCAACGCGCGTGCCAGATGACGGCCGAAGCCCTCGAAATATTGATTTTGTTGTTTTTTCGAACCGACGACGGGCATCTTCGAGAGCTTTCCGTGCGCTTATCCGCATAGGTCGAATTGTGCTTTGTGCGAATTCATGCACAGATGCGGCATGCTGCAACGCCCTGCCGCTGTCTTCGCCTGGACGCCCGAACTGCTCGCCGGGCGGGCACGCCGCGCCTGGCTGCTGTTCGGGGCGGTAGCGCTGGCGATCATCGCGGCAGCGCTTTACGGCGCAGGCCTCTACGGCCGCTCGACCGAGATCGAGGCTTTGGCCACGCAGGGACGCACCGACGCTAACCTTAAGGTGGCGCTGCTGCGCGCGGTACTGGAAAACCCGCGCGCGCTGCCGCTGCTGCTGTCGGAGGACCAGCAGGTGCGTGACGCGTTGAGCGAGCGCAGCCCTGCCTCGATCGACGTGCTCAACCGCAAGCTCGAAGGGCTGGTGTCCGGCACCAAGGCCTCGGTGCTCTACGTCACCGGCACGGACGGCCTGGCGATCGCTTCCAGCAATTGGCGCGAACCGGTGAGCTTCGTCGGCAACGACTATGGTTTCCGCGCCTATTTCTCGGGCGCTATGGAAACCGGCACGGCCGAATATTTCGCGCTCGGTAATGTCAGCAAACGTCCGGGCCTCTACATTTCGCGCCGCGTCGACGGCGCCTCGGGGCCGCTCGGCGTCGTCGTGGTCAAGATGGAATTCGACCAGCTCGAGGCCGACTGGCACGAGGCCAACCGCCCGGCCTATGTCAGCGACGAGCATGGCGTGGTGCTGATCACCAGCGTGCCCTCCTGGCGCTTCATGACGACGGCGCCGCTGGCGGCTCCGGTCAGCGCCGCCATCCGCGCCAGCCAGCAATTCGGCGATGCGCCACTGGTGCCCCTGCCGATCACGAAACCGCAACCGCTGAGCTCCGACGTCGCGCTGGTTCATGCCATCACGCCCGGGGGCAGCGACGCCCAGTATCTGCGGCTGTCGACCGCGGTGCCGTCGACGCCGTGGCGGCTCGACTATCTCGTTCCGGCCGAGGCGCCGATCGCGGCGGCGCAGCGCGAGATGCGGCTGCTGACGCTTGGTATTCTCGTTCCGCTCATCGCCTTTGCCGCCTATCTGTTGTGGCGTCGGCAATCCGGCCAGATGCGGATTGCCGCCGAACAGGCCGCGCGGGTCGAGCTCGAGCGCCGGGTCGTCGAGCGCACGCAGGACCTCAGCCTGGCGCGCGACCGGCTGCAGGCCGAGATCGCCGACCATCGCAGCACGGAGGCGAAGCTGCAGGTGATGCAGCAGGAGCTGGTCCAGGCCAACCGGCTTGCCACGCTTGGCCAGGTCGCCGCCGGCGTCGCGCATGAAATCAACCAGCCGGTGGCGACGATCCGCGCCTATGCCGACAATGCGCGCGTTTTCCTGGAGCGCAAGCAGAGCGCGTCGGCCGAAGAGAACCTTGGCGCCATCGCCGCGCTGACGGAGCGCATCGGCTCGATCACCGAAGAGCTGAAAGCCTTTGCCCGCAAGGGCCGCACCGCCGCCGAACCGGTTGAGCTGCGCAGCGTGATCGAAGGCGCCGTGGTGCTGCTCAGGAGCCGCTTCGCCGGCCGGCTGGACGCGCTGGCGGTCACGCTGCCGCCGCTGGCGCTGAAGGTGATGGGCAACCGGCTGCGGCTGGAGCAGGTGCTGATCAACCTGTTCCAGAACGCGCTGGAGGCGCTCGCTGGCCATGACGGCGCGCGGGTCGAAGTCTTCGCCACCGAAACCGCCGAAGACGTAGCGCTGGTCGTTTCCGATAACGGGCCGGGCATCCCGCCCGCGATCCTGAGATCCCTGTTCACGCCCTTCAACACCTCGAAAGAAAAGGGCCTCGGGCTCGGCCTCGTCATCTCCAAAGACATCGTCGCCGACTATGGCGGGCGTATCGAGGTTTCGAGCAGCGGCCAAGGCACACGCTTCACCATCCATCTGTCGAAAGCCGGCGCAGCATGACCAAGCATGACCCAGCACCGGTGATCCTGATCGATGACGACAGCGATCTGCTCAAGGCGACAAGGCAGACGCTGGAGCTTGCCGGCTTTGCGGTGTCGGCTTACGCGGTGGCGAGCGAAGCTTTGGCGGCGCTCGACAGGAATTTCGCGGGCGTGATCGTCTCGGACATCCGCATGCCGGAGGTCGACGGCCTGCAGCTTTTCGACCGCGTGCTGCGGCTCGATCCCGACATTCCCGTCATCCTGGTCACGGGCCATGGCGATATCGCCATGGCGGTCAAGGCGATCAAGGACGGCGCCTACGACTTCATCACCAAGCCTTTCGCCGCCGACCGGCTGGCGCAGAGCGTTGCGCGCGCCGCGGAGAAACGTCGGCTGGTGATGGAAAACCGCGCTTTGCGAGAAGCGGCAGAGCAGGCACAAGAGGGATTGCCGCTGATCGGCCAGACGCCGGCGATGGAGCGGTTGCGCCGGACATTGCGGCAGATCGCCGACACCGATGTCGACGTGCTGGTGACCGGCGAGACCGGCTCCGGCAAGGAGGTGGTGGCAAGCCTGCTGCATCGCTGGAGCCGCCGCGCCAAGGGCAATTTCGTCGCGCTCAACTGCGGTACGCTGCCGGAGACGGTCATCGAAAGCGAGTTGTTCGGCCACGAGCCCGGCGCTTTCACCGGCGCGCAGAAGAAGCGCGTCGGCCGTATCGAGCATTCGAGCGGCGGCACGCTGTTCCTGGACGAGATCGAAAGCATGCCGGCCTCAACACAGGTACAGATGCTGCGCGTCTTGGAAATGCGCGAGGTGACGCCGCTCGGCACCAATGAGGTGCGCCCGGTCGATCTGAGGGTGGTCGCGGCAGCCAAGGTCGATCTCGGCGATGCCAGCCAGCGCGGCGCTTTCCGCGAGGATCTCTTTTACCGGCTCAATGTGGTGACGCTTTCGATCCCGCCGCTGCGCGAGCGGCGGAATGATGTGCCGCTGCTGTTCGGTTACTTCGCCGAGCGCGCCGCCGCCCGCTTCCGTCGCACCCTGCCGGCGATCTCCGCCGCGGTCCAGCATCATCTGAGGGACCATGACTGGCCGGGCAATGTGCGCGAGCTCGCCCATTTCGCCGAACGTTTCGTGCTCGGGCTCGAGGATGTCGGCGAAACGCCTTCCCCCGCGGCAATGGAAAGCGACGCCGCGATGCCGTTGCCTGAACGGCTCGATCGCTACGAGGCCGAGATCATACGCGAGACACTTGGCCGCAATGACGGCGACGTCCGGCGCACCATCGAGGCGCTCGGCATCCCGCGCAAGACCTTCTACGACAAGCTGCAGCGGCACGGCATCGTGCGCAGTGATTTTTCCAGGTAGATCAAGGCCAGAGATGGGGCATGATGTCGTCCGCAAACGCTTCACATTTTTCGGCATCATGCCCGTGGGAACCGCAACGCCGCTACCGCCGTTGAAACTGACCGGAAAACCGTGGCACGCGGGCATCAGCCGGGCGGCGAATGCATCGCAGTGGCGGCTTTCCCGGGTTGCGCTCGGCTGGCGTTGATGGTTTGTTGCCGCCCAGCGGAGAACGAATGATGCGCGAATCCCTCGGTCAAGACGAATACGGCTCGACCAGCCCCTTCGACCCGGACGACCTGCCCAATCTCAATGCGATGGGGCCGGCGATGGGCGGCGGCAATGATTTCGAGAAATACGCGGTCGCCGTCATTATCGTCTTCGGCGCGCTGATCATCGGCGGCCTGATGGCCGCCTCCATGTCCTTCGGCCATCGCAACGGCTTCCTGTTCGCGCTAGGCGGCGCTACCGCGGCCTGGATTTCCGGCAATGCGCTGCTGCTCGACCGGCCGCGCATCTATGCGCTGTTCGTCGCCATTGCCGCCGTCATGCTGATCGCTTCGACCATCACGCTGGTCATCTAATATCCCAGCGCCTCGCCGGCGGCCGCGCGGCTGTCGATGGCGCCATTGTAGCGGGCGCCGCCGCCCTTCTCGATCTCCGCCAGGCCCTTGCCGCCGACCAGGATGCCCGCGGCCTGCCCCCAGGTCTGGTCGCTCAAGTCGAGATGGTAGCCCATTCCGGCAAGCAGCCGCTCCGTGTCCGGCGACAGCCCGAAAGGCTCGACATAGAGAGTGTCCGGCAGCCATTGATGATGGATGCGCGGCGCGTCGATCGCCTGCTGGATGTCCATGCCGTGATCGATGACGTTGACGATCGCCTCCAGCGTGATGGTGATGATGCGCGAGCCGCCGGGACTGCCGATGACCAGGAACGGATTGCCGTCCTTCGTGACGATCGTCGGGCTCATCGAGGATAAGGGCGTCTTCCTCGGCTGGATGGCGTTGGCCTCGCCCTGGACCAATCCATAGAGGTTGGGCACGCCGGGCTTCTGAGTGAAATCGTCCATCTCGTTGTTGAGCAGGATGCCGGTGCCGCCGGCGACGACGCCGGCGCCGAAGGAGCCGTTCAGCGTATAGGTGACCGCAACCGCATTGCCGTCCTTGTCGATGATCGAATAGTGCGTGGTTTCCTTGGACTCGCCGAAGCCTTTCGGCATCAGCTCCTTCGAGACGCCGGCACGGAACGGGTCGATCTTGTCGCGGATGTCTTTCGCATAGCTCTTGTCGAGCAGCTTCGAGACCGGATTGTCGACGAAATCCGGATCGCCGAGCGCCGAATTGCGGTCGACATAGGCATGGCGCATAGCTTCGACCATGACATGGACCGTCTCAGCCGAGCCGGCGCCGAGATAGGAGAGCGGATAGCCCTCCAGCACATTGAGTATCTCGCAGATGATGACGCCGCCCGAGCTCGGCGGCGGCGAGGAGATGATCTCGTAGCCGCGATAGGAACAGGTCACCGGCTTCAGCTCACGCACGGCATATTGCTCGAAATCGCCCTTGGCGAGGATACCGCCTTTCGCGCCGCTCGCCTTGACGATGGCATCGGCAATCGCCCCCTTGTAGAAGGCGTCAGGCCCCTTTTCAGAGATCGCCGACAGCGAGGCGGCAAGGTCCGGCTGAACAAGCTTCTCGCCGATGCCGTAAGGCCTGCCGTCTTTCTTCAGGAAGATGGCGGCGGCAGCCGGGTCCTTCGCCAACCGGTCGGCGCTGCCGGCGAACGAAGCCGCATCGCCCTGGTTGAGCACGAAGCCGTCTTTGGCGTAGGCAATCGCCGGCGCCATCAGATCCTGCCTCGACAAGGTCCCGTATTTCTCGCGCGCCGTCTCGAAGCCCGCGACCGAGCCGGGCGCGCCGACCGCCAGATAGCCGTCGAGGCTGGCGCCTTTGATCGGCTTGCCGTCCTTGTCGAGATACATGGTTTTGGTGGCGGCGAGCGGCGCGCGCTCGCGGAAATCGAGAAAGGTCGTGCGACCGTCCTTCATGCGCACGGTCATGAAACCGCCGCCGCCGATATTGCCGGCATTGGGATAGACCACGGCGAGCGCATAGCCGACGGCAACCGCGGCATCGACGGCGTTGCCGCCTTTCTTCAGCACGTCGACACCGACTTCTGTGGCTAGATGCTGGGCGGTCACCACCATGCCGTGCTCGCCTTTGGCGGGGGTCGGCGAAGCGGCGAAAAGGGCGGCTGGCGTGAAGGCAAAGGTGAGCGAAAGGCTGACGGCGATCAGCGTCCGGCGGGTCAAGGGCATGGCGGTGCTCCTGGCGTTGGGGGACGCGTAGGAAAGACCGCCACAGCGAATTAGTCCAATAACAATTGAAGCAGCGCGAGTGGCCCCTCACCCGGATTGCCAAGTCGAATTGCAAGGGCAATTCGGGCAATCCGACCTCTCCCCAAGGGGAGAGGAGCGTGCGGCGGCGCTGATCTCTTCTCCCCTCGGGGAGAAGGTGGCCGCGAAGCGGCCGGATGAGGGGGAGTGGCGCTGCCTGTCAGACAATCCCGCCGCCGCCACCCGCAACCGCCGGCCGCTCCGCCGCAACCTTGGCCCGGTAGCCGGCCTCGCGATAGGCGGCGACGGGATCGATGGCGCCTCCGGTTTTCAGCCGTGCCATAGCGAGGATCGGCTCGACGTCGGTACGGTAGGCGGTTTTCAACGTCTGCGTCGCCATCAGCGCATCATTGTCATCCTGGAGGCCTTCCAGCGCCTTGCGGTCGACCAGCAGCGCCTGCACATAGGCGCGCTGCACCTCGACCGCCGACAGCATCAGGCTTTCGATCGGGTCGGTAACGTTGTGGCTCTGGTCGAGCATATGCGCAGGGTGGAAACCCTTGGCGCCCGAAAGCTCCGCATCGACCAGTTCGTTGAAGATGAGGAACAGCCGGTAGGGATCGATCGAACCGGCGTCGAGGTCATCGTCGCCATATTTGGAATCGTTGAAGTGGAAGCCGCCCAGCTTGCCGAACTGGATCAGCCGCGACACGATCATCTCGATGTTGACGTTGGGTGCGTGATGACCGAGATCGACCAGGCAGAAGGCCTTGTCGCCGAGTTCCTTGGCAATGATGTAATTCGTGCCCCAATCCTGCACCACCGTCGAATAGAAGGCCGGCTCGTACATCTTGTGCTCGGTGAACAGCCGCCAGTCGCCCGGCAGGCCGGCATAGATCTCGCGCATGGCCTCGAGATAGCGCTCGAAAGCCTTGGCGAAATTGACCTGGCCGGGGAAGTTGGAGCCATCGCCGATCCACACCGTCAGCGCCTTGGAGCCCAGCGTCTTGCCGATCTCGATGCATTCGAGATTGTGCTCGACCGCTTGGCGGCGCGTGCCGGCATCGGCATGCGACAGCGATCCAAACTTGTAGGAAAGCTTCTGGTCCTTGGCGTCGGAGAAGGTGTTCGAATTCATCGCGTCGAAGCCGAGGCCGAAGCGGGACGCCGCCTGTTTCAGCCGGTTCGGATCGGCCTTGTCCCACGGGATGTGCAGCGAGACGGTCGGCGTCGCCTGCGTCAGCTGGCTGATGACGGCACAGTCCTCGATCTTGTCAAAGATGTCGCGCGGCTCGCCGGCGCCCGGAAAGCGGGCGAAACGCGTGCCGCCGGTGCCGACGCCCCAGGACGGGATCGCCACGCCGAATTTTTCCACCTTGTCGCGGATCGCGTCGATGGCGATGCCGCGCCGGTCGAGACGCTCGCCGAGCGAAGCGTAGTCGCGGTCGAGGTCGGGTTGGCGGGCGGCGTTGCTTTTTTCGACGACGTCAGTCGAGATGATCGTTTCGGACACTGCTCTTCCTCCCAGTATTCGTCGGCTGGCGCTGCCCCTCATCCGCCCTTCGGGCACCTTCTCCCCGTGGAACGGGGAGAAGGAATCTTAGCGCGTAAAGCTCTGCGCGTTGCCGGCGTCGACGTTGACGATGTTGCCGGTCGACTTGGCGGACATATCGGAGGCGAAGAAGTAGATCGCTTCGGCGATGTCCTCCGGGAAGACCGAGCGCTTCAGCATCGAGCGCGAGCGATAATGCTCCTCGAGGTCGTCGGTCGACATCTTGTAGGCGGCGGCGCGCTGTTCCTTCCACTCGCCGGTCCAGATTTTTGAGCCGCGCAGCACGGCGTCCGGATTGACGACGTTGACCCTGATCTGCGCCTCCGCCCCTTCCAGCGCGAGACAGCGGGCAAGATGGATCTCGGCCGCCTTGGCCGTGCAATAGGCGGACGCGTTTGGCGAAGCAGCTAGCCCGTTCTTCGAGGCGACGAAGACGACATTGCCGCCGATCTTCTGGGCGCGGAACAGCCGGAAGGCCTCGCGCGAAACCAGAAAATAGCCGGTGGACAGGATATCCATGTTCCGGTTCCACAAGGTCAGCGTCGTCTCTTCGATCGGCGCCGAGGAGGCTAGCCCGGCATTGGAAACCAGGATGTCGATGCCGCCGAACTCGACCGACGTTTCGGCGAAGCCGGAAAGCACCTGATCCTCCGACGTGACGTCGATGCGCACCGGACGGACGAAGTCTTTGCCGTAGGCTTTCGAGAGCTCTTCATTGGCGCTGGCCAAAGCGGCCTCGTCGATATCGGCGAGCACCACGCAGGCGCCTTCGCGCAGCAGTCGGTTGGCGGCGGCGCGGCCAATGCCGCCGGCGCCGCCGGTGACCAAGGCGATCTGCCCGGCAAGCGCCTTCGGCTTCGGCAGGCGCTGGAGCTTGGCTTCCTCGAGCTGCCAGTATTCGATGTCGAAGGCTTCCTGTGCAGGCAGGCCGACATAGGACGACACGGTCGAGGCGCCGCGCATGACATTTATGGCGTTGACATAGAACTCGCCGGAGATGCGCGCCGTCGCCTTGTCGCCGGCAAAGGTGAACATGCCGACGCCCGGCATCAGATAGACGACGGCATTCGGATCGCGGATGGCGGGCGAGTCCGCATGCTTGCAGGCGTCATAGTAAGCCTGGTAGCCGACACGATAGGCGGCGATGTCGTCGGCCAGACGCGCAATGACGGCATCGACATCCGGCTTTGCCGGATCGAACTCGATCACCAGCGGCCGGATCTTGGTGCGCAGGAAGTGGTCGGGGCATGAGGTGCCCAGCGCAGCCAACGGCCTCAGGTCTTTCGAGTTGACGAATTCAAGCACGGCCGGCTGGTCGTCGAAATGGCCGAGCTTGTGGCTCTTCTCGGAGATCAGGCCGCGGATCCGCGGCATCAGCTTGGCCGCGACGGCGCGGCGCGCCGATGCGTCGAGCGACTTTGCCACTTCGCCGCCGAAGATCGCCTTGCCCTCGGATTTGCGCTCGAACCAGTCGATCGCCTGGTTGATCACCGAGATCGTCGTCTCGTAGCATTCCTTCGGCGTGTCGCTCCAGGTGAACAGGCCGTGGCTTTCCAGCACGACGCCCTTGGCATCGGGATATTCGAGGCAGAATTTTTCCAGCCATAGGCCGAGCTCGAAGCCCGGCCGCTTCCACGGCAGCCAGCCGATGGTGTCGCCGAAGATCTCCTTGGTGATCGCCTTGGAATCCTTCGCTGCGGCGACCGCGATGATGGCATCGGGATGCATGTGGTCGACGCAAGCCTTCGGCACGAAGGCGTGCAGCGGCGTGTCGATGGAGGCTGCGCGCGGATTGAGGTTGAAGGTGCAGTGAGGCAGGTAGCCCACCATCTCATCCTCGTGCTCGACGCCGCGATAAAGGCCTTTCAGCGCCCGCAGCTTTTGCATGTAGAGCGTGGCGAAACCGTCAAGCTTGATCGAGGCGCTGTCGCCGCCCGAGCCCTTGACCCACAGCACCTCGACATCCTCGCCGGTGAGCGGATCCTTCTGCCAGACCTTGGACGAGGTGTTGCCGCCGCCATAATTGGTGACGCGTTTGTCGGAGCCCAGCGTGTTCGAGCGATAGACCAGGAGCTCGGGGCCGCTCATTCCCTCGGCTTTTGCATGGTCCCAAAGATTGGCGAGGCGCGAGCCGGAGCGCTTGTCGAGCATAGGTATCCTCCCTGGAGCGCGAACGCCGTGCCCCCTCATTTCTCGCCGGGAAATGTCTACGCAAGCGCTGCGCTTGTCAATCACAAACGATCAATATCGGTCATATTGCACTGCACAATGAAAATATATGATCGGAAATGATTGACACTGCGTGTTTTCTAAGGCCTGATGCTTGGGCAGGGAGGAAGCATGCACGAGAAAGAGCGCCACAGGATCATTCTGTCCGCCGTCCAGGAAAAGCCTGTGGTGACGGTGCAGGAGATGGTCGAGCTGACGGACTCCTCCGAGGCGACGATCCGGCGCGACATCGCGGCGCTGCATGTGCAGAAGCGCCTGCGCCGGGTGCGCGGCGGCGCCGAGGCGATCTCGCCGCCGCAATTCATCGGCCTCGCCGGCCGGCCCTTCTCCGTCAACGAGACGCTGAACGCCGCGCAGAAGCGGGCGATCGCGCGGGAAGCCGTGAGCCTTTGCGCGGACGGCGAGCCGATCATCATCAATGGCGGCACCACCACCTTCCAGATGGTGCATTTCCTGACCGGACGCCGCATGCCGATCTTCACCAACTCCTTCCCGATCGCCGAGCACCTGCTCAAGCACTCGAAGAATACGGTGATGCTGTCGGGCGGCACGATCTACCGCGAGCAGAACATCGTCCTATCGCCCTTCGACAATGACGTGACGCGCAACTTCTATGCGCGGCGCATGTTCATGGGCGCGCAGGGGCTGGGGCCGCTCGGGCTGATGGAGGGCGATCCGCTGCTGATCCAGGCCGAGCAGAAATTGATCGACCAGGCCGACGAGTTGGTGGTGCTGGTCGATTCCTCGAAATTCCGCATGCGCTCCAGCCTGATCCTGTGCGGGCTGTCGCGCATCGCGACCGTGATCACCGACGACGGCATCGAGGACCGCGAGGCCAAGATGCTGGAAACGGCGGGCGTAGCGCTGATCGTCGCCCGCAGACAGTCAAGCGAGAAGGAAGAATCTTCACTGCAGGCCTGAGGAAACTCGCGCCCGCAGCGGCGATGGAATGCAACGCTCAAGGGAGGATATTCGATGAGCTTTTTGAAGAAACTGCTGGTTACGGCGGCCTTTTCCGCCGCCATGTTCGTGAATGCTGCCTATGCCGAGAACGTCAAGATCGCGCTGGTGGTGAAGTCGCTCGGCAACGGCTTCTTCGACGCCGCCAACAAGGGCGCCGAGGAAGCGGCCAAGGAACTGGGCGATGTCGACGTCATCTATACCGGCCCGACCAAGGCTACCGCCGAAGCGCAGATCGAGGTCATCAATTCGCTGATCGCGCAGAAGGTCAACGCGATCGCGGTTTCGGCCAATGACGCCGACGCGCTGGTGCCGGTGCTGAAGAAGGCGATGGAGCGCGGCATCACGGTTATCTCGTGGGATTCCGGCGTTGCCAAGGAAGGCCGCCAGCTCCACCTCAATCCGTCCGACACTAATTTGATCGGCGAGACCATCATCAAGCTCGCCGCCGATTATCTGCCGGAAGGCGGCGACGTCGCCATCCTGTCGGCGTCCTCGACCGCGACCAACCAGAACGCCTGGATCGAAGCGGCCAAGAAGGTGCTGCCGGAGAAATTTCCGAAGATCAAGCTGGTCGCCACCGTCTATGGCGATGACGACTCGGCAAAGAGCACCGACGAGGCCAAAGGCCTGTTGAAGTCCTATCCGAACCTCAAGGCTATCATCGCGCCGACGACCGTCGGCGTTGTCGCCGCCGCACAGGTGGTGACCGACGAAGGCTTGATCGGCAAGGTCAATGTCACCGGCCTCGCGCTGCCGTCCGAGTTCAAGAAGTTCATCGACAATGGCGCCAGCCAGGCGGTTGCGCTCTGGAACCCGATCGACCTCGGCTACTCGGCGATCTATCTCGCCCATGACCTGGCGGTGAAGAAGGAAGAGGCGAAGCCCGGCGCCACGCTGTCGATCGGCCGCGTCGGCAAGGTGACGCTCGACGACACCAACTCGGCCGCCATGGCTCCGCCCTTCCAGTTCGACAAGACCAACATCGAGAAGTTCTCCAAGATCTATTGATCCTGGAACCAACGGCGCTACCCCCTCATCCGGCCGCTTCGCGGCCACCTTCTCCCCGGTGGGGAGAAGAGCCTGGAGCCAGGCTCGCAAACCTCCTCTCCCCTCGGGGAGAGGTCGACCGAGCGAAGCGGAGGTCGGGTGAGGGGGAGTCAACACGGAATATAGACGGGCTTGATACGACTATGGATACGACGGCCCATCACGGCAAAGTAGACGAACGGCCCCCAACCTCGGCTCCTCGCCTGACGCTCTCCGGCATCTCGAAAAGTTTTCCGGGCGTGCGCGCGCTGCACAATGTCAGCCTGTCGCTCTATCCGGGACAGGTGACGGCGCTGATCGGCGAGAACGGCGCCGGCAAGTCGACGCTGGTCAAGATCATGACCGGCATCTACCAGCCCGATTCAGGCGAGATCGGCATCGACGGCCTGACCACGACGCTACCTAGCGCGCATGCCGCCTTCGGCCACGGCATCACCGCCATCCACCAGGAGACAGTGCTGTTCGACGATCTTTCGGTCGCCGAAAACATTTTTCTCGGCCATGCGCCGCGCACCCGCTTCGGCACCATCGATTGGCGCACTATGCGCAAGAACGCCCGCGAGGTGCTGGAGACGATGCGCGCCGGCCATATCGACGCTGACGCGCGGCTGAAGGACCTCGGCATCGCCAATAAGCATCTGGTGGCGGTGGCCCGCGCGATGTCGATCGACGCGCGCATCGTCATCATGGATGAGCCGACCGCGGCACTTTCGATGAAGGAGATCGAGGAGCTTTTCCTGCTGATCGAATTCCTGAAGAGCGAAGGCAAGGCGGTGCTCTTCATCAGCCACAAGTTCGACGAGATCTACCGCATCGCCGACCGCTACACCGTCTTCCGCGACGGCGAGATGGTGGGCGAAGGCCTGCTGAAAGATACCGGCCAGAACGAGATCGTGCGCATGATGGTCGGCCGCAACGTCGACCACATCTTCCCGCGGCGCGAGCCGAAGATCGGCGCGCCGGTGCTTTCCATCTCCGGCCTGTCGCACCCGACAGAGTTCGACGACATCGGCTTCGAATTGCGCAAGGGCGAGATCCTCGGCTTCTATGGACTGGTCGGCGCCGGGCGCAGCGAGGTGATGCAGGCGATCGCCGGCATCACCCGCACCAGCCGGGGCGCGATTTCGCTCGACGGCAAGACGATCGCACCGAAATCGGCGGCGGATTCGATCGAGGCCGGCATCGTCTATGTGCCGGAAGAGCGCGGCAAACAGGGCGTGGTGATCGGCCTGCCCATCTTCCAGAACGTATCGCTGCCTTCGCTGAAGCGCACCTCGAAATCCGGCGTGCTGAGGCTGGCGGAAGAGTTTTCGCTCGCCCGCTCCTACACCGAGCGGCTTGATCTGCGCGCCTCATCGCTCAGCCAGGATGTCGGCACGCTTTCCGGCGGCAACCAGCAGAAAGTCGTTATCGCCAAATGGCTGGCCACCACGCCCAAGGTGATCATCCTCGACGAGCCGACCAAGGGCATCGACATCGGCTCCAAGGCCGCCGTGCACGGCTTCATGGCCGAGCTGGTCGCGCAAGGCCTTTCGGTGATCATGGTGTCGTCGGAACTGCCCGAAATCCTCGGCATGTCGGACCGCGTCGTGGTCATGCGCGAGGGCCGCATCGCGGCCACCTATGACAATGAAGGGCTCGACGCCGAGACGCTGGTTCGGACGGCAGCGGGGATCGTGGCATGAAAAGGTTCCTCAAATATCGCGAGATGTGGCTGCTGGCCGGCATCGTCGTGCTGGTTGGCCTGATCTCAACGCGCTTCCCAGGCTTCGCCGACCCGACCAATCTGCGCCAGGTGTTCAATGACACCTCGATCCTGATGATCCTGGCGCTGGGCCAGATGGTGGTCATCCTGACGCGCTCGATCGACCTGTCGATGGCGTCCAACCTCTGCTTCACCGGCATGGTGGTGGCTATGCTCAACGCCGCGCATCCCGCGATCCCGATCCCGGTGCTGATCGTCATCGCTCTTGCCGTCGGCCTGGTGCTTGGCGCCATCAACGGCTTCCTGGTCTGGCGGCTGAACATCCCGTCGATCGTGGTGACGCTGGGCACGCTCACCATCTATCGGGGAGCGACCTTCGTCGTCTCCGGCGGCGCCTGGGTCAATGCCGACCAGATGAGCCCCGACTTCATCAATTTCCAGCGCACCGCCTTCCTCGGCCTGCCAATGCTGTCCTGGATCGCGATCATCGTGATCGCGCTGTTCTTCCTGGTGATGACGCGCACGCAGATCGGCCGCTCGATCTACGCCATCGGCGTCAATCCGACCGCCTCGGTCTATGCCGGCATCGATGTCGGCCGCACAAAATTCATCGTCTTTTGCATTTCCGGCATGATCGGCGGGCTCGCCGGATATCTGTGGATCTCGCGTTACGTGATCGCCTCGGTCGAAGTCGCCAACGGCTATGAGCTCAACATCATCGCCGCCTGCGTGATCGGCGGCATCTCGATGGCCGGCGGCATCGGCTCGGTCGGCGGCGCGGTGCTGGGCGCGCTGTTCCTTGGCATCATCTCCAACGCGCTGCCGGTCATCAACATCTCGCCCTTCTGGCAGATGGCGATTTCGGGCAGCGCCATCATCCTGGCCGTCGTGCTCAACGCACGCGGCGAGCGCCGGCAGGGCCGCATCATCCTGAGAAAGGCGGAAGCGGCATGACCGACACCCCTGCCCCGCGCCACATCCCAGACCGGCTCGACAAGCCGCTCTCCTCGGCGATCTTCTCCTGGGAGGCGCTGCTCGTCGTCATCGCGGTCCTCATCTTCGCGGTGAACAGTTTTGCTTCGCCCTATTTCCTCGATCCGTGGTCGCTGTCGGATCTGACCTTCAACTTCACCGAAAAGGGCCTGATCGCTTTAGCCATGGCGCTGCTGATCATTTCGGGCGAGGTCGATCTGTCGGTCGCGGCGATCGTTGCTTTAGCCTCGACGATGATGGGCATGGCCGTGCAGGCCGGCGCCGGAACGCCGGTGCTGATGGCGATCGGCATTGCCGTCGGGCTCGGCTGCGGCGCCTTCAACGGGCTGCTCGTCACCCGGCTCGGCCTGCCTTCCATAGTCGTCACCATCGGCACGATGAGCCTGTTCCGCGGCATCGCCTTCATCATCCTCGGCGATCAGGCCTACAAGGGCTATCCGGAAAGCTTCGCCTTCTTCGGCCAGGGCTATGTCTGGTGGGTCTTCTCGTTCGAGCTGGCGCTGTTCCTCGTCGCGGCGCTGATCTACTGGTTCGTGCTGCACCGCACGAGCTTCGGCCGCCGCGTCTTCGCCATCGGCAACAACCCCGTCGCCTGCCAGTTCTCCGGCGTGCGCGTCGACCGCATCAAGTTCATCCTGTTCTGCCTGACCGGGCTGATGTCGGGCATCGCCTCGGTGCTGATCACCTCGCGGCTCGGCTCGACGCGACCGTCGATCGCGCAGGGCTACGAGCTCGAGGCGATCACCATGGTGGTGCTAGGGGGCGTGTCGATCCTCGGCGGCGCCGGCAGCATCCTTGGCGTCGTGCTAGCCGCCTTCATCATGGGGCTGGTGACGTTCGGCCTCGGACTGCTCAATGTACCCGGCATCGTCATGTCGATCTTCATCGGCCTGCTGCTGATCATCGTCATTGCGCTGCCGATCGTCTGGCGGCGGCTGCGCGAGGGGCGCTTCGCCTGATGGATAAGTACGCCTTCAAGATGAAGCTCAATCCCGGCATGAAGGCCGAATACAAGCGCCGCCATGACGAGATCTGGCCCGAGCTGGTCGCGCTGCTGAGAGAGGCCGGCATCTCCGACTATTCGATCCATCTCGACGAGGAGACCAATATCCTGTTCGGGGTGCTGTGGCGCCGCGATGACCACGGCATGGCCGATCTTCCGAAGCACCCGGTGATGCAGCGCTGGTGGGCGCATATGGCCGACCTCATGGAGACCAAACCCGACAACGAGCCGGTGGCGGTACCGCTGGAAACCGTGTTCCATATGGCATGATCGTCGCCGTCATCGATATTGGCAAGACCAACGCCAAGGTGGCGCTTGTCGATCTCGCGACCCTGAGCGAGATCGCGCTGCGCCGTATCGCCAACGCGCCAGTGCGGCAAGCGCCCTATCCGCATCACGATGTCGAGGCGCTGTGGACGTTCATCCTGAACAGCCTTGCCGATCTCAACCGCGAAGGGCGGATCGATGCGATATCGATCACCACGCATGGCGCGACCGGCGCGCTGGTCGACGGCTCAGGCGAACTGGTGCTGCCTGTGCTCGATTACGAATTCGACGGCCCCGACCAGCTTGCGGCCGATTATAACGCCGTGCGTCCGCCCTTCGGCGAAACAGGCACGCCGCGGCTGCCGATCGGCCTCAATCTCGGCGCGCAATTCTTCTGGCAGCAGAAGCGTTTCCCGGCGGAATTCACCAGGGCCGCCGCGATGCTGATGTATCCGCAATATTGGGCGCTGCGGCTGACCGGCGTCGCCGCCAATGAGCTGACCTCGCTCGGCTGCCACACCGATCTCTGGAATCCCTGGACATCCGATTACTCGTCGCTGGTAGACCAGATGGGCTGGCGCCGGCTGATGGCGCCGGTACGGCCGGCAAAGGACCGGCTTGGTCCAATCCTGCCGGAGCTGGCTCGGCGGACGGGGCTCGATCCCCAGACGCCGGTGTTCTGCGGGCTGCACGATTCCAACGCCTCGCTGCTGCCGCACTTGCTGTCCGACCGACCGCCCTTCTCGGTTGTTTCGACCGGCACATGGGTGGTGTCGATGGCGGTCGGCGGCAGGAGGGTGGAGCTCGATGCGGCGCGCGACACGCTGGTCAATGTCAATGCACTCGGCGATCCGGTGCCGTCGGCGCGTTTCATGGGCGGACGCGAGTTTTCGCTGCTGACCGAGGGCCAGCCACAGGAATGGAGCGAAGCCGATGCCACCGCCGTTCTGGCGCGGCAGGTGTTGCTGCTGCCTTCCACTCAACAGGGCTCCGGGCCATTTCCGCATCGCGACGCACAGTGGCTCAATGCCGACGACTTGAGCACGGGCCAGCGCTTCGCCGCCATCTCGTTCTATCTGGCGCTGATGACCGCGACCTGTCTCGAACTGATCGGCGGCGAAGGACCGACGATTGTCGAAGGGCCCTTCGCGCAGAACCGGCTCTTCATCCGAATGCTGGCGACGGCGGCGGAGCGGCCGGTCATCGCATCGGAGACCTCGACGGGGACCAGCATCGGCGCCGCGCTGCTGGCGTCAGATGGCGCTACCGTTTTGAGCAAAGGCGAACGCACCGGGCCTCCGGCCGAGCACGCCTGGCGCGATTATGTAAGGGCGTGGCAGTTGGCCGTTCAGACGTAACCGACCATTGACTGGTTAGCGCCGCGCCTCATTGCCCTGCCGGGTATTTCTCCCCGGATAGTGACGGAGAGAAAGACGCTCTCCTTGCACTTTTCGCCGATCGCCAGCGTTGCAGAATGGGTGCTGGCATTGCGGCCAGCTCCCGTCTCCCCGTTCAACGGGGAGAAGGTGCCGGCAGGCGGATGAGGGGCAGCGCCAAGCTCGGCAATTAAAGACCTCTCAGCGCGCCGTCCCGTAAAGCAGTCCCCGCGGGTCGATCTGCGGCTTGCGGCCGGCGACGACGTCGGCCAGGAACTGTCCCGAGCCGCAGGCCATGGTCCAACCGACATGGCCGTGGCCGGTGTCGAGATAGAGGTTGCGGTATTTCGCCTGGCCGATGACCGGCACCGAATTCGGCATCATCGGCCGCAGGCCGGCCCAGAGCACGGCCTTCTTCTCGTCGAAGGCGCCGGGGAAAAGATCCTTGCCGGTTTCCAGGATGGTCCTGAAATCACCCGGCTTGAAGCTGCGGTCGAAGCCGGTGAATTCGGCCGTCGAGGACATACGCAGACGATTGCCGAGCCTCGAATAGCCGATCAGCCGGTCCTCGTCGGCGCCGCCCATGGTCGGCCCCTTGCTCTCGTCCTCGAGCGGGATGGTGGCGGTGTAACCTTTCACCGGGTAGACCGGCAGGTCGATGCCGTAGCGGCGGCCGAGCAGGCCGCTTTCCGGCCCCATGGAGATGACGATGGCGTCGCCGGTGACCGGCCCGGCCGAGGTCATGACGGCGCGCACCTGGTCGCCCTCGATGTCGAGGCCCTGGATCGTCGTGCCGAACAGGAATTTGACGCCGAGCTTCTCGGCTGCATGCGCGGCGAGCTTGTCGGTGAACTGCTTGGAATCGCCGGTCTGATCGATCGGCGAATAGATGCCGCCGGCGATCTTTTCCTTAACGCCGGCGAGGCCCGGTTCCAGCTCGACCAGACGCTCGCGGCCGACGATCTCGATCGGCAGGCCGCGCTCGCCGAGGTAGCGGTAATTGTCGGTGCCGGTGTCGAGGCTCTTTTGCGAGCGGAAGAAGTAGAGAATGCCCTTCTTGCACTCGTCGTAATGGATGCCGGTCTCCTCCGACAGTTGATTGATGCAGTCGCGAGAATGGAGCGCGAGCCTGAGCTTGACGTCGGTGTTGGCGCGTAGCCGCGTCACGGTGCATTCGCGCAGGAAGCGCAGGCTCCAGGCATAGAAATAGGGATCGAGGCGCAGCCTGACCTTGATGCCGAGATCATGGTTCCAGAGCGCGCGCAGGAAGGTCTTCAGCGCGGCGGGCGAAGCCCAGGCGGTGGCATCGCCGGGCGACACCAGGCCGGCATTTGACTGGCTGGTGCCGCGCGCCGCCGTTTCGTGGCGCTCGATCACCGTCACCTCGTGACCGTCCCTTGCCAGATAATAGGCGGCCGCCGTGCCAACCACGCCGGCGCCGAGAACCAAGACCTTCATGCCGTTCCCTCATTGCGGCGGCGCACGCCTTTGGGCGCCGCTGAATGGGTTCTCAATACCGTGTACGGACGCGCCGGACGAGCCCTTGGCCCAACAGTCAGCTTCTGATGGAGTTCTTGGTCGTCAGAATCCGTTCCCAGGCCAGCGCGTCGTTGACGATCAGGTCGAGATCGTCACGCTTCGGCGTCCAGCCGAGTTCCTTGCGGGCAAGCTCGGAATTGGCGACCACGGCGGCGGCGTCGCCCGGCCGGCGGTCCCCCATGCGCACATGGAAGTCATGGCCGAAGGCGCGGCGCACGCTGTCGATCACCTCGAGCACCGAATAGCCGTGGCTATAGCCGCAATTGGCGACGAGACTCCCGCCGCCATCGCGCAGCCGCTGCAGCGCCAGCCGGTGCGCGGCGGCGAGATCGCTGACATGGATGTAGTCGCGCATGCAGGTGCCGTCCGGCGTCGAATAATCGGTGCCGAAGACCTGCATGAAGGGGCGCTTGCCGAGCGCGGTCTCGCAGGCGACCTTGATCAGATGCGTGGCGCCGGGGGTCGACTGTCCCGTGCGGCCCTTCGGATCGGCGCCGGCGACGTTGAAATAACGCAGCGCCGTGTAGCGGATGTCGTGCGCCAGCGCCGCGTCGCGCAGCATCCATTCGCTCATCAGCTTGGAGAGGCCGTAAGGCGATTCCGGCGCAAGGCGGGCATCCTCGCGCACCGGTTCCAGTCCGGCGCCGCCATAGACGGCAGCGGTGGAGGAGAAGATGAAGTGCGGCACGCCTTCACGCACCGCGGTTTCGATCAGCGTGCGGGTCTTGCAGGTGTTGTTTTCGTAATAGCCGAGCGGGTCGGCGACCGATTCCGGGACGACGATCGAGCCGGCGAAGTGGATGATGGCGTCGACCTTGTTGTCGCGGATGATCCGGCCGACCAGGTCGCGGTCGGCGACGTCGCCGACGGTGAGCCTTGCTTCCGGGGCGACCGCCCATTCAAAGCCGGTGGAGAGCCGGTCGAGCACCACGACGCTCTCGCCGGCGTCCAGCAGCTCCCAAACCATGTGGCTGCCGATATAACCGGCACCGCCTGTCACCAAAACCGTCATCATCTACCTCGCTGGTCAAGATTTATCGGAAACTGTCTCAACAGCCACCATGCTGGAAAACCCGCCGCAAGCCCACTAGCCTCCCTATGTTAAGTCCGTAACAGTTCGTCGCGCCCGAGGCATCGTACTGAAACCAAACTGCTTCAAACAGCCGGGAATAGGCCACGATCCGGCATCGTTAGGAACAGGGCACGGGCGTGGCATTTTGACCGGTTGGGCGCGGTGGACGCGGCATGGGGCAGTGATTATGATCCGGCCCAAAATTGGGAAGTCGACATGGACTATCAGCGGTTCTTCGAGGATGCGATCGACCAGCTCCACGCCGAGCGTCGCTACCGCGTTTTCGCCGACCTGGAACGCATCGTGGGCAAGTTCCCGCGCGCCATCTGGCGTTCCAACGGCCGCGCCCAGGAAATCACCGTGTGGTGCTCCAATGACTATCTCGGCATGGGCCAGAACGCCGATGTGATTGCCGCCTTCCAGACCGCGGCCAGCAAGATGGGCTCGGGCGCCGGCGGCACCCGCAACATCTCCGGTACCTCGAACCCTTTGGTCGAGCTCGAGCAGGAGCTCGCCGATCTGCATGACAAGGAAGCGGCGCTCGTCTTCACCTCGGGCTTCGTCTCCAACGAGGCCTCGATCTCGACCATCGCGCGGCTCCTGCCCAACTGCCTGATCATTTCGGACGAGCTCAACCATGCCTCGATGATCGAAGGCGTGCGCCGCTCGGGCGCGGAAAAGAAGATTTTCCGCCACAACGATGTCGCGCATCTGGAAAGCTTGCTACAGGCAGCCGGGCGCGAACGCGCCAAGCTGATCGTCTTCGAAAGCGTCTATTCGATGGACGGCGATATCGCGCCGATCAAGCAGATCGTCGAGCTCGCCGAACGCTACAACGCCATGACCTATATCGACGAGGTCCATGCGGTGGGCATGTACGGACCGCGCGGCGGCGGCATCACCGAGCGCGAAGGCCTGGCCGACCGCATCGACATCATCGAGGGCACATTGGCCAAGGCCTTCGGCACGCTGGGCGGTTACATCGCCGGCACCAACGCCGTCATCGACGCGGTGCGCTCATATGCGCCGGGCTTCATCTTCACCACCGCGCTGCCGCCGGCGATCGCGGCGGCCGCAACGACCTCGATCCGTCACCTCAAGCGCTCGCAGGCCGAGCGCGACGCCCAGCAGCGCCAGGCGGCGCGCACCAAACAGGTGCTTGCCGCGGCCGGGCTGCCGGTGATGGACTCGGCCACGCATATCGTGCCGGTGCTGGTCGGCGATCCCGAGCTTTGCAAGATGGCCAGCGACCGTCTGCTCGGCGTACACGGCATCTATATCCAGCCGATCAACTATCCGACGGTGCCGCGCGGCACCGAGCGGCTGCGCATCACGCCGACGCCGTTCCATTCGGACGCGCTGATCGCCGAGCTGCAGGACGCGCTGGTCGAGACCTGGGATGCGCTGGGCATTCCCTATGCCAGCTCCGGCCGTCCCGCCGTCGCCAAGAGCGACCGGATCATTCCGCTGCTGGTGCCGAAGTCAGGCGGCTGAAGCCGTTTGAAACTCTACTCCGGTGGCCACCTGCTCAGCTTTCTGCGCTTCCGGTGCTCACGGACCTGAATGTCCGCTGCGCTCCGGCCTTCGCCGGCCGAAGCACCCATAAGCACCTCCGCCTTTGAAGGCTACGGCCGGCGTAGGCCGGTGCACCAGCCGACTCGCCAGAGCGAGTTTCAATCCGGCTTCAGGGCGATTCACACCGTCTTCGTCCATTTCGCCAGGCGATGCGCCGCTTCCTCGAGTTGATCGAGGCGGCGGTGGAAGCATAGCCTGAGGAAGGCTTCGCCGCCGGGGCCGAAGGCGGTGCCGGGCGCCAGGCCGACATTGGCGTTGTCGACGATGTCGAAGGCGGCTTTTCGAGCATCGGTAAGGCCGTCAATCCTGAAGAACAGGTAGAAGGCGCCCTGCGGCACGGCGAACCGCGCCTTGCCGGTTTCGCCAATGATGCCGCAGACGAGGTCGCGTGCCGCCCGCGCGCGCTCCACCTGTTCGGCGATGAAGCCGTCACCCTCATCGAGGGCGGCGACCGCGCCGCGCTGCATGAACTGCGCGACGCCCGAGGTCGAGTACTGGATCAGGTTCTCGAACACCTGCTGCAAGGCGGGATGGGTCTTGATCCAGCCGACACGCCAGCCGGTCATGGCCCAGTTCTTGGAGAAGCTGTTGACGAACAGGATACGGTCCTCGGGCGTGGCGATGTCGAGGAAGGACGGCGCGCGGCCATGGCCGTAGTGGAACAGCGAATAGATCTCGTCGGCAATGATCCACAGGCCCTTCTGGCGGGCGAGATCGAGGATCGCCTGGAGCGTCTCCTTGTCGGCGGTCCAGCCGGTCGGGTTGGACGGCGTGTTGATGAACAGAAGCTTCGTGCGCGGCGTGATCGCCGCTGCGATCTTGTCGACGTCGCAGGACCAGCCATTGCTGGACTGGTCGAGAGTAACCGGCACCGGCACGGCGCCCGCCACGCCGGCGGCCGCAGCGAAATTCGGCCAGGCGGGCGAGAGATAGATCACCTCGTCGCCGCTGCCGGCGATCGCGTCGATGGCCAACTGGATGGCATGCATGCCGGATCCGGTGACGATGAACTCTTCCTCGGCGAAGGTCTTGCCAAAATGCCTGGCGTAGTAACGGGCGAGCGCCTGCCTGAGCGCGGGAATGCCCTTCTGCCAGGTGTAGAACGTCTCGCCGTCGGCCAGTCCCTTGGCGGCGGCATCGCTGATGAAGGAAGGCGTCGGCAGGTCCCCCTCGCCGGCCCAGAGCGGGATCAGGCCTTCGCGCAGGCGGCCATGATTGATGACGGCGACGATGCCGCTTTCGGGCGCAGCGCGGGCTTCCGCGCGCAAGGTCTCGATAAGGGTCATGGGCAAAATCCGTATTCGTCTCGTGAGCGCTCTTACCAGATCCCCAAACGGAAAACCCCGGCCGCAGGGGGCCGGGGCTTTGGTCCAGAGCACCCGCTCCGCGTTATCTCTTGGCGAGCAGGTCGCGGATTTCGGTCAGCAACTGCACGTCGGCGGGCGGCGGGGCAGCGGCAGCAGCGGGCTTCTCGCGTTCCAGTCGCCTGCGCAGATTGTTCACCGCCTTGACCATCAGGAAGATGATGAAGGCCAGGATCAGGAAATTCAGCACGACCGTGAGGAAGCTGCCATAGGCGAAGACGGCGCCTTCTTTCTTGGCATCGGCCAGCGTGGCCGAATGGACGTTCGAAGACAGGCCGAAGAAGTAATTGTTGAAGTCCAGCCCGCCGAAGATCGCGCCGATGATCGGCATGATGATGTCGTTGACGAGCGAATCGACGATCTTGCCGAAGGCGGCGCCGATGATGACGCCGACGGCCAAGTCCATCACATTGCCCTTGGAGATGAATTCCTGGAATTCTTTCAGCATTCGACCCTCCTTGCCGTGACGGGCCGCGCTGCCGCCTCACCAGTGTCCTTCGGTGCCGGCCCTGGACCCACCATAACAAAAACCCCCGGTTGCAAAACCGGAAAAAGGGCCAAAGCACCGGTTTCTGTTTCCGCACCATCATCCAGCACATATGCGCCGAAAGCCGCGGTGGACTCGCGGTTGGAGCTGTGATTGCGTTGTAGGAACCGGATGAGGTACCGGTTTTAGTCAAGAAATAGAGCATGATGTTGCCCGAAAACCGCCTCTCACTTTTCGGCATCATGCTCTAGGAGGAAGTGCGGACCGTGCAAGGCTGGTTCGTCGTCATCATCGCGATCGCCTATGTGACGCTGCTTTTCGCCATCGCCAGCGTCGGCGACCGGCGCTCGGTGGCAGCCGGGCTCGGACGGGCACGGCCCTTCATCTATGCGCTCAGCCTCGCCATCTACTGCACCTCCTGGACCTTCTTCGGTTCGGTCGGGCTGTCCTCCGAGCGCGGCCTCGAATTCCTCGGCATCTATACCGGCCCGGTGCTGGTCTTCGTGTTCGGCTTCCCGCTGCTCAACCGCATGATCCGGCTGGCAAAAAGCGAGAAGATCACCTCGATCGCCGACTTCCTCGGCGCCCGCTACGGCAAGAGCTTCACCGTCGCGGCGATCGCGACGCTGATCGCCACCATTGGCGCGGTGCCCTACATCGCGCTGCAGCTCAAGGCGATCTCCGGCTCCGTCAGCCTGATGGTCGAGCACTATACCGGCTCGCCGCCTTCTTTCGATCCGTTCGTCAGCGATATCTCACTTGTGGTCGCGATGTTGCTGGCGCTGTTCGCGGTGCTGTTCGGCACACGCCATGCCGACGCCACTGAACACCAGGACGGGCTGGTTCTGGCAGTGGCGGTCGAAACCGTGGTCAAGCTCGCCGCCTTCCTCGCCATCGGCCTGATGGTGACGTTCCTGATCTTCGGCGGGCCCGGCGACATGTTCGCCAGGCTTGCCGGAAACAGCCAGGTGCGCCAGGCGATGAGCTACAGCACCTCGCTCGCCACCTGGCTGGTGCTGACCGGCCTGAGCGGCTTTGCCGTGCTGATGCTGCCGCGGCAGTTCTACGTCACCATCGTCGAGAACCGCAGCGAGGCGGAGCTGCGCACCGCGACCTGGGTGTTCCCGCTCTATCTCGTGGCCATCAATGTCTTCGTGCTGCCGATCGCCTTTGCCGGCCTGTCGCTGGTCGGCGGCAAGACCAGCAGCGACCTCTATGTCTTGTCGCTGCCGCTGTTCAGCGGCCATGACGTGCTGGCCATGGCCGCCTTCGTCGGCGGACTGTCGGCGGCGACCGCCATGGTGATCGTCGAGAGCGTCGCGCTGTCGATCATGATCTCCAACGATCTCGTCATCCCGCTGTTCGTGCGCCGCGTGCTCAAGACGAGTTCTTCGGAGAACGAGGACTGGTCGACGCTGATCCTCAATGTGCGCCGCGCCTCGATCTTCATCATGCTGTTCATCGCCTTCCTCTATTATCGCGAGAGCACCAATAGCGCGCGGCTATCCTCGATCGGCCTGATGTCGTTTGCCGCGATTGCCCAATTCGCGCCGGCGTTGATCGGCGGGCTGATCTGGCGCCGCGCCAACGGCCGGGGCGCAGCCCTCGGCATGGTCGCCGGCATAGCCGTCTGGGGTTATACGCTGCTCCTTCCTTCACTTGTCGGCACAGAATCCGACGTCGTCGTCCATGGCCTGTTCGGCTTCGAGGCGCTGAGGCCGCAGGCGCTGTTCGGCACCGTCGGCGAGCCGCTGAATCACGGCGTGCTGTGGAGCCTCTCGGTCAATGCGCTGTTTTTCGTCCTGGGCTCCCTCTCGCGCGCATCCGTGCCGCTGGAGCGCATCCAGGCGGCGCTCTTCGTGCCGCGCGAGGCCGGCCCGATGCCCAGCCTCAGACGCTTCCGCACCGCCGTCACCGTCAACGACCTGAAGGACACGATCTCGCGCTATCTCGGCGTCGAGCGCACGGAGCGCTCGTTCCAATCCTTCGAGAGGGACGCGAAGGTCTCCCTGCACGGCACCGAGCAGGCCAGCATGGATGTCATCCGCTTTTCGGAGCAACTGCTGGCGAGCGCCGTCGGCTCCTCCTCGGCGCGGCTGATCTTGTCGCTGCTCTTTCGCCGCAACGATCGCGACTCCAAGGATGCCTTCAAGCTGCTCGACGACGCCACCGAGGCGCTGCAGCACAATCGCGACCTGCTACAGATCGCGCTCGACCAGATGGAGCAAGGCATCACCGTCTTCGATCGCGATTTCCGACTGATCTGCTGGAACCGGCAATACCGGCTGCTGTTCGACCTGCCAGACGAGATGGGCCAGGTCGGGGTCTCGCTCGACCGGATCCTTCATCATCTCGCCGAGCGCGGCGACATTCCCGCCGACCAGCGGGTGACGATGCTCAACCGGCTGACCAGCTTCGCCGGCCCGTGGCAGATGGAGCTGAAGACCAGCGGCCGCATCCTGGAGCTGCGCTCCAACCCGATGCCCGACGGCGGCATCGTCGCCACCTATGCCGACATTTCAGGCCGCGTCGAACAGGACCTGGCGCTGAAGCGGGCCAATGAATCGTTGGAGCAGCGGGTCAAGACCCGCACCGTCGAGCTCACCCGCGTCAACGAGGAACTGGCGCAGGCGCAGATGTTGGCCGAGGAGGCAAACCTCGGCAAGACGCGCTTCCTCGCCGCCGCCGGCCATGACATCCTGCAGCCGCTGAACGCCGCCCGGCTCTATTGCTCGTCGCTGATCGAGAAGGCAGGCAAGGGACCTGCCGGCAAGGCCGCGATGAACATCGAGTCCTCGCTGGAATCGGTCGAGACCATCCTCGGCGCGGTGCTCGACATCTCGCGGCTCGACGCCGGCGCCATGAAGCCCGACAATACCGCTTTTACCCTGGGCGGACTGCTTGGCCAGATCGGCACCGATTTTCGCCCGCTCGCCGCCGAAAAGAAGCTTCATCTGAAGATTGTGCCGTCGTCCCTCGGCGTCATGACCGACCGGAACCTTTTGCGCAGGCTGATCCAGAACCTCGTTTCCAACGCCATCAAATACACGCGCCAGGGCCGCATCCTGGTCGGCGTGCGGCGGCGCGGCGAACTGGCGGAGATCCAGGTGATCGACACCGGCATCGGCATTGCCGGCGACAAGCTCAACACCGTCTTCCATGAGTTCACGCGCCTCGACGAGGGCGTGCGCGAGGCCGAAGGTCTTGGCTTGGGGTTATCCATCGTCGACCGCATCGCCAGGGTGCTGCGGCTCGAGATCCGCATCTACTCCACCCCCGCCAAGGGCACGCGCTTTTCCGTCATCCTGCCGGTCGCGGCGGTCGCGGCGCCGCCGCGCGAGGCCGGCAAGGCGCCGTCCCGCTCCGCCTCGACGCTTGCCGGGCTCAACGTGCTGTGCATCGACAATGACGCGCGGATCCTCGACGGCATGCGGCTGCTGCTGGAAGGCTGGGGATGCCGCGTCGAGACGGCTTCGGGATCAGGCGATCTCCTGAAGCCCGGCGCGCCAAAGCCGGACCTCGTGCTGGCCGACTATCACCTCGACGGCGGCACCGGGCTCGATGCGATCGCCGCGCTGCGCGCCGCCTATGGGCAGGACCTTACCTGCGTGCTGGTCACTGCCGACCGCTCCAGCGAGGTGCGCGCGGCTGCCGGCCGGCTCGACATTCCGGTGATCAACAAGCCGCTGAAGCCGGCCGTGTTGCGCTCGATGATGGGGCGCGTCAGGCCGCTGGCGCCGGCGGCGGAGTGATCAGCCGACCGGCTGCAGCGGGTCGCCGCCGATCTTCGACAGCTGGATGACCACTTGGGTGCGGCTGTCGACGCCCAGCTTCTGCAGGATGGCCGAGACATGCGCCTTGATGGTGGCCTCGGAGACGCCGAGCTCATAGGCGATCTGCTTGTTGAGGAGGCCCTCCGCCAACATGCCGAGCACGCGCGTCTGCTGCGGCGTCAGCGCCTGCAGGCGCTTGATCAGATCGGAGATTTCCGGGTCACGCTCGACGCCGAGCTCTATGCCGGCGGGTGCCGCGATATCGCCGGCAAGCACCGCCTGCACGGCGGCGCGGATCTCTTCCATGCTGGCCGATTTGGAGATGAAGCCGGAAGCGCCGAGATCGAGCGCGCGGCGGATGGTGACGGGATCGTCATGCGCCGAGACCACCACCAGCGGCACCGCCGGATGGATGCCTCGCAGCGAGATCAGGCCGGAGAGGCCGCTGGCGCCCGGCATCGACAGGTCGAGCAGCACCATGTCGACATCCTCGTTGGCCAGTACCAGCGCCTTGGCGCTTTCGAAATCGCCGGCTTCATGGATGGCGGCAACGTCGCCGATGCCGGCAAGCGCCTCCTTCAGCGCGCCGCGAAAAAGCGGATGGTCGTCGGCAATGACGAAAGTGTGGCCCGACGGCAAATATTCCTCCCCCGATCCCATCATCATTGTGTTCTTGCGGGGACCGGAATGATTATGCGGCGGCGCGGCGCGTTTTCAAGCGGCAAAGGCCGCGTGCGGGGTTTTCCCCAAGGCGGCTTGCAATCAGGTCTTCTGCTGGTTCAGCTTGCCGTCGCCATCTTCCTTGTCCAGGTCCTTGACGATGTCCTTGAAGGTCCGGAAGAAGCGCTCCATGTAGCCCATCGTCTTGTTGAAATCCTCTTCGCTGGGCAGTTGCGATTCCAGCCGGGCAGACAGCGAATTCTCGAGCTTGGCGACGCGCGCGTCGAGCGCCTTGAGCGAATTGTCCAGCCGGTCGATCTCGTCCTGGTAGGCGGCCCGCTCGTCGGCGGCCATCTTGCAGACGAGCTGGCCGGCGCGCTCTTCGCAGATCGACATGGCGCCGGTCCTTGTGTCCATGCGGACATAGCCGTTGGCCGACTTCTCCAGACGGTAATGGTCGGTCTCCTCGGAATAGGCGGAAGCGGCAACCAGCGAGCAAAGCGCCGCGGGGATCACGATGTGCTGCAGACGCATGTTGTTCCTCCATGAGCCAGTGAAGGCGGGCTATCACAGGTTTGCGCCGGAAATGGGGAGAGTCGAGCTTCGAGCCTTCCCCGCACCTTCGGTTCGGACTATAGCGCGACAATGTCTCAGATTATCTACAAGATCGCGCCCGAGGCGCTTTGGCGCGAAGCCGAGAGGAACGGGCGCTTCGCCGGCGCGCCGATCGACATCGCCGACGGCTTCATCCATTTCTCCACCGCCGGCCAGGTTCGCGAGACGGCGGCCAAGCATTTCGCGGGGCAGACGGACCTGCTGCTGATCGCGATCGACGCGGCAAGGCTGGGTGATGCGCTGAAATACGAGGTCTCGCGCGGCGGCGCCCTGTTCCCGCATCTCTACGCCGAGCTCGACCTTGATGCGGTTCTCTGGGTGAAACCGCTGCCGCTCGGCGCCGGCGGCCACGAATTCCCGACGCTGGAGGGCGAATGAGCGTGCTCGACCGGATCGGCCAAAAGCTGCTTTTCTCCTTCGATCCGGAAACCGCGCATGGCCTGTCGATCGCGGCGCTGCGCTGCGGGCTGCCAGTCGGCGCGACGGCGCCGCGGCGCCCGACGCATGACGCGCGGCTCAAGATCAGCCTTTGCGGCCTCGACTTTCCAAACCCGCTCGGCATGGCCGCCGGCTACGACAAGAACGCCGAAGTGCCGGACGCGCTGCTTGGGCTTGGCTTCGGCTTCGCCGAGGTCGGCACCATCACGCCGCTGCCGCAAGCCGGCAATACGAAGCCGCGCATCTTCCGGCTGACGGCGGACGAGGCGGTGATCAACCGGCTGGGCTTCAACAATGAAGGCCACGCGGCCGCCGAAAAGCGCCTTGCCGCGCGCAAGGGGCGGCCAGGCATCGTCGGCGTCAACATCGGCGCCAACAAGGACAACGCCGACCGCATCGCCGATTATGAGCGCGGCGTCGCCCGCTTCGCGCCCTATGCGAGCTATCTGACGGTCAACATCTCCTCGCCCAACACGCCGGGCCTGCGCAATATGCAGGCGCGCGAGCAGCTCGGCGAGCTGTTGTCACGTGTGATGAAAGCACGTGCCGCGGCCCCCGCGCAGCCGCCGGTCTTCCTCAAGATCGCGCCGGATCTCGTCGAGGCGGAGCTGGAAGACATCGCCGCCGAGATCGCCGAGAAGAAGATCGACGGCGTCATCGTCTCCAACACGACGCTTGCAAGGACAGGATTGCGGAGCACGACCGTGGCAGGCGAAGCCGGCGGCCTTTCGGGCAAGCCGCTGTTCGAGCGTTCCACCGCCGTGCTCGCCCGCATGCGCAAGCTGCTCGGCCCAAGCATTGCCATCATCGGCGTGGGCGGCGTGGATTCCACCGAAACGGCGCTGGAGAAAATCCGCGCCGGCGCGGATCTCGTCCAGCTTTACACCGGCATGATCTATGCCGGGCCGGCGCTGCCCGGGCGCATCGTCGCCGGCATGGCGCGGTTCATGGAACGCGAGCGGCTTGGGTCGATCAGGGACCTGCGCGACTCGGCTTGCGAGCGCTGGGCTTCAAAACCGATCAGCTGAAAGCTGTCTTCACCCTGAGCCTGAGCACCGTCAGCAGGCTCAAGCCGCGCACCAGCAGGAAAACATGCAGCGATGCCCACAGGCCGCTGTTGCCGAGTGCCGGCGCTAGGGTGATGAGCGCAGCGCTGAAGATGAGGAACGACAACAACATCATGTTACGCATGTCGCGTGACCAGGTGGCGCCGATGAAGACACCGTCCATCTGGAAGGCCAGCACGCCGCTCAGCGCCGTGAAGGCGGCCCAGGGAAGATAGGTGTCGGCGACCGCGCGAACATCCATCGAGGTCGTCACGAGCGCCACCAGACTGGCGCCGGCGGTCAGCAGGATGAGCGTGGCGATACCGGCGAGGCCAAAGCCCCAGATCAGCGTCAGCCGGACTGCCTGCCGGAACGGGGCGGGCGCATGCGCGCCGATGGCTCGGCCGGCAAGCTGCTCGGCGGCGGTGGCGAAGCCGTCGAGGAAATAGCCGGCGATGAGGAAGAAATTCATCAGCACGGCGTTGGCGGCGAGCGTCACCGTGCCGAACTGCGCGCCCTGCCTGGTGAACAGCGCGAAGGCGGCAAGCAGCGAGAAGGAGCGGATCATGATGTCGCGGTTGAGCGACAGCATGCGCCGGTAGGGCTGGCAAATCGAGGATGCGGCGGCGCGACGGCCGCTCCAGCCTGCGGAAGCGACTGAGCACGATGGCAAGGCCAAGCAGCAGGGCCAGGAATTCGCCGGTGACGGTCGCCCAGGCGACGCCGGCAACGCCCCAGCCGAGCTCGAGACCGAGCAGGAAGCAGAGCAAGATGTTGATGCCGTTGAGCACCGCCTGCAGCATCAGCCCGAGCCCGCCCTCGCCTCGCCCCAGCACGTAGCCCAGTATGGCGTAGTTGATCAGCGAGAAGGGCGCGGCGAGCAGCCTGATGCGGATATAGACCGACATCGCTTCGCTGACACGCGGTTCGGCGCCCATGAACCATTGGCCGGCGACGGCAAAGAGCGGCGCAAGGGCGGCAAGCACGACGCCCGCGACGACCGCGATCAGCACGGCGCGCCACAGCACCGCCTGCTCCTCCAGCGCATCGCCGCGCCCGAAGGCCTGGGCGACGAGGCCGGTGGTGCCCGAACGCAGGAAGTTGAAGGTGGTGAAGACGACGTCGAACACCAGCGACCCCGCCGCCAGGCCGCCGAGCAGGGCCGCATCGCCGAACTGGCCGACCACCGCGGTGTCGACGATGCCAAGCAGCGGCGTCGTCAGATAGGCAAGCGTCATCGGCACGGCGATCGCCAGCACCGAGCGGTTGGTGACGGCGAAAGACCTGGCGTTGGCTTGAGTCGCGTCCAAGGGATTGCTGCCTGTCCGATTGCGGCTTGATCGAGGACCCGATGTGCCCCAGTTTGCCGGCATCACGCAACCATATCCGCCGGACTGCCAACCGAATTGCAAACCTGGCGCAGCCCCCAATTCATGCCGCTGCAGATCGTCCATCACCCCGACTATGACGCCGGCTTCGCCGTCAATCACCGCTTTCCGATGAGCAAGTATCCTCTGCTGATGGAGACTTTGCGCTTACGCGGTCTAGCCGTGCACGGCGCGCTTTCGATGCCGGAACCGGCGCCGGCCGCACGCCTGAAGCTGGCGCACGCGTCCGACTATGTCGATCAGGTGATCGCCTGCCAGGTACCGGCGAAAATAGAGCGCGAGATCGGCTTTCCGATCGGCCCGCGCGTGTCGCTGAGAGCGCAGCTCGCCACCGCGGGTACGGTGTTGGCTGCCAGGCTGGCGCTTAAACATGGCATTGCCTGCAACGCCGCCGGCGGCAGCCATCATGCCAGGCGCGCGCAAGGCGCTGGCTTCTGCACCTTCAACGATGTCGCCGTCGCCGCGCTGGCGCTGCTGGCCGAAGGCGCCGTCGAAAACGTGCTGGTCGTCGATCTCGACGTGCATCAGGGCGACGGCACGGCCGACATTCTCAAGGACGAGCCTCGCGCCTTCACCTTTTCCATGCATGGCGAGCGCAACTACCCGGTGCGAAAGATCGCCTCCGACGTCGACGTCGCCTTGCCGGACGGGACAGGCGACGACGCCTATCTCGAACGGCTCGCCGCCATCCTGCCGGAACTCTCCGGGCAAAGGCGCTGGGACATCGTCTTCTACAATGCCGGCGTGGATGTCCATGCCGAGGACAGGCTCGGCCGGCTGGCGCTCACCGACGACGGTCTCAGCGCCCGCGAGGACATGGTCATCGGCCATTTTCGCAAGCAGGGCGTGCCGCTGTGCGGCGTCATCGGCGGCGGTTACTCGACCGACGTGCCGGCGCTGGCCGCGCGCCACGCTATCCTGTTCGAGGTGGCGTCGCGATATGCGTGAGGCCGCGCCGAGCTATTTCCTGTAGCTGGCGATCCTGAGCAGGATGAACACCGGCACAACGATCGCGGCGCCGAGCAGGATATAGCCCAGGAAGCGGTCGATGGCGTGGAAGCCGAGATTCCACAAATCGACGAAGAACTGGCGGATGCCGTAAAAGACGTCCATCGGCGACCAGCCGAAAGCATGCATGACGAGGCCGACGAGGAAGGAGACCACGAGCAGCTTCAGGAATACCCTGAGCGGCGTGTCGCCGAGAAAGCGCGTCAGTGCGGACAAGGCCATTCTCCGGTTCGAGCTGCCCGATTCGGGCGGGACGACATCAGAGATACGCATTCCGCGGAAAGGCATCAAGCAATGGAGCCGCGGTTCCGCTTTGCCGATTGCTTGCAGCCCGGGCCTCATGTTAACGAGGTGGCCGAAGCGGGTATGATGTAATGGTAGCTTGTCAGCTTCCCAAGCTGAACGCGCGGGTTCGATTCCCGCTACCCGCTCCAGCCTGCAACGAAAGGGTTTGAGGGCAATCTTCTCTTTCTCGTCCTCGACCGGTTTTACAGCCAGTTTTACAGCCTTTGTTCCTGATCTGAACTGATCGGTGATCAGCCTCGGACGAAAGTACCGCTCTTCCGGATCGCATCACCCACCGATTCACGCAGGCTTTGACAGGTCCGATCCATCGCCTTGAGGGTCGGCATCGTGAAATATCCGGTGATGATGTATCGCGATCGAATCACGATATCGGTCTCCGCCATGAACCTTAGGACCTCGACATCTTCGCCGTTTAGAAGCAGACCGAGGGTGGATGCCCGGCCGCTCAGCCGATCAGTTCTGTGGCCGAACTTCTTGCCTGCAAGTTCGGCGACAGACACTCCATGCAAGCGAAGGAAAGCCTTCAGATAGAGCTCGACCGCGTGGTAGTGGAGGAAGTAGACAGGCGAATCCCGGTGGGTCGCCCCGGTGTCTATATCTGCCAGAGCGCGCGCGGCTTTATGGTAGGATACGGCGTAATGGTAAAGGCCCGCCGAGGTGGTCCTCTGATCTTCATCGCCCTCTCTGCGGCACCCTGACATGGCATTCTTCCATTGAGGGGGCGCTGAGATGGGCTTCCCCAATGTTCCCCAAAGGGCTTCAGCCTTGATACAGAGCCTGGCTGAGGTGCAGCGGGCCGATCCGGATGTCAGGGCACGGCAAGCGCAGATCGAAGCGGACCGACTTGCCCATGGGGAACAGCCACAGGCGTCAGGCTGATCGACCTTCAACTGCTTCAAATCGGCGCTTGTATTGCGCGATCCACTTTTCGAACCCGTAGTAGCTGATCGTTGCCAAGGCGATGGTCATTAGAAGCGCGGTCGCCCACATCGCCCAATAGTCGGTTGCATTCTCTTCAGGCTTTATCGTGGTCCAGCCCATCTGGTGTATCATTCTGCCTGGCGCCGAGACGATGCAAAGATAGTGGTAGACGTAGAGGCCGTAGGAGATGCGTCCGAGGAAGCGCATCGGCGCCGACGACAGGAGTGCCGCAAGGACCGGCGCCCGCAACCCGGCATCGACCAGTCCGCCGAACATGATCGCCGCCAGCGGGTAGCTGAAAGCCGAAGCAGTGGCCGACATCCATGGCGGCTGCAGGGACAGGAAGCCGTAGCCGGCAACGGCAGCGCCCGCAAACGAGTAGCCCCAATGCCAACGCGGCCCGACGATGTAGAGTGCCATTCCCATCAGGATACTCTCAGGTCGCAGGAACGGCGTTTCCCAGACCACGAACTGTGGGGGGTTTAGGGCCTGAAAAACTGCACGGGCAGCGAAGCTGTAGATCAGGACTGCCGCCATAGCGCCGAGAAAGACCTTCTTGCCGAACTTTCGATAGGCAAGAAAGACGAACGGGATGAACAGATAGACCTGAAACTCGAATGACAGCGTCCACAGATGCGCGATGTTAGGGATCGACTTGTTGTAGCTCCCGAACCAAGAGATGGCGTTGTCCAGAAACAGCGCCAGCCCGGCAAGCCGATAGTAGCCTAGACCGTCGGCGCTCCCGTAATAGGCCAGCATCGCGATTGGGAACAAGATCATCAGCGGATAGATGCGCAGCAAGCGGCGAACGAAAAAGCGCCTGATGCTGATGGTTCCGGTTTTCAGATATTCAGCGTCGAGCAGGTGGAAGAACAAGAACGACGAGATCAGGAAGAAGAGCTCGACGCCGACCCAGCCGTAGTTGTGCAGCGTATCCAGCACAGCCACGGCCTTAAACTGGGACATGTGGTGAAAAAACACAGCCAGGAAGGCCACGAAACGAAGGCCATCTAAAGGCGCGATATAAAGGCGCCGCGACGCTGTAGCAGCATCTATTAGCTTGTGCTGAATATTCACTTAATGGTTCCACCCCGGGACGAAGCGATCTTCTTACCCGAACTAACCCAGCCGAAACAACCACCAAAGAGGTTCTATTCATGGACAAAACCGTTCCCTCGGGCGCGGCGATGCTGCTTGCCTTCATCGGTAGCATCGAGGCGCCGCACGGCTTCGACGCCGTGTATGGCAACAACCAGGCCAAGCTGCCGAAGCCGCTGACGTCGATGACGATCGACGAGGTGATCGCGGCCGGGCCCCGCTGGACCAGGGCGTTCGGCAGCTCGGCAGCCGGCTTTCTGCAGTTCATGCGCGCCACCTTGCTGCGCCTGAAGAAGAAGCTCGGCCTCACCGGCAAGGAACTGCTCGACGGGCCGATGCAGATGGCGCTCGGCTACGAGCTGTTGAAGGAGCGCGGCTTCGCCGAGTTCATGGCCGGCACGAAGTCGCGCACGGCCTTCGGTCTCGGACTGGCACAGGAATGGGCGTCGTTCCCGGTGCTGACGTCGACCGTGAACGGAACCGGCAAAGCCAAGCGCACGCTGAAGCGCGGCCAGAGCTACTATGCCGGAGACGGCTTGAACAAGGCCCTGGTGGCGCCGGAGAAGGTCGAGGCGATGCTCGACAAGTTGAAGGCGTCGTCAGCCCGCGCCGGCCGCGCCTGCCCCGGAGCACGTGGGCGCCGCAATCCCTAACAAGGCCACCGTCGCGCGCGTGCAGCTGCAGCTGAAGGATCTCGGCTATACCGAAGTCGGCGCCGTCGACGGCAAGATCGGCACGATGACGGCGACGGCCATCCGCGCCTTCCGCGCCGACAATGCCCTGCCGGCCGGCGACGGCATCGACGACGACATGCTGCTTGCCCTGCAGAAGGCCAAGCCGCGCGCGATCGCGCCGGAGCGGGCCAATGCGGCGCCGGAGGTCGTGCGCGACAAGGTGCCGGAGGTCAAGGCGAACTGGCTGACCAAGATGGGCGGCTACATCGTCGGCATTCCCGCCGCCGTCGGGGCCGGCGTCAAGGGCATCCTCGGCAATCTCGACGCGGCCAAGGGTTATGTCGAGCCGCTGACGTCGATGGCCAGCGACGTTCCCGGCTGGGTGTGGCTCGCCGGCGTTGCCGGCATCGCCGGCGCCCTGGTGCTCATCTCGCGTCACGGCGAGGCCAAGGGCGTCGAGGCGTTCCAGACCGGGGCGCGGCGCTGATGCAGCCGATCCTTGAGGCGCTGATCGAACAGGTGCTGCCCATCGTCGCCGGCTTCCTGGTCGGCGTGGCGGCGGGCATCGGACTGATGTGGTGGGTGTTCCTGTGAGCGCCGCCATCACACTCATCGCCGGCCTCGTCGGCGGCAACAGGCTGCTCGCCGGCGTCATCGCCTGGGCTGTCATCGCGCTCGCCGTCTCGGGCACCGCGGTCGGCATCTACGAACTCATCAAGCACAAGGGCGCCGACGAGGTCCGCGCGCAGATCGACAAGGAGAACCAGGATGCGGTCAACAAGGGCATTGAGGCCAGCCGGTCTTTTCGCGATTGCAACGATGCTGGCGGGCTGTGGGACTTCAGGCGTCAGCGGTGTTCCCGCGCTGCGCTCGGCCATCGGTAACAGCTTGGCTGGGGCGCAGGGCAAGACGGTCGCCGATCAGAACAAGATCGACGAGACGATGGCCTCAGGCTGCGCCGTAAAGTTCTACACGCCGAGCGAATGCGACCGGCACACCAGGGCCAGCGCCGAGCGGCGCGCCCAACTGAAATCCTAGCAGCGCATCGGGCGGGGACATGTCGCAGACAAGCGTCGAGCGCACGCTCGGAATTCTATTGGGAAAGCTTGAGGCGATCGAGGATCGGCTTGAGCGCGCCGACGAGAGCCGGGCCAGCATTCACAGGCGTCTCGACGAGGTGGTGATGCGCACGACACACCTCGAGGCGGATGTGTCCTCGGTCAAGAACAAGACCGAAGCCATCCAGTCCGTCGCTGACGATGTCGTGACGCTGCGCAGCCAGGCACAGGGCGCCGGCACGCTCGGCCGCTGGCTGATCAGGATCGGCATCGGCGTGGTGACTGCCGCCGGCTGGCTGCTCGGCGCCTACACCTATCTGACCGGCCGGCCATGACCATCCGCATGAGTTCGATCGGATCGGCATGAGCCTCATTCCCGACGTGCCGGTTGAGCTCAAGCTGTTCCTTCCGCACAAATCTTGAGTTAAAAATGCCCCCGGGGATGGCCTGCAGGCCGTGGGGTTACGATGCGAAAGACATTTCCCGGCTACTACCAGCCGACTCCTGAGGAGTTCGAAAAGCTATGGTCGGACGGTCTTCTCGTACCTGACAACAACGTCCTGCTGCACCTATTTCGGTTATGCCGAAGCAGCGGGCAGAGGTGCTGGCCGCATTCAAAACCTTCGGTAATCGCCTGTGGCTCCCTCACCAGGCGGCTAAGGAATTCCAGAACGGCTGGCGCTCGGCCGATAGCGACAACAGGGGTTTATATCGCAAGCTGAAGGAAGATCTTGCCAGCAAAAAGAACGAAATTGACGATTTGGTGCGGAGGTTCACTCGGTTTGACCCCTGGCCCGAGGGATCGGCTATGGACAAAATCGACGAGTTTTTCGAAGGCCTTTCGAAGGATGTTGACGCTGCCACGGCCAGCCTCCCCGACATCGATGAGGTTTTCGGCGCGGTGAGCGATCTTTTCGACGGCAAGGTGGCCGCGGAGCCAGATCAACAGGAAATCGAAAGGCGAGTGAAAGAAGCCCAGCGCCGCATTCAGGGCAAAATCCCTCCCGGCTACATGGACAAGGGGCCGGGCGACTATCTGATCTGGGCCGAGCTCAAAGAGAAAGCGCGGACGGCAAACGTGCCGATACTGTTCGTCACAGACGACCGGAAGGAAGATTGGTGGCTGGAGCAATCCGGCAAAACGATCGGGCCGAGGCCTGAGTTGAGGCAGGAATTTTTGGCTGACACCGGCCAGATGTTCTACGCCTATCGCCCGGGGCAGTTCCTGTCGTTGGTTCGTGATCGCACCAATAACTTGGTCTCTCAAGAAACAGTCAAAGAGATGGAGCGGGCCGAACTAGGTCCAAACCCGCAGGTTGACAGCCGGCTACTACTAGATCGCGCCTTTTCGATCGCAAATGCGGCTGACGTCGACCCTCTTCGCGTTCTCGATCTCGCACGCAAGCTAGCGCGGGCTACTGACATTGTGAACAAGAACAGTCGTTTCGCCAACGGAGGCGGTCCGGCAATGGGTTTCCTACGCAGCGAAATCGAACGATGGAGTGGAGAGGCGGAGCAGTTGTTTTTCGGCGAGCTCGCCGCAGAGGACCGCGCTCATGTTCATGCGACCAGCACGATTTGGGGTCAGTTCTTGCAATTGGTCGACGACATGTCGCGCGACAACTTTGCCGCCATCTCCCACCTTGTCACAACAAACTACGACGAGTTTTGGCAGCGGTTTGAACGGAAACGAGCAAGATATTAGCTCTCGACGCAAACAGCTTGTGCCGCCATGCCGAAGCCTGGCTGCAGGGCTTCGACGGCGTGCCGCTCGGCAGCGCGCCCAAGCCGGTGAACGACGGTCTGGAAGCCGAGCTCGACGAGAGCGCGGTGAATAGGTCCTAGTTCAGCGATTCCCGAGCGGCCTTGGCGTGCAGGCGCAGATCGTTTTTCGATCTGCAGCTGTATGATTTTCGATAGCTCGACCGCCTTTTCCTCGCCGAGATCGAGGCTCCGCATGCGCTGCGAGAACGGCGCCGACCATGGCCGCCTCGACATCGAGGCGTTCGCGCCCACCGGCAAGGAAGCGCTCGGCCTGCGCATCCGCCGCCTGAAGGCACTCAAGGTCCACGGTGCCGGTGTGGGAGGAGGAGCCCTCTCGATGATGTCCAGGTCAGTGTCAACCCGCTAGTGGTCGGCCGAAACCATGGACTTGAAAAGACACCAAGCCCTGCTCTACAGGTCCCCCATGGAGACCGGGGACAATTTGTTGGATTTCTTCATTGTGGGGGCTCAAAAAGCCGGCACCACGGCCCTGCATACGTTCTTGTCTCAGCACCCTGGCATAGACCTGCCCGCGGTAAAGGAAATCCATCACTTCGATGACGAGGTCGGCGTAAATTGGGATAATCCAGACCACTCGCGGCTGCACAGCTATTTCGACTGGTCCCAGCCGGCAATACGCGGCGACTCGACGCCGATCTATTCTTACTGGCCAAACTCGATCGAACGAATCCACCGGTACAATCCTGAAGCCAAGCTCATTCTGGCCTTGCGGCACCCTCTTTTCCGGGCGATGTCGCATTGGCGCATGGAGATTGAACGAAAAGCTGAGACCTTGTCATTTGCTGCGGCTGTGTCGTCCTTCGGGAGACGCCGGGTTTCGGAAAGCCCCAATGGTGTTCATAGAATCTATTCGTACATAGAGCGCGGATATTACTCGAGCCATCTGACGCGCATTTACCGCCTTTTTCCACGGGATAGCGTTCATGTGTATCGGGCCGACCAATTGTGGGATAGGCCAGGTGCCACGCTGGCGTCGATTGAGAGCTTCCTGGGTGTAGAGCCAAATCTCGCCGGGACGCTGAAACCTCGTTACGTCGCCCCAGTCGTGTCGCCAGCGTTTACCCTCGATCCTTCTCTTGCACGAGATCTCAAAGATCATTTTGAAGCCGACATCTGGAAGACTGCGGAACTCGCGCGCCTGGATCTCTCGGATTGGGTAGAAGATTATTCCGAACCGATGTGTCAGCCTGAATGTACGATTGAGGCAGAAATACCTGCTTAACAAAACTCCTGCTTGGCTAACGTTTCGCGACGGGGGCCGCTCTGAGCCTTCAGACTTGTCATTCCGGCCAAGTTCATTAACTAGGCCATATCAGTTGATCAGCCAGCATGGCGTCTGGAAGCAGACAACGAAGGATTGAGGGGCTTGGTCGATCTCAATACCCACACTGCGAATGCTGCGCGTGACCGTAATTCCCCGCGAGTCGTCGCGGTCCTTACAACACGCAACGAAGAGCGGTTTGTCGCCGGATGTCTTGAGAATCTGTTTCGTCAAGGCGTGCAGGTCTACATCTGCGATAATCAGTCGACGGACCGAACGCTTGAGATTGCCCAGCGCTACCGCGGAGCCGGATTGATAGGATTCGAAAGCATCCCGCATAGCGGCTGGTATTGCTGGGAGCACCTTCTTCGTCGCAAGGAGGAACTATTTCAGTCGCTCGAAGCAGACTGGTTCATGCATCTTGACGCTGACGAGATCCACCTTCCGCCGACTTCGCACTCGTCATTGGTCTCCGCCATTGCGGCAGCCGACTCACTCGGCTTCAATGCGATCGAGTCTTCCGAGTTCACGTTCATTCCTACTAGGGAAGCCCCCGATCACGACAATTCCGATTATCAACACACGCTGCGGACCTATTACCCGTTCCGGCCGACCTCCCCACACTGCGTCCGTGCGTACAAGAGACAGGACGGCCCTATGGAGATTGCGTGGTCAGGCGGCCATCGCATACGCTTCGGGGGTCCGGTGCGGCTCTACCCCGAACGTTTTCGCATGAAGCATTATCTGTTCCTGAGCGCAGAGCACGCCGCGCGCAAGTATTCTGGCCGCCGGTACCTGAGCGAGGAGATCTATGGTCTTGGTTGGCACGGATGGCGCCCCCGCTTGCGACCAGGGGATATCGAGCTGCCGGATACTACCCAGGTACGCACCATTGCAACGGACGACGATCTGGACGAGTCCAATCCATGGTCGGCTCATTGGCTTGAGCGGTACGCCTCGTGAGCGATGTGCACCTCCCCCGCATCCTGGCGATCGCTGACCGGCCCGGCTGGGCGATCGATAGTAAGACCCAAAATCTCCGGCGCGTGCTGGAAAGAAGGTTCGAGATCATCAAGCGATTTCAGCACGATGTGACTGAGTCCGACGTAAACGCCGCGGACATCGTGCTCATCTTTTATTGGTTCCAAATCGCGAAGCTGCCCCTACCGGAATCGATCCTCGCCCGGCGGTCTGATAGGCTGCTGATCGGGATCTGCAGCCACAGAGAGCTGGAGGGCGAATTCCGCGAGCCCGGGCTCGCCACCCTGCAGCGGCTGGCGCGCGCTGTTTTTGTCAATAATCGGAGGCTTGAGCACGAATACGGTCCTCTACTGCGTGTTCCGGTCCACTACACGCCCAACGGAGTCGACACGACATTCTTTTGTCCTACACAGGAGCCACGACCCTGTTCTGGCGAGCTCCGCGTCGGATGGGCGGGAAGTCTCAGCAACCATGGTCCGGCACATCGCGGCTTCCACGATGTCATTGAACCCGCGGTCGCTGCCATGCCGGGCGTGAGACTACTGACTGCGGTTCGGGAGCAACGCTGGCGTAACCGCGACGAGATGCTCGACTTCTACCGGGATCTCGACGTTTATGTCTGCGCCAGTCGCAGCGAAGGCACTCCCAATCCATGTTTGGAAGCGGCGGCATGCGGTGTCCCCTTGGTGACGACCCGTGTGGGAAACATGCCCGAGTTGATCCGGGATGGCGACAACGGACTGTTCTTCGATGGAACTGCGGAAGGGCTTGCGAACAAGCTCGCCGTGTTGCGGGACACGCCATCGCTCGGGTCGCGGATGGCCGTCCGCATGATCAAGACGATCCGGGAGTGGGATTGGCGCGTGCAGGCGGAGCACTACGCGCAGATGTTTAGCTCGGTGCTCGCTGCGGACCGAGGGGGCAACCTATAAGATGGGCGGATTCAGATGTGCGCTGCGAAACCCTGATCTGATATTGCCGTTTGGGGATGTCTTCATGCGTAACGGCGGCGTTGGCTCGCGCTGACAGCGGAAAACTTCATTCTCGACGGCGAGACGATCGTGCTCAACAAAAAGGGCCTGTCGGCCGGGCCTACCTGGTTTCTGAACTCAGGGGCAAGGTCCGCCGCCCAATGTGCGGCTCGCACGAGGTCGCGATACGCCGGGCGATGCCGGCGTTCAAAAAGTAGGCGGTCAATAGGTTTTACAACTGCACCGTAACCTATTGATTTGCTTTGCACCGGTTTGGCACGGTTTTACAGCCAAGCTTCTGGTATCATGCCGAAAGGGCTAGCTTCCCAAGCTGAACGCGCGGGTTCGATTCCCGCTACCCGCTCCAGCTTGCGCCGGACAGGTTGAGTCAGACCTCACCAAGGGACCAAATTGCGCAACCGATTCGGGTCGGCTGCCGGGGGATCGCGGGGCGGAATTGCATTGGGTCGACCCTCAGGCCGAGCAGTTTGCGCGAGGGTGAATTCGGCTGTCTGTAAGCGAAGGTTTGGGTCTTGCACACCATGCAAGACCCAGTCAGCGATTCACCCGGTAGGCCCCTAGAGCCGGAAGCCGATCCAGACGCGGCGACGCCAGCAGCGGACATGACGCCGGCCGTAACGCCAGTAGCGGCGGCAGACCCTTCTCCAAACGCGGCGCCGGCGGCGGCGGTAGTACCGGTCACGGTAGTACCGACGGCGGTAGTACTGAGCTGGCTGCAGCAGATCGGCCTGGTCATCCTCCTCGTAGATGGCCGGATCCGGCTTGTCCAATTCATCGAGAATCCCGTTGCCTTTGGGGATGCCGGCAACCGCCTTGGCTGGTCCGGCCAGGCTTGCAAGCGCTGCCGCCCCCGCAACGCCAAGCATTCCAGTCAGAAACAACCGACGTTCCATCGAAACCTCCCGAGCCGTCGAGCATCGGCAGCCTTCCCTCACCCGCAACGGGTTCCAGCGAGCGACCGATCGGTTTGAACGTACAAGTAGCATTCTCGTTCCATTAGCCCACCTCGCGCAAAATGAAGTCGTGCAGCATTTTGGCTGCGGGCGAGAGCACGCGGTTCTTGACCGTGATCAGGCTGTAGGGCCGGACTTCGATGTCGAACTCGGTCTGGACGACGTCGATGGCGCCGGCCAGCCCGTCGCCGCCTTGAATGAACTTGGCGACCTGGATCGAGACCGGCGCGATGGCGTCGGACTGCGCCACCATCACCAAGGTGAGCAGCAGCGAGGAGGTGTTGAGGATGCGGTCGGGCAGCGGGATGTCGCGGTTCAAAAAGTTGCTTTCCATCGCCTGGCGCAGCGGCGAGCCGCCGGACTGGAACACCCAGTCATAGGCCGCCGTGTCTTCCAGCCTCACCGCCTTGCCGCTCGCCAGCGGATGGCCGCGGCGCACGATGAGGCAGGCTTTCTCGACGCCGATAACGCGCGATTCGAAAAGCCGCGGATTGAGGTCCTCGGGAATGCGGGCGATGATGAAGTCGTGGCGCGATGCGATCAGCTCGCGGGCGAGCACGTTCGAAGTTTCGACCTGCATGGTGATCTCGATGCGCGGATAGATGCGGCGAATCTCGCGGATCGCCGGCACCGCGAGCTCGATGGCCGGCGCCGTGACCGCGCCGAGAAACACCGAGCCGCCCTTGCCGGCCTTGAGCTCGGCAATCTCGCGGTCGGCCTCGCGCATCTCCAGCAAGATCGAGCGGGCGCGGCGAGCGAGCGCCTGGCCGTAAGGGGTCAGCGTCACGCCGCGTGGCAGCCGCTCGCACAACTTCACGTCGAGCACCGCCTCCATCTCGGCGATCATGCGCGAGGCTGCCGGCTGGGAGATGTTCATGACCTGGGCGGCGGCGCTCACCCGGCCGTGATCGTCCAGCGCGGTGATCATGCGCATGTGCCGAAGACTGAGGCCGCTGCGCAGCAGCGTCTCGCCGTCTCCCGGCAATTTCTCGTAACTTGCTGAAATCACATCAGGATCATGCAATGCCGCCATGGATTGAGGCCTCTCCGCCGGATTTCCATCTGCCGTTCAAGCTATACCAGTTTCGATATAGCAACCAGCAAAGATCGCATTTGACAGTTATGTCAAAGGGACCCACCCTTCGCGCGTTCCGAGACGCAACGGTCGGCAACGAGCAAATTCGTATCGATTGAAACTGCGTCGGGGGACCGATTGGGAGGATACCGGAGATCGATAAAGCCGACAGTGGCGCGCCAGCGCACCTGCTCGACTGCGCGGCCCGCGAAGCCCCGAGGTGTCGCGTCCATCAACCAGGGAGAGTAACGTGAAGATCATCAAGACGCTGGCCGCCGTGGCGGCCCTTGGCATTGCCGCCATGAGCTATTCGGCACACGCAGCCGACAAGGGCCTCATCGGTGTGCTGATGCCGACCAAGACCTCGCAGCGCTGGATCAACGACGGCGACGCCGTCAAATCCCAGCTCGAGAAGCTCGGCTATACCGTCGACCTGCAATATGCGCAGGACGATATCCCGAACCAGCTCAGCCAGCTGGAAAACGAAATCACCAAGGGCCCGAAGGCGCTGATCATCGCTTCGATCGACGGCACCACCATGGCCGACGCGCTGCAGAAGGCCAATGACGCCGGCGTCGTCGTCGTCGCCTACGACCGTCTGATCAAGAAGACCCCGAATGTCGACTACTACACCACCTTCGACAATTTCGGCGTCGGCGTGATCCAGGCGAATTCGCTGGTCAAGGGCCTCAAGGAGCGCTTCCCGAACACCAAGCCGTGGAACGTCGAACTGTTCGGCGGCTCGCCGGACGACAACAATGCCTTCTTCTTCTACAATGGCGCGATGTCGGTCCTGCAGCCGCTGATCGACGACGGTTCGATCAAGATCAAGTCCGGCCAGATGGGCATGGACAAGGTAGGCACGCTGCGCTGGCTCGCCGCCACCGCCCAGGCGCGCATGGACAACCTGCTCTCGGCCAACTACTCGGACGGCAGCCGCGTCGATGGCGTTCTGTCGCCCTATGACGGCCTGTCGCGCGGCATCACCGCTTCGCTGCGCGCCGTCGGCTACGGCACGGAGGCACAGCCCTGGCCGATCGTGACCGGTCAGGACGCCGAGACCGCCTCGGTCAAGCTGATCATCTCGGGCGAACAGTACTCGACCGTGTTCAAGGACACCCGCGAGTTGGCCAAGGCCACCGTGCAGCTGGTCGACAAGGTGCTCTCCGGCGGCAAGCCGGACGGCCTCGACACCAAGACCTACAATAACGACGTCAAGGTCGTTCCCTCGATCCTGTTGACGCCGCATGAGGTCGACAAGTCGAACTACAAGGAACTGGTTGTCGACTCCGGCTACATCAAGGCCGACGAGCTGAAGTAATCCAGCCTCACAGGAAGGGGTCCTGCGCGACCGCAGGGCCCCTTTTCGTTCACAAGCGACACCGGTATTGTTTTTGCCGGCTTCTGCAGCGCTGTGCGCGGTCGCGGTGCTGACCAGACTGCAGTATGTTGATTTCGCGCATGACGCTTTCCGCGAATGGAAGGCAGGCGCCAGGGAGCAGAACCTCATGGCCTCGACGATTTTGGAGATGCGCGACATCACCAAGACGTTTCCCGGCGTGAAGGCGTTGTCGAACGTCAATCTCAGCGTCGAGGAAGGTGAGATCCACGCCGTCGTCGGCGAGAACGGCGCCGGCAAGTCGACGCTGATGAAGGTGCTGTCGGGCGTCTATCCGTCCGGCACCTATGAAGGCCAGATCATCTTCCGCGGCCAGGAATGCCATTTCAAGGGCATTCACGACAGCGAGCATATCGGCATCGTCATCATCCACCAGGAGCTTGCGCTGGTGCCGATGCTGTCGATCGCGGAAAACATCTTCCTCGGCAATGAGCATGCCAGCTATGGCGTCATCGACTGGGACGCCAACGAGACACGCACGGCCGCCCTGCTCAAGAAGGTCGGGCTCAAGGAGGATCCCAAGACGCTGATCACCAATATCGGCGTCGGCAAGCAGCAGCTGGTCGAGATCGCCAAGGCGCTCAGCAAGGAAGTGAAGCTCTTGATCCTCGACGAGCCGACGGCGTCGCTCAGCGAAAAGGACAGCCAGGCGCTGCTCGACCTTCTGCTCGAGTTCAAGCGACAGGGCATGACCTCGATCCTGATCTCGCACAAGCTCAACGAAGTGAACCGGGTCGCCGACAAGGTGACGGTGATCCGCGACGGGCGCACCATCGAGACTCTGCCGAGGAAAGATATCTCGGAAGACCGCATCATCACCTCGATGGTCGGCCGCTCGCTCGACGACCGCTATCCGCCGCGAGAGCCGCAGATCGGCGAGGTCATCTTCGAGGTCAAGGACTGGTCGGTCTACCACCCGATCCACGCCGAACGGCAGGTGATCAAGAACGTCAACCTCAATGTGCGCAAGGGCGAGGTGGTGGGCATTGCCGGGCTGATGGGCGCCGGCCGCACCGAATTCGCGATGAGCCTGTTCGGCCGCTCCTATGGCCGGCACATCACCGGCGAGGTTCTGCTTAGAGGCAGGCCGCTCGACCTCTCATCGGTGAGCAGAGCGGTGGAGAACCGCATCGCCTACGTCACCGAGGATCGCAAGACCTACGGCCTCAACCTCATCGACCACATCAAGCACAACGTGACTTTGGCCAACCTCTCCGGCGTTTCCAGCCGCGGCGTCATCGACGACATGCGCGAGATGAGCGTCGCCAACGACTACCGCAAGAAGACCAACATCCGCGCCTCCAGCGTCTATCAGCTGACCGGCAATCTTTCGGGCGGCAACCAGCAGAAGGTGGTGCTGTCGAAATGGCTGTTCGCCGATCCGGAAGTGCTGATCCTCGACGAGCCGACGCGTGGCATTGACGTCGGCGCCAAGTACGAAATCTATACGATCATCGCCCGCCTCGCCGCCGAGGGCAAAGCGATCATCGTCATCTCGTCGGAAATGCCTGAACTGCTCGGCATCACCGACCGCATCTATGTGATGAACGAAGGACGCATCGTCGGCGAAATGGCGGCAAGCGACGCCAGCCAGGAAAAAATCATGCGCGCCATCGTTCGGGGAGAAGGAAAAAAAGCATCATGAGCACAGAAAGCGCTCCCGCGCCGCAGAGCGGCGTCGCCGAGGACGTCAAGCAGGGTCCACGCGTCGCCGTGTCGGCGCTGACGACGAACCTGCGCGAATACGGCCTGATCATCGCGCTGATCGTGATCATGCTGTTCTTCCAGTACACGACGTCGGGAACGCTGTTCAAACCGGTCAACCTCAGCAATCTGGTGCAGCAGAACTCGTTCATCATCGTGATGGCGCTCGGCATGCTCTTGGTGATCGTCGCCGGCTATATCGACCTCAGCGTGGGATCGGTCGCCGGCTTCATCGGCGCGCTGGCGGCGATGATGATGGTCATCTGGCCGCTCGGGATATTCTCGAATCCGCTGGTGGTCTCGATTGTCTGCCTGATCGTCGGCGCGCTGATCGGCGCGGCGCAAGGCTACTGGATCGCCTATCACCGGATCCCGAGCTTCATCGTGACGCTGGCGGGCATGCTGATCTTCCGCGGCATCTGCCAGGCGCTGCTTGGCGGCGGCTCCTCGGTCGGCCCGCTGCCGGACAGCTTCAAGGCGCTGAGCTCGGGTTTTATCCCGGACGTCATCGGTCCGCTGACGCTGATCCCGCCGACGGTGAATGCCGCCGGCAAGACGATCGTCGGCAGCGGCTTGACACTGCATATGACGACGGTCGTGCTCGGTCTGATCGCGGTCCTCGCATATGCCTATTTCGGCTTCCGGACGCGGCGCAAGCGCGAGCGTCATGGCTATGAGGCGGAGCCCTTCCCGCTCTTCGTCATCAAGACGCTGGTCGGCAGCGCGCTGGCGCTCTTCCTGGTCTTCCAGTTCGCCAGCTACAGGGGCCTGCCGGTCGTGCTGCTGGTGATGGGCGTGCTGATCTCGCTCTTCGTCTTCGTCACCAAACGTATGACCATCGGCCGCCGCATCTATGCCATGGGCGGCAACGCCAAGGCCGCGCAGCTCTCGGGCATCAACACCGAAAGGCTGACGCTGCTCGTCTTCATCAATATGGGCGTGCTGTCAGCGCTGGGCGGCCTGATCATCGCGGCGCGCCTCGGCCAGGCCGTGCCGGCGGCGGGTCTCGGCAGCGAGCTCGACGTCATTGCGGCGGTCTTCATCGGCGGCGCCTCGGCAATGGGCGGCGTCGGCCAGGTGATCGGCGCGGTGGTCGGCGGCTTCATCATGGGCGTGATGAACAACGGCATGTCGATCATGGGCGTCAATGTCGACTGGCAGCAGGTGGTCAAGGGTCTGGTGCTGCTCGGCGCGGTCATCTTCGACGTCTACAACAAGAACAAGGCTTAAGGGCCGGAGCAAGGTTCAGGAGGCATACGGGTTTCAGATCGCGAAGCTGCCGGCAGCCCGTCGGCGTCAAGAAGTCCCGACAAGGACCAGGCTCGCGAGCGCAATCCGGACGAAGAAATTCAACCGTGGCGTGGATCGCTCCACGCCGCGCCCGGTAAGGTTTGCCCGCAGGCAGCCGTAGAAATGAGAGAGGATTGAACATGCTGATCTCCCAGATCCTCGACGACGCCGAGACGATCCGCGTCGTCGCCCGCAATGGCGGCGGCAAGACCAGGGTCATCAATGGCGCGCGCAGCGTCTATTCGCTGGCCATGGAGGCCGCGCGCACCGGCACAGGCCTCGAGGCATTGATCGAGCGCAAGGGCTATGGCGAGACGGTCGATCTCGATGCCGTCTATAAGAGGGGCAGGCTGGTCTCGCCGATCAACCATCCGGATCCCGCGCACCTGCATCTCACCGGCACGGGGCTGACGCATCTCGGCTCCGCGGCAACGCGCGATTCCATGCACAAGAAGCTCAGCGAGGGCGGCGAGGCGGAACTCACCGATTCCATGAAGATGTTCCGCATGGGTCTCGAAGGTGGCAAGCCGGCCAAAGGCCAGGTCGGCGTGCAGCCGGAATGGTTCTACAAGGGCAACGGCACGATGGCGGTGGCGCCGGGCGCGCCGCTGATGTCTCCGGCCTTCGCGCAAGACGGCGGCGAGGAGCCCGAGATCGCCGGCATCTATGTGATCGGCGATGACGGCGCGCCGTTCCGCGTCGGCTTCACGCTGTCGAACGAGTTCTCCGATCACGTCACCGAGCGGGTGAATTATCTGTTCCTCGCCCATTCCAAGCTGCGCAATGCCTCGTTCGGCCCTGAAATCTTGATCGGCGACCTGCCCGCCGACATCCGCGGCGCCTCGCGCATCTGGCGCGACGGCAAGCTGCTCTGGGAAAAGCCGTTCCTGTCGGGCGAGGCGAACATGTCGCACACCATTGCCAATCTCGAGCACCACCATTTCAAATATTCGGCGTTCCGGCAGCCGGGCGACGTGCATGTGCATATGTTCGGCACCGCGACGCTCTCCTTCGCTGACGGCATCAAGACGGAGGCCGGCGATACGTTCGAGATCGAGGCGCCGGATTTCGGCCTGCCGCTGCGCAATCCGCTGGAGATCGAGAAGCCGGTGAAGGTGGCGGTGAAGGCGCTGTAGCGCCAAGGCCTGGGAGGAAATGGACCGGAAGCGGATCGGCGCTGTGTTGGTGGGCTTGATGCTTGCCCTCGCCTGCATGTCTTCCACGGCTCACAGCGCCGCCAAATGCAGCCCGAAGTCCTACAGCCAAGCCCGATCGGGGATGACGAGCCAGCTTCTCGCCACCGGCTATTCGAAACCGCAAGTGACCTTTTTGATGCGCAATGCGGATCGGATAACGTCCGCGCTGCGCGCCGACAAACTGAACGACAAGGCCAAGGCCTGCGGCATAGACTCCGCGCGAGCCTATGTCCTCGGATGCCTCGACAAGCAGTTGTTCCCCCTGCGGGCGGGCTCAAGCTCCCAGCTTGATGAGACCAAGCAAACCGAAGGGTTTTGGGGCAGGAAGCGCCTGGCTGAGCGCGAGCTGCTCTACATCGGCCACTTTCACGCCTGTCTGGGCGCAGCTCAACGATTTCTGTTTCGCGGCTGACTGCCAACCGAACTCAGCGGCGCTCACCGCGCTGCCCTGAAATGCTTGGAAAGCTTCAGGCCCTGCGCCTGATAGTTCGAGCCGAGATCGGTGCCGTAAAGCGCCTGCGGGCGCTTCAGCATATGCTCGTAGACTAGGCGGCCGACGATCTGGCCGTGATCGAGGATAAAAGGCACCTCGTGGCTGCGCACTTCGAGCACCGCGCGGCTGCCGCTGCCGCCGGCGGCGGAATGGCCGAAGCCCGGATCGAAGAAGCCGGCATAGTGGACGCGGAACTCGCCGACCAGCGGATCGAACGGCGTCATCTCGGCAGCGTAGAGCGGCGGTACATGCACTGCTTCGCGTGAGACCAGGATGTAGAATTCGTCGGGATCGAGCACCAGTTCGCCGGCGCCGCTCTTGTAGATCGGCTCCCAGAAATCGACGACATCCTGGGCGGCGCGCTTGTCGACGTCGACCAGGCCGGTGTGGTGCTTGCCGCGATAACCGACGAGACCGTCCTTGTCGCCGTCGAGATCGATCGACAGCGCGATGCCGCCGCCGGAAATATTGGGAGGCTCGGTGGCGACCAGCATCTCGGCGCGGTGAAGGTCGCGCAGCTCACTCTCCGACAGCACCGCATTGCCGGTGCGGAAGCGTATCTGCGAAAGGCGAGAGCCGGCGCGCACGACGATCGGGAAGGTGCGCGGGCTGACCTCGAGATAGAGTGGCCCGTGATAGCCGGCGGCGATCTTGTCGAACTCGTGGCCGCGATCGGTCATCACCCGGGTGAAAATGTCGAGACGCCCGGTCGAGCTCTTCGGATTGGCCGAGGCCGACACGTTCGAAGGCAGCGCCAGGCTTTCGAGCAGCGGCACGATGTAGACGCAGCCTGTTTCCAGCACCGCCCCCTCGGCGAGGCCGATCTCATGCAGCTTCAACCGGTCGAGCTTGTCGGCGACCAGATGATCAGGCCCCGGCAGAAAGGAAGCGCGCACGCGAAACGCCTTGTCGCCGAGCCTCAGATCAAGGCTGGCCGGCTGTATCTGGTCCGAGTCCAGCGCGCGCGGCGACTTCAGCGCGCCGGATTGAAACAGCGCCGCGATGTCCTGATCCGGAAGAATGCCTGTCTGCCGCAAAGGCTGGCTCCGTTCACAAGGCCGGGCGAGGATCTAAGCTGGCTCTTGCCGCCCGGCTGGTACAAACCTCTTAATGAAGCCGGCAATTGACGCAAGCACGGCGCGGGTCTAAAGGGTCGTTATCCCGTGGTGATTTGGCCGGTCGGCTTGCAGCCACGTTAAACAAGTCGCTAAAGGACCGTCGAGCCGCAAGGCTATATGGACCCGGTTGCGACTTCGCGGCCGGTTTTTTTGTGTCTGAAAGCAGGGCTATGAGCATCAAGAAGCGCAATTGGAAACCTCAGACGGCACTCGTGCATGGCGGAACGTTGCGTTCCGGCTTCGGCGAGACCTCCGAGGCGATGTATCTCACCCAAGGCTATGTCTATGAGACGGCGCAGGCTGCGGAGGCTCGCTTCAAGGGCGAGGAGCCGGGCTTCATCTATTCGCGCTACGCCAACCCGACCGTCGACATGTTCGAAAAGCGCATGTGCGCTCTGGAAGACGCCGAGGATGCCCGCGCCACCGCCTCCGGCATGGCCGCCGTTTCCGCCGCGCTGCTGTGCAGCGTGAAGGCCGGCGACCACATCGTTGCGGCGCGGGCGCTGTTCGGTTCCTGTCGCTGGGTGGTCGAGACGCTGGCACCGCGCTACGGCATCCAGGCGACGCTGGTCGACGGCACCGACATCGCCAATTGGGAAAAAGCGGTAAGGCCGAACACCAAGCTGTTCTTCCTGGAAAGCCCCACCAATCCGACGCTGGAGGTGGTCGACATCGCCGCGGTCGCCAAGCTCGCCAATTCGATCGGGGCGCGGGTGATCGTCGACAATGTCTTCGCCACGCCGCTGCAGCAGAAGCCCTTGCTGCTCGGCGCCCATATCGTCGTCTATTCGGCGACCAAGCATATAGACGGCCAGGGCCGCTGCCTGGGCGGCGTCATTCTGTCGGACAAGAAGTGGATCGACGAGAACCTGCACGACTATTTCCGCCACACCGGCCCGAGCCTGTCGCCCTTCAACGCCTGGACGCTGCTCAAAGGCCTGGAGACGCTGCCGCTGCGCGTGCGCCAGCAGACGGAGAGCGCCGGCAAGATCGCCGATTTCCTGGCCGAGCGGCCGGAGATTGCCCGCGTCATCTACCCGGGCCGGGCGGATCACCCGCAGGCGGACGTCGTCAAGAAGCAGATGTCTGGCGGCTCGACGTTGATCTGCCTCGACGTCAAGGGTGGCAAGCAGGCGGCCTTCGCCTTCCAGAACGCGCTCGACATCGTGCTGATCTCGAACAATCTCGGCGACGCCAAGAGCCTGATCACTCATCCGGCGACGACGACGCACAAGAACCTCAGCGACGAGGCGCGCGCCGAGCTCGGCATCGGCCCCGGCACGCTCAGGCTCTCCGTCGGTCTGGAGGACACGGACGATCTGCTGGAAGACGTCGAACAGGCGCTCAAGGCGGCAAAATAGAAGGCTGAGACCGCCGCGGCCGGAGCTTCAGGCGAGCTCCTCCAGCTCGGTCATCGCCTTGGTGCGGATGGTCATGGCATTGCCGCGCCATTCGACGGCACCGCCGAACCAGGCGCGCGCCCAGATGGCGGGCAGCATGAAGTCGCGCACGATCATCGCGGTGATGCTGCGCGGCGACAGGTACCAACCCTTGGCGGAGGCCAGCAGGCACTCCGGCAGGTAGGCGACCGCCAGCACGCACAAGGCCGTTGTGGGCAGGCTGACGCCGGCGCCTGCCGCGGCAAGCAGCGCCAGCAGCAGCGGCATCGCCGCGCCGGTCAGAATCTCCGGCGCGAAGAACAGTGCGAATGTAACCCGCCGAAGCCGCGCCCAGCGCGTCTGGCGCGACCAGATCTCGGCGAGCTTGCGCTGGCCGAGCGGCTGAGGCGACGAGATTGACGCGAAGGCCAAGCCCATTGACCAGCTTGGTGGCCGCCGCATCCTCGGCGATCTCGGCGGCCAAAGCCTGGATGCCGCCATTGGCGTCGAGCATCGGCTTGTTCCACAGCATGCTCTTGCCTTGGGCGAAGCCGAGGCCGAGCGCCTCGCCGGCATACTGCCAGCGCGCCTGCAGCGTGTTGAGGAAGGCGCACTCGACTTCCGCCCAAAAACCGTCCGGCCGCGAGCCGATCGGCGTCGAGCAGACGAGGCCGTTGTCCGGCCGCCATGCCGCCATCAGGTGCTGGACATAGTCCCGCGGCATCAGCACGTTGGAATCGGCGAGGATCACCCAATCGTGCCGCGCCGCCTGCCAGCCCTTGACGCAATTGTTGAGCTTGGGATTGGCGCTGATGCGGTCATCGCCGATCAGGAGCCGCGCCGGAACCGTGGGGTGGCGCGCGATCGCCGCATTGATGAGCCTCACTACCGGGTCGTCGGCATGCGCGACACAGAAGATCAGCTCATAACGCGGCCAGTCGAGCGAGAAGGCGCGCTGCAGGGTCTCCTGCGTGAACGGCTCGGCGCCGCGCGAAGGAACAATGATCGAGACCGGCTCCGCGCCAACGGGCGACGCAATGACATGCCGCCGTTTCAGCCGCGACGACGCGAGCAGGATGCTGGCGAGATTGAAGAGAAGAAGGGCTGACGAAGCCAGGCCGGCTGCGATAGTCAGTTCCATCGAGATCTGGTCACTCCCGATAGAGAGTTTCACCGTTTCACGGAAACGGCGAACCACTCTATCTCTTTGTTTTCACGCAATTCCGGACGGAAAACCGCTCACACTCTTTCTGGAATTCCTCTAGGCCGCATGCCGCCGTTTCATCAGTTGCAGAGCGCCCGAGTCGTCCGGCACGGTCTGTGCACACCAACATTGTCGTATGTCACTTAAATGACATTGTTTTTTGGCACCTGCGCTTACAAGGCTGGCAGGATGGTCGGCGCTACGTCTATAGGAGCGGAGCGTGACATATATTCCGCGGCGGCAACCGGAGTGGCCCATGTATCGCGCAGTGACGCGCAACATCGAAGTGCTGGTCAGGCCCTTCTATCTGGAGGACCGTTCCGATCCGTCCGAGAACCGCTATGTCTGGGGCTATCAGGTGACGATCGACAACCGCTCCGACGAATTCGTGCAGCTTCTGTCGCGCTATTGGCACATCACGGACGGCCAGGGCCGGGTCGAGGAGGTCCGCGGCGCCGGCGTCGTCGGCGATCAGCCGGAACTCAATCCCGGCGACAGCTATCAATACACTTCAGGCTGCCCGCTCTCGACGCCGTCGGGCATCATGGTCGGCCATTACACGATGCGCAACGGCCGCGGCGAGACGTTCGACATCGCCATTCCGGCGTTTTCGCTGGATATGCCGGGGACAAGGCGGACGGTGAATTAGCGTTTTTCTTCCCGTCTCTATACGGGGAGAAATGCCCGGCAGGGCAATGAGGGGCAGCGCCGGGCTTCTGAGATTTCCTTGAGGCGGAGAACAGCTTCGCCACGGCGGACGTATCACCGCCAACCTTGGCGCCGCCCCTCGTCCGCCCTTCGGGCACCTTCTCCCCGTAGAACGGGGAGAAAGTAAAGACGCTACTTCGCGAACTCGGCCGGATCGAAGTCGTATTGCGTCGAGCAGAACTCGCAGGCGACGTGGATGCCGCCGTCCTCGGTCGAGTCCTTGATCTCCTCGGCCGAAAACCCTTCCAGAATGCCGCGGATCTTTTCGCGCGAGCAGGAGCACTGATCGGCGACCGGCACACTGCTGAAAACGCGCACGCCATGCTCATGGAACAGCCGGTAGAGCAGCCGCTCGGCGCCCACCGTCGGGTCGATCAGCTCCGTCGGCTCGATGGTGCCGAGCAGCGCCAGCAATTCCTGCCAGGAATTGTCGGCCGGATGATCCGTCAGCTCACGGTCGTCGCCGTCGCCGCCCGAAATATCGGGAACGCGCATGCGCTCCGGCGCCTGCGGCAGGAACTGCGCAAGGATGCCGCCGGCGCGCCACTGCTCGCGCGCGCCGGCCGGTCCGGGCGTCACCAGCTTGGCGACCGACATCTTGATCTCCGTCGGGATCTGCTCCGACTGGCGGAAATAGGTGCGCGCGGCGTCCTCCAGCGAGGTGCCGTCGAGCTGGACGATACCCTGGTAGCGCTGCATATGCGCGCCCTGGTCGATGGTCAGAGCCAGCACGCCATTGCCAAGCAGCGTCTGCTGCGAGGTCTCGCCGGCGGCGGTCAGCGCCTGCAGCCGGTCAGCGTCGAAGCGCGCATAGGCGCGCAGCGCATGCGGCGTGGCGAAATCGGCCACCAGCATGTCGACCGGACCGTCGGTGCGGGTCTGCAGGATGAACTTGCCTTCGAACTTCAGCGAGGTGCCGAGCAGCACGGTGAGCACGCAGGCCTCCGCCAGCAGGCGGGCGACCGGCTCAGGATAATTATGGCGGCTCAAGATGGCGTCGAGCATCGGCCCAAGCTGCACGGTGCGGCCGCGCACATCGAGCGGCGCGACCTCGTAAGGCACGACGTGATCGTCGCCGGCGAAGCCGAATTCACCGAGTTGGGGTTTGTGCTCAACCAAGGTATGGGTTTCCAACATGACAAAACTCCGGGGCGCAGCCATGCCGCCCGATGAGCCGCATGCGTCGAAGCGCGTTCAATTTACGTGATGGCCCGCAGATAGGCATCACATATTCCCAGATCAAGTTGACCCCGATCGGACCGGAAGCTTTCAGGTCCGCCTCTATCAAGCGCCCAGACACCAGGCCAGTACCGCTTTCTGGGCGTGCAGCCGGTTCTCGGCCTCGTCGAAGACCACCGAATGCGGCCCGTCGATCACCTCGTCGGTGACTTCCTCACCGCGATGCGCCGGCAGGCAGTGCATGAACAACGCATCGGGCTTAGCCTTTGCCATCAGCGCCGCATTCACCTGATAGGGCAGGAAGACGTTGTGGCCACGGGCGCGGTGCTCCTGGCCCATCGACACCCAGCTGTCGGTGACGACGCAGTCGGCTTGGTCGACGGCTTCCTCGGCCGACTTGGCAAACCGGACCTTGCCGCCATTGGCTTTCGACCAGTCAACATATTTCTCGAAAGGCTCGCTGCCCTCCGGCACCGCGACATTGAGGTTGAAGCGGAACCGCGCCGAGGCTTCGAGCAGCGAATGCAGCACATTGTTGCCGTCGCCGGTCCAGGCAAAGGTCTTGCCGGCCACCGGACCGCGATGCTCCTCATAGGTCATGATGTCGGCCATGAGCTGGCAGGGATGTGTGTCGTCGGTCAGCCCGTTGATGACCGGAACGGTGGCGTGCTCGGTGAGCTCCAGCAGCCGGTCATGCGAGGTGGTGCGGATCATGATGGCGTCGACATAGCGCGACAGCACTTTTGCCGTGTCGGCAATGGTCTCCGAGCGGCCGAGCTGCATCTCGGTGCCGGTCAGCATGATGGTTTCGCCGCCGAGCTGGCGCATGCCGACATCGAAGGACACGCGCGTGCGCGTCGACGGCTTGTCAAAGATCATGGCCAGCACCTTGCCGTCGAGCGGTTTTGAACGCTCGCCCGCCTTCAGCCTGGTCTTTCGCGCCACCGCGTCATCCAGCATGATGCGCAGGTCGCCCGCCGAAACGGCGGACAGATCGGTGAAGTGGCGAACACTCATCGGCAGGTTCCAGAAATTATTTCGCGGCTTCGGCGACAATCGCGTCGGTCAGGCCCTTGGCGCCGGCGCGAATGCGCTCCAGCGCTTCGCCGATCTCCTCGTCGGTGACGGTGAGGGGCGGCAGGAGGCGGATGACGTTGTCGCCCGCCGGCACGGCAAGCAGGTGCTGGTCGCGCAGCGCCATGTTCACCTTGGTGTTGGGCATAGCGCATTTCAGGCCGAGCATCAGGCCGGTTCCCCTGATGCCCTCGATGACCTCGGGAAATTCATCCGCGACGCCGGCCAGCCCCTGCTTCAGAAGCAGCGCCTTGCGCTGCACGTCCTCGAGGAAGCCGTCGGCCAGCACCACGTCGAGCACGGCGTTGCCGACGGCCATCGCCAGCGGATTGCCGCCGAAGGTGGTGCCGTGCACGCCGGCCGTCATGCCGGTCGCCGCCTCGTCGGTGGCAAGGCAGGCACCCATCGGAAAGCCGCCGCCGATGCCCTTGGCGATCGCCATCAGATCGGGCGTGACGCCTGACCATTCATGCGCGAACAGCTTGCCGGTGCGACCGATGCCGCACTGGACCTCGTCGAAGATCAAAAGCAGGCCGTGCTTGTCGCAGAGCTGACGCAGCCGCTTCAGCGATTGCGTCGGCACCGGGCGTATGCCGCCCTCGCCTTGCACCGGCTCGATCAGGATCGCCGCGGTCTCCGGCGTGATCGCCTTTTCAGCGGCGTCGATATCGTCGAAAGCCACCTGGTCGAATCCCTCGACCTTCGGGCCGAAGCCTTCGAGGTATTTGTACTGGCCGCCGGCGGCGATCGTCGCCAGCGTGCGGCCGTGAAAGGCACCCTCGAAGGTGATGATGCGGAAGCGCTCGGGACGGCCCTTGACGAATTGATAGCGCCTGGCCGTCTTGATGGCGCATTCCAGTGCCTCGGCACCGGAATTGGTGAAGAACACCTTGTCTGCAAAGGTCGCCTCAGTCAGCCGCTCGCCCAGCCGGCGCTGTTCCGGGATCTCATAGAGGTTGGAGACGTGCCACAGCTTGGCGGCCTGCCCGGTGAGCGCCGCGACCAGATGCGGATGGCTGTGGCCCAGCGAATTCACCGCGATGCCGCCGGCGAAGTCGAGATATCGCTCGCCCTTGTCGGTGACCAGCCAGGTCCCCTCCCCACGGTCGAACGCCAGGGGTGCGCGGGCAAAGGTCTCGTAAAGCGCCGAACCGCTCATTATATGCGTCTCCGGAACCGGAAATCAAAAAAGCCGCCAATGCGGCGGCCTTTGCGGCTTATCATGTTTTTCGGCCATGAAGTCAACGAAAACGTCACGCAGAAGCGCGTGGCAAGCCCCTGACGCCACGCCGGTTCATAAGTAGGCCGGCAAGTTGGGGAAAACCGAAAAAACCGAATCGTGTTGCCCTGGGGACTCTTGTCACCGAGTCAGCGCATAAGGTATTTGTAGTCGAGAAATAACTAGATTTCGTGCGGCGGACCTAATCACCCGGTATATGTGGTGTTGTTTGCCCGGCGAGAGCCGGGGGCGGGAAAGGATTCTGACTGCCGTACGCCTCAGCAGGAGCGCGGTCTCATGAACTGGACTGACGAGCGGGTCGAACTTCTCAGGAAATTGTGGTCGGAGGGTCTGAGCGCCAGCCAGATCGCCGCACAGCTCGGCGGGGTGAGCCGCAACGCCGTCATCGGCAAGGTGCATCGCCTGAAGCTGTCGGGCCGCGGCCGCGCAACGGCCGCTCCGGCGCGCCAGAAGAAGGCGACGCAAGGCGCCTCGATGCAGAAATCGGTGACCCGCGCCGCGAGTGCCACGCGTCACGTGACCACCACCATCGGCGCCACCGCGCTGCAGGTGCAGTTCGACGCCGAGCCGGTCGCGCGCCACTACATCCGACCGGTCGAGAACGTGGTCGTGCCGATCTCGCGGCATCTGCAGCTCGTCGAGCTGACCGAACGCACCTGCAAATGGCCGAACGGCGATCCGCTGTCGGAAGACTTCAACTTCTGCGGCAACGACGCCGCCGAAACGGGACCCTATTGCAAGTATCATTCCCGGGTGGCGTTCCAGCCGGCAGGGGAGCGGCGCAGGGCGCGTTGAGCGAATAGCGAATAGCGAATAGCGAATAGCGAATAGCGAATAGAACTGGATAGAGTTTCGCGAAAAGGGCAACTTATTTCCCCTACTCGCTACTCCCTATTCGCTACTCGCTCCCTATTCCCTTACTGCCCTACTTCCCTATTTCACAGCCATCCATTCTTCTTGAACCGCCAGTACAGGAACGCGCAGATGAGCGCGATCGCCACCAGGACGGCCGGATAGCCGTATTCCATCTTCAGTTCCGGCATGTCGGAGAAGTTCATGCCGTAGATGCCGGCGAAGGCCGTGGGCACCGCCAGGATGGCGGCCCATGAGGCGAGCTTCTTGGATATTGCGGTTTCCTGGCTCTGCCCGACCAGCAGACTGGCTTCGAAAGCGAAGGCCAGAACCTCGCGCAGCGAGTCGATCTTTTCCTGCACGGTGCGGATGTGGTCGGTCACGTCGCGAAACAGCGGATGCATGGCGGCATGTATCTGCGGCAGGTCGGCGCTTGTCAGCCGACGGCAGACCTCGACCAGCGGCAGCGCCGCATTGCGCAGCCGCAGCAGATCGCGGCGCAGCATGTAAAGCCGCTCGATATCGGAACCGGTCATCGGCTTCAGAAGCACCTTGTCCTCGATCGCCTCGACCTCGTCCTCGATCTGCTCCAGCACCGGCATGTAGTTGTCGACGATGAAGTCGAGGATGGCGTAGAGGACGAAATCCTCGCCTTTGGCGAGCGAATGCGGGCAGCTCTCCCAGTGCTGGCGCACGGCGGCGTAAGAGGTCGACGGGCCGTGCCGGACGCTGACAATATAGCCGGCGCCGACGAACAGATGCGTCTCGCCGAAAGTGACACGGCCGTCGATCAATTGCGCGGTGCGGGCAACGATGAAGAGGGCGTCGCCATATTGCTCGATCTTCGGGCGCGCATGCGGATGCTCGGCATCCTCGATCGCCAAATCATGCAAGTGAAATTGCGCCTGCACCCGGAGCAGCAGGTTGCGATCGGGCTCGAGCAGGCCGATCCAGACGACATGACCGGGTTTTGCCGCCCATTCGCCGGCCTGTTCGATGGCGATGTCGGCGATGCGCTTGCCGCCCGAATAGACGCTGGATGCAATGATGCCCGACATAGGGGCCGGGGTCAGGTTTCGAACTTGTTCCATCGCAAACCTCCCGAGACTGCGACTGACAAAATCGCTGTCCCTGGAGGAGCTTATCCTAAATCAGGAAGCCATTCGAGAGGCGCCGGTTCACTTAGCCGGCACCGGGCCGGGAAGCACGACCTTGTCGGTCTTGTCGCCTTTCGGCCGGTCGGCTGGCATCTGGTCGCCCGTGACGATGTAATAGATCGTCTCGGCGATATTGGTCGCGTGGTCGCCGATGCGCTCGATGTTCTTGGCGCAGAACAGAAGATGCGTGCAGGGCGTGATGTTGCGCGGATCTTCCATCATGTAGGTCAAGAGCTCGCGGAACAGCGAGGTGTACATGGCGTCGATCTGGTCATCCCGGTCGCGCACGAGACCAATCCTCTCGACCGAGCGCGAGGCGTAGACGTCGAGCACTTCCTTGAGCTGCGTCAGCGCCAGATTGGCAAGCGCCTCGATACCGCGGAAAAGGCTATTCGGCTGGCGGCCGTCCACCGAGGCCACGCGCTTGGCGACGTTCTTGCCCAAGTCGCCGACACGCTCGATATCGGCCGAGATACGGATCGCGCCGACGATCTCGCGAAGATCCGTCGCCATCGGCTGGCGCCTGGCGATGATGATGATGGCCTTGTCGTCGATCTCGCGCTGTCCTTCGTCGAGGACGAGATCGTCCTGGATGACCTTCTGCGCGAGGCCATGGTCGACATTCACCAGGGCCGCGACCGCCTGTTCGACCATGCGCTCGGCATGGCCGCCCATCGCGGCGATGCGCTTCGACAGGAACTTCAGCTCTTCATCATAGGCACTGGCGATATGAACGGACTGCATGGATATGCCTTCCCGGCTTGTGCCGGCTGGTGCGTTCCCTCAATCCGTCGCTGATACGTGAACCGCATGACAGAAAGAAGAAAATCCCGGTTGGTAACCGATATACGATCAGCGAGCCGGCAAATGAACCGTGAACGCCGCGCCCTTGCCGACTTCCGACTTGATGGACAATCTTGCGTTATGACGGGTCAATATATGCTTGACGATCGAAAGGCCAAGCCCGGTGCCTTTCTGGGCGCGGCTGTTTTCAACATCGACGCGGTAGAAGCGCTCGGTGATGCGCGGGATGTGCTCTTCGGCAATGCCCGGACCATAATCCCTTATCGTGACGTCGAAGCCCGGCTGTTGGCCATCCTCGCCGCCGGCGACCGATACGGTGACGCGCCCGCCTGACTGGCCGTATTTGCAGGCATTCTCGAGGAGATTCTCGAAGACCTGGAACAGCTCGTCGCGATCGCCGGGGACGACAAGCGGCGCGTTGGCGAACTCCCGCTCGATGACGACGCCGTTCTCACTGGCCAGCGGCCCCAGCGAATCGATGACGCTGTCGATCGTCTGGCGAAGATCGACTTCCGTGCCCGGTCCCAGATAGGGTTTCATCTCCAACCGCGACAGTGAGAGCAGATCGTCGATCAGGCGGGCCATCCGGCCGGTCTGGTTCTGCATGATCTGCAGGAACTGGTCGCGCGCCGCCGGATCGTTGCGGGCCGGCCCGCGCAGCGTCTCGATGAAGCCGGCGATCGAGGCAAGCGGCGTGCGCAGCTCATGGCTGGCATTGGCGATGAAGTCGGCGCGCATGCGATCGATGCGACGCGTCTCGCTTTGATCCTTGAACACCAGCACGTAAAGGCCTGTAGCATGACCGACCGTGGACGCGCTGACCCGATATGTGCGTTCCACCGGCAGCTTTTCGGTGTAGTCGACCGCATCGGAAGCGACTTCCCCGGCAAGGATGCCGTCGAGCAGCGCCTGCATTTCCGGGGCGCGGAACTTGAGCGACAGCGACATACCGGGCGCCAGTCCGCCAAAGGCGGCGAAGGCGGCAGCGTTGGCGTGAACGATGGTGGCGGAATGGTCGAAGATGATCAGCGGGTCGGCGACCGCGGCGGCCAGATATTCGCCGGAGAGCCTCTGCAGCCCGCTGGCCTCGATCGCTGCCCCCGCATCGGCCGGCTGGCGTTCGGCATCTGCCGGCAGCATCGCCGCGGCCGCCAGCGCGGCCAGGGCCAGCAGCAGCACATAGGCGGATGAGCCGGCGAAAAAATAAACGGCAAGGACCGCGAGAACGCCTGCGCCAAGCAGCCAGCGGTTGCGCGCCAGCCGCCCGGCCAAGGCTTGCCCCTTGTTGTCTTGTCCCGCGCCCGTCTCTGCCATAGGCCCGCGCCACCCCGCATCCCGTTCGACCGGTCAGCCGGCTCGCTGGACCGGCCTGACGCATGGGCCCCTGGAAATCAGGATCGATTTTCGCGAAGGTTCATGCGCAAGATCAAAATGCTGCAGCGTCTTTGCGCTGCACAGGCTCCATAGCATGAGTCCGCAAACTGGAAAGGTTCGTCCGGATGAAAAAAGCCAAGGAAACGGCCGAAGCGGTGCCGGCCACGGCGCCGATCAAGATCAAGATCGGCGGCAAGGAGCGCGAGTTCGACATCGACAATCCGGTGCTGCCCGACTGGATCGAGGACAACAAGCTTACCGCAGGCGGCTATCCTTACGACAAGAAGATGAAAAGCGAGGACTACGAAAAGGAGCTCGAGGAGCTGCAGATCGAACTGGTCAAGGCGCAGGCTTGGCTGCAAGCCACCGGCAAGCGGGTGATGGCGCTTTTCGAGGGTAGAGACGCGGCCGGCAAGGGAGGCACGATCTTCGTGCTGCGGCAATATATGAACCCGCGCACGGCCCGCAACGTCGCGCTGCCCAAGCCGACGCCGACCGAGGCGGGGCAATGGTATTATCAGCGCTATGTCGACCATTTCCCGACTTCGGGCGAATTCGTCACCTTCGACCGCTCCTGGTACAACCGCGCCGGCGTCGAGCCGGTCATGGGGTTCTGCACGCCGGAGCAGCATGAGAAATTCCTCGACGAGACGCCGCATTTCGAGCGGATGATCTGCAACGAAGGTATGCATTTCTTCAAATTCTGGCTGAATATCGGCCGCGAAACGCAGCTCGAACGGTTCCATGACCGCCGCTGGTCGCCGCTGAAGAACTGGAAGTTCTCGCCGATCGACATCGCCGGCGTCGGCAAGTGGGACGACTACACCAGGGCGCGCGACCAGATGATCGAGCGCACACATAAGGAGTTCTCGCCCTGGGTCGTCGTGCGGGCCAATGACAAGCGACGCGCCCGGCTCGCGGTGATCCAGCGTATCCTGCTTTCCCTGCCTTATGACGGAAGGGACCTCGACGCCGTCGGCAAGCCCGACAAGAAGATCATCGGCGAGGGGCCGGAATTCCTTAAAGACTAGTTGTTGTTCTTCGTCTGGAACCGCTGGCCTGCCCTACCCGCGGGGGTAACGCGGTTCCGGACGAGTTACAGCGCCGCGCGCCTTTCGGCTCGCGCGGCGCTGAGGTTTCATGCCGGGCGCTCAGGCGGCCAGGCGAGCAATCCGCTGCAGCCGCTTCAGCGTGGTGTCATCCTGAAGCGCCTGCTGGAACAGCGTGATCTCGTGGTCGATGCGGTCGCACAACACGTCCGTATCTCCCTTGAGCAGGCTGCGCGTCTGCAGCAATGCCGCAACAGGCTTCTTGGCCAGCTGTTTGGCCCTCGCCAGCGTTGCTTCCTCGGCGCTGCCTTGCGTCACGATCTCGCCGACCAGGCCCAGCGCCTTGGCGTCTTCGACGCCCAGCGTATCGCCCAGGCAGAAGAAGCGGAATGCACCGGCATAGCCAAGCTTCTGGGGCGCCAGAATGCTGGTCGCCGCGTCCGGCACCAGGCCAAAATCGACGAACGGCACCCTGAAGGTGCTGCCCCTGGAAGCGATCACCATGTCGCAATGGAACAGGATGGTGCAGCCAACGCCGACGGCATCGCCGTCGACGCAGGCAAGGACCGGCTTGGGGAAGGTCGCCAACATGCGGAACATGTCGGTGACGGCGGCGATCAGCTCTCGGTGCTTGGTGGCGTCGAGGAACTCCGAGAAGTCGCCGCCAAGGCAGAAGCATCCGGCAAGGCCGCGCAGCATGACGACGCGGACCTCGTCGTTGACCGCCGCATCGCGCAAGGTCCTGGCAAGGCTCGCATAGGCGTGCCTGTCGAGCACCGGCCGGCCGTCATGCGAGGACACGGTGACGACCAGCGTATGGCCGCGCAGTTCCGGTTCGGGATGGAAACTCATGACCGCCTCCATCACGAAGCCTGCTTGAGGCCGAGCAGACCGGGATAGCCCCTATTCAGCACCGGCAGGTGGTGGTTGCGGCGGGCCCGCACGACATCGAGCGTATGCTCGGTGAAGGTGAGCAGCGTCGCCACGACCTGCTGGTTGCCATAGGTGCGCTGGTAACCGAGCGGCGTCGCCAGGAAGTGCAGTTGCAGGGCGCGCAGCACCCACATCGGCTCGAACTCGATGATGACCTGGTTGACGTTGCGCTTCAGGCCCCATTCGACGAAGCCGGCGATCAGCTCGGTGCCGACTGTCGAGACGCCGCGTTTGCCGTCGCGAAAACCCGGAGCCACCGCGTAGCGGGTCAGTTCCCAGACATTCGGCCCCGAAGGGGACGGTCCTTCGCAGAGATCCGACAGAACGTCCGTCAGAAGATGCGGCCGTGTGGTCGGCAGCATGCGCTGGTAACCAGCCAGTTCGCCGTTGCGGATGACGAGGTGGTGTTCGGCCTCGTCATGATCGAACTGGTCGATCTCGAGCTGGTCCGGACGGTCGAGATCGGTCCAACCCATCTCCTCGACGAAGATCTTGTAGCGCAAGCGATGGACCGCCTCCCAAAGGTCGGGGCGTTCCATCAGTTCCTGAGTGGTAAGGGCAAAGAGCATTAGCCGTCTCCTGGGCTTAAGAGGAAGATACGGCCGTGATGTCCCTTAAAATATTGCGCGAAGGCGCAGGCAAGAATTTCCAGGTCGGCACGGCCGACCTAGCTAATATAACCGCGCCTAATCGCCTCCGCGACCGCCTGCACCCGGTTGGCTGCGCCGAGTTTGCTCTTGGCGTTAAGAAGGTGTTTCTCGGAAGTGTGTTCCGAGATGCCGAGGATTTGCGAGATCTCCCATTCGGACTTGCCGACGGCGGCCCATTGCAGGCACTCCCGCTCACGCGCCGTCAATTCTATGTGATCGATGACGCTGTCGGCCTTGGTGTGCAGTTGCATGGCGCGGCCTATCGCATAGGTCGACGCGAGCGAGACCATTCCGAATTCCGCATCCGACAGTTCAACGGATTCGCCGCCCAGCGAGACCATCACGATCTGGCCGTCGAGCGTGACCAGCGGAAACGCCAGGCCGTCGCGCAGCTTGAACTCGCGCGCGTCGCCCATGACTTCGTCGCTGTTCTTGTCGATCAGGGCGTTCTTGGAAGCGTCCCGCCATTGGAACGGCGCCTGAAGCTGCTTCATGTGGCTGACGACCGGGTCGTGGTCGACATAGTTGCGCGCCACATAGCGCTCCAGCCATTCGCCGGGCCAATCGCAAAGCATCACATGCTGTTTCTGCCGGCCGCGCGGCGTGCCCGGCTGCGGCACGGTTCCCGCCATCAGTGCGGTCAGGCCGAAGCTCGAGGTGATGCCGAGCAGCCTCTCGCAGACCGCGGCCGCGGTGCCAGCATGCTGCAACTGGTCTATGTATTCCAGAGTTCTGTCGAACAGGCCCATCGCAACATCTACCCCATGTTGCTTCTGCTTTTTCATTACCGACGGTAGATGCCCGAACCCCCCTTCGTCATCAACCCCCGCGTCGCAATCTCCTCAGCAAAACCGGCAGTTCCCCCCTTCCGGCACGCAAGGTCACTTGCACACGTGCTAAAGCATACGCTGAATTTGGCGGCTTGAAATCAAAAACCGTTGTGCCTGCCCCCTTTTCATACGAAAAGCCAAGAAAGCTGTCTGGGCGGAGCCTTATCGTGAAATTGCGGTGGATATTTCTGGCCCTGATATCGGCACTGACCGGCGCGCAGCCCCTTGCCGGACCGACTCAGGCGGCGGAGCCGCAGGTGCCGGTGCTGTGGGACGCCAAGGAACGGCTGCCGAAGCCTGATCTTTCTGCGCTGCCGCGGCTCAGATTCCTCACCACCACCGATTTTCCGCCGTTCAACTTCCTCGACGGCGCCGGCCGCCTGTCGGGTTTCCACATCGATCTGGCGCGGGCGATCTGCGCGGAACTGGGCGTCGCCGAAAAATGCCAGGTCCAGGCTTTGCCGTGGAACGAACTGGACGATGCTCTGCAGAAAGGCGAAGGCGAGGCGATCATCGCCGGCATCGCCGCGACGCCGGACAGCCGCGAGAAATACGCCTTCTCGCGCTCCTACATGCAATTTCCGGCGCGCTTCATCATGCCCAAGGCGAAGGCCTTCGCCGAGCCGATCCTCGACAAGCTGCGAAGCAAGCGGGTCGGCGTCGTCGCCGGCTCGGCGCATGAGAAAATGCTGCGGGACTACTTCAACACCGTGCAGGTGGTGACCTTCGACACACCGGAAGACCTCTATGCCGACCTCAAGGCCGGCAAGGTCGACGCCGCCTTCGGCGATGGCATGCGCTTTGCTTTCTGGCTGGGCGGCTCGGACGCCGCCGGCTGCTGCCGCTTCGCCGGCGGTCCGTATCTGGCGCCGGAATATCTGGGCTCGGGCATGGCGATCGCCACCCGCAAGAACGACACAGCGCTTGCCGCCGCCTTCGACTACGCGCTGCAGGAAATCTCGATCAAGGGCACCTTCGCCGAGTTCTATCTGCGCTATTTCCCGGTGAGTTTTTTCTAACTGGTTATCCAGCAATTCCGAACAGAAGGCTGCGGCGAAGTCGCCGAGCCTAACCGCTCACACTTTTCCCGGATTGCTTCATGTCAGCGAGCGCAAGCGCGCCTTGGCCGCGCGGGCGATCGCGGCGACGGTCAGCGTGTCGAGGTCGAGCTTGAGGCGGATGAGCTGCAGGACGCGCACTTCCTCCATGCGCATTTCGAGATCGACTGCGGCAACCTCGAAAGCAGCCGCATAAGCCGTGTCGCGCAGCCGCTCCGGCAGCGCCTCGGCGACGCGCGCCAGCACGCCTTCCAGCCCGTCCTTCTCATGCAGCGCCTTCTGGCAGGCCTGTGCCACCGCAACCAGCCTGTCCTGGTTGAAGTCGACGAACACCGGCCAGGAGCGGACGACGTCGCCGATCCGCTGCAGCTCGACATCGGTCATGTCGCGATCGGAGGCCGATGTGATGACCATCAGGTGGATCAGGGCTTCGTGCGGCGTCAATGAAGGCATTCAAAACTCCTGAAGGCGGCGCGCATGTCATCTTTCCAAAACCGTGACACACTTTTGGATGACATGCACTGGATGATGGGCCCGAACGTAGGAGCGCTATCGCGGCGTCGCAAGGAAAAGCGCCGCAAATCGTTGACGCTCCAGCCTGTCACGCCTAGAGACCGGTCGACAAAACCTTATCCGCCGCGAAGACGGCCATGACTGGAACTTTGACATGACGGGATCAAACATCATCGATCTCACTCCCGAGATGCTTGCCGCGGCGGCCGAGAGCAAGGCCTGGCCGTTCGAGGAAGCGAAAAAAGTCATCGCCCGCTACAAGGGCAAGGACTTTCCCGAGACCGTCCTGTTCGAGACCGGCTATGGCCCGTCCGGCCTGCCGCATATCGGCACCTTCGGCGAGGTGGCGCGCACGACCATGGTGCGGCATGCCTTCCGGGTGCTGACGCAAGATAAGGTCAAGACCAAGCTTCTGTGCTTCTCCGACGACATGGACGGCATGCGCAAGATCCCGGAGAGCGTGCCGGACCGCGCCGCGCTTGAGCCCTATCTGCATATGCCGCTTACCTCGGTGCCCAATCCGTTCGGCGGCGACTATGCGAGCTTCGCCGACCACAATAATGCGATGCTGTGCCGCTTCCTCGATACGTTCGGCTTCGACTACGAGTTCGCCAGCGCGACGCAGTACTACAAGGCCGGCCGTTTCGACGAGGTGCTGCTGCGCGCCGCCGAACGCTATGACGAGATCATGGGCGTGATGCTGCCGACGCTCGGGCCGGAGCGCCAGGCGACCTATAGCCCGTTCCTGCCGATCTCGCCGAAGAGCGGCCGCGTGCTCTACGTGCCGATGATAAATGTCGACGCAAAGGCCGGCACCATCACCTTCGACGACGAAGGCACCGAGACGACGCTGCCTGTCACCGGCGGCCGTGTGAAGCTGCAATGGAAGCCGGATTTCGGCATGCGCTGGGCGGCGCTCGGCGTCGATTTCGAGATGTTCGGCAAGGACCACCAGACCAACGCGGCGATCTACGACCGCATCTGCAACATCCTCGGCGGACGCGCGCCGGAGCATTTCGTCTACGAGCTGTTCCTCGACGAGGAAGGCCAGAAGATTTCGAAGTCGAAGGGCAACGGCCTGACCATCGACGAATGGCTGACCTACGCGCCGACGGAGAGCCTCGGCCTCTACATGTACCAGCGGCCGCGGCAGGCGAAGAAGCTCTATTTCGACGTCATCCCGAAGGCGGTGGACGAGTATTACGCATTCCTTGGCGCCTATCCGCGCCAGGACTGGAAGGAGCGGCTCGGCAACCCGGTCTGGCACATGCATGACGGCAACCCGCCGGCCATCGACCTGCCTGTGCCTTTCGCGCTGCTGCTCAATCTGGTCAGCGCCTCCAACGCGCACGACAAGGCGGTGCTGTGGGGCTTCATCTCGCGGCATGCGCCGGGCGTGACGCCGAAGACGCATCCGGAGCTCGACCGCCTGACCGGCTACGCGATCCGCTATTTCGACGACTTCGTGAAGCCGACCAAGGTCTACCGCGCCGCCGACGAGGTGGAGCGCGAGGCGCTGGCCAAGCTCTCCGACGCGCTCGGCGCGCTGCCGCAGGGCGCCGATGGCGAGGCGATCCAGAACGCCGCGCTCAATGTCGCGCGTAAGATCGAGCGCTACCAGGATCATTCCAAGCAGAGCCCGGAAGGCGGACCCGGCGTGTCGGTCGCCTTCTTCCAGATGATCTACCAGGTGCTGATCGGCCAGGAACGCGGGCCGCGCTTCGGTTCCTTCGCGGCGCTTTACGGCATCGCCGAGACGCGCGCGCTCATTGAGCGGGCGCTGGCTGGTCAACTGGCGGCGTAACCGCGCCGCCATCAGCCGGCAGGATCGAATCCGGCGCGACCGGCGCCGGCCCTGACGCGGCCGGCAGCGCCGGCAGGCCGTCAAGCTTCGGCGCCGGGCCGAAAATACCTTTCCTTGCGGCGCGGGCCTTGTCCCCGGCCTCGACATAGGGACCGCCTTGCGCCGCGCGCGCCCAGCCATTCTCGACCAACCACTGGCCGATGTCCTGGTTGCCGATATGGCATTCGGCGGTAATGATGTCGCGGCCGCCGTCCGGCGGCACCGTGCAGGCGACCGCACGGCCACGCAGGAAGGCGCGGAAGGCTGTTCTGGCACGCGTGCCGCAGGCCCAGCTCTTGCCCGCGTCGCTACAGGTTTCGTCGGCCTTGACGACATCCACGCCGGACACGGCGACCGCGTAGCCCTTCGACTCGATGAGCCCGGCGGCGGTGGCGACCGGCTGGAACAATTTTGTGCCGTTCCAGTCGCCCGGCATCTTCGTTTTGGGCGGCTTGGGCGGCCCGGCCAGCGCCAGATCACTGAGCGGTGCGCGCGGTTCCACCCGTTCGAGTTCCTGGTCAGACAGGTCCGGCGGCGCCACGACGTCGGGATCGATGGCCCTCGAACGAGCGGCGGGCTTCGGCGGGCGCGGAGCGGCCGGCGCCGGGATGGCCGAGGTCGCGGGCTCTTGCGCGGCATCAGAAGCGGAAGGGGTGTCGCCGCCGGTGGGAAGCGCATCGGCGATGGGATCGATCTGATCGACCGTGATGCCGCTTTCGTGGCCCTTGACCGTGCGTCCGCCGGCAACAACGAGAGCCGCCATCACGGGAAGTGCCAGAATCGTCAGGGCTGTTTGAAGAAGCCGCACCGGCCCCTGCCCTACTGGCTCGCCCAGACGATGCGCGCCATCCATTCGATGTCGCGCGTCGGAATGTCACGGTCCGGATGGGCAGGGTTGAGCGAAACCAGCACGATCGATTTCACCGTTTGCCGGTCGAGCACCTTGGCCATCACCTCGCCGGCGGTGGTCTTGACGACGACACGGTCGCCCTTGCGCGTCGGCGCGCCCGGTTCGACGATCAGCACATCGCCATTGCGGTAGAGCGGCAGCATGGAATCGCCCTGCACCTGCAGCGCGTAGGACGTCTCGGTCGCCCGCGCCGGAAGCTCGACCAGATCCCAGCCCTGCCCTGCCGGATAGCCGGCATCGTCGAAGAAGCCTCCCGCGCCGGCCTGGGCGAAACCAAGCAACGGAACGGCGCTGCGCTGTTGGGCTATGGCGGCGCCGCCGCGCCCTTCGACCAGTCCAGTGAATTCCTCGAGCGACGCACCGGTGGCCTCGATGATCTTGGCCAGCGATTCGGTCGAGGGCCAGCGCGGCCGGCCGTCGGAAGACAGGCGCTTCGACTTGTTGAAGGCAGTCGAATCGAGGCCCGCGCGCCGGGCAAGACCGGAAGCCGATAGCGAATAGCGCTCGGCGAGAGCGTCAATGGCGGCCCATACGCGGTCGTGTGAGAGCACGCGCGCACTCCTTCAAACAGGAAAAAATGCCTCAAGTCTGTCTAGCGCGCGACCACACCATTGTCCACCGGTAGCGGTGGACCGGGATGGAAAGTGATACGCAGGCACGGATGTGCCTGGTTCCGCACACTAATCGAGCCGGCTTTCGTCGCCGACCCTGTAGGGGCCACGGCTGGACGCCGTGGCCATGGTGCGGGCCATTCGCCCCCAGACATACATCTTGGGTTGATCAGGCCGCCTCTCGGACCTCGCCCTTCCGGTAAGGGTCGAAGCGCTCGTAGAAGGTCTCGCCCTTCTCGGCCATGTCGAGCAGAAGCTTCGGCGCCTTGAACTCGGCGCCATACTTCTTCTGCAGCCCCTTGGCGATCTTGACGAAACGCTTGGCGCCGATGCCATCGATGTAGGACAGCGCGCCGCCGGTGAAGGGCGCGAAGCCGAAGGCAAGGATCGAGCCGACATCGGCCTCGCGCGGATCGGTGACGATGCCCTCTTCCATCACCCGCGCCGCTTCCAGCGCGATGGTGACCAGCAGGCGCTGCTTCAGCTCCTCATAGTCGACTTTTTCGGCCTTCAGTTGCGGATAGAGGTCCTTCAGGCCCGGCCACAGCTTCTTCTTGGCGGGCTTTGCCGGATAGTCGTAGAAACCCTTGCCGTTCTTGCGGCCGAAGCGGCCATGCGTGTCGACCATGGTGTTGATCAGCGCCATCTGTCTGGGGTCGACAGCCTTCTCGCCCAGATCCCTGATGGTCTGCTTCATGATTTTCTGGGCAAGGTCGACGGCCGTCTCATCGGTCAGCGCCAGCGGGCCAACTGGCATGCCGGCAGCCTTGGCGGCGTTCTCGATCATCGGTGCAGGCACACCTTCGATCAGCATCTTATAGGCTTCCGACATGTAGCGCAGCACGCAGCGGTTGACGTAGAAGCCGCGCGTGTCGTTGACGACGATCGGCGTCTTCTTGATGGCGCGCACGAAGTCGAAGGCGACGGCCAAGGCCTTGTCGCCCGTCTTCTTGCCGAGGATGATCTCGACCAGCATCATCTTGTCGACCGGCGAGAAGAAGTGGATGCCAATGAAGTTCTTCGGCCGCGCCGAATTCTTCGCCAGCGCCGTGATCGGGATGGTGGACGTGTTGGAAGCGAAGATCGCGGACGATTTCAGCACCGCTTCCGCCTTCTCCGTGGCTTCCTTTTTGACGCTCGAATCTTCGAAGACCGCTTCGACGACGAGATCGCAGCCGGCAAGGTCGGCATAGTCCGCCGTCGGGGTGATCAACGACAGAAGCTTGTCCTTGTCCTCGGGTTTGGCGCGGCCCTTCTTGACCTGATCGGCCATCAGGCTGTCGGAATGCGCCTTGCCCTTCTCGGCCGACGGCAGATCGCGGTCGAGCAGCACCACGGGAATGCCGGCTCGTGCGGTGACATAGGCGATGCCGGCGCCCATGAAGCCGGCGCCGAGAATGCCGATCTTCTTGAATTTGGTCTCCGGCAGGCCGGCCGGCCGGCGCGCGCCCTTGTTCAGTTCCTGCAGCGAGACGAACAGCGAGCGGATCATCGCCGCCGCTTCCTTCGACTGCATGATTTCGGTGAAATAGCGCTGCTCGATCCTGAGCGCCGTGTCGAAGGGCACCAGCAGGCCTTCGTAGACACATTTCAGGATCGCGGCCGCGGCCGGATAGTTGCCGTAGGTCTCGCGACGCAGGATGGCGATCGCCGGCGGCCAGAGATTGGCGCCGGCCGCCGAATAGATCGGCCCGCCCGGCAGCTTGAAACCCTTCTCGTCCCAGGGCGCGACCGGTTTCAGGCCGTTCCTGATCATCGCCTTGGCGGTCTCGACCAGTTTCGAAGGCTCGGCGATCTCGTGGATCAGGCCCATCTGCTTCGCCTTCTGCGGCGATAGGTTCTGGCCGGTGGTCAGCATCTGCAATGCCTGCTGCTGGTCGGTCAGCCGCGGCACGCGCTGGGTGCCGCCGGCGCCGGGAAAGATACCGATCTTCACCTCGGGAAGCGCCATCTTCACCTTGTCGCTGTCGGCGGCGACGCGGCCGTGGCAGGCGAGCGACATCTCGAAGGCGCCGCCCATGCAGGTGCCGTTGATCGCCGACACCCAAGGCTTGCCGGAAGTCTCGATCTTGCGGAACAGGCCGGTCATATAGCCGGCATTCTCGAACAGCGCCTTGGTCGCCTTCTCGAGATCCTTCTCCTTGTCGGCGGCGAAGGTGGCGAGCATCTTCTGCAGCATGCTGATGTCGGCGCCGCCGGAGAAGGTGTCCTTGCCCGAGGTGATGACGACGCCCTTGACAGCTGCATCGCCGGTCACCTTCTCGACGATGGCGTTCAACTCGCGCATCACCTCCTCGGTGAAGACGTTCATCGAGCGGTCCGGCATGTCCCAGGTGACCAGCGCAATGCCGTCGGCGTCGACGTCGAGGGTGAAATTGGTGTAGCTCATCGTCTCTCTCCCTCAGACGCGTTCGATGATGGTTGCGGTGCCCATGCCGGCGCCGATGCAGAGCGTGACCAGCGCGGTGTTCAAGTCGCGGCGCTCCAGCTCGTCCAGCACCGTGCCCAGGATCATCGCGCCGGTGGCGCCGAGCGGATGACCCATGGCGATCGCGCCGCCATTGACGTTGATCTGGTCATGCGGGATGTCGAAAGCCTGCATGTAGCGCAGCACGACCGAAGCGAAGGCCTCGTTGAGCTCGAACAGGTCGATGTCCGACTGCTTCATCTTGGCGCGCTTCAGAAGCTTCCCAGTGACGTCGACCGGACCGGTCAGCATCAGCACCGGTTCGGAACCGATATTGGCGAAGGCGCGGATGCGGGCGCGCGGCTTCAGCCCCATCGCCTTGCCGGCCTTCTTGGAGCCGAGCAGCACGGCGGCGGCGCCGTCGACGATGCCGGAGGAATTGCCGGCATGGTGGACGTGGTTGACCTCCTCGACTTCGGGATGCTTCTGCACGGCGACCGCGTCGAAGCCGCCCATTTCGCCGGGCATGACGAAGGATGGATTGAGCGAAGCCAGCGACTGCATGTCGGTCGTGGGCCGCATGTGCTCGTCATGATCGAGGATGGTGAGACCATTCTGGTCCTTGATCGGGATGACCGAATTCTTGAAACGGCCCTCACTCCAGGCCTTGGCGGCGCGCTTCTGGCTCTCGACGGCGTAGGCATCGACGTCATCGCGGGAAAACCCGTATTTGGTGGCGATCAGGTCGGCCGAGATGCCCTGCGGCACGAACCAGCCGGGCAGGCCAACGGAGGGGTCCATGAACCAGGCGCCGCCCGACATGCCCATGCCGACGCGCGACATGGATTCGACGCCGCCGGCAATCACGATCTCGTCCGCCCCTTGCGCGATCTTGGCGGCGCCGAAATTGATGGCGTCGAGACCCGAGGCGCAGAAGCGCGAGATCTGCATGCCGGGCGCCTTGGTGTCGTAGCCGGCCTCGAAGGCGGCGGCGCGCGGAATGACGGAGCCAGCCTCGCCGACCGGATCGACGCAACCGAAGATGATGTCGTCGACATTGCCGGTGTCGAGCCCGTTGCGGTCGCGCAGCGCTTCGAGCGTCCTTGCGGCGAGCCGCACCGCCGGCACCTCATGCAGCGAGCCATCCTTCTTGCCCCTGCCGCGCGGCGTGCGCACGGCGTCATAGACGTAAGCCTCAGTCATTTTCGTGCTCCTTGGCTTTGCCGGCCGCCGCGCTCAGAGAGAGCGCCCGATCAGCAATTTCATGATTTCGTTGGTGCCGCCGTAGATGCGCTGGACGCGGGCGTCGCGGTACATGCGGGCGATCGGGTATTCATTCATGTAGCCATAGCCGCCATGCAGTTGAAGGCATTCGTCGACGACTTTGCCCTGCAGGTCGCTGAGCCAGTATTTGGCCATCGAGGCGGTGACCGGATCGAGGCCGCCGTCGATATGGCGGGCGACGCAATCATTGTAGAAGACGCGGCCGATCGTGGCCTCGGTCTTCAATTCGGCCAGCTTGAACTGGGTGTTCTGGAAATCGATGACCGCCTTGCCGAAGGCCTTGCGTTCCTTGACGTAGTCGATGGTCAGCGCCAGCGCCCGCTCGATCATGGCGATCGCCCCGGTGCCGATCTGCAGCCGCTCCTGCGGCAGTTGCTGCATCAGCTGGACGAAGCCCTTGCCTTCCTCGTCGCCGAGCAGATTGGAGGTCGGCACGCGCACGTCGTTGAAGAACAGCTCCGAGGTGTCGTTCGACTTCAGACCTATCTTGTCGAGGTTGCGGCCGCGTTCGAAGCCCTCGACCTCGTCGGTCTCGACGACGATCAGCGAGGTGCCCTTGGCGCCCTTGTCGGGATCGGTCTTGGTGACGACGATGATCAGATTGGCAAGCTGGCCGTTGGTGATGAAGGTCTTCGAGCCGCTGATCTTGTAATGGTTGCCGTCCTTCTCGGCGCGGGTCTTGACGCCCTGCAGGTCGGAACCGGCGCCGGGCTCGGTCATGGCGATGGCGCCGATCAGCTCGCCGGTCGCGAGCTTGGGGAGCCATTTCTGTTTCTGCTCTTCCGAACCGTAATGCAGGATGTAGGGTGCTACGATCGAATTGTGCAGGCCGATGCCGAAGCCGTCGACGCCGACGTGGCCGATTGCCTCGATGATGGCGCTCTCATGCGCGAAGGTGCCGCCCGAGCCGCCATATTCCTCCGGCATGGAAGCACAGAGCAGTCCGGCAGCACCCGCCTTCAGCCAGCTCTCGCGGTCGAACATCTCGTTCTTCTCGAACTCGTCGTAACGTGGCGCGATCTCCTCTGCCATGAAGCGGGACGCCATGTCGTAGAGCATGCCAACCTCGTCCGCCGCCCAGGCGGGCTTCGGAAGACCAAGAATTTCGGCTGGATTTGTCGCCACGATTTCCTCCGCGTTCCGACATTTGTGGGCCGGCGAAGCCGGCCCGCCAAACCTAGAACGCTTCCGCCGGCAGCGCCATTAGCGTGTCCGCGCCACTCGAAATGCGGGCGAGACGCGTCGCCGTTTCCGGCATGACCCGCTCCATGAAAAAGCGGGCCGTCGTGAGTTTGGCTTCATAGAACGCGCCGGCGCCATTGGCGCCTTCCGCGAGCTTCGCCTGCGCGCACTCCGCCATCTGCGCCCACATATAGCCCAGCGCCACCAGGCCGAAGAGATGCATGTAGTCGGTCGAGGCAGCACCCGCATTGTCGGGTTTGGCCATGGCGTTCTGCACCAGCCACATGGTGGCCGCCTGCAGGTCGTTGAGGCCTTTCTTCAGCGCCTTGGTGAAGGGCGCCATCTTCTCGTCGGCGCGGTTTTCTTCGCAGAACTCGCCGACCTCCTTGAAGAAGGCCTGCACGGCGCGGCCGCCATTCTGCGCCAGCTTGCGGCCGACGAGGTCGAGCGCCTGGATGCCGTTGGCGCCCTCATAGATCATGGCGATGCGGGCATCGCGCACGAACTGGCTCATGCCGTGCTCCTCGATATAGCCGTGGCCGCCGAACACCTGCTGGGCCATGACCGCATGGTCGAAACCCTTGTCGGTGAGCACGCCCTTGACCACCGGCGTCATCAGCCCGGTGTAGTCGTCGGCCGCCTGACGATCTTTGTCGTCACCGGAACGATGCGCGACATCGGACTTGATCGCCGTCCACAGCGCCAGCGCCCGGCCACCCTCGTTGAACGCCTTCATGGTCATCAGCGAGCGGCGGATGTCGGGATGGACGATGATTGGATCGGCCTTCTTGTCCGGCGCCTTGGCGCCCGACAACGAGCGACCCTGCAGCCGGTCCTTCGCGTAAGAAACGGCGTTCTGATAGGCGATCTCGGAGACCGAAAGCCCCTGCAGGCCAACGCCGAGGCGGGCCTCGTTCATCATCGTGAACATGGCCTTCAGGCCGCCGTTCAACTCGCCGAGCAGCGTGCCCTCGGCCTCGTCATAGTTCATGACGCAGGTCGAGTTGCCGTGGATGCCCATCTTCTCCTCGATCGAGCCGCAGGAGAGCGTGTTGCGTTCACCGGGATTGCCCGAGCCATCGAGCTTGAACTTCGGCACAATGAACAGCGAGATGCCCTTCACGCCTTCCGGCGCACCCTCGGCGCGGGCAAGCACCAGGTGGACGATGTTGTCCGACATGTCGTGCTCGCCGGCGGAGATGAAGATCTTCTGGCCGGAAATCCTGTAGGTGCTGTCGCCATTGGGAACGGCCTTGGTGCGCAGCAGGCCGAGATCGGTGCCGCAATGCGGCTCGGTCAGGTTCATGGTGCCGGTCCAGGTGCCCTCGATCAGCCTGGGCAGCCAGGTCGCCTTCTGCTCGTCGGTGCCGTGGGTGACGATCGCCGCGATCGCGCCTTGCGTCAGGCCGGGATACATCATCAGCGCCATGTTGGCGGAAACCATATATTCGGAAACAGCCTGGTGCACCGTGTAGGGCAGGCCTTGGCCGCCGAACTCGACGGGTGCCGCAAGCCCCATCCAGCCGCCTTCTCGATACTGGTCAAAGGCCTCCTTGAACCCCTTGGGCGTGGTCACCGAGCCGTCGTCATGGCGCACGCAGCCTTCCATGTCGCCAACGCGGTTCAGCGGATGCATGACGTTCTCGGCGAGCTTTGCGCCTTCGGCGAGGATCGCCTCGACCACGTCAGGTGTCGCGTCCGAGAAGCCCGGAAGATTGGAATAGCGCTGATAGCCCAGCACGTCGTTGAGCACGAACAGCGTGTCCTGGATCGGCGCCCTGTAGATCGTCATGCCTTCCTCCGCCCTTACGATCCCGGCCAGCCAGCAAGTCGCCTGTCCATGTCCTGGACAGAAGGCCGGGCCAATGTCGATGCCCGATAGCAAATATTGACGTTTGCGTAAACGTCAACTTGGTCGCAACCAAAAATTTTTGTGAGCGGTCAGGGATTGTGGCGATAAAAAAGCCGCGCGGCTACAGCCACGCGGCTTTCTACGTCCGGAGTATTTCCTGACAGCGGGCGATCAGCCGGCGGCGCTTGCTTGCGGCGCAGCTGTGCGCTCGCTGAGCATCTGGCGCACGATGGACATCGAATTGCTCAACTCGCCGATGGCGTCGTCGATCAGCGCGCGCTGCTTCTGCAACCGGGCGAGCTGCTTCTCGGACTTGTCGAGCGCCAGCCGCAACTGCTTGGTGTTGGTGCCGGTCGGATCGTAGAGATCCATCATCTGCTTGACGTCGCGCAGCGAGAACCCAACCTTGCGCCCGAGCAGGATAAGCTTCAGCCGGGCCTTGTCGCGGCGTGTGTAGAGACGGGTCGAGCCGTCGCGATGCGGATTGAGAAGGCCCTTGTCTTCGTAGAAACGCAGCGTGCGCAGCGTCACGCCGTATTTCTTGGCCATCTCGCCGATGCGGACGAATTCCTCGCCGGCCTCGGCCGGAATGTCATTGGTATTGGCCGCGGCTTCGCCGGGCGAAACAAGTTTCATGGTCACTGGCTTTCCCCTGATGGCGTCGCGGTCGCGGACCAAGCGTCGCCTGAATGGAAGCGGGGGCATGCTTCCAATCGTGGTTGGAACAAATCAATCGCAAGAGGCACGGCTTCGCACCTTTTACGTTTACGTCAATTCTATATCGATAGCCGCCGGGTGACGCAAGGGCGTTATCGAACCGGAACTTTATGCCGCACCCGGACGCCGACTGATGATTATGCGACTTCTTAAGCTTGGTTAACGCCTTGTTTACTACGTTGGGCGAAATGTGCGCATGTCGGTCACCCGTGTTTATCCTGTAGCGAATTTTTCACGGTTTTTCGAAGCGCGGGTGAAAACCCGGGAAGCCCATCTTCCTCCGCAGCAGAACCGCTCGGCTCGCTTCGTTCCCGGCAGGCTACTGGAGAAACCGGCCTCAAGCCGGCCATTCTGAACACGGGCGCATCGATGAACAGCAAGCGGTCCTATCTCGATACACTCAATGCCGGCAGGCAGCGCCGGCCTCACGCATCGCTCGAGGAACTGAACCGCTCGCTCGAAACGCTGGAGCAGCGGCTGGACCGGACGCGCGCCGACATGCCCGACCGCCCCGATCTGCGGCGGCCGCCGGTCGAGCCGCGTTATCCAAGCACGCAGCCTTACGGCCAGCCGCGCTGGTACGAAGATACCTATTCCGCGCAAAGACCTTTGGACCGGCCTCCACAAAGCCCGGCAGCGCAGTATCCCGGCACGCAGAGCCAGCGGCCGCAAGCTCGCGCTCCACAAAATCCGACGCCCGGCGCCGCGCAAGCCTTCGGGCAGAACTATCAGGCGATCGCGCGTGACATCGATCGGGTGCGCGGCCAGGAAGACAGTGTCGCCATGGTCGGCAAGATCGCCGTCGAATTGCGCGGGCTGCGCGAGGAACTGCGCCATCAGATGACCGCCGGCCTGCAGCGCGAATTCGAAGCGTTTCGCCAGGACATCGACCGCGCCCTGCAGGTGAACAGCCAGCGCGGCACCGGCGGCATACCGGACAAGAGCAGCGCCGAGCTCAGCCTCGAATTCGAGCGGCTTTCGGGCGCCATCCAGGCGCTTGCCGACAAGAGCGACGACCGCAGCGTCAATCTGCTGCGGCTGGAACTGGAGCAAGTGAAAGGCGCGCTCGACACGCTGGCGCGCGAGGAAAGCGTGCAGAAGGTCGACCGCCGCTGGGACGATTTCAACCGCCGCTGGAGCGCTTTCGAGGATCGCGTCGACGCCGACCAGCGCAAGCGCGCGGAAGGCCCGAGCCTTTCAGTGCTGACAGAGCGGCTCGAGCAAATCAGCAGCGCCGTCAACAACCTGCCGGAATCGCTTTCGCTACGCTCGCTGGAGGAAAAGGTGCGCACGCTCGCCGGCGCGATCGACCGTTTCGCCAGCCAGCAGACCGCGCGCGGCGGCGAAACGCTCGCCATGATCGACGAACGGCTGGACGAGATTTCCCGCGCCATCGTCGCCTCGACGGTCGCCGCGCAGGCCAATGTCTTCGACCCCGAAACCTTCGGCCGGATCGAGAAGCGCATGGCATCGCTGGCGGCGCAGATCGAAGAGGTCGCGCAGTCGCGACCCGGCGCCGAGGTCATCGATCGCCTCAACCTCCTCACCAGCCGCGTGGACCAGTTGGCCGGCCGCGCCGATCTTCCCGAACAGGCCATGGAACGGCTCGGCATGCAGATCGCCTCCATCACGGAGAAGATGGACCGCACGCCGGCGTTTCCCGACGCCGACCAGATCTTCCAGGGTCTGGAGCAGCGCTTCGACGCGCTGTCCATGCTGCTCGAGCGTCGCCAGGGCGATGCGATCGAACAGGGCAATATGCTGTTTCGCGACCTCGAGCGACGGCTGGACGAGGTCGCGGACAGGCTCGACCAGCGCATGCACCAGGACGACGGCGCCGGCATCATGGAAGCACTCGACGCCCGCTTCGCCGCGCTTGCCAAGCGCATCGAGACACGCACATCCGATCCTGCCAACGAGATGGCTATCCGCGGACTGGAAAGCCGGCTCGAGGACATTTCCAGCCGGCTGGAATGGTCCGCGCAGCAGGTCGCGGGCATCGATCCGGCGCTGATCCGCAGCCTGGAAGCGCAAGTCGCCGGCCTGTCGGCACATCTTTCCAAGCCCAGCACGCCGTTGCCCGAATTCGAGGACATCAGCCCGCGCCTGAACGAGATCGAGAAGTCGCTGGCCGGCACGCGCGATTCCATCCTGAGCGTGGCGCGCGAGGCGGCCGAGAGCGCCGTCAAATCGCTGGCCGAGTCGACGTCCAGCACGGCCCAGACCAACGCGACGGCGGTGGCCGGCCTCGCCCAGGACCTGAAGACGCTCGAAGCGCTCACCCGGCGCTCCGACGAGCGCAACTCGCGGACATTCGAGGCGATCCACGACACGCTGCTCAAGATCGTCGACCGGCTGGGCTCGCTGGAATCGGGCGAGACCAGCGAAGCGGTCAGCGAACTGGTCGATCCGCAGCCGGCCGGGAAGCGCGGCGGCCGCGGCGGCAAGATCGCGGTGCAGGACGCGCCTTCGATGGACATCGACCAGCCGCTGCCGCTCACGGGAGACATGGCCAGCCTTGAAGGCCGCGCCGCAGCAATCATGCGCGACGAGCCGAGCGCACAACGTACGCCTGCCGAGGCCGCAGCAGCGGCGGCCATGGCAGCCCTCGGACCGGATGCGATCGGCGACAAGAGCGAGACGGCCGGCCGCAGAAAATCGATGCTCAGCGGCCTGGCGCGCGCCTTCAAGGGCAAGAAGGAAGCAGACACGCAGCTGCTTGCCGGCGCTGCGCCGGCCGGCGACGTGCCAAGCGTCGATATCGACGAACCGCTCGATCCCAAGGCCGCCAACCGGCCATTGGAACCCGGTTCCGGCGCGCCGGACCTCAACGCGATCATGAAGCGCGTGCGCGACGAGCGCGGCGGCCAGCCGGTCAGGCGCACCGAGAGCGATGCCGCGAAGTCCGATTTCATCGCTGCCGCCCGCCGCGCTGCCCAGGCGGCCGCAGCCGAAGCCGACACGCTGAAGCGGCAGTCGACCATGACCGGCCCGGTGAAGGCGCTGAGGATAGGCGACCTGCTCAAGGCGCGGCGCAAGCCGATCTTGATGGCGGCTGCCGCGATCATGATGGCGCTGGCCGGCCTGCAGTTGGGCAAGGCCTTCCTGTCCGATCCTGTCGAAACGGCCAACAACCAGCCCGCGCCGATCGTCTCCTCACAGACGGTCGATACGGCTTCGCTCAACGCGACCGCCGCGCCGCAAGCCGATACGCAAAAAACCGACATAGGGACCGCACAGGCCGAAAACGCCCCTGCCCGTCCCATCAGGCAGGCGGAGCCCCTCAAGGAGGCCGCCCCGACCGCTTCTATTCCTTCCGGTCCCGAAACTGCCGCCGCCATGCCGGCCGAACCGGCGCCCGCGCCGGTGGCGCTTGCGGCGCCTGCCGAGCCGATGCCGATTTCGGCGATGCCGCCCGAACCTGCCGCCGCAGCCGCCTCCGCGACGGATATGGATGGCGACATGCAGCCGATGGCCAAGGAAGCTGTGGCGGTCAGTCCGGCGGCCGAGGGTGCCGCGGCCAGCGCGTCGGCGCCCGCCAGCGCAGCAACCGGCGCGCCGGCTGCCACCTCCGCCGACACGACAGGCGCCGTGCCGCCGGCCGGAAGCCAGGCGGCCGCGGCCAAATTCGACATTCCTACGGAAATCGGTCCGGTGGCGCTGCGCGACGCCGCCGCCGGCGGCGACGCCAAGGCGCTGTTCGAGGTCGGCTCGCGCTACGCGGAATCGCGCGGCGTCAAGGAAGACATGAAGGCGGCCGCCAAATGGTATGAGCAGTCGGCCGAGCTCGGCTTCGCGCCGGCCGAATACCGCATCGGCAATTTCTACGAAAAAGGCATCGGCGTCGCGCGCGACATCAAGAAGGCCAAGACCTACTACCAGCTCGCCGCCGAACAGGGCAACGCCAGCGCCATGCACAATCTGGCGGTGCTGTTCGCCATGGCGGCGGACGGCGTGACCGACAATGAATCGGCCACGCACTGGTTCCAGGAAGCCGCCGACCTCGGCGTCAAGGACAGCCAGTTCAACCTCGGCATCCTGGCCGCCAAGGGTGTCGGCATGAAGCAGAACCTGGAAGAATCCTACAAGTGGTTCGCGCTCGTCGCCAAGACCGGCGACAAGGATGCCGCCGCCAAGCGCGACGAGATCGCCAATGCGCTCAGGCCAGAGCAGCTCGAGCGGGCGCGGGCCGCCGCGGAATTGTGGAAGGCCAAGCCGCTCAACGCAGCCGCCAATTCGGCCGATGTTCCGGAATCCTGGCAGGACAGCACGCCACAGACCACCGCCGGCATCGACATGAAAAAGGCGGTGAAGAACATCCAGCTGATCCTCAACAAGAACGGCTACGATGCCGGTGGCGCCGACGGCGTGATGGGCGGCAAGACCAAGAACGCCATTATGGCCTTCCAGACCGACAACAAGATGAAGCCGACCGGCGAGATCGACGCGCCGCTCGTCAAGGCGCTCCTGGCGCACAAATAACGGCAGACGCGTCGCATACGCGACGCCCTGCCACACATTTGCCTGTTAACTGATTGAGATGGTTTTTGTTTCGGCGCGGCGGCGGGGTTTGGATACGCCGCCGCGTCGTCGCAAGAAAAAATTGGCTTTTCGGTGCTTTACTGTCCGGGGACGGCACTATGCGCCGACAGACAAACTGATCGAGACAGACGGGTGGGCATCTATCTCCCGATCGCGGAAATTTCCGTCAACGTCTTCGTGCTGCTGGCGATGGGCGCGGCGGTGGGTTTCCTGTCGGGCATGTTCGGGGTCGGCGGCGGCTTCCTGATCACGCCGCTCTTGATCTTCTACAACATCCCGCCGGCGATCGCCGTCGCCACGGGCGCCAACCAGGTCATCGCCTCCTCTTTCTCCGGCGCGCTGTCGCATTTCAAGCGCGGCACGCTCGACTTCAAGCTGGGCGGCGTGCTCCTGGCCGGCGGCATCGTCGGCTCGACGGCCGGTATCTTCGTCTTTGCGCTCTTGCGCCGGCTTGGCCAGTTGGACCTGTTCATCTCGCTGCTCTATGTCGTGCTGCTCGGCACGGTCGGAGGGCTGATGCTGGTCGAAAGCGTCAACGCGCTGCGCGCCAGCCGCAGCGGCGCCGCACCCGTGCTCAAGAAATCCGGACAGCACAACTGGATCCACCGGCTGCCGTTCAAGATGCGCTTCCGCGCCTCGAAGCTGTTCGTCAGCGTCATCCCGGTGCTCGGGCTCGGCGCCGGGATCGGCTTCCTGTCGTCGATCATGGGCGTCGGCGGCGGCTTCATCATGGTGCCGGCGCTGATCTACCTGCTCAAGGTGCCCACCAATGTCGTTATCGGCACCTCGCTGTTCCAGATCATCTTCACCTCGGCCTACACCACGCTGGTGCATGCCACGACCAACCAGACCGTCGACGTGATCCTGGCCTTCCTGCTGATGGCCGGCGGCGTCGCCGGCGCGCAGTATGGCGCCAAGGCCGGCCAGAGGCTGCGCGGCGAACAGCTGCGCGCGCTTTTGGCGATGCTGGTGCTGGCCGTCGCCATCCGCCTTGCCGCCGATCTCTTCGTGACGCCGCCCAATCTCTATTCGCTGTCCGCCGCGGGGCTCAACTGATGGCGGCACGACGAGCATTTGCAGCCGCCGTCTCGTTGTCGATGCTCTTTGCCCTTTCCCCGGCGACGGCGCAGACGCCGCCCGCCGAAAGCATTCAGATCGGCCTGTCGACCGACGCCATTTCCATCACGGCGGGTTTCTCGGGCGCCGACCTGACGATCTTCGGATCGCTGGAAAATCCCGACCCGCTGATCGCGCGCCAAGGGCGCTACGACGTAATCGTCGTGCTCGAAGGGCCGCCAAGGCCGGTCGTCGTCCGGCGCAAGGACAGGGTGCTCGGCGTCTGGATCAATCTGGATTCGGAGACGTTCGAGAACGTGCCGGTTTCCTATTCCGTTGCGACGACGCGGCCGCTGCAGGACATCGCCGAGCCTGCCAAATACAAGCAGCTGTCGCTCGGTGCGCAGAACCTCTACATGAAGCCCGCCGACGAGACCGACAGCCCGGCGACGATCGAGGAATTCACCGCCGCGCTCCGCGACCGCAAGGCGGCCACGGGCCTCTACAGCGAAAATGTCGGCGGCGTGCAATTCCTGTCGCAGAACCTTTTTCGCGCCACCGTGCGGCTCGCGCCCAACGTGCCGGTCGGAACCCATAAAGCCCGCGCGTTCCTGTTCAAGAGCGGCATGTTCGTCAAGGAAAGCTCGGCCCAGCTCGAAATCCGCAAATCCGGCTTCGAGCAGTCGGTCTTCCGCGTCGCGCATGACGATTCGTTCCTCTACGGCGTGTTTGCGATATCGCTGGCCATGCTGACCGGCTGGCTGGGCCGGCTCATCTTCCGCAAGGATTGACGCTTCGGGAAGAATCGGAAGACCCGTTTTCCGTTCAAAACAGGGTTTCCCTTTTCCCCGTTTTGCGATACATCGCCGCCTCCCAGCCCCTAGGGACAAGCACACATTTCGATTTCGGCAGAGCGGTCCGGCAATCCGGATGACGGCGCCCAACGCGTCCCCGACGATCTGCCGGCATAAGCAAAGACAGGAGGCTGCGATGCGATCGGCATTCGGCGGCATCGATTTCGGCACGTCCAATTCCACCGTGGGCGTGATCCGCGACGGCCGGGCGCGGCTGGTGGCGCTGGAAGGCGAGCAGCCCACTCTGCCCAGCGCCGTGTTCTTCAACTTCGAGGACGGCTACACCTATTTCGGCCGCCGTGCGATCAGCGACTACACCGACAGTATCGAAGGCCGGCTGATGCGCTCGCTGAAGAGCGTGCTCGGCAGTTCTCTTGCCAACGAGAAGACGCGCATCAAGGCGCGCCAGATCGGCTTCATCGACATTATCGGCCTGTTCATAGACCACCTCAAGAAACGGCTGGAAGAAGATGCCGGCGGTCCGGTCGACAACGTCGTGCTGGGCCGGCCCGTGCAGTTCGTCGACGACGACGCGGCTGCCGATGCGAAGGCGCAGGGCGAACTGGAAAAGGCGGCGCGCGCGCAAGGCTTCAAGCACATCGCCTTCCAGTTCGAGCCGATCGCGGCGGCGCTCGATTACGAGCAGAAGGTTTCCCGCGAAGAGCTGGCGCTGATCGTCGATATGGGCGGCGGCACATCCGACTTCTCGATCGTGAGGGTTTCGCCGGAGCGCGCCCGCTCGACCGACCGCAAGTCCGACATCCTCGCCAACCGGGGCGTCCATATCGGCGGCACCGATTTCGACCGGCTGCTCAGCATTGCCCATGTCATGCCTGAGCTCGGCTATCTGACGCGGACCAAGGACCACAAGCGCAACCTGCCCGCGGCCTACTTCATCGATCTCGCGACCTGGCAGCGCATCAATCTGGTCTACACCGCCAAGGCAATGAACGACCTGCGACAGATCCGCTACGAGGCCGAGCGGGCCGACCTCGTCGACCGCTTCGTCCACGTTGTCGAACATCGCTACGGCCATGCGATGGCGGGCTTGGTCGAAAGGGCGAAGATCGCGCTCACTGACCAATCCTCGGCCGAAGTGAAGGTGTCGCTGCCCGGCGCGCGCTTCGCGGCACAGATCACGCGCGCCGGCCTTGAGGAAACGATCAGCGGCGACATCGAACGCGTGGCCGCGACGGTCAAACACACGATCGCCGACGCCGGCATCCCTGCCTCGGCCATCACCGCCGTGTTCCTCACCGGCGGTTCGACCGCCATCCCGCTGGCGAAGCGGCAGATCCTGTCGTTGGTGCAGCACGCCTCGGTTATCGAAGGCGACATGTTCGGCTCGGTCGGTCTGGGCCTCGCGCTCGACGCGCAGCGCAAATACGCGTGAGCGTTTTGCCGCAACGTAGCTGCGGGGGTTGTCCATCGGGTAGCGACGGCATGCCCGGAAGGTTGGTCGAAACGCCCGTGACGTCGTCATCCACGGGCGGAGCAAGGAGCGAAGCGAGGCGGCGCAGACCCGAGGATCCATTCCGTGAGTTTGAAGCGTTGCTCCGGTGCAGAATTCTGCTCCGTTGTACTCCCTGGCCGATGTAACGGAATGGATTCTAGGTCTCCGCAACGTCGCTTCGCGACTGCTTCGCCCTAGAATGACGAAGTTCGGAGGGGCTTCGGCCAATCGCGAGCGTTTGTGATGATTCCTCATCCTGGATGCAGCCCTGATGCCGCCTGGGCATCAGCTTACCTTTCCACCAAGATGCGCCTTCAGCGCCATCTGCGCGAGGCTCGCTTGGCGGTCGCGATGCGTGATCATGGCGAAATCGCGCTTCGGCAATTCGACCGGCACGGCCCTAAGGCTGCCCTCCGCCAAGGAGCGCGCGACCACCAGTTCCGAGATGATCGTCGCCCCCGCGCCGGCCTCGACCGCCTGACGCACGGCCTCGTTGCTGGGCAGGACGAGGAAAATCTGCAGCTCGGCCGGTGGGACCCCCTGGCTGAGCGCGAAATCCTCCAGCGCCTCCCGCGTGCCCGACCCGCCTTCCCTGATGATCCAGCGCAGCGCCCTGATATCGAGGTTCCCCGCGCGCGTCGTCGTCATTTCGGGATGCGCGCGCGCAACCACCAGCATCGGACGGTCTTCGTCGACCGTGGCGCGACGCAGGATGTCGGACTCGGTACGGCCCTCGACCAGTCCGAAATCGGCCCTGCCGTCCAGCACATTGGTCTCGACCTGCCTGGTGTTGCCGATCGTCACGCTCAGCTTCACGGCGGGATAGGCCTCATGGAAGGACGCCAGGCGACGCGGCAGCCAGTAGCTGGCGATGGTCTGGCTGGCTGCGATCGACAGGCTGCCGGCGACGGTCTGCGAAACATCCTCCAGAACGCCGCGGGCGGCGGCGGCGCGATCCAGGACAGCCTTCGCCTCCGGCAGGAAGCGGTGACCGGTCTGGGCCAGTTCGATGTTGCGGCCGACCCGGTTGAACAGGCGCACGCCATGCTGGCTTTCGAGCGCGCGAATGGCAGCCGACGCGGCCGACTGCGAGATGCCGAGCCGCTCGGCGGCTTTGGTCATGTGGCCGTGCTCGGCGACGGCGACGAAGATGCGCAACTGATCGAGAGTCATGGGCCAACTAAGAAGCAAAGCCGATCGGAATTACAAGAGCTGCTTGTTAGACGGATCAATTGCTTTGTTCTAAGTTTTTGCCTGAAGTTGGAAAAAATTGGTCGTTAGAGGCCAAGAGTGGGAATGGCAGGGCGGTTCAAATCCCTTTTCGCGCATTGGAGCCGTCGGCTGAAGCGGCAGCTCGCCGGCGAGCGTTATCATCCCGAGCTCCATTACATGCGCGGGCCGGGACCCAAGACGAAGGCCAAGATGGCGAGCGGCAAGGGCGTGCGCGGATCATGAGCAAAGCCGCGCCCCGCGGCGCCAATTCCGCACCCTCGCAGCGGCCGCTGGCGGACAGCCGAGCACCGAACGAGGGCGATGGCGTCGAGACCTCGCCTGAAGTCTCCGACCGCATCGCCAAGACCACCTGCTACATGTGCGCCTGCCGTTGCGGTATCGACGTCCACATCAAGGACGGCAAGGTGCGCTACATCAACGGCAACAAAGACCACCCGGTGAACCGCGGCGTGATCTGCGGCAAGGGCAGCGCCGGCATCATGCAGCATTACAGCCCCGCGCGGCTGAAGAAGCCATTGCTGCGCACAGGTCCGCGCGGCTCGGGCGAATTCCGCGAGATCGAGTGGGAGGAAGCGCTGACCATCGCCACCGAGAGGCTGTCGGCGATCAGGCGCACCGATCCGAGGAAGCTTGCCTTCTTCACCGGGCGCGACCAATCGCAATCGCTGACCGGCTGGTGGGCTTCGAAATTCGGCACACCCAATTTCGCCGCGCATGGCGGTTTCTGCTCCTTGAACATGGCGGCCGGCGGGCTCTATACGATCGGCGGCTCGTTCTGGGAATTCGGCGAACCCGACTGGGACAACAGCAGATATTTCATGCTGTTCGGCGTCGCCGAGGACCATGATTCCAATCCGATCAAGATCGGCCTCGGCAAGCTCAAGGCGCGCGGGGCCAAGGTGGTTTCGATCAATCCCTGCCGCACGGGCTACAATGCCATCGCCGACGACTGGATCGGCATCAGGCCAGGCACGGACGGCCTGTTCGTGCTGGCGCTCGTCCACGAATTGCTCAAGGCCGGACGCGTCGATCTCGACTATCTGCTGCGCTACACCAACGCGCCCGTGCTGGTCGTGCAGGAGCCGGGGGCCGCCGACGATGGACTGTTCGTGCGCGGCGTGGACGACAACCCGCTTGCCTGGGATAGAGTGGCGAAGCGGCCGGTCAATGCAGCCGACCCCGAAGCCAAGCCTGCGCTGACCGGCAGCTATGAGATCGGCGGGCGGCGTTGCGTGCCTGTCTTCCAGCTCATCGCCAAACGCTATCTCGACGAGAGGTACTCGCCGGACGCCGTGGCAGAGCGCTGCGGCGTCACCGCCGACACGATCCGGCGGATCGCGGCGGAGCTGGCGCATGTCGCCTTCGAGCAGACGATCGAGTTGCCGATCGCCTGGACTGACTGGGCCGGCCGGCGACACGAGACGATCAAGGGGCGGCCGGTCTCGATGCATGCCATGCGCGGCATCTCGGCCCATTCCAACGGTTTTCACACCTGCCGCGCCATCCACCTCCTGCAGGTGCTGCTTGGCACGGTGGATGTTCCGGGCGGTTTCCGCTTCAAGCCGCCCTATCCGCGCTCGGCGCCGCCGGGGCCGAAGCCATGCGGAAAAAACGCCCAGCCGATGACGCCGCTGGACGGTATGCCGCTCGGCTTCGTCTGCGACCCGGACGATCTTCTCGTCGACGAGGCCGGCCGGCCTACCCGCATCGACAAGGCCTATTCCTGGGAAGCACCCCTGGCCGCGCACGGGCTGATGCACTCGGTGATCCGCAATGCCTGGGCCGGCGATCCTTATCCGATCGACACGTTGCTGATGTACATGTCGAACATGGCATGGAACTCCTCGATGAACACGGTCGAGACGATTGCCATGCTGACCGACAAGGACGCGGCGGGCGCCTACAAGATCCCCTTCATCATCTATTCCGACGCCTATTATTCCGAGACGGTGGGGTTCGCCGACCTGGTGCTGCCAGACACCACCTATCTCGAGCGGCATGACTGCATCAGCCTGCTCGACCGGCCGATCAGCCATGCCGACGGCGCCGCCGACGCCATCCGCCATCCGGTGGTGCAGCCGGACCGCGACGTGCGGCCATTCCAGTCGGTGCTGATCGAGCTCGGCGCGCGACTTGGCCTACCCGGCTTCGTCGACGAGGACGGCTTAGCGAAATACCGCGACTATGCCGACTATATCGTCAACCACGAACGCACCCCCGGCATCGGCCCTTTAGCCGGCTGGCGTGGCGAGAATGGCGACGCGATCGGCAGGGGCGATGTCAACCCCGACCAGCTGCAGCGCTACATCGACAATGGCGGCTTCTGGCACCACGATTTTTCCGACGAGCAGCGCTATTACAAGATGGGCAACCGCGCCTATCTCGACTTCGCGGTGGAGATGGGTTTTATCGCCAAAGCAGAGCCTATTGTTTTCCAGCTTTATTCAGAGCCGATCCAACGCTTCCGGCTGGCGGCGCGCGGGCATGGGAAAGTGCAGCCGCCGGACGCCGAGCGCGGGCGCATGGAAGCCTATATGGACCCGCTGCCGTTCTGGTACGCGCCTCTCGAGGAGGACACCGTCGATCTCGCAAAATATCCGCTGCATGCGCTGACGCAGCGGCCGATGCACATGTACCATTCCTGGGGTTCGCAAAATGCGTGGCTGAGGCAGATCACCAGCCAGAACCGGCTGTTCGTGCATACGCAGACCGCCACCGGCCTTGGCCTTTCCGACGACGACTGGGTGTGGATCGAAAGCATCAATGGCCGGGTGAAGGGCCAGATCAAGCTGATCGACGGCGTGAACCCGGACACGGTGTGGACCTGGAACGCGGTCGGCAAACGGCGCGGCAGCTGGGGGCTGAAGGACGATGCGGCGGAGAGCAATCGCGGCTTCCTGCTCAACCACATCATCGGCGACCAGACCGCAGCCGACGCCAACGGCAAGCGCTATTCGAATTCCGATCCGGTCACAGGACAGGCCGCGTGGTTCGATGTGCGCGTGCGGATCGTGAAATGCGCGCCGCAAGAAGCCGGCTTCACCGAGCCGCAATTCGAGCGTTTCGCCCAGCCGCCGCATTTCGGGCCTTCGCCGGACGTGCTTCGCTTCGGCACGCAATTCCGCATGAAGAGGGAAGCCGCCGAATGACCTGTCTACCCGTGCAAACCGATAAGAAACTCGGCCTCGTCATCGACCTCGACACTTGCGTCGGCTGCCAGGCCTGCGTCACCGCCTGCAAGGAGTGGAACACCGGCGGCCACATGGCGCCGCTGACCGACATCGACCCCTTTGGCGGACATGTCGACGGCGTCTGGTTCAACCGCGTGCACGCCTACGAGCACACGACGGAGCTGGGCGGCCGCACGGTGAACTTCCCGCGCTCCTGCCTACATTGCGAGCAGCCGGCCTGCGTCACCGTCTGCCCGACCGGCGCCTCCTACAAGCGTGCCTCGGACGGCATCGTGCTGGTCGACGAAGATAAATGCATCGGCTGCAAATTGTGCAGCTGGGCCTGTCCTTATGGCGCGCGTGAATTCGACACCGATGTCGGCGTGATGAAGAAATGCACGCTCTGCGTCGACCGGATCTACAACGACAATCTGGCGGAAGACGATCGCGTGCCGGCCTGCGTTGCCGCTTGCCCGACCAGCGCCCGACATTTCGGCGATCTCGGCGATCCTACATCGGCGATTTCGCAACTTGTCGAGGAGCGTGGGGGTGTGGCGCTGATGCCGGAGCTTGGCTACCAGCCGACCAACAGATATTTGCCGCCGCGCGCCCGCAGCCAACGTGCGGCGAAGGTCGACGCGCCTGCGCTGGTGCCGATCAAGGCCGAGGGCGGCTTCCTCGGCTGGATCGACCGCATGCTTTCGAACTAGTCGATCATGCATCCCGCTTTCTCGGTCGTCTTCTTCACCACCGCCACCGGGGCCGGCTACGGCCTGCTGGCGCTCCTCGGCTTGCTCGGCGGGTTAGGGTTCATTCCCGCCGACTTCTGGCTTGGCCTTGTCGGCATGGCGCTGGCGCTCGGCGTGATCGCGGCAGGGCTGTTGTCCTCCACCGGTCACCTCGGCCGACCCGAGCGCGCCTGGCGCGCCTTCTCGCAATGGCGCAGCTCGTGGCTGTCGCGCGAAGGCGTGGCGTCGGTCGCAACTTTCATTCCGGCTGGCTTGTTCGGCATCGGCTGGGTGCTTCTCGGCAAGAGCAGCGGCTGGGTGGCGGCCGCCGGGCTGCTGGCGGCGGCAGGCGCGGTAATGACGGTCTGCACGACAGGCATGATCTATGCGTCGCTGAAGCCGATCGCGCAGTGGCACAGCCGCTATACTTTGCCTGCTTATCTCACCTTCGCAGCGATGACCGGAAGCGTTCTCGCCAACGCCTTGCTCCAAGGCTTCAGGCAAGGTTCGAGGGCGATGCTGGCCTGGGCTCTGCTTGCCACGCTCGCCGGCTGGGGCTGGAAGCTTGCGACCTGGCGCTACAATGACCGGCTGGAAATCCCGACCACCGCCAACACAGCGACCGGTCTTTCCGGCGGCACGGTGCGTTCGATCGAGTGGCCGCACACGGAAGAAAACTATCTGCTGAAGGAAATGGGCTTCCGCATCGCACGCAAGCACAGCGCCAAGCTGCGGCGGATCACGCAGGCGCTGGCCTTTGCCGTGCCTGCGATCCTGCTGGCGATCGCTTTCTTCCTGCCGTGGCCTTTGGGCGCGATCGCATCCATGTTTGCGGCCGGCGCGCAGTTCGCCGGCATGCTGGTCGAGCGCTGGCTGTTCTTCGCCGAGGCGAAGCACACGGTCACCCTCTATTATGGGAGGGAGTAAGCTTCAGCCCGGCCGCAGCATCCAGCCGGAGATAGCAAAAATGCGCTCGGCGCCGAGCATATAGGCCACCAGCGTTTCCAGCCGGAACAGGCCGGCATAGGCGCGGTCGAGCACGTTGAGCGAGCCGGTGTAGGCGCCGAAGGCCGGCATGATCATGCGGCCGCCGTCGCTGGCAAAGCAGCGCCGCCGGACCGAGCGCCCGCGCTGGACGATGCGCGCGCAGGGGTGGAGATGGCCGGCGATCTCGCCTTCGACCCGCAGCTTTGACGGCTCATGGCGGAAGAGCAGCGAGCCGATGGCAAGTTCCTTCACCGTCTCGCCCGGCAGGTCGGCTGGCGCATCCGGGTCGTGATTGCCGGCGACCCAGAACCAGTCGCGGCCGGCCATCATCGCTTCCAGGCGCTCGCGGAAGCTCTGGTGCATGCGCCCGGCACCGCCGCCGTCATGGAAGGAATCACCCAGGCTGAGGACGATCCGCGGCTCGTAGTCGGCGATGACCGCCTGAAGCCGCAGCAAGGTGGCGCCGGTGTCGTAGGGTGGGATCAGCGTGCCGCGCCGGGCGAAGGACGAGCCCTTTTCGAGATGCAGGTCGGAGACGGCAAGCAGTCGCAGATCTGGGAAATAAAGAACGCCGCGCCGATCGCAGACCGCACGTTCGCCGGCGATGCCGACGATGTCGGCCTCGGCGATCAGCGTTGCCCGCGATAGCGAAAAATTCATCCCCTCTCGGCTCTTTCTTTCAGTCCGCCATGTCCGGCCCCATGGCCTCTTCGACGAGGGTGGCGGCATCCATCAGCAATGTTTCGTCCGCCTCGCCATTCACCGGCATCTTGCCGATTTCAAGCATGATCGGCACGGCCAACGGCGATATCTGCTCAAGGTTCTTATGCGTGATACGACCTCGGATGCGCGAGAGCATCTCGGCAAGTCTGCTGACATCGAGCAACCCGGTCGCGGCATCCGTACGGGTGGCCTGCAGCAGAATATGGTCGGGTTCATGGCTGCGCAACACGTCATAGATCAGGTCGGTCGACACGGTGACCTGGCGACCGCTTTTCTCCTTGCCGGGGTGACGCTTTTCGATCAGTCCGGAAATCAGCGCGCAGTTGCGGAAGGTGCGCTTCAGTAGCCAGCTATCGGCAAACCAAGCCTCGAGATCATCGCCCAGCATGTCTTGATCGAACAGCGTGGCCAGCGACGGTTTCCTGTTCTTGAACATCCAGCCCATGTCGGCCAGCGACCAGATGGCAAGCGCATAATCGGTGGCCACGAACCCGACCGGCTTGGCGCCTGCCCGATCCAGTCGGCGGGTGAGCAGCATGCCGAGCGTCTGATGCGCAAGCCTGCCCTCGAAGGGATAGGCCACGAGATAATACCGGTTGCCGCGTGGGAAAGTCTCGATCAACAGGTCGTCGCGTTTCGGCAGGACGGACTTGTCCGCCTGAAACCGCAGCCAATCCGCCACCTGCTCGGGCAGCTTCTTCCAGCGTTGCGGGTCGTCGAGCATGGCCCGCACCTGCTCGGCGAGGTAAGTCGAAAGCGGGAATTTGCCGCCGCCGTAATAGGGCACTTTCGCGTCGCTGCCGGGCGCGTTCGAGACGAAGCACTCGTTCTCGCGAATGCCTTCGAAGCGCAGGATCTTGCCACCGAACATAAAGGTGTCGCCGTGGGTCAAGGTCTCCAGGAATGCTTCCTCGATCTTTCCCAACACCCTGCCGCCGCGCGAGGCTGCCCCTCTGCTGCCGGCCTGGACGTAACGCACATTGAGCGCCGGCACTTCTATGATGGTGCCGACATTGAGCCTGTATTGCTGGGCGACGGCCGGGTTTGAAACCCGCCATAAGCCTTCCTTGGTTTGCCGGATGCGGGCATAGCGCTCGTAATTTCTCAGCGCGTAGCCGCCGGTGGCGACGAAATCGATGACCCGGTCGAATGTCGGCCTGTCCAGGCTGGTATAAGGTGCGGCCGTCCTTACTTCATCGAACAGCACATCGGCATGGAAAGGCGCCCCGCAGGCGCAGCCCAGCACGTGTTGAGCCAAGACGTCCAGCCCGCCATTGACCAGCGGCGGCGTGTCCTGCGCGCCGAGATAATTGGCATCGAGCGCCGCGCGGCATTCCAGCACTTCGAATCGGTTCGCGGGAATGAGAATCGCCTTGGACGGCTCGTCCATGCGGTGGTTGGCGCGGCCGATACGCTGCGCCAAGCGACTGGCACCCTTGGGGGCGCCGACATGAACCACCAGATCGACATCGCCCCAGTCGATGCCGAGATCGAGCGTCGAGGTGGCGACGATGGCGCGCAACGCGTTTTCCCCCATGGCCTTCTCGACGCGGCGGCGCTGCGCGACATCCAGCGATCCGTGATGGAGCGCGATCGGCAGCGTGTCTTCATTGACGCGCCATAGCTCCTGGAACAGCAACTCGGCCTGGCTGCGCGTGTTGACGAAGAGCAGCGTGGTCTTGTGCCGCTTGATCTCGCGGTAGATCTCAGGCGTGGCGTAGCGGGCGGAGTGCCCGGCCCAGGGCACCCGCTCTTCGGAGTCGAGGATCGATATCTCGGGCTTCGCGCCGCCCGTGACGACGATGAGCTCGGACATCGCGCCGGGAGACGCCTGACTGACCAGCCAGCGCCGCAACTCGTCGGGCTCGGCCACCGTGGCCGACAGGCCAATGGTCTGCAACGCGGGAACAAAAGCGCGCAGCCGGGCCAGGCCGAGCGCCAGCAGATGTCCGCGCTTTGACGTGACCAACGAATGCAATTCGTCGAGCACGACATAGCGCAGGTCCTCGAAGAAGCGCCTTGCATCGTTCGAGGCGATCAGCAGCGCGAGTTGCTCAGGCGTGGTCAGCAGTATGTCGGGCGGCGCCAGTTTCTGCCGCTGGCGCTTGTGCGAAGGCGTGTCGCCGGTGCGCGTCTCGATGGTGACAGGCAGGCCGATCTCCTCGACCGGCTTGCCGAGATTGCGCTCGATGTCGACGGCCAACGCTTTCAGCGGCGAGATGTAGAGCGTGTGGATACCGCGGCGGGCTTCGCCCGGCCTTCGCCTGGGACGGTTGGCCAGCTCCGTCAGCGACGGCAGAAAGCCGGCCAGCGTCTTGCCGGCGCCGGTCGGCGCGATCAGCAGCACCGACTGGCCGCTTTGAGCCTGCGCCAGCAGCTCGAGCTGATGGACGCGCGGCGACCAGCCCTTTTCGCCGAACCATTTGACGAATGGCTCAGGCAGCAGGACGGCGGCATTCTGTTCGGCAAGGCGCGGCTGCTCGGTCACGAGCAAGAGGTAGCGCGGCGGCAAACAATCGCCAAGGAAAATCGGAACAAAAAGGGATCAACGTTCTTGCCCCGTTTACGGGGAGAGGGCGCCGGCAGGCAGGTGAGGGGCAGCGCCGGCAATCATAGTTTGGCTATCGGCGCAAACCGCCGCACGGTTCGCGCCGCTCCTCATCCGCCCTTCGGGCACCTTCTCCCGTATAGCGACGGGAGAAGGAAGGCTACGGTCTCCTGAACCCCGTCGGGGCGCCATAGAGATAGCCGATGCGCTCGACCGCTTCCTTCAGCCCCTCGCGCGAGACCAGCATGGTGTGGCCGTTGGCGTGGATCATGTCTCTTTCGTCGGTCATGATCGCGACATGGCCTTTCCAGAAGACGAGGTCGCCGCGCCCGAGACCTGAATAGTCCGGACCCGGCTCGAACGGCATGCCGATCGATGCCGCCTGCATATCGGCGTCGCGCAGCACATCCTTGCCCGTCATGCGCATTGCCAACTGCACGAGGCCGGAGCAGTCGATGCCGAAGCCGGAGACACCGCCCCAGAGATAAGGCGTGCCGAGGAAGCTCTCGGCGACCGTGACATAGTCCTCCGCCGGCTCGGCGATCGGCCGCAAATGGCGGGCGATGATCGCCTGGCCGGAGGGCAGCAGCGCATAATGCGTGCCGCGCGTCTCGGCCGAGCCGGTCACCGTCACGGTCGAGCCCATCGACAGCTGCCCGTTGATCGGAAAGCGCAGATCCGGTCCGGGATAAAGGAAGGTGCGCGGCACGGAAACGATATGCGTGGGCGCATGCTCGCGCGCCCCAATCAGATTGTCGGCCACATAGCCGACATAGCCGTCGCGCTCGGCCTGTACCCAGGCCCAGCCTTCCGCGTCCTCGAAGACGAGCACATCGTCGCCGAACAGCGCCTGCGTGTTGACGCCCGCATCGGGGCGCGGCGCCTTGCGCAGATCGGCGACAGCGGCCGTGATCCGCGCCGGGCGGCCGGTGACGAAGCGGTCGGCGGCGACCTCGCCCTTCAGCCTCGCATCGGCAAGGTCGGAGCGGAAAGCATGAAGGCGGGCATCCCTGGCGGTCAAATCGATAATCCAGTCAAATCAGCAATGAACTCAGATGGGGCAATGAGGTCAAATGGGCAGCTCGTGCGCCCTGGCAACGATACCATCGCCGAAGCGCTCGACAAAGAGCGCGCCTTCCACCGTGCGCCGGATCAGCACGTTGCGCTTGTCGAGCTCGTCGCGATGGCGCGAGACCAGCTTCAGCGCGCCCATTGTGTCCAGCGCGCGGGTGATAACCGGCTTGGTGACGTTAAGCCTGGCGGCCAGCCCGCGCACCGTATGGGGTGGCGGATCGAGATAGATGGTGAACAGGATCGCCGTCTGGCGCATGGTGAGATCGGGCTCGCCGTTCCGCACCTGGGCCAGCATCACCTGCTGCCACAGTCGCAAGGCCTGGCTCGGGCGCATCGAGATCGACATCGCCCAAGCATGCCGGCAAATTGTTTCGGTTCCGTTTCAGTGGCGGCGTTTTGCAGCTACGCCCCGAAACGCTCGGCGATTACCCGCTCCAGCGCGCGAATGCCCTGCGCTTCGCCGCCGGTCAGGCCGTAGGGACGATCGGCCGGATTCCAAGCGAAGATGTCGAAATGCGCCCAGCTGTGAGTCTTCTCGACGAAGCGCTTGAGGAAAAGCGCCGCAGTGATCGATCCGGCAAAACCGTCGGTGGTGACATTGTTGATGTCGGCGACCTTCGAGGAAAGCTTAGCATCATAGGGACGCCATAGCGGCATTCGCCACAGTGGATCCTCGACCGCGACGGACGCGGCTGCAAGGTCGGCGGCAAGCGTCTCGTCGGCGGTGTAGAAGGGCGCCAGATCCGGCCCCAGCGCGACCCGGGCGGCTCCGGTCAGCGTCGCCATGTCGACCAGCAAAGCGGGCTGTTCCTCGTCGGCCAGCGCCAGCGCATCGGCCAGGATCAGCCTGCCTTCGGCGTCGGTGTTGCCGATCTCGACCGTGATGCCCTTGCGGCTCCTGAGCACGTCGCCGGGCCGGAAGGCGTTGCCGGCGATCGAATTCTCGACGGCGGGGATCAGCACACGCAGCCGGACGTTCAATCTCGCCGCCATCATCATGGAGGCGAGACCCAACACATTGGCGGCGCCGCCCATGTCCTTCTTCATCAAAAGCATGCCGGACGAAGGCTTGATGTCGAGGCCGCCGGTGTCGAAGCAGACGCCCTTGCCGACCAGCGTCACCTTCGGCGCATCGCCCGGTCCCCAAATCATGTCGATCAGCCGCGGCGCGCCGGTGGAGGCACGGCCGACGGCATGGATCATTGGGAAGTTCCCCGCCAGGAGATCGTCGCCATGGATCACTGAGATATCGGCACCATGAGCGGCCGCCAGTTTCCGGGCGGCTTCTTCCAGTTCGAGCGGCCCCAGGTCGCTGGTCGGCGTGTTGACGAGGTCGCGTGTCAGGAACACGCTGTCGGCCACGCGGCGGACATGTGCGGCGTCGGCGCCCTCCGGTAGCGCAAAGCGCAAGGCCTTGCCGGGCTTCTTGCCGTAGCGGGTGAAGACATAGCCCCCAAGGACCAGCGCGAGCGCGGCGAGATCGGGCTGCGCGAGGCCCGACGCGAAATGCCAATCGCCTTCCGGCAACGACCTTGCCAGCGCGCCGAGCGCAAGAACGCTTTCGCCGTCGCCTGTGCCGAACAGCGCGCCGGCAAGGCTGCCGCCCTCGCCCGGCAGGACCAGCGTGCGCCCTGCCTCGCCGGAAAACCCGTTGGCTCTCGCCCAGGCGATAGCGGGCGGCGGCAGCGCAGCGGCTTCAAGGGCATCCTTTGGCACTAGATAGACAGGCAAGACGGCTTCCGGCTTCTGCTCAACGAGTTCGACAGGCATGCGATGATCTCCGGCCGAACAGTTCGAGTCGGCGCTTCTTAACGGTCCGTTAGGGTTAACAGAATATTTCTGCGGGAGGGAAGACGGCCAGCCAATGGCCGCACAGGAATGGAGACCGGGCGCCGATGCCGACCGAAGTGTTGAACCTTACAGCCAAGCGTCTGATCACCACGGTCTTCATGGCCGCGCTGGCGACAAGCATGGCCGGTTGCGGCAGCACCAGCAAGTTCACCACGGGCTCCATCTCCCGCTCCGACAGCAGGCCGCTGGAAACGATGTCGGCCGGCGAATTGCGCACCGCCACGTCCAGGCTCGGCCAATCCTATGCCCGCAATCCGAACGACAAGCGCATCGCGATGAATTTCGCGGCGGCGCTGCAGATGGACGGCGATGCCGATCAGTCGCTGGCGGTGATGCGCAAGCTGGCGATCGCCTATCCCAAGGATCGCGAGGTGCTTGCGGCCTATGGGAAGGCGCTTGCCGCCAACGGCCAGTTCGAGCCGGCTCTCGATGCCGTGCGGCGCGCGCAGACGCCCGAATATCCGGACTGGAAGCTGGTCTCGGCGGAAGCCGCCATTCTCGACCAGATGGGACAGAAGGACGAAGCGCGGCAGGACTATCGCAAGGCGCTGGAACTGAAGCCGAACGAGCCTTCGGTGCTGTCCAATCTCGGCATGTCCTATGTGCTCGAGGGCGACTTGCGCACGGCAGAAACCTATATGCGTTCCGCCGCGCAGCAGCCCGGCGCCGATAGCAGGGTGCGCCAGAATCTCGCGCTGGTCGTAGGCCTGCAGGGCCGTTTCGACGAGGCAGAGAAGATCGCTTCGCAGGAGCTGTCGCCCGAGCAGGCGCAGGCCAACGTCGCTTATCTGCGCCAGATGCTTGCCCAGCAGAACGCCTGGAGCCAGCTGAAGGATCAGGACAAGGACAAGGCGAAAGTCGCCACGAACTGACCGCTGCGGATGGCGCTAAGCCGATCGCCTCTGAAAAATTGAAAGCCGCGCGGACCCCGCGCGGTTTTTGATTGATGCGTACGGCCCGCCTATTGGCTCGAGGAGCTGTGCTGGTCGCCGAAGATGCCGCGCTGACTGACCTGGATGCCGGCCGGCCCAAGAATGATGGCGAATAGAACCGGCAGGAAGAACAGGATCATCGGCACGGTGAGCTTCGGCGGAAGCGCTGCGGCCTTCTTTTCGGCGGCATTCATGCGCATGTCGCGGCTTTCCGAGGCGAGCACGCGCAGCGCGTGCGCCACCGGCGTGCCGTAGCGTTCGGCCTGGACCAAGGCCTGGGACACCGACCTCACCGATTCCAGGCCGGTGCGGCTTGCCAGGTTCTCATAGGCGATCTTGCGGTCCTGCAGATAGGACAGCTCGGCATTGGTGAGCACAAATTCCTCGGCAAGCGCCACCGACTGCGCGCCGATTTCGTCGGCAACCCTGCGCAAGGCCGCTTCCACCGACATGCCGGATTCCACACAGATCAGCATCAGGTCGAGCGCGTCCGGCCACGCCAGCTGGATCGACTGCTTGCGCTTGGTCGCGCGGTTGTTGACGTAGACGATCGGCGCATAGAAGCCGCCATAGGCGACAACGACACAGACGAACAGCCTGATGAAAGTCGGCTGCTGCGGCAAGCCGCCGAGCACGAACAGATAGATGGCCGCCAAGGCAAAACCGACGAATGGCAGGACGAGGCGGAAGAAGAGGAAACGCGTCAGCGGGTTCTCGCCGCGGAAGCCCGCGACCTTGAGCTTCTGGATCGTGTTTTCATCTGCGAGCGCGCGCCTGAGATCGAGGCGGTCGACGACGTTGCGCATGCCGATGGACTGTTCCTCGCGCAGGCCTTTGCGACGGCGGTCGGCCTCGCTGGCCAGCCGCGCACGCTGCTCGGCGCGCAATTTGTCGCGTTCAAGGGCCACGCTTTTCATGCGCGACCTGAGCGACGTGCCGCCGAACGCCGGCATGAGCGTGAAGACGGTCGCGAACACGGCAATGCCGACCAGCATCGCGATCAGGAAAGAAGGATCGGTGAGTGTTTTGACGACCTGCTCTGTCACTGGATCCGCGCCTCTACACTTCGAAGTTCATCATCTTGCGCATCACCAGGATCCCGATCGACATCCACACACCCGCGCAGCCGAGGATCAGGTTGCCGACGTTGGTGGTGAACAGCGGCATGATATAGTTCGGGCTCGACAGATAGACGAGGAAGGCGACGACGAAAGGCAAGGCGCCGATAATGGCGGCGGATGCCTTGGCTTCCATCGACAGCGCCTGGACCTTGGCTTTCATCTTCTTGCGGTCGCGCAGCACGCGCGAAAGGTTGCCCAGCGCCTCGGACAAGTTGCCGCCGGCCTGCGACTGGATCTGGATGACGATGCCGAAGAAGCCGGCCTCGCTGCACGGCATGGTCTCGGACATGCGCATGGCGGCGTCCGGCACCGACATGCCCATCTGCTGGGAATCGACGATGCGGCGGAATTCGGAGCGGACCGGTTCAGGCGATTCATTGGCGATCAGGCGGATCGCATCGTTGAGCGGCAAGCCGGACTTGACCGCGCGCACGATGATGTCGAGCGCGTTCGGGAACTCTTCCAAGAAGGCCTTGACGCGGCGTGTGCGGCGAAAGGAGACAAACCAGCGCGGCAGGCCGAGGCCGCCCGCCAGCAGGGCGCCGGGCAGAGCCCACAAAGGCGCGCCGACGAAAAAGAGAAGGCCCGTGAGCACGATCCCGCAGACAGCCGAATACATGTAGAAGCGCTCGATCGGAACCTGCATGCCGGCCTGGCGGATCTGGACCTTCAGCGGCGGTTTCTTGACGTTGCGATCGTTGGTCTTCTGCTTCTCGTCGAGCTGCTTCAGCGAGTCCTGGACGTTTTTTCGCCGCTTGACCGCTTCCGCGGCGCGGTCGCGCGTCGCTTTCACCACAGACCGGTCGGTTTCGGCGGTCTTGACGGTCTGAAGCCGCTTGCCGGCCTGCTTCTCGTTGTCGATGCGCGTGAACAGGAAAGCATAGGCCACCGCGCCGGCGCTGAAGCCGGCGAGCACGACGAAAGCCAATACGGTGGTATCAATTCCGAACATCGACCAGGGTCCTTCGGGCATTTCGCCGTTCCAAGAAACCGGCGAACCGCCCTATCTCTTTGTTTTGACGCAATTCCGGACGGAAAGCCGCTTCACCTTTTCCTGGAATTGCTTCCAACCTCCAGATGCCTCAGTCAGCGCGTTTCTCCATCGCCTCGAGCGCGTTGGCGAGGCGCTGTTCCTCGCCATAATAGCGGGCGCGGTCCCAGAAATGCGGACGGCCGATGCCCGTCGACACATGCTCGCCGACCAGGCGGCCGCTCGAGTCCTCGCCCTTGATGTTGTAGAGGACAAGGTCCTGGGTGATGATGACATCGCCTTCCATGCCGACCACCTCGGTGATGTGGGTGATGCGGCGCGAGCCGTCGCGCAGGCGGGCCGCCTGGATGATCACGTCGATCGAGCCGACGACGATCTCGCGCACTGTGCGCTGCGGCAGCGAATAGCCACCCATGGCGATCATCGATTCGATGCGGTTGAGGCATTCGCGCGGGCTGTTCGAGTGGATCGTCCCCATGGAGCCGTCGTGACCGGTGTTCATCGCCTGCAGCAGGTCGAACACTTCCGGTCCGCGCACTTCGCCGACGATGATCCGCTCCGGCCGCATGCGCAGGCAGTTCTTGACCAGGTCGCGCATGGTCACCTCGCCCTCGCCCTCCAGATTGGGCGGCCGGGTTTCGAGACGGACCACATGCGGCTGCTGCAGCTGCAGCTCCGCCGAATCCTCGCAAGTAATGACGCGCTCCTCGCGGTCGATATAGTTGGTCAGGCAATTGAGCAGCGTGGTTTTGCCCGAACCCGTGCCGCCCGAAATGACGACATTGCAGCGGACGCGGCCTATGATCTTGAGGATTTCCGCCGCTTGCGGCGAGATGGCGCCGAACTTGACCAGCTGGTCCAGCGTCAGCTTGTCCTTCTTGAATTTGCGGATGGTGAGCGCGGTGCCGTCGATCGACAGCGGCGGCGCGATGACGTTGACGCGCGAGCCGTCGGGCAGGCGCGCGTCGCAGATCGGACTCGATTCGTCGACGCGGCGGCCGACCTGGCTGACGATGCGCTGGCAAATGTTGAGCAGCTGCTGGTTGTCGCGGAAACGGACGCCGGTCTGTTCGACCTTGCCATTAACTTCGATGTAGACGTTCTTGGAGCCGTTGACCATGATGTCGGCGATGTCGTCACGCGCAAGCAAGGGCTCCAGCGGTCCATAGCCCAGAATGTCGTTGCAGATGTCCTCGAGCAGCTCTTCCTGCTCGGAGATCGACATCGCAAAGTTCTTGATCGCGATGATGTCGTTGACAATGTCGCGGATTTCCTCGCGCGCGCTCTCGGGATCGAGCTTGGCGAGCTGCGACAGATCGATCGTGTCGATGAGCGCGGAGAAAACCTGGCTCTTGGTGTCGTAATAGGTCTCCGAGCGCTCGCGCTGGGGCCTTCTTGGCGGGTCCGGCGCCATGGGCGGCGCCTCGACAGGGCGGCGCGCGGGCGATGCGGCCGGCGTGCCGGACGGTGGCGCGACCGGTCGTTCGGCCGTCACCGTTCCCGTTGGAGGGGCGGCGGGAGCGGATGCCGGCGGACGGAATTCGGGCGTTGCCCGGCTGCCGTCGTCTTTGCCTCTTTTACCAAACATGATCGACTACCCGATGCCGCTCAATCAGCGTCACTTCTTGTTGCGCGAGAGCTTGCCGAGGATCGAGCCCAGGCCTGCCTTCTTCCTTGCCTTGATTTCGCTGCGTCCGGTCAGCACATGCGCTATTTCATTGATGGTCACGACGACCGGGCTCTTGGCGTCCATCTCGGAGAGCATGCGGCCGTTGTTGGCGGCGTTGCCGAACAGCAGCGGTTCGAAGTTGATCACCGCCATCGGCGTGATGCCGAGCGGTTCGGCGAAGTCGGAAGCCGCGATCTCCGGCCGCTTCGGTACGCCCGCCTGGTTGATGATCAGCTTCGGCGGCGGATCGTTCGGACGCAGCCGCTTCAGCATGTCCACCATGTTCTTCGTGTTGCGAAGATTTGCGAGCTCGGGCGTGGCGGTGATGACGATTTCGTCCGCCTTGATCAGCGTGCTCTTGGTCCACCCGCTCCAGACGTGAGGGACGTCGAGGACCAGCAAAGGCGCGCTGCGCTGCGCCGTCTCGATGATCTGCGCGAAGGCTTCGGAGTCGAAATCATAGACGCGCTCGAGCGTGGAGGGAGCCGCGAGCAGCGACAGATGCTCGGCGCATTGCGCGAGCAGGCGGTCGAGATAGACCTCGTCCACCCGCTCGGGCGAAAACACCGCCTCGGCGATGCCTTGCGGCGGATCCTGGTCGAAATTGATATTGGCGGTGCCGAAGGCGAGATCGAGATCGGCGATGACGACTTCGGACTTGAACAGGGAAGACATCGCCCAGGCGACATTGTGAGCGATGGTCGAGGAGCCCACGCCGCCCTTGGCGCCGATGAAAGCGATCGAGCGGCCGATCGGCTCCGAATCCGGATCGACGAAGATTGACGATACGACGCTGACGATGTCGGACATCGAGACCGGCGCGATGACATATTCGGAGATGCCTGAGCGGATAAGCTCGCGGTAGAGCCCGACATCATTGTAGTGACCAATGACCACGACCTTGGAGGACGGATCGCAATATTCCGCGAGCCGGCCCAGTTGTTCGAGCAACTGCTGCGGTTCGCTGCGCGATTCCAGCAAGATCAGGTTCGGTGTCGGCGCGGACTGGTAGAACTCGATCGCGGTCGGAATGCCGCCCATATGGACCTTGAGATGGGCCTTGGCCATCCGGCGATCCTCGCCGGCACGCGCGACGGGATTGGCGACTCCCTCGGTCTCGCAGAAGGCCTGGATCGAAATGCGCGGCACGGGACGCAGCGCCTGCATGGCGGCGATGTCCTGCTGCGAAAGGTCGCCGGTTTCCGCAGGCGTGTCGTAGGCAAGATTGCTCATCGTCATGCTCTTTCCGTGACTGCTCTCTTTGTCGTCCGGCGCGGCTTAGTAGGTTACTTCCGAATTGCCGAGGAACTCTTCCGAGATGCCCCTCTCGCGGTATTTGTCGATCACCGCGCCACGATTTTCGGCGTCGATGTCGGACTGCTTGCGCGGCCCGATCAGATCGTTGGGATTGGCGACTTGAGCCGCGAGGTTGTTTTGGTAGGAGCAGCCAAAGTCGGCATAGTGCTTGTTCTCAGAGGTCTCCAGGATATCGTCCGGCCAACGGCCGCATTTGTCGGTTTGGGCCCGCACCGCGACGAAGGCGACGCGCACCGGCGCGGACGCTTCCGGCACCGCCGACTGGTAGGATGTCATGATGATGCGGTTGCGCTTTACGCCCGCCGCCATGGCGAGCCTGGCAAAATCGCGGCCGGCGGCCCGGGCGGCAACCTCGTTGGCGGACCCGACCGGCATGGCGATCGTGAGAGCCGGCGCGGCGCTCTTGTCATAGCCGTCGAGAAAGCCCAGCAGCGTATCGCGCTGCGCGCCGGTCATGCCGCGATCGCCGGCGCCGACCGGTAGGTCGATCTTCTGGTTCTTCTCGGCGATGACGATCGGATGGGTCGTGCGGTAATCGTCCGGAACCGACCCAACCGTGACGCTGTCACGGTTGGCGCAACCTGCGAGCAACGATGCCAACATAACCGCCAGTACCGGGACCACCTGCCGACGGAGCCTTGCGATGCCGGGTGCTGTCCGGACCGTCATGATCTTCGATGCTGACTTGGACATATCCGCATTCCCACTCATTTGTAGATGAAGCCGACGACGCCGTGGTAGCGACCCGGCGGTCTGTCGGTCTGCATAGTGCCGTAGACGCGGTTGACGCGGCCGAGGAACATGCCGGCGCCGTCGCTCGCAGGATTGAAATTGTCATCCGGCTTCGCCAGATCGTTGCGTGCGACAGGCTTGACCAGGTAAGGCGTGATGATGATGACGAGCTCGCTTTCGTTGCGCACAAAATCGCGGCTGCGGAACAGCGTGCCGAGGACGGGGATCTTGGCAAGGCCAGGCAATCCAGCGACAGCCTGGCGAACGTCATCCCGAACGAGCCCCGCAATCATCATCGACCCGCCCGACGGCAACTCGACGGTGGTGTCGGCCAGTCGTTTGCGGAGCGACAAAAGCGTCGTTCCGGGCATGCCTATAGCGGTCTTACCCCCTCCTTCGAGAGTCCCGGCACCTTCGGTGGTCGGCTCCGAAACTGCCGTTCTGACCTTGAGGCTGATGCGCCCGGCCGACAGCACGACGGGCTGGAACTCGAGACCAATGCCATACTCTATTTTGTCGAAAGCATATGTGGTCTGACCTGTCTGATTATCAGTCGACACGTTGCTTGAGCGTCCGCCGACCAGATTGAATTCACCGCCGACCTTGAATGTAGCCTTTTCGCCAGAAACGGCGGTAAGGGTGGGCTCTGCCAACGTCTTCATGACGCCGCTTTGTTCCATTGCGTTGATGTAAGCCTGGATGCCGTTTCCGATACCATCGCCCAGCAACAAGCCGGAAGTCTGCGAAATCGGCTTGCCCAAACCGAAGGCTGGCGAACTTTGCGCGCCGTAGGAAATGCCATTGGAGCTGCCGGCGCCGATCATGTTGACGCCGAGCTGCTTCATCACCGAGCGGCTGACTTCGGCGACGGTCACCTTCAGCGTCACCTGATCGTCGCCGATGATCTGCAACAGGTTGACGATCTTGGAGGTCCGGCGCTCCTGGTCGGGGTTGTTGATGTCGACGCCACCATTGACCGAGCCGCCGGCAGCGGTCTGCGAATATTGACCCGTCGTCGCTTCACCGCCGGACACGAAGATGGTTGCCAAGTCGACGGCGCGCTTGGCATCGAGGGGCGTGTCGACCGTGCCCGTCAAGACGACGTTGTCATTGAGAAGCTCGACCTTGATCTGCGAGGACGGGATGAAGCGCTTCAGATAGTCCTCCAGCCCGGCGACGTCGCGCTCGACGGCCAGATCCAGGCTGACGATCTGCTCGCCATTGGGACCGAAAACGAAGATGTTGGTTTCGCCGACCGCCTTGCCGAACAGGTAGATGCGCCGCGCCGTGCGCGTCACGGCATCGGCAACGGCCGGATTGGCGACGAGGATATCATAGGCGTCGCTCGGCAAGTCGATGACCACGGATTTGTTGAGGCCGAGCTTGACGCGCTGCGTGGCGACGGAAGCCGACACGCCGGCGCTCGCGGCCTTGGCTTCGACCAGTCCCGGAGCGCCGGTGCCGACCAGGAAAAACCCGATCGCCGCGGCGGCCAGGACGGGCAGCATTTTGCCGTTCAGCCTCATTTCCTTGCTCCTACCTCGGAAACCTCGCCCGACTTGATCAGACGAACCGTTCCGCGCCGGCCATTGCCGTTGACCAGATAGTCGGCTTCTTCCGTAATCTTTTCATGGATGTCGGTGATCGGGCGCAGCGCGAGCGTCAGGCGGTCCGCCATCTGCTGCGCCACCGTGATGATCTCCGCCTGCTGCGGCGTCAGTTCCAGCGTCGCGGTCTGGCCGACCCTGGTCTTCTTGCCTTCCTCGTCTTCCTGGATGGTCTGGTCGATGGCCAGCACACGGATGTTCTTGAGAATCGTCTCGGTGTTGAAGCCGCTGCCGCCATTGCCGGTGTCGGCGCGGCGGGTCATGATAACGTCGACGAAGTCGTTGGGCAGGATGAAGCCGCCGGCGGACGTGTCGGCCGATATCGCGGTCGCGACGGCGCGCATGCCGGAAGGCAGGATCGATGACATGAAGCTTTGCCCCTCGCCGACCAGCTTGGAGCGCCGCAAAGGTTCGCCGGTATACATGGCAACGCGGGCGACCGAGCCCTTGAGTTTTTCGACCGCGTCAGGCTCGGCGGCGCGCGTGATGAAATTGGCGTTGACGCCATCGGCCGGCCATTGCTCCCAGCTGATGTTGGCGCCGAGCTGGCTCCCCATCGGCACGTCACCGGAAAGCACCAGCACATCCTGCAGTGCGATCGCCGGCTGCTTGGGTGCATCGACGATGACCTGAGGCGGCGGCGCCACGACCATGTTCTTCGCCACATAGCCCGCGCCACCCGCCGCGACCGCAGCCACGCCCAGAATAATCAATCGGGATGCTGGCATTCGTCCGAAACCCTTCGCCTCAAGGCAAACCACCTCGCCAGGCCGGACTTTGCAGCTGCAATCGTCAAAACAAGGTTAATGCAATACTTACGATCGTGATTAATTTAAGGTTTACTCAAATTAGACGGAACGGCTCGCCGTTAACAAAAAAGGGCGGCCGCGCCGCCCTCCGATCTGACAGAAGGCCGGTCAAGCCGCCGGGGATCGCGGAGATCGACGGCATCGCCGACTCGACGTCGCCAGGCCTATGTCGTGAGCCTCTCCAGCGCCCACACCACCAGCGGCGAATCCGGGAAGGTGATCAGCCCACCGGCGCCTAGCGCAATGCCATATGGGATGCCAACGCTCTCGTCCGCGAAATGGCGCAGGAAACGGTGGTGGCCGGTGTACATGGAGAGCGGCGATTTCCGGTAAGCAAGGATTGCCGCCGTAAGCAGGCCGCCGATGAAAGCCGACGTCACCAGATAGCCGATCAGGTTGACATTGAGGCCCATCCATAGCGCGGTCGCGGCCAGAAGCTTGGCGTCACCGCCGCCCATGCCGCCGAGCGCAAAAAGGCCGAACGTCATCGCGAGCACGAGGGCGCCGGCAGCGAAGTGCCAGCCATAGGCTGCCCAGTCCATCCCGGTGAGCGGCGCGACAAGCGCGAATGTGGCCACCAGCAACACGGGAACGCGGTTGGCGATCGTCATCGACAAGGTGTCCGAGACCGCAGCGAACAGCATGCAGAAAGGAAAGACGACGAAGATCACGGCTTCAAGCATGGATGCGGCGGCCTGTGGCAAGTTCTCAGCGGCATCCTAGGCGCGGCGGATTAACGATCGATGAGGCCTGACGATCAAAATCGGCCGACTGCATGAAAAAGGCCGCCACTGGCGGCCCTTTTCTTCTTGTTCGAAAGGCGCGATACCGCAGCCTGTCACGGATTCCCGGCGTTGTTAAGCGTCGTGGCAATGTTCTGGAACTTGGCGTTCAGCGAGGTGCCGAGCGCTGTAGCGCCGATCATGATGGCGAGCGCGATGAGAGCGGCGATCAGACCGTATTCGATGGCGGTCGCGCCGGATTCGTCTTTCACGAAACGTGCAATGAGATTAGACATTCGAGAGTTCCTACTCCACGTGTTGCAGCACTTCCGTCAACTTCTCTTCGCGGTTGATCGGATGCCGCAAATTTAGGGAGAAGCCGTTTCAATCGGCTTAATAAACAGCCTTAGCGATTCCTTTCCGGTGGTGAACGCGCTGTGTGGTTAATCGTGGCCTAAACATCGCCAAGGAGCCCGGGTTCCCGGGAAACCGGCGCTTGTGCAATATTGCTAAACAATAAGCGCCATGGACGCATGGCGCACCATGCAGGCGATCCTTAATCATGCCGGGCCCGGTTTAACCGTTGCTTCACCAATCTCGTTCATGTTCCGTTGAAGAATCTGCCCGCCCGGAGCGCTTCAATGACGTTGTCGAGATCGCTGTTTCCAGTCGCCGCGCTGCTGGCAGTTGCCGCCTTGGTCATGCCGGCCAGGGCCGGCGCGGGTATAGAAGTCACCATGAACCAGGCAAAGATCGTCAAATTGTCACGCGCGGCCGACACGGTCGTCATCGGCAACCCGGCGATCGCCGACGCCTCCGTGCAGGACGCCTCGACCATCGTTCTCACCGGCAAGGGCTTTGGGGTCACCAATATGGTCGTGCTCGATTCCGACGGCAGCCCGATCATCGATGAACAAGTAACCGTCGTGCGACAGGCCGCCTCCTCGGTGCGCATCTACAGACGCGCCGAAGTCCAGACCATGTCCTGCACCCCCTATTGCGAGAGTGCGTTCAAGACCGAGGCCGAGAAGGCTTCCGAATCCGAGATGAGCGCCGGGCACTGACCCGTGCGAGGGGCGAACCCCGCGGGCATTAAACACAGCTTAAAGCTTGCCCGGCGAATTTAACGATCGTCAAAACCGGAACTCAATGGGTTTTTCACTAACCTTGCCGCCGGTACCGCAAAGGGATCGGCAGGAACGCAATATGAGCAAGGATGCCACAGCCGGCAACGGCATGGACAGCAAGGCGCGCGCCGGATCGCGCGCCGGCTTTTTCAGCGACAGGCGCGGCAGCACGGCGATGGAATTCGCGCTGCTGGCCATCCCATTCGCGCTTCTCGTCTTCGCCATCCTCGAGAGCTGCATTTCGTTCGCCGGCCAGGAGGTGATGGCCAACGTCACCGACGATGTGGCCCGCCAACTGCGGACCGGGCAGTTGCAGAAGACGAACGTCACCGAAGCCTCCATCAAGCAGCTGATCTGCAATCGCCTGCAGATCATGGTTTCGAACAACTGCACCGATACCGGGCCAAATGCTCCACTGCTGGTCGATCTGCGCGAATATTCGAGCTTCGCGGACGCCGCGACGGCAGGTTTCAAGATCGTGAGCGGCGATATCGTGCTGACGCAAGGCGCGAACACGATGTCTCCTACCGTCTCGCCCGGACTGGCAGAGACCATCAACATGCTGCGGGTGTTCTACAAATGGCCGGTGATGACCGATTTCATGGCCAAATCGATGGCAAATCTGAAGGACGGCAAAACGCTGCATTTCGCGTCGGTGACCTGGCAGAACGAACCATTCGACGACAATTGAGACTGCTCGACGGCGTGGAGGACGATATGCATAGTACGGGGGCACTCCGGGGGATTTCGGCGAAGGTGGAGCGGTTTTGCCGTGATCGCAGCGGCATCGCGGCGATCGAGTTCGCGTTCATCGTGCCGGTGCTCCTGATCATGTATTTCATCACGATGGAGGCCTCGCAGGCCATCGAGACCAGCAAGAAGGTCAGCCGCATCGGCAGCATGGTGGCCGATCTCGTAACTCAACAGCAGACGGTCGTGAAGGCCAACCTCGACGCTATAATGAAGATCGGCGGCACCACGCTTCTGCCCTATAACCGCTCGGCTCCCTCGATCATCATCACCGCCATACAGATGTCCGACGAGGCGACGCCGACAGTGAATGTAGTGTGGTCGCGCAAGCTGGTGGGCAACACCTACAGCGCCGATGCCAAGCCCGGCGACACCACGACCGTCCCCTCGACGCTAAGGATCCGCAATACTTTCCTGATCCGCGTGGAAAGCGATCTCGGCTACAAGCCGATCATCACGTGGTCCGCCAGCAATTCGCAGGGGCTCGGGCTGACCTCGGCTTTCAGCAACATATCGATGAGTGAAACCTACTATCTAAGGCCCCGTCGGTCCCCGACGATACCCTGCGGCGACTGCTGACAGGCTATTCCTGCCCGGCGGTTTTCTGCCGCACGATCGCCACGGCCATCGCATAGTCCTTCTGTGCGGCCGGCCCAAAACCACCGGAATGCGCCCGCTCCAGCAGGTCGTACATATCGGGCGTCTGTGACTTGAGATTGGTCAAGAAGACCGTCAGCCGGCGCTTTGCCTCGGGGTCAAGATCGCTGCGGACGGCGTGCGGCCCGTAGCGCAAGAGGCCCGAAGTCCACAACACGCGAAGCGACGCTTGAGGGATGCCAGCCGCCTCCAGCCGCGCGACCGTTCCGTCGGAATGGCTGGGCTGGCCGTCGGCACCGGCCGGCTCCCAGCCGAACAGGGCATCCGCTTCGCCGCCGGCCAGCATGATCTCGGCCGCGGTCGCTGAAGCGGCACGCGCCAGGAAGGCTGAATCCCGTGCGATCTTGACGCCTTCGGCCGATAGCCCCGCCAGCGGCAGCAGCGCGCCACCGACATTTTCGGCCGGCGCTATCGCGATCCGGTGCGAAGCCATGGCGGCGAGGTCCGGAAGTCTGCCGTCGCGCGTCACCAGGACGGAACGGATGCCGACCGCGCCTTCGGCATCGACCGGCGCCACCAGCGGCTCGACACAGCCGCAGTGCTCGGAAGCCGTGGCGTAGGCGAGAGCGGAATAGACCGCGTATTGCACGCGTCCGCTCGCCTGTGCTTCGATCAGCGCCGCGTAGTCGCGCGCAACGACGAACTCGACCTTCATGCCGAGCGCATTGGCATAGGCATCGGTCAGGCGCGCGAGCCCCGGAACGGTGTTGCCGCCGCCCGGTTCGGCGACGATGCCGATGCGGAAGGTACCGATATCGTCACGCCAGTCGGCGCGTGCCGGCCATGAGGCAGCGCCGAACGCCACGAGAGCTGCCGCGCACACCTTCACGGCCTGCCTTACCGCGGTTTTGCCGCGCCCTGCCATACCCGCTTCGCTCCCGCCGCATCCGCGCCTCGCCGCAACTATGGCGCCAAGCCGTTGCGGTTTGGTTTCCGATTTGCCAACACCGCCGGGGAGCCTTATGTCTGGCAGTCAGGACTGACAACAAAGACACCCATGGCGCGCGCGTTCCTGTTTGTTCTCGATTCTTTCGGCATCGGCGGCGCGGCCGACGCCGAACGCTATGGCGATGCCGGCGCCGACACGTTCGGACATATTTTTCAGGCCTGCGCCGATGATCGTGCCGATCGGCAAGGGCTGCGCGAAGGGCGGCTCGCGGTGCCCAACATGATGTCGCTCGGGCTTGGCCTGGCGGCGCAAACCGCAACGGGATTGAGGGCCGGCATCGACGCGCCGCCGATCGCCTCGGCCTTCCATGGCGCCGCCCAGGAAGTGTCGAGCGGCAAGGATACGCCCTCCGGCCACTGGGAGATCGCCGGCCTGCCGGTGCGGTTCGACTGGGGCTATTTCCCCGACACGGTGCCCGCCTTTCCGGCCGAGCTGACCGACGCGATCATCCGCGAGGGCAAGCTGCCTGGCATCCTCGGCAATTGCCATGCGCCCGGAACCGAGATCATCGAGCGGCTCGGCAAAGAGCATATCCGCACCGGCAGACCGATCTGCTATACCTCGGTGGACTCTGTATTGCAGATCGCCGCGCATGAAACTCATTTCGGCCTGGAGCGGCTTTATGAGCTTTGCCTCACGGTGCGCCGGCTGGTCGATCCGCTCAAGGTCGGGCGGGTGATCGCGCGGCCATTCGTGGGCGAGACGCCCGCTACGTTCCAGCGCACCCACAATCGCCGCGACTATGCAGTGCCGCCGCCGGAGCCGACCCTGCTCGACCGGCTGACGGAGCGCGGCAGCAAGGTCATCGCCGTCGGCAAGATCGGCGACATCTTCGCTCATCGCGGCATTTCGGAAGTGCGCAAGGCAGGCGGCAACATGGCCATGTTCGACAAGGCGCTCGGCGCCATGGACGACGCCGGCGACGGCGACCTGGTCTTTGCCAATTTCGTCGATTTCGACACCGAATTCGGCCACCGGCGCGATGTCGCCGGCTATGCCGCGGCGCTCGAGGGCTTCGACCGCCGCCTGCCTGAGGCGCTGTCGCGCATAAGGCCTGGCGACCTGCTCATCCTGACCGCAGATCATGGCAACGATCCGACCTGGCGCGGCACCGACCATACGCGCGAACGCGTTCCGGTGATCGGTATCGGGCCGGGGCTGACGGGCGGTGATATAGGGCTGAGGCCGACCTTCGCCGATATCGGCGAAACCGTCGCGGATCATCTCGGCCTGGCAACCGGTCGCCATGGGACATCCTTCCTTGCAACGATAGGCGATCATGCCTGAACTACCTGAAGTCGAGACGGTCCGGCGCGGACTGCAGCCGGTCCTGGAAGGCGCGCGGCTCGTCAAAGTCGAGGCACGCAGGCCCGACCTTCGCTTTCCTTTTCCCGAACGCTTTTCGGAGCGGCTTAGCGGTAAGACCGTGACGGCGCTCGGCCGCCGCGCCAAATATCTGACGATGCATATGGAAGACGGTCCGGTCCTGATCTGCCATCTCGGCATGTCGGGATCGTTCCGGGTCGAGGCCGCCGAGAGCAGCGACATCCCCGGCGTCTTCCATCAGGAGCGTTCGAAGAGCGCGGCGCACGACCATGTCGTGTTCGACGTCGCCTCGGAAAAAGGCGAGCGCTCTCGCGTCATCTTCAACGACCCGCGCCGCTTCGGCTTCATGCTGTTTGCCGAAGGCGCGCCGGACACACATCCGATGCTGGCGGGACTCGGCATCGAGCCAACCGGAAACGCGCTCGACGGCCCCCTGCTCGCCTCGCTGCTGAAGGATCGCAGATCTCCGCTCAAGGCGGCGCTGCTCGACCAGAGGCTGATCGCCGGGCTCGGCAATATATATGTCTCGGAAGCACTGTGGCGCGCCGGGCTCTCGCCGCTGCGCGAAGCCGGCACCATCGCCGGGTCGGCCAAGAAGGCGAGAGAACAAAGCGAGCGCCTCGCCGAAGCGATCCGCTCTGTCATCGCCGATGCGATCGCCGCCGGCGGCTCCTCGCTGCGCGACTATGTCCAGGCCGACGGATCGCTCGGCTATTTCCAGCATTCCTTCGCGGTCTACGATCGCGAGGGGGAGCCGTGCCAGAAGCCGGGCTGCCGCGGCCACATCGAGCGCATCGTGCAAAGCGGCCGCTCGACCTTTTATTGCCGGACCTGTCAGCGGTAAGCTAGGAACGATGTCGATCATCCCACTGCCGCGGAAGGAAGCGAACCATGACCTATGAAACCATTCTCGTGGAAACACGCGGCAAGGTCGGGCTGATCACGCTGAACCGGCCCAAGGCGCTCAATGCGCTGAACTCGCAAGTCCTTGCGGAGGTCGTGGCGGCGGCGAGCGCGCTCAATGCCGATCCCGGCATCGGCGCGATGGTGCTTACGGGATCTGAAAAGGCGTTTGCCGCGGGCGCCGACATCAAGGAAATGCAGGCGATGTCCTTCGCCGACGCCTATACGCAGGACTTCTTCGTCGGCTGGGAGGAATTCACGCGCACGCGCAAGCCCATCATCGCGGCAGTGGCCGGCTATGCGCTCGGAGGCGGCTGCGAGCTTGCCATGATGTGCGACTTCATCATCGCCGGCGACAATGCCAAATTCGGCCAGCCCGAAATCACGCTCGGCGTCATGCCGGGCATGGGCGGATCGCAGCGGCTGACCCGCTTCGTCGGCAAGTCGAAGGCGATGGACATGTGCCTGACCGGGCGAATGATGGACGCGGCCGAAGCCGAGCGGAGCGGGCTGGTATCGCGGGTGGTGCCGGTCGCAGAGCTCACCGAGGAAGCGCTGAAGGCAGCGGCCAAGATCGCCGAGTTCTCGCTGCCATCGGTGATGATGACCAAGGAGGCCGTCAACCGCGCTTACGAGACGACGCTCGCCGAAGGGCTGCGCTTCGAGCGCCGCCTGTTCCATTCGCTGTTTGCGCTCGACGACCAAAAGGAAGGCATGGCCGCCTTCGTCGAGAAGCGGAAGCCGAATTTCAGCAACCGCTAGGGCGCGTTGCCCAATGACTGAAGGCGGGTCATGACGCGCCGCGCTTTCCGTCTCCAAAAAGACCGCCAAGTGACGTGTCGGTAGCTAATCAAGTTGTCCGGTTTGGTAGCACATCATTTGTCCGCTTCAGTTTGCGTCGAAGCGGTTCACGC
>NZ_JAIUHG010000008.1 GCF_020164955.1 Mesorhizobium sp. CA8
CCGACAAGGCGCTCGCCGGCCGTTTCTCCTACATGACCGTCGACATGCGCACCGTCTCGCAGCGCCTTTCGCCGGCGCTCGGACATTTCTTCAACCACCAGACCCACCATCGCGGCCAGGCGCATATGGTGCTCACGGTGCTCGGCCGGCCCTCGGTGCCGCTCGACCTGGCGCTGTTCCAGCGCTCCGAGGAAGGTCGCGCCTACGCCTGAGCACAGCATCGTCCGGGCTTTTCCGCGAGCCAATTGTTGATCAAACCAACATCAAGGAACCGGCGATGCGGAAAAATGTGGCAACGAAGGAGAATGCCATGAATGGTATCGTAGAAAAAATCGCGGGCACAGAAAAAATCGCGGGCACATTGGTCGGCGGCATCGCCATTCTCGCCCTGCCGGCGAATGCCGCTGGTCTCGACATCGGCTTTGGTATCGGCAACACCGGCGTGACTGCGGGCAGTCCGGGCGGCGCGATCACCGGCGCGGGCTCCTCGATGGGCGGTTCGACCGGTCTCGGCACGGGCTTTGGCAGCAGCATCGGTGGCGTCGGCGTGGGCGGCTCCGGCGGCTTTAACGCCGGCACTACCGGCTCGATCGGCGGCGTCGAGGGCACGACCACCGGCACCTCGTTCGGTGCGACCGGCGTTGTCGGCGGCACCGGCGTAGTGGGCGGCTCCGGCGGCGTCAACGCCGGCACCGCTGGCTCGACCGGCGGCGCCGCAGGCGTGACCACCGGCACCTCGTTCGGTGCGATCGGCGGCGTCGGCGGCATCGGCACGTTGGGCGGCTCCGGCGACTTCAACGCCGGCACTACCGGCTCGATCGGCGCCGCCGCGGGCACGACCACCGGCACCTCGTTCGGTGCGACCAGCGGCGTCGGCGGCACCGGCACGTTGGGCGGCTCTGGCGGCTTCAACGCCGGCATCAGCGGCTCGGCCGCCGGCTCCACCATGGGTTCCGGCAATACCTCGACCGGTGGAATCGGTGGCACCGTGGGTGGTTCGGGCAGCTCGACCGCCCACTAAAAGGCAGAGCCCGCCATGGGCGGGCCTGCCGGTTGCTTCGCGTCATCGCTGCGCGCACCGAGCTTGCATTGAAGCCGATATTGTTCTCCCGCTGGACAATCGACCGATTGCAGCGGGGCAATACCAACGGCTCAACGGGGAGTGTCGAACCGGCTGTGAGGCTCTGCGGCACTCCTACCGCGTTGCCGTCTGCGACCGGCGGTGCGCTGACGAGGACCTCCGGCCAGTCGGAGAGCCTGCCACCTCCCCGGTGCGTTTTCTGCTTGCCCACCACCGCGGGCGGTGCGGACGGCGTGTTAACCACATTTGCATCGAAGCTAATATTTTAGGACTTCTTTTGCGCTCGCGCTCCACAATAAGCCAGTGCAGTAGGAGCAATGAAATGCGCATCGATTTGTCCCCGACAAGTTGGGGCAGGGTCGTGGTGGTCACCGCCGCCGGTACCGCCTTTTTCATTGCCGCCGCCTTCTTCGTCGATTCCTTCAATTTTCCCTCGCTGTCGCCGCAGGCGCTGCTTTGGGCGCAACTCACCGATCTTTTCCTGCCGCTTATCCTTGGCGGCTCCTTCCTGTTCTTCCTGATGTGGAAGATGCGCCAGCTGGCCATCACGCAGAAGGAACTCGGCGTCATTGCCGCGACCGACAGCCTGACGGCGGTTTTCAACCGCGGCGCCTTCTCGATGCTGGTCGAGGCATATCTCGAGCGGGCGCGCGGCCAAACGGTCGCCGACACCGGCGCGCTGCTGATCGTCGATGCCGACCACTTCAAATCGATCAACGACCGCCTCGGTCACGATTGCGGCGACCAGGCGCTCAGGTTGATCGCCGCGACGATCAAAGGGCAACTGCACGGCGCCGACATTGTCGGACGCATCGGCGGCGAGGAGTTCGCGGTCTTCCTGCCCGGCGCCGACGCCGCACGCTCCTTTCTGGTCGCCGAATCCATCAGGCGCCGCATCCGCGAGGCCGAGTTTGCACCCGGCGGGCGGCCCTGGCCGCTTTCTGTGAGCATCGGCGGCACCGCCTTCAGCGGCCCGACCACCTACCATGACATGTTCCAGGTCGCCGACCGCCATCTCTACAAGGCCAAGTCAAATGGCCGCGACCAGGTGAGCTTCGAAATCCCGCGCGGCACGCCGGCGGGCGACGCGTCTGGCACGGTCCACTAATTCAATTGCATCATGCTCTGGCCGGCAACGGTCCGTTCATCCTTTGGCGGCTAGTGTCGGAGACTGGCCTCAGCCGATCCGCGAGCGACCGTGTTCGATCTCATCGACTACAAGGCGGTGCTGGTCATCGCCCTCATCTTCATTCCGCTCGAGCAGCTCCTGCCGCTGCATGCCGAGCAATCGGCTACGCGCCGGCATTGGCTGAACGACGTCTTCTATCTGCTCTTCAACGGCATCGTCATCAAGTTCGGCCTGTTGCTGGTGATCGGCGCTGCGATGCTGGTGGTCCCGCGCGTCGTTCCCGAGGCGCTTCCCGCCGCCCTCCAGTCACAGCCTTTATGGCTGCAGGTGATCGAGGCCTTGATCATCGCCGATATAGGCTTCTACCTTGCCCATCGCGCCTTTCACGCGGTGCCGTTCCTGTGGCGTTTTCACGCTATCCATCACTCGATCGAGGAGATGGATTGGCTGGCAGCCCACCGCGTGCACCCGGTGGACCAGATCCTGACCAAGTCGGCTTCGTTCTTGCCGCTCTTCGCGCTGGGTTTTTCAGGCGAGGCGCTTCTCATCTATGTGCTGATCTATCATTGGCAGTCGGTGTTCATCCACGCCAACACCCGCATCAAGTTCGGGCCGCTGAGATGGCTGATTGCCTCGCCGCAGTTTCATCACTGGCATCATGCCAACGAACGCCAGGCCTATGACAGGAATTTCGCCGCCCAGTTGTCCGTCCTCGACATGATCGGCACCTTGTTCATGCCGCAACATATGCCGGAAAAATACGGTGTCGACGAGCCGGTGCCGCAGCTCTATCACCAGCAGCTCGTCTATCCCTTCGTGACCGCGGCTGGGCCGGCCGCGCCGATCGCCGAAGCTTCGCCGGCGGCCGCCAAGCCGGAATAACGGCGCGGAAATGCCCGCCTCGGTGAACTGACCTGCGGGGGTCGGTTCATAAGTGGCAGGACTCCCGAAAGGGTAGTACCTTGTTGTCAGGCTGCGAAGCCGCCACAGCCGCGCGCCACCGGCTTGACCGAGACGATCGGCGGCTCCGAAGGCCAGAGCACGCCGGCCGTCACCGCGAAGGTGATCAGCGCATCGCGCGCGGCCTCGACCGAGATTTCTCCACTCCGCGCGGCCTCGCAGGCCTTCACCGCGGCGCCGTAGCTGAGGCGCCGGCGCGAGGGCGGAAACTCGGTCAGGAAGTCATGCATGTCGAACAGCGAGGCGATCATGCGCTTGTGGCCGGCGCCGACGCTGAGGGCGACCGGGGTGAAGAACGTCCTGTCGTGCATTCGGACCTCGTCTGTTGGCTGCGGAGGCGGCGGGCCTCCGGTCTGGGGAAGGACGCCACACAACGCGGCTTGCGACCGGAAGTTCCGCGCATGCGGATTTTTCCGCATTGGACTTGATCCCTCGCCTGAACCAAAGGCTTCAACGCCTGGAGTTGGAGCAGCCAAGCGACTCTAGCGAACGCCGAGCGGCCCTGGTGGTCGGCTGGAGAGGCCAGGCAGCCTATTTCCACATGCCGCGCATGCGGGCGCCGAGATCGACCTTGACGCCCGGCTTCTGGCGCGGGTCGTCCTTGAGCGCCGCGCTTGCCCAGGACGATTGTTCGAAAGCCGAAAGCATCGAGGCCGGGATGAAGCGGGTGCGCGAGGCATAGACATGGCGGTCGCCGCGCGCCGCCTGGTTGTGCGGATAAAAACGCTGCGGCACCACCAGATGCAGGCTGTCCTTGGCCCTGGTCATCGCGACATAGAGCAGGCGCCGCTCCTCCTCAATGTCCTCCTTGGTGCCGACGCCGAGATCGGCCGGGATGCAGCCGTCTACCGTGTTGAGCACGAAGACGTTCTTCCATTCCTGGCCCTTCGCCGAATGGATGGTCGACAGGATGAGGTAATCCTCGTCGCGATGCGGCGGCCCGGCCTGGTTGCTTGTGGCGTCGGGCGGATCGAGGGTGAGCTCGGTCAGGAAGCGCTCTCGCGACGGATAGGTCGATGCGATCTGCTCGAGCTGCAGGAGGTCGGCGCGTCGCGTGATCGCGTCCTCATGGATACGCTCCATATGAGGCTCGTACCAGAGCCTGATCCGTTCCAGATCGGCCGGCCATTTGGCGCCCGCGCGCAGCCCGCTATAGATGTCGAGGAAGACCGGCCAATCCTGCGCGGCGCGCTGCGGCGGCCGGAAGCGGGCAAGGCCCAGCGTTTCGTCGAGCGACGTCGTCATGGCGTCCACGATCTGCGAGGCGGCGGAGGGGCCGATGCCCGGCATGAGTTGCAGCACGCGGAAACCGGCGACACGGTCGCGCGGGTTCTCGGCGAAGCGCAGCATGGCCAGCATGTCCTTCACATGCGCGGCGTCGAGGAATTTCAAGCCGCCGAACTTGACGAAGGGGATGTTGCGGCGCGTCAGCTCCACCTCCAGCGGTCCGCTGTGGCTCGAGGTGCGAAACAGCACCGCCTGCGCCTTCAGCGCTGTGCCGGCCTCGCGTTCGGCCAGGATCGCCTGGCAGACATAATTGGCTTGCTCGGCCTCGTCGCGCACGCTGACCAACTGCGGCTTGTGCGAAGACTGGCGCTCGGTCCACAGATTCTTGGTGAAGCGCTCGCTGGCTTCGCCGATCACCTTGTTGGCGGCGGCCAGAATCGTCACGGTCGAGCGGTAATTGCGCTCCAGCATGACGATCTCGGCGGGCTTTGCGAATTGTTTCGGGAAATCAAGGATGTTGCGCACTTCCGCGGCGCGGAAGGAATAGATCGACTGCGCGTCGTCGCCCACTACGGTCAGCCCGGCGCCGTCGGGCTTCAGCGCCAGCAGGATCGAGGCCTGCAGCCGGTTGGTGTCCTGGTACTCGTCGACCAGCACGTGGTCGAAGCGGGAACCGAGATGCGCGGCGATCTCGGGCTCGGCCGCCATCTGCGCCCAGTAGAGCAGCAGGTCGTCGTAATCGAGCACGTTCTGCGCCTGCTTGGCCTCGACGTAAGCCGCGAACAGCTCCTTCAGCTGGTCCGCCCATGCCGCGCACCAGGGGAAGGCGGAGCCCAGCACTTCACCCAGCGGCGCCTGCGCATTCACCGCCCGCGAATAAATCTGCAGGCAGGCGCTCTTCGTCGGGAAACGGCTTTCGGTCTTCGAGAATCCCAGCTCGTGCCGGGCAAGGTTCATCAGGTCGGCGGAATCCTCGCGATCATGGATGGTGAAGGCGGGATCGAGGCCGATCTGCTCGGCATAGTCGCGCAGCAGTCGCGCGCCGATGCCATGAAACGTGCCGGCCCAGGCCAGCGCGTCGGCGATGATTGCCGCGTCGCGGCCCAGCACCTCGCCGGCAATGCGCTCGACGCGCTTGGCCATTTCGGCGGCGGCGCGGCGTGAGAAGGTCATCAACAGGATGCGGCGCGGATCGGCGCCCTTGACGACGAGATGGGCGACGCGATGCGCCAGCGTGTTGGTCTTGCCGGACCCTGCGCCGGCGATCACCAGCAGCGGCGCCGCCACCTTGCCGTCGCCATGCACCACCGCCAGCCGCTGCTCGTCGTTCAGCCGGCCAAGATAGGCGGGCGTCTCGAAGGACGAATCACGGGCGGCGATGTTCATCGCCCATCAAGCATCGTTTCCCCTTTGTTCGCAATAATTTCCTCGCGCCGCGCGAGCGGGGAGAGGTGGCCGCGAAGCGGCCGAGAGGGGCTGCGCCGGCATCCACGATTCATCGGAAGGGGCTATATTCATCGGAAGCGGCTATTCCCACCCGAAACAGCCGTTACCGCTTCGGCTCGACTCCCATCGCGGCCGACTGCCGCCGCAGCCTGCGCCTTTCGTCGCCCGGCATATCCAGCGGCGCGACGTTTCCAGGCACCTCGTCGATGATCCTCACGGCAACGCGATAGGCGGTGTAGGCAAAAAGGCCGGCAAGCAGAAGGCGGACCATGTTCAGTTCCTCGTTGCGTTCGATTGGCTCGGGATTTCAACCGGACTCGGGGTCAGTTGGTTCCCGCCGGTCCACGCAACCAAACCGCCACCGCCTCGTTTGCCCCTCATGAAAGCGGCGAACGAGAGGAGGTCGTCATGAAGAAACGTCCTGTACTGCTGGCTCTTGCGGCAGGGCTCGCGCTCGCCGCCTGCGACAACAATGTGCAGCCCACCAAGGCGCCGAGCAATGAGGTCAACCAGAACCCTCAGGTCGATAAAAACCCGGTGCCGAAATCGACCACCGGCGGAGACCAGCCGGGCACGCCGCCGAAGCAATAGCGCCAAGGCCGGCCTGCCAAGATTATCGTCGAAACGAAGAAGGCCGGCGCTGCTTGGGAGGAAGCTGGGTAGCGCCGGCCAAGCGGGAAAATCAGGCCCGCCGCACAATCCAACATAGCTGAGTCTCGACATCGCGTCATGGCGTGATCGCGCTAGCCGGCTATAGAGCCACCGGAAATCACGAAATTCGGCAGGGCCAGCCATTGCGAGGGCCGCCGAAGGTTCGCTCAAGTGAGCATTTGTGGAAGCGTGCTCTTCACGCCATCGCCACGCGCCGCACCGGCACGTTGGCGATCTCGATGTCCAACTGGCGCTGCGTCAGCGCCGCTTCGGCCATGATCCACCGCTTGAACAGCTCGACCTTGCGGGCCCCGAGGGCCTTGATAGGGCTGACGAAATACCAGCCCGCCGTGTTGGGCTGGTGGACCGCGAAGGGCGCCACCAGCCGTTCGGCGCGGATGTCGCTTGCCATATAAGCGCGGTTGGCGACGGCAAAGCCCATGCCGGCATTGGCCGCTTCGTAGGACATCATGCAGCTATCGAAATAGACGCTCCTCGTTTCGCCAAGCACGAAGCTCGCGCCGGCAAAGCCCAGCCACGACTGCCAGTTCTGCGTGCACGTGTCGGAGTGCAGCAGCGTGAAGTAGCGCAGGTCCTCCGGCACCACCTTCGACAGCGGTTTGTCGCCCAGCACCTCGTGGAAGAGCTTGCGGCTGCACACCGGCGTCAGATCTTCCTTGAACAGCAGCTCCGACGTGAGACCGGGGAAATTGCCGTCGCCATAACGGATTTCGAGGTCGTATTCGGAAATCGAGAATTCATGCGTGGCGTAAGAGGTCGACACCCGCATCTCGATGTCGGGATATTGATGCTGGAAGGCCGAAAGCCGCGGAAACAACCAGCGCGCCGCGAAGGTCGGCAGCACGCAGATCCGCAGTACATGCGCCTGCGACTGGCCGGTTGCCTCCATGCTGGCCGCCACGATGCGCTCCAGCGCCTCGCGCACGCGCGCCACATAGGTCTCGCCCTCCGGCGTCAGCGACACCGCATTGCCGCCGCGCTCGAAGATCTTGAAGCGCAGCTGATCCTCCAGGCTCTTCACGCGCTGGCTGACGGCGGAAGCGGTGATGAACTGCTCTTCGCCGGCGCGCGTGAAATTCCTGTGTCTCGCGGCGCTCTCCACGATTTTCAGCGAATTGAGGTTGACCTGACTGAGCAGACGCACGGGGTTTTTCGACCTTAAGCTGGGCTTACGCTACCACCAGCATTCCTAAATTTACAGGGGTAGGCGTTTAAATGACTGTTAACCAAGTGTTGCCCCCATCTGGAGAAAATAGAATGAACGCCCATACAATTCCCGAACTGCGCTGTGCAATGAGCCGCGAGGCCATCATTGGTCACGAGACCTCCTGGAAAGTGTCGGGTTTCGGCGTTGCCCAGTATCGTCACGGTTACGACCCGGCTCTGCTTGCCGCCATCGAAGAAGCGGCCCTGAAGTTGAAGGCCAGCCATGCCGTGCACAAGCACCTCGACCTCACCTTCATCACCGGGGCCGATCGCTATATTCCGGAGATCAAGGAACTCCTGCACGACAAGCTGCGCCTGGAAGGGCTGTCCGACATGATGGGCACCAAGCTCGAGCCGTATCCGCTGTCGATCGTCGGCTCGACCGTCACTTTCATGAACCCCAGGGACGGCGCGGTCGAATGGCATTGCGACGGCGTTCCGGTGACGGAGCTCATTCCGCTGTCGATCAGCGATCCGCTCATCGGCGGTCATCTTGAAATCTACTGCGACGATTCCGAGACCGGCCGCTCGATCCTCGAATCCGGCCGCGAGTTGCCGCGCAACAAAATCATGCGCATCGATCACAAGATGAACTACGCCACGCTCGGCCAGTTCCTCGGCGTGCTCCACCGCACCGCGCCGATCCAGCTCGGCGATCGCGTCACGCTGGTGCTCAATCAGCGCTCGGCGATCAAACCCTATGTCGACGACAACCGCATGTTCTATCTTGCCGCCGACAACGACCATGACCGTGCCTGGGTGAACGAGTTGGCCGAGGATGTCTGGACCAACCAGCTGCCCGCCTACCGCCGCCATGCCGAGGAGCATCCTGTGCCGCAGCCGACGGCGGAAGCGGTTTCCGGCGGGGCGAGGGAGTCTTGGTAATGACCAACGATCCGATCGAGTGTCAGCCACCCTCAGTGTCGCTGAGCTTCGGTCCGGTCGTGCCGGAAAGCCAAAGCCGTCCCGGCGCCCACGGGGCGGTGCTTGCCTTCGCCCTCGGCGCCGTGGCGCTGTGGGCGACCAACGCACTGGTCGGCAAGACGTTGCTTGCCGCTTATCCGGTGTCGCTAGTGCAGTTCCTGCAATTTTGCGGCGCGACCCTGGTCTTCGCGCTGATCCGGTTCTTCCCTTCTCCCGTCCTTCGGATCCCACAAGGCGAGAAGGGAAATGCTGCGCTCGCCTACGCGGTCGGTTTCCTCGGCCTGGTCGGCACGATGGTCCTGCAATATATCGGTTTCGCCTCGGTACCGGTTATCGAGGCAAACCTCGTCGCCTATACTTGGCCGCTGATCACCGCCGCGGCCGTCATACTGCTTGGCCGGCCGCGGCGTCCGCTGTTGCTCGGGCTGGCGGCGGCGCTTGGCTTTGTCGGCGTGGCGCTGGTGATTTCCGGCGGCCGTGCGCATCTTTGGTCCAGCAGGGCCTGGTTTGAAGGTGGCAGCCTCGTCGGCTATCTTGCCGCTTTCGGCTCAGCGCTCTGCATGGCCTTCTACTCGCTCACGGTCGGCCGCCTTGCCGTGTCGCCCGAGCGTCTGCTTTTGCCCTCGGCGCTGATCGGCGTCGCGCTCACCTTCGCCTGGTGCCTGCATGACGGCGTCGTGCGCCCGAGCGTCGCGCACCTTCTGCTCGGCCTCTATCTCGGCATCGGCCCGATGGGGCTCGGCTACTATTTCTGGTCACGCGCGGCAAAGCTCGACCACGGCGGCAGGATAGCGATCGTCGCCTATCTGGCGCCGATCGCTTCCACGTTTCTGCTGACCTTGTCGGGCGAAAGCCTGTCGATGACGGCGGTTGCCGGCGCCGTCCTCGTCATTGGCAGCTGCCTTGCGGTCGGCATCGAAGGTACGGAGACCAGGCACAATGTCCAAAATGGCCGTTGACGAGGACGAACGCCGCGCCAGGCAGGAGGCGCGCTGGTTGGTCAGGGAGTTTGGCGCGGAGGCGCTGCTCTATGCAGCCATGAAGGCGGAAAAGGCCATCGAGCAGAAGGATTTCGGCCGCTGCGCGCGCTGGAAGCGCGTGCTGGAGGTCCTCGCGGACACGCCGCCTGCGGAACTCAGGCGCAGCCTCGCCGGCAAATGAGCGATTTGCCATGGCAGCGCCGAATCGCGCATGGTCGACTGTCCGGCCGGCGGGTTACTCGTTGCCGTGCTGGAACTTGGTCTGAACTTCGATTTTTCAGCAACTCCTACCGCAGGTTGAATTGCTATAGCCCCTTTTACCTATCCAGGCGGGCAGCCGGTGCTATAAAGCATTCGCTATAGCTATTAGAATTCCTAACTTGCGCATCTCCAGTCCGTGTAGAAACATCGTCGGGTATTGAGTCTCGTAGCTTTACTGACTCTGGACGGTCCGTTGGGGGACACGTCCAATTCGATACACCGACGAAAGTCTTAAAAAGAGCTGGCGATTTGAGGGCCAGCAGAAGGTGAAAAAATTGTCCAACCTCGACGACAAGACTGCAATCGAACTGACCGCCGACATTGTCTCGGCCTATGTCGGCAACAATCCGCTTCCTGCCTCTGGCCTGCCTGACCTGATCGCCAGCGTCAGCGCCTCGGTGCGCAAGCTCGCCAGCGGCAGCGTTGTCAAGGAGGCGGTGGCGCAGACGCCTGCCGTCAACCCGAAGCGCTCGGTTTTCCCCGACCACATCGTGTGCCTCGAGGACGGAAAGAAGTTCAAGTCGTTGAAGCGCCACCTTGCGACCGATCACGGCCTGACGCCGGACGAATACCGCGCGAAATGGGGCCTGCCCGCCGACTATCCGATGGTGGCGCCGAGCTATTCGGCGACCCGCTCGGCGTTGGCCAAATCGTCCGGCCTCGGCCGCAAGCCGGCCGGGGGCGATGCAGGCAAGGGCAAGCGCAAAGCCAAGGCCTGAGGCATGGCACCCGCAACGGGTGACGTCGCGCCGTGGTCATGGCGCGACCGTAGGGCTGCTCTCGACGCTTTGCGCCGCGGGGTGGCTGCCCAGTCCTCGGTGGACGCTGCCAACGGCGTCAAGGCGCGGCGCATCCTGTTTTCACTGGGCGAGCCGTCCGGCGACCTGCTAGCCGCGCTCGACGCGCTCGACCGGTTCGAGCGCGCTATTGTTGAATGCGACGACCCGTCGGTCATCGAGGCGCGCAGGCTGAACTGCCTGGCCGTTCTGGACCGCCTTGCAGCAAACGGTCGGCCGCGCACGAACTGTTAGAACTAGCTGGGGCGGGCCTGAGATGGCTTGACCGGGCGAGTGCGTTTGGGATCTTGCTCGCCGGCAAGGCTCTCCGCTTCAACCGCTGTCATTTCAAGAAGATAGACAAGCATCTGATAGCGCGTATGCGAGAGCATTTTTGCCAGCTTGCGCGTGATCTCCGCGACATATCTCAACGTTCGTAAATCGCTGGGCGCTCCATCCATCGTGAGCTCCTGATGCGGCCAAGTATCTGGGCCAAGGTATGTTGGGACCAAGTTATCGTTGGCGCCCACTCACGACTCACGGCGCGTCTACAGATTTGCAGGTTTGCGATAAAACTGAAATCGATTTTTGATAAGCATCATGCTTGGCCGGCAAGATTTCGCTGTCCTTTTTGGGTGGCATGGTCGCTTGCTGCATAAATATTGAGCACAAGGCAAGCTTGCGGTTGTCTTTTTGCGCCGGGTTGATCTTTCTCCGGGAATGTTGATCGCCGAGGCAGGCAGGAGCGAGCGGCTTAGTTCTTGTAGGCAGAGCAGAAGCCCGGCGGGTTGTCGTTGCCGATCATGGCGCAGCCGCGCTTGATCTCGTCAATCATCATGCTGCATGCATTCTGCCCGTTGCAGGGCGGATTGGTCGCCGGCGACACCTGGATGCACTGCGAGACATACTGGTCCGACTTCGCCTTGCCGGCCGATTGCACGCATGGCTTCGTGTCGTTCTGGCTTGACTGGGCAGGGGCGGGTTTCGCAGGCGCGGCGCCAGCCGTCGCAGGCGCGGCCTTGGCCGTCGCAGGCGCGGCCTCGGCCGCCGCAGGCGCGTTCTTCGTGGGCGCGGCATTGCCGCCGCTTTGCGGCACGCAGGAGAGGTCGCCTTCCGGGCATTGCAATTGGTGCTGCAACTGCGCCAGCCGCACCTTGGTCAACTCCGCCTTGCAGGTCTCGACGAGGCTCGAATACACCGAGCCATCGGCATAGGGCTGAGTGCGAAAGGCGCATTCCTTGTCGCGGAACGGGATCCAGGCGCGCTGCGCGTCGCGCAGGCGCCACAGGTCGGCGGGAGCGAGGCGGCCCGCCAGCGCTTTGTAGACTGCATTGAGCCCCGCGTCCGCCGAAGCGGCATTCGCGGCCGTGCAGGTTGCAAGGTCGGCCTGCGTCTTCGCTGCCGCGCAGTCGATGGCTGCCGCACGGGCCACGGGACTGGTGAGAAGCATGGCAAGCCCGGCGACGACTGCGAAAATCGCGACCGCCAGCGAGGCCGAAAGGAGCGTGGTCTTGCTCGGCATCTGATCTGTCCTCTGCTTGAACCGAACCCGCCGCTCGCGCCAGCATAGGTTGAGACAACAGCGGCGATCAACGCCAAACCTGTGACGTGGCAAGCAAAGTGTGACCGGTGATTGGCGAAAGCGGAGGAACGACAATCTTTCCTTGAGGGGAATTGGGCCGGCAGAGTTGGCGGCCTGTCCGTCAGCCTCTTCGTCAATCATAGGCAAAGCCTAAGATGTTTTTCCGGAATCGATTTGGATCAGCAGGTGTTCCGGCTCCCGCGTCTCTAGCCGGCTCGCAACCTTGGCCGCTTGGGAGGAGGCTGGTTGGGCCTGCGGCCCGCTCGCGGGTTCAGCGGCGAGAGCAATGTGAGCGGTCCCGTCCTCGAACAGAACCACCTGCGTCGCCAGCGCGGTTGTCGTGGCGACCTGGAAGAAGATGAAGGCGAGGGCGAGATAGCGGATCACGGGCTCCAAAACGCTCCGGCAGGCAACTGGTTCCAGTCCGTCGAGTTTTTGCCGAATGGCCGTAGACAGCGCGCGGAGGGCCCTCGTCCAGGCGCTGGCTCTTGCGAAGCGCCGATGTCCTGTGCAAAAGCCCGCTTATGCTTATCATCAACGATCTTACGCTGCGCATGGCGGGGCGGCTGCTTCTCGATCATGCCTCATTGACGCTGCCGGCCGGCACCAAGGCCGGCCTCGTCGGTCGCAACGGCACCGGCAAGACCACGCTGTTCAAGGCGATCACCGGCGATTTCCCTTCGGAGACCGGCTCTATCAGCCTGCCGAAGAGCACGCGCATCGGCCAGGTGGCGCAGGAAGCGCCGGGAACCGAGGAGCCGCTGATCGACATCGTGCTGAAAGCCGATGTCGAGCGCCAGGCCTTGCTCGAAGAAGAGAAGACCGCGACCGATCCGCATCGCATCGCCGAGATCCACACGCGGCTGGCCGATATCGACGCCCATTCGGCCGAATCCCGCGCCGCGACCATCCTTGCCGGCCTCGGCTTCGACGATGCCGCGCAGAAGCGTCCGGCCTCGTCCTTCTCAGGCGGCTGGCGTATGCGCGTGGCGCTGGCCGCGGTGCTCTTCTCCGAGCCGGACCTTCTCTTGCTCGACGAGCCGACCAACTATCTCGACCTCGAAGGAACACTGTGGTTGGAGAACTATGTCTCCAAATATCCGCACACGGTCTTGCTGATCTCGCACGACCGCGACCTGCTCAACCGCGCCGTCAACTCGATCGTCCATCTCGATCAGAAGAAGCTGACCTTCTGGCGTGGCGGCTACGACCAGTTCGAGCGCCAGTACACCGAGCAAAAGGAACAGCAGGAGAAGGGCCGCATCAAGCAGGAAGCCGCCCGCAAGCATATGGAATCCTTCGTCGAGCGCTTCCGCGCCAAGGCCTCCAAGGCCAGGCAGGCGCAGTCGCGCATCAAGGCGCTGGAAAAGATGAAGCCGATCGCGGCGATCGTGAACGACACGGTGCGGCCATTCTCGTTTCCGGAACCGGTGAAGACGGTGGCATCGCCGATCGTTGCGCTCAACAACGTCAGTGTCGGTTATACGCCTGGTGAGCCGATCCTGAAGAAGATGACCTTGCGCATCGATGCCGATGACCGCATCGCGCTGCTCGGTGCCAACGGCAACGGCAAGTCGACCTTCGGCAAGCTTCTGTCCGGCCGGCTAAAGCAGGAGGCCGGCACGATGACGATCGCGCCTGGGCTGAAGGTGGCGATCTTTGCCCAACATCAACTCGATGATCTCAGGCCGGAGGAAAACGCTTACGAGCATGTGCGCCGGCTGATGCCGGATGCGCCGGAAGCCAAGGTGCGCGCCCGCGTCGCCCAGTTCGGTCTCTCGACCGAGAAGATGAACACCGCGGCGAAAGACCTGTCCGGCGGCGAGAAGGCGCGCCTCCTGATGGGCTTATCGGCCTTCGAGGGCCCGAACCTCTTCATCCTCGACGAGCCGACCAACCACCTCGACATCGACAGCCGTGAATCGCTGATCCATGCGCTGAACGACTTTCCGGGCGCCGTGATCCTGATCTCGCACGATCGGCACCTGCTCGAGGCGACGGCCGACCGGCTCTGGCTAGTCAAGGACGGCGCGGTCAATCCTTATGACGGCGACCTCGAGGACTATAAGACGCTGGTCACCGGCGTGTCCTCCAACCGCCGCGAGCAGAAGGAGGCCGACAAGGCGTCCAAGGCCGACCGCCGCCGCGAAGCCGCCCAGCGCCGCGCCGCGCTCGAGCCTTTAGCCAAGGAGATCCGCGCCACCGAGGCGCTGATGGACCGCATCCGCAAACGCATCGACCTGATCGAGGACGAACTCGCCAATCCGGCAGTCTACGAAAAGGACCCCTCGACTGCGACGCGGCTTGCCAAGGAACGCTCGCAACTGGCGCAGACGCTGGCGCAAAACGAAGACAAGTGGCTGACCATGTCCGCGGAGTATGAGGAAGGGATCGCGGAGTGAGAGCATGATCTCCCTTCTTGAGGGGGAGATGGCCGGCAGGCCAGAGGGGGTCGTCTCACCTAGATCGCCAACACCCTCTTTTGTCTCGAAGGCGCTGGCGCTTCACGCGCAACGACCCCTCTGTCGCCTTTGGCGACATATCCCCCACAAGGTCGGAGATTGGCTAATCTCTGGCCCTACACCTCGTCCCCAAAACCCGCTACACCCCCCGCATGAACCAGCACGCCAAGCTCCGGATCGGCCATTCGGCCTGTCCGCATGACTGTCCTTCCACCTGCGCGCTCGAAGTCGAGCTGCTCGACACCAACCGCATCGGCCGCGTGCATGGCGCCAAGGCGAACAGCTACACGGCGGGCATCGTCTGCGCCAAGGTCGCCCGCTATGCCGACCGTGTCCACCATCCCGATAGGCTGCTGAAGCCGCTGGTGCGAGCCGGCGCCAAGAGCGAGAGCGCCTGGAAGGAAGCGAGCTGGGAAGCGGCGCTCGATCTCGTGGCGGAAAAATTCATCGCGGCCGAAGAGAAATACGGCTCGGAAACCGTCTGGCCCTATTTCTATGCCGGCACGATGGGGCTGGTGCAGCGCGACGGCATCGAAAGGCTGCGCCACGCCAAGAAATACTCCGGTTTCTTCGGCTCGATCTGCACCAATCTGGCCTGGACCGGCTGGATGATGGGTGTGGGCGCCTTGCGCGGCCCTGATCCGCGCGAGATGGCGAAGTCCGACTGCGTGGTGATCTGGGGCACCAATGCCGTGGTCACCCAGGTCAATGTCATGACCCACGCGATGCGGGCGCGCAAGGAGCGTGGGGCGAAGATCGTCGTCATCGACATCTATGACAACGCCACGATGAAGCAGGCCGATCTTGGCCTGGTGCTGAAGCCCGGCACCGACGGCGCGCTCGCCTGCGCGGTCATGCATGTGCTGTTCCGCGACGGGCTCGCCGACCGCTCCTATCTCGAGAAATACACCGACGATCCGCGCGGGTTGGAAGATCATTTGAAGACGCGCACGCCCGAATGGGCGGCCGCGATTACCGGGCTGTCCGTCGCCGAGATCGAGGCATTCGCCTATCTCGTCGGCAAGACCAAGAAAACCTATTTCCGCCTTGGCTACGGCTTCGCACGCCAGCGCAACGGCTCCGTCAACATGCATGCCGTCTCCTGCATCGCCGCCGTCACCGGCGCCTGGCAGTATGAGGGCGGCGGCGCCTTCCACTCCAATTCCGGCATCTTCAAGCTGAACCAGGACGTGCTCGAGGGCACCGCGATGCGCGACCCGAAGGTGCGCTATCTCGATCATTCGCGCATCGGCCCGGTGCTGACGGGCGCGGCCGACGCGCTCTATGGCGGCCCTCCGGTGACGGCGATGCTGATCCAGAACACCAATCCGGCCAATGTCGCGCCGGAGCAGCGGCTGGTGAGAAAGGGTTTTCTGCGCGAAGACCTGTTCACCTGCGTGCACGAACAGTTCATGACCGATACGGCCAAGCTCGCCGATGTCGTGCTGCCGGCGACGATGTTCCTGGAGCATGATGACATCTACAAAGGTGGCGGCAACCAGCACATCACCCTCGGTCCCAAGCTGATCGAGCCGCCGGAAGGGCCGCGCACCAACCACTATGTCAATGAGGAACTCGGCAAGCGGCTCGGGGTCGGCGACCGGCCCGGCTTCGGCCTGACCGAGCGCGAGCATATCGACATCATCCTCGGCAAGCGCGGGCTCGGCAGCTTCGATAATCTGAAGGCGAAGAAGTGGGTCGACCTGCAGCCCGACTTCGACGACGCGCATTTCATCAACGGTTTCGGCCATGCGGACAAGAAATTCCACTTCCGGCCCAACTGGACCGGGCAGTCGGCGCCCAACCGGCCGCCGAGAAGCATGGGCCTGTTCGGCCCGGTCGAGCGGCTGCCGGAACTCCCCGACCATGTCGAGCTGATCGAGGTCGCGGACGAGGAGCATCCGTTCCGGCTGGCAACCTCGCCGGCGCGCAATTTCCTCAATTCGAGCTTTGCCGAAACGCCGGTGTCGAAGGCCAAGGAGGGCAGGCCGGAGCTGCTTGTCCACCCGCAGGATGCGGCAGCGCTCGGCATCGAGGATGGCGGCCGTGTCGAGGTAGGCAACCGGCGCGGCGACGTGGTGCTGCACGCAAAATTCTTCGACGGCCTGAAGCGCGGCGTGGTGATCGCGGAAGGCATCTGGCCGAACAGCGCGCATGAGCGCGGCGAAGGCATCAACGTCCTGACCGGCGCCGATGCGCCGGCACCCTATGGTGGCGCCGCCGTCCACGACAACAAGGTGTGGCTGCGGAAAGCTGAAGAGTCCGGCGCCTAGCCTCCCATCTGGCCCAAGCGCCTCTCGTCGCGCCCGCCAGCTCCGGCGTCTATAGAGGCCCCTTGTCTCGGCAACGAGGGAGGATGTCGTGGCCAAGGTCTCGCTTCTGGGCATTCCGCATGACGAGAATTCATCCTATCTGCGCGGGCCCGCTGAGGCGCCGCCGCTGATCCGGCGCGAGCTCGCCAGCGACGCCTACAGTTCCTGGACCGAAACCGGCTTCGACCTGACGGACCGCTTCGTCGACCACGGCGACATCGATTTCACGCAAGGTGGCGACCCGTGGCAGCGGATCGAGGCGGAGGTGGGCCACGCGCTCGACGCCGGCCATCCGCTGATCTCGCTCGGCGGCGACCATGCGATCTCCTGGCCGGTGCTGCGCGCGGTGCGCCGCCGTTACCGGAGCCTCACGATTGTCCATATCGACGCGCATCCGGACATTTATCATTCCTATGACGACAATCCGCGTTCGCACACTTCGCCCTTCGCCCGTATCATGGAAGAGAAGCTGGCCGACCGGCTGATCCAGATCGGCCTGCGCACCGTCAATGATCACCATCGCGACCAGTTCAAGCGCTTCGGTGTCGAGGTGGTGGAGATGCGGCATTTCAAGGAAGGCTTGCAGCTCGACCTCCAGACGCCTGTCTACATCTCGATGGATATCGACGCTCTCAATCCGGCCTTCGCTCCCGGTATCTCTCACCGTGAGCCCGGCGGCTTGACCACGCGCCAGGTCATCGGTCTGATCCAGGCAATAGACCGACGAATAGTCGCCGCCGATGTCGTCGAATACAATCCGCGCCAGGACCTTTCCAACCTGACGGCGCTGGTCGCCGCCAAGCTGGTCAAGGAGATCGCCGGCATGATGCTGAAGACCAACGGCGCGGTTTGAGTCAATTTGCCAAGGCGGCATGCTAGAGGATTGTTCCGACTCAGCTTTCGACAGGGATCGCCATGCCGCAGCCGCTCAGGATAGCCATCGCCGGCGCGCTCGGCCGCATGGGCCGGCAGATGGCCGAGACAGTCGCTGCCGATTCTCGACTGGAACTCGTCGCCCGCTTCCATCGGCCGGGCAGCACGGGAGAGGGGCTGGTCGAGCGCGACGAGGCGCTGGCGCTTGCCGATGTGGTCGTCGACTTCACCACGCCCGCGGCTTCTGCCGAACTGGCAAAAGCTTGCGCCGCGCGCGGCGGTCCGGCGCTGGTGATCGGCTCGACAGGTTTTGACGTCGCTGATCTGCAAGCCATAGCGGAAGCGGCGAAGAAGATCGCCATCGTGCGCTCCGGCAGCTATTCGCTCGGCCTGAATGTGCTGACCGGCCTGGTCGAACAGGCGGCAACGGCGCTTGGGCCTGATGACTGCGACATCGAAATCTTCGAAGCACATCATCGCCTCAAGGTCGACGCGCCGTCGGGCACGGCGCTGATGTTGGGCGAAGCGGCTGCGCGAGGACGTGGCGTCAGGCTGGACGATGTGGCGAAGCGTGCCCGCGACGGCGTCACCGGCCCGCGCTCCGCCGGTGAGATCGGCTTTGCCGTGCTGCGCGGCGGCAGCATCATCGGCGAGCACAGCGTCAGCTTTCTCAGCGACGGCGAGAGGCTCACGCTTTCGCATCTCGCCGGCGACCGCTCGATGTTCGCCCGCGGCGCCGTCGCGGCGGCGCTCTGGGTCGCCTTCCGGCCGCCCGGGGAGTATGGCATGCGCGATGTGCTCGGGTTCGCTGACTCTTGACTGGAATTTCACCGGATTTCGTTTCAACGGGTGCTAAAACCGCTGAAAGCCAGCTGAAAGCTTGGCCGTGCCATGACAGTTTCGTGGCGTTCGCCACGCAACCGGCTGGGAGTGGCCGGTAAGGAGGAAATGCGGCGCGCCGCGCCGCCAGGTGGAGGAAGTTACGTGACCGGTTTCATCTCTAAATGGGCCCTTCGTTCCGCGCTGCTGGCGGTTGCCACGGTTGCCGCTGGTGCAACGACGGCTTCGGCCGCCGACAAGATCTCGATCATGGTGGGCGGCTATGAAAAACAGATCTACCTGCCAGCGAAGCTCGCCGAGGCGCTCGGCTATTTCAAGGATGAAGGCCTCGATGTCGAGCTGCTCAACGAACCTGCCGGCGTCGACGCCGAGAACGAGATGCTGGCGGGTGCCGTGCAGGGCGTGGTCGGCTTCTACGATCATTGCATCGACCTGCAGGCCAAGGGCAAGTTCGTCGAATCCGTCGTCCAGTTCAGCCAGGCGCCGGGCGAGGTCGAGCTGGTCTCCTCCAAGCACCCCGAGATCAAGTCGCCGGCCGACTTCAAGGGCATGAGCCTCGGCGTCACGGGTCTCGGCTCCTCAACCAACTTCCTGACCGAATACCTGGCGGTCAAGAACGGCCTGAAGCTCGGCGAGTTCACCTCGGTGCCGGTCGGCGCGGGCAATACTTTCATCGCCGCCATGCAACAGGACAAGATCCAGGCCGGCATGACGACCGAGCCGACGATCACGCGCTTGCTCAAGACCGGCGAGGCCAAGGTGTTGATCGACATGCGCACGATCGAAGGGACCAAGGCGGCTCTGGGCGGCACCTATCCGGCCGCCTCGCTCTATATGCAAACCGAATGGGTCGAAGCGCATAAGGACGAGACGCAGAAGCTTGCCAATGCTTTCGTCAAGACACTGAAATTCATCAGCACCCACAGCGGCGCCGAGATCGCCGAAAAGATGCCGAAGGATTACTACGTCGGCGACAAGGAGGGCTATGTGAAGGCCCTCGATGCCGGCAAGGCGATGTTCACCCCCGATGGCGTGATGCCCGAGGGCGGCCCCGAGACGGTGCTCACCGTGCTGTCGGCTTTCAAGAAGGAACTGCAGGGCAAGCAGATCGATCTTTCGAAGACCTACACCACGGAATTCGTCAAGAACGTGAAGTAGCCGATACCGTCGGCGCGATGTCAATCGGACATCGCGCCTGTATCAGCCCTATCAGTGTGTCCGGCGATGCGTCTGCGTGGCGATCGCGCGGCCTTGGAGTATTTCACCATGGCAGTCGAAAGACCCGCTCCGGCGATCGAACTGATCAATGTCAGCCGTCGCTTCCTCTCCCCCACCGGCAAGTCGCTGACGGCGCTCCGCGATTTCACCATGACGGTCGAACGCGGCGAGTTCGTCGCCGTCGTCGGCCCGACCGGCTGCGGCAAGTCGACGACGCTCAATCTCGTGACCGGGCTCGCCAGCCCGAGCGCCGGCGAGGTTCGTGTCATGGGCGCGCCGGTCAAGGGCATCGATCCGCGCATCGGCTTCGTTTTCCAGACCGACGCGCTTTTCCCATGGCGCACGGTGATCGAGAACGTCATGGCCGGACCGCTGTTTCGCGGCAAATCGAAGCCGCAGGCCGAGGCATCGGCGCGCGACTGGCTGGCGCGCGTCGGCCTGGCGCGGTTCGAGCAGCATTATCCGCATCAGCTTTCCGGCGGCATGCGCAAGCGTGTGGCGCTCGCCCAGACCTTCATCAACGGCCCCGAGATCCTGCTGATGGACGAGCCATTCTCGGCCCTCGACGTGCAGACACGCGTGCTCATGCATGAGGAACTGTTGCGACTATGGTCGGAGGCGAAGGCGTCGGTGGTGTTCGTTACCCACGACCTCGAGGAGGCGATCGCGCTGGCCGACAAGGTCTATGTGCTCACCGCCGGGCCGGCGACAGTGAAATCCGTCTACTCGATCGACCTGCCGCGCCCGCGTGTCGTCGCCGACATACGTTACGAGCAGAGCTTCATCGATTATTCGCGCACCATCTGGGCCGACCTCAAGGAAGAGGTCGAGACCAGCTACGCCCGCGCGGCGGCCTGAGGAGGGCGAGATGACAGACGCCACCGTCAACATCACCACGGCCAGCTTCCGGCCCGGCACCTCGGACGCCGAGATCGAGGCGGCGGCCGCGAGGGCCGCCGCCCATCGCCGCCGCACCGTCACGTTCTGGCGGCTGGGTATCCTGATCGCCTTCCTCAGCTTGTGGGAAATCGCCGGCCGCATGGCCTGGATCGACCCCTTCTTCTACGCCATGCCGAGCACGATCGCCGGCCGGCTCTATGAGTGGATCACCGAGGGCACCTCGGAAGGTCCGCTCTGGTACCATCTCTATGTCACCATGGAGGAGTCGGTGCTGGGATTCGTCACCGGCTCGATTGCCGGCATCGTCATCGGCGTCGCGCTCGGCCGCAACCGCATGGCCGCCGACATCTTCTCGGTCTACATCAAGGTGATCAACTCGATCCCGCGCGTGGTGCTGGCGCCGATCTTCATCATGATCCTCGGCCTCGGGCTTGCCTCCAAGGTGGCGCTGGCCTTCGTCATGGTTTTCTTCGTCGTCTTCCACAACGCCTTCCAGGGTGTGCGTGAGGCCGACCGGGCGATGATCGCCAATGCCCGCATCCTCGGCGCCTCCGATTGGCAGCTGACGCGCTCTGTCATCGTGCCGTCGGCAATGAGCTGGATCTTCGCCAGCCTGCATGTCAGCTTCGGCTTTGCCATCATCGGCGCTATCGTCGGCGAGTTCGTCGGTTCGCGCTTCGGCATTGGCCTGTTGATCAACGTCGCCAAAGGCTCGTTCGACGCCGCCGGCATGTATGCAGCGATCGTCATCGTGATGGTCGTGGCGCTCGGCGCCGAGTATCTGATGACGCTGGTCGAGAGCCGGTTGGCGAAGTGGCGGCCGCAGCCGTTGCACGAGACGCAGTAGGCAAGATAACGCTTCGCCGGCGGCCGCCCTTCAGGAGCCGGCCAGCGGCAGCCGGACCTCGACCTTCAGCCCACCCATGGCAGCGTCGCCCAGCGTGACGCCGCCACCGGCATTCTCGACCACCTCGCGCACGATGGCCAGGCCGAGCCCGCTGCCTTCCTCCGTAGATCCAGCAATGCGGTAGAAGCGCTCGAAGACATGCTCGCGCTCTTCCGCTGGAATGCCAGGCCCGTCATCGGTGACGGTGAGCGCCGCCTCGCCATCGACGGCGGCGAGCTTGACCGTCACGCTCCCGCCGGCTTTGGAGTGGCGCAGCGCGTTGTCGACCAGGTTGACGATCATCTCTCGCAGCATCGTGCCGTCGCCGATCACGGGCACCGGCCCGCTCTCCTCGAGGCCGAGGTCAATGTTGCGTTCGATCGCTTTCGGCGCTTGGCTTTCCAGCACCTGGCGGGCGGCGTCGGTGAGGTCGATGCGGTCGGCACGCGGCCGGCGACTGCCGGGCTCGGCACGCGAGAGCGTAAGAAGTTGCTCGGCGAGGCGTGCCAGCTTGCCGGAGCTTGCCTGCAACGCTACCAGCGCCTCCTGTCGCCGGTCGGTCGCGGTTTCTCGCAAGGCATAGCTTGCCTGTGTCGACAACAGCGCCAGTGGCGTGCGCAGCTGGTGCGCGGCATTGGCGATGAAGCGGCGCTGCGCCGCCATCTGCCCCCGCACGCGCTCCATATAGGCGTTGAGCGCCTCGATCAGCGGCCGGATCTCGCTTTGTGCGCCCGCGACCTCGACCGGCTCGAGATCGCTGCGGTGTCGCGAGCGCACGGCGTCGCGCAGCCGGATCAGCGGCGCCAGCCCTCGGCGCAGGCCAAGCAGCACAAACACGCCGGCAATCGCCACCAGCGCCAGTTGCTGGCCGAAGGCGCTCAACCACAGACGCCTCACCATCGCGTCATGCCCCCCGAGCGTCACGCCGACTGTGACCGTGATCGGCGAATCCGCGCCGGCGCCGATTACTGTATGGCTTAGCGTTGCGAGCCGCAGACGGTGATCGCGAAAGCCGGTCTCGATGCTGCCGCGGTTTGTCGCCTTGGGCAGGTCGGGATAGCCGGTAAGCAGGCGTCCGCCCGCGGTCTCGACATGGTAGTAGACCCGGTCACGGTCGCCGGTATCGAACATTTCGATTGCCGCCGGCGGGATGATAGCGTCGAGCACGCCGTCTTTCACCGCGACCTGCTCGGCGATGGCGCGCGCCGACGCCATCAACATCCGGTCGGCAATCAAATCGGCAGTCGCGAGCGCATTGCCGTGGCTGGTCCACAAATTGATGGCGGTGAGCCCCGCCAGCGGCAGCACCACCCATGCCAGCAATTGCAGGCGAAGGCTGCTGATCCGAAGCCTGCCGATCCTCATGGCGCCGGATCGTCATGGCGCAGGAGGTAGCCGAGGCCGCGCAAGGTGGCGATCTGGACGCGCGAGCCCTCGAGCTTCTTGCGCAGGCGGTGCACATAAATTTCGATGGCGCTGGGATCGGCGTCGGTCTCGAAGTCGTAGATCGCGGCCGACAGCGCCGTCTTGCTCACCGTGCGGCCGGCTTTGACGACGAGTTGTTCCAGCACAGCGTGCTCGCGCGGCGTCAGCGTCAGCGTCGCGCCGGCAAGCGAGAACAGGCGGGTGTTGGTGTCAAAGACAAGGTCGCCGCAGGCAATGACCGGCGCGGTGCGATCGTTGGCGCGGCGCAGCTGCACGCGGATGCGCGCCTCCAACTCCTCGATCTGGAAGGGTTTCGCCAGATAGTCGTCGGCGCCTTCGTTGAGGCCCTTGACCCGGCCATCGAGGCTGGCATTGGCGGTGAGCACGATCACCGGCACCGGGTTGCCGCGCGCCCGCAGTCTTTTCAGCACCTCCATGCCGCCCATGCGGGGCAGGGCAAGGTCGAGGATGATCAGGGCATGGTCGCCGGCAGCCAAAGCATGCTCGACATCCTCGCCGTCATGTACGACGTCGACGACATAGCTCGCCTGGCGCAGTGTCTTGCTCAGCCAATCGGCCAGTTCACGATTGTCCTCGACAAGCAGCAGCCGCATCGTTTGTCGCTGTTTCCTCCCAATGACATCGACCGTCGCCAAAGGGCAGGCGGCGTCCAAATTGGTTCCCGAGGCAACCGATAGTATCGATCCGCGTGCAAGGCAAACGTGGTTTCTCGGCGGTCGACCCCCCGTCGTGGCTCCTGCCGAGCCATCTGTTCGGTCCTGCAAACGATGAAACCGAACCGTTCGGTTCAATTAATGTTGACGGTTCGTATAGCTGGGGTGAACAGCAGCACCGTTACCCAGATGCCGCATCGCGCCACGATCGTCGTAAGGCATTGATCCCAAACGATAAGAATGTGGCCGATGCGTCGTGCAGTCAATTTCAAGATCGAACCGAACGGTTCGGTTCACAACTTTTCGTGATTGGAAATGGCAACAAGGCCGACCCATTTCGGGGTGGTCCGAGCGACGCGAATTTCCATTACGGCACGCCACTAGACGGACACGACTTTGAAATCTGGAGTATCTAAAATGAAGAAGATTGCTTTTGCCGCCGCTGCTTTCCTCGTTGCTACGGGCAGCGCTTTCGCCGGCAGCGACCATTACGGTTCCGACAACGTCAACCAGCCGGCCGTGACCGCTCCGGCGGGCAAGGTCGACAACACCGTCACGGGTTCGATCCGCAAGTTCGAGCAACGCGACCTTCACATCAAGCCGGCTCAGAACCAGCCGGAATCCGGCCAGGGCATCTGGGGCCGCTAAGCGGTCCCTCCCTGACCAATGTCAACCAACAACTTTGAATCTGGAGTACCTCAAATGACCAAGATCGCTCTTACCGCCGCTGCTCTTCTCGTTGCTACCGGTGCCGCTTTTGCCGGCTCGGACAACTACGGCTCGGCCAATGTCAACCAGCCGGCCGCCTCGGTCGACAACTCGATCACCGCTTCCACGAACAACTCGGACGCGGACGTACAGAAGCCGGTCGTCACGGGCGCAGACCACAACTTGTTCGGCAACCGCTAATCGGTTCGCGTGGCGAACCTTCGAACCAACAAACTTGAATTTGGAGTAACTCAAATGACCAAGATCGCTCTTACCGCCGCTGCCCTTCTCGTTGCCACTGGTGCCGCCTTCGCCGGCTCGGACAACTACGGTTCGGCTAATGCCAACCAGCCGGCCGCTTCGGTCGACACCTCGCTCACCGCTTCGGTCAAGAAGTCGGATGCGGATGCCCAGAAGCCGGTCGTCCAAGGTGCCAATCACGACCTGTTCGGCAACCACTAAACGGTTCTGTCCTCGACAGACCTCAAAGCGGCGGGCTTGTCCCGCCGCTTTGCTTTTATGCCGCCGGCTGGCCGCTGGGCCGGCTTTCATGGTGGTTTATCAAGCATTCATCACGAAGCGGTGATGCCTGTAACGACGTCTTGGGCGTCTCCGAAGTGGGAGCAAGGGCCGATAAACGGGGCCGATGCAAGGAAATTCAAGTGAGTGGAACGAGCGGGCAGCGCCCGGGCGATGTCCGAGGCTGTGCCGATCCACCGGGTCATCGGATCGTCAATCGCGCCCGATCAAACAGCGCAACCCAGAACCAGGAGTATTTGAAATGACCAAGATCGCACTTATCGCCGTCGCCCTTCTCACTGCCACCGGTGCCGCCTTCGCCGGCTCGGACAATTACAGAGCGGCCGATGCCAACCAGCCGGGCGTCACCATCGACCGGACCGTGACGACCTCGATCGCGAAGTCGGACGCGGATGTCCGAAGGCCGGTGGTGCAGGGCGCCGATCACAACCTGTTCGGCAACCACTGATCCGACCCGGAAAATAGCAGGCGGCGGGCCTGTCCCGCCGCCTGCTTTTGTGCAGCCGCCTAGCGGCAATATCAAGTCGCCTTCACAAGAGTTTGTATCACAAGCAGTTGCAATAGTCTTTTTTCCGGCGAGGTCTTGGTCGACGCATTGTGGCCGCTGAAAAGGCGACCCGCCGGGAATAAATCCCGGCCGCCGCGGGTCTTTTCGGCAGCGGGGCCATCCTCCCAAGGCCACCGCCGATGAAAGACACGAAACGAGGAAATGGAACATGACCAGGATTGCATTAGTCGCGGCCGCCATACTTGCCGCCGCCATGAGCACCGCATCCGCCGGCAGCGATCACTACGGCGCTGATGGCGTGAACCAAGCCGCCGCCGTTGGCTCCGACACCAGCGTCACGGCTTCGATCCCGAAGCACAAGACAGTCAAGCCGGCCCCGAAGGTCGATACCGAGATGAAGACTGGTGCGACCGGCGCTGCGGATTGGCCGGGTCCGCCATCGGACAATTGGGGCAATTGACCCCGTCTCTGAAAATATTGAAGGCGGCGGCAAAGCCCGCCGCCTTGCTTATGGACTGGCCGGCTTCGGGCTCTACGTCAAATCCTTCGGCCTCACGCAATGCGTCAGCCGCGCACCGTGGAAGTCGAGATTTGCCCAATCCTCGTCCAGCGTGAGCCGCGCAAGTGCCGCCGTCGGAAACTTCGCTTCGATCTTCTTGAACACGCCCTGATCCGATCCGGCGCCCGCCAGCTGAAGCGCAAAATGCTGCAGGCCGGGATTGTGGCCGATCACCAGCACACTTGTAGCTTTGACCTGGCGCACGCGCGCCAGGATGGCGGCCGGCGTCGCCTCGTAGAGCTCCTCGGCGAACTCCGCCTGCACATGCTTCGGCAGTTCGGCCGCGACCAGCCTCCAGGTGTCGCGTGTGCGCAGCGCCGGCGAGACCAGCGCCAGATCCGGCAACCAGCCGCGTCGCGCAAGCTCTCGCCCCATCAACGGCGCCGTCTTCAAGCCGCGCGGGGCCAGCGGCCGGTCGAAATCCTCAAGTTTGGGATCGTCCCGGCTCGACTTGGCGTGGCGAAGGATGAGCAACTGTCTCACAGGCATTGCAGCCCCTACGGCGTGATCCGCGCCAGCTGTTCGAGATCAGTCTCCTCGCGCAGCGGGTCCGGCGCCATCACCACCGAGGTGGCGTTTTCGGCATCGTCGACGAAATGGGCAAACACGGTGTGGCCCTTTTCCATGCGCGCCTTGCCTTCGGCGACCAGACCCAGCGCCAGCGGGTAGAGCCGGTGCTCGGCCTTCAGCACCCGAGCCGCCAGCATGTCTTCGTTGTCGCCGACCATGACCGGCACGGCGGCCTGCGCGATGATCGGGCCGTCATCCATCTCGGGCGTGACAAAATGCACCGAGCAGCCATGGATGCGAACGCCCGCACGGATTGCGCGCGCATGCGTGTCCAGCCCCTTGAACGCCGGCAGCAGTGCAGGGTGGATGTTGACCATGTGTCCCTGCCATTTCTCGACGAGGCCGCGGCCGAGAATGCGCATATAGCCGGCCAAGGCGACGATATCGGCGCCGAAGCTCGTGAGCGCGGCGTCGATCGCGGCGTCATAGGCGTCCTTGCTCGGATGATCGGCGCGCTGGATGAGCTTGGTGGCGATGCCGCGCGACTGGGCGATGCCGAGGCCGGCCGCGTTGGCGCGGTCGGAAATGACGCCGACGATTTCCGCCGGATAGCTTGGATCGGCGGCGGCCGCGATCAGCGCCGTCATGTTGGAGCCGCGTCCCGAGATCAGGACGACCGTGCGTTTCCTGCTCATAGGCCGATCGAGCCCCTGTAGATGACGCCGGCGTCGCGGCGCGGCACGATGCGGCCGATCGGCGTCACCGTCTCGCCGGCCTCCTGCAGCACCGCCGCGACCTGCGCCGCCTGGCCGGAGGCGACGGCGAGGATCATGCCGATGCCGCAGTTGAAGGTGCGCATCATCTCTTCCGGCGCGACCCCGCCGGTCTTGGCCAGCCACGAGAACACTGGCGGCACGTCGATCGCCTCGAGGTCGAGCTCGGCCGAAAAATCCTTGGGCAAAACGCGCGGGATATTTTCCGGGAAACCGCCGCCGGTGATGTGGGCGAGCGCCTTGATGCCATGCGTGTTGCGGATCGCCTTGAGGATCGACTTCACATAGATGCGCGTCGGCTCGAGCAGCGCCTCGGCGAGGCTGAGCTCTTCGTTGAACGGCGCTGGATCGCTCCAGCCGAGGCCGCTCGCGGCGACGATCCGGCGCACCAGCGAAAAGCCGTTGGAATGCAGGCCGGACGAAGTAAGGCCGAGCAGCACGTCGCCTTCGACGATGTCGTCGGTCGGCAGCAGTTGCCCGCGCTCGGCCGCACCTACCGCGAAGCCCGCAAGGTCATAATCCTTGTCGTTATACATGCCAGGCATTTCGGCGGTCTCGCCGCCGATCAGCGCGCAGCCGGCCTGCCGGCAGCCCTGCGCGATGCCCCCGACGATCGATGCGCCCTGCTCGGGGTCGAGCTTACCTGTGGCGAAATAGTCGAGGAAGAACAAAGGCTCCGCGCCCTGCACGACGATGTCGTTGACGCACATGGCGACGAGGTCGATCCCGATCGTGTCGTGCTTGCCGGCATCGATGGCGATCTTGAGCTTGGTGCCGACGCCGTCATTGGCGGCGACCAGCACCGGATCGGTGAAGCCGGCGGCCTTGAGATCGAACAGTCCGCCGAAGCCGCCGATCTCGCCATCGGCGCCCGGCCGGCGCGTGGCGCGCACCAGCGGCTTGATCTTCTCGACCATCAGATTGCCGGCATCGATGTCGACGCCAGCCTCGGCATAGGTGAGCCCGTTCTTGCGCTTGGCCTTTTCGCCCTTGCTCATCGTCGGCTCGTCCCTGTTTGTCATTGCGGGCTCTTCGCATGAATGGTTTCGGGGAGCAAGGATGTCGTTGCGACTGACAAAATCGTGGAAAGTGGGCACCGACATAGGCGATTGGCGAAGGCCGAGATGGCGGCCAATCTCGCCCCTTGCGGGGAGATGTCCGGCAGCACAGAGGGGGGTGTGAAGGAATACCAGCATCGATAATGGTTCTGCCGGCACGGCGAAAGAAAAACTCCGAGATGCCGACGGACAGCACCCCCTCTGCCTTGCCAGGCATCTCCCCCGCAAGGGGGGAGATCGGCGGCTTCACGCCGCTTCTCCCTTGCCCAATTTACGTATCTCCATCATTTATTCTCAAACAAAATCACGACGGGACCTCACGTGACCCTTCCCAACATGATTACGATCATGCGGCTGCTGCTGGTGCCGGCCGTGGTGTTGGCCATGCTGCAGTGGCTTTGGGGTTGGGCCTTCGCCGGATTCCTCGTCGCCGGCATTTCCGATGGTGTCGATGGCTTTATCGCGCGTCGCTGGAACCAATCGTCCCGCCTCGGCGCCTATCTCGATGCGGTCGCCGACAAGCTCCTGCTGGTCTCGGTCTTCGTCGTCATGGGCTTTGCCGGCGAGCTGCCGCTCTGGCTGGTGGTAACCATGGTCTCGCGCGACGGGCTGATCGTTTGCGCCGTGCTCTTGTCCAGCGTGATGAGCCATCCGATCGAGGTGAAGCCGCTCCTCGTTTCAAAGATCAACACCGCGGCGCAGATCGTGCTGGCGTCGCTTGTGCTGGGCGAACTCGCCTTTTCGGTGCAGCTGGGCCCGCTGCGGACCGCGCTCATATTGCTGACCGGGGTCTTGACCGTGGCTTCGGCCGCAGCCTATCTCGTGGCTTGGCTAAGGCATATGAGCGGCTATGGCGAAGGCTCCCGGACGAGCAACTCCCCAACCGACAACATCAAGTCGGGCGACATCAAGTCGGGCATCGGCAAGTCGGGCGGCTCCAGCACGGACGCCTGACAATGACGGCGCGGTGATCGTCGCTGACGACGGCTCGGGCGGGCTTCGCCGCCAGGTCTTCTTCTGGCTGGTGACCGCGGTCCTGCTGGCGCTGTTCCTCTATATCTTCTCAGGCATCCTCCTGCCGTTCGTGGCCGGCATGGTGCTCGCCTATTTCCTCGACCCGGTCGCCGACTGGCTGCAGCGGCTAGGCCTGTCGCGCCTGATGGCGACGGTGGTGATCCTGATCGCCTTCATCGTAGTCGTGGTGCTGGCCTTCGTCATCCTGGTGCCGGTGCTGGCCACGCAAATGGCCGATTTCGCCCGCAAGCTGCCGGAATATCTCACCCGCCTGCAATCGCTCATCACCAGCTTCGACCCGAAATGGCTGGAGCAGCGTTTTGGCGTCAACGCCGCAGGCTTGCGCGAGGGGCTGAATTCGCTGCTCACCACCGGCTTCGGGCTGCTTACCACCGTCTTCACCTCGATCTGGAGCTCGGGCGTGGCGCTGGTTTCGGTGGTCAGCCTGTTCGTCGTTACCCCGGTCGTCGCCTTCTACATGCTGCTCGACTGGGACCGCATGGTGGCCGTTGTCGACAGCTGGGTGCCGCGCGACTATGTCGAGACGGTCAGAACGCTCGCTCGCGAGATCAACACCGCCACCGCCGGCTTCGTGCGCGGGCAGGGCACGCTCTGCCTGGTGCTCGGCGCCATGTATGCCACGGGACTGACGCTGACCGGCTTGAACTTCGCCATCCTCATCGGCTTCTTCGCCGGGCTGATCTCCTTCATCCCCTATGTCGGCTCGCTGACCGGGCTGGTACTCGCCGTCGGCGTAGCCTTCGTACAGTTCTGGCCGGACTGGACGATGGTCTTGCTTGTGGCCTGCGTGTTTTTCGTCGGCCAGTTCATCGAGGGCAACATCCTGCAGCCCCGGCTGGTCGGAAAGAGCGTCGGCCTGCACCCGGTATGGCTGATGTTCGCGCTGTTTGCCTTCGGCGCGCTGTTCGGTTTCGTCGGCCTTTTGATTGCCGTGCCGGCCTCGGCGGCGATTGCCGTGCTGGTGCGCTTCGCCATCGGCCGCTATCTCGAATCGCCGCTCTATAAGGGCAACGGCACTCAGCCCGCGCCGCCATTGCCGGCCGATCGCCGTGGCGGCCACCGCTCGTCTCGGGGCTGAAATGGCTGCCCAGCCAGCAGATACACCGCGCCAGCTGCCGCTCGATCTCGGCCACGGCACCGGCTATTCGCGCGACGAGCTCGTCGTCTCGGGCACCAATGCGCAAGCGGCATCGCTGATCGACCGCTGGCCGGACTGGCCGTCGCCGGTGGTCGTGCTGGCCGGGCCGCCCGGCTCCGGTAAGACGCATCTCGCCCGCATCTGGCAGGATAGGGCGCACGCCGTCATCGTTGATCCCGGTCGGATCGGCGAGCACATTGCCGGTCTCGGCAGCAGGCCGGTGCTCGTCGATGACATCGACAAGGCGGCGATCGACGAGCCGGGCCTGTTCCACCTGATCAACGCCGTGCGCGGCGCGGGCTCGACGCTGCTGCTCACCGCGCGGCGTTTCCCTTCGGCTTGGCGCGTCGCGCTGCCGGATCTCGTTTCGCGATTGAAGGCGGCGGCGACGATCGAGATCCACGAGCCCGACGACCTGCTGCTCGCCGGCGTGCTCACAAAGCTCTTCGCAGACCGGCAGGTAGAGGTCGAGCCGCATGTGGTGCAATATCTGGTGCGCCGCATCGAGCGCTCGCTCGGCACCGCCATGCGCGTCGTCGAACGCCTCGACCGCGCCGCGCTCGAACGCAAGACGCCGATCACCCGCGCTTTGGCCGCCGAGACCGTCAGCGCCATGGACGAAGGGCAGGGCGAGTTCGATATTTGAGGCTGAACTGCCTGCGCGTGACAATCAGGGTCCACTATGCTATGTGATAGCAACGAGATCGAATCGATATCAATGACAGCGGTCACGATCAGAAATCTTCCGGAAGAGACACATCGCGCCCTGCGCGTGCGCGCGGCCATCAACGGCCGCAGCACGGAAGCGGAAATCCGCGCCATCCTTGAGGATGCCGTCCGGCCGGAGGGCCGTGTCAAACTGGGCTCCTTGCTTGCAAGCATCGCTCGCCGGGCCGGTGTGAAAGACGAGGATGTCGATGCTCTGGAGCAAGCCTTGGACAAAAGCCCTGCCGAGCCCCTGAAATTCGAATGATCCTCCTGGACACCAATGTTGTGTCGGAGGTGATGAGGGCAGAGCCGCATCCCACAGTCTTGGCTTGGCTGGATGCTCAGGCCGCCGAAACACTCTACCTTTCCAGCATCACGCTTGCGGAAGTGCTGTTCGGGATTGAGGCCATGGCAGCAAGCCGCCGCAAGAACGCGCTGGCCGAAACGTTTGCCGGGATTTGTGCAATCTTCGATCAACGTATCCTGGTCTTCGACGCCGAGGCGGCACGTCGCTATGCCGGTCTTGCTGTAAAGGCCAGAACGGCCGGAAAGGGATTTCCCGTGCCTGTCGGGTATATCGCAGCCATCGCCGCCGCGAAGGGCTTCCAGGCCGCGTCACGCGACATCGCGCCGTTTCAGGCGGCCGGGGTGCCGGTTATCAATCCGTGGGAGCATGCGGCGTAGCCGTCCCGTTTCGGAACAATCTTTCAGGCATCACTTTTGCAACGCAGCCGTCGCCGGTTGATCCCGGTCCCGATCGCGTTCCAGATCGGGTTGTAGGCTCGCCGGGCTCGAGGTGTTGGGGTTCTCGCCCGGCGGGTTTACCGTTCCTCCGAACTGCGGCGTTGAATGGCTCGTCCCGCTTGCCGTGAGCCTGTCCCGCATCGAGCAGCAAGCTGCCGCCACTTATGGCGAGGCCGCATTGACGTGCGTCGTTGATGAGAGGAGGACCGCAGATCGCGGAGCCCCCATGTCAGCCGCTGCCTGGAAAGTGTTGGCGTCTCAATTGTCCCTGTCCTTCCGGCTGTAATGCAGGAAAGGCGAGACCGATTTGGTCGAGGAAGGAAGCGATGGTCGGAGTGGCGTGATTCGAACACGCGACCCCCTGATCCCAAATCAGGTGCGCTACCAGGCTGCGCTACACTCCGACGTCCCGCGGCGTATAGGGGGCGGGCGCCCGGAAGGCAACACAAAAACGGCAGGCCCGACCTGGATCGATGCCGCAGTGTTGAAGAGCGCCAGCCCTCGGTTCGCCTACGGTGCCCGGATCGCTACCGTGACCTGCAAGGCGTGGCTGCAAGCGGCGTTTGAAAGCCTTGCCGCCTGCGCCGATGCCTTCGCGGCCTTCATGCAGAAATGCCGATCAGCTCTGGCGCTGCTGGCCGGCGATCTTCTTGGCGATCGCGGTGCCCTGGATTCTCGCATTGGCAAAGCAGCCGCGAATGCTCGGGCGCATGCCGGTGAACCAGAGTCCGGGCAGCTTCGGATCGTTCGCGGCGCCATTGAACAGCGGCACGCCCTTGGCGTCGAGCACGCCGAGTCGGCCCAGCATCGTCTCCAGCCCGGTACGGTAGCCGGTGGCGGCAATGACGATGTCGGGCGCGATCGTCTGGCCACCGTCCAGTACGACGCCGTCGCGCCTGAATTCGCGCAGTTGCGGCACCACGATGATGCGCCCTGCCTTGATGGCCTCGACCGCGCCGTCGTCGGCGGCGATCGCCGTATAGTCGGAGCCGAGCCGGCTGGCGCCGCCCGCCGGGGCAGGCGGCAGGCCGTATTTCGTCAGATCGCCGAACACCAGGCGCTGCGTTGCCGCCATCACCGCGTCCGCGAGCCTTGTGGGCAGGCTGGCCATGAGCGGCGATATGCGATGCACGGCGATCTTGCCGATGCGCTTGGGCAGCAGCGAAGGTCCGTTGCGTGCCGCAAGCCACATCAGACCCGTCTCGACGCGGGAAAGATGGTTGAGCGTGTCGAAGCCGGAATTGCCGGCGCCGACCACCAGCACTTTCTTGCCGGCATAGTCGCTCGCCTTGCCGAACTCGGCCGAGTGGATGACCGACCCCGAAAAATCCTCCATGCCCTTCCAGGCCGGAATGAAGGGTTGCCGGTCGCGTCCGGTGGCGATCACCACATGCCGTGCCGCCTTCAGCCCCGCGCTTGTCCGCAGCAGCCAGTGGTCGCCATGGAATTCGATTTCGTCGACCTTGACGTCGAAGGCGATCGGCAGCCGGTGCGTTTCGGCGAAATCGTTGAGATGACGGATGACGGCGCTGCGATGCGGAAAAGCCGGCGTCCCTGCCGGAAAGGAAACGCCGGGCAATGAGGAGAGGTCACGATGCGTGTTGAGGTGCAGATTATCGTGACGGCGATGCCAGGGCTCGGCCAGCCGCCGCTCGCGTTCCAGGATTTGCACCGTCACGCCGGCCCTGGCCAGCGCATGCGCGGCGGCAAGCCCTGCGGCGCCCGCGCCGATGACAATCGCTCCGTCCAATATCGCTGGCTCGCCGACCCCCGACGGCAAGACTTTCGCTTCCGCGCCCATTTGTGTCTTTATCGCCGTCATCATGCCTTTCAAGTGGCATGATCCTGTATCTGACATATGCCGCCCACCCGCCAAAAGGAATAGGTGGCTGTTGCAAAAACCTCCGGCATTGTGTCGCGGATTGGTACGAGCGCCGGCTAATGAACCGGGTCGGCGTGGCGATGCACCAGCTTGAACCCGCCGTCCTCCAATCGGAACACTTCCGTCACCCGCAAGGTCATCTCGGTCGCCTCGCCGTTCCTGCCCATGCGCGTCTTGGCATGCTGCAAGCCGGTCCAGAAGGCCAGATCGCCGCTTGCCGCAGCCTGCAGCACCTCGAGGTCGGTGCTGCCGCCCTTTTGGAAGCTCGCCGCGTCGCGTTCGTAGCGGCCCGCAATCGCCTCGGCGCCTTCGAGATGATCGCCGCGCGGCGAAAAGAACGTCGCCGGCCCGGCATGGGTGACGATCGCCTTCAGCGACGTGGGATCGCCGTTGACATAATCCTCAGCGATCTTCTCGCGCTGCTTCATGAAGGCATCGAAGGACGAGCCGCCGGGATGCACCCTCCTGACCCAGCTTTCCAGGCCGGCCATGAAATTCTCGAGGAAGGCTGCGGTATCGGCATTGGTAACGGCCCCCTTATCGTCGAGCAGCTCCGCGACATTGCCGATATAGGCCTCCGGCTGCTGCATCACCGGCATGTCGAGGAAGACGAAGGTCTGCCTGAGCGCCTGGTTGGAGCCGAAGGCGCCGATCTTGCTGGGGCTGACGCTGACGACCCCGGCGGGCAGGCCCTTGAACACGCTCTTGCCGGACGGACGCGAGCCGACATCGAGCGCATTCTTCAGGCAGCCCGGGATTGAGCGGTTATATTCCGGGGTGACGAACAGCACCGCGTCGCATTCTTTTATCGCCGCGCGGAAGGCCGACCATGCCGCCGGCGGGCTGTCGCCGTCCAGATCCTCGTTATAAAGCGGCAACTCGCCGATCTCGACGAAACGGCAGCGCACCGAATCCGGCGCGCGGGCGGCCAGCGCCTTGGCGATCTTGCGGCTGAAGGACTGGGCGCGCAGGCTGCCGACAAGCACGGCGAGCTGGAGGACGGCGTGTTCGGTTGCATCGGTCATGGCGAAACGTCCGTTTTGCTGATGGCTTACAGGGAAGGCCGGCACGGCGCGGCCTGCCCGACGTTTCGATAATGTCGGCAGCGCAGCGAGGTTCCCTGCGCCATAGCGTGCGCCGGGCCGCTGCGGCCTTGCCGCAGCGGTCATTGCACAGTAATGACGGATTGGCGCGAGGTTCAGGCTCCCGATGGGATCCTGGAAATAGCGCGCTGAACAACGGTGCCCGGTCCCCGGGCGGCAACGAGGTGGTCATGTCCGCGCGCATTTTCAGTCCAGCCAAAACCGCGATGCAGTCCGGCAAGGCCAAGACCGGACATTGGGTGCTCGAATTCGAGCCCGCCCAGCGCAAGAAGATCGACCCGCTGATGGGCTACACCTCCTCGGGCGACATGCTGAGCCAGGTGAAGCTCACCTTCGATACGAAGGAAGAGGCGATCGCCTATGCCGAGAAGGAAAAGATCGCCTACCGGGTTGAAGAGCCCAAGGAAGCTAAGCGCCGGCAGATTTCCTATTCGGACAATTTCCGCTATGACCGCAGGACGCCCTGGACGCACTGATTTTCGAGTCTTTCGTCGCGCGGCATGATAGACCAGCCGGCCTAGCCCGGCCGACGGTCCCGTAGCTCAGCTGGATAGAGCACCGGCCTTCTAAGCCGATGGTCGCAGGTTCGAATCCTGCCGGGATCGCCAATCTTTGGCATTCTTGTCGATGGTAATGTACGCGTTCTGCTTACATTTGCTTGACTTATGTAAGCTATCTGCTTACGTGTGGCATGATCAAGTCATTCAAGAGCAAAGCGCTAGCCGATTTGTTCGAGACCGGGAAAACCGGGAAGATCGATGTCAAGATGCATAAGCGCATCCTGATCAGGCTTGACCGCCTTGAGGCGTCCGAGCGGCCGGAAGATATGAACCTGCCAGGGTTTGATTTTCACACGCTGAGAGGCTTCGACCCGACCCGCTATACGGTTCCACGTGAACGGCCCGTGGTGCCTCACATTTGAATTCGACGGCCAAGACGCCGCCCGCGTCGATTTCGAACAGTATCATTGAGGCGGACAGATTGGGGAAATTGGATTTATGAGCGAGCACAAGCCGAAGCGTCCCGTCGAGCGTTGCCCGTCCCACCCGGGAGCGCTGCTTGAGGACATCATCCCAGCGACTGGAAAGACCAAGGTGGAAATTGCCAGGCTGCTCGGAATCTCCCGACAGCAGCTCTACGATATCACCCGCGAACGGAAGCCGGTATCGCCGGCCATCGCGGCTCGGCTCGGAAAAATGTTCGGCGACGGCGCTGCAATCTGGCTTCGCATGCAGGCGGCCCATGATGCCTGGCACGCCGAACGGGAAGTGGATGTGAGCGCTATACCGACTTTGCGCGCGGCTTAACAAACTTTGCTAGCCGGCCCTGTAGCTCAGCTGGATAGAGCACCGGCCTTCTAATTTAGGCTTCAGGCTGCTCTGAAGGAGTAGTTCCTCGGGCTGGACGAAGAAGCATGCTAAGCCCACGCTCCGCGACAGGGCGAAGTCTTTGCACCGGCAGCTCAACGAAACGGGCTACCAAATAGCTTGCGATGAGAACTGCCACAGCCATGATAAAGACAGTAAAAAGGGGGCGATCCGAGGATCCGAACCGCGACATCAACGTGTATCCTATATACGCGTGCAGAAGGTACATTGGATAGGTCAACGCGCCGATCTGTCTCGCAAAAGGCAATGGTTTCGATTCGGCTCTGGATGCCTTCATACCCAGGAAGACGACAAAGAACCCGAGCACGATAACCCCAACGACGTAGCGCGAAAGCGTCGGGCCATAGGTCGCATTAATGAAGTCCGTGGTGGGCAATTCGGCAACACAGAGGCCCATGACTGCACAGGCTGAGGTCGCGAGCAGTGTCCGCGGAGAGAAACCGTCCTGGTACATGAAATAGAAGGAGCACCCGGCGGCGAAGAACGCGTCATATCCCCCAAGGAACCCATGACCTCCCCACACCGCGAAAGAAACTATCAGCCAGGCTATCCATATCTCAACTATAATTTGGGCATAGCTGATCAGGTTTAGCGAAAGGATGGCAAGCACCGAGGCATAGAAGATGATCTCCGTTTTGAGGGTCCAGTAGACACCGTCGACAACTGGCCATCCAAAAGACGTCGGGATCATCGTCAGGTTGACGAAATACTGTCCCGCCGATATCGGCATCAACGGCGACGGCCAGATGGCAAGCACAATCGAGGTCAATGTCATACAGAAGACGAACGCCGGCCACAGCCTGAAGACTCGCGAAATCACAAACTTCACCGGTGACCCCGATCGGGCGGACGACATGATTACGAAGCCGCTGATCATAAAAAAGAGCGGGACACCCAGATACCCGTATTGAAACAGCGCTCCGGCCCCCTCGAATGGCCCTATGCCTGTCAGTTTGCCGTTGCGGATACCGTTGACGAGATAATGATAACTCATGACCGACAGCGCCGCGGCGAACCGCGCATAGTCGATCCATTCAAACCGAGAGTTGGTTCGTTCCAATGCCATGCAGCCTTGAACCATGCTGCTGCATGGCGGTCAATTCCCGGCTACAGTCAACCATTCTGGCGAGAGATGGCGGCATCATTCAAAGTGACCGCAAAAACGAACGCGTCATATCCACTTCCCAGACGATTGGACAACCGCCGGCGCCCGGATCATTGCGGCAGACGCCGCGGCAACGAACGGGCGCTGGCCACTCTGTGGCAATACGGCTTTGGTGGATTTGCCCAGTCCGCCCAGCTAGCTTAACAATCCTCTCGTCTTTGCCTCACGCTGCGACTTGACTTGGCAGTGCGAGTTCCTTCTGGCGCCGTTTTGCACGGATGTTACTTCCGCATCAGCTCAGGGGAGGGATCGGTCAGCCATTGCTTGTCGTCCTTCTCACTGGCCCACGGATTCCTTGATGGGCAATGCTTCCTCGTCAAGCTCGAGCCGCACCTTCACAACCCGCCGCTCGCGTCGATACTCGGCTTGCTTGAATGCGTTGTCGCTGTCGGCTGTGGTCATGCCGACGATCGGGGTATTGCTGCGGGATCGGCTCATGGGCCTGTCGTTTAGCTTGCGTTTTCGGGCGGACTAGCCCGAAGATCTGGTCAGCACTTAGAAATCTTGGGCTACCCTGCCGCTCGTGCCGCCAAGGTATGTATTCCAGACGTAGTCGCGGATCAGTTTTCGATGATCGGTTGTTCTGCGGTGATAACTGGGACGGTCGGGGTAGGATACGCCGGCAACATGGAAGAATGCTTCCTCGATGATCTCATGGTGTCCGACCGCACCCGCCATCGTCATCGGGTTTTCCCGCGCGACGGCTACAGCAACGTCACTTGCCCTGTCCAAATGCGAGTAAAGGACTTTCCAGTTTGCGCCGCCAGTATCGAGCCCCATGTTCAAGCGGGGTTCGAAGTTCAGCTTTCGTCCCGCCGTGGCGGAGAAGCGATAGAAGCAGAAACCTGCCCATAAATTCCAGTGTCGATCGGTCGGCTTCGGCTCGTGGATATGATTTCGACCTGGAAGGAACAGCTTACCGTAGACAGCCTTTTCTTCCATCTTGGCCGGGATGTCAAATGGCACTACCGGGAAGCAGTCATGATCAATGAAGCCGAATAACTCAGGCTCCAAGTGCCGTATGATATTATGATAGGTCCAGTTTATCGCGGTTCCGTGCGATCTGGACAGATGTTTTTCTACCCGCATCGGAAGCGCCAAATAAGGCACGTCTCTTACCTTGCAGATGCTTTCTATTGCTTCTCTCGACGCCCGACCGGTCGAATTGTCGACAACTGCCAGCGTCATTCCCGGCGGGTGCATTTGCCAGGCCTTGGCCAGCGCATCTATGACCCAAGGCGTGTTGAACGCCACCGCAAAGCAGACACGCGATGCACCAGTGGCTTTCAGGCGGTCTGCAAAAGCGCGTCCAGCAGCTCGGCCCCGATGCTCGAAAGCCGTGTATACTAGCCTATTTCTGGCTTCCTTCGCCGCGATGATTGCCGGCGCTCTGGTTATGACATCGACGATCTTCAGACCCATTTGGCCTGCATAACGTGACGCCAGGAGAAACGGAAGTCCGCCATTTTCAATGGAATAGACATCGAAGGCGTCTCCAGTGGCAAAACCGAAAAGGAAATGAATATTCGCGACGCGCTCGAACAGCGAGACATTCTTCTTTTGCCGTAAAATCTCACGGCCAATTTAAAGCGACCACCTATCCCGCTGCCGCCATAGGTCCATGGGAGCTCGCCACAAGCGATACCACCCGGCTCTCCTTACCTGTTCGGCTATCGGAGCGTCGCCGTACATGTTGAAGAACTGCAGCACGCGCGGGCTGGCGAAAGCCTTTTTGCCACGTGTGTTGTAGTCGCTGACCGGAAGGTGGTGTCGGCTGAGGGCCAGGCCATTTCGAGAGAGCGCGACCCCGATGCAAAACTGCTCCGGCGCATCTGTATTGGTCAATTCGCGTACGGCCAGCATCGCGGAATAGGCTTCGTTTAATGCACGAATATTGGCTCGATGAATGCCAAGGATTCCGCTTTGCCACATCGGTTCGTGCCCAGTCAGAGTGTAGTCTCCGATTTTGATGCCTTTGCCTGTGAGAACCGGGTAAAGCCGATGCTCACCCTCACACTTACGCATGAAGGAACGCGTCGGTGAAATCTGTCGGAACCCTCTGGATGGATCGACATAAGGATAGTGGTCCGAGTCCATGAAGATCAGGCGGTCCGCTCGCTTCAGGATCTCGATCAGGAATGCAGCCTTGACGCCGAAATGATAGCGCCAGCCGAAAGACATCAACTCTTTCTGGTCGGCGGTTATTGCGATCGTCTCTACGGGGTATAAGCGAAAGAGTTCGGGTCTGTCGGTTGCGACGATTATTTTGGCGCCTGGGCAATTGTGCAAAAGCTTAAGCGCGCTGAGCAGCGCGCCAAAGTGATAAACCTCGTTATCGCCATAGGCGATATAGCCAAAAACGTCGTTCATTCGATCTATGGGAGTGTGTCTGAGACGCTCCCACTACCAACACAGGCAACCGCAATCCACTCGAAATTTCCCAACGTCGGTGTGCGGATAACAGGTTTTTCGGTGAATCGCTCGCTTGCGCCGGCCAAAGTTCCCGGTTGATGGTTCGGCCGGTCCGAGGCTATGTCACAGAAGCATTGGGGAGGTATCTGGATGTCGGCGCTTTCCAAATGGCTGAGGGATATGCGCTCCGGATTGCCGGAACATGTGACCGTTGGCCGCCACACCTATGGTGTGACATGGCGAAAAGTCTTGGCCCCCTTGAAGGATGCTCCGCTGCAAGTCGGCGCTTTCTGCTCAGTTGCCGGTCGGGTGGTTTTCATCTGCTCCGGCCAGCATCCGACCGAGAGCGCAACCTCGTTTCCAATCTACAGCCGATTGCTGAATCAGCCGGAGCCAACCGCAAATGGCGGCAAGCCGGCCGGCATCACTGTTGGCAATGATGTCTGGATCGGCAATGGCGCGATGATCCTGCCGGGGGTGGAGATCGGCGATGGTGCAGTCGTCGGCGCCGGTGCCGTCGTCACCAAACACGTGCCGCCCTATGCGATCGTCGGGGGGTCTCCAGCCCGGCTGATCAGATATCGATTTCCCGAGGAGATCATAGCGAAGCTGCTGGCGATCCAGTGGTGGCGCTGGGACGACGATAAGGTCAAGCGTGAGGCGGCGTCGCTCACCGGCCCGATCGAGGCTTTCGTCGAGAAGCATTTTGTGGCAGGCACCGCAGTAGGATAAGGGTCGCGGTGCGAATGACGAAGTGTTTCTTCCTGGCCGCGGATGCTGAATATCTTCCGTATGCCAGCCTGGCGGCGCGTCGGATCGTTGACGTCTCCACGCCGATCGACGGCTACCTGCTCTATACCGGCGCCAGCGAACCGGATCTCGAAGCCGGCCGCCATCTGCTGAAAGGCAAGGTCGAGCTGGTCGACGTCGCGGATTTCATGACCAGCTACGGCTTCCGCTTCGGAACATACAGCATCGCCGCCTACACTCGTCTTTTCGCCGACCAGCTCCCGGTTTTTGGGCCATATGATCGTGTCGCCTACACGGACTGCGATGTTCTCTTCAACAGGGATATCAACGATCTTGCCGGGCAGCAGCTGCATGCGCCCATGCTCGCGGCGCATGACGACTACATGTATTTTCGGCCGTCCTACAGACAAAAGCTCGGGCTGAAGGCGGGCGCGCCCTACTTCAACTCCGGTGTCGTGGTTTTCGACATGGGCGCTGTTCGGACGGACGGACTGCTGGAGCGCACGCGCAACACCGCCATTCAAGGCAAGATGAACGACCAGAATGCCCTCAACGTCGTCTTCGAGGGCAAATGGCAGACGATGCATCCGAACTGGAACCTGCAATCGCTGGGGACAAGGCAGTTCCGCTTCTCCCAGGCTTGGGCCAGGCATTTCGCCGGCGGCAAGCCGTGGGGCAACCAGGTTGGGGTCGAGCTGGAAGCGCTGAGCATCTGGCGCGACCTGGCAAGGGACACGCCCTGGCGCAAGCCGTTCGAGCAGCGCATACCCTTCGAGCGCGGCGTGATGAAGCGCTTTTTGCGCCGTTTCGACGCTGTTGCCGGTCTTTTCGGAAACGATGTCCAACGCCGCCGCGCCAGATATGACGGCGCGAAGATGCATCAAATCTACGCCCGGCAGGCAGAAGAAGGCGCACTGGCCGTCCAATTCCCGGAAGTGCTTGGCGGCTTTGGCTGAACCATCCGCCGCCACGGCCTGTGGATAGTAACCGCCCATTTACCACGTCCCGGTGCTCGCGTTGCGGCTGCCGGTCGACTCGCCGAAATGGAGCGGCCTGAACCCGTCAGGCAACCCCGAAGCCGAGCGGCCGGCGTTTTCATGTATCAGCGGGACGCGTGCTTGAACGCGTTCCAAGTATGCGTCGGCCGCCACTTCGCTGCATGAAAACACAAGCCCGCCGCGGCAATGGGAAACCGCGACGGGCTTGGTGACGCCCCTCACGGGCGCCGTGGGAAAATCGAGGCTACGCCAGCAGTCCGGCGACCTTGGCAGCCTTGCGCAGTGTCTTGCGGGCTTCCACCGGGCTGCGCAGCCCATCGAGCGCGTCGCGGCAGACGCGGCTCGCCGAGCGCCAGGCGCCGCCCCGCGCCTGTCTGGGCCAGCGTTGGTCCAGGCATTCCATCGCCTCGAAGCAGCTCGAAACCTTGCGCTGACCGTTTGGCTGGAAATCGATCACGACCGGCTCGGAAAACCAGACATCGTTCATCACTTCCTCCGTTCTTATGATCGTCTTTTGAGCAAGCAATCGGCGCCGGATGACGCGCCCGATGCGGTTCCGCGATTGCGGACCCGCGCGTTAACCAATCACCGCGCGTTAGGTTCCGAAGAATTTCAAGGCTACGGCAATTCCAGGAAAAGCGTGGGCGGGTGGCTCGGCGCCTCCGCCGCAGCCTTCCGTCCGGAGTTGCGTAAAGACAAAGAGATAGACCGTTTCACCGTTTCTGTGAAACGGTGAAACGCTGCGTCCGGACGGGCTCAAGGGCGGCCAATCCGGCGAGTGCGGATGGTCGAAAATCGCGGGACCGAAGTCACTGCCGTACTCTCGCGGGTGGCGCTAGATTGCGAACCGAAAGTCAGCGGATGCACAGTGGGAACCGGTTGGCGATCTACCGGAACGTCATCCTGATCTAATGAATCCGGCAGGCTGATGAAACGCGGGAGGACCTCTCATGCTTATCGCCGTGCTAGCATCCCACCATGACCGTTGCCACCTTGATGGCGACCGCGTTCGGGCTCTACGAGGAAGCGCGACCGAACCGCTCGCGCGCTGAGACGGATCGTGCGCGCGCGTTTCGAACAGAGCATCGGTTTCCCGCCAGGCATGATCACTCCGCTTCAGCTGGCCATATGCATCTTTCGGGCCGAATCCTGCTTTCTCCGGCGGCGTCAGCGGTGCTGGTGCTTTTATGGCTTTACTATCGATAGGCAGCCTGTGGAGCGCCGGGCGCCGTTGTTCTATTCCACTAGTACGTGCGCCTCGCGCGCGGCCATGATGAAGGCCTCCCTGGCGTTATCCGCCGCAACGTCGCCACGGATCGCCCGCCGGCAGGCGCGCAGCGCCGCGCCATGTAGCGCGCTGCCGGCATCGCGCCATTGGCCGGTCAGCAGTTCGACGGCCTGCTCGGCGTTGGATATGTGGCGGATCGAGCCGGACACCCCGACGGCGACTTCGACCGGCCTGGAGAACCATCCCTGCATCATCACTAAAACCTCCCGAAGTATATCGGAACACGATATATTATCGTAGAGTTGCGTCGCGAAACGTCAACTTGGCGTGAAGCGTTTCACGAAGCTGGCGTAGGTTGCTCATCTTCCAAGCGGCCTCCGTGAAAGCTCGACCAGTTCCGCCTCGTCGGTGATACCCGCCATGTAATTAGCGATGATACGCGAGGCGCGCGCTTCCTTCTGCTCGGCAGTCTCGCCTTCGAAATTGCCGTTTTGGTAGACACGGCCAAGCATGGCCGTCTCGTCGGGGTTGAACGTGTTGCGTACAACGGACATGGCTTCTTCCTCCAGCCCGGCCCCTCTTGCCCGGCCAATAATAGCACGCTTCGAGATTGGGAGTGAGTCGCGGCAACATCGTGGCCAAGGTTTCTTAGCCGGGCACACCGGTTGCTGTGCTTCCTTACTTGCGGCTGGCCGCTGTTTTGCCGGCCTCGTTATATTCTTGCCGAACGAGCGCTGCGCTGATACGCATTAGCAGCGCGGAATTTTTCTGAGTCTGCATTGACTTGAGCCCAGAAAAGCGCCGCGCGTTCTGTCCGAGACCAGCACCTCCGACGTGGTGGCAACCGGGTTACGAAAGGGTTCTGGTCGAAAAAGAAGCAGGGCAGGTCCCGCATTCAAACCGGGGCAGGCTCATCAACGCTCTGGAACTCTGAAGCCATTGCCCCCATGGCCTTCGGAAGAGCATGAACCATGGGGAAATCGATGGTGACCAAGAAACTTACCGCCAACGCAGAAAGCGCGGCAGCCTTTCTTGCGGTGATGGGCAACGAGAAGCGTTTGCTCATCATGAACTACCTCGCCGAGGGCGAACTCTCTGTCGGCGTGCTCGCCGACAAGGTCGAACTCAGCCAGTCAGCGCTGTCGCAACACCTGGCCAAACTGCGCAGGTTTGGCCTGGTCGAAACCCGCCGCGATCGTCAGATGGTTTATTATTCCTGCAAGTCGTCGGCAGCGCGCGAGCTTCTGACACTGCTCGATGGCCTGCTGACGACGGACAAGCCGCTTGCCGGACCGGCAAGGCAGGCTTTGGTCGAGAGGATGCGGCGGCCGCAGGCTGCCTGAGCTGCTTGCCACGCACGGACGGGGCCAGGGGCCTTCGTCCGGCGCGGCGCCTCGACGGCGCAGACTGACATATAAGCGGGCCGCATCGCGACGCCGCCCACGTTTCGTTGAACCGCCGCTCTTGCCATGCCGCTCGCCGGGGGTTCATCACGTTTGTTTGAGAGACGATGCTTCGAAGCCCGATATTCGCTGCAAGTCGCTGATAGTAATTGGTTCTCTTGTATGAGCGGGACCCGGCTCAGCCGAAGCTTACAGATTTGTAAGTCGCCTCGCCGGGCGCTGTTGGCTAAATTCCAAGTCGATCCACACCCCCGGATCATGACGGCGCCGAACTTCCACTTCGGCTCCGTAAGAGGCTCGCCGCTCCCGGCGGGCCTCTTTCGTTTTGGGTTGCGTGGCTTGCTGCGTTCACCGCGGGCGTCACCGGCTTGGTGTCGTGGGAAGCGGCGGGGCAGGTGGTGATAACCGGCACCTGTTAAGCCGATAGAAGTCGAGCCCGGCGACGAAGTCACCGGTGATCCCGGCAGGTTCGGTCGCGTCTCGGTCAGGTTTGCCCGATCAGGGTTTCGCGGGACGCTGCCTCGTGATGAAGCTGCGCACCGCAAGCACCAGCACGGTGATGATGATCAGGATCACCGAGAGGGCCGCGATCGCCGGATCGATGTTGTCGCGCAGGCCCATCCACATCAGCCGCGGCAGGGTGATGGCGTTGACCGAAGTAATGAACAGCGTCACGCCGATTTCTTCCCACGAAAGCACGAACGACAGCAGCGCCGCGGTGACGATGCCGAACTTGATGTTGGGCATGATGACGCGCGTCGCGCGTTCCCACACGGTTGCGCCAAGGCCGCGCGCGGCAAGGTCGATGCGCCGGTCGAGCTGGCTGAGCGACACCAGCATCAGCACCGTAGCGAAAGGCACGGTCATCACTGAATGCGCCATGGCCACGCCCAGCCAGGTGTCGTAGCCGAAGAACGATGTGAGGCCGGAGACCGAGGTGAGCAGGAAATAGAGCGTCACCGCCGAGACCACCGGCGGTACCACCATCGGCAGCAGCACGAAGCCGACGAGCGCAGCGGTGAAGCGCGGCTGGAACATCCACACGCCGAGGCTGAAGGTGAGCGCCAACGCCGTCGAGAGGATGCTGCTGACGATGCCGATCCTGAGCGACAGCAGGATCGAGTCCAGCCAGCGTGGATCCTCGATCAGGGAGCGGTAATGGCGCAGCGACAGTTCACCCGTCGGCATAGCCAGCATGCGGCTCGGCGTAAGCGACACCGGGATGACGGCAAGCAGCGGCATCAACAGGAACAGCGCCACCAGCACGGCGAGGATGAGCGAGACGGGGCCGGGGCGATAGGTCGGCATTGGCTACACCAATTGCTTCGGTCTGACGTAGCGGAACACAAGCGCCATCAGCGCGCCGACGAACACCACCAGCACGACGCTGATCGCTGCGCCCAGCCCCCAATCCGGGCTCTGGAAGATGCGCAGGTAAATGAGCTCCGCGATCATCACGCTGCGGCCGCCGCCGAGGATTGCCGGCGTGACGAAGAAGCCGAGCGAGAAGACGAAGGTGATCAGCGCCGAGCCGATGATGCCGGAGCGCGTCATCGGCACGAACACCGTCCAGAAGGTGCGCATGCGGCTGGAGCCAAGCCCGCGCGCCGCAAGCAGCACGCGCTCGTCCAGGCTGCGCATGGCGGAAGCCAGCGGGAACACCGCGAAGGGGATCAAAAAATGCGACATGCCGACGATGACGCCGAACTCGTTGCGCACCAAAGTCAGCGGCTCGGAGATGAAGCCGATCGATTGCAGCCAGGTGTTGATCAGGCCGCGGTTGGAGAGCAGCGCCACCCAGCCGAAGGCGCGCGTCAGCACCGAGATCCAGAATGGCACCAGGATACAGAACTCGGCAAGCACACGCTGCACCGGGCTGCCGCGCACCCACACCACGGTGATGGCATAGGCGGCGGTGACCGAGACCACGGTGACGATCGCCGCGATGCGCAGCGTGCGGATGAACACCGACTGCACCAGGTCGTCGGTGAGCAAGGCGTGGTACTGGCCAAGCCCGGGGGTGGGGAGCGTAAAACTCCACTTCACCACGCCGAGAAAGGGCCAGGCATAGGCAAGCACGAGGAACAGGAGCAGCGGCGCCATCAACAGCGCCGCGCCCGTCCTGTCGGAGAGGGTGCCTCTCATCGCCAAGCAGTTCTCGGCCCGATCAGGCCGAGATAATCTTGGTGTATTCGTCGAGTGCTGCGCCGTAATTCTTGGCGTACCACTCCATGTCGAGCGGGATCTGCTTGGCCATGTTCGCCGGATCGACAGGGTTGATGCGCTTCTTGTCGGCCGGGATCAGCGCGTCGGCCGCCGGGTTCGCCGGGCCTTGGCCGAGCTTCTCGAACATCACCAGTTCCTTTTGCGGATCCTGGGTGCTGGCGATGAACTTCATCGCCGCGTCCTTGCCGCCGGGATTGTTCTTCAGCACGGCGAGTGCGCCGGGCGAGATCAGGCCCTGGTCCCAGATGAACTTGATCTGACCGCCGGAGTCCTGCTCGATCAGCGAGGCGCGGGTCGACCACACGATCGCCATCGAAGCCTCGCCGTTGAGCAATACGCTCTGGCTCTCGGCGCCGCCGCCCCAATAGGAGACGACGTTTTCCTTGAAGGCGGCGATCTTGTCATGCGCGCGCTTCAGGTCGAGCGGGTAGAGCGAGCCAGGCGCCACGCCGTCGGCCAGAAGCGCCGCTTCCCAGCTCGACACGCCCCATTTGTAGAGCGAGCGCTTGCCAGGGAATTTCTTGACGTCGAAGAAATCGGCCATGCCGGTCGGCGCGTTGGAGCCGAATTTCTGCGAGTCGTAGGCGATCACATAGGAGAAGAAGTAGGTCGAGGCGGCATATTCCCAACCGAAGCCCGGCCGCATCTTGCTCTTGTCGACGATCTTATAGTCGATTGGCTCGAGCATGCCCTGGCCGCCGAGCGTGATGGCAGAGAACGGATCGACGTCGACCAGGTCCCAGGTCGGCGCGCCGCTCTTGAACTGCGCGGCGATCGCGCCTTCGGTCGGGCCCGAGCCGTCCATCTTGACCGGGATCCCTGTTTCCTTGGTGAAGGCCTGGCCGTAAGCGGCGTCGTAAGCCGTGATGGCGTCGCCGCCCCAATTCACCAGCACCAGCCCCTTGGTCTCGGCTCGAGCGCCGGTCGAGCGCAAAAGCATCGGCGTGCCGGCGAGCACGAGGCCCGCAAGCTGCGCGAACTGCCGGCGCGAGATCTCGCCGCGCTTGGTCCGCTCGGCGAGGGATTCGATTGTCTGTTTCTTCGTATCGTTCATGTCAGTTCCCCTTGTTGTCGTTGATTTGAACCGGAAGCCAGCGCGGCGATTTCGGGCCGCGGCGGCGGGTGCTTACTGTCCTCCGTCCGGAAGGAGGAAACCCTTCTCCGCCGGCCAGGTCAGCCAGACGGAATTGCCTTTGCTCAGCGCCGCGGCCGCGACCTCGTTCGGCACCGAGACGGTGACCTTGGCGCCCTGGCGGGTGGTGAGATCGAGCTTAGTCGCGGCACCGAGATAGGTCGAGGCGACAGCGGTCGCCGCGATGCCGTTCTCGTTGACCGACGCTTCCGGCGCGATCGACATATCCTCGGGACGGATGGCGAGGATCGCGTCGCCTTTGATCGCCTCGGCCTTGCAACGCATGTTGACCGCGCGGTCCTCGCAGAGCCCGGTGGCGCCATTGTCGGCGGGGCGCACGCCCTTCACCGGCAGCATGTTGATCTCGCCGAGAAACTCGGCGACGAAGCGGTTGGCGGGCCGGTCATAAACCTCGTCGGGCCTGCCCACCTGCAAGAGCTTACCGTGATTGAAGATGGCGACGCGCGACGACAGCGCCAGCGCCTCGCTCTGGTCGTGCGTAACGAAGACGAAGGTTGTGCCGGTCTCCTGGTGCAGCCGCTTCATCTCGGCCTGCATCTGGCCGCGCAGGCTCTTGTCCAGCGCCGAGAACGGCTCGTCGAGCAACAGCACCCCCGGCTCGAACACCAGCGCGCGAGCCAGCGCCACGCGCTGCTGCTGGCCACCCGAAAGCTGCGCCGGCAGCTTCTTCTCGTGGCCCCTGAGACCGACGCGTTCGATCATCTCGCCGACACGGCTTTTGATCTCTGCGGCGGATTTCTTGCGCACCTTGAGCGGGAAGGCGATGTTCTGTTCCACGCTCATATGCGGGAACAAAGCATAGCCCTGGAACACCATGCCGGCGGCGCGCTGCTCGGCCGGCCGGTTGGTGATGTCGACGCCGTCGCTGAAAAGCTTGCCTTCGCTCGGCTGCACGAAGCCGGCGAGGATCATCAGGAAGGTGGTCTTGCCAGAGCCGGATGGTCCGAGCAGCGTCAGGAACTCGCCGCGGCCGATATCGAGCGTGAGATTATCGAGCGCCCGGAACGAGCCGAAGCTCTTGCCGATCCCGTTCGCCTTGATCTCTGCGGCCCGGCCGGGTTGCTGCATCCTGCTTCTATCCTCACCGTCAAGCCAAATCGTAGGCACGGCTGCGGCTCACCGCAACCGAATAGTTTTCGTCTGACCGGCAAATTTGATTCACGTGTGGCGAGGTTGGGGCGGATGTCCGCGGCGGGTATCGCATCGAGTTTGCGCATTTTTACAATCGGTTTCCGCCATCCCGCGTAGGTTGATAAATCACAGCACACCATGAGACGAAACGCCGCCAACAGGAGACTTTTTCATGGCCCCGATGCCCTTCAACGTCATCATCTCTGAATCGCAACTAGCCGACCTCAAGTTCCGGCTTGAGCATACTCGCTGGCCGGATGAACCTGCTGATGTTGGCTGGATGCTCGGTACGAACCTCGCCTACATGAAAAAGCTGACCGACCACTGGATCAACGGTTATGACTGGCGCAAGGCCGAGGCAGCCATAAACGCCCTGCACAATTTCAAGGTCGGCATCGATGGTATCGAGCTCCACTTCGTGCATCATCCTTCAAAGAAAAAGGATGCGACGCCGCTGCTTTTGCTGCATGGCTGGCCAGACTCCTTCTACCGCTACCATAAGGTGATCGAGCCGCTTTCCGACGATTTTCACGTTGTGGTGCCGTCGATCCCGGGGAGCGGCTTCTCCGGAAGGACCGCGCTGGCGATGGACAAGGTCGGTGACCTCCTTGCAACGCTCATGACGGATGTCCTCGGATATGGAAAATTCATCGCCGCCGGCGGCGATACAGGCTCCGTGATCGCCATGTCGCTGGCGCAGCGGCATGCGGAAAAGCTCCTGGGCTATCACGTGACTGATGTTGGATATCCTGACCACACCACCGATTTCGCGTTGCTGAGCCCGCCCGAGCAAGCCTACGCAGGTGCAATTCAGCGATGGTTCTTCAGCCATGGCGCGTTCAATCTGGTGCAGGCCACCAAACCGCAAAGTCTGGCTTTCGCCATGAACGACTCGCCAGTCGGCCTTGCCGCATGGATCATGAGCTTCATGGCCGGTATGGGGCTTGGAGACGATGCGGACGCGCGGTTTGGGCGTGACGAATTGCTGACCAACATCATGATCTACTGGCTGACCGAAACGGCGGCTTCGTCGTTTCGCATCTACAACCAGAACGCCATGCAGCAGCCGACGATCAGGGGGGCGGACACGAAGGTTCCGGTCGCCGTGGCGACTGAGGCGCCGATCCCGGGCGGCGTGCGGCTCCCGCGCGAATGGGCTGACCGCCAGACCTCCGGCAATGTGGTCCAGTTTCACGATATGGAGACCGCCGGCCATTTCGCGGCTTGGGAGGACCCCGCCTTTTATGTCGACGACATCAGGCGGTTTGCGGCACTTGTGACCAAATGATCCATGTTTGGTGCTGATGAACACCGGGCAAGCTTATCTTGTCCCGGTGTTCAGATCTTGTGGACCGAGTCGAGATTCGAAGGCAGGTGCCCCATGATCTTCTTGATGGATTTGATCATATGCGGTTGGTCGCTGTAGCCGAGATCGGCCGCGACAGCGGCTGAATTCTCGCCCCGTTTCAACCGCCGTACAGCTTCCTGTGCCCGCCTTATCAGCTGAAAATCCTTTTGGGTGATGCCGGTCGTCTTCTTGAAATGTTGCTGTACCGACCGTCTTGAGGCGGCTTTCGGCTTCGGGGTGAATGCTTTGGCGACCAGATCGTCAGATTGCAGCAGATTTGCCTCGACCATCCTCTCGGTAAGCTGTTCGGCATTGCCGAAGCTCGGCAGCGGGAGTTCGACGCCATCAAGCAGGAAAACCCCGCCCTCAACCGGCAGCAACCGTATCGCAGCGCCGGTTCTGATCTCCTCGTCCTTGGTCAGATGGACATGGGCGGCAAATGATATGACCACCGAATGTTCACCGGCCAGGTAAGGAACATCTACCGGCTCGGTTGCTTGTCCGCTCAGGAAGACCGTCGGTCGCCCGTCGGGAGAGACACTCAGGATCAGATCCCAGGAGCCGTCGGGAGTCGATCTGTAGATCCCATCCTCCAGGCAGACCGTCTGCCAGACCCTGTCGATCCAGGGATGGGGTGACGAACGATGCATATGTCTTTGGGTCATGCCTCACCGGCGTGTTGAAATACAATCGAGCCGACGTTCAGTCTGCATCCATGGCAAGCGCCTCAATACGTCGCCAGCCTGTTCTCCGACAGCTTCGCCCTCAGCCAGTCGCTGAATGCATTGAGCACCGGGTGTCCGGCCTTGGCGTGCTCGAAGACCAGGAAATAGGCGCGCGGCGAGGGCACGGTTGCTTCGAACGGTTTGACCAGCCGGCCCTCGCCCAGCGCCCGGCGTCCAGTCAGTTCGTCGCCGAGCGCAATTCCCTGGCCGGCAATCGCCGCCGAAAAGACGAGGTTCATATCGGAAAAGAAGATCCCGCCCTCGGTGTCGGGATTTTCCACTTTGGACAACGCCAGCCAGCGCGCCCAGTCCTCGGTGTCGCTGAGATGCAGCAGGTTGGCGCGCAGCACATCGGCTGGTTTGGAAAATCCGCCGACCTTGTTGAGCAGCGTCGGGCTGCAGAGCGGCGTGAAGGAGACTTCGCACAGCAGTTCCACCGCCCGGTTCGGCCAATTGCCGACGCCGAAGGCGATAAAGGCGTCGGCCTCCGGATTGCTGACATCGTCGAGCCGCCGTGGCGTCAGCACGGAGAGCGCAACGTCCGGATACATCTGCTGGAACTCGCCTATATGGGTACACAGGAACATCGAGGCGAAGCCGGGCGGGCAGGAGATGGCGAAGGAGCCGCCGACACCGGCGCCGCCGCCCTGCGTCACCGCATCGCCCAGCACTGTCAGCGCCTTCCTGACGTCGGCCGCGTAGCGCTGGCCGCGGGGCGTCAGCGCGACGCCCTTGCCGATGCGCTGCAGAAGATCGAAGCCGAGGTCGCGTTCGAGCAGTCTCAACTGATGCGAAACCGCGCTGCGGGTGAGGTGAAGTTCGTCGGCGGCGCGCCAGACGCTGCCGTGACGGGCAAAACTGTCGAGGGCGCGCAGCGCCTGCGTGGAAGGTATTCGCAAGAGGCCTCAGGTGAACCGAATTTGCACGAGCCGGAAAAACATATCACTTTTTGATGAGGCGCTTCACTGCTTTCTTTGAGGCATGGACAAACCGGTGACGACCTCGGCGCAAGAAACCGCGCTTGCCTGCATCGACAGCATCCAGCCGCTGCTCTCGGCCTGGACCCGCACCATCTTCGACTTTGGCGAAACCGCCTGGCGCGAGTACCAGTCGGCAGCCTGGTATGTGGACCGGCTGAAGCGCGAAGGCTTTTCGGTTGAGGAAGGTTCCGGCGGCATGCCCACGGCCTTCTGCGCCCATTGGACCAATGGCGACGGCCCGGTGATCGGCATGTATGGCGAGTACGATGCCGTGCCCGGCAATTGCCAAGATGCCGCGACGGTGAAGCGGCCGCGCCCGGGTCTCGGTGTCGAGGCCGGCGGCCACACCGATCCACATTCGGGCCTTGGCATCGGCAGCCTCGGCGGCCTTTTGGCCACCAAGGCGGCGATGCTGGAGCACGGGATTACGGGCGCGCTGCGCTTCACCGGCGAGCCGGCGGAGAAGGTGAGGGGGTCGAAGCCGATCCATGCGGCCAAGGGCTATTATGACGGCCTCGCCGGCATGATCTCCTTCCATCCCTTCTACATGCTGCCGCTTTGCAACACCGCGCGCTGGGACACGCATTGCGGCGCCGCCTATTCGATGATCTACCGCTTTGTCTGCGAGGATCCGGAGAACTGGACCCGCGCGGCAAGCGACGCAGCACCCATCCCGCAAGCGCATTCGGCGGTCCGGGCGCCCGGCGCCAACGACGCGCTGGTGATGATGTACATGGCCTCCAAGGCGCTGCGCGATTCCATGCTGACGCATCAGGGCGGCTGGTCGATCAGCGAGGCGATCCTGACGGCGGGGCAGGCGACCGCCGACAACCTGCCGGCGGGATTGGCCGAGATCCAGTACATGATCCGCGTGCCGACCATTGCCATGGCCGAGCAGGTGATGACCGTGCTTGACCGCAACGCGGAGGCGGCTGCCAAGATGAGCGGCTGCCGCTACGAGCGCCACTGGGTGTCGAAGTCGCGGCCGGGGCTGGCCAATCACGCCATGGCCGACATCACCTGTCAGGCGCTTTCCATCGTCGGCGCGCCGCGTTGGAACGAAGAGGCGAGGGCGATCGCCCGCGAGGTCCAGGTCAATGCCGGCGGCGAGGCGACGGAGAACCCGTTCATCGACGAGCTGGAGCGTCTGATTTCGCCGCAAGAGGCCGAGGCGATCCTGCGCCGCGACCTGCCGCCCTCGCAGGTGAACTCCACATCCGACGATTACACCGACATGAGCTGGCATGCGCCGACATCGCGCTTCTATGTCGCCCGTCCGGCGCTGCGCGCGGCCAACGGCCATGCTTATCCGGCCTGGGTGATGAACGCGCTGGGCGGCATTCCGGCGACCATCGACCCGATGGTCACCTGCGCCGCGAAGACGGTTGCGCTCACCGCCCTGCGCTTGCTCGAGGACAAGACCGCGCGTGACGCCGCGATGGACGAATTCGTCAAGCGAACCGGCGGCGGCGTCGGCGGCTCGAACTGGATCGCGCCGCTCTGCGACTACGAACCGCCGATCAACTTCCGCTGGCCCGAATATGTCACCACGCCGCGCGGGCGCGACTGGTGGATCCCGGCCGCTTCCACCGCATGACCATCAACAGAACAATCCAGAGGAGAACACTATGACCGTCCATGACCGCATCGTCGCCGAGCCGTTCTCGCTGCAGCGCCGCAACCCCAATGGCGGCACCAAGCCGCTGACCGCCTGGGGCTTCGCCAACGAGACCGACATGCTGACCGACGTGCTGCTCGGCTCGCCCAATTTCCTGCGCCACCTGTCGACCAGCTCGCTGTCGCGCAAGCATCTGCGCGAGGCGCCCTGCAACGTCCAGATCGCGCAGGCGCAGCACAAGGATCTCGTCGCGGCCTATGAGCATTTCGGCGTCAACATCCACTGGCACGAGCCGACGCCGGAACTGCCGATGCAGGTCTATTCGCGCGATTCCAGCGTGATGACTCCCTACGGCGCCTTCATCACCGCCATGGCCAATTGGTGGCGGCGCGGCGAGAATTATGCCGCCATCCGCACCTATGAGAAGCTCGGCATCCCGATCTACGATATGGTCACCGCCGGCACCTTCGAAGGCGGCGATTTCAACGTCATCGAGGAGGGCGTGGTGCTGATCGGCTGCGGCGGCGCCCGCACCCAGGAAGAGGGCGCGCGCCAGGTGCAGGCCTGGTTCGACAAGGAAGGCTGGGAGACGAGGCTTGCCTTCATCGACGAATATTACGTGCATATCGACCTGATGGTGGTACCGATCGCCGAGAAGCTCACCGCCGTCTGCCTCGCCTGCACCGAGCCAGGCATCGTCGACTGGCTGAAGGGCAAGGGCCACGAGATCATCGACGTGCCCTTCCAGGACACGATGGCGCTCGGCTGCAACTTCATGTCCCTCGGCAAGGACAGGGTGATCACGCCGACTTCCAGCCAGAGCCTCATCGGCCAGCTGAAGGCGCGCGGGTTTGAAGTCGCGGCCGTCGACATGAGCGAGATCTCCAAGACCGGCGGCGGCATCCACTGCATGGCGCAGGCGCTGAAGCGCGTGCCGGCATAATCGATTTCGAAGCTCGGCAATTGCCGGCGATGAAAGCTTATCCCCTGGCTGTCGGGCCAGGGGTATTTCTCTTGTAGGTCGGCCTGTCAGGAGACTTCGCCATATCCGTTCCGATCGTTCTGGCCCTGCGCTAGGCTCCGGCCAGCCGAAACAGGATTGCCACAACGATGATCGTCCAGGCCTGCATCAACGGCGCCCGACCCGCCGACTTCCAACCCGCATTGCCGCTCGACCCCGAGGCGATGGCGCTCGACGCCGCCGTCTCGATCGCGGCGGGCGCGGCCGAGCTGCATGTCCATGCGCGCGGCGCCGATGGCCGGGAGAGCCTGGCGCCGGAAGCGATGGACAAGACGGTCGCAGCACTCCGCCGCGCCTGTCCGGGCACGCTGATCGGCGTCTCCACCGGCGCCTGGATCGAGAAGGACGATTTGCGCACGCTGGTCGCCATCTCCGGCTGGCGCGAACTGCCCGACTATGCCTCGCTCAATCTCAGCGAAACGGCGGCGCCCGTCGTCATGGAAAGCCTGCGCCAGCGCGGCATCGGCATCGAGGCGGGGTTGGCCTCCATTGCCGACGCCGAGCGCCTGGCCGGCCTCGACCATGGCGGGCGGTGCTGCGCGTGCTGATCGAGATTTCCGAACAGGCACTGGATGAAGCCTTTGCCGTCGCAGACGGCATCGAGACGGTGCTGGAACGCGCCGGCATTCCGCCGCTCGATTCTGCTGCACGGCGAGAACGCGACGGTATGGCCGTTCGTGGAAAGGGCGGCTGCGCGGAAGCTTTCGACGCGGGTCGGGCTGGAGGACGGCAAGGAATTGCCGGACGCAAGCGTAGCGGAAGGCAACGCCGCGCTGGTGGCTGCGGCGGTGGCGATTTATCGCGCTCGGTGATCTTGTTCCTCGCCTCCACGAAGTGGGGGAGAGGTGGCTCGGCGAAGCCGAGACGGAGAGGGGGAGCGCCCTACGAAGACCTCCTCTCCGTCCGCTTCGCGGACACCTCTCCCCCGCCTTTGGCGGGGGCGAGGAAAGCGCTACTGCGTATCCGTATGCGCCCTCAACTCCGCCCGTTTCTCGTCCGACACCACGGCAAGGTCCAGCACCTTCTGCAGGCCCGCCGCGTGGCGGAAACTCGGTTCGGTCTGCGCGCCGCTCCGCACCGCCTCGACGAAGCGCTGGTAGTTGGTCAGCACGCTGCCGGCGTCGAGCTCTTCCCACTTGGCGTTCTCGACATTTTCGCCAACGCAGGCCTTCAATATCGAGCCTTCGAGATTGTGCACCACCTCGATGCCGCCCTTCTCGCCATAGATGCGCAGCCGAAGCTCGTTGAGGTGGCCGGTGGCCCAACGGCTGGCATGCACCACGCCGAAGGCGCCGTTGGCGAAGTCGAGCGTCATGGCGAAGCTGTCATTGGCATCGAGCTGGTAGTCGCCGATGCGACCGCCCGGCGCCTTGTCGAAGGCACGCAGCCGGCAGAAGACATGGTCGACATCGAGCGCCGCGCCATAGCTGGCGAAATCGAGGATATGGATGCCGACATCACCGAGCACGCCGTTGGAGCCGTGGCCGCGCGACAGCCGCCACAGCCATTTAGGATCGGTGCGCCAGTCGCCCCAGAATTTCGACACCAGCCAGCTCTGCAGGTAAGACGCTTCGACATGGCGCACCGTCCCGATCTCGCCCGCCTGCACCATCCGGCGCGCCTTCTGCAGCGCGGCGACATTGCGATAGGTGAGGTTGACCATGTTGACGATGCCGGCGGCTTCCGCGGCATTGGCCATTTCGTTGGCTTTGCCGAAATTTTCCGCCAGCGGCTTTTCGCACAGCACGGGCTTGCCGGCGGCGACCAGCGCCATGGTGGTCGGGTGATGGATGCGGTCGGGCGTGACATTGGCGACCGCGTCGAAATCGCCCCAGTCGAGCGCCGCCTCCAGCGAGGTGAAGCGCTTCGGGATCTTGTAGGCGTCGGCATATTCGCCGACGCGGGCCATATCGACGTCGACCGCGCCGACGATGTCGACGCCCTCGATGGCGCCAAAGCGCCGGGCATGTTCCTGCGCCATCCACCCGGTGCCTAATATCAAAAGCCGCATTTTCCTGCTCCTCCGAGCGATTTGGTTCGATTCAATAATGTGAATGTGACCCAGGCGCTGTTTCCGCGCAATCCCAAGCGAAGCGGGGAGGCGCTTGTTTAGCGGAAGCCGGCCTCGCCATGCGCATGCAGCCTGGGCCCGCGCTCCTCGATCGGCTCCAGCGCCTTCTCGACCGGCACATTCGGCGCATCGAGGATTCCGGGCTTCGACCCTTGCGGGTTGTGCGCCCATCTCACCGCGTTGCGCAGCACCTTCTGCGCGGTGGCGTCGTGATAGGTCGGATAGGTTTCATGGCCGGGACGGAAGTAGAAGACATTGCCGGCGCCGCGCCGGTAGGTCAGGCCCGAGCGGAACACCTCGCCGCCCTGGAACCAGGATATGAAAACGGTCTCCAGCGGCTCGGGCACGGCGAACTGCTCGCCATACATCTCCTCGTTCTCCAGCTCGAAATATTCGCCGACGCCTTCGGCAATGGGGTGGCTGGGGCTCGTCACCCAGAGCCGCTCGCGCTCGCCGGCCTCGCGCCATTTCAGCGTGCAGGGCGTGCCCATCAGCCGCTTGAAGATTTTCGAGAAATGGCCGGAATGGAGGATGATCAGCCCCATGCCTTCGAAGACGCGCTTCGCAACGCGTTCGACCACTTCGTCGGCCACCGCGCCATGGTCCTTATGGCCCCACCAGACCAGCACGTCGGTTTCCGCGAGGCGGGATTCCGGCAGGCCGTGCTCCGGCTGCTCCAGCGTCGCGGTCGAGGCGGAGATCGCCTTGTCGGCGGAGAGCGCCTTGGCAATGGTCGCGTGCATGCCTTCCGGATAGATGGAGGCCACCACCTCATTGGTCCGCTCATGGATGTTCTCGCCCCAGACGACAGCGCGAATTGTCATGGATTGCCTCGTGAGTGATTGGGAGCCGCCCCGCGCCATAGATAGCGCCTTCGCCTGGTATTGAAAGCGGTTTCAGAGAGCTTGGTTTCTTTAGGGCGGTATGAACAAAGGGCTGAAGAGAGCGGCACAACGCCAACCCGCCCAACTCTCAGTTCTCTTCACCTCATCCTCTCCACCAGCCATCTCGCTGCTGCGTCCGCCCCATCGGCGTGGATCTCGGCGGCCACCTTGTGAGCATGAAGCCGGACCTTCGGCGCCAGTGCCACTTCCAGCGCCGCCGATAGCGACGCCGCCGTCGGCACTGGGCCGTCATGCGCGGCGCCGATGCCGAGCTCGGCCACCCGCCGCGCCCAATAGGGCTGGTCGCCGATCTGCGGCACGATCACCTGCGGCGCTCCTGCCCGCGCGGCGGCGACGGTGGTGCCGGCGCCGCCATGGTGGATGACGGCGGCGACGCGGCCGAACAGCGCCTGCTGGTTGACCTCGCCGACGGCGAAGCAATCGTCGCCATCGTCGACGAGGCCGAGCTCGGCCCAGCCATGCGCGAGCACCGTACGGAGGCCCTTGGCGCGGATCGCCTCGATGGCCGCGCGGCCGGCTTCGCTCGCGACCGATATGGAGCCGAAGCCGACATAGACCGGCGGCGAGCCGACACCGAGGAAGGCTTCCAGCCCGCCGGGCAGGGGCCGCTCATCCGGCAGGATGAAGGCGCCGGTCTGCACGGCGTCGATCAGGTCCGAGGGCAGCCACGGTCCTAGCGTTGGATCGCAGGCGAGCAGGACTCTTTTGCCGTAGACATAGTCCCGGACGTTTTGCACCGGGGGCAGCCCGAGCGATGCGCGATGGCCGTTGATCGCCTCGCCGAAGAGCGCGTTCTTGGTCCGGATGTCCATCTCCCACAAGAGCCGGTTGTCGGTCACGCCGGCCGGCAGCGGATGGCTTGGATATTCATGCGGCCGGTTGTGCGGCGAGGGCAGCCAGATGGGGCAGAACGTGCCGAGCATGTAACGCATGCCGCGTTGTTCCGCGACCAGCCGCGCGGCGGCGCAGGACGGGAAGAGGCCGAACGCCACCACGGCGTCGCAGCCTTCGGCGGCCACGCTCAGCGCCTCATATTGTCTGGCGACGATCTCAGCCGCCTGGCCGGAAATCAGCCTGGCCCGGTCCTCTGGCGTGGCCGATCGCGATCGGTTGATCATTTCCTTCGCCCATTCGCGCACCGGCGCGAAGGCCGGCGCCAGCGGCACGCCGGCGCGGGCCAGAAGAGCGGCAAATTCGGCGTCGGCGGGCGCGCTCACCCTGGCGTCGACGCCATGCGCCGGCAAAGCCGCGCCCAGCGCCGCCAATGGCTCGACGTCGCCGCGCGAGCCGTAAGTCGATAACAAGATTCGCATTCCATGCTCCATCGTGGTTCTGCGGAGCAGCGTTGATACGCCATGGCCGGGGGCTTGCCGCAAGCCCGGGCTGCGCCATATCTCCCTCCTGGGAAGGGTCGTAATCGCTTCCTCAGGTGAGGGTGCGATCGCCATGCGTCGGCGCGGCGACGGCAATTACCCGGGCGCGTGTTGGCGCCAGGCCCTTCGGATCAGCAAGTGGGGATCGATAACAGCCGGCGACCAGTGCGCCGGCTCTGGTAGGTTTAACCCTGGCGGCCTTCCTGGGCCACCTGGGTAGGGGACCTTGTGAGCCGCGGGACGACGACGAGGCGCTTAATCTTGCCCTTTTTGTAGGCGGCAAGGAAGCGGTGATAATCCTTGAAGACGACGCAGCCATTCGACTCCGCGCGGCCGCCGCGCAGCATATAAGTGTGCGCGAGCAGGCCGTCGCGGCCGTATTTGTTCCGGCCGCTGGCCGGTGTCAGGCGGATCGCCTCGACACCATGGAAGCGCGATTCACGTATTGACAGATTGTAGGTGTCGGGCGGCGTCGGACCGACATTCTTACGGTCGACAAAGCGCGGCTGGTCGACCATCGAACCCAGGCCCGAATGCGCCTCCAGCTTCGAGCCGTCAGGCATGTAGACGGTTCTCGCCGAAATATCGTAGACGGCGACGCCATTGCCCGTGGAAGGCCCATTGAAAAGGTTGCGGAACGCGCTGCCGAGGCCGCCGCTCTCCGGCGTGTCGGGCTTGGCATAGGCGAGCATCTCGGATGCCTGCGCCTTGCGCCTGCCAGGTTTGGAGTCGGCCACGAACGGCTTCGAGCCCGCAACGCCGGGCAGGGCCTGGTCGCCGCTTCTCGGCGAGGCCGCCGTCGGCCCGCCTTGCGCGATGTCGGCGGCCGTTGGCTGTGGCTTGGCCCTGGCGGCCTGCGGCTTCGCGGTCTCGGGTTTCTGCGGCTTGGACGCGTTCTGCTCGGGCGCTTCGGTGGCGCGCTCGAGCGTGGTCCGCGGGCGCAGGCCGGGCACGGCAATCGTGTCGGGCAAATCGTCTTGCGGCGGCAGCGAAGCGACCTGGTATTCGCCGCCCCGGCCATTGTCCGGGCCATTGTCCGGCTTGTCGGCGACATCAGGCCCGTCGCTGTTTTGCAGCGCAACGGCGGTCGGAACGTCAGCCGTCTCACCCGGCGATATGTTGGCGAGCGCAAGCGCCAGCTCGGAAGCGCCGGCGATTTCGGCCGGCGGCGAACCGAACCGGGCTTCCGCCGGGGCGCCCGGCAGCGCGCCGCCGAAGCGGCTCGCCGAAGGCAGGCTGGCCAGCACGAACGGCGTCTTCTCGGCGCGGGCAAAGGCATCGGCAAGCTTTTGCGGCGAAAGCTCAGCGCGCTTCACCACGCCGTCGAAACGGTCGGCGGCTCCGGCGGCCGAAGCCACGACCACGACCTTTTCCTGCGCGACGCTGTCGGGCGACGGCAGTTTAAGGCGCGCCGCTTTGCCGTTGAGACCTTTATTTATCAGCTTTTCAGCAGCTTGGCCGTCATGTCTGAAGTTCATCGCGAGGCTGACGCAGCGAGCATCGCAGCCGCCGGTGAGCGACCCTGCCTTGTAGCCGCCATTGCCGGCAAGATGCGGCGCCCAGGCGTTGGCGATCTGCCGGCGCTGGTCGCCAAGCGCGATGTTGCGCGGCGAAAGCAGGCCTTGCGGCAATCCATTGGAAGCGGCGGTCAGGGAGGTGCTTACCGAATGCAGCCCTGCCAACGTGGCTATGGACCAAAGGGCAAGGGCGGCGCCGACAGCAGGCACCACAACCCAACGATGACCACCAGATTTCTTCGAAGTTACCCCCTCATCAGGAGTGTCACCCCGGTACTTCAAACGCAAAAACGCCATACGACCACTCTCAATCGGCATGCCGGTTTGCGGACCTGGCACCCGTCACGATCACAGTTCGCCGGTGCCCCCTGCACCTTCACGCGTCTGTTGCCGATTGATTCAAAAGATGGACAAAGATGGTTAACCAATCCCTCCACCAATCGCCGATTTGGCGACGGTCCATACGAAAAAAGAGCCCTCCATGGTCTCCGCCACGGTAAAAATGCTCTCCCTCACCTGCTTTGCTGCCCGTTTTTCCGGCCTCTGTCAAGAAACCGTGAACACTGGAACCGCAGCATCTCAGCCGGCTAGCGGCCGATTTGGGTCAAAATGCGACGGCCCGGCCAATGGCGGAACAAGCCAGCCGCCAAAGTTTTGGACCAGTCGACGCGGGTTCTCGGGTGTGGTCGTTAGCCGTCTTGTCGCGAGGATCACCCAAAAGAAGTCACCCCGCCTGACGGCGGGATTCCTGACGCAAGGGGTGACGGCCAAATCTTGGGCGGGCTGTCCGACAGAGCAACAGCAAAGCGAAGAAAAATCAGCGCCGGCCGTCGGGGCTGTCGGCGACGCCCACGTGGTGGCGATAGACCATTTCCCAGCCCTTCCATCCGGTGAACAGAAGAATGAGGACCACGAGCAGGGACAGTATTAGACCGACCGGAATGACCGCCGCCTCGCCATGAACATAGCGCGAATACCAGTTGTAGAGCTCAATCAGGACGACAATCACATTGCCGCCGGCGTGAAGCCATGCATCCCGAAGATTGCGGACCTGGTCATCGCCCAGCACATCAGTCAGGCCGGCAACAGCGGCGAGGGCCGCCATGATCAGACCGGCCCCGAGAAGCCACAGCGAGCCTGTCACCCAACCGGGATTGCCCGTTCGCCAGAAGATCAGGTCGCAGACCAAGGTGGCGACGAAAAAGGCGATGGGAAAGGGGATCAACATCGGATGGATCGGGTGGCCGCCTATGCTTGCCGTGCTACGCGGGTAATGAGTCATAACAATACCTCCAAGGTATCTGGCGCCGACATTGGCCAACGCAACCGGCAACCCACGATACAGCCCAACCGGACATAAAACCCCGGCGACTGTGGAATGTTCCATAACCCCGGCGTGCTTCATCGAGCCACGCGCCCGTCAGCCAAACCCGGCACCGCTCTCGTCTTGCCGCTGAGCCGCGCTCCCAAGGTCAGCGCCTGCGGAAAATTGCGGACGACTGCTCTCATTGTGGCGGCGCCGCCATGGCCGAGAGCGATGCGCGCGATAGCTTCCGCGGCGAGGACGCGGGTCGAGAACAATTCTCTCCAGGCCGCCTCGTAGCGTCTGCCGACCGCTTCGCGTCTCGCCTGCCCACCTGCTGCCGCGCCGAGTTCCAGCGCCAGGAGCCAGCCGGATTGAAGTGCCATGGATATGCCCTCTGCGATGATCGGATGCGACTCGCCTGCGATGTTGCCAACGCGAAAGATGTCCCCGTCGTAGCCGGAGCGGATGCCTGGCCGGATCGGGCCGGCGGCAAGCCACGGACCCTCGAGATTGGCTCCCTCCAGCGCCTCTCGCGCCCCCCGGCATGTCGTCCTGAGATGATGCTCGACGGTTTCGGCCGCCGAGACCTGGCCGCCGTGCTCGCGGGCACGGCTGGCGCGCAACCCGGCGAGCACATCGCGCCTTATGCAGCAGGAGATGGACAGGCGGCCATGGTCTGCGAGCACCATGCCGCCATAGCCGCCGGGAAACGTCAGCAGCGGCATCAGGTCGGGCGGCAGCGTCGATCCTGAAAAATGCGCCTTGAAGCCGAGCAGGTCCGAGGGACGGCCTTTCTTCTCGAGCTGACTCGGCAACGGTCCCGGTTCCCACGAGCCATGCGCGGCGACAATGACTGGTGCCCGCAGGATCGTCGCCTCGTCGCGGGAATTCCCGGCTCCCGCCTGGATCCACACCGCTTGGCAGGCGCCATCACGTTCGATGGCGACGGCGCGGCAGGGCTGGAAGACGTCCGCGCCGGCCGAGCGGGCCGCATCCAACAGCAGGCAATCCAGTATGTCGCGGCCGAGCGCTCGGCCGAAACCGTCTCCTGCCGCGGGCACGGACTTCGCACGCGGCATCGGCGCCTCGACGATGGTGTCGCCGGAAAAGAAGCCGACCCGGTGAATTTCGGGACCCGCCTCGGCCCGCCACGCATCGACGATCTCCAGTCGCTCGAGGAGCGCCAGATTGCTTGCCGAGATATATTCGCCGCACACCTTGCGACGCGGAAACACGCTCTTTTCCACGATCGCCACGGTCCAGCCGCGCCGGGCCAGCCCCAGCGCCACTGACGTGCCTGCCGGGCCGGCGCCGATGACGATCGCATCGTGGGTCGATGCCGGTCTCATGGCACGTCTTTAGCAGGCATCGACGCGGCGCCGGCAAAGACATGGGAGAAGGGGCCGGCACGCCGCTCCTCGAGCGGCCGGCCGCCGGCAGCGCTCCAGAGATCGGAAAGTTCGCTGCCGCGAAAGCCGGCGCGCACGCTCTGAGCGGCGTCATGCCTGGTGACGTCATTGGCGCCGATCGCCGGCAGAAGGCGGGTCGTCGCGAGCGCCAAGCCTGCCCTCAGCGGTTCCGTCGCCATGAGCAATGGCGCCCTGCGAACCAGCAGCGAAAACAGACGTAGCAGTTCGGCGTCGTCGAAATGATGCAGAAACAGGTTGACCGTGATCACATCGAAAGTCCCGGCATCCGCCTTCTGCGCCCAGTCGAAGACATCGGCGGTGAAGGTTTCGAGCTTCCATCCCAGACCGGCGAAATCCGCCGTCAGCTCGGGCGTGACGAGGCCGACGCGATCGAGCATCGTCAGCTCCACCTTCGGCCAGTCTCTTGTCATGCGCCGGGCCACTTTCAGCATGAAGGTGCCGTCGCCGGCGCCGATGTCAAGGATGCGGCCGGGCGCCTTGGCCATGAATTTTCTCATCAGCGACGCCATGATCGGCGCCTGGAACATCAGCGCGTTGATCCGGCGCAGATCGCGCCGCGAGTGGAGCGCCCGCGGATCGTCCGCGGCGAGGCGATCGAGGATTTCTGGGACAAGTGTCCGTTGATCGAGCGCGTTCATGAGGCGGTCCGGAACAACATGGTCTCGGCCGTCAACCCGGGTCCGAACGACATGCCGCAGCCAAGCTGGCCGCCCGGCGCCTTCAGCATCTTCTCCATTACAAACATCACCGTCGCCGACGACATGTTGCCGTATCGGCGCAGCACCTCGCGCGACGGCCCGAGCGCGGCCGGCGCGAGGTCGAACGCCTTCTCGACGGCATCGAGAATACTGCGCCCACCGGGATGTACGGCCCAGAGGTCGATCGCCTCCGGTGGCCGGCCACCCAGGATAGCGTCCTGGTTGTTTCGCAACGTTTCCTGGACCGCCGCAGGAACCTTGCCTGAGAGAAACATGTCGAAGCCGTGGTCGCGGATATCCCAGGTCATCAGCTCCCGCCGCTCCTCGGCGACGGTGCAGCGGAAGGAGTCGAGCTCGATACCGGACGGCTCGGCGGTTACGAGCGTCGCCGCGCAACCGTCGCCCCAAAGGCAGAAGGACAGCAGCTTTTCCAGCTCGGTGGTTTCCCTCAGATGCAGGGTGCAGACCTCGATATTGACCAGGAGGACTCTGGCCCGCGCGTCGGAGCGGACGATGTGACGGGCAAGCTTGAGGGCATTGACCGCAGCGTAGCAGCCCATGAACCCGATCATTGTGCGTTCGATACCATCCGACAGGCCGCATCGCGCGGCAAGGTCGAGGTCGATGCCCGGCGCGGAGAAGCCGGTGCAGGTGGTGACGATGAGATGGGTGATGCGCGATTCCTCGTCGCCGAGCCGCAGTCCGTCGACGGCCTTTTGCGCCAGGACGGGTGCTGCTTCAGCGAACATCGCCATTCTGGCAGCCGTTCCGGGAAACGCGCCGCGCTTGAAGGCTCCGGCAAGGTCGGCCGACGGCCCTTCGGGATCGAGAGCAGGCGCAAAACATGAAAAGCGGTGCTCGATGCCGGAAAGGCCGGCCATGCGTTCGAATATCCTCCTGCGATCGGCGGCGAGCATCGAGGCCGCGTAGGCTAGATAGAACTGGTGGACCTCGTGCTCCGGAACCGCTGTCGCGATCCGGTTGATATAGGCGTTGATGGACATGTTCTGTCTCCCTGGGCCTCAGGCGTGGGTACGCGCTGTTGCCGGAAGGGTTCCTGGCTCATGAGCGCCCTTGTCAGGCGCAAGGCGCTGAGCGTTGCCTGTTGGATAAACGTTTCGGAAAACCTGTTTCTTCCCCGGCGTGCGATCTCGAACCTAAAAGGTTTGCGAGGGATGGCAGGCAAAATCAAAGCGTTACAGCCCTTTCCACACTTGGCGGGCCTTCGGGCCGATCACTTGCTGCCCTGCGCCGCTCCGGGCACGATCAAGGCTCCCTGATCGCGCTCCGAATATCTGAAGCCGATAAAGAACAAGGCGATAATGATGAGGCAGATCGCCAGCACCGTGGCGAGGATCCTTCCCGGGTTTTCGGCAGGCGGTTTGTCTTCCATGGCGCTTCGCCTCGCATATCAACCCTGCGAGAGCGGCAAGGGTTCCAAACCCAACGGGGGCCCGTCGGACAAGCGGGACGGCGCATCACAAAAGTGACGCGCTCGCCCGTTAGGCTGATGCCGCCAAAAACAGGGTTCATCATTCAAAAACAGGGTTCATCATTATGGATGCCAGTGAATTGCAGGCCATAGGTGATACGCTGATGCGCGTCGTCACACCCGATATGACACCGAAAGACCTGCTCAGGGCGGTGCGAAAACTGCATCCGCATGCCAAGAAGAAGGATAGCGCCCGCGCGGCCTTCCACGCCATCATCGCCAAAGCCGACCAGGATCCCGGCAAGTCGCGCAATCTCCAGGCCTTCGCGCTTGCCGAGCGTATCCAGCAATCGGAATAAATTGCCGCGAATTGTAGCGGCGGCCTTCCGGGAAATTTAATAAGCAACTTCTAATTTAATGTCTCAGCCGGCAGCTAGCCCCCAACCGGTAACGAGCTCATGACCAAAAACCTCGGCAATGCCAAACCCAGCGCTCCCGCCAAGGAGGTGAACCCCTCGCTGTTCAGCAAGGCCGCGCCGGCGCTGTTTCCGCTGGTCGTCGCGGCACTCGGCTATCTCGTCGGCCGGCATTTTTTCGGCTTTTGACGCGGCCGGCGTTCGGCACGTTTTCTTCCCAGCCGGTCAAAGCGCAACTGGTCGTGTAGGCCATATCCTTTTAGCTTTGGTCCTAGGGCCTAGGTCGTTCTTGTCCTTGCCCGGGCCCAGGCGCATGTTTGTGACAGCCGGCGGCCTCGCAAACTCCGGTCAGGCCCGGCCGCCGAACCCAGTATCACCCCCCAAGGCTGCCGGGCCGCCGCCGTGACGGATTCGTTCCCACTTATGCACGGCCAAGTGCCCGGCTGCGCGATTCACAGTCCCATCCTGACGCTTTCGAAATCCACTGTCGCGTCGTCTCGCAGGCCGAACGTCGTAGCAAAGTGGACTTCCGCTGCCCCGGGGTGCAAGGCATGCCTGCTCCGACATGTTCATCTTTATTCGCGAGGCTCCGCAAACGTGCTGAACAACGGAGAGCCGCTTTGCACTAAAGACCAATAAGCCCCGCTTTTCGGCAACTCCAGGCGCGCTAGATCATATTGGATCGGAGTTAGGCAGTTCTTCGAACGAAGAGCAGGAGCTGTATATGGTAACAAGCGAGCCAGACAGTGTCCGTGTAAAAGCTATCAATGGCCAATGGATCGTGCGCGTCGTCGATGGCGGCAGGCTGACACAGCAAGTGTTCGATGTTCAGGCGCAGGCCGAGATCTTCGCCGAGGAGGAACGGCTGCGTTTGGGGTTGCCCGGAGAGCCGCCGGCCGGGGAGCCGGTCGGGCCGCTGCGACGCCGACGGGCCCGCTAGCCTACCTCGCCCATGAGGGGAGACGGGCAGCTGCGCCGTCCCGTTGGCCCAGATGCTCGGCTCTCAGCCTCCGCTTCATCCGCTCCAGCGCCGGCTCGCCGCCGGCCGCGAGTTCATCCGCGATCCGCGCGAGCTTATCGTCGGCGCTGCGATGTTTGCTGCCCCAGGCGCCCAGCGTCGCCAATACCGGTAACAGGTCGATGCCGGCTTCGGTCAGCCGGTAGATCGCCTTCAGCCCGTGGCTCGGGTCGTCGCTGCGGGTGAGGATGCCTTCGTCCACCAGTGTCTGCAGCCGCTCGGCGAGCGTGCGGGACGAGATGCCTTCGTCGGATTGCAGGAACTCGCGAAAATGCCTTTTCCCGGCGAAGACCAGGTCGCGGATGATGAGCAGCGTCCAGCGGTCGCCGAGCAGTTCGAGCGAGAGATTGATCGGGCAGCCGGATCGTCCCTTGGTCGACATCGGTACGGTTCCATTTTTAAATCAATTTACTATTGACACCATTGCCGTATCGCGTCAAATGGTTCCAAAAGTAAATCAATTTGAGTGGAGACCGGAGATGAAAAAGCTGATCCTGCAAATGCAGATGTCGGTCGACGGTTTCGTCGGCGCCGATGAGGACCGTCGGTGGCAGCTCTGGGACTGGGGCGACGACAGCGCCTGGGACGAGGAACTCAAGCAGGACTTCAACGCCATTTTCGAGACCATCGATACCATCCTGTTGAGCCGCAAGATGGCTGAGGAGGGCTATCTGAGCCACTGGGGTAACGCGGCGAAGAAATATTCGAAGGACCCTTTCTATGCCTTCGCGCGGCGCATCGTCGACGCTGAGAAGGTGGTGGCGAGCGATAAGCTCCGGGTATCGCGCTGGGAACGCACGCGGGTCGTGAGCGGCGACCTGCCGCGCGAGGTGCACAGGCTGAAACAGGGCGAGGGTGGCAACGTCGCCGTGTTCGGGGGCGCCGGCTTCGCCTCGGCGCTGGTTGCCGCGGCCCTTGTCGACGAGTACCACCTCTTCATCAATCCGGCGGTTCTGGGCAGCGGCCGCCGCATCTTCGACAAGGGCGGATTTGGCAGGCTGGAGCTCCTCGGCTCGAAGCCCTATGCAAGCGGCATGGTGGTGAGCCGCTACGCGCCGGCGCAATGACAGACACCACCGAGGCGCGCTGAATCAAGCCGGCAGCGCGCCTTGCTAACTCGTGTTGGCCGGGCCTTTCCCGGATCGGCTGGGAGCCGCCTCCGCTGACGAGCCGGAGTTGCCTGGCTGGCCGTCCCGGCCGCAGCCAGGCTGTGCTCGTTCCCAGCGGCGACGAACCAGCGGGCTTCACGGGATGTCAGGCTGATAAGCACCCGGCCGGCCTATTCGGCCGGCGCCCCGTTGCCCGCATCGAACACCGCCCAGCTGTTGCCGGCCGGCTTCTGCACCGCTACGAACCTCATCGCAGACTCCACCTGTGAAGAGATCGGCAATATAGCAGACGCGACTTGGCGTTCCTATGATGTGGCTCACATTGGCACACAGTTGAGGTGGATAGCCGGGCGCCGACTGGAGTCGCCGCATGTTGCGTCCCAACGATGTGTCCTGGCAGTTTAGACTACTGTCCCGCCTGGTCGGCATCGGTCAGCGTGCCGAGGAAGGCGACGATGTCGTCGATCTCGGCATCGGTCAGCGCCGGCGTGTCGCCGGGGTTTCTGCCGTTGAAGGGCGGGTCGGTGTTGAGGTTTCCCCAATAAGCCTTTGGCAGGTCGTCGAATTTGTTGACCGTGCCATCGGCCTTCTTCGGATACCAGCGCGCGGGGTCGCTGTCGCGGCTGGCATAAAAGGCCACCGCCTCGCGCAGCGAGTGGAAATAGCCATTGTGGAAGAAGCTTTTCCGGAGCGCCACGTTGCGCAGCGTCGGCGTCTTGAACAGGCCGCAATAGTCGGCGCGGCCGTTGAAGTCGGTGCGCAGCGGACCGCACAAGCCAAGGTCGAAATAGTTGGAATCGGCATTGGCGGGAATCGCCGGGTTACGCGGCACGGCGATCGCGATCAGGCCGTAATCGGTGAATTGCGGCGGCTCGCCGTCATTGGCCGCTTCGCTGAGATGGCAGCTTGCGCAATTGCCCTTCGCCGCGTCCTCGAACAGCATGCGGCCACGCAATTCCTGGGCGGAGAGCTGCGCCTTGCCGGCGAGGAAGGCGTCGTAGCGGCTGGAATAGGGATAGAAATCGGCGCTGCTCTGCTCGAACGTGCCGAGCGCTTCGACCGCGGCGTCGAAGGCGTCCTGCGGGTGCTCGAAGACATCGGCGCCGAACGCCCCCTTGAAGGCGTCGGCATATGGCGCCTGGCGCAGGCTGGCGACCACCTGGGCCGCGTCCTTGTTGCCCATCTCGAAGGGCGAGAGCAGCGGGATTTTCGCTTGGTCCTTGCTATGGTCGGCGCGGCCGTCCCAGGTCAGGCCGCCGGTCGGGCCATTGTCGACGCTCTCGTCGCCTTCGTCCTCGGAATCGTAGAAATGCTCGGTAAAGGCCGGCGCCGCCTGCAGGTAGCGCAGCGACGGCACGGCGCGAACGCCGGGCTGGTCGAGCTTCGCTCCGCCCATTTCGACCGGCGAGGCCGAGGCCGGGCCGAAAGCATGGTTGGGATCATGGCAGGACGAGCAGGCCTGCTTGCCCGATGCCGAGAGAGACGGATCGAAAAACATCTGCCGCCCAAGCGCCGTCAGCGCCTCGGCTCGCGCATAGGCTTCCTGGCGCGACATAGGGCCTGGGTGAAGGCTGGATGGCTCCGCGGTATTGGCAGGCGCGGTGAAGCCGACTATCGAGGCCGCCAGAAGGGCGACCGCATGATTTTTCATCGTATGCGGCGGCATCCCTGATTTCTTTCGCCCGATCATCCGCGACGTAGGGATCGAATGCAACGGATTGAATGACCGGCTTTCTCGCTCACGAACCGTGTTCGGCCGCTGCAGAACTGTCACATAGGTGACAAGGCGTCGAAGCAGCTGGGCATTGTCGCAGCTGCAGTTGGCGTTCCAGCCGGCTTCAAGGCCGCGCAGGCTGTCAGCGCTACGGGGAGAAATGTCCGGCAGGACAATGAGGGGCAGCGCCGGCCCTTGGCGATTGTCCTTCTCAATCATCGTCCGCTATTGATGGTTATCGATCTGACGAGGAACGCAATGGCTGACCTGAAGCTACGCACCCGCAACGCCGGCGCGCTTGCCGTCCTGCCGCAGGGCGGCCTGCCGGCGGTCACAACCCCGACCGGCGGTACCGTCGACGTGGTCACGCAGGTCAGCGCTCCCGGCTTCAGCCCGCTCGACCTGCTCTATGCCTCTTTAGCCGCCTGCATGGTGCTCAGCGCCCGCATCGCCGCCACCCGCCTTGGCGTCGTCGACCGGCTCGGCGAGGTGAGGGCGGATGTGAGCGGCGGCAAGGCGAAGGACGAGCCGTCGCGGGTCGAAACATTCATCGTCAGATTGGAGATCACCGGCGACCTCGATGCCGCAATGAAAGAGCGGATCCTGGCGGACGCGGAAGACATCTGCACCGTCTCCAACACGCTGCGCGGCGCGCCGTCGCTTCGCGCCACATTGGGGTGAGCGCGATGGCGCATCTATCGCCGATCGACTACCCGACCGCCTCGGACGACATCCGCGCCGAGCACGACCGAGAGCTCGCGCTGCGCGGCCGCATGACCAACATGAAACGCATCCTGCTTCACTCGCCGACCGCCCACCGCATCTACGCGGAATGGTTCATGCTGCGCGACCTTCTCAAGCCCACGCTCGACGACCGCGCCATCTGGCTGTTCTCGAAGGCGATCGCCGGGACGATGCGCGCCGAGATCCCCGTGACCTTCTTCCGCCGCGCATTGATCGACAGCGGGCTCGACCCCGAAGCGATCGAGCCCACCGCCGACGAGGCGCTGCTGATTGGCTTCGGCAAGGCGGTCGCCGCTGATGCCAACGCCGTTCCGGATGAGACGTGGGCCGCGCTTAAGGCGCGCTATGACGAGACGCTGCTGGTCAACCTCACCGCCTTCGCCGGCATCATGGTGGCGACCTGCGTGTTCACCAATGCTGTGAAGGTGGATCTCGATCCGGAGCTGGAGATGTATCGCAAGCGGTGAAGCTGCTGATCTGTCCCGCAAGGGAGATCAGCGCTCCAGCGCCTCGCCACCTTGTCATGAAACGGGTGGTTCGCTCCGGCTGCGCGCCCCATCTTCAGGACAAGCAAGCGATGGAGCGAACCCATGACCATCCATCCCCTGAACACCAAACGCGCCAGCCGCTCCGCCGAATCCCGTGTCGCGGCGCAGGATTGGCGCGCGCTGGTGTCAGACCTCAATGCCCATGGCTGCGCGGTCGTGTCCGGCCTGCTGTCGGCGGACGAATGCGCCGATATCGCTGCCCTCTATCCGCATGAAGAGCATTTCCGCAGCCACGTCGTGATGGCGCGTCATGGCTTCGGCAAGGGCGAATATCGCTACTTCAAATATCCGCTGCCTGACCTGATCGAAGGCCTGCGCTCAGCCCTCTATACACGCCTCGCCACGATCGCCAATGACTGGAACGAGAAGATGAGGGTTGCCCAGCGCTATCCCGCCGAGCACGCCGCCTTCCTGAAGCGCTGCCACGACGAAGGCCAGACGAGACCGACACCGCTTCTGTTGCAATACGGCCCCGGCGATTTCAACTGCCTGCACCAGGACCTCTACGGCGATCTTGCCTTTCCGTTGCAGGTGGCGATCCTTTTGTCCGAACCTGGTGCGGATTTCACCGGTGGCGAATTCGTGCTCACCGAACAGCGCCCGCGCATGCAGAGCCGCGCAGAGGTGGTGCCGCTCAAGCGCGGCGATGCGGTGATCTTCGCCGTGCATAACCGGCCGGCGGAGGGCACGCGAGGTTACTATCGCGTCAACCTGCGCCACGGCGTCAGCCGGCTGCGCTCGGGCAGGCGACATACGCTAGGCATTATCTTCCATGACGCGAGGTGACACTCCCCGAGGCGGCGTTTTTCGCCTCTACGCTCCCGGCCGCCGATAACGAATCGATTTCGCCCTGCCCAGCGCGCCCATCGTGTCCTCGACGCTGAGGAGGACGGTGGTCTCGCAGGAGCTGAGTGCCCCTCCGGCACCGATGGCGAGCACGACGGACGCCATCGAAACATTGTCCGGCGCCTCCCACAAGTTCCAGCCGTCATGTTCGCCGAACGCGTACCAGAACCCGTGCAGCTTTCCGCCCACCGATTCTATGTATGAGCTGGCTGCCTTGCGGCGATCCTCGGGGTTTTCGATCATTCGCGCCCATGTCTCGGGCGTGTAGCTGAAGCGCGTCAGGTACATGGCCATAGTTGGACCTCCCTTGCCAGAGCCTATCAAGTGGTTGGCTCCAGCACTAAGCGCTCGATCTGTCGGCGACGCGAATCAATTTTACCGCGGCTTGGTTCTGCCTCGAAGGAATAGCCGAGCGCGGTATGCGGCGCTTCTGCTCTTCCCTCCGCACCCTCATTCGCGTATGCCCCGGGCAAATCCCGCCATCTCAGCGCAGTTTCCCGCACCGTCCCATGATCCGTCTCGAAAATATCGGCAAGCAGAACGGCCGACAGATCGTCTTCATCGAAGCCTCGGCCGCCTTGCAGAAGGGCGAGAAGATCGGGCTGGTCGGCCCGAACGGCGCCGGCAAGACGACATTGTTCCGCATGATCATTGGCCAGGAGCAGCCGGACGAGGGCCAGGTGTCGGTCGATCGCGGCGTCACCATCGGTTATTTCAGCCAGGATGTCGGCGATATGGGCGGCTTGAGCGCTGTCGCCGAAGTCGTGGAAGGCGCCGGGCCGGTCAGCGCCGTGGCCGCCGAGATGCGCGAGCTTGAGCACGCCATGGGCGATCCCGACCGCGCCGACGAGATGGATGAGATCATCGAGCGCTATGGCGAATTGCAGCACCGCTTCGAGGAGCTCGACGGCTATGCGCTGGACGGCCGCGCGCGCGAGGTTCTCGACGGTCTCGGCTTTTCCCAGGAGATGATGGACGGCGACGTTTCAAAACTTTCCGGCGGCTGGAAGATGCGCGTGGCACTCGCCCGCATCCTATTGATGCGGCCCGACGTCATGCTGCTCGACGAGCCGTCGAACCATCTCGACCTCGAAAGCCTGATCTGGCTGGAGAAGTTCCTCAAGGATTATGACGGCGCGCTGCTGATGACCTCGCACGACCGCGAGTTCATGAACCGTATCGTCACCAAGATCATCGAGATCGACGCCGGCGCGCTCACCTCCTATTCCGGCAATTACGAATTCTACCAGGAGCAGCGTGCGCTGGCCGACAAGCAGCTGCAGGCGCAGTTCGAGCGCCAGCAGGCGATGCTGGCCAAGGAGATCGCCTTCATCGAGCGCTTCAAGGCGCGCGCCTCGCATGCGGCGCAGGTGCAGAGCCGGGTGAAGAAGCTCGACAAGATCGACCGTGTCGAGCCGCCGAAGCGCCGCCAGACGGTAGCCTTCGACTTCCAGCCAGCGCCGCGCTGCGGCGAGGACGTGGCGACGCTGAAAGGCATTCACAAATCCTATGGCAGCCGCTCGATCTATTCAGGCCTCGACTTCCAGATACGCCGCCGCGAGCGCTGGTGTGTCATGGGCGTCAACGGCGCCGGCAAGTCGACGCTTTTGAAGCTGGTGGCCGGTGCCTCCGAGCCGGACGAGGGCTCGGTTGCGCGCGGTCCGAGCGTCAAGATGGGCTATTTCGCCCAGCACGCCATGGAACTGCTCGATGGTGAGCGCACCGTCTTCGAGACGCTGGAGGACAATTTTCCGCAAGCAGGCCAGGCGCCGCTGCGCGCTTTGGCCGGCTGCTTCGGTTTTTCCGGCGACGAGATCGAAAAGAAGTGCCGCGTGCTTTCCGGCGGCGAGAAGGCGCGGCTGGTGATGGCGCTGATGCTGTTCGACCCGCCCAACCTGCTGGTGCTCGACGAACCGACCAACCACCTCGACATCACCACCAAGCAGATGCTGATCGAGGCGCTATCGCAATACGAGGGCACCATGCTCTTCGTCTCGCATGACCGCCATTTCCTGGCTGCGCTGTCGAACCGCGTGCTGGAGCTGACACCCGAAGGCATCCACACCTATGGCGGCGGCTACACGGAATATGTCGCCCGCACCGGCCAGGAAGCGCCTGGGCTGAGGGGGTAGGGCCGCTTTTCAGCCGAAAAGTTTCGTCACGAAGCCGCTGAACCAGGCAAGCTGTGCCGCGTGGTGAGCTTCCATCAGCCTGTCCTGTTCGTCCCGGTCCTGCGCGCCGAGCGTTCCGTAGGGCGCGCTTTGCCGTTCCTGCCAGCGCCGAAAGCCGGCCGGACCCTGCTCGGCATGGAATTGCAGCGCGTAGGTCTTCTCGCCGATCCGGAACGCCTGATTGGGGAAAGTCTCGCTCGAGGCGAGATGCACGGCGCCTTCCGGCAGGGCGAACGTATGAAAATGGTTCTGTGGCAGGAAGAGCGCCCGGTCGAGAAAGTCGCCGGCCTCAGCCGTCGGCGTTATCTCGAAATAGCCGAACTCTCTGATGCCGCTTCCCACCGGCCCGACATCGGCGCCCAGATGCCAGGCGATCTGCTGCGCGCCCTGGCAGATGCCGAGCAGCGGCAGGTCGTTCTCCAGGCAATGCTCGATCAGCGCAGCCTCGTCGTCGAGGAACGGATGCTTGTCGGTGTCGAAGACATTGAATGGTCCGCCATAGATCACGGCGCCGTCGACAGCGCTGAGATCGATCGTCTCGCCTTTGAACGGCATCGCGGTCGTGATTGCATGGCCGACGGCCTCCAGGGTGGTCTGGGCGCGATCGTCGCCCGGTTCTTCCCAGTGCCGGACGAGAACAATACGTTTCATCAGAGGCTCCTGCCGCTTATCCGTAGGAACTATAAGGCTAAGCGGCCTGTCGGAAATGTGCCAGCGCCCAGTTACTGCTGGGCTCCGGCAAGCCATTCAAGCGCAGCGCCGGCGCTTACCCCTTTGCCAACCCGCGATCGATCAGCCGCGCTAGGCGCGCCGAGAACGCCTTGGCGTCCGCCGGCTTGTCGCCGTCGAGCACGCGCGCTTCGTCGTAAAGCAGGTGCGCGGCGTCTTCCTTGAACGCCTTGTCGTCGTCGCCGAGCTTTGCCAGCGCCGCTACGCGCTCGTGGTGGGGGTTGATCTCAAGGATCGGCTTGGCCGCTTTGTCAAGCCGGCCGGCGGCATTGAGCAGGCGCTCGAACTGGCGATCGGGGCCGTGCTCGGGAGCGACAAGGCAGACGGCGCTTTCGGTCAGCCTGTCGGAGGCCTTCACGTCCGACACCTTCTCGCCAAGCGTCGTCTTCACGAACGCCAGGAAGGCGGCGATATCCGATGACGTTTCGGCCTCGGGCTTCGCCGTATCCTCGGGCAGCGCGATATCGGCAAGTTCCGCCGCGCCCTGCGTCACCGACTTGAACGGCTTGCCGTCGAATTCCGGTGCCATCGTCACCCAGAAACTGTCGACCGGATCGGTGAGCAACAGCACCTCGATGCCGCGCGCGCGAAAACCTTCGAGCTGCGGCGAAGCTTCGAGCCGGGCGCGATCGTCGCCGGCCATGAAGAAGATCGCTTTCTGGCCTTCCTTCATCGCTCCGACATAATCGGCAAGGCTGCGCCAGCCTTCGCCTGAAGTCGTCGAACGGAAGCGGGCAAGCTTCAGCAGCTGCTCGCGCCGCTCGTAGTCTTCATAAAGACCTTCCTTGAGGACGACGCCGAAATTCTCCCAGATTTTGGCGTAGGCTTCGGCATCGTTTTCGGCCGTTTTGGCGAGGTCGCCGAGAATGCGGTTGGTGACGCCCTTGCGGATCGCTGCGAGCAGGGGGCTTTCCTGGATCATCTCGCGCGAGACGTTGAGCGGCAGGTCGGCGGAATCGACCAGGCCGCGCACGAAGCGCAGGTAGCGCGGCAGGAGATCGGCATCGTCGGTGATGAAGACGCGCCGCACATAGAGCTTCATGCGGCCCTTGCGGTCCTGGTCGAACAGGTCGAACGGCCGCGATCCCGGCACGAAGGCGAGCACACCGTATTCCTGTCGGCCCTCGGCGCGGAAATGGATCGTCGAGGCTGGCTCGTCATACTGGCCGGCGATGCTGCGGTAGAAGTCGGTATATTCCTCCGGCTTGATCTCGCTCTTTTGCCGCACCCAAAGCGCCGTGCCGTCGGCGATGTCGCGCGGTTCGGCGCCGGGTTTCTCGACGAGCGTGATCGGCACCGGCACATGTCCCGACTGCGACTTCGCCAGCCCCTCGAGCCGGTAAGGCGTGGTATAGGAAGAGGCGTCTTCCATCAGATGCAGCACGACGCGCGTGCCGCGCTTGGGTGCGGCCTCGAGCGGGATCGGCGCGATTTCGTAGGTGCCCTTGCCGTCGGAGGACCAGCGGAAGGCTTCGTTGCTGCCGGCTTGGCGGCTGATGACGTCGACCCGGTCTGCGACCATGAAAGCGGAATAGAAGCCGACGCCGAATTGGCCGATGAGCTGCGTGTCTTCCGCCGCCTTGCCCGCCTCGACGCGCTCCATGAAGGCGCGTGTGCCCGAGCGCGCGATCGTGCCAAGCGCCTCGGCCATCTCGTCGCGGCTCATGCCGATGCCGTTGTCCTCGACGGAGAGTTCCTTGTTGTCCGGATTGGCGGCAATCGTGATGCGCGGCTTGGCATCGTCGCCCAGAAGCTCTGGCCGGCTCACCGCCTCGAAGCGCAGCCTTTCGCAGGCATCCGCCGCGTTGGAGATCAGCTCGCGCAGGAAGACGTCCCGGTCCGAATAGACCGAATGCACCATCATATGCAGCAGCCGCGAGACGTCCGCCTCGAATGTCCTGGTTTCCTTCGCCTTGGTGTCCGTCGTCATTCAGAATTCCTGGGTTCGGTTATTTTGTCCGTCGCGCCAGCACGCGCCGGTTTCAAATCTTCAGCCATTATTGCTTGTGGACGCGCGCCCTGCCAGCGCTGCGGGCGCCAGCGAAACCACGTCCGGCGCCAGAATATCGTGGCGGCGGGCGAAGGCAACAAGGGTTGCCCGCACCATTTCCGCGTCGATCTGGCCGGCAATGCCGGCTTTGCAGGCGTTGAGCGCGATCGCATATGCGCTGCTCCTGCTCGCAGCCGGCCAATCCTGCAGCAGGGCGTAGGCTTCCGCCACCGTCTCCAGCCGCACCGGCAAGCCCATGCCGACGAGGACAGTGACAGGCTCTTCAAAGCGGTCGTGGTTCATGGTCTGGACCCTCTTTCGGGTGGGTGCCCATGGCGCTGGGGCGAAGGCCGGTCGTCCCGGCGAGCGCAGGCCGGCGCGGGTAGGGCGCTTGCAGGACGATGCCGTGCGGCCGCGACTGGCCTATGCCGGTGAAGGCCTGCACAACCACCGGGCCCGCCGGCGTGGTGTGCGCCGCTGGACTCTGCTGGTTCAGGCGCGGCGGCGGCAGCGCGCTATGCGCCTTGGCCAGGGCCTCGATCCAGGCGGCGACCGCCAGCGGCACTGGCGCGCGCCCCTCAATCCAGCGCGCCACGTCGTTTCTGGCGCAGCCAAGCTCCTGCGCGAGGTCTGCGGCGTCCCATCGCAAGGTTCTCAGGCATTCCCGCAATCGTCCCGCAATCATGGCAATCCTCGTCCGTTCCGCGATCGGATGGACCCCGCCTTGGAAGCGGGGCCCGATTTGGCTCAGCCGCGCGCCGATGTTTCCGCCGCCGATACCTGCTGTGCGGCGAGGAACATCAGCGTCGAGGCAACCGTCCGCCGGTTCCATCCGGCGGATTCGGCCGTGTCGAGCAAGCGTGTCAGCAGCGGCTTCAGCGCGCTCCGGCACTCGGTTTCATAGGCAAGGAATTCGCTTGCCGGATGCGTCGGCGCCGGAACCGAGCCATTTCCGCTCATCATATCCATAAGGGCCTCCCATTGTTGCTGGTGAAGCGCCCGCTCCCGTTGCCGGAAGCGGGCCTTTCGTCAGCGTCTCAGAAATCCATGCCGGCGCCGGCCGGCATGGCCGGAGCGGCTTCCTTCTTGGGCTTCTCGGCCACCATCGCCTCGGTGGTGACGAGCAGTCCTGCGACCGAGGCTGCATCCTGCAGCGCGGTGCGCACCACCTTGGCGGGGTCGATCACACCCTGCTTGTAGAGGTCGCCATACTCGCCGGTCTGGGCGTTCCAGCCATAGGCGAATTCGGTCTTCTCGCGCAGCTTGCCGACGATGATCGAACCTTCCGACCCGCTGTTCTCGGCGATCTGCCGCGCCGGAGCTTCGATCGCGCGCCGCACGATATCGACGCCGTATCTCTGGTCCGGGTTGTCGACGGCGACCGCGTCGAGCGCCTTGGCCGCCCTGAGCAAGGCAACGCCGCCGCCGGGCAGGATACCTTCCTCGACCGCGGCGCGCGTGGCGTGCAGCGCGTCGTCGACACGGTCCTTCTTCTCCTTGACCTCGACTTCCGTCGCGCCGCCGACGCGGATCACGGCAACGCCGCCGGCGAGCTTGGCCAGCCGCTCCTGCAGCTTCTCGCGATCATAGTCGGAGGTAGTCTCCTCGATCTGGGCCTTGATTTGCGTGATGCGGCCCTGGATCTCCTCCTTCTTGCCGGCGCCGTCGACGATGGTGGTGTTTTCCTTCTCGATCGCGACCTTCTTGGCGCGGCCGAGCATCTCCAGCGTGACGTTCTCGAGCTTGATGCCGAGATCCTCGCTGATGGCCGTGCCGCCGGTGAGGATGGCGATGTCCTCCAGCATGGCCTTGCGCCGGTCGCCGAAGCCCGGAGCCTTGACGGCGGCTACCTTCAGCCCGCCGCGCAGCTTGTTGACCACCAGCGTGGCCAGAGCCTCGCCCTCGACATCCTCGGCGATGATCAGCAGCGGCTTGCCGGACTGCACCACGGCCTCCAGCACCGGCAGCAGGGCCTGAAGATTGCTGAGCTTCTTCTCGTGGATCAGCACATAGGGCTCTTCGAGCTCGACGCGCATCTTGTCCTGGTTGGTGATGAAATAGGGTGAGAGATAGCCGCGATCGAACTGCATGCCTTCCACGACTTCCAGCTCGGTCTCGGCCGTCTTGGCTTCCTCGACGGTGATGACGCCTTCGTTGCCGACTTTTTCCATAGCCTCGGCCAGGAAGCGGCCGATCTCGGCATCGCCATTGGCCGAGATGGTGCCGACCTGTGCGATCTCGTCGTTGCTGGTGATCTTGCGGGCATTGACCTTGAGTTCGGCGACGACCGCATCCACCGCCTTGTCGATACCGCGTTTCAGATCCATCGGGTTCATGCCCGAGGCAACGGCCTTAGCCCCTTCGCGAACGATCGCCTGGGCAAGCACGGTGGCAGTGGTGGTGCCGTCGCCGGCGATGTCGCTGGTCTTCGAAGCGACTTCGCGGACCATCTGGGCGCCCATGTTCTCGAACTTGTCCTCGAGCTCGATCTCCTTGGCGACGGTGACGCCGTCCTTGGTGATGCGCGGCGCGCCGAACGACTTGTCGATGACGACGTTGCGACCCTTCGGACCGAGGGTCACCTTCACCGCGTCGGCCAGGATGTTGACGCCGCGCAGCATGCGCTCGCGGGCGTCGGAATGGAATTTGACTTCCTTGGCAGCCATTGGATCACTCCTTGTTTAGGCAGCTTTCATTGACTGGGTTGCGGTTCTATCGAAGCCCCGGTCAGGCGGCTTTCTTCAACGTCGCGGCCTGCTCGATCACGCCCATCACGTCGCTTTCCTTCATGATGAGCAGATCCTCGCCGTTGAGCTTGATCTCGGTGCCGGACCACTTGCCGAACAGGATGCGGTCGCCGACCTTCACGTCGAGGGGCACGAGCTTGCCGCTCTCGTCGCGGGCCCCCGGGCCGACGGCGATGACTTCGCCTTCCTGCGGCTTTTCCTTGGCAGTGTCGGGGATGATGATACCGCCGGCCGTCTTCTCTTCGGCCTCGATGCGGCGCACGAGTACGCGGTCATGCAGTGGACGGAACGTCATATCGTTCTCCTTCAGGACAAACAGATTGCGAGAGGTTCCTCCGCTCCGGGCCGGCAGGACCGGAGCGAGGCTCGCGCGACCCTTTCGGCATCGCGCGCATGTCGAGCTAGTTTTGCCTTCTTCTACTTTCAAGGGGGTGCCGCAAATTTTTTGGCACTCTCGACCACCGAGTGCTAGTGCGCTGAAAACATGCGGTAAATTGGACCGCTCCGATAACGGAGAGGCTTGAATTCGCGATTGAGTTGAACAAGATTATCGGCGCCCGGCAGCGCCGGGACCGTTGAGAAACTGGAACCCGAAACAAGGAGTTTTTTGGAGACGGAGGACAGAAATGGACCGACAGACGCTTTCGCCGATCATTCCTTCCCTTGCTCCCGAAATATCAGACCTTTCGCTCGACCGGCTGCTGTCGCCGGCCAGCCATTTTCAGCATCCGCGGGATGTGCTGGAGGAAGGCTCGCTCGACATATGGGAAAAGCGGGCGATCCTTTCGTCCTGGGCATCTGACGCCTGCGCCGTGGAATCGATGCCCGCGCTGCGCCAGCCGCCGGGCGCCGAGCGGCCGGTCTCCTTCGACGACATCATGGATGCGCTGCGCCGGCTTGATGCGCTAGCCCCGTCGCCCAGCGGCCCTACCGATAACGACCACCGGCAGTTGGTCGACCGGCTGAGCGCGTGAGGGCCCGAAGGCGATGGCGAGAGCGGTCAGCAGGGAATTCCGCTTGCAGATGAATGGCTATGGCTTGACCACTGCCGAGATCCATTATCATCTGCCCGATCATCCGAGCCTGCTCCAGCTTTACGTCTGGCAGGACTATGATCTTGCCCCGGATTTCCCCGCGCTGAGGGGCTTTCTGGGTTTTTGGGAGCGCGAGCTGGCTGGCGCCTTGCATTCCGTCCGCGTCGCCCACCATCGGCTCATCAGGGCATCGGAATGGCGGGCCGTCGACGGGATCATCGCAATCCATTGAAGACCAGCTCCCCAAGGCGGTCGTGTTGCACGGCCGCCTTCAATTCATGATTTGCCTGCCTGCATGCAGATGACGAGGCCGAGTTTTTCACGACCCTAAAGGCGCGTCGGGGCGGGGTCTTGACGTGCCGGCGTTGAATTCCCAGATCGATGAGGCCGGTGCTTGAGATAGACCGGCAGGTCAAGGGGCACCGCTTCCTTGGCGCCCCTCGTATCTATGTTGCTCAATGGAGGATGTAGCTATGAGAACCACGTTTGACTTCAGTCCCCTGTTCCGGTCGAGCATAGGCTTCGATCGAATGCTGAACGCGCTCGAAACGGCGAGCCGGATCGAAACCGTCGACAATTGGCCACCCTACGACATCGCCAAGACCGCGGATGACGACTACCGCATAACCATGGCGGTGGCCGGATTCTCGCAGGATGAACTGGCCATTACCCAGGAGCAGAACATGCTTATGGTCTCGGGCCAGAAAGCCGGCGAGGACAAGGGTGAGTACCTGCATCGTGGTATCGCCGGCCGCGCGTTCCAGCGACGCTTCGAGCTTGCCGACCACGTCAAGGTCGTTGGCGCCAGCTTGGTCAATGGGCTGCTGACGATCGATCTGAAGCGCGAAATCCCGGAAGAGATGAAACCGCGACGGATCGAGATCGCAGCCGACAGCGCAACGCTCAAAGGCACGACAAAGAAGATCGAAGCCGAGAAGCACGCTGCTTGAGGGCCTTCCTGCGAGCGCATCCGCGCTACGCGCCGGGCACTGCCCGGCGCGCAGGAGCTTTTCGAGCCGATGAACAGAAAGGAGCGAAACCATGAGTGTCCGTGATCTGATTCCCTGGGGCCGAAGCAACGGCAACCAGCTTCCAAGCATATTCCGCGACGGTGAGCGCGACCCGTTCCTGTCGCTGCATCGCGAGGTGAACCGCCTGTTTGACGACGTTTTCCGCGGCTTTGACAGCCGCTTGCCGTCTTTGGGCGGTGTTTCCGCCCTCGGCGCCGGTTGGCCGAGCGTCGAGATCTCCAACGGCGAGAAGGAGATCAAGGTGATGGCCGAGGTGCCGGGCCTCGAGCAGAAAGACATCGAGGTCCTGCTCGACGACGGCGTGCTGACGCTGAGAGGCGAGAAGCGCTCCGAGACGGAGGACAAGGATCGGCAGTTCTCCGAGCGCTATTACGGCCGCTTCGAGCGCCGCATCCCGGTTGGCTACGAGGTCAAGGAAGACGAGGTGGATGCCCGCTTCAAGAACGGCGTGCTGACCGTCACCTTGCCGAAGAGCGAAAAGGCGCAGTCGCAGGTCAAGCGCATCGACATCAAGAGTTGACTGCATCGACGCGGGAGGCCGATACGCCTCCCGCGTCGCAATCCATGAGAGCCACAGCGACCGGATGCCCCGCGCAGCGCAGCTCTTCCCGCCCGATCAGGCGGCTGAGATAGAGAAAATTATGCGGCGGGAGCTCCATTTGCCCCTCCACCAGTGTTCGCATCGCTCATCTGAATGATGACAAGCAGCTAGCCGTCTTTCCCTTTTGCAGCGCATGCTTTCAGCGCCTACTCGAGGGAAAATTAGCATATTTTAGGAGCCGAAGAGGGGATCACCTGGGGTGGATCCGCATAAGATTGAGACCGGCGATAACCTTAATTCTGGTTTCATTTGCACAGGCTTCCCGAACGGAAGGCAACGCGATAGATTAGCAATTCGTTAAGTACGCCCGGGGGCGAGCGTAAAAAGTGTGTCGTCGAGCGTAAGGGATGTGCCGTGATGAATTTCAAGTCTCTGATCAAGCGGGCCGAGGACGTCGATAAGGAATTTCAGGAACTCCAATCGGATCTGGCGGAAGCATTCGAGGACGTTCTTAAAGATGATGAACGGCCGCCGTCGGAGGACGATGCCGCTGCCGGCCAGGAACTGGTGGCAAGCGACGAGAATCCGCCGCCGTCCGAAGAGCAGCCCGACGCGGCTCCGTCGCGGCTGACGCCGCATACCCAGACACGGCTCGCTGCGCTTGAAGCTGTGGCCGGGCTTTTCCGCGACGGGCAGGGGCATCTGCAGGAGATCGAGGCGAAGCTGGCGGAGATCGCCACCGCGCATCATATGACGCGTGAGGTCCTCAACGTCTTCCATCGCGACGTGTTGCGCTCCAACGAACTGGAGCTGGCAAACCTCGCTCTCACCACCGAGCGCAAGGCGCTCTCCGAACAATTGCTCGATGCCGCCCGCAAGCAGCGCGAACGTGACGGCGCGGCCGAGGCCTGGCAGCAGCGCGAGGCGGGCCTCGTCCAGGACCGCGAGCAGCTGCGCTCGGCGCTTGCGGCCGTGCGCCTGGAACTGGTGGAGATGGGCAATGAGGCCGCCAGGCGCGAGACGGAGTTCGGCGAGATCGCCAAAGCCCTGACCGCTAAGACCGTCGAAGTCGACAGGCGCGGCGCCGAGAACAAGCTGCTGCGCGAAAAGCAGGTCGGCCTTTCGGTCGATCTGGAGCAGGCGCAAAAGCGCGAAGCGGAGGCCAGGCACAAATTCGATGAGTTCGCGGCGACCCACGCCTGCGAAACCGCTCATATTGCCGAGTTGATGGCCCAGCTCGGCAACCACGAAAAGGAAGAGACTCGGCTGCAGAAAGCCCTGGAGGCGACGCAAGCCAAGCTTGCCGAAACGGTCGAGGCGGCGCGTATCGCCGAAAGCGACAGCACCGCCGAATTGGCGCGCAGCCAGGCGGAAATGCGCGGTTTGCGTGCCGAGATCCAGGAACTGCAGTCGCGTCTGGATAAGGTCTCGACCGACAATGGCGAAGCCACGGCTGAGATCGCCAGGCTCAAGGCGCAATTGAACGACGCCGTCACCGAGCGCCAGATTGCGGAGAAAAGGCTCGCCGTTCTCAAGGATGAGAGCGAAGCCGACAAGAAGAACCTGTCCGAGGTCAGCACCAATCTTTCACGGCTTTCGCTGCAGCAGGCGTCCGAGCAGATCCAGCTCGACATCCAGAAGCAGGAATGCGAGGATTTGCGCGCCGAAGTCGAAGCGCTCAACGCCCGCATCCGGGAATTGCTGCCTTACGAGCGCTTGCATCGGGTGACCGACGCAAGGTCGCGCAAGGATGCCGCGCCTCAAACCAACGGGATCATCGCGGAAGCGGCGCGCCCCGTCGCGCGACGCGTTTCCCGGCGCAGCATGCGGGCGAACGGGGGCTGACAAACCGCCGCGCACTTTTCTGGAATGAGGCTTCGCGGGCTATTTGCCCGCCATGCCGTCGGCGAGGTCCTGCGCCTGCTTGAGCAGCGCCGGAAAAGACGGGTCGCCAGGCAGGCGCTGGGCCATGCAGGCGCGGTAGTCGGCGTCGCCCTCTTCCCAGGCAGCGTTGGCGGGATCGGAAGCCTGCGCGTCGTCCTGGTCCGAGCCTTGATCGGCCTGCTGGGCTTTCTGCGCCGCGGCGTCGGCGGCTGCCCAGATTGAATCGCAGGCCGCAATCTTCGGCACGGCGGGCGAGGCCGGCGCCTCGGCGATCAGCACGCGGTCGCCTTTGACGACCGTCACCACGACATGCTGGTCGTAGATCGGACCGACATCCTGCGTCCAGCCGCCGAGCCGCGCGATCGCCATGTCGGCGCCGTCGGGATTCTTCAGCGGAAAGTCGAGCGTGCCGGAGAATGCTGCGTCGCTGCCGATGGCCTGGGTGTAGAAACTGTCGAGTTTCAATGCCGCACCGATGTCGGTGGGCAGCTTGAAATCCGCTTCCGCCTCGCTCGATTTGGACTTCAGCCAGCGCTCTGTTAGCCCGCGCGTCGACGCGACGATGCTCGGACCGTCTTCGCTCTGGGCATACCGCAACCCATCCAGCATGCCATAGCCGATGTCGGAAGCGTTGAGGCTTTGAATGTTGATGGTGCCCGTCGCCGGGAAACCCTTCACGGAAAGCGGGCCGAGAATGGCGGCGAGACGCTGCTGCAGATCGGCCAGCGCCTTCTCGTTCTGCGCATCGATGGTTTCGATGGCGGTGTTGGCGTTTGCCTGTGCCGCTATGTCGGCAATCGCCTTATCGCGCGCCGCGATATAATCGTCCTCCGGCGAGGCAGCGAGTGCCGTGCTGCCCGCCAGTGCGAAAAGAAGCGTTAAAACCAACCGCATGCCGCAACCCCAAATTAGCGATCAAAGCCCTTGGGAGCCATCGCCCGACTTGGCGGCTTTTGCGTGGCGGAAATCATGGAGAGCCAAATCTTTATTCCGGCTTGCGTTTCTCCACCTCGGCCTTCCTCAGCAAGAACCGCTGGATCTTGCCGCTCGGTGTCTTCGGCAGTTCGCTGACGAACTCGACCTCGCGCGGATAGGAATGCGCAGACAGCCGCTTCTTCACATGCTGGGCGAGTTCCTCGGCTAGCGCCTCGCTGCCCTTGAAGGCGGGCGCCAGCACTACGAACGCCTTGACGATCTCCGTGCGCTGCGGATCGGGCACGCCGACGACGGCCGCCTCGTTGACCGCCGGATGCTCGATCAGCGCGCTTTCGACATCGAACGGTCCGATGCGGTAGCCGGACGAGGTGATGACATCGTCGGCCCGCCCGATGAAGGAGACGGAGCCGTCCGTCTCATATTCCACTGTGTCGCCGGTGCGGTAGTAGCCGCCCGCGATCGCCGGCGTTTCCGCCTGGTGGTAGCCGTCGAACCAGCGCAGCGGCGAGTTGGCGATATCGACCGCCAGCACGCCGGGTTGGTTGGGGCCGAGTTCGTTGCCTGCCTCGTCCAGCACCACCATGCGGTAGCCGGGCATGGCAAAGCCGGCCGAGCCGGCGCGAACCGTATGCGCCAGACCATGATGGTTGTTGACCATCATGCCGTTCTCGGTCTGGCCGTAATGATCGTGGATCGGCGCTGCAAGATGCGCGTCGAACCAGCGGATCACCTCCGGATTGAGCGGCTCGCCGGCGCTGCTCACCACGCGCAGCCTGCCCTTGACGCGGGCCGCGGCCTCGGGCCCTTCCGCCATTAGCAGGCGATAGGCTGTCGGCGAGCCGGCCAGGCTGGTGACGCCCAGACGCTCGATGATGTCGTAGGTCGATTTGGCGTTGAACGCGCCTTCATAGAAGGTGGTGGCGATGCCGAGCTGCAAAGGCCCGGTGATGGCGTAGTAGAGCCCATAGGCCCAGCCGGGATCGGCGATGTTCCAGAAGATGTCGTCGGGCCGAAGCCCGATCGCGTCACGCATATAGGCGCCGAAGGCAAGCAGCGCGTTGAGCGGCACCGGCACGCCCTTTGGGTGCCCGGTCGTGCCGGAGGTCGACATCATCATGAACAGGTCGGTGCCCTTGCGCATGACCGGCTCGCTATCGAGGGAGGCAGCCGCGAGCGCCGCGCGGAAATCGACGTCGCCTGCTGCAAGGGCATCGCCGGGGCCAAGGATGGTGGCGATGCGCGGATGGTTTTTCACCTCGTCGAGCTTGGCGCGGTTTGCGGGATTGGTCACCACCAGCTTCGCCTTGCTGTAGTTCAGGCGATGCTCGATAGCCTTCGGCCCGAAAGCGGTGAACAGCGGCTGGTAGACCGCGCCGACCCGCCACGTGCCGAGGATCAGCGCCACCAATTCAGGGATGCGCGGCAGCATGCCGGCGACGACGTCGCCGGGGCGCACGCCGAGACTTTTGAGCAGGGTGCCGACGCGGCCCGCCATGTCGGCCAGATCGTCGAAGGAGTATTCGCGCAATTCACCGGCAGCCGAGATCGCGCGCAGCGCCAGCCTGTTGTCGCCGGTATAGCGGCCGCAGCATTCGACATAGGCGTTGATGCCGGTCGCCGGATCGCCGTGGAGGCGCGCGATCTCGTCCTCGATGCGGAATTGCGCAACGGCATCCTCATAGCGCGGCAGCGCCTGCGTCTCGGTCATGGCATCCTCCCTCGCCGGCGGATCATCTCCCCATGATCGCCGCCGGAGGAGATTGCCTGAAAAGACGGCGCTGGTCGATTGCGGCGAAAGTCGAGCAAGCGACCGAGGCCGCGCTCCACGGCGGCCTCGGAGCCGCCGGACAGAGGGGGCGCGACGGAACGCGAGCTGTTGTCGGTCAAAGCCCTTTCCAACCTGCAAGTTGGCATCCGTTCCTGAATCGGCGTCTGAGCTGCCTACCCACGCTTCCGATAGAGACTGATGGTCATCTGTTTGCCCACCCCTGCTGGGGCCAGCATGAAGTAATCATAGGTCGTCACCTCGCCGTTCGGACCGACCATCCGCTTCGACCAGATCGGCGCTTCCTCCACCCGCATCTCGGCCCATTGGCGCCCGAAGTCGGGGCTCAGCGCCTTGAGCGGGTCGAGCACGGCGCGAACGTCAGCAGCCGACGCGTATTCGACGGTCGCGGCGCGAAACTGCGCGATCGCCGAGCGAGCCACTACTTCCCAGTCGGCGAAAAGCGCGCGCCAGGCGGGATCGAGGAACAGCCGCGCCAGCAGGTTGCGCCTTGCGGCATCCTCCTGATCGAAGCCGCCAAACAAATCCGCCGCCTCGTCGTCCCAGGCAATGAAGTCCCAGGCGCGGTTGAGCGCATAGGCCGGGTTGGGCGAGAGCGTGGCAAGCAATCCGATAATGCGCGGATCGGGCGAGGGGCCTTCGAGCGGCGCCGCTTCGGGCAGCCATTCCGGCTTTGCGAGTTTGAACAGGTGCTGGCGTTCCACGGGCAGGAGGTCCAGCACGTCGGCGAGCGCATTGAGCACCTGGGCGGAAGGATTGGCCTCGCGTCCCTGTTCCAGCCACGTGTACTAGGTGGCGCTGATTCCTGCCAGCAGCGCGACTTCCTCACGCAGCAGCCCGCTTGCGCGCCGTCGCGTGCCGGTGCGGATGCCATGCCGTGACGGCTCGACGCGTTCGCGCATGGCGCGCAGGAAGCGGCCGAGTTCCTTGCGCCTGTCGATCTCCGCGGTCCGTTCCAGCATCGTTGCGCCTCGAAGGGGGTAGCGGCACTACCAGCAGCGCCGCTCATCTTGTACCACCTTACTACCAGTATAATGAGGCAGCGCATCGCACAACTACCGCGCCGGAACGCGGCGCCACCCAGAGGATCTGCAGATGAATGCGCTGAAAAACATCAGGAATATCGACTACACCGTCATCTTCGCTCGCGACATGAAGGAGATGCGCCGTTTCTATGAGGACGTGATGGGCTTTCACGCCCATTCCAGCCTGGGCGAGGGCTGGATTGCCTACCAGGTCGGCTCGTGCCTCCTGGCGCTCACCGAGCGTGGCGTGATGTTCCATGACGCGCCGACGCCTGCGGGCGCGCTCTCCGTGCAACTCGCCTTCCGCGTGACGGCCAGCCAGGTTGATCAATGTGCCGAGACGTTGCGTGAGAAGGGCGTGGCGATCGAAAGCGGGCCGACCGACCGGCCCTGGGGCCATCGCACGCTTTTCTTTCGCGATCCCGATGGCAATGTGCTGGAGATTTACGCGGATATCTAGCCTTGCGGCAGTTCAATCCCTTGAGCTTCCATGTGCCGCTTTCAGCGGTTGCGCAGTTCGCCGGGTCCCCGGGCGAAGGCTTGGCCGCGACAGCGCCGACCTGTACGATCGTAGGGTGAATGCAGGGAAGGGAGGGAAGCGCGTGATGCGGCTTGGTCGGAATCTCTGCCATTTGACGGTTGCGGCCTTTATCGCAATGTCGCTTTGGTCCAACGCGGCATCGGCCGACCCCATCACGCCCGAACAGATCGCCGTCGCCTTGCCGAAGCTCGAGGCGCTGGCGCAAGGCGCTGTTGCCGATGGCGCGGTGCCCGGTCTCGCCATCGCGGTCGTGCACAATGACGAGGTGGTCTTCCTCAAGGGGTTCGGCCATCGCGAGGCCGGCAAGCCCGAGACTGTCGACGCCGATACCGTGTTCCAGATCGCCTCGCTTTCCAAGCCGGTCTCCGCCACGGTCGTGGCGGCGCTGGTCAGCGACGGCGTCGTGTCCTGGAATTCCAAGATCGCCGACCTCGATCCGGGCTTCCGGCTCGCCGATCCTTATCCGGCGAGCGAGCTCACCATCCGCGACTTGTTTTCGCATCGCAGCGGGCTCCCAGGCACCGCTGGAGACGATCTCGAGGACATAGGCTACGATCGCGCCACGATCCTTCACCGCTTGCGCTTCGTGCCGCCATTGTCGAGCTTTCGCGCAGGCTACTCCTACAGCAATTTCGGGCTGACGGAGGGCGCAGTCGCGGCCGCCAGGCCGACGGGAAAATCCTGGGAGGAGGTCGCCGATGAAAAGCTCTATCGTCCGCTAGGCATGGCTTCGACCAGTTCCCGGAACGCCGATTTCACCAAGCATGCAAACCGTGCCGCGCTTCACGTCAAGGTGGACGGCGCCTGGGCCGCCAAGATCAAGCGCGATCCGGACGCGCAGGCGCCTGCCGGCGGCGTCAGCTCCACCGCGCGCGATCTCGCGCAATGGGTGCGCCTGCTGCTGGGTGACGGCGTCTATGCCGGCAAGATGTTGATCGCCGCCGATGCCTTGGACCAGACGCATATGCCACTGATGACGCGCGGCAAGAACCCCGTCTCCGGTGGCGAATCCTTCTACGGCCTCGGCTGGAACATCGAATTCGGCCGGCACGGTCTGAGTTGGGGCCACGCGGGCGCCTTCAGCGTCGGTGCGCGCACCCTGGTGACGATCTTCCCGAAGGACAAACTCGGCATCGTCATCCTTGCCAACGCCTTCCCGACAGGCGTGCCGGAAGGACTTTCAGACAGCTTTGCCGATCTCGTCTTTGAAGGCAAGGTCGAGAAGAACTGGATCGAGGCGTGGGATGCGATCTACGCCGGCATGTTCGGTCCGGTGGTCGAGGCGGCCAAGGCCAGATTTGCCGCGCCGCCGTCAGCGGCTCGGCCGGCGGCACCGGCCAACGCCTATGCCGGCCATTATGCCAACGACTTCATTGGCGATGCGGTCGTATCGCGGGCGGGAGACGATCTTGTGCTCAAGGTCGGGCCGGCCGGAGCACGGTCCTATTCCTTGACGCATTACAACGGCGACCTGTTCTTGACCTATCCCGACGCCGAGACCCCGGACAGGCCGGTGGGCGTGAGCTTTGTCGTCGGCCCGGACGGCAAAGCATCGGCCGTGACCATCGGGTTCCTCGACGACAATCATCTGGGCACGCTGCCGCGCGTGGGCGACTAACAAATGAGTGCGACCCAGCCCAGGGTGCTGCCACCCTTACACTCAGTCCTTACGTCGAAAAACACGAAGGTCCATCTCGCGCCAACGCGTCAAAACCTTTTCCTCGAAGCGAAGGCTTTTGAATCGAACGCAATGAATGCTCTCGATCAGAAATATATCGTCCTTGGATGCAACCTCCTCCAGGAACCGGTCAGACCGGACGTCTAGATTGACCTCACTCCCTGATGTTTGATTGATCAGTTGCTGAAAGGCGAACATTGCGTAGCAATAATTATCGAACGTCTCGAAATCCGAGAAGTCGGCACGGTGACATTCATCCAACGTCATCACGGGATAGCTGAACGGGCCGCGAATAGCGCTCTTCGTCTCTCGTTTGCTGACTAAGGCTTTGGTGGCGCCAGCTTCCTCCAGTACGGAGGTACTCCACTCCCAGCAGCTAGTGTACCAGTGATTGAAGGCTTCGTGCGGCACGCCATGTTCGCCCGGCAGCCAGCAGTTATATTCTCGCTCGGCGTCGAGTAGCCGGTAAACGTCGAAAAGAAACTCGTATATGAGTGCCGCCACCGTCGCGTTTCGCATTACCTCAACTTCAATTTATGGGGCCTGAGCTGCACCGCTGGGATTATTCGGAGATTCCTCTGTAGTGGAGCAATTTGAAGCAGTCGCCGCTGCTCGACTTTGTCTGCGTCAGCACCGGTTTCGCGCGGTCGATCCATAGCTGCTGCGACTTAGTGTCGGCCTCGATCGCGTCGGCCGGTGGAAGCGCGACGAAACTCTTGCCCTTGCTGAAGAGCCAGCAGGCGCGGGCGAGGAACCGCCTGCTGCGCTGACGCAGCAGATCGGCGTCATAGAATATGTCGAGCACCTCGCGCTTGATCTTCTGTTCCTTGTCGGGGTTGGCGACCACCGCCCCGACCGGCTCGTCGCCGATCGCGTCATGCAGGTCCTTGTAGTCGAGGCTCAACTGCGTCGTGGCGTATTTGATCTCGTTTTCGTCACGCACGATGTTGAACCACAGCGTCGGATCGAGCTCGTTGACGACGAAGGTGTTTTCGAGATCGCGCGACAGGTTCAGGATATCGAAGTCTCGGACATCGATGTCACGTTCGACCAGCAGGATCTTTTCGACCTGCTTGCCGAGCTCGGCTCCATTGGCGTTGATCGCGGCGTTGTTTCCGCCGAGTTCGGGACCGACATAGGCGCCGCCCTGGTCCAGCACCTCGTCGAACTCGCCGAGCGTTTCAATGACGGCGGCGCCGCGGGCAACACGCGCGGCGAGCCTGGCCAAGACCTGCTGCAGCTCCATCTCGCGTTTGCGCTGGTCCTGATAGTTCTGCTGGAAGAAGAAGATGAACAGCGAAACGCCGATGCCGATCAGGATCACGCCCAACTGCGAAAAGATGTTGCGGTAATATTCCAGAAGCTTTTCGCGGTGGCGTATGTCGTCGCGCACGCTGCGCGCGACATGCAGATTGACAATCAGCGAAAGGACCAGCAGCCCGGCGCCGACCAAGATGAGTCCGCCGATAAGAAGGTAGCCATGGCCTGCGTTGAAATCCATTCGCGTCGCCCCAAAGCCCCGGACAACGCAGACTAATACCATTTTTGATTCAACACATTCGCTTTGACGCTAGGTCAGTTTGAATTTTCTCTCGGAACGACTTGGCTGCGATCATAATTCCGGCCGTCGATCCGGCGATGAGGGCAGCGATTGGCGTGATCCAATCGTCAGGTAGGCGAATGCTCCCATCGCCAGCCCGAAGGAGGAGGTCGAAGTCTTTTGCGCCTTGGCGCGGATGCTGTATCAGGCGCTTCGAGTTCAAGGAGTCTTCTATGATCTTCAATGATCGCGCCAGGACGGGCGACGAACCGATGGAGGCGAGCTGCAAACCGGCCGATGATCGGAACGTCCTTTTGGCCGCCCCCGACGCCTGGCAAGCCGACATCCGCGCCGGCGTGCGCCATGTCCGCGACCTCGCGTCCCTGCCGCTTTCGGCCGCCGAGCGCGCCGTCATGCAAGAAGCCGCGACCGCGCACAAGGTGCGCGTGCCCAAACCCTATCTCGACCTGATCGACTGGAGCGACCCCAACGATCCGATCCGCGCCCAGGTGATCCCGTCGCCGGGCGAGCTCGTCGCCACCGATGGCGAGCTCGACGACCCGATCGGCGATCATGCCTTCAGCCCGGTGCCGCGCCTGACGCACCGCCACGCCGACCGCGTGCTTTTGTTCGCGACCTATCAATGCGCGGTCTATTGCCGCTTCTGCTTCCGCAAGGAATCGCTGACCTCGATCGGCCGCGGCTACACAAGCGAAGCGCTGGAGCCGGCGCTGGTCTACATAGCCGGGTACCCGGAAATCCGCGAGGTGATCCTGACCGGTGGCGATCCGCTGTCGCTGCCTGACAAGGCGCTGGCTGAAATCCGCGCCCGGCTGGAGGCGATCCCGCATCTCAGGCTTCTGCGCATCCATACCCGCGTGCCCGTGGCGCTGCCGTCGCGCGTAACCTCCGGCTTGGTCGAGGCGCTGCAGGGCCGGCTGATGGTGACGGTTGTCACGCACTTCAACCATCCGCGCGAGCTCACCGCCGAAGCCGAGGCGGCCTGCCGCACGATGCGCCAGGCAGGTTTCGTGCTGCTCAACCAGAGTGTTCTCCTCAAAGGCGTCAACGACAAGGTCGAGGTGCTGGAGGAGCTCTGCCGCGAGCTGATGTACCGTCTCGGCGTAAAACCCTATTACCTGCACCACGGCGACCTCGCGCGCGGCATGGCGCATCGCCGCACGACGATTGCCCAAGGCCAGGCGCTGGTCGCGGAACTGCGCCGGCGCTTATCCGGAATCTGCAATCCGACCTATGTCATCGATCTGCCGGATGGCGGCGGCAAGGTGCCGCTGGCGGCGAGCCATATCGAGGGGCGGGACGGCGAAACGTGGCGCATTCGCGGCCAGGACGGGAAGGCGAGGAGCTACAGCGAGGTGGTGGCGGACTGCTGAGTGCCCGCATGCCGCTCGGGCGCGGCCCGGCCGCCTCGTTGGGGCATTCTGCCGGGCCTGACCGGCCGCCGCCGGCTGCGAGTCCGAGGCGTGGGACTGCCATGTGAACCACCTGCATTTATTCCTCTGTTTGCACGATGCGGCGTCGTAGCAAAGGCGCGACACTGTCGTCGATCCGTTTGGATCATCGTAAAGTCCCTTAGCTGCCTAGTCCCCAGCTGGGTTCACCTAGCGATCCTCTCGAAGCCCCGCGTGCTCCTCCCCGGAGCACGCGGGGCCTTCGTTTGTTACCGCCGGGCGCAACATCGCCCTCTTGCTGTGGGAACCGGATTCCGCGCCTCGCATTCTATCAGCGGGGACTAAAGGAGTTCGGCATGAAGGCTTTGTTGGGAATTGTCGGCGGCTTCGTGCTGACCCTTGCCGTGTTCGCCAGCGGGCTCGCCTTCGCCACCTGGCTGCTCGCCGCCAAGCCAGTGCGCCAGGCGACCCCGGCGATCGGCGTTTCCGAGCTCTGGACCAAGGACGCTCAGCCGGTCGATCCGCAAAAGCAGAATCTTCAGCGCATTCCCGCCCAGCAGGCTGCCGTCGCGCCCGCCCCAGGGGGCGAGCCGGCCAAGACCGACAGCGCAGTGCAGACGGCGACGCTCGCGGCGCCGACCGCACCCGCGCAGCCGCAGCAGTTGCAGCCCACGACCGCTCAGCCGAACCAGCCCGCAGCCGAGCCTGACGCGACCCAGCCTTCCCAGCCGGCTCCGGCCGATCGGCAGGCCGAGCAGCAATTGCCCGTGGCCCATCTGCAATGGTGCTCGGCCCGCTATCGCAGCTACCGTCCGGCGGAAAACAGCTACCGCGCCTACAGCGGCGAGCTGCGCCCTTGCATCTCACCCTATTACGACCCGATGGGCCACCGCACCGCCTCGACCGGCTCAAACGATCGGCAAGGCCAGGGTGGTCAAGCGGTAGCGGATGATGGGCAACCCGCCGCGGCCGATGATCAGACGAGCGACGACCAGGCCGAGATGGAAGGTTACGCCCCGTCGGGCGACGGCTACGTCACCACCTATGGCGGCCCGCCGGAAGAGATCTCGCCCGAGGCCGGGGCCGTGCGGGCACAGGGCCGGCAGATCTCGGCCGCCCATATCGACGATTGCTTCAGCCGCTACCGCTCCTACGATCCGCAGGACAACACCTACCAGCCCTTCGACGGCGGCCCGCGCCGCCAGTGCGAGTAGTGTTTCTGGCCCGCGACAGCGAAGAGGTGATCGCGAAGCGACCGGAGAGGGGCTGCGACACAGGCAGGTTCGCTCTAGCCTCTCGCGCGCCCCCGCCAAACTCAGCCCACGACCTTCCCCGGATTCATCACATTGCCCGGATCGATCAACTCTTTGATCGCCTTCGCCAAATCCCGCTTAACCGGATCAGCATGCCGCTCATAGGCCTCGCGTTTCTCCAGCCCCACCCCATGCTCAGCTGAGAACGAACCGCCGGCCTCGCGCAGCCCCTCATAGAGCACGTCCTCGATCGCCTCATGCCGCTCATGTGGAACCGGCCCTTCGCAATTGAGGGAGATGTGCAGATTGCCGTCGGCGAGATGGCCGTAGACATAGGGCGCATATGAGGCGTCGAGCTTCTTCAGCCCCGCCTCGATGCGCGCCACATAGGCGTCCAGCGCGCCGGCCGGCACGGAGACGTCGAACGAGGGCGCCATAGGGTGCGCGCGCTCGATCTCAACAGTCTCCTCGCGCAGCCGCCACATCGCTGCGGCTTGGCCCTCGGAGCTCGCGACCAGCCCGTCGACGATGCCGACCTCTTCCCAGATCGCCGCCAGCCCGCCCTCGAGCGCGCTTCTCGCCGCCTCGATCGAGTCGGCGCCTAGGCCCAGCACCAGCAGACAGGGCGCATCGAGCGGCAGGCTGCCCGAGGCATAGTTCAGCGACCGCTGCATGAGGGACGCAAAATTACGCCACAGGATCTCGGCGGCGGTGAGCCTCGCGCTGGTCGAGGTCAAAAAATGCCGCACGATGTGCTGGGCGCTGGCCGCATTCGGCACGCCGACAAGCGCGGTGGCACTCGCCCCGGCCACCGGATCGAGCCGCAGCGCCACGCGGGTGACGATGCCGAGCGTGCCTTCCGCGCCGATGAAGAGATGCTTCAGATCGTAGCCTGCGCTGGTTTTCAGCACCCGGGTGAGATCGCAAAACAACCGCCCGTCCGGCAGCACGGCCTCCAAGCCAAGCACGCGGTGGCGCATTGTGCCGTTGCGAAAGGCCATGATGCCGCCGGCGTTGGTGGAAACCATGCCGCCGATCGTGGCGCTGCCGCGCGCGGCAAGGTCGATGCCCGGGTCGAGCCCATGCTGGGCTGCCGCCTCCTGCAGCGCGCCCAGCGTCACGCCCGCCTGCACGATCGCCACGCGCGTGAACGGATCGATGTCCTCTATTCTGTTAAGCCCGCCAAGGTCGCAGATCACCTGCCCTTGGGAAGTGGCTGCTCCGCCCGCCAGCCCGGTGCGCCCGCCCTGCGCGACAAGACTGATGCCCCGCTCCGAACAGAATTTCACCAGCGCCGCGACCTCTTCGACATCGCGCGGACGCACCAGAGCCGAGGCGCCGAAATTGCGGGTGTCGAAGCCAGGATCGCGCGAGGCGAGCTCGGCGGCGTCCCAGATGGTGGCGTTGGGGAGGGCGGCGCGGAGAGAGGGGAGGAGGGCCATGAAATGGATCCGGCGTCGGACGTGAAGCTCGTCCTATAGAGGAACCGCAGCCCGGGAGTCACGCCGGCACGCCCATCGAATCGCCCGGGTCCACAACCATACCGGCTCGGTTCAGGAACATTCCGCGTTTGGCGGAGTTGACAGGACGGCCCGCTCGTTTGAGGCCACACCGGTTCATGGCGGGCTTCGGGAGGAAGCTATGATCCATGCCACCCCTTCACTTCATGTTTCTCGCCGCGGCGCATTGCAAATTGGTCTTGGAGCGACGCTCGCTTCAGCGACCGGCGTCGCCCCCGTTTCGCCTGCTTTCGCACAAGATGACATAAAGGACGAAGACATTTTCCGGTTCGCGCTGAACCTGGAATATATGGAGGCCGAATACTACCTCCGGGGCACCACAGGAAAAGGCATCGACGATTCAGATGCCGGTTCCAAGCCCGGCGACGTCGTCGGCGGCAAGAAGGTTCCCTTCGAAACACCCGCACTGGCTGAATTTTTGCGGGAAGTCGCGGAAAATGAACTTGCCCATGTCAGGTTCTACCGCAAGACCCTGGCGTCGAATGCGGTGGACCGGCCGGCGATCGATTTTGATGCCGGCTTTGCCGCGGTCGCCAAGGCGGCCGGGCTCGGTGCCGACTTCGACCCCTTCGGCAACCAGATGAACTTCGTGCTTGGCGGCATGCTGTTCGAGGATGTCGGCGTCACCGCCTACGCCGGTGCGGCAACCGTCCTGAAGAACAAGGAATTCCTGGCAGCCGCGGCTGGAATTCTCGCGGTCGAGGCCTACCACATGGGGATGGCGCGGTCGTCGCTCTATCGCATGGGCGAGAAGGCCTGGAAGGCGGCGAATGCGATTTCCGACGCACGCGACAAGATCGACGGGCCCGATGACAAGGACCAGGGCATTCGCGTCGACGGCAAGGCCAACTTCGTTCCTTCAACGCCCGATGCGATTGCCTTCACAAGGACGCCGCAGGAGGTGCTGCGCATTGTTTATCTGACCGACCAATCGGGTGTCAGCAAGGGCGGCTTTTACCCGAACGGGATGAACGGAACGCTCAAGAGCACCTAGCCGCGAGGATGGAGCCGGTCACGATGACCTACAACCCGCGCGGCGCAGCATTGGTCGCTGGCCATCCGATATCGTCTCGACGGGGCACGCGATGAACGTCAGCGGCGAAGCGACCAGATCGTTTTGGATGCTCGACGCCAGCTTGCCCGGCGCGCCCCGCCTCGATCGGCACGAACATTGCGACGTGGCCGTCGTTGGAGCCGGCATCGCCGGGGTTTCGATTGCCTATGAACTGGCGCTGGCAGGGCGCAAGGTGGTGCTCGTGGATCGCGGCCCGTTGCTCGGGGGCATGACATCGCGCACGACCGCTCATTTGGCGCCGATCTGCGACGATGGCTTGAGCGCGCTGATCGACATGCGCGGCGAGGCTCTGGCGCGCGGATTTCAGGAGAGCCAGCAAGCCGCCGTCGACCGCATCGAACGGCACGTTGCCAGCCTGGAGATCGACTGCGATTTCCGGCGGCTGGACGGCTTCCTTTTCCCGGCCGCATGGATGGACGAGAAGCAGGCCGCCAGAGAATGCAATAAGGAGTATGCGGCTGCGGCAAAGATCGGCGCCGAGGCCGAACATGGCAAAGGCGTGCCGCTCAAGGGTCATGAATCGGCGCCCATCCTGCGCTACCCCGGACAGGCCACCTTCCACCCGCTGAAATATTTGCGCGCCCTGCTGGCTGATTTCGAGAAGCGAGGCGGCAAGGCATTCGCCGACAGCGCCGTCGTCGAGATCGAGGAGGGGGAGCAGGTTCGCCTGAAATGCGACGGCGGCTCCACCGTCACGGCTTCGAACGCGGTGTTTGCCACCAATTCCCCGATCAACACATGGGTCAAGATCCATAGCAAGATGGCGCCTTACCGCACCTATGCCATGGCTTTCGACATCGCCAGGGGAACCCTCCCGGATGCCCTCTACTGGGACATGGACGATCCCTATTATTACGTCCGCCTCAATCCAGGCCCCGGCAAGACGGACTGTCTCATCGCCGGCGGCCGCGATCACAAATCGGGCGAAGCGGATGACGGCGAGGCACGCTTTGCCGCGCTTGAAGCATGGATCAGGGCATTGGTGCCCGATCTTGGCGCAGAAAGAGCACGCTGGTCCGGTCAGGTTCTCGAAACGATCGATTATTGCGGCTTCATCGGCCGAAGCCCCGGCAACGGCAACGTCTTCATGGCCACCGGCGATTCCGGCCAGGGCATGACGCATGGTGCATTGGCCGGACTGCTGATCCGCGATCTGATCGTGGACGGATCGAACCCATGGGAAGCCGTCTATGCTCCCGACCGGAAGCCGCCCGCCGCGCTCGCGCACTACGTCAATGAGAACCTTACAACAGTGAAGAACCTCGCCGGCTACTTGCTGCCCGGTGAGATCAAGTCGGCCGGCGACCTCAAGCCTGGCGAAGGCGGCATCCTGCAGGACGGCTTGAGCAAGTTCGCCGTGTGCCGCGACCGCGACGGCAAGCTGCACCGGCATTCGGCCAGTTGCACCCATCTCGGCTGCATCGTGCACTGGAATTCGACCGAGCAATGCTGGGATTGCCCCTGCCACGGCTCGCAGTTCGCGCCGGACGGTACGGTGCTCAACGCCCCGGCCATCCGCGGCTTGGCCCGGCCGGAGGGTCGCGGGTCTCGCGCGGAGCCCAAGGTGGCGTCCGGGGGAGAGTAACGGTTCACGTTCAGCGCAACCGCCTCGGGTCCTCAGTTGTGGCCGCCGCGCAGAGCGTGTGGCTGTCTCGCCCTCTCGAAGGAAAGTCCCGGGCCAGGGATACTCGTGCGCCTCGCTTCGCCGGGCCATCGACTGCGAACTGCCGCGATGCAGCTATCTGGTCTTGGAAGGGGGAGCGATCGCCCCTGGAACAATGTCGGTGTTTTGGCCACCTTTATCCGCCAGCCGGACTGTTCCTTCTTCACCACCAGAAGCAGAATGCCTTCCCGCGTTCCGGCGGGGGAGCCGTCCGGAGCGGACGCACCGGTGAGGGTCCATCTGTAGTGCACCGATGCAACGCCCGGAGATAGCTCGACGACTGGCGAGACCACACCCTGCAATCGGCTGTCGCGAAACATGGTCTCATGAGTCGCGCGGTGCGCCGCCTCGATCTCGGCGCGGTTTTTCCACCACATGCCCACGACATTGACGAAATTGGCATCCTCGGAAAACAGCGCCGCGAAGTCATCGATATCATGTCTGTTCCAGGCATCGGCAAAGGCAGTCGCGGCATCCTCGGGCCTGTTGACTTCCAGCGCCATGACATCACCTCCCTTGCTTTCCTCCAGCTGGATGAGACGATAGCGGCATCGGCGGGCACTGTCACCGCCCGGCCACAGAAGTTAGCCGCGTCAGCTGTTAACGGCACCGACCCCCAAAATTAACCTTTTGTTAACCATTCGCCCGGCACCCTTTAACCATTGAGTAAGGATTCGCCCGGACGTGACCTTCGCCGCCCCTCTGCACAACAAATCGATCCGCTTTCGCGCCCGCTCCTTTGTCGCTTTCACGCTGACGCCGGAGGCGCCGATCGCCGACTGGCTGGAGGGGTTGGATCACTGGATCGCCAACTCGCCGGGCTATTTCAACGGGCGGCCGGTGGTGCTGGATCTGAACGTCCTGCAGCCGGGACCGGAGGAGATCGGCGCACTGGTGGGTGTGCTCGGCTCGCGCGGCATCCGCGTCTATGCCATCGAGCTCGAAGGCGCCGAGCTCGGGCCTGAGCTGCCGCCGCTGCTCGCCGGCGCCAAGGAAGCGACGGCCGAGGGATTGCTGGGCCGAGCCGCGCGCAAGGCGCGGGCCGAGGAACTGGAAGCCTCCGCCGGGGAGCGGGTCCAGGCCGCCCAGATGACGCCGTTGGCCGCAGAGGCGCCGCAGGCGGAAGGTTCCTCCATAGGGATGTCCGGCGATGAGCCGGTGGATCCCGAGCTAGCATGGCTGGAAGCGGTCAGGATCGAGCCGACCCAGGCCGGACAGGCCGAACCGGAAAGGTCCGGGCAGGGGCCGACGCCGTCCGCCGGCACGCTGATGATCAAGGCGCCGATCCGCTCGGGACAGTCGGTCTTCCATCCGCACGGCGACGTCATCGTGCTGGGCTCGGTCGCGTCCGGCTCGGAAATCGTCGCCGGCGGCTCGATCCATGTCTATGGCACGCTGCGCGGGCGCGCGATCGCCGGCTCCGAAGGCAATGTTTCGGCGCGCATCTTTTGCCGCAAGAACGAGGCCGAGCTGCTCGCCGTCGACGGCTGGTACACCACGGCCGAGGAGATGGAAGGCACCTCGCGCGGCAAGGCCGTGCAGGCCTTCCTCGATAATGATGCGCTGTGCGTGGTGCCGCTCGGCTAGTCCGGCAACGCAAGCTTCGGACCGGTTTCGCGTGCCAGAGTTATGAGTGCATGTCGCCCAAAAGTGCCCAGCGGTTTTGGGAGAACGACATGCACCAAGAAATGAACGAGTTCGCCGTGCCCGGCACGGCCAGAGAATAAAAACCGCCAATGGAGGCTGGATATATGGGCAAGGTAGTCGTGGTCACTTCGGGCAAGGGGGGTGTCGGCAAGACAACCTCGACGGCCGCGCTCGGCGCCGCCGTGGCCAAGACCGGCAAGAAGGTAGCTCTGGTCGATTTCGACGTGGGCCTCAGGAACCTCGACCTCATCATGGGCGCCGAGCGTCGCGTGGTGTTCGACCTCGTCAACGTCATCCAGGGTTCGGCGAAGCTGTCGCAGGCGCTGATCCGCGACAAGCGGCTGGAGACGCTCTACCTGCTGCCCGCCTCGCAGACCCGCGACAAGGATGCGCTGACCGAAGAGGGCGTGGCTGAAGTCATCGCGCGGCTGCGTTCGGTGTTCGACTACGTCTTCTGCGACAGCCCGGCCGGCATCGAGCGCGGCGCCCAGCTTGCCATGCGCTTCGCCGACGAGGCGGTCATCGTCACGAACCCGGAAGTGTCGTCGGTGCGCGACTCCGACCGCATCATCGGCCTGCTCGACGCCCGCACCATGAAGGCGGAGCAGGGCGAGCTGGTCCAGAAACACGTGCTGGTCACGCGCTACGACGCGGCGCGCGCCGCGCGTGGCGAGATGTTGTCGATCGACGACGTGCTGGAGATCCTGTCGACGCCGCTCTTGGGCATCATCCCGGAAAGCCAGGATGTGCTGCGGGCCTCGAACCTCGGCTCGCCCGTCACGCTCTCGGAGCCGCTCAATGGTGCCGCAAAAGCTTACCTCGAAGCGGCAAGACGCCTGGAAGGCGAAGACCTGCCGGTGGTCGTCCCCTTCGAACGCAAAGGCTTCCTCGACCGGCTGCTCGGAAGGAGGGCCGCATGAGCATCCTCGATCTCTTCAAACGGCGCACCAGCGCGCCGGTAGCGCGCGAGCGGCTGCAGCTGCTGCTCGCCTATGAGCGCCAGAGCCGCGGCCAGCCGGATCTCGTCTCCATCCTACGCGAGGAGATCATGGCGGTCATCGCCAAGCACGTGCAGATCGACCAGGACTACCTCCAGGTCTCGATGGATCGCGGCGCGACCATGTCGACGCTGGAGATCGACATCCAGATTCCCAACAAGGGCGCCGCGCCGCTTGCCATGGCGGGGTGAAGCATTTCGGGAAGGCGCCGGGCGTGCATCTGGCAAGGCCTCGTTCCCGCACACTTTCCCTCTGTCCGGCAGGGCAGAGGGGATGCTGTCCCGCCAGCCCTTCGGACGTTCCGCCTAGGCAATCCTGTCCCATCCATCCCCGCCCGCTGCCTCACGACATCGCAACCGGCGCGCCCTATCTCCATTCCCGAACCGGGAGGATGGAGCCAGGATTGACCACAGCACAGGCCGTTAACCAAGAGAGCCACGTCGGCGCCATGCCCGTGCTTGGCCTGCTTGGCGCAATGATGTCGGTGCAGGTGGGCGCTGCCTTTGCCAAGGGCCTGTTCCCGGTGCTGGGGCCGGAAGGCACGACCATGCTCAGGCTCGCCATCGGCGCGCTGATGCTGGCTGTGGTGCTGAGGCCCTGGAAGGTACTGCCCTCGCGGAAAAATCTGCCTTGGCTTGCCGCCTATGGCATCACCGTCTGCGCCATGAACATGCTGTTCTATGCCGCGCTCCAGCGCATTCCGCTCGGTATCTGCGTGGCGCTCGAATTTACCGGGCCGCTGTTTGTCGCCACGCTCGGCTCCAGGCGCCTGCTTGACCTTGTCTGGGTGGCGCTGGCTGTCGTCGGCATCGTGCTGCTGTCGCCCTTTGCCGGTATCAGTCGCGGGCTCGATCCGCTGGGCGTGGCGCTGGCGCTCGCGGCGGGCGCTTGCTGGGGGCTTTACATTATCTTCGCCCAGAAGGCCGGCGCCGAGCTCGGTGTGCGCACCTCCGCCTATGGGATGGCGATCGCCGCGATGCTGGCGCTGCCTTTCGGCTTCAGCACCGCGCAGCCCTACCTCGCCGATCCGTACATCATGGCGGGCGCGGCAGTGGTCGGCCTGTTCTCCAGCGCGCTGCCCTTCTATCTGGAAATGCTGGTGCTGGCCCGCATGCCTGCCAAGGTCTACGGCATGCTGGTCTGCCTGGAGCCGGCTGGCGGCGCGCTGACTGGCTTCCAGTTTTTGCATGAGAAGCTCAATCTTTTGCAATGCGCGGGCGTTGCCGCCGTCATTGCTGCCGCTTTCGGCACGGCGCTTGCGGCGCGGCGGCCGGTGCCATTGGCCTGAGCGCGTCTTGCGAACATGCCGCGAGCGCGAATCTCGTTAACGGCTTGCTCGGCCTGGGAATTGATCCCACGACGGTAGTGTCCGACCACATCCGGTGGTTGAAATAAGACTTAGGTCCTACAGTAAAACGCATTAGGTCCGAGTGGACAAGACAAGGGTCGTGGGCCACTTCCTTATGACCTGCTGATTGGGGATGCTTATGCTGCGACATTGCCGGTGGGGTAGCTCGGCCGACGGGCTGAAGGGCTGGCATGGGGAGAGCGGAATGCGCGGATCGCGCAGGGTCTGCAGGCTGGTCTTGCAAGCGCTGACTGCGGTGGCGCTGGTTGTCGCGCCTTTCAGTCTCTCCGTTGATGGTTTGGTTGTGACCAAAGCCTATGCCGACAAAGGCGGCGGTGGCGGCGGAAACGGTGGCGGCGGCGGCAAGGGTGGTGGAAGCGGTAACGGGGGCGGCAATAGCGGGAACGGCAACGGAGGCGGGAACAACGGCAACGGGAACGGCGGCTCCAACTCCGGTTCGGCCGGCGGCTCGAATTCCGGCAATGGCGGCAGCAGCGGAAACGGTAATAGCAGCGGCGGCAATAGCGGAAACGGCGACAACGGAAACGGGAACAGCGACAACGGCAACAGCGGCAAGAGCAGCAGCGCCGGCGCGGCAAGCACCGCCGATGTCGATGATCATGTGAATGCCCTGACGGGCGACAAGGTTGAGGCCACCCGCACCAAAATCGAGGTCACGCACCGCAATGGAATGAAGGAGAAGATCGAGAACGGCCGGTTCAGGATGGAAGACAAATACGGACGCACCATCATCGACCGCAAGGCCACCATGGCCGATCTCAATCGCCTGAAGAGTTTGTGAGAGCGAGGTTTTATCGGGATTAGATCTTAAGGGACCGAAGGTCAGCGCTGCAAAACCAGGTTGCCACCTTTTGCTTCGTCTCTGCGGTCCTGATCGTCTTGCGGTAGAACTTGGCTACTCACCTTACCCCCGCCTCCGTGCGGGGGTAATTTTTTCAAGTTCGGCAATGTCCGCCGCTTGCGACATTGGTCAGTCACGGTGGCGGAAATGGTCCGATTGGCCAGGGCATGGGTCGTGGGCCACTTTCGTCGGACCGCCGGAATGTGAATCCTTGCAGAGACACTGTTCCGTCGCGCCTGTCCCGTGAGCGGAACTTCGGCCATGCCGAGACGAACCCGCAGGAAAGGACGGGATGCACCAACCCGCCTGCAAAAGGCCAGCCTACCTTGTGCTGCGCGCCGTTGGCGCGCTGGCGATTGTCGTCGCGCCCTGTCTGGTGAAGCCGGGCTACATGACCAAGCTCGTATCCGCAGCCTATGCCGGCAACGGCAATGGCAATGGCAATGGAGGCGGGAACAATGGAGGCGGGAACGGCGGCAACGGCAGTGGCGGCAATTCGGGTTCCGGCGGCGGCTCGAATTCCGGCAATGGCGGCAACAATGGCAACAGCAACGGCCAGGGCGACAACGGCAACAGCAATGCCGGTGGCGGCAACCCCAATGCCGGGCCGGGCAACAATAGCGGCAAGGGCAATACCAATCCCGGCGGCAAGAACAGCTACACCAACGCCGCAACAGGCGACACGCTCTCGATCGACGGTGATAAGGTCACCGTCATTCATCGCAACGGCATGAAGGAGCAAGTCCAGAACGGCCGTTTCGAGATGACGGACGCGCAAGGCCGCACAATCATCGAACGGCAGGCGACGGAGAAGGACCTGTCGCGCCTGCTGAACCTGTGAAGGTTCTGGAAGAGCTATCCCTTCTCCCCCACCCGCATGTCACCCCCGCCCATGGAGGGGGTGATTGCCTTCAGGCAGTAGGCAGTAGGCAGTAGGCAGTAGGCAGTGGGATGTCATCTTCGCCACTGCCTGCCTATTGCCTAACTTGCTGCCTTTCCCGCGCCTCATGCATCAGCAGCGCCGCCTCGGTGCGGTTGCGCACGTTGAGCTTGGCGAGCACTCTGGTCATATGATGCTTGACCGTCTTCTCCTGCAGCGATAGCCGGGCGGCGACCTCCTTGTTGCTCAGCCCCTCCGCGACCAGTTTTAGGATCTCAGCCTCGCGGCCGGTGAGTTGGCTCAGCGGATCGGGCTTGCCGCCTGTGGGCTGCAGAAGGTCGGAAAGCAGCCTGGCCGAGAGGCTCGGCGATACGTAGCTCTGGCCATTGGCGACGTCGCGCAGGATCTCGGCCAGCGCCTTGGAGCCGACGCCTTTCAGCACATAACCGCGCGCGCCGGCCTTCAGCGCCTGGGCGACATCGGCATTGGTCTCCGACACAGTCAGCATGACGATCTTCTGCTCGGGCACCGCAGCAAGGATGCCGGCGAGCGCGTTAAGGCCGCCGCCCGGCATGCTGATGTCGAGCAGGAGGATATCGGGCGTGCTGGCGCGCGCCAGCCTTTCGGCGTCCTCGGCGCTGGCGCCTTCGCCCACGAGTTCGAAGCCCCCCATTTCGCCGAGGCTGCGCGCCACGCCCTCGCGAAACAGGGGATGGTCGTCGACTATTGCGATGCGGATGGATGCGCTCACGGTTGCTCCTCGACAGACAAGGTGATCACCAGTCTTGTTCCTCCCGGGCCAGACAGCGTTTCGAACTGCCCGCCGATGCTTTCGATACGCTCCCTCAGGCCCGCAAGGCCAAGGCCCTCGCTTCGGGCCGGGTCGAACCCGGGGCCGGCGTCCACAACCTCGACGAGGAGCTTGCCGCCTTTCGTCGTGGTTCTGACCTGCTGGCCCTTGCCTTTGCCGTGCCGGAAGGCGTTGTTCAGGCCTTCCTGCACGAAGCGATAGATGCTGATCTTTTCCGAGGTGCCGAGTTCCGGCAAGCGCTCGGGCAGGGTTAGCAACACTTTGGTGCTGGTGCGCCGCTCATGCTCGACCACCGCGAGCCGCAAAATGTCGGCGATGGCCTGCGCCTCGATCTGCGGCAGCACCAGCCCGTTGCAGATGCCGCGTATTTCGCGCATCGCTTCGCCCAGAGTCTTGTGGATGCCGGCGATCTCGGCCTCGCGCAGCGTGCTCGATGTGGTCGGATCGACCAGCACCGGGCTGTCCATCCTGAGCGCTGCGAGCGCCACCAGTTGCGCCGGTCCGTCATGCAGGTCTGCCCCGATACGCCTCAGATACCGTTCATTGATCGCGGTGGCGCGGCGCGAGGCGCGCTGTACGCGCTGGCGCAGCGACGAATTCTGCGCCAGCGCCGCCTGCAATTCCGAAACCTTGGCCTCGAGCGCCGCCTGTTGGGTGACAATGGTGCGGCTGCCGCGGAAAACAATGCCGGAGAGCAGGGCGAGCGCCGCGGCGGTGGCGGCCGCCACCACCAGCCATGTCCACAGCAGGGCCGAGTGGAGCGATTCCTCGAAGTCGCCGGACAATTCGTAGAATTCGGTCACAGCCACAACCTCGCCGGACCAGGGCTCGCGCACCGGGTTGTAGATTTCCAGCAGCGGAGCGCCCATCGACCGCTCCCTGTCGTCTTCCTCGTCCTCGAGCCTGTTGTATTTGACCATGACGTTGCCGGCGAAAGCGGCGATGAGGTTGGCGTTGGGCTTGATCTGCCTGCCGATCAGGCTTGCGTCCTTTGAATAGAGGATTGTGCCGTCGCGCCGCCAAAGCTTGAACGACACCAGTCTTTTGCCGAGTGCGCCCTGGCCGAGCGTCTCGTCCAGCGCCCGCTTGACCGTGTCGTCGAGTTCCTGGCTCTTGCGCATGTCTGGCAGCAGCGGCGCGATCACGCTGTCGACATAGAGCGCGGTGGTGGCGGCGGAATTGTGCAAGACGCCGTCACGGATCTGCGATGTCACCCACAGCCCAACCACGAGCATTACGGCCAGAAGGCCGATGCCGCCCGCTATCACGAACTGCCAGGCCAGCGACAGACCGCTCCAGATCCGCGCAGGTCGTTTTAAATACCTCCCAAACATCGGCACCGTTCACCCACCCGTTCGCCAGAGTATAGGCCAGGGAAGGCAATTGCGACACCGACCTTGGTCCGTGCCCTTGGGGAAGGTTAATGGCGAGGCGGTTTGCAGGCCCATGCCCGGCGCCGATTCGCAGCCAGGCAAGGCTGCTCATGCATCTTCCCGACGGCAAAAGCCCGCGCCACTCCTGTTGACGGGGAAGGCGCGGGCCGGTCGCCACCTGGATTTGGATCATCTTGCGGCTCTGCATTGCCGAGACAATCACCGATAGGCCCCGAGGTCCACATCAAAAGACATATGCTTCGGCGAATACAGCGCTACAGGGCGGCCGATGCCGGCCGCTGGCCGTCTCCCGCTGTTCGTTATGGACGAAACCATATAGCGGCTGGTCCTTTGAATGGCCCGGTTCGGAACCCCGGGTCCTACCGGCTGCTCCTTCCGACATAAGCCGTTGGAGCCGCGGTAAGATTTGCCCCCAAAAGAAGTCTGGGCCAAGCTGTTGATGGGGCGACCAGCGACCGCATAATGGGTTAAAATCTTGTGGTCTTGGCAACGCGTTATGGATGCCGGTACAAAAAAGCAAAAAAGAAATCAGCCGTTCTCGATCTTTGAGCTCGAGGCGCTGCGGGAAGCTTTCAGGCAGTCTGTTCGCGAGAACGATGTCGCCGAAGCGGAATGGGCGCGGCACGCCGAGTTGTTCGTCAAGAGAGCGCTGCAAAACGTCGGTCGCGTCACGCGGGCCTAGAGCGTCCGGACGTAAAGCGTTGCCAGGGAGCCCGGCGCCTTCGTAGCTTCCGGAATTGGGTCAGTGCAAAAAGCGGTTCGCCGTTTCCGCGAACAGTGGAGCGCTCCGGCGATGGGTGATTCGTCAGCGCCACATGGTCAGACCATTGCGCTGGCGCATAGGACCTCAGCAACAATTGTGGGCACAATGGGAAACGGACACTCTGACCCTGCGCCGGCTCCCCCCAAGGAAACCCAATGTCGGCGCTTTAGCCCGGCTTGCCTGTCAAAGAGCCGTACTCTTTGCCGCCAAGGCAAGCCGGGCTACCCCAATTGCCGATCCGGCGTTCTCCCATGTTCCATATCCCCGAGAGACCGCGCAAATGCAAAGAATGCGCGTGCCGCGCGGACATTGTAACGCATGGAAGACCGGGCGCGCGTCCCTCTCGGACAGGAGACGCGTTGGGATGGCAGGCGTCCGATCGTCCTCGTGCGACGGAACGAAAAGCGGGCAGGCGCGTTTTCCGCCGCGATGTCGAGGATCTCTCATCATCCCAAGGTCGAAAGGCCGTTTCAGGCCTCGGTTGCCGAGGCCGAGCGCTTGGCGCGCGCACAAAAGAACGCCAAGCTGAAGGACCTTCGCACCCACGCTTCGTGGCTGGTTCTCGATCCGCAGGCGCACTTCCAGGAGGAGATCGATTGTTCGGCGTTGCTCGGCGACCTGCCGATCCGAAAGGTCATCCGCGACGACTAGGTCTTTGCGGCTTTCAGGCTCAGGCGGCCTGCAGTCGGGCCGCGCCATCTTCGCGCGATATCTCGACCAGCCGGGCGATCGCCCATGGCACCATCAGCGCGAAGAATGCCGGGGCATCGAGGAAGACGGACCGCACTAGATCGAACCCGCTGTGATCGTAGCACACTGCGAACTCCATCATGCTTAACCCTTATTGACCCACCATTGCGCGTGTCTTTTCACGAGCATGGAGAGCATGGCCCTGATTTGCATGAATTACAAGTGATAGCTAATTTACCTGCCGGGTGAGATGCTCTGGCATGCGCGGCCACGCGGGCCGAAGCATTCAAGCCGGCTTCGGCCAGAACAACCAGATGAGCCCCAGCGCCGCCAGCGCCCAGAGCGCGATCATGAAGGCGAGACCGGCCTTGCCCACCGGCTTCTCGCGTCGCATGGCTTCTTCGCGGAATTCCCGCATCAGATCGGCCGGAACCAGCTTCACCGCGAGCATGATGCCGACAGGCACGATCAGCAGGTCGTCCAGGTAGCCGATGATCGGGATGAAGTCCGGAATTAGATCGACAGGGCTCAGCGCATAGGCCGCGACGGCGCTTGCGGCCGCTTTTGCGTACCAGGGAACGCGCGGATCGCGGGCGGCAATCCAGAGCGCTACCACATCGCGCTTGATCTTGCGCGCCCACTGCTTTGCCGCATCGAGCATAGACATGCCGCTTATATTCGGGCGCGCGGGTCTTCGGGCCATTGGTGGTCGACGGCTTGTTCGCTCAGGCGCAATCCTTCAATTCCACAACGTCGACGCCGAGGCGGAAGGCCTGGCCGTCGGCATAGGAGCGCGCATGCTGCTCGGCCTCAAAGGGGAAGACGAGCGTGGTGCCGTAGGCGGTGACGCGGACCGTCCACTTCTGGCCCCTGACGAGTTCCACGCCATGAAGCTTCGCCGTAACCATCTCATCCTCCTCAGCTCCGGCACTTCAGCGACATCCGCATAACGTTGCGAAAGTCATTTGAATACAAATAATCCGACCAAATCGTGTCGTTGCGGTGTGGATTCCGACATTGGGTCGTTTGCGTCCGTGAAATGGTTCACCGACAGCAGCGCTTTTTTGCTGCCGGGCCGCAGGAGGGCGGGATGGCCTGCTTGGAACCGTGACGATCTCAGCCGGGTTAGAATCCTGGTTCACAAGGAGAGAGCGATGATCCGCAAGCTGAAATCCGGCGAATACCGGCTCTATTCGCGCAAGATCGATCCCAGGACCGGCAAGCGCCGCAATCTGGGCACCTTCAAGTCGCGCGAAGCCGCGGAAAAGCACGAACGCGAAGTGCAGTATTTCAAGCGCCATTAGGCAGCTTCAAGGTTGACGCAGCGCGGGGACGCGCGAAGAAGGGCCGTGATCCGCTTGTTCACCCATGCGGTCGCGGCGGGGTGCGCGGGAGAGGGTGGCCAGGCACGTTGGAGGCGATATGGTCGAGGTCGCAGCGTCGCGTGATCATCTCGACCGACTTGGTGTCGACGGTCACGCGTCCCAGCACCTGCACGGTCGTGCGTCCGAGATCCTCGTCGACATGGACGACGTCGCCCTCGAGCCTGAGCTTGTCGCCGGCCTTGGCGTTGGGCTCGATCATCGAATAATTGTGGCTGTCGCCGTCGAGCGTCAGCATGACGCGGTCTTTGACGCGCTCGGTCACCGTCGCGAGCACCGCCACCCTATCCCCTATTTCAACAACGGGCCGTGTCATTGCGGCCTCCCTTCTGCTCCGCGCCAATATCGCCCTGGAGCCAATTGGCTGACGACACGACCGGTGTCGGCAGCTGCTGAAATAAACGGGAAAACAAGCCGTTTGGTTGCCTCTGCGCTGCCTCCGCTACGGCCCGCCGATCACATGACGCCAGGATTTCGCGGCAGATACCGCGTCCGGTCGCCATAAACGGGAGGCGCCATCAACGGCCTCGGGAAGGGATGTGCATGCCTTGATCGACCGCAAGGCCGAGCGGCGCGTCGCATATGCCGTCTTGGCTGCTCGACTGCTGGAGCTTGGCGAACGGAACCCCGCGGGTCGACAGATGTTCCTGTTGATCGCAACGACAATGGGGATGCCACATGGTTGCGCCGCGCGCGGTTTGGAAGGGTTTTCTGAAGGTCGCCTCTGTGTCTTGCGGCATCAAGCTGGTCGGCGCCACAAGCGAGGCCGGCAAGGTGCATTTCAAGATACTGAACCGTAAGGATGGCTTGCCGGTGAAAAGCGCCTATGTCGACGAGCAGACCGGCGATGTCGTCGAGGCCGAGGACCAGACCAAGGGCTTCGAACTGGAGAATGACGATTACATCGAGATTGAGCCGGACGAGATCAAGAAGCTGAAACTCACCTCGGCGCACACACTGGAGGTCGACGAGTTCGTCGCCCTGGACGACATCGACACGCGCTATTTGGAAAAGCCTTATTACCTCGTCCCCGCCGATGGTGCCGCGCTTGAGGCTTTCAGCGTATTGCGTGAGGCGATGAAGAAGAAGCGTGTCGCCGCAAGATCCTGTGTGGTGCTCTACCAGCGTGGCCGCGAAGTCGTGATCCAGCCCTTCGGCAAGGGCATGCTGCTCACTGAGTTGCGCACGCGCAACGAGATGGTGTCGGAAAAAAGCGTCTTCGAGGGCCTGAAGTCGCCGAAATACGACAAGGATCTGCTGGAGATCGCCGAACTCCTGATCGACAAGAAGGTGACCAAGTTCGACCCATCGAAATTCGAGGACACCTATGAGGATGCGCTGATTGCAATGATCGATGCCAAGCGCAAGGGCAAGAAGCTGCCGAAGGCGGCGCCCAAGCCGAAGGAAAACGTCATCGATCTGGCTGCGGTGCTGAGGAAGAGCCTTGCCAAGGAAGGGATCAAGGCGCCGTCGACGGCGAGGCCTGCCCGCAAGTCGGCTTGATCAACCAGCCCGGCTGCTGCTTGCCGCCGCTAACAACATCGCCGCATCGCTCAAGACCGAGCTCTTCGCCCACATTCCTGCGCTCGACGCCGCCACGGTGCGCTTTGCCGAGCCACGGACGGAAGGCCGCCACCATCATGCGCCCGATCCGTTCCTGGTCTCGGGCAAGCTCGCCAGCGGGTTGCTTGAGATCATCGACACTCCGCAGGGCGAGCGCATGCGGCTGCGCCTGTCGCGCCACGCCGAGCGAAAGGGCGGACGGTGCGGTCGAAAGCCTGCCGCTGTCTCCGGTCGGGGGCGATCACCACTATCTGCAAAGCCTGGTCGCCCCGGCCGAGCCGCACGAGTTCAGCGCCAGGCTGCAATGGCTGCGGGTCCCGACAGCGAGGATCTGTCCTTCGTCATGGCCGAGCCGGAAGGCGATCCCCATGAGCACGTGAATGGATGATACAGCCACTCTTCGAATATCAACGTGAGATCCGCCATGATGGCCGGTGTGGCGATTACCCTTAGGGTCGTCGTCGCCCTTACGGTCCTGTTGCGAAAAGGCTCCGTCGCCATCTTCGACCGGTTTGGCTCTAATGCCGCCTGCATCTCGACGCTGTTGGAGATCGGCACCGGGTTGTTCCTGTTCGGCGCGGCTTTGCGCCAGGTCTTGGTCGCTTGAAAATCGCTGGTTTTTGCAATTCAGAGGTGGCTGAACTCTGCCCTGCGCAGGCCGAAATCGGGTTGATTGTCACCTTCTTGCAGACAGGCGTAGCCCCTCATAGCTCCTCAGGCGGCTTGACGTGGCGGAAAGTCCAAAGCAAGGCCAAATCGTAGAGGATCTTGAGGGCACCGCAGATCACCAGCGGCCAGGCTTCGAACCCCGCAGCAAACAGCGCCCCGGCAATGGCCGGGCTCGCCGCTGCCGCGAGACTGCGTGGAACCGACGTGACGCTCGCCGCCGCGGGCCGCTCCGGCGGCGTGACGACCGCCATCACATATGAGGAGCGGGTCGGCACGTCCATCTGGGACAGTGCTGCGCGTACAAGAAGAAATGCCAGGGAGGCATGAAGATTCGGCACCAGGGCGGCCAGGATTAAGCAGATGCTCGACGGGATGTGGGTGAACACCATCGTGTTCACAAGCCCGATGCGGTTCGACAGCCATGCGGCGACCGGAAATGAGACCGCCGATAAAACACCCGACCAGAAAAAGAACACCCCGGCAGTCGACAGCGAAAGTCCAAACTTGCTGAACAACCACAAAGCCATGAGCGACTGCACCGCAAACCCGCCGGCGAACGCATCGATGCTGAACAGGGCCGCCAACTTGTAAACAATGCCACGCGACGGCCCAAGCGCCGCTGCCGGCCGGTCCTTGGGCGAGGTTTTGGGACCGGCTGGAATGCGCGCGTAGACCAAGCCTCCCGCCATGCCGAGACATGCATAGAGGACGAACATCGCCTTCAGCGCCGTTAATCGCGACATCCCGATCGTAACCAGAAAGTCCGGGCTGGTTGCGGCAAGGGCGCCAAACGCTGCCGCCAGCGCACCCAACAGGCTGTAACGCGCGAACGCCCTGGTGCGGTCCGCATCGGCGACGAGCCGCGACAGGACTGCATGCTCCAGCGGAACGAAGATGCTCACGCTTCCTGACGAAGGATTGATGGTGCCCAGGAAGGCCACGAGCAGAAGAAGTGCATAGGTGCTTGACTGCGTATAGGCCAGCCCGGTTGCGATCATCAGGCCGGACGCAGCCAGAAGCAGGGTGCGCCGGTCTGCGCGCACCGCCAGGAAGCCGATGCCGAGCGTCAACAATGCCGAACCAAGGAGTGCAGCGGTAGCCACGACACCGATCTCCAGCGGTCCAAGCCCGATCGACGCTAGATATACCGGCAGCAGCACTGCGGCGAAGCCGTCCCCAAAATCCCGGAGGGCGCGCGCCGCGTAGATGTCCGCAGCGCGGCCTCCTTCTGGCTGGTAGCCCGGCAGTTCGGCGCCGGCCGGGCCAATGCCGCCGCCTTCGGAATTTCGCCGGGCCTGCGTCAAAGTCCGCTACCCGTCCTAAGATGCACTTGATCGAGCGCCAGCTTCAGCCCTTTGGCCAACTTCCCGACATCGTCATTTGCCCAAAAATGCATGAAGAACAGCCGGGGTTGATCGTCGAGCATGTGGTTGTGCACAGCCGTCACCTCTATTCCGCTTTCCCGCAGAGCTCGTAGCACCGGATTCACTTCAGAGGCGATCAGGACGAAATCGCCGGTGATCGCGGCCTTGCCGTTTCCAGTCGGCTGGAAGTTGATGGCAATCGCAGAGCCCATTGCATCCGGCACCTCCATGCCATCGTCCTTGATGGTTTCTGCACGCGCGATGCTGACCTGATAGACACCGCCATTGACCTTGCCTTTGTGGCCAAGCGCCTGGTCAATGGTTTGCGTATCAAGATCGATCGCTTTCGAAGCAGCGGCGGCGCTCGCCGGTGCGTCCGAAAGCGGCGTTCCACTCTGCTGCAACGCCGTATGCAGCGCCGCAGCCAGCTTCTCCGGATCGCCGTGCCCAAGGACGTGCATATACATCGTCTCCGGCTGGGCCCTCTGCAGATGATTGTGGAGGGCCGTGATCTCGATGCCGCTTTCAATCAGTTTCATCATTACCGGGTCGATCTCAGGCACGGTCAACACGAGATCGCCCATGACCATGGCGTCGTGATCGCCCCCGGGTTTGAATGCGAGCCATGAGCCGAGCGCCAGGGCCGGTTTGAGTTCCACGCCGTCGAGAGTGACTTTCAGATCGGAACGAGGCAGCCCGACGCGGTACACTCCCCCTGGTGCTTCTGTGCCGGATTTCCCGAGCGCCTGCGCTACCGCCTTCCAGTCGGGTGCGGCAAGGGAGGGCTGGGCAATTCCAAGGGAGGCTGCTAACGCGAGGCCAGCTATGATTTTTCCATGCATGATTTGCTCCTGTGTTCAGCCCAGGTGCCCAAATGGAAAACGTCTGCCGTTCCGAGATGACATCGCGCTCGCGGAATTGTGATGCGCGCCCGGTTTCCGTGAACGTGAACGCCCTAGGCCATGCGGCTACGCGGCGCGCCGATAATCGACCATGCGGCGGCGGTGAGCGCCGCTGCCGTGGCAAGCAGCACCGCGAGACTCGGCAGGTGGAAGAAGATGTCCCGCCAGCGTGGCTCGATGACCGCGCCGGTGCTGAAGGCCTCGCCGCTATACTGGCACAGGATCCACGACGCGCTGCTGCGCACCATCTCGGCATCGATGTCGGAGATCAGCGCCTTCGCGTTGCGTTCGGCAGAGGGCATCGTGGCCATATAGGTGAGCAGCGCCTTGGCGGTGGCGAGATAGGCGTGGCTACATTCGTTGAACGGGCTCTCTTCCTCGCCAAGACTTCCCGGCATCAGGCCCCAGAGGCAGTAGGTGAATTGCAGATTGCCGTGATTGTAGAGCCGCCAGAAGGTCGGGTCGGTCACGGTCTGGCGTTGGGCAAGGTCCAGGATGTCGCCTCGGTAGCGCGCAATCACCACCATCTGGCCGTGGGTCAGGCTGGGGATCTGTATGCCTGGGGGAGGCGGGGCCGACGAGCCGCTATGCGCTTGCGCGGATGTGGCGGCCAGAAGTGCGAGCAGCACCGAAACCGAGCAATTCCAGGAAAACTGTGCTGCGGTTTTCCGTCCGGAATTGCGAGAAAACAAAGAACCAAAGTGGCTCGGCGGTCGTACCGACCGGTGAGCCACTTTGGCCGCCAGGGCGCGAAACCGTGGCGGCCAACGCATCGGATTTCAGGCGTAGCGGCGTGCCGGGCTGCGCTGGTCGCGCACCGCGACCACGCGCTCGGCAGCCGCGCCGAAGCCGAGCCCAACGACGGTCCACAGCACCAGCTGGATGCCGAGCGAGGCGACGCGGAACTGCCACAGCACGGTCGCCGAGAAGTTCTCCGGCACTTCATTGATGTCGGGCAGCGCCGCCTTCACCAGCGCGAAGACGACGAGGAAGGCGAGACCCGCGACGATCGAGGCGTTCCAGGCGCCGAGCCGGTTCCACAGCCGCTGCGCCAGGCCAACCGCCGCCACCATCGCCGCGATCGAGACGACGATCATGATGAAGAACAGCTCGGTGCGGTAGCCGATGGTCTCGGCAATGCCTACCGCCGGCGGGTTGGCCGGATATTTGAGGCTCGGAATCACGATCGCGGCAAGGAAGCCGAGCAGCGCGATCAGCGCCGAGGTGCCGCGCGGACCGAGCGAGCCCAGGCGGCCATAGGCATAGGCGAAGACCAGCGAGAACAGCCCGCCAAGGGCGGCGCCATAGACCAGCACGCCGGTTGCGAGACCGATGCCGGCCTGCGTGGTGCGGCTGACCATCTCGGGTTCCGGCGCCACACCGGCTGCCTGCGCCTGCTGGTCCTCGAAGGCGATCGCCTTGTCGACCTGCGGCTCGCCATAGACGCGCGCGAAGGCGAACGCCAGAATCCCCGCAACCAGCCCGACAAGCATGCCGCGCAGCAAAAGTTTTCCGACCATGTCACTAATCCTTCTGAGCAATTCCAGGAAAAGTGCTTAGCGGTTTTCCGTCCGGAATTGCGTTAAGCCAACCAAGCAATTCCAGGAAAAGTGCTTAGCGGTTTTCCGTCCGGAATGCGTAGATCAGAATCGAAAGGGGTTCAGCGATGCTGAACCGCTTTAGTGGCAGGGGAAGCCGAGCAGGTGGCGGCCATCATGCACGAACTCGTGCACATAGGTGCCACGGATCAGCGACGTCGCGCCTTCTTCCGCGCCGACGAAATAGATCGCCATCATCAGCATCAGGCCGGCGAAGATGGCCCACGGCAGAAGCTCGCGAACCGGAATCGCAACCGGACCGTAGCTGGGGGCGAAGGTGGTGTCGGACATATTGACCTCCCGTGGGATACTGCGTCCCGTTGATCGAACAATGCTGCGGAATAAGGCCTGACTTTCGGCTGGTGCCGATCACAGTGGCGCGACCGTGCCGGACTCGCACCGGCTTCCAATCCCGTATAGCGCTAAAACACTTGTCAGCACTTCGTTCGCCTGTCAACGACATGCAATAGCCAATACGGCTTCGCACGGCCGAAATTTCACTAGACCACGGAGTTTTGGGATGCTCGCCCGCCTGACGATGATCGCAAGCGGCGCGACGCAGGCCACGCGCAAGGGTCGTTTTCCGACTGACGAGGCGCTGGAGCCGCGGGCCTTCGAGCGTGCCGGCGCGCTGGCCGCTTCGCTGCGCCGCGCCGACCGCGTCTGGACGAGCCCGGCGCTGGCCGCGCGTCAGACGGCCGACGCGCTCGGCCTTGACGCGACGGTCGAGCCGTTGCTTGCCGAGCAGGATTTCGGGCGCTGGGCCGGCAAAAGTTTCGAGGAGGTGCAGGCGGAGGATCCGGAAGGCATGGCGGTATGGCTTTCCGATCCGGATGCCGCACCCCATGGCGGCGAGTCGCTTGCCGCGGTGGCCTTGCGCGGCGCGGCACTGTTGGAGCGCCTGGCTGCCGAGAGCGGCCACACCATCGCGCTCACCCATGCCGTGCCGATCCGCGCCGCCATCGTGCATGTGCTGGGCGCACCGCTCTCCTCGGTCTGGAAGATCGACCTCGAGCCGCTGTCGCTCACCGAATTTCGCAGCGACGGCCGCCGCTGGGTGCTGCACGCGAGCGGCGTGGTCGCCGGCGCAATATAACGCTGGATAACCGCTCACCTGCCGACCAGCGGGCGAGCCTCGCCGTTTCAGCAATCGCTAACGGAACGGAAACGCCTCGCTGCTATGGTGCGGCCCCGTGGCGAGGAGAGCCTTGCCCGAGGAGTCCGCTGCCCATGGCCGAATATCCCGAGACCGAGCGCCGTCTTCATGCGCGCGAATTCGTGCTCAAGGAAGCCACGATCATCGCCAACGGCGTCCGGATCGGCTGCACGATCAGAAACCAGCACGAGCAGGGTGCGGAATTGCGCGTGGCCGCCGATATGGGCATCCCCGAACGCTTCCTGCTCGAGGTTCCGGCTGACGACACGGTCTATCGCGCTTTCGTGCGGTGGCGGCGCAACGACCGCGTCGGCGTGGCGCTCTACAGCAACGCGCCGAAGGACTGACGCGCCCCGACCATCGAAGCGGTGCCGCTGCTGCTCGACAATCCGGTGCGCGAGTTCGTCAAGAAAGACGGCGAGAGGGTCGCCTAGATGCCGCCGGATTGATCCAGGTCGCCTCAATGTGCCGTGTGCGCCGATACCCGCGATGCCGGCCAAGCGCTTGCGGTATTCGGCCGATGTCACGCCGACATGGCGCGAAAAAAGCGTGGGCGCAGCGTGTAGGCGGACGGCCGAACTTTACATTTTTGTAAATTGCCCTCGGCGGTTAATTCGCGATACGGCTCGCCAGCGGTTCGGCTCGGCTATCCGCGTGATGGGTACTTCCGGATGAACGGGCCGAGTCGAATTCAACTTGGGAGAACGCTATGATTCGCAAGGTTCTGGTTGCAGCTTCGGTTGTTTCGCTTTTCAGCATGCCGGCATTTGCGGCCACGCAGTATTGGGTGGCAAAAGACGCCACCACCAAGAAATGCTCCGTGGTTTCCACGAAGCCGGACGGCAAGAAACTGACCGATGCCGGGACGAAGGCCTACACGTCCCAAGCCAATGCCGAAAAGGCGCTGAAGATGCTGAAGGACTGCAAGTAAGCTTGCTGTCCTAAAATTCCCGCCCGCTTCGGCATGCCGAAGCGGGCTTTTTTTCGCCGGGACTGCCTTCGGGAAACGGCGTGGGGCGAACCGCCGGCCAGGGCGGCACCGCCTCTTATTATTTGTCGACCGCCGGTCTCGTTGAGCACGACGGCCAGATGCAGGCGGCCGAGCGCGAGCTGCTCGAAGCGGTTCAGTCGCGATGCTCGGGCATCGCCTTCAACTGATCTTTCGTCCAACTGGTGACGGCATGGACATCGCCGTCCTCGTCGCGCATGAAGTCAAGCTGGCTGGCGGCGACGGCCACCGGCTTGGCGCCGATGCCGAGAAAGCCGCCGACATCGATGACGACCTGGCTGCCATGCAGGTGGTCGACCGAGCCGATCTTCTCGTCATCGGGGCCGTAGATGGTGGCGCCCTCGAGGATGTCCGGCGTGAGCTCGGCATTGGTCAGTCTTACGTGGCTGGTGTGGTCCATGGCGCATCTCCTGTGGTTGCACAGGGGATGAACCTCCGATCGGGGCGAGGGTTCCGCCGTCGGAGCGAAAAGGGAGCGCTGCTCAGCGAAGCGCCGCCCATCCCTCACGAGGATGAGGATAAGCGTGACCAGCGCGCCCGAGACATAGAGGATCGTCCTGACGCTGCCGCCCTTGGCGACGTTTCCGCCACGCAAGTAGACCGCCATGTGCATGAGGCGTATCGCAAGGTGGATCCACACGAGCACGGCCAGCGTCCCCGGTCCGACACCGGCCATCATCGCCAACACAGCGGGCACAACAAAGGGCGCGAGCGCCTCGACCGAGTTCATGTGGACGCGGTCGATGCGGTAGAGCGGATTATCGTCGTCCGCCGGGATGACCGGACCCGCAAGCTTGCCTGCAAATCCCTTGGACGAGCCGGAATAGATCGCCAGCGCCACCGACAGGAGACAGAGCGCAAGCACGCCAAGAACGCTCAACCAGTAGGATTCCATGGTCTGCTCTCCTCCTCGTCGCTGTGGCCATGTCGGCCGCGGCCGTTCGGCGATCCGGGGCGCTGCCGTCAGGCCGCCCGGGCAAAAAGCTCCTGGTACCGCTGAAGGTAAAGCGGCCAGCCCTGATCGCCGTCGACGCCGCCGCGCACGCTTTCCCAGCCCTGGCCATGGCGCTCGATATGGCGATGCTCGATTTCGACCCGGGTCCGGTTTTCCGCCTCGGCCGTGAAGCGGACTTCCCACTCGCTGGTCTTGGCGGGGTCGGTTTCAATCTGCCAGCGCGGGTTGATGTCCCAACTCAGAAGCAGCCGGTTCGGCGGCTCGTAGGCGAGCACACGCGCGAAGCGGCATTCCGAGCCGTCGACGCCGCGATCGTAGACGTGGCCGCCGACCCGCGGCTCGAAGATCGTTTCCGCGATCGGCACGGCGAGCAGATTGTGCTCGCGGGGTTTGAAATTGCCGAAATCCTCGGTGAACACCTTGAAGGCGCGCGCGATCGGCGCCGCGACCACGACCGAATGCCTTACGGGAGCAGGGGCCGGTTGCTTGATCATGTTTCGTCCTCTGTCGGTTGCTCGACAATTTGCGCGTAGGCGGCAAGCGTCTTCACCCAGAACTGGTCGATCTCAGCCCGAAAGGCCGCGAGGCCACCCGGATCGATGCGGTAAATGCGTTCCTTGCCCGAGCGCGTGTCGGCCACCAGCCCGGCATCCTTGAGAACCTTCAAGTGCTGCGAGACCGCCGGCCTCGTGACCGGCAACACATTGGCGAGCCCGCTCACCGAACTGGGTCGGTCGACCAGCAGTTCGAAGATCGTGCGCCGTGTCGGATCGCCGAGCGCCGTCCAATATTTCGCGTTAGTAGACACTAACGCGAAATTAAGGCGACGCGTCTGGCCTGTCAACCCGGAACGGAGTTATGGGGCGGCCTGCAGCGGGTCGAAATCCGACCGGCTGACTTTGCCGGCGGATTAGCTTCGACGCTTGGTCTGCAGATCGCGTGCCGCCTGCTCGATCGCCGCGCGGTCGTTGCCCAGCCTGTCGAGCAGTTCCTGCGCCTCCTCACCCGAAATGCCGGTGCGTACCGCAAGTGCCTCCACCGTCAGCACATCAGCGCTGTCGATCTCGCGCGTTTCGGGCAGTGCGTCGTCCGCCGTCATCGGCAGGGCCGCTTCGCGGTCGATCTCCATTTCGGCTTGATGCCAGTGCCGTTCATGATTGCCGAGGATGCCACCCTCGCGTTGAAAGATCTCATAGGCACGTTGCCTGATCTTCTCGGTCCGATCGTCGTCCATCGCCGTTCCTCCTAGCGTGTCACAAGAACGCAGGGCAGGGCGGAACGATCCGCTTCGTTCACGAAGTGATCGCGGGCAAAATTCGGCCCACGCGCAGGTTTGCGCCTGGAGTTACGGCCCGTATATCGCCATCGCTTTGCCGAACATGCCGGGCTCGGGTTTCACGCCGAGCCCCGGCCGCTGCGGCACGGCGATGTGGCCTTGCTGGATGACGACCGGGTGCTTCTGGTCGAAATGGCCTTTGATGTATTCCTGGGCTATCCAGGCGCCTTCCATACGGCGCGGCTCGACCGTGGCGGCCAGATGCACGCAGGCCGCCGCGATGATGTCGCCGCCCCAGGCGTCGTCGCAACTGTGCGGCAAGGAGCGGATGGCACAGAGATCGCGCACCGTCGTCATCTTCGTCAGGCCACCCAGACGTGTCACCTTGAAGCCGAAGCCATCGGCAATCCCCAGCGAGATTGCCCTCAGCACCGCGTTCTGGTCTTCGGTGCTTTCGTCGAGATAGACCGGATGCGTGACGCGGCCTTTCAGCGTCGCGATCTCGTCCATCGTGTTGCAGGGCTGCTCGAAGATGAACGGGATTTTCTGGCAGAGCCGGTCGAGATGGATCGCGGCGGCCACCGTCAGGCCCCGGTTGCCGTCGACCGCGATGCGCGCTTTGTAACCGACCGCTTCCCAGACCTTGTGGATGACGGCGACGTCTTCCTCCAGGTTGCGGCCTCCGATCTTCACCTGTAGGCGCGGATAGCCGGCCTTCACCTTATCGGCGGCGATCCTCGCCGTCTCGTCCGGGGCACCCACGATCAGCGAATAATAGGCCGGCACGCGGTCGGTCAGCGCGCCGCCCAGCAGCGTCGAGACCGGCACGCCGAGTTTTTGGCCGAGTAGGTCGAGGAACGCCATGTCGAAGGCGGCCTTGGCATAACCGTGGCCGTTGAGCCGCTCGTCCATCTGCTTGGCCAGAAGCCTGATCGAGGCGATCTCCGAGCCGATCAGCCCCGGCGCGATCTCGGCGATCGCCGCGCGGGCGCCCAGCGCATGATGCGGCTGGTAAACCGGGCCGATCGGGCAGGTCTCGCCCCATCCGGCAAAGCCGTCATCGGTGACGATCTCGACAAGCGTCGAGTCCAGAGCCTCCACATCGGCGCTGGCCATGCGGTAGACGCCGCCTTTGACCGGCAGTTGCGCCGAATAGACGTTGATCCGATCGATGCGCATACGGGCTCCCTCCGAAGGACACGTCGGCAACGGGGCCTTTGCTGGCCCCGCCTATTACATCCGAGCCCTGGCCGAGGTCGGATCGTAAGGCGAATCCGCAATAACCTCAGCGATCTTCCAGTCGCCCAGGACCGCGACGTCGAGCTTGGTGCCTGGCTTCGAAAACCGCTCGGGCAGCAGCGCCAGCGCCACGTCATGCCCAAGCGCATAGCCGTAGCCGCCCGACGTGATGCGCCCGACCAGCGCGCCGTCGCTATAGAGCCCTTCATTGGCAAGCGTGCTTGCGCCATCGGTGTCGATCCTGAGCGTCACGGAGCGCCGCCGATCGTTCCGCCCTTTGTATTTCAGAACCGCGTCGCGCCCGATGAAGTCCTTGTCGAGGCGGATGAAGCGCTCCAGCCCGCTCTCCAGCGCGTTGAGCTCCGGGTTCATGTCGCGATACATGGCGCGATAGGATTTTTCGAGCCGAAGCGACTCCAGCGCATGCAACCCGACCAGCCGCATGCCGTGCTTCTCGCCTTCCTTGAGGATCGCGTCGAGCAATTGCCGCTGGTAGGGCAGGGGATGGTAGAGCTCCCAGCCGAGTTCGCCTTCATAGTTCACCCGCAGCAGCCGCACGTCGCTTGCCAAGGCGATGCCGCCGGTCTTCACGCCGAACCACGGAAAACTTTCGTTGGAAAGGTCGATCTCGGTCAGTGGCTGCAGCACGGCCCGCGCGTTCGGCCCGACGACCGTGAAGCAGCCGCGATCGTTGGTTACGTTCTTCAAGGATACGCTGCCGTCGGCGGGAAGCAGTCTGGAAAGATCGTCGAAGTTCCAGCGTTCGGCGCGCGGCGTCGAGATCAGGTAGAACAGGTCCTCGCCGAGACGCGCCACCATATATTCCGCCTGCACGCCGCCGCTGGCGGTGAGGTGATGCGCCAGCGTCACCTTGCCGACAGACGGCAGGCGGTTGGCGATGATCCCGTCCAGCCAGGCAGCCGCATTCGGGCCGGACACTTCGAACTTCGTCATCGGCGTCATCTCGACGAGGCCGACGGCGTTGCGCACCGCCAGCACTTCCTCGCCGACGAGGTTCCCCTTGGGCGTCCAGCGCCAGCTATACTGGTCCTTGGCCTCGACGCCGTCGCGTGCGAACCAGTTGGGCATCTCCCAGCCATTGAGCACGCCCCACACGGCACCGAGCTCCGTCAATCGGTCGTAGGAGGGCGCGGTCTTCTGCGGCCGGGCGGCGGGCATGTCCTGTCCGGGATATTTCTGTTCGGCATGCGTGCCCCAGGCCTCGCGCACCTTCTCGCGCGTCCAGGCCTTGTTGGCATAGTCGCCGAAGCGACGCGGGTCGAGATCGGACGTGTCGAGGCTGTTGCCGCCCTCGACGATCCGCTCCGACAGATAATAGCCGATCGTGCCGCCCCACAGGATGCCGCCCGGCACGCCTTCGGCCAGCCACGCATTGGGCAGCCCCCAGGCCGGTCCCATCAAAGGCAGCTCGTCTACCGTCATCTGGAAGGGTCCGCGCACATTGGCCTTGATGCCGACGCGCCCCAAGGTCGGAACCAGCTGCAGCGCCTGCTCCCAGTTCCACGAAACCGCCTCGAAATCCTCTTCCAGCAGGTCGGCGCCGAACCAGGCAGGCACGCCGTCCTCGGCGAACAGCTTCAGGTTTTGGGTGCGTTCGTAAGGCCCGAACATCAGCCCATCGCCCTCTTCGCGCAGATATCCTTCAAAACCCTCGTCGCGCAGGATCGGCATTTCGGGCCGCCCGGCGCGCTTGCGCTCCACGACTTCCGGCACCGCTTCGGTGATCCAGTACTGGTGCAGGATCGGAATCGCCGGGATGTCGAGGCCGAGCAGCGCCCCGGTCTGGCGCGCATAATTGCCCGTGGCGCAAATCACATGCTCGCAGGTGACATCACCGTTATTGGTCTGGACGAGCCACTCGCCGCTGGCTGTCCGCTTGAACCCGGTGACCTCCGTATTGAGATAAATCTTGGCGCCGAGATCCCGCGCGCCCTTGGCCATGGCATGCGTGACGTCGGCCGGCGCGATATGGCCGTCATCGGGGTGGTAGAGCGCGCCCAGCATCTGTTTGTTGTCGAGCAGCGGCCAGAGCTTGCGCGCCTCGTCGGGGGTGAGCAATTGCGCCCGCATGCCCTGCACCTCGGCGACGCTGATGTAGCTCTTGAATTCGTCGAGCCGATCCCTGGAATTGGCGATGCGCAGCTGGCCGCATTTGTGCCAGCCCACCGGCTGCCCGGTCTCGGCCTCCAGCCCCTCATAGATCTCGATCGTCTTGTTGATCATCCGCCCAACATTGATGTTGCGGGAATAGGACGGAATCAGCCCCGCCGCATGCCAGGTCGAGCCGGCGGTGAGCTGCGTGCGCTCGAGCAGCGCGACATCGGTCCAGCCGCGCTTGGCCAGGCCATAAAGAATACCCGCTCCGACGCATCCGCCGCCGACGATCACTACCCGCGCATGTGTTTGCATCGAACCACCAAATCCGGACCATTCTCAAAAGCGCGCCGTCGAAGCTACAGGCGAGGCAAGGCGGTGTAACGTTCTGAAAAACTGAGGATGACGATAAATTGCGCTTATGCAGCGATCCGCGATTGGCGGATCGCGACCTGCCGGCATCTCACTGCACTTGCCCGTCCTGCGCCGTCTCGTCCTTGAAGTCGACTTTGGTGCCCGGCTTGACCATGGCGGCGAGGTCCTCGGCGTCCCAGTTGGTCATCCGGATGCAGCCATGCGAGAAGGTGGTGCCGATCTTGCCCGGGTCGGGCGTGCCGTGGATGCCGTAGCTTTCGATCGAGAGGTCGATCCACACCGATCCGACGGGATTGTTGGGCCCCTTGGCGATGGTGAAGGGATGCTTGGTTTTCACCCCCTTGAAGGCGAATTTCGGATCGTAGCGATAGGTCGGATTGTGCACCACGCGCTTGACCTCGGCCGTGCCGCTCGGCGCCGGCTTTTCCTCGCTGCCGATCGAAGCCGGATAGACCGCAATCGCCTTGCCCGACGCATCGAGGGCGCGCACCTGGCGGGATGCCTTGTCGACCTCGACGCTGGCAATCTGTGAAGGAGGATCGCCTCGGCCGACATCGGGCACCACCAAGGTCGTGCCGGCCTTGCTGAATTTCGCGCGGAGGTTGAGCATCCTCAGCAATTGTTCGCTGACATGAAACCGCTCCGCCAGCTTCTCGCGTGCGTTGCGGTAGCCGAGGCGCTTGAGATGCGCCATGCTCTCCATGCGGGCTGGAATGCGCTTGGTGAAGGGGCCGCGCACATCCTTGGCGGTGACTTCGTATGTCGTCAGCACAGGGCCGGCGAAGGTTGCAGCGAGCTTGTCCCAGGTATCTCGCGTAAGCTTGCCGTCGGAGGGCAGCCCGTTCGCCGCCTGAAAGGCTGCGACGGCTTTCGTGAAGTTCTCCGAAACGCGGCCGTCGATCAGGCCGGGGGAGAAGCGGGCGCGATCCAGAAGCACCTGCGCCTTGAGCAGCATGGGGCTGACGCCGTTCGGTTCGCCCTCGCTGAATTGCGCCTGGTTGACGGCGTCGGGCTCCAGCCTCGCTGCCTGCGCGCCGCCGCACGCAAGCGCGAGCGCCATCACCGCAACGAAAACAACGAGCCTGATCATCGACATCACTCCGGAACCGCGACAAGGGCCTGCCTCTATGACGCGGCAGCCCCGATCTGGTTCCTCTCGGGAGCGGGCGGAGCGAAGACCGTCGCAAGTGCTTTGCTAGCGGCGATCGCGGCTGAAGACGATTGAGGCGGCGCTGGCCGCCGCCTCAATCACATCAGACATGTTTCGACTGAGCAATTCCCGGGATGGGGGGAATGACACCATCCTCGATGAGGATATCCTTCTTGCGAGCAAAGGCGACGAAAACACCCCTCGCTGTTTCCGCATCCACATCCCCAGCCAGGGCGGCCCTGCAGGCGCGGATCGCGGCCTTCTGCTCGGGGCTGTTGCCGCACCAGTCGATGACAAATTGATAGGCGTCCGCCACGGTGTTCAACTGACGCGGAAATCCCAGCCCTACCCAGACATGGATTGGCTTTTCGAACGGTTTGGCGAGCATCGCGAACCTCCTCGATCCGCGACTAGGCGGTCAGCCCGCCGCCCTTGCCGCCTTTGCTGATCATCCAAGGCAAGGTGGTGCTCACGTCTTCCTGGATCCTGGCGGACTTCGCAAAACCGCAAAATGCCTCTCTGGCAGCCGTCAGCGGAAAGCCGCTGTCGAATGCCCGCTGGCAGGCGCGCAGCGCCGTTTCATAGATCGGCCCACGCCGGTTCCTGGGCCATTCATAGAGAAATTCCAGGGCGTCTTCGAGGCAGGCGATTTCCTGGATGAGGCTGTCTCCGCTCTTGACGAAAACAGGGCTGTCGAACATCCGATCGTTCATAAGATCCTCCAAATCGAACGAACAATTTGAATTTGGGACGGGCGGGGATCAGCGGTCCGCGCCTGGGATGGGATATGGGTTTACGAGTTTGAGCCGTCAAGGACTTGGCGCATGCCGTCATTGTCCTATTTCGCAGGCCCAATGTTCCGCGCGCTGTTCGGTCGATCAGCCGGCACCCGAGCCGGCGGTGGCGAGCTCGTCAGCGACTGGAATTGAGCTTCTGGATACGTCCCTTATCCAGCCGGAATACGCCATCGGTGCCGCCTTGCTGCTCGAAGTCGGTTTGAAGCTCGTCCCAGGTGCCGAGATATGCGCCGCACTCGGCGCAATGGATCGGTGTTGCGGGCTGGGCATCGGCCGGGATATGCAGACGGATGGTGCCGCAAAACGGGCATTCCAGTTTGTGGTCCAGATATTCGCCAGCCATTTTGCGGAGCATCGCGCAACAAGCACGTCTTCGCAAGCAGGGAATTTCCGACGAGCTTTGCTTCAGCCGGCTCGATCTTCGAAGCAGCCCGTCGCGAACGCCGCCGCGAGATCCGGCGGGCATCCGCCGCATTCAGCCGATCACACGCGGCTTGAGGTGGACGTCTGAGCACGCGCCCTGATGATCCGTGCTTCTCGCAGAAGCGACGGTCGGTCGCGCCCGACGGCCTTTATCAGCCTCCTGGCTTGAGCCTCCGAGATGCCGGTTTTCTCTTTCAGCAGAATGACGAGCTGCTTGTCGTCAATTCGGCCGTGGGAACTGCTTTCACCGGGTTCAGTCATATCAAAGATCCTCCTTCCAACCGAACTGGGAAGACCGTCGAAAGTTTCAATGCGGCTTTGCTTGGCTAGCCGCTCCGCGGTGGCACTATCTGCCCAGCGGTCTTCGCGAAAGCTCCGCCAGCTCCCGCTCGTCGGTAATTCCCGCCATGTAGTTGCCGATGATGCGCAAGGCCCGTCGTTCCCGCTGCTCCTCGGTTTCATTGGCGCCGGCGCTGAGCTCGAGAACGCGACCGAGGAAGCTCACCTCATCGGGCGTGAACGCACCTTTCGACAGTCTTGTGATCGGCATTGCCGCCTCCATCGCCCTGAACCCAAAGGAAACCCGGCCAGCGGACATGTTCGTGACACAGCGACCGAAGGCCCGCCTTGGCCAATCTCAACGTTTTGGCACGACGATCCTGCATGTTTGCAGATGATGCGCACTAACCTATGTGAATCGAGCTGGCGGAAGGTAGCTGTCAGACGTCCGCCGCCCCACCTTTTCCCGCGATGATATGCTATAACTGCACGTGAAGCCTGCTGGCCAGCCAGTCGGTAAACTTCTCGCTCATCGGGCGCGCCTGCCACTCCGCCAGGCTGATCTGCCTCGACCGCTTGAGGTCCTCGTTGAACAAGTCGATTTGCGTCTGCGCAAAATCCTTACCGTAGACATTAAGGCTGGCTTCGTCATTCAGCCGCAACGAACGCTCGTCCAGATTGGTGGAACCGAAGCTTGCCCAGACGTCGTCGACGATCAGGAGCTTGGGGTGATACATCGTCGGCTGAAACTCATACATGCGCACGCCCCCTTCGAGCAGTTGGCCCCAGAAGTGGCGCGAGCCTTTTCGCACGATGGGTACATCGGTCAGCGAATTGGGCACGATGACGTCGACGGCTACGCCTCTCTTCCTGGCGTCAAGTATCTGCTGCAGCGCGATTTCGTCCGGCACGAAATAAGCCATGCCGATGCGCAGGTGATCCTTGGCCGCGGCGATGGCAGCCAGCATCATCAGCTCCATGTCCTCGGAGCCGTTCGGTTGCGATGAAAGGATCAACTGGGCGCTTAGCGCACCTGCGGGTTCGGGTGGCGGATAGAACTTTTCTCCTTGCAACGTTTCGCCCACGGTCTCCAGCCAGTTCTCGGCGAAGGCCGCCTGGAAAGCGGCGACCGAAGGTCCTTGAATTTGGTAATGGGTGTCACGCCATTCGCTCGGATTGCGCGCATCGCCCAGCCAGTTGTCCGCGATACCGACCCCGCCGGTGAAGGCGACTCGCCCGTCCACGATGAGCAGCTTCCGATGTGTCCGGTTGTTCACGCGGTCAAGCGTGTACCAGTAGATGGGCCGGTAGCGCTGGAAGCGCACCCCGGCGCCCGTCATGATGTGGATCAGGTTCTCGTCGAAAGGCAGGCTGCCGAGCCAGTCGACGAGCACTCGAACCTCGACGCCTTGCCGGGCTTTCGCGGCCAGGGCCGTGGCGAACTGATAACCGACCGAGCCCGACCAATAAATGTAGGTTTCCATGTCCACGCTGGCCTGCGCCGCGCCGATCGCTTGCAGCATCGCCGGAAAAATCTCGTCGCCATTGACCAGGGTTTGCACGTTGTTCCGTTCGGACATCTGCCCTTGCGAATAGCTGCTCATGCTTCGCACGAATTGCGGGTCCTCCGCATCGAAAACGATGAGGAACGATCGTACGGATGACATGAGGCTCGGGGGTCAGGTTTACCGCGGCCAGAGTGAACACGCCGGCCACGATCGCAACGGCGACATATTTGAGGACGTCGAGCCAATAGCCGGCCTTGCGTCCGGCCACGATCGCCTTTTTGCGAGCCAGTGACGCTCTAAAGCCTAGAGACCTCACCTATTTCGTCCCCCGGGTCAGTTCTGGTGGTCTTCAACAGCAAGAATGTTCGACCCTGGTTCAGGTTCCCGGCCGGGCGTGCGGCGAGTGCCGGACCTGCGCCTCATCCAGTCGATCTCTGGACCAACTGCACTATCCACAGAACGCTGCATCCTTTGCGAGCAACCGGCGTTGAAGAAGATGTTCAGGATGGTTTGCATGGGTGCAAAGATGAAAGTGCCGGTAGCCGAAGCCTCTCAGGAGGCGGATATCCTCGTGAACAAAACGGCGCATTTCGTGGGCGAATGGATCGATGAACACAAGGCTGAAGCTCCGGCAGCACTCCCGGCGGAAATCGTTGCCGCGGAATTGGCGGATCAATGCATCGCCGACGCTGAAAACGAGGGCATAGGGCCCGACGAGATCAGCGAAGAAGTTGGCGACCTCAAGGAATATATCGCCGAGACCGTACTGGAGAAGCAAAGCGATGGCGGCGGCGATGTTCATGGATCGATCTCACCTGCGCCATCTGCCGCTGGAAACGGGGAGCCAAATGCCGAAATTCCGCATTGAGTTCCTCGAATCCACGGCGCTGCCACCGATCTACGTCGAAATGGAAAGCCTCGAAACCGCGAAAGCCGAGGCCAAACGGGCTGCCAAGGAAGCCATGCTTGACGGCATTGTCGGAGGCTCAGACCCGACCTTCTGGATGACCAAGATATATATGACGAGGCCGGCTATCTGGTAGCGACCATCGAGTTCCGGGATCTGGTGTCCGGCCGACAGCGTCCCGGTCAAGGGGACGAGGCCGGCGAGCCTGGCGTAATGCGCTCAGGTTGAGATCTGATCTAGCCGCCGGCGAGACCGCTCGCATCGATATCCGGGCTGCTTCAGCCCGTCGTGCGGGCCTAGTCGCCTTTGTAGGTTTTGGCGGCTTCCTCGATCTTGCGCCAATCGTTGCCGTATCGCCGCACCAGCTCCCGTGCCTGCGCGGGCGATAGATTCTGCGTCTCGACGATATGCTTCACTTCCGTCTCTTCGCCCTTCAGCGGACGCGAGCGCGGCCGCTTGGAGTGTTGGGCTGTCGCTGCATCTCGTCTCGCCATGAATGACCTCGCTCGGATCGGTATCAACCGCCGAGCCGAAGGAAGGTTTCCTGAGCCGCTCGTCAGCCCGGCTCGATCTCCGAAAACAGCCAGTCGCGAAACGCCTTCACCTTGCGCTGGCGGATCGCTTCCGGCGGGTAGACCAGGCCGAGCCGAAGGAAGGTTTCCTGAGCCACTCGTCAGCCCGGCTCGATCTCCGAATCCCACCGACATCGCGCCGGCCTATCTCTATCTCATGCAGAACGAGTTCATGACCGGCGAGACCATCCACATCGACGGCGGACAAAGGCTGGTGTGAGCGGACCAGGCCGGAGCCTCGATTTGAAGCTCCGGCCTCATTTGTCGCCATCGATCAGTTCCGGCATCGTTGTTGCCAGACCTTCCGCTAAACATGGCGTTTCCGGGGGAACGCTAATATAGATGATGCTCGAATGAGCAGCGCCTCCGCACCGTCGAGGAATGCCATGCGAAGGGTGATCGTCGCAGCCATGTGGATTGCCGCCGCGACAGGCGCCGATGCCCATGACTGGTACGAGAACAAGTTCGACCCGGTGACGAACTTCAAATGTTGCGGCGGCACGGATTGCCGCCCCATCCCGGAATCCTCAGTGCAGTCCAGGGCCGACGGCGGCTACGTTTACTTGCCCGATGGTTTCAACATTCCGCGAGACCGCGTGCAGGAATCCCCGGACGGCCGTTATCATATTTGCGAGAACCATTACGTGATAACCAACCAGCCCTATCTGCGCTGCTTCTTCGCGCCGCGCCTCAAAGTCTCGCGGCTGCTTCCCCGCTAGTCACCGGCCCTCGATATCATCGCCACCGTTTGCGCGTTCACTTTCGTGCGAAGCTGAAGGCGAAATGGCTGCCGCGATGATAGACGGCGGCATGGACGACCGGGGTTCCGGTCCCATCGAAACAGGTTTCCGTAATGAGCAGGGCGGGCCCGAAGTCGCGCAGGTCGTTGCGCTGCACGATTTCGTCGGGCAGCGTCACGGCTGCAACGGAGGCGGCCGACATACGCGGCTGATGGCGGTGCTTTTCCAACAGCGCGAGCAGCGAGCCGCTCCATTCGATGTCGAAAAGGCGCCCCGGCAAAAAGCTGCGCGGTACGTAGTCGAGCGAATAGATGAGGGGCAGATCGTTGTGCAGCCGCAGCCGTTCAAGCCGGATGACGCGCTCTCCGTCCGCTAGCCGCAATTGCTGCTGGATAAATGGATCGGGCGTTTCCTCGGCGATGGAAAGAACCTTGTTGACGGTGTTGTAGCCATAGTGGCGCGACATGTCGGTCACGCTTTCGAACACCGTGATTGGACGGTCGACCTGGACGGCGGAGTTCGCGGTCACGAAGCGGCCGAGACCATGGGTGACGGAGATGATGCCGTCCTGTTCGAGAAGCTTCAACGCTTCGCGTAGGGCAGGGCGCGAGATGCGGAAGCGCTGCGTCAGCTGCGATTCCGTTGGCAGCCGGTCGCCGGGCTTGAGCCCTTCGGTCCTGATGAGGTCGGCCAAGCGGTCGCGCAGCTGAACCGCCAATGTGCGCGCATCCCGAAGCGGCTCGTCCAAGTCCCTCTTCCCCATTATGCCAACTCTCCTTTTGTTGTCGGACAATCGCGCCCAGGTCAAGCGGAGGCATGCGGTGGCGATCGCATGTCGTATAGGCAACGCATGCAAACCTATCCGCAAAATTTCTCTTGAAATGTGCTCCCGCAGATGTCAGTTGTCTTACAACTGAATTGATCGAGGGAACGATGCTCAATTTCGATGAAGCCCGGTTTATGCGCATCCAATCGGGGGCGGTGGCCTTGCGCGAGCGCATTGAAGCCGTTGTGGCGCAGTGCCTCGCCGCCGGGGCGCAGAACATCTTCTTTCTCGGCACCGGCGGTGCGGCGATCCTGATGCATCCGGCGGCGCAATTGCTGCAGCGCCGATCTGGCTTTCCGGCCTTCGTCGACATCACCGCCGAGCTGCAGCTTGTCCAATCCGTGCACCTGACCGACAAATCGATCGTCGTGTTGCCCTCGCTCTCCGGCACGACCAAGGAAAGCGTGGCACTGCTGTCCCGGATCAAGGACGTCGGGGCGACGGTGATCACATTGGTCGGACATGAGGAGACGCCGCTCGGCAAGGGCGGGGACCATGTCTTCGTCAACTTCGCCGAGGACGACACGTCCTGCGAATCCTTCTATCTCCAGTCGCTCTTCATCGCGCTTGCAGTGCTGAAGCATCGCGGCGAGCTCGCCGAATCCGAACGGATTTTCGCCGAACTGGAGCAGTTGCCGCGACTGTTGCTGGAGGTGAAGCGGAGCTATGAACAGGAAGCCGCCGGCTTCGCGCACAAACTGGCCGCCTCCGACTATCACATCATAACCGGCGCCGGGAATGTCTGGCCGCAGGCCTGGTATTATGGCATGTGCATCCTGGAGGAGATGCAGTGGATCCGGACCCGCCCCGTGCATGCTTCCGACTTTTTCCATGGCACGCTGGAGCTGGTGGACAAAGACGTCAGTGTCGTGCTCTTCAAGGGCGAGGATAGCGCCCGGCCGCTGGCCGATCGCGTCGAGAAATTCGCGCCTGACTATACGGACAAGTTGACGGTGCTCTACACGGCCGATTTCGAATTGCCCGGCATTTCGCCAGATGTGCGCGCGCTGGTTTCGCCGATCGTGCTCGCGACCGCCCTCGAACGGGTCAGCGCGCATCTCGAGGTGATCCGTAACCACCCGCTGACGACGCGCCGCTACTATAGGCGCGTTGCCTATTGAGCTTAGCTCTCGGCGTCAGCTTGATCGCAGCGCAGGATATGAGCAGCTTTCGATTTGCCGCCGTCGGCGACAACTGCATCGACCGCCTCGGAGCGCCGATCGGCCGCTCGCTGGTCGGCGGCAACGCGCTCAACGTTGCCGTCCAGCTCGCGCGGCTTGGCCATAACAGCTTCTATTTCGGCGCGGTCGGCCGCGACGCCGAGGGCGAACGCACCCGCGGTGAGCTCGAAGCCAATCGCGTGGCGGTCAAGCACCTGCGCCTAGACCAGCGCAACACCGCTTGGACCGACATCAAAGTCTTGCCGTCCGGCGAGCGTTTGATCGCTGCCGAGGATTTCGGCGCCTGCGCCGGCTATGCGCCGGACGAGGCCGAACTGGCGATCCTGGGGACGATGGATCACGTCCATATCGGCTGGCTGGATGACGGCGGCGCTTTGCGCAGGCGCCTGTCGCGGGCCGGGGTCAGCGTCTCGCAGGATATCTCGGTCAACGCCGATCCCGCCGATCTCGGTGTGGAGGGTTTGAGCATAGTTTTCTGCTAGACCGGCCAAAATCGCCACGTGGCTGAAGCGATGGCCGCGGATCTCCTGTCGCGCGGCGCAGGCTGCGCCGTCGTCATGCGCGGTGCCGAGGGGTCGATGGCGCTGACGGCCCGCGAGCGCGCCGAGACCGGCATCCGCCCGGTCGAGGTCGTCGACACGACCGGCGCCGGCGACAGTTTCATCGCCGGTTTCCTGCATGCCTGGCTGGCCAGGAAGCCGCTCTTGCTGTGCCTCGAAAGCGGCCGCGATCATGCCGCTCTGGCCTGCTGCCATCTCGGCGGCTTTCCCCAGGAGGGGATGCCCCATTGAAGCTCAGCGTTTGAGTGAGCGGCCGAACCGTTCCTCGATGCGGGACTGCAGGAATTCGAGCCCGATGGACAAAAGCCAATAGATCATCGAGGCGGTGATCAGCATTTCGATGTGCCGGAACTCGGTCTGGCCCTGCGTGCGCGCCAGATACATGATCTCCCAGACCCCGACCACCGAGACCAGGGAGGAATCCTTCAGCATCGCGATGAACTGATTGCCCGTCGGAGGCACGATGACGCGCATCGCCTGCGGCAGGATCACCAGGAACATCGTCTGGTTGGGGCTGAGCCCAAGCGCGGTGGCTCCCTCCGTCTGGCCGCGCGGAATGCTTTCGATGCCGGCCCGGAAAATCTCGGTCATATAGGCGCCGTAGCAAAGCGACAGGGCCATGATCCCGGCGGGCACGGCCCCGATCACATAACCGACCTGCGGCAGGCCGAGATAGATGATGTAGATCTGCATCAGCAATGGCAGCCCGCGAAACAGCGACGTGTAGAAGGTTGCCAGCCCATAGACGATGCCGTTCTTGGAGAGCTTGGCTATGGCGCCGATGAAGGCGATGACCGTCGCGATGGCGATCGAAATGGCGGAAATGTAGAGCGTGGTCACCACGCCTTGCGAAATGAGGAACCCGATCTTCCTGGCAATGAAAGAAAAGGACAGGTCGAAGGAGTAAAAGAACAGCATCAGCAGCACGAACAGCTCGATCCAAACGGCCACGATCTGCTGCTTGCGCCCGAGTTGCTGCAGCGCCTTCCAGTTGGCGGCCACGATCAGCGCGATCAGCACCGCCGAGACGGCTCGCGCCACCGCGGGATTGGCCGCAAGCCACTCGATCGAGCTCGGGATCAGCTTGCCGATCCAGTCTGCCTTGATGCCGAGACCGTAGAGGCCCGCGGCGAAAGCGGCGAGCGCCAGGCACAGGCCGATGCGGCGGGCGGCGTCCGGATAGTTGAGCAGCAGTCTGCCGATCACCTGTCGATATCCCTTCTGGTTAGCGGGGGCGTTCGCGCCACCAATCTTGCGCCTGCAGCTTCCAATAGGTGAGTTGCGCCGCGGCAAGCCCTACCGGCCCGCCCGCCCAGGCCAGTCCGAACGGCGCGAACAGAAGGTGGCGGTCCGACTGGCCGAGTATCGCCTCGGCAACCACCTTGCCGGCTATGGCCGTCGTGTTGATGCCGTGCCCGCCAAACGCGGTGAGATACCAGGCGCCTGGCTGCAGCTGCCCGATCTGGGGCATGAGGTGGCGAGCGTAGGCCATCAGTCCCGACCAGGCGAGTTCGGTCTTGAGCGTAGCGAGCTGAGGGTAGGTTCCAACCATCTCCCGGCGCAATTCCCTGGCCAGCACCGCCGGCGAAGCAGCCCGCGTGGTGATGCGCCCGCCCCAGAGCAGCCGGTTTCCATCCTCCACAACGCGGTAGTAGTCGCCGGCCCGGCGGTTGTCGCCGACGGCATCCGTCGTCGCGATGGCGCCGGCGATGAGATCGGGGGCTTCCTCGCTCAGCATCACATAGGTCGCGATCGGCAACATGGCCCGCTTCAGCCGGCCGATCAGCGGTCCTGTATAGCCGCCGGTGGCAAACACCGCTTGCCGCGCGCGTACTTCGCCGCTTGCGGTGCGTATGGTCTTGTGCGGGCCGTCGAGTCTGGCCTCGATCGCGCTGGAGCCCTCGTGAATCCTGCCGCCCAGCCGCTCGATCTCCGCCCCGATGGCGCGCAGATAGTTCAGCGGATGCATGTGGAAGGCGTTGGCATCGCGCAGGCCCTGGTAGTAACGCTCGGAATGCAGCACAGCGCTCACCTGGTCGCGCTCGAGATATTCGAGCGGATAGTCGAAATCCCGCGCCAGCTTCTCTGCATGAGCCTTCAGTTCGGCACCGCCATCATGGCGCAGCACGCCCATGATTCCGGGGCGAGGCTTCGCTGCCTTGATGTCGAGGTCCTTGATCGTCTGCCGCACGAAATCGACGCCTTCGATCGACAGCCGGTGCAGCTCTCGTGCCGCTGCCGCACCGGCCATCGCGGCGATCCTGTCGCTGCCGGTCGCGAAGCCCGGGCTGACGAAGCCGCCGTTGCGGCCCGAGGCGCCGAAGCCGATGCTCTCGGCTTCGAGCAGCACGACCTGCTGCCCGGCACGCGCCAGCTGCAGCGCCGTCGTCAGACCGGCCAGTCCGCCGCCGACAATGACCGTTTCGCATTCGGCCGGGCCCGCGAGCGGTGGTCTGGCCTTCTCGTCGGCAAGTGTGCGGCGATAATAGGTATCGGGATAGGTCATGATGGGTTCTGATGAAAGCAGGCGGCCTTGAGGGGCCGCCCGCGATGAGCGTCAATCGGCGCTGTAGTTCTTGCCGTACCACTTGGTGGTCAGCGTGGCGAGCGTGCCGTCTTTCTTCATCTGGTCGATGATGCCGCCGATCTTGGTGGTCCACTCGGCATCGCCCTTGTCGGCGATCACCACCAGCGGCTCGCGGAAGGCGTAGTCGCCCTCGAGGATGCGCAGCGGATAACCGTTCTTGATGGCGTTTTGAGCGGTCTGCTCGGGCGCGATGACCGCGTCGAGCCGCACGCCGTCCCCAAGTCTCAAATCGTCGAAGGGCAGCATGGAATCGGCGAAAGTCCGGATCTCGCCAGGCTGCAGCTTGTATTCGACTGGCGGAAGGCCGGGAGCGTCGATCTCCAGTTGGCGGCGGATGAAATCTTCCGACGTGGTGGCGGTCTCGACGCCGATCACCTTGCCGTTCAGATCGTCCACCGATTTTGCCTTGCTGTCCTTGTGGACCACATAGACATAAGGGCTGTAATAATAGATGCCGGCGAAATCGATCACCCTGGCCCGGGCCTTGGTCGGCGTCACCGAGCCGACGCCAAGATCATAGCGGCCCTGCCAGTGGCCGCCGGTCATGGTCGCCCAATCGGGCGTCTCGAAGCTGACCTCGACGCCTAGGCGCTTGGCGATCTCTTTCGAGACGTCGATATCGAAACCGACCAGCTGGTTGCTCTCGTCGAGAAAGCTCTGCGGCGGCCATCCGCTGTTGGTCGCGACCACCATGGCCTTCTTGGTTGTGACGCGGTCCAGGGTTTCTCCCGCCCACGCTGCCGACGCGAATGCGAGCGCGCCGGCAGTCAGCGCGAAACAAGTGATAAATCTCCTCACGAAACCTCCCTTTCGTATGTAAGATGTCTGACAACGCAACTTGTCCGGAAGGGAGAGGATGAGTCAAGCGTCTTTATCTGCGCATCGTCGAGTTTCGGCCTGCGATGCGCGTCCCGGCGTTGGCCTATGTGGCGTGAGCTTCGACGGCCAGAGACTGTTCTTCGGCCAGAAGCGCATGCTGGGCGGTCCGGCGCCGGTGCGCCGCTTCCTTCCCGACCTGGTGGAGCGCGTGCTGCAAGGCCGTATCAAACCCGGCAAGGTCTTCGACCTCAAGCTGCCGCTGGCCGAGGTCGCCGAAGGCTACCGCGCGATGGACGAACGCCGCGCCATCAAGGTCATGCTCGAGGTGTAGCCGCCGGCCCGGCTCCGAACCGTTTTAAGGCTCGGGAACCACCGCCCATAGCGTCTTCGCAAATCCGCGCTTGTCGAGCTGCCACGACTTGCCGGCAACCGTCGCCTTGCCGTTTTGACATTTGTAGGAATAGACGACGTCGTGCCCCGTCGCGAAAGCCGGTACGATGTCGTCATTGGGGTTGGCCTTGCAGAACTCGTCCGCGCCGGGATTGTCGCGCGCCGCGTTCATTTTCGCGCAGGGCAGGTTGGCCCCGACGAAACAGGCCAGCACCTTGCCGTTCATGCAGCGGTAATTGGCCTGCGTCTGCAGTTCCGATTCCGACGGCGTGCCCTTTGCGTCTGGAAACAGCTTCTTGAACGCCTTGACCGTACCGCCGTAAAGCTCGTGCGAATAGGGGCGGACCGTGTCGTCGTTCTTCACCTGGCGGCAGAGCTTGTAGAGGTTCTGCGCGAGCGCCGCGTTAGCGGTCGCGGCCGGCGTCGTAGCGGATGCGGGCGCCGCGATAGCGCTGACGCCAGCGGCAACGAAAAGGGCCGACACAAGCGCTGAGGCAAGAAAGCCGATTGTCGAAAGGCGAAATGCACTCATCCTGACCTCCTTGGAACTGACCGGAGCAAAACGCGCAACAAGCCGTTAGACCAGACGGTAAGATTGCAGGAGCGGCAAAGATGGCGCAACCCGTCGACAAACAGGAGCCTCTCACCTTCCGCTTCGCCGATGACGGACTGGTTCCCAATCATCCGCGCTGGCCGATGCTCGTCTATCCCGGCGCGGTGCCGTTGCCGGACGACGTCGATCCGGCCGCCGTCTTCGAGGATATTTTCGGCGCCAATGGCTGGGGCGACAGCTGGCGCAACGGCATCTACGGCTTCGTCCATTACCATTCGCGCATTCACGAGGTGCTGGGCATCGCGCGCGGCGCCGCCGAGGTCCGCTTCGGCGGCGACAAGGGCAAGGTGCTGCAGGTCAAGGCCGGCGACGTGGCGGTGCTGCCGGCAGGCACAGGCCACCAACGCCTGTCCGGCTCGGCTGACCTTCTGGTGGTCGGCGCCTATCCGCCTTTCGGCACATACGATCTGTGTCGCAGTCCGGAGCAGCATGCCGAGGCGCTGCGCACCATCCCGACGGTCGGCCGGCCCGACAAGGATCCGCTCTTCGGCGGCGACGGGCCGCTGCTGAAGGCGTGGAGCGAAGGATGAAATGACAAGGATCGTCGCCATCGAGCATCTGACGCTGGACGGTGTTTTCCAGGCGCCGGCGCGTGCCGATGAAGACACGCGCAACGGTTTCGAGCATGGCGGCTGGGGGATTCCAGGCAGCGACCCGAAGATGCAGGAGGTCATCGGCCGCGCCATGGCCGGAGGCTGGTCGCTGCTTGCCGGCCGGACGACCTATGAAGACCTGCACGAAGGCTGGGCCGTCAGGCAGCCGGCCAATCCGATGACCAGGGCGCTGACCGGGGCGCAGAAGTTCGTCGCCTCGCACGACGCTGCGTATCAAGCGCGCTGGGAAAATTCGACGCTGCTTACCGGCGATACCGCCGAAGCAGTGCGCGAGCTCAAGCAAGGTCACGATAAGACGCTTGTCATGTTCGGCAGCGGCAAGCTGTTGCGCGCGCTGATGCGGCACGGGCTTGTCGATGAACTGGTGCTGATGGTCCACCCGCTGGTGCTGGGCGCAGGCTCGCGCCTTTTCGAGCCCGGACAGGGGCCCTCGACGCTGAAGCTGTCCGGCCAGATCGCGACCGCAACGGGCGTGGCGATCCTCACTTATGCATTTGACGGCAAGGTCGCGGCGTAGCGGCCGGAGTAAACCGGGACGCGCGGTCGCCCGCCTAAGGATACTGCGTTTTCTTCGGCGCGTAGGTTGCCGGATCGAAATCGAGCTCCTTCGGCAGCGGCCGGCTTGAGCACTGCAGATGCATCTGGCGAGCGAGAAGCCGCCGCCGTTGCTGCTCATGCTCCTTCACCGCCGCAACCATTCCCATGCTGTAAGGCCCAAGCAGAACCCCGAATCCCCAGCCGGGATGGTCCTTCTCGCGCTGGGCATAGTCAGCGGCGGCAGTACGGACCTGCTGGCATTGCGGCGATGCCCATTTCGGATCCTGCTTCGACAGCGAAGCGCCATAGTCGACGGGAGAGGACACGCATCCCGCCACTACCGCGCTCAGCGCGACGATCACCGCAATTCTCATCCTTGAGTCCCTGCTAATTTAAGGCGGAGAGAACATAGAACGCCGCTTCGCACAAGCGAGAGAGCGGCGAAAAGCAACGGGCAGGGCGGGACAGCCGCCATCGTCGTCCGTCTGCGCTTCCTAACTCTTTTTCAACGTCCCGTTCCGTTTCCATCCGCGGTTTCGTCTTTGCTTTATCCGCCGCGAAAAAGGAGAACCGCTATGGCTGGAATGGTCGTGATCTACAAGCAGCCGGCTGATGCGGAAGCGTTCGAAAAGCATTATTTCGAGACGCACATACCGCTGGCCAAGAAGATACCGGGTCTGAGGAAATACGAGGTCAGCCAGGGGCCGATAACGGTGGTGGCCGGACCACCCGACATCTACCTGATCGGGACGCTTTATTTTGACGATCTCGAAGCGATGAAGAGGGGTTTCGCAAGCCCGCAGGGAAAGGCGGCCGGGGTCGACCGCCGGCTGTATGCGCCCGATGAATCCGGAGTCCAGATTTTCCTCTTCGACAGCAGGGGAGTTTGAGGCTGCGGCTGAGACCGGACGATCCGTCCGCCGAGAGCCGCGGCCGCATCGCTGCTCACGTCGACTTTCCCCGCTCGATGTCGGTGCGTTTTTGCTCCGCCGCGGCAATCGCGGTTTCCATCACGGCATCCAGATCGGCCATCGCTTCCAGATGACCGTGATCGGCGATCGATTTGCGCAGCATGCGCATGGCGAGCAACGCGTCGTCCAATGCCTGTTCGACATTTTTAACCATGGCCGGGTCAGCCTTTGCGCCGGCTGCGCTTCTTCGGCGCCGGATCGTCATCGGCCGGGCGATTTTCTAAGGCCTTGCGCGCAAGCGCCTCGGCCGCCACCGGGTCCGGCTGGCCGGCCGGTATCGTGACCGCGCCGGGCATCGCAGCACCCGGCTGTTCGCCCAAGCCGTTGTCTTCGCGCTCAATTTCCTCACGAGCCTGATGCCAGTGCTCCTCGTCCTGGCCATTCGCTTCGCCGCTGCGTTGCCAGATCTCATAGGCGCGGCGCTTGATCCGTTCGTATTTGTCGGTCGCCATTGTCTGATCCTCCGTCATCTGCCTTCAAACGCGCGCTGACCGCGAATGATCCGTAACAGGGACAGGGAACGGATAAGGTTGCGGCTCAAAACCTGCGGCTGAGATAGGCCGACCCGGCGAGGCCGAAGCGCCACTCGGCTTCCACGCCCTTGGTGAGGCCGATCCGGCGGCCGACGAGGATCGCGGCCGCATCCGCATCGGAATGGGTGAATTCGAAGGGCGGCGCGGTGAGCGAGAGCCCGTTATGCGAGGCGTCGACGCCGAGCGCCTGGCAAAGCTTGCCGGGACCGGAGCAGAGCAGCCGGTCGTTGTCGGTGCCGCGCCGCTCGCGCATCTTGCCGATGCCGGATTGCGGCTGGATCGCCCGGATCAGCACCGCGCTGCCCGGCAGGCACACCGCGTTCAGGCACCAATGCAGCCCATAGGAACGATAGACGTAGGCGTCGCCCGGCGCGCCAAACATCGGCGCGTTGCGCGGCGTGCGGCCGCGAAAACTGTGCGATGCGGGATCGTCGGGCCGGTACGCCTCGGTCTCGACGATGATGCCGCCGACACCGCCGAGCCCAAGCCTGGCGCCGATCAGCGCGCGTGCCACCGCGAGGGCGTCGCGCGCGAAGAAATCTGAAGCACAACGAGTGTCAACTGGCATGGTGTAGACGTCACCGGAGAGGCTATGGCTGGTGTTCTGTCATCCAAGCAGGTTGCGCGCGGTGCGCATGAAGATCCGCGAACCGATCGGGATCAGGTCGTCGGGAAAGTCATAATCGGGGTTGTGCAGGGAAGGGTGCTTTTCGCCGGCCCCAAGGAAGAACATCGCCGACATCGCATTGTGGCCGAAAACGCCGAAATCCTCCGAGGCGCGCATCGGCAGCGCCTCCTCGCTGCGCGCAACACCTTCCTCGTCGAGCGCGCGGTTGAGATGCTCGACCGCGTCCGGCGCATTGACGCTGGCGACGAAGATTTCGTGATAGTCGAAGCGCACCGCGAGGCCGTGCTTCGCGGCGATCTTTGCGGCGAGCGCCTCCGCGGCGGCGACCTGCTCGGCCATGCGCTCGTCGCGGCGGGTGCGCAGCGTCGCCCACACTTCCGCATAGCCGGGCGCGATGCCGAACACGGCTTCGCCCATCGCGCAATGGGTCACGGTCACCATGCCGAAATCCTCATCAGTGAAGGTGCCGCGCCCGAGCGCGGGCAGCGCCGGCATCAGTTCGCTCACCGCCGGCATCGGCGATACGCCTGTCTCCGGCATCGAGGAATGCGCGGTCTTGCCTTCGAGCACGATGCGCATGCCGCGCGAGGCGCAGTTGACGGTGCCGGCTTTCAGCCGCACTTCGCCGAACGGCACGCCCGGCAGATTGTGCAGCGAAAACGCGAAGTCCGGCTGGATCTCGGCAAAGCGCGGATCGGCGACGACCCCGGCCGCGCCGTTGCCGGTTTCCTCGGCCGGCTGGAACATCAGGACGACGCGCCCGCGCGCCGGCCTGTCACGCCCGAACTGGCGGCCGAGAGCGGCCAGGATCGCGGTGTGTCCGTCATGACCGCACATATGCGACTTGCCCGGCACCTCAGAGGCATGCTCGACGCCCGAAAGCTCCTCGATCGGCAGCGCGTCGAGCTCCGAGCGGAACAGCACCGTCGGTCCAGCCTGTCCGCTGTCATAGACCGCCGCCACGCCGTGACCGCCGAGCCCTGTCAGCACCTTGTCCGGCCCGGTATCGGCGAGGAAATTCACCACCTCTTTCGCGGTCTTTTCCTCCTCATTCGAGATTTCCGGCTGCCGGTGCAGCTTGCGCCGCCATTCGGTGAGTTCGACGATGTCTCGATTGCTCAGGGTCATGGACTGAGACTCCGATTGGGCTTTTCCGGTCACACAAGCACGATAGGTTTTTTCTCGCGCCGTGCCATGGCGATCAATTCGGATAGGCCATCGGCCCCCGCAAAATCAATACCGCTATCTCCCCACCTTCACCTGCGGCAGGTCGCGGCTGATCGGACGAAAGCCGACGCTCGTCCGGTCCACCCGTAACGCCCCGCAAATGTTCAGAACCGTTGCCCGATGGTCCCGTCCCGATACGGAGCCGCCGCAAGGTTTTCTCCCAGCTCCCGGCATAGGCCAGACTCAAGGGAGAAATGCGCCGTAAACCGCTGGAATCCTTAACACGATTTTCATTCCGCTCGCCTACCCATTAGAGACATGGAAAGGCATGACGAGCGGCTGGTGGCGGGTCCCTCTTCCGAGGAAAGGAGCGAAGCCGTGGAAGCCGGCATCCTGCGCGACCAGCTTGCCGATCTGAGCAAGGGCGTCTTCATCTCGATGCCCATCGGTACGGTGCTCTCGGCGCTGATCCTGGCGGTGCAGCTCTTGTCCGGCGGTGGCCTTGCCGCGGTGCTGTGGTTCGTGGCGATCGCGCTGATCAACGGCGCGCGCGTGGTGCTTGCCGTGGCCCAATCGGAAGCCGCCGACAACAGGCAGGGGGCGGTGGACGCCCGGCTTTCCCTTTATGGCCGGATGGCGCTTGCCTCGGGCGTCGCCTGGTCGTTTCTGGCGCTGCTGAGCGACGGATACACGACCAGCCAGGCGCCGCTCTATCTCATCGTGCTTGCCGGCATTTCGGCCGGTTCGGTCACCTACGGGACCTGCTATGCGCCGGCTTCGATCAATTTCATCACCCTGCCGCTCCTCACCGCCGCCGGCTGCGTGCTTGCCAAGGGCGGCATTGAAAATGACGTGCTCGCCTTCACCATCCTGCTTTTCTTTGGCGGCATGATCAGGAGTGCGCTGCTCGGGCAGTCTCGCTTCCGCGAGACGAGCCGTCTCAAATACGAGGCGCGCGAATTCGCCTCCGAGATGGAGCGCAATTCCAGGCGCGACCCGCTGACGAATCTGCTCAACCGCTATGGGCTGGAGCAGGCGATCGCCAAGCTAGGGCTCTCCGACGGCCCGTTCGTGGCCATGCTGATCGACCTCGACGGCTTCAAATCCGTCAACGACACCTATGGCCACAACATCGGCGACGACCTTTTGGTCAAGGTGGCGCGCCGGATCGAGGACCACGCCCCGCAAGGTGCCACGATCGCCCGCATCGGCGGCGACGAGTTCGTGCTGCTTTTCTCCGCCGGCAGGTCGCAGCAAGCGGCCGGCGAGCTTGCATCCGCCATCATCGCGGCCATCGCCAATCCGGATCCGCAGTTGAATTCGGTGCGCGTCGGCGCCTCGATCGGCATCTACCAATCGGAAAAGCCGCGATTGACGGAGATGCTGCTCAAGGCGGATTTCGCGCTCTACGCGGCCAAGCGCGGCGGCAGGAACGAATATTGTCTCTTCAACGCCGGTCTGGACGCCGCGCTTGAACGCAAGAACTGCATCGAGCGCGACCTGCGCGGCGCCATCGAAGCCGGCGCCCTCTGCTCCTGGTTCCAGCCGCTGGTGCGGCTCGACACCAACGCGGTCGTTGGTTTCGAGGCGCTGCTGCGCTGGCATCACGGTGTCCATGGCGCCATCTCGCCGCCCGAGATCGTCACCGCCGCGCGCGAAACCGGCCTGCTTTCGCTTCTGACCGAGACGGTCTTCCTCAATTGCTGCGCCATGGTCGGCGAGCTGGTGAAGCACGGGCGTAAAGATGTCCGCGTCGCGATGAACCTCTCGCCGCGCGAGCTCGAGGCCGGCAATGTCGACGACATGATCCTCGACGGCCTGAAGGCCAAGCATGTGCCTGCCGCGATGCTCGAGATCGAGATCACCGAGGAGTCGCCGGTGGACCGCGACAGGGTCGACGAAAAGGTCGGGCGCCTGGCGGATGCGGGCATATCGATCGTGCTCGACGATTTCGGCACCGGCTTCTCGACCCTGGTTTCACTCAAGGACAGCCGCATCCGCAAGATCAAGATCGACAAGGACTTCGTGCGCAACTTGGCGAAATCCGTCGAGGACCAGGCCTTGGTCGGGGCGGTGATCGGCCTCGGCCGGACGCTGGGTATCGAGGTAATGGCCGAGGGCGTCGAGACCGACGCCGACCGCATGATCCTGCGCTCGCTGGGCTGCGTGATTGGGCAGGGCTATCTTTTCTCGGCCGCGCTCCCCATGCGCGATGCGCTCGCCTTCGACGCTAGTTCCGCCACCGAAGCCCTTTTCGAGCCGCGGCGCACGCCTCAGAGCGGCAACGCCGCCTGATCGACCACCGGCAAGGGCATTCATTGACCCAGCGGGCGACCGGCGTCGGAAGGACGGGTAGCCGCGAAGGGCGCCCCCAGCATGAAACTTTTTGATTTTTGGGCCGTTGTGGCGCGATGCCCCCGGCCAAGCGCAAACCGAGACCGGCTGACAGCGCCACGCAGCGCGGCGCAAGCAAGCCGCCTCCGGCGAAGGCGCGCCATGAGAAGACGCGCCAGTCGAAACCGCGCGGCGCGCCCAAGCAACGCCCGGACAAGGCGCTAGAAGACAGGGCGCAAGAAGACAAGCCGAGAGACGAAAAGGCCCAGCGAAAGAGGGCTTTGATCGACAAGAACGCGCCCGAAAAGCAGCCCACCGATGCTGCGCCGGAGGCCATCGGCCATGCCGGATCGCCGCCGCCGGAGGCGATCGAGCCCGGTCCCGCGCTTTCGCCCGAAGAGGCCGAGCGGGCGCGCAAGAAATATCTGCTGCGGCGCTTCTGGATCAGCGGGCGCGGCTATTGGGGTTTGCATGGCGACAGGCTCGCCTGGCCGCTGACGATCGGGCTGTTCACGCTGATCTGCGTCAATGTCGGATTTCAATATGGCATCAACCGCTGGAACCGCGCGATCTTCGACGCCATCGAGCAGCGCGACGCCCATACCGTCTATTGGTTGAGCGCCATCTTCCTGCCGCTGGTCGCCGGCAGCATCAGCCTTGTCGTCGCCCAGGTCTATCTGCGCATGACCATGCAGCGACGCTGGCGCTCCTGGCTGACCACGGCGGTCATCCAGCGCTGGCTGGCCAGCGGCCGCTACTACCAGCTCAACCTCGTCAAGGGCGACCACGCAAACCCCGAGGCCCGCCTGACCGAGGATCTGCGCATCGCGACTGAATCGCCCGTCGATTTCGTCGCCGGCGTCCTCAACGCCTTCCTGTCGGCCTCGACCTTCATCGTCGTCTTGTGGACCATCGGCGGCGCGCTGAGCTTTTCGCTGGACGGTTCCACCATCACCGTGCCCGGCTTCCTCGTCGTCACCGCGGTCATCTATGCCGCGATCACCTCGACCTCGATGTTCGCCATCGGCCGCCGCTTCGTCCAGCTTTCCGAGGACAAGAACCAGGCCGAGGCCGAGTTCCGCTACGTGCTGACGCGCGTGCGCGAGAACGGCGAAAGCATCGCGCTGCTGGGCGGCGAGGAAGAGGAGAATGCCGGAATTGACCGCACCTTCGCCGGCGTGCTCGGCCGCTGGGCGCGGCTGACCGGCCAGCACATGCGCACGGCACTGGTCTCGCAAGGATCCAGCCTGTTCGCACCGGTCGTGCCGGTGCTGCTATGCGCGCCGAAATTCCTCGACGGCTCGATGAGCCTTGGACAGGTGATGCAGGCGGCCTCCGCCTTCGCCATCGTGCAGGGCGCCTTTGGCTGGCTGGTCGACAATTATCCGCGGCTCGCCGACTGGAATGCGTCGGCCCACCGCATTGCCTCGCTGATGATGTCGCTCGACGGGCTGGAGCGCGCTGAGAAGAACGACCGGCTCGGCCGCATCCAGCGCGGCGAGACCGAGGACGGCGCCATGCTCAGCCTCAGGAATCTTTGCGTGACGCTCGACGACGGCACCTCGGTTGTGAAGGAGACCGAGGTGGAGATCCAGCCCGGCGAGCGCGTGCTGGTCTCGGGCGAATCCGGCACCGGCAAGTCGACGCTGGTGCGCGCCATCGCCGGCCTGTGGCCCTGGGGCAGCGGCAGCGTCGATTTTCACCCGGGCAAGCGCCTCTTCATGCTGCCGCAGCGCCCCTATATCCCGTCCGGCACGCTGCGCCGCGCCAGCGCCTATCCCGCTGCCGCCGACAATTGGAAGACGAAAGAGATTGACGCCGCCCTCGACAAGGTCGGCCTCGGCTATTTGAAGGACCGGCTGGAGGAGGAGGCGCCCTGGGACCAGACGCTGTCCGGCGGCGAAAAACAGCGCCTGGCCTTTGCCCGCCTGTTGCTGCATGCGCCCGACATCGTCGTGCTCGACGAGGCGACTTCGGCGCTGGACGAGAAGAGCCAGGACAAGATGATGCAGACGGTGATCCAGGTACTGCCGAGGGTCACCATCATCAGCGTCGCCCACCGCGCCGAGCTGGAAGCGTTCCACACGCGAAAGATCACGCTGGAGAGGCGCGAGGGCGGGGCGCGGCTGGTGAGCGATGTGGAGCTTGTGTCGCGCAAGAAGAAACGCGGCTTGATCCAGCGCGCGCTGTGGGGCAGCGGCGTGAATGGCGGCAAAGGGTAGGGCGGCGCTCCGGGGCGAACAGAAGGCGCTTCTGAGCGCCGCCGGAACGCGACTGCAGACAAGGCGACCGTGCTTCGGCTAGACTAGGCCGGCGCGCGATCATCGAAGGGAAGCGTCGAAATGAGCGAAGTCAGGCCGCTTTCGGAGATCGCCAGCTATCACGCCCACATCTATTACGGCGATGAGGACGAGCGCCGGCAGGCCGAATGGCTGCGCGAGCGCATCGCCGAGCGCTTTCGCGTGCGCCTCGGCAACTGGCGCGACGAGCCGGTCGGCCCGCATGAGCAGGCCATGTACCAGGTCTCCTTCGCCACCGAGATCTTCGCCACGCTGGTCCCCTGGCTGATGCTGAACCATGGGGGCCTGAGCATCCTCATCCACCCCAACACCACCAACGCCAAGCGCGACCACCTGATCGACCCGATCTGGATCGGCCGGGCCCTCGGCGTGCATGGGGAAGTGCTGGGGGAGGAGGATGTGGCCGAAGAGGCGCTGGAGGTGAATACCGAGCCTACACTGGGGGTGTGAGGTGCACTCCGCAGGGCTTGGCTGCCATGATGCCTTGCAACCACAGGGAAATCAAACGCTAACCCAAAGTTCGTCATACGGACTTCTTTGCATTGATGTCCCCGACTCTCAGACGAGAGCGAGGACTAGGAGCACTCTCAGATATTTCTGACATTCCGTCCTAGCCTCGCTCAGACGCCCTGCGCGGAATGTACAGAGCGTCCCCTGAAGGGACTTTTGCCGCGAATTTAAGCGTGAACAGGAGACGATTTTGGCCGTCTGTCACGTTCATGATCCAAGGCGTCATATGCTCCCAGAAGGACTGCTTGCTCTCGTTTATCATCTCGCCGGCTGCGCGCACGGCCTCTTGCCGCGCGGCATCCAAATCCGGAAGATCGACGCCTTCGTTGTCTGGGATGAATGTGCCGTTGTCGACGTGGAAGTAGTAGATGGGCATGCTGCTGTAGCCTGCTGAACAGGAGAACAACTCTCAGGGAACGGCTTTGTTGCCTTAGGAATGCTTCCGACTTGACAACCAGCAATAGCGCGGGCGAGTTTCTCCTCGTTTGAGGAGCAACCGGGGTACCCATGAAGAAGACCTACAAAAAGCCCACACTGGTTCGGAAAGCTAAGCTTTCCGCAATCGTCGCTACCCCGTCGGCACCGCCGCCGGCCTGATTTCATCCGAGAATCAAAGGCCCGCTGGCTCCGGCTGGCGGGCTTTTTTGTCGTTTTGAGAGCGCTGCCTTTATCCCGTCCAGCGTCTCGATTCCGTTCTCAAACAGCGTCATGATCTCTGTCGCCAAGGTCTCGCGCTCGGGGCTGTCCAAGGGTAGATCGACTCCAAGTTGCTGAAGCGCTTCCGTGAGTATCGCAAGCTGTTCCGGTGTGGCAGAACCGTTGTGCCGCATCTTCATCGCCCCTGAGCTCACGTTAACCGTCCGCCCGTATTGGCTCTTCTAGCCAGGAACAATCGGCATTAACATTTGTTGTGCCGCATGGGCCATGCGGATTCATCCATTCCTGTGACAATTTTGCTCGCCGCGCTAAGATTACAGGTGGCTCTCAACCGGCGAGCACGGAAGCCCTCTGGAATCTTGAGCCAAGCGGCACAGGAGGGACCACGCACCGTGGCGTTGTTGTCACCGTATCGAGCCAGAACCGCCTCCAGCGCTTCGATCGCTTCATCCGGCATCTCGCCATCCGGCACGACGAAGAATTCATGGCTCTGCCGGCCTATGTAGTCCGGCACGATTTGAAACCGGTAGCCGGGCAGCGCTGCGCGAAGATCCTCGGCCAGATCGTCAACGAGCTTGGGCGTGACCACGCACAAGCGAGGAGGCACAACGATCACGCCGGTGGCCGGCTTGGCAGTCATTGATGGCTGCATCCGTTGAAAAAAGGACGGCGGCCGACGCATACCTGGATTCGGGGTCTGTACATAAAAGCATCGGCCGCCAGTTTTGGGCGGGGCGCGTCTCAAACGACGCAGGGGGAAATTAGATGCGTTGGGGGCAGCTTCAATTAGGATGCCTCGACATGGTGAACAGGCGGCTACTATCCACAGGTCTATTTGAACGCGTACTTATACACCGCGCGGTTGCTTTCCTCAGTGACGCGCATCCATAGCCGTTCATCTCTGCGCGCCTGACCTCTTTCTTGGTTCCGATCGCCGCTTCCCACGGCGTGTTGGCTATAACGATGTGGCGGGAAACGGGCGTTTCGCCGGCCACCTCTTCGACCTGGTAGGTTTTCATGCACTAGGAGGCAGTGTGCGCAGGGCACGCCAGGCGTAAGTGAATAGGCGGTTACTATCCACGGCCACTGACTGCCGAGCTCGGCTGCCATCATCCACGAGGATTCATGAAGCCTAGCCATGGGTCTGGTTAGGGCGTAGGCTCATCTGGTCGCCCGCGCATATATCCTTGGCAACGGACGCTTGGAAGAGACGATCAGGCTTTCGCCCCGACGGGAGGAAAGCCATGTCCAGCGAGAGCGGCCGCGAGTTCCAGACTGCTAAGGAAAAGCAAGCCAACTGGCTTGTAGACAGAACTGGCATCACCCATACACAGGCCCATGAACTTATTGACTTGCTCGGCGTGGGCAATCTGCCGTCGCTGGTGCGCGAAGCGCTTTTGCTGAAAAAGTAGTCCTGCCCAAGGGTGATGACTTCGCACCCTTAGGTGCAGCGTTTCAGCAGCTCTCCGGAAGTCTCTAGTTGCGCGCCAGCCCGCGATCTTGCGCCGCAACAAAATCCTCGTTGCGATCGTTTGGGTTGCAAACCAGCGGGTGTGCCATGCCATCACCTCGATCAGGAAAACCGAGTACGATCCGGCAAGCAGGGTCTTGTCCGTCTGGTTCGTAGCCAGCGGCAAATCGCGCGCATCTCCTGCGGCCATTGCCATATCACACGCCACTACAAACCGATGGAGTTGCGCGAGGTGATCGGCAATGTCGCCATCGAGCAGGTGCGAGAAAAGGCACGTTGTCAGGTCTGCGGCAAGCGGGAGTGGATGTCCGCCGAACTCTTTCATGCCTATGGGCAGGAGCTTGTGACCATCTGTTTTCGGCGCCTGAAGGAAACGATGGGAAAGGCGTGTCATTTGGCGCGACGAATAGCGGCTGAGGGCTGCATTGGCAGCAGCAGCGTAACAGGGTCTCTGCCTCGATATGGTCCCTGGCTTTGCCCAGGCGACGGCGCCGAGCGCGCCACAGCGGGTGATGTCGGCAAGCTAAGGCAGACCCTTCCGGCCCTCAACCTTCCTCCGGCACCACAAAGGAAAGCGCGATCAAATCGTCGACGTCGATGCCGCCATGGCCATTGTCCAGCACGTCCGCCACCCTTTGAAAGGCCAACATGTCATCCATGCTGAGGTTGGCTTCTCTCAGCCTGTCTTGCAAACCCGCCACCTTGGTTTCCAGGGTCCTGGAAGTCTCGATCATGCTTGTCTCCGTTATTCTCCAAGGCCGCGTTCCACACGCCCAGCATCAGGCACGTGAATACCACCGGCCCGATGAAAAGGCTGATCGCTATGCCCACGGCCGCCGCAATGCCCATCCGCTCGGCTTTCGTGGCGATCCTTGCAAGACCGTCATCGGCGGGGACGAGATTGGAAAGATCGCGGTGGTGGAGCGCGCCGTTGTCGTTTGCGGCCACCTCGAGCCGCTCCCGGAAGGGAAGCCGCGCCTTGCGAAAAGGTTCGCGGGAACTCATCCGCATAGGTCACGCCGCCTTGCCGTGGCGTTCGAAAAGCGCCAGCTTGGCCGAATAGCCAAGCCTGAGCTTGGCCTTGCAGGCCTCGCAATGGAAGGTGCTCACCGCCTTGAACCACGAGCCGTTCCTGATGATCGGCCGGTGGCAATTTGGGCATTCATAGCGAAGACTCACGTCCCGCAACTCCTCGGAAATCGACATTGTCCACCTCTGCCCCAGCCCTTGTTCTTCTTCGGACGCCCGCCACCTGGGGGCAGGTGGCGGGCGATCCAGCCAACTGACGATTGAAGGGACTGATTGCTCGTCAGCGCAGCCCTAATGAGATGGCAGGGCTTAGGTTTCACCCGATGGACCAATGCGCCGGCGAATGGGACCTCAGTCCGTATCAGCGGAACCTAATGTTCTTCGCGCGCTTATGGCCACATGAGCAGGCGCGGTCTCGACTTCTTCGACCGATGGATGGCGGAGCATCTGCCGAACGTGATGACGGAGTATCCCCTCGCGGTGGGCGATCTTGCCGACGAGATGATGAAGGCGGCCGCGCGCGAAGGCATTCCGGCCAGCGAGATCAAGGAAGAACTCGACAGCGTTTTTGAAGTGATCTTCGAGGCGCTGCAGCATCGCGAAGGCAGCTTGGGAGAGAGCGACCAGGCTGTCTTCGAATTGCTTGCGGGGCGCCTGGCAAGGGAAACCGGCATCACCCTGGATCAGGCCGGCGAGCTGATCGAATCAACCGGAACCGGCTGGGATTCGCTCCTTCGGGAGGCCCATTTCCTGAAAGAGCAGGGCGAATGAGCGAGCGTGGCGCGGAGTTCTTTGGCCGATGGATCACCGATAATGTGATGCGCGGCAATGTAGGCGCGGACATCGTCTCGGTGGCCGAGCTGACGGCCAAGCTGTTCGCCGATGCCAAGGCGGCAGGTGTCTCCGAGGAGGAGATCGAAGAGGAAGTCGGAAGCGCATACGAGGCGATCTTGGCGGCGATAGTCGGCTCCAAGGACCCCGGCAAACCGTAACTGTCGGATGGTCGTCCATACTCCCTGGAGAGCTACGTTGGATCGGGATGACGTTTTCGTTGAATCGCCATCCTGATCTAACTCTTTGTTGGAGCATGATCTTCTCCGGAAGCCGGTTCCCAGGTTCGGGATCATGCTCTGGATCGACGCCGAACCATAGGAACATTAGCGCGCCCTAAGGGTTCTCTCAGCAAGGATCGCACACCCAGGTGGAACCATGGCCGAATTGGCATTTGCTTTTGTGTATTATTCGGGGCTGACCGGCCACGACATGCTGGGCGCTGTCGTGTCTTTGACCGCGGGGCTTCTTCTCTACAACGTCGTCCGCGAAGACCGGCCAAACCGATAACCAGCCCGACAATCTTGAGCGGCCCGGCTCGAAGCGGGGGTTGCCCACGAGCCGGGCCTGACCGGCGGGGGCACGGACTAGATACAGGGCGCCGGCTGATATTGTTGTATCAGCCTATGCTAAAGTCATCGCCCTCCGAACGAAGGACGCCTGGAACAGTCATCCGGCGGAACATTAGCGAGTGCTCCTCCACAGGAGGACCTGCCATGCACAGCATTATCTATCTCGTCGGCCTCGTCGTTGTCATTCTCGCCATCTTGAGCTTTTTCGGGCTTAGACGATAAGGGCCGCCCCAAGCGGCCGGAAGGGTCGCCAGCCATATCTGTAGGCGCATTAGTGGCCAGCAGCCGGTTCGCTTACCCGCCAGCCAATCTCGGCAGCAGGAAAATCTCCGCCCCCGGCGGTAGCTCCTTCGACCAGGTATCGCGGTAGATCGTGCCATCAATCGCGACCGCGATCCCGCGGTCGATCCACGGCTCGATGCCGGGATACTGTTCCGCAAGCTTGCGGAACAGCTCCCTTATGTCCTTGGCCTCGATGTCGTGCTTGGCCTTGCCTCCGGCGACGGCGCTGAGCGAGCCCCAAAGGGTGACCTCGACCATCAGCGCCTCAACGTGCGTCGATATTCAGGCGAGGCCGGCCTGCGAATGACGGCTTCCTGCGCTTCCGGTGCTCACGTACTTCAAGTACGCTCTGCTCCGGTTCTCGGATGCCATCATTCTCGGCTCGGCCTGACCTGAATCTCAACACACCCTGTCCTAGCTTGGATATACCTCAGCCTTCCCGTTCCGCGTCGAGCGCCGCGAGAATGCGCGGCGGCGACATCGGGATGTGGGTCATGCGCACGCCGACCGCGTTCGACACCGCATTGGCGATGGCCGCCAGCGGCGGCACGATCGAGGTTTCGCCCACGCCGCGCACGCCATAGGGGTGGTTGGGGTTGGGGATTTCCAGGATCTGCGTGTCGATCATCGGCAGGTCGGAGCAGACCGGGATGCGGTAGTCGAGGAAGCCCGGGTTCTGCAGCCGCCCGTCCTTGCCGTATATATACTCCTCGTTGAGCGCCCAGCCGATGCCTTGCGCGGCACCGCCCTGGTACTGGCCCTCGACATAGGTCGGGTGCACCGCCTTGCCGGCATCCTGCACCACCGTGTAGCGGATCACACGGGTCGAGCCTGTCTCGGGGTCGACCTCGACGTCGCAGATATGGGTGGCGAAGGATACGCCGGCGCCATCGGCGACCAGCTCGCTATGGCCGGCGATCGGCCCGCCGGTCTTGCCGGAAGCGGCCGCGATGTCCTTCAGCGACAGCGGCGCGAGGTTGCCGTATTTCTCGCCCTTGGCGATGGCATGGCCCTTTTCCCAGACGACGTCCTCCACCGGGATGTCCCAGGTCTGCGCCGCGCGCTCGCGCAGGATCTTGATCGCATTGCCCGCAGCCGAGATCGTCGCCATCGAGGAGGAGAAGGTGCCGCGGCTGCCGTCGGTCATGTCGTTGTAGCCGAGGGAGGACGTGTCGGCGACGATCGCCTTGACCTGGGAATAATCGATGCCGAGCTCTTCCGCCGCCACCAGCGACAGCGAGGCGCGGGACCCGCCGACATCGACCGTGCCCACGGCCAGGGACACCGTGCCGTCCATGCCGATGTTCAGGTCCGTGCAGGTCTGGCCGCCGAAATTGAACCAGAAGCCGCAGGCCATGCCGCGTCCCTGGTTGGCTTTCAGCGGCGCCTTCATATGCGGATGGCTCTTGACCGCTTCCAGCGTCGGCCCGATGCCGATCGGCCCGTAGACCGGGCCGTAGGACGAGCGCGTGCCTTCCTGCGCGGCGTTCTTGATGCGGAACTCCACCGCATCCATGCCGAGCTCCTTGGCGAGCTCGTCCACCACGCTTTCCACGGCAAAGGCCGCCATCGGCGCCGAGGGCGCGCGATAGGCCGCGGTCTTCGGCCGGTTGACCAGCACTTCGTAGCCGACGGTCTTGACGTTCTCGAGCTTGTAGCAGGCAAACGCGGTCATCGCGCCGATCTCGGCCCACGAGCCGGGGTAGGGGCCGCAGCTGTAGCGCAGCGTCGCTTCCGCGGCGGTGATGGTGCCGTCCTTGTTCGCGCCGATCTTGACGTCGATCGAAGTGGCGCTGGTCGGGCCTGAGGCGCGGAAAACCTCGTCGCGGGTCATCACCAGTTTTACCGGCCGGCCGGCCTTGCGCGACAGGGCAAGCGCCACCGGCTCGGCCCAGACATGGGTCTTGCCGCCAAAACCGCCACCGATCTCGGAGGAGGTGACGCGCAGCTTCGAGGCTTCGAGCCCCAGCAGCTGGGCGCAATGCTGGCGGTAGACGAAATGGCCTTGCGTGCAGACCCACAGGTCCGCCGTGCCGTCCGGGTTGACGCTCGCCACGCAGGCATGCGGCTCGATATAGCCCTGATGCGTCTGCTCGGTCTTGAACGAGCGCTCGATCACGAAATCGGCCTGGGCAAAGCCCTTATGGACATCGCCATGCCCGAACTGCGTGCGCTTGGTGACGTTGGAGGGTTTTGCGGGCTTTTCCTCGAGGCCCTCGGTGAAGACCTGATCGTTGATCAGCGGCGCGTGGTGCTGCGCGGCCTCATCGACATCGGTGACATGCGGCAGCACCTCATACTCGACCTCGATCAGCTTCAGCGCTTGGCGGGCGGTGCGGGCGTCGATCGCCGCAACCGCGGCCACCGCATGGCCGTCATAGAGGGCCTTCTTGCGCGCCATCGAATTGTCGAGGATGTCGTACATGGCGGCATCGCCGTCGGTGAGGTCCGGCAGGTCCTTCGCCGTGATCACCGCCTTCACGCCGGCGAGCTTCTCCGCCTTCGAGGTGTCGATGCTTTTGATCACCGCATGCGCGTGCGGACTGCGCAGGATCCGGCCCACCAGCTGGCCGGCCATGTTGAAGTCGGCGCCGTAGCGGGCGCGGCCGGTCACCTTGTCGATGCCGTCGGGGCGGATCGGCCGCGTGCCGACCGAGGAAAAATTGCGTCCGGAGTAGCGCGGATCGAAATTCATGATCAGGCTCCCTTCATCACGTTGGCCGCATCCTGGACGGCGCGCACGATCTTGTCATAGCCGGTGCAGCGGCAGAGATTGCCGGCGAGCCCAAAGCGGATTTCCTCCTCGGTGGGCGAGGGGTTCTTCTCCAGCAGGTCCTTCGCCGCAATCAGGAAACCTGGCGTGCAGATGCCGCATTGCAAGGCCGCATGCTCCAGGAATTTCTGTTGCAGCGGATGCAACTGGTCGCCATGTGCCATGCCTTCGATCGTCTCGACCTTGCGGCCTTCGGCTTCCGCGCCAAGCACCAGGCAGGAGCAGACCAGTCTTCCGTCGACGATGACGCTGCAGGCGCCGCAGTCGCCGGTTCCGCAGCCTTCCTTGGCGCCGGTCAGGCCCAGCCGATCGCGCAGCACGTCCAGCAGCGTCTCGTCGGGCTGGCACAGATATTCGACGGCATCGCCGTTGATCGTCGTTGATACAGCTACACCGGCCATTATTTGCCTCCCGCACGCTTGTAAGCGGTCGTTGCGGCTCTCTGTGCCAGCACGCCCGCAACTTTCCGTCTGAATTCGATGGTGCCGCGCTTGTCGTCGATCGGGCGGCAGGCACCGGAGCAGATCTTCGCCAGCCGCTGGAGCGTCGCTTCGTCAAGCTTCGAGCCGATCAGCACTTGCCCGGCTTCCTCGACCAGAAGCACCGTCGGCGCCGCGGCACCCAGCGCCACGCGGGCGGTCTTGATCGCGCCCTTGTCATCCAGCGTCAGGTTGACGCCCGCGCTAACCACCGCGATGTCCATTTCGGTGCGCGGAATGAAGCGCAGATAGGCGTCGCCAGCATGGTCAGGCCGCTTGTCGAGCAGGATCGCCTCGATGATCTCGCCTTTTGCCAGAGACGTGCGGCCGGGTCCGGTCGGCACGGCTTCCACGGCAATCGTGCGCTTGCCCGATGGTCCGGCGACAACCGCCTTGGCGCCGGCCGCCACCAGCGCCGGCACGCTGTCGGCGGCGGGCGAGGCATTGCACAGATTGCCGGTGATGGTGCAGCGTCCCTGCACCTGCTTGGAGCCGATCAGGTTGGCCGCCTCGACCACGCCGGGCCATGCCTGCTTGAGCGCCTTGTTCTCGCCCAGCACCGCGCAGGGCACCGCGGCGCCGATCCGAAAACCGTCGGCCGTTTCGGTGATGTCGGCCAGGCCGCCGATTGCCTTGATGTCGACGATCAGCTCGGGCTCGATGAAGCCGCCCTTCATCCTGACCAAAAGGTCGCTGCCCCCGGCCAAAATCGCGGCCGGGCCTACCGCCTTGGCGAGCTCGCCAACGGCGTCTTCTATTGAAAGCGGACGTATGTAACGCATCGTCTCCCCTTGGTGATCGCTTTGTCAGCGACCGTTATAAAGCCTCTGGTTATAATGGCCATCCCGTTCGTGCATGTCCGGGTTGGGCCAGAGCCCTGTTCCAGATGCGCCCAGAGGGCGGGCCAAGGTGTTGCAGCTTCTCCCGTCTCCTCGTCACTATGCGGGCAGAAGGTGCGCGAAGGGCGGATGAGGCGCGGCGCCGGCGTTGGTCATTGCCCGTTCCCGCCGCAAACCGCAAAACTGTTATTCCCCTCGAGCAATCGCGGTTCCCGATGTCCATACCGGCTCGAACGACACATTGCGCAGCCCGGCCTTGCGCACCCGCTCGACGAACAGGTGATTGACGAAGACGGGGAAGCCGCATCGGCAGCTTGAACACCTCAGCGCTCCCGATCTCTTGCGGAGCAGGTCGGTTTCGGGCCCGCGCGGACCAATTCACGGCTGGGCACCGGCGATATTGTTATCACAGCCAGCGGCCTGTAAGAGCGGACATGACCTCCATCTCCCGTCTCGCCGCACTCGCCCTGCTGGCTCTCATCACCTTCGCAACGTTGTCGCCCATACAGTTGCGGCCGCATCTGGGCGACGCCAACATGGAACGCGCGCTGGCTTACGTCCTGCTGGGGCTGACCCTGGCGATCGGGTTTCCGTCCCGCTTGACGCAGACCGTGCTGTTCGTTTGCGCGGTGGCCGGCGTCCTCGAGTTCCTGCAGCTGTTGGACCCTGGCCGGCATGCGCGGGTTGTCGATGCCCTCGTCAAGGCGGCGGCGGGTGTGGTGGGGATTGTCTTGGCGCGCATTCTCATCGCGTTGACGAGCAGGGCCGCCGAGCGGCGCTAGCCCCCGCGGTCGCGGCTCGATGATGTTTCGACCGGATGAAGGTCGGATTCAGAAGGCCTGGCCCAGCGATTTTCGCATAATGTCCGGTTGAACGAGGACGGTCCCGGAGGAAGATGGCCAAGAAGTTCGCATTTCTTTTGGTGCGCGATTTCACTTTGTCGCCGCTGTCGCTGTTCATCGACACGCTGCGACTGGCGGGCGACGAGGGTGACCGCAGCCGCAGGATCGAGTTCGATTGGGAGATCGTCGGCGAGCGCGGCCTGCCGATCCGCGCCAGCTGTGGCGTCGAATTGCTGCCGACGCGGGCGATGGGCAATCCGGAGGATTTCGACAATGTCGTGGTGGTCGGCGGCCTGCTCGACACCAGCCGCAAGCTGAGCTCGGAAAAGGAAGCATTCCTTTTGCGCGCGGCCGAAAAGGGCGTACCGCTCACCGCGCTCTGCACCGGCAGCTTCGTGCTGGCGCGTTATGGCCTGCTCGACGGCTATAGTGCCGCGGTCAGCTGGTTCCACATCAAGGATTTCCGCGCCGAGTTCCCCGATGTGAACGCCCATGCCGACAGCCTCTATTCCGTCGACCGCGGCCGCGCCACCTGTGCCGGCGGTACGGGTGCCGCCGATCTTGCCGGCTACTTCGTCTCGCAATTCATCGGCCAGAAGGCGGCGGAGAAGGCCGCCAAGATCCTGGTGCTCGACCGTATCCGCTCCAGCCGCGACGTTCAGCCGGTCGGCGACCTTTTTCCCGCGGCCGCCAGCCGCGCGGTGAAGCGGGCGCTGCTCCTGATGGAAAGCAATCTCCAGGAGACGCTCTCGGTCGCCGAAATCGCCGCCAGGCAGAACTGTTCGCGCCGCCAACTCGAGCGCCTGTTCGGCGCCGAGCTCGGCATCGGCCCGATGGCCGCCTATCTGGCGCTGAGGGTGCATTACGCCAAGTCGCTGCTGGAGGGCAGCGATCTCGCGATCGGCGAGATCGCCTATCGCTGCGGCTTCCCCAATGCCGGCCATTTCAGCCGCGTCTTCCGCCAGCAGACTGGCATCACGCCGACCCATCTCAGGCACCCAAATCGGGTTTTGGCAAGTGACGTTGCCAAGTAGCGGTCCCCTGTACACGGCTCGGTAAAGCTGGCGCCGGTGTCCAGGCCAATGACGGCCGGCCGCTACGTTACAGCGATGACCTTTCCCGTCGCACCGAGGCGACATAGGACTTTCGCTTGTCGCACTCGGATGCCACCTCGAAGCGCATAGTTTATTCGCACCTCGATCGGCGCCGCCGGACCGGCTTTGCGTTGGCGCATCGGGCCGGCGCTGACCGCGTCTACGCGCACAGCGCCAAGCGGCATCGCCGCCGACATGATCGCCGCGCGGCATGCGCTCACGATTTTGCGCGGGGTGCCGGGCTTCGCTTTCAGCGATAGAAGGGGCGCAAAAGGATAACCCGCTCTAAACCGCCCGAACTCCCCGCCACCTGTGCTGGAAGGTTTGAGAATGGACGGTAGGCTGATCGCGGTTCTTGCGCTTTTGGCAGAGGAAACGGGCGGGTTGTCAGGCGGCGCGGTGCCTACGGTGTCGGATGTTGCCGTGCCGGTACTTGTCGAAACGCCCGCGCTTGCGTTGTCCGGAGCGTCACCAGCCGAAACGCCCGCGCCGACTGACCCGGTGCCGGCGTTCGCGGACCCGCCAATGCTTGTCCCACCTGCGCCTACTGAAGCGCCAACGCCGACGCCGCCCGCGCCCGCTGATGCCCCAACGTTTGCGCCGACCGAGCCGCCGACACGTGCCCCCACGCCCGCGGAAATGCCTTTTGATCCTGCGCTCACTCCAGCGGCAACGCCAAGGCCGCCGGCTTTGCCGCCACCACCGACATCAAGCGCCGCCGCTGGTCCGGTGGCGGCAGCGATCGTCAAGGCGACCGCCAGGTATTTGCCCATTTCAGGACCCTCCTGCGGCATGCGTTCGTGCCAATCCAAATGCACTCCTGGCCACCATCATCGAGGCGGAGTCGGAAGCAACGCGTCGGGGAGACTAATCGTCGTCGCCACCAGAACCCGTTTCGGTGATCTTGGAACCTTCGCTCTGTTTTTGTTCTGCAAGCCTGTTTGGCGGACAGGCTGGCCATTCTGGCTGGCAAGTGAAGCTGCGGCGGGACGCGTCCTGGGTGCGCGCTCCATCTGCGCTGTGCGGCGCGCGCTTTGCGCTTTGACAAGGTCGATCGCCTTTCGCGCAGCGGTAAGGGACACGGACATGTCGGTCAGCTTTTGACGCTCTTGCTCCAACGCTGCGCTCAAGTCGACAGATGCCTGCTTCGCAGCGTCTCTTTCCCGACGGGCGCCATCGGCATTACTTGCGGCCGAAACCGCGCGCGCATGTTCCAGGTCCAATGTTTCGTTGGCATGCTTTGCGGCAGCAACCGCCAACTGGAGGTCCTTTAGGGCGGTGGCTCGCTCGGCCGCAGCCAGATCCGCGCGCCTCTCATCGGCCTCGCCGGCCTGGCGGGCCATGGCGAGTTCGTGCTCGAATTGTTCGACCTTACGCCGCTCTTTCGCAAGCGATTGATTTGCCTCGGCCAAGGACGCATCCTTGGCGTTACGTGCTTCGTTCGAGGAAATAGCTTCTGCTTTCAAGCCCTTGATGACGCGCTGCGCCGCTTCGAGGTCGAGTTTGAGGGCTTCGTTGCTTTGGGTCGCATCATTCAACGCTTTTGCCTGCTCCGCGGAGGTGCTGGCTAGCACTCTTGCCTGCGCGCTTGCGCTGCGCTCGGCGTGCTGGCTTTGGCCCAGTTGCGCTTTTGTCGACGCCAGTTCGCCTCGCGTGGCCGCGATCTGTCGCTGCATTTCGGCGCTATTGTCTGCCGGAGATATCAGCGCCAAGAGGAGGATGCATACGGGAACGGCGCTCCACCTCCAGTGGCGCATGCCGAAGCGAACCCATGCCGGGCGCGGGTCGCCCTCGAACTCCTCGTAGGATTCATGCATGAATGTCACTGGCCACGGTCCTTTGTCTGCTGGGCATTCCTCGCGATGCTCAAGAAGCGCGTCAAACCGGCTGCGCGTGCGCAAAATTAAGATTTTCGGTCTTAGCGGTTCGCTCCGTGTTGAAGTCATTCTACAGCCTTGAACAACCTGTATTTTGCCAAGTTGTCGGCTGGTTATACCAGGCGCCTTTAGGCGCAGGACGCATCATCCAAATGGACTAGACGTCATGACGGATCGTCTCGGAGCAGAACTTCTCGATGGCGGGATGATCAATCGGGCAGTCTAAGCGCCCGGTTGCTGCGGCCGCGAAATGATGATGACCGGAATGACCCCTGGTCGGGTCGCATGACCGGTCTGGCCGATTGCGCCGGCGCGCAAACGAACCGTAGCTTCGTGACGGGCGGCGCGTCGCTGTTCCAACAGTTGAATTCGCCTTCGGAGAGCCATGCCGCATTATCCCGACGCCATGCCTGGATCGAAAAACCTGTTCGAGCGCGCCAGGAAGGTGATGCCGGGCGGCAATACGCGCACCACGGTCTTCGTCGATCCGTTTCCGATCTACGCTGCGCGCGGCGAGGGGTGCAGGGTCTGGGACGTCGACGGCAATGCCTATTACGACTGCATCAACAATTTCACCGCGATGATCCACGGCTATGCGCATCCCGATGTCACCGCGGCTGTTGTCGAGCAGCTGCCCTTCGGCACCGCTTTCGGCGCTCCGACGCTGAGCGAGATCGAGCTTGCCGAGCTGCTGGTCGAGCGGCTGCCCTCCGTCGACCAGATCCGCTTCACCAACTCCGGCACCGAGGGCGTGATGATGGCGATCAAGGCCGCGCGCGCCTTCACCTTGCGGCCGAAGATCGTCAAGATCGAGGGCGCCTATCACGGATCCTACGATTTCGCTGAAGTGAGCCTGGACTCCTCGCCGGCGAACTGGGGCGACCTGCCCAGGTCGACGCCCTATGCTAAGGGCACGCCGCGCGGCGTGCTGGCGGACGTGATCGCCGTGCCCTTCAACGACACCGAGGCGCTGCGCGCCGTCTTCGCCGCCGAGGGCGACAACATCGCAGCGGTGCTGATCGACCCGATGCCCAACCGTGCCGGCCTCACACCGGCGCGCCGGGATTACCTCCACGCCATGGTCGAGATCGCCCATGCCGCAGGTGCACTCGTCATCTTCGACGAGGTCATCTCGTTTCGGCTGGGATGGTCTGGCGCGCAAGGCTTGTGGGGCATCGAGCCCGACCTAACGGCGCTGGGCAAGATCATCGGCGGCGGCTTCCCGGTGGGCGCCGTGGGTGGGCGCGCCGATATCATGGCGGTGTTCGATCCGACCGGAGGCAAGCCCGCGCTGCCGCATGGCGGCACATTCACGGCCAATCCGGTGACCATGCGCGCCGGCCTTGCTTCGATGCGGGCGCTGACGAAAGAAAGCTTTGCCCATCTCGATCGGCTCGGCGCATCCTTGCGCGAAGGGATTACCGCCTCATTCGAAAAGCATGGGCTTGCCGGCCAATGCGTCGGCCTCGGCTCGCTGTTCAAGGTTCATTTCACGTCGCATCCCGTCACCGATTACCGCTCTATCTATCCAGGTCCGGCCGAGCACAGGAAGTTCGACACCTTCCACAAGGGTTTGATTGGCCGCGGCGTCCTGTCCGCCAGCTACGGCCTGTTCGCGCTGTCGACGCCGATGACCGAGGAAGATGCCAACGCCATTCTTCAAGCGATCGACGAGACCCTGGGCCACGTCGCCGCGCAGTCGTGAAAACAGGCGGACCACAGATGACAGCTTCTCCTCATGTCGTGGTGATCGGCGCGGGCACGCTGGGCATGTGCACGGCGCTCAACCTCGTCGAGCAGGGCGCGCGCGTGACCGTGCTCGAAGCCCAGTCGATTGCTTCGGGATCGAGCGGCCGGTCCGTCGGCGTCGTCGGATCGCAACTGACCGACCCGTTCGAGATCATGCTGCGCGTCCATTCACTGCGCCGGTTCCGCCAATGGGAAGGCGAGGGGCTTCGGTTCAACCATATCGGCTATCTGCGGCTGGCCCGCACGCCCGCCCAGATGGAGCTCTTCGCCAAATCGGTCGAGATCCAGGGCGAGGCGGGGCTGAGATCGCGTCTGATCCATGCCGACGAACTCAGGGACCTCGTTCCTCACCTCAATCCTGACGGGCTCGAAGGCGGATTGTTCGGGCCCGACAACGGCTTCCTCGATCCCCACGAGATGTGCAATTTCCTGGCGGGCATCGTCCGCGCCAAGGGCGGCGAGATCCGTCAGTACCGCAAGCTGCTCGGGGTGCAACGACGCCCGGGCGGCTACACGCTCGAAACCAATGGCGGCCCGATCGATCGCGAGCGACGGCTGATCGATTGCGATGTCGTGGTGAATGCCGGCGGCGCCTGGGCGCCGCGGGTGGCCGAACTCTTCGGCCAGCGCCTGCACATCTGGCCTGAGCGCCACGAGGCCGTCGTCATCCATCTCGACGAGCCGCTCGACTACACGATGCCGATGGTCATGGACCTGGTGAACGGCGAGGGCAGCGGGCTCAACTTCCGCCATGAAAAGCCGGGCGAGCTGATCGCCGAGATCCACAAGGTAAATTCGATCGCGCCGGAAGACCCCGATAACTACAACGACCAGTGCGAGGAGCAGTCGAAGGTCGATCTGGCCGAGCTGTTTTTGGAACGCCTGCCCGACCTGCCGGGCGCGCGGCTCGGCCGGGGCTGGGCGGGCCTTTATCCCGTCACCGCCGACCATCGCCCCTTCGTCGGACCGATCGATGCCTCCGAGCCGACGCTGATCACCGCCGCCGGCGCAGGTGGCTACGGCATCCAGCTCGCCCCGGTCATCGGCCAGATCGCGGCCGACTGGGTTCTTCAGGGCGCGCCGTTTTCGGTGCCCGGTTCACAGAGCCTGGCGCCATCGGCAGAGCGCAACGTCCTCGGTCACTGACCGATGCGCCGGATCGACGGCCTCGAAGACATCGAAGCCGAACGCTTTGCATCGCAGCTCCACGGTAGCGTCGGCTCGGCCTGGGACCTGCTGCCTAGGTCCAACGGCAGGCCGCATTGGTCCCTGCCGCGTGGGCTTTGCCGGGCCAACTATGTAACACCCCCGTCATGAGGTAGACTGTCGCTGCGACTGGGCTGACCTTCACGAAGCGGGGGACATGCGATGCAGGCGATACCGATAGCGCATCCGGCGGAACCGCCGGCCAGTCGAGCGATACCGTCCTTCACTGGCTATCCCACCGCCGTGCTGTGCTGGCTGCTTTCGGCCGGCGTCTATATCGCGGCCAAATGGGTGGCGCCGGAAATGCCGCCCTGGGGACTGTGCTTCTGGCGGCTCTTGCTCGCCTGCGCCATTCTGTTGCCGATCGTGCACCGCCATCACGGCGCCATGCTGGCGCTGCTCAAATCGCGGCCGCTGGAGATCGTCGCCGTCGGCGCCATCGGCCTGACGCTCTGCCAAGGCATGATCTACCATGGCCTGAACGACACCGATGCGACCACGGCCGGCATCATCATGGCAATGTCGCCGATCATGACCATGGTGCTCGCGCGCCTCGTGCTGGGCGAACCGCTCGGCCTCTGGAAATCACTCGGCGCGGTTGCCGCGCTCGCCGGCATGCTGGTCATCGTCGCCCATGGCAAGCTGGACGCGCTGGTGCAACTGCGCTTCAACATCGGAGAATTGTGGATCGTCGGCAGCGCCTTCTGCTGGGCGCTCTACACCGTGCTGCTGCGCCGCTCCAAATTCGGCATCGAGCTCCTGCCGCTGGTAGTCCTTCTGCTCGGCGCCGGCGCGCTGGTGGCGCTGCCGTTCCATCTGTGGGAAATCGTCAACGACGAGCGCTCCGCCCTGAACGGGAATGGCCTGCTCGCGCTTGCCTATCTGGCCGGGCCCGGCGGCGCGCTGATGTATTGTCTCTACAATAAAAGCGTCGAGACGCTGGGCGCGAGCCGGGCAAGCATGCTGCTCTATCTGCAGACGCTGTTCGTCGCCGTGCTCGCCTATCTGCTGCTCGGCGAGAGCCTGCATGACTACGATCTGCTCGGCGCGGCCTTCATTGTGGCTGGGGTCGTGCTGGCGACCGTCATCAGGCCGAGAGCGGTTCCGGCAAAGGCGTAAACGAGCGACCACGTGCCTTGATTGACATATGCTCCTGTCCGCGCCGCCGAGTCGATCTGGTCCTCGGGTCGCGGCGGTCCGGACCAAGCTTTCCTAAATTAGCCGATTTTGCTATTGGCTGCCCCTTCGCAGCGTCGGCCAAGGCCGAAGGGAGATCATGGCGATCGACAAGCGCGTGGACGCATGAAAGGCGGTCAGCACATGCTGGAACTGCGCGTTCTTGGCGATTTTCAGGTCACGCGCGACGGCGAGCCGCTTCTCCTGCCGCCATCCCGCAAGACGCGGGCGCTGCTCGCCTACCTTGCCGTCACCGGCAGGCAGCATCAGCGCGAGCGGCTGTGCGAGATATTCTGGGACATCCCCGACGATCCGCGCGGCGCCTTGCGCTGGAGCCTGTCCAAGATCCGCCAGGTCCTGGGCGCCGACGAATCCGTTCTTGCCGCCGATCGCAATGCTGTCGCGCTCAATGTCGAGACGGACTATGCGCGGCTGGCGCCGCTGGTGAAGGCCGATCTTTCCTCCCATCCGACCGAGGAGCTCGAAGCCGTCCTGGCCTCGATTCGCGGCGGCTTTCTTGCCGACCTCTCACTGGAGCGCTGCTTCGACTATGAAGCGTGGCGGCAGGCCATCGCCAGCGAGGTGGAAATCGTCGAGCTTGGCATTTTGCGCGAGTTGGTCGAGCGCCTGGGGAATGAGCCGCGACGCGCGCTGCCGTTCGCCCAGCGCCTGCGCCGCCTCGCGCCCGAAGATGTGCGGCTCGCCGTCGAGATCGAGGCGCTGGAGGACAAGGTCCGGTCGGCCGCCGCTCAAGCCACGGGACGCGCGCCGCAGTCCGCTCCCCTCGCGCCGCCGTCGAAGCCTGCCGCGTCGCCGCAGGATCCCGGCCGCGCCGTGCAGTTCTGCCGGGCTCTCGACGGCACCAGGCTCGCCCATGCCAGCACCGGCAGCGGGCCGGCGATCTTGCGCGCCGCGCACTGGATGTCGCATCTCACCTTCGACTGGGACAGCCCGATCTGGCGGCATTGGATGCGGGAATTGTCACGTCACAACCGGCTGGTGCGCTATGACGAGCGCTGCAATGGCCTGTCGCAAAGGCACGTCGTCGACATCTCGTTCGAAACCATGGTATCGGACCTCGAATGCGTGGTCGAGGCAACCGGGATCGACCGCTTCACCTTGCTCGGCCTGTCGCAGAGCTGCGCGGTTTCGATCGCCTATGCCATCCGCCACCCCGAGAAATTGTCGGGCATGATCCTCTACGGCGGCTACGTCAAAGGCTGGCGGGCGCGCGGCGACGCCGGCGAGATCGCGACGCGCGAGGCCGTGGCGACGCTGATGCGCGAGAGCTGGGGCAAGCCGAACCCGATGTTTCGCCAGGCCTTCTGCTCCATGTTCATCCCCGGCGCCACGCACGAGCATTTCGCCTGGATGGACGATTTGATGCTGCGCACCGTCTCGCCCGACGATGCCTGGCGTCTTCAGAACGCCTTTTCGGTGATCGATGTCAGCGACTTGCTGGAAAAGGTGCGTGTGCCAACCTTGGTACTGCACGCGCGCGACGACAACGTAGCGCCGGTAGAATCGGGCCGCACCATGGCGGCCGGCATTCCCGGCGCGCGCTTCATCGAGCTCGATAGCCAGAACCACATCCTCCTCGAAGGCGAGCCCGCCTTCGAAGAGTTCATAGACCACGTCCGCGCCTTCATCGCCGAGACGGCGGGCGCGTAGCAGGCGCTCGCGCAGTTTTCAGCCCCTGGCCAATGGCACGGTGAACACCGTCGCGGTGCCGGTGAGGCAAAGCTCGCCCGCTTCGTTGCGCACCGATGTCTCCAGCTTGGTGATCGGCTTGTCGGCGCGCACCTCCTTGACCTCGACGCGGCCGGTGATCAGTTCGCCGACGCCGACGGCCCTGACGAATTTCCACGACACTTCGAGGAACACCGAGCCAGGGCCGGGGAGGTCTTCCGCCACCACCGCGTTCAGGATGCCGGAAGTGACGCCGCCCTGCACGATAAGCTTGCCGAACACAGAAGCCTCGGCCAGCGCCTTGTCGTAATGCAGTGGGTTGCGGTCGCCGGTCATCGCGGCGAAGGCATCGACATCCTGCGGCTGCGTGCGCCGCGAGCGTTCGGCAAAGGCGCCCACCTTTGGCCGACCCTTGATGACACCGACCCACCCGTCCTTCATCACGTGCACAGTCATGGTCTTGCTCCAGTTCGGTTGCGGGAAAGCTCGGCTGGCGGCTTGTCCTGGTTGGCCGCCGCCCGATAGGTCGAGGGCTTTGATGCGGCAGCGCGGCGGGCCGGCATGGGCTGCCCGGCCAGCGCCTGCACCTCTGCCTTCAGGATAGCGCTGAAGCGGCGATGCCGCTCGCCGAGATCGTCAAGCGTCCAATCGAAGCCGGCGATGGCGTCCGTGGTGTCGAGGATCTGGTTGGCGATCATGTCGCGCTGCTGCTGCCAGACGGCGAACGCTGCCTCGGACCCATTGAGGATCGCCCGCGCGAGGCTCTCGGCGTCGCGCAGCGCGTCGGAAATGCCATGCGAGGTGATCGGATCGCGGAAGAAGCCGGCGTCGCCCACCAGCGCCCAGCCCGGGCCATGCGGCTGGCGGATATAGCCCGGCACGCCGCGGAACGCCTGCAGGCGCGCATCCTTCGGTGCCCGGGCCGCCTGTGCTGCCAGTGCCGGGGAAAGCGCCTCGAGCATATCTATGCGGGCGCGGGCGTGGCCGAGGCGGAAGCGCTGGTCGAACAGGCCTGTCGGCACCGAGGCGACGATGCAGGCGAGGCTGTCATTGGTCGGGATGAACGAGCCGGCGATCCCGTCGCGGAAATACCAGTGGTAGCCGGCACCGGGCTCGACCGGCGCATAGCCATAGACATGGGCAGCCGACACCGCGCCGCGCCGCAAGGTCTGGGCGTCGACGCATTTTGCCACCAGCGAGCCGATGCCATCGGCGCCGACCACGATATCGGCGCTGACCCGCACGGCAGTACGGCCGGCGGCGCGGATCTCGATACCCCGCACCCGCCCACGCGTGTCGGCAAAGAGATCGCCGACCGCGACCTCGTGCAGCATCTCCGCGCCGGCCTTGCGCGCCGCATCGACCAGGATGCGGTCGAGCACGGTGCGCCGCGGCGCGATGAGGCCGGGCAGGTCCGAGCTAGCGGCGAGGGGGATGGTGATCTCCTCGTCGCCATAGTGGAAAGTCGTCGTCTCGATCAGCGGCGTGCCGGCCTTGAGCAGCCGCTCGAGCAGGCCCCAGCGCCAAAGCTGCAACACGGCCGGCCGCATCAGTGCATGTGTCGACAGTGTGTCGGATCCATAAGGCTTGCGGTCGATCGCCAGCACCTTGAGGCCGGCGCGCGCGAGCAGCATCGCCGTCGCGGCGCCAGCGCAGCGGGCGCCGACGATGATCGCATCGTAATGGCCGCGCCTGGGGGTGGCCATAAGTGAGATCGGGTTGCTTACCATGTTCGTGGTCCTCATGCCGCCTTGCGGCCGTTGCAATCGAGATAACGGGAGATTTCAGCGGCGATCGCCTCGGCATCCGCGCCGACGCCGCCGATGAAGTTGGAATCGCGTTTGCGCAGGAAGCGGAAGCCGAGCGCGTAGAGACCGGGCACGCTGGTGACGCCGCCCTGATGCGCCAGCTCGCCATCGGCGCCGAGCGCCAGCGGCTCCAGCCAACCGAACGAGCGCGCATAGCCGGTGGCCCAGACGATGCTACGGATCGATCCGTCCGCCAGCGACAGCCGTTCTGGGCGGGCCGATGGCGTGACAACCGGCTCGGGCCGGTATGGTGTCGTCACACCCGCGAAGCGGTCGATCTGGTCGAGCAGGCGCGCCTGCTTCGCTTCGGCTGCCGCGATGTGCTGGCCGAGACCGTCGGCGAAGGCGATCTCGCGGTCGCCGACGCCCCGCACCCGCCCGGCCAGCTCCACGCCGAGTGCCTGCAGCGTGGCGAGGTCTACATCGGCCCTGTCGGGTCGGCCGGCGAGCTGCAGCGATGGCTGACGCCGGGCACCCTCAGGATCGGCGAGGTCTTCCAGGCGCTGCGCCATCAGGCCGGTTGCGCAGAGCCAGAAGAAGATATCCTGGCCGCGCCATGTTCTGGGCAGGCGCGTATGCTTGCCCACTGAAAGCACCACGCGCCGCCCGGCGCGGGCGAGCTCGTCGGCGATCTGCACGCCGGAGGATGAGGCGCCGACGACCAGCACGCCACCGCCCGGTAGCTCGCCGGGCGAGCGATATTGCGAAGCGTGGATGCTGAGCGGTCCGCGAAGGGTCTCAGCCGAAAATGGGATGACCGGCCGGTCGCAATGTCCGGTCGCGACGACCACAGCGCGCGCCGACCAGTCGCCGGCGCTGGTGCGCAGGGCAAAGCCCTCGCCGGTCCGCCTGGCAGCGATGACCTCGATATTGGTCTCGACGGGCGCATGCCATTGCCAGGCGTAGCGTTCCAGGCTTTCCACAAAAGCCTCCTTGGTCATGAAGCCGTCGGGGTCGCCGCCCTTGTAGGGCGAGCCGGGGAGGGCGTTCAGCCAGTTCGGCGTGAGCAGCCGCAGCGAGCGCCAGCCCTGCGCACGCCAGCGCTCGCCGATGCGGCCGCGCTCCAGCACGGCATGGTCTATGCCGGCCTCGCCGAGGCAATGGCTGAGCGCAAGCCCGGCCTGGCCCGCGCCGATGATGACGACCGCGCGTTTCATAGTCATTTCCATCGATTGGCAGGCGGTCCGGATCGGTTCCGGACCGCCGGCCGGCCTACTGGATGGTCTTGATGCCGACGCTGACCGGAACACCCTTGGTCAGCACGTCGAACACGGCCGAACGGGCGCGCGACTGCTCAACCAGCTGCTGGAGCTTTTCGGCCGGCGCGTCGCCTTCGATCTCGAACGATACCTGGATGTTCTGGAAACCGTTGCGGACCTCGTCGGAGATGCCGAGGATGCCGCGCAGGTCGATGTCGCCGTCGACCGAGCATTTCACCTTGGTGAGCTTGATGCCGCGCGCGGCGGCGATGTTGGCGACGCCTGCCATCAGGCAGCCCGCCAGGCCGTGCAGCAGCCATTCGACCGGGGTCGGCGCATTGTCGGCGCCGCACAGGATCGCCGGATGGTCGGCATCGGCATAATGCGGCTTCTCGTGCTTCTGCTCCTGGCCGGCGCCGAAGAAGCCGTTCATGACGGTCTTGCTGTGCGTGCCCTCGATCCACTCGTTGTGGGCGCGGAACTGGAACTTGGCCAACTCCGGTTGCCCGGCGACGAAATTGATCGTCGCCAAAAGGTTCGGCGTGTCGACGCCATTGAGCGGAAGCCGTGCGGGTTTGGTGTTGGGTTGCATCGTCATCTCCAAAGGTTCGTTTGCGGCTTGGTTGCCGTGACGGCCTCTGTTTGCCGGTGGAGCGTTTGAACGAGAGTGGATGCGACCGTGGAATTTTTCATACGCCTACCGTGGAAATTGGGTTGGGCGTATCGTTTGAAACGAAGCGTCTTGACCCGAATGCGCCGGACGCAAAAGCCCCGGGCGTGGGGAAGCCCGGGGTCTGTCGGCGGCGTGGCGACGATCGCTATCGGCGGTCAGTGGGCGTTGCGGATATCCATCCCGTCGGCGTCGGAGGCGTAGCGCATCGAGGTGTAATGATCGATTTCAGAACGGGCGATACCCAAGTCCTTGAGCAGATAATCGGGCATGGCCTGCATGGCGGCGCGGTCGCTGCGCATCCTCATTGCACGGTAGAAAAGCCTAAGTGAGCGGCCGGCAAAGCCGGTAAGGCTGAGGCCCGCGCGGCCGGTTTCATAAGCGGTGTGTTCCATGGTCGTCATCGTTCGTCTCCATCGTTTGCGGGGCGATCCTTCGCGTCGTCGATGGGGAGTGTCGCTGACGACCGGGGGAACCAGCGTGGGAGCGGGCGTCGAAATTACCGTGGAATCTGGCAGTTTCTCAGTTTGAAATATCGCTCTTGCCAATGCGGCACGGAGCGCGTCGTAACGAAGTCCTTGCCTTCCTCTTATATCAGGATTCGCGTATATAAGGCTGCGTTACTATGCTCATTTTCAGAGGGGAATTAAGTCATGCGCAAACAGAAAACGTTTGAACTGGTGCTTCTGGCTTCCATATCGCTTTTCCTCGCAGACGCCGCCTTAGCGAAAGATGCCTACAAAACACCATGCAGGGCGGATGCTCAGCGATTGTGCAAGATGGTCGACAACGCAAAGGGATTGAGCTGCCTTAAACAGCACATCAGTGAGCTCACTCCTGCCTGCAAGGCGTTTCTCTCCAAGAAATGAGCTGTAATAGCCGTCCTGCCGACCGCCAAGGTGGTTCTCCGTCCGGAATTGCGTCAAAGCAAGGACATGGACCGCTCGCTGTTTCGGTGAAACGACGAACCGCTGACGGAAGGCCGCCGCTGTGCTGCATGCGTGGCAACCGCCCCATGCCTGCGGGAAGGTGACCGCCGCCTTCAGGAAATCCGCAGCCCGGCCTCATTCAGCAAAACGCAGTCGTCGGGATCGAAGCCGAGCTCGATCGATTCGCCTTCGCGCAGCACCCGGCCGTCGATCGGGGCGTTGGCGCGGATGTTCGCCTTGCCGCCTATGTCGACCTCGTAGATGGCGCTGCCGCCGAGATAGGAGGCCGACACGATCCGGCCGGGCAACCGGTTGGCGCTCGCTCCGCCGACCGACAGTTTCTGCGGCCGCACCACGACGGTGACGGAGCTTCCCTGCGGCAACGCCTTGGGTGAAAGCACATTGACCGTCTGGCCGCCGGCGAGCGTGACAATGGTCGGCCCGTCGGACCGGCTCACCGTGCCCGAAAGCATATTGGCCTTGCCGAGGAAGTCGGCGACGAAGGCGGTGGCCGGACGCTCATAGACCTCTTCCGGCGTGCCGATCTGCTCGGCCGAGCCGGCATTCATCACCACGATGCGGTCCGACATCGACAGCGCCTCTTCCTGGTCGTGCGTGACGAAGATGGCGGTGATGCCTGTTTCCTTCTGGATCTTCTTGATCTCGACGCGCATTTCCTCGCGCATATTGGCGTCGAGGGCCGAGAGCGGCTCGTCGAGCAGAAGCACCTGCGGCTCGAAGACGATGGCGCGCGCCAGCGCGATGCGCTGCTGCTGGCCGCCCGACAATTGCGAGGGCAGTTTCTTCTCGCTGCCCGGCAGCCGCACCATGTCCAGCGCCTGGCCGACCTTGCGCTTGATCTCGGGCTTGGCGACGTTGCGATATTTCAGGCCGAAGGCGACATTGTCGAACACGCTCTTGTGGGGAAAGAGCGCATAGCTCTGGAACACCAGCCCGATGTTGCGCTTGTAGATCGGCACGTCGTCGACCCGCCGGCCGCCGATCATGATCTGGCCCGCCGAAATGTCGACCAGCCCGGCGATGGAGCGCAGGATCGTCGTCTTGCCGCAGCCCGAAGGGCCGAGCAGCGTGACGAAGCTGCCCTTGTCGATCGACAGCGAAAAATCGCTCACCGCGACGAACTTGCCGTAGGCGATGTTGATGTTGCGGAACTCGACCGCAGGGCTGTTCGCCCCGGCGGCCGCGCTCACGCCTTCCGCCCCGGCCGAGGCCGGCCGGGGATTGAGTGTCGCGCCCTGGCTGTCAGGCACCTTTCGATATCCTGTTCCACTGCTTGGTCCAGGCGTCCTCGTTGGTCGCCCAATAGACCGGATCGGCAAAGGTCAGCGACTTCATGGTGCCCGTCTTGTCGAAGGCCGGCAGCTTCTCGATCTTCTCGGTGAGCTTGACCTTGTTCGGGTCGAGCGACGGCGGATAGCTCTGGCCCTCGGCCACCGCGATCGAGGTCGCCGGGTCGAGCATGAAGTTGATCAGCTCCTCGCACTCGGCCATCGGCGAGCCTTTCAGGATCAGCATATCCTCCATCCAGGCGTAGGAGCCGGCCGGATCGAGATAGCCGATCGGATGGCCCTGGTCCTGCAGCGCCGCGACGCGGCCCGACCAGGCGTCGGTCACTACGATCTCGCCCTTGGAGAGCAGGTCCATCAGCTCCGCGCCGGAGCTCCAGAACTTCTTGGCGAGGTCGCGCGTCTCGCGGACCTTGGCCCAGATCGCGTCCATGTCCTTTAGGTTGTTGGGGTCTTGTCCGGTGGCCAGGGCCGCGTACCAGACGCGCGTCGTCATGTCGGCATAGCCGCCGACCTTGCCGGCATATTTCTTGTCGAGCAGAAGTGCCGCGCCCTTTTCCTTGGCTTCTTCCGGCGAGATCACCTTGGTGTTGTAGGCGATGCCGGTGGTGCCATAGTCGTAAGGCACGGCCGACAGCTTCGGCGTCAGCTTGCGGAACGGCTCGATCATCGGCTGCAGCACATTCGCCATGTTGGGAATGTTGGCCTCGTTGATCTCCGAGTTCATGCCGGCATTGATATATTTGATGTAGTAGTTGACGCCGGACGAATGGACGATCTGGAAGTCGCCGGGCTTGGCCGTCTTGATCTTGGTGATGATCTCGTTCTCGTCGCCGAACGTGCCCTGCACCACCTTGATCTTGGTCTTGGCCGTGTAGGGCTGGAAGGCATATTTGTCGATCGCGTCCTGCACCGTTCCGCCCCAGCCGTCGAAGCGCACCTGCTCGACCGCGGCAAGCGCCCGGCTCATCCACGGCATGGAGAGGCCGGCCGAGGCCGCGGCAGCCGCGGTCAGGCTCAGGAACGTCCGTCGGCTGAGATCGCCGTTGACATAGCGGTCGTGCAGCCGCTCCAGCCGCTTGGTGGTGGTCAGTTTCATCGTGCTTCCTCCTTGGGTTCGCCGCGTCTTCTCAGTTTTGTCAGGCTTTGCATTAGCACCCCGCCGATCAGCGGGATGCCGACGGTCACCACAATCATCACGGTGCCGAGCGCGTTGATCTCCGGGCTGATCGAGATTTTCAGCATCGAAAGGATTTGGGTGGGCATGGTCTCGACGCCTGCCGGCCGCCAGAACAGGCTGGCCGACGTGTTGTCGAACGAGATGGTGAAGGCGAGCAGCGCGCCGCCGACGACCGCCGGGATGAGCAGTGGCAGCGTGATCTCGCGGAAGGACGAAAAGCGCGAGGCGCCCAGCGAAAGCGCCGCCTCCTCATAGACGCGCCTTATGCCGACCATGCGCGCCTGCGCGATCAGCACCACATAGGGCACCGCAAGCAGGATATGCCCAAGCACCAGGAGCAGCATGGTGCGCGGCTGGTCGATTGCCTTGATCAGCACCAGAAGACCGACGCCGAGAATGGTTTCCGGCACCAGCGCCGGCAGGATCACCAGCGTGCTCAGCGCCTGCTTGCCGCGGAAGGCGAAGCGCGCCAGCGCGAAGGCCGTGACGACGCCGATGGCCGTGGTGACGGCCGCAGTCACCAGCGCGATCCACAGCGAGGTGCGGAAGGCCGTCAGCACCGCGTCATTGTTCATCAGCTTGGCGTACCATTGCAGCGAAAAGCCGGTCATCGGGAAGCCGCCGAACATCGAGGCGTTGAACGACAGGATGACGGTCGCCACGATCGGCGCGAACATGAAGATGTAGACGCAGAGCGTGACGAAGCCGGTCAGTCGCCACGCCCATTTGCCTTCCTTGTTCGGTCGCGCAGCCTTCATCCGCCCAACCCCTTCACGATCTGCGACATGCCCATGTAGCGGGTGTAGATGGCGGCGAAGAAGCCGAGCACGAGGAACAGCACGATTGACAGCGTTGCGCCCATCGGCCAGTTCAATTCGCTCATGATGGTGTCGTAGATCAAATTGCCGAATAGCGCGTCGCGGCCCGAACCGAGCAGCTGCGGCGTCACATAGCTGCCGGCCGCCAGCACAAAGCAGAGCAGCAGCCCCGCCGCGAGACCCGGCAGGGAGAGGGGCAACGTCACCTCGCGGAACGCCTGCGCGCTGGTGCAGCCCATCGAGCGGGCCGCCGAGATAAGCGTGCGGTCGATGCCCTCCAGGCTCACATAGACGTTGAGGATCATGTAGGGCAGCAGGAAGTGCAGCAGCCCGAGGATAACCGCGCCCTCGTTGTAGAGCATCGGCAGCGGCTCGTTGATGATGCCCATTTTGAGCAGCGCGACGTTGATGACGCCCTGTTCACCCAGGATGTTGATCCAGGAAAAGGTGCGGATGGTGAAGCTGATCCAGAACGGCACGATGAGCAGGAGCAAGAGCAGCCATTTGTGCCTGAAGCGCGTCGCCCAGATGAAATAGGCCGGGAAATAGCCGAGCACGCCGCACAGCAGCGCGGTGATCGCGCCGACCCGCAGCGTCTTCAGCAGGAAGCCCGAATAATAGCTGTCGGTGAAGAATTCGTGCCAGTTGGCGGTGGTCAGCGCGCTGGTTTCGACGCCGGCGGTGACGAAGGTGAAGAATGTATACGCCGCCATCACCGCGATCGGCAGCACCAGGAAGAAGATCAGCAGCAGAAGCACCGGTGCAACGAGCATCCAGGCCAGGCGTGGATCGTACAAGGTCCAGCGATTCTTCATGCGCACCCGAAGGTAGGCGCCTTCTTTGAGGCGCTTATGTTCCCGCAGTGAAGATTGTTTCATTGCCGCCGCGATGTCTACAGGCGCTGGCCCAAATTCGATTCAGCCAGGGAAGGGGCCGCGGATCGTCGTCACAACGGAACGATCTATCTTTCGGGGCTGACGGCCGATGACAAAGAGGCCGACACGGCGGGCCAGACTAAGCAGGTATTGATCAGGGCCGATGCGCTTTTGAAAAGCGTTGGCGCGGATCGATCAACACTGCTGTTCGCGCAGATCTGGCTGAACGATGTCGGAGATTTCGACGCCGTGAACAAGGCCTGGGTTGATTGGCTCGACGGCACCGAACCGCCGGCCCGCGCCACGGTCGGAGCGAGCTTCGCGTTGCCCGATATCGGCGTCGAAATCCAGCTTACCGCGGCACGCTGAAGGCAGACGCAAATGTGCAGACGCACCTCTACCTTTCCCTGAACGCCCGTGCGAAAGAATCCATCATCGGGCGCACCAGATATTCGAAGAAGGTCCGGTTGCCGGTGCTGATGAAGGTGTCGACCGGGGTGCCGGGATAGAGCTGGTCCGCCTTCACGCCCGGGGGCAGGGCATCAGTGATCTTCAGCCTGGCGCGGAAATAGGGTTCGTGCGTGGCTTGGTCGATCAGCCGGTCGGCGGAAATCTCGCTCACTGTGGCCGGGACTTCCGGCGTGAGCCGCGTGTTGAGCGCGGACAGCCTGAGCTTTGCCGGCTGGCCGACATGCACCTGGTCGATGTCCTTCGGCCGCAGCCTGGCGTCGACCACCAGGCCCGAGGTCGTGGGCAGGATCTCCATGATCTTTTCGCCGGGCGCCACCACGCTGCCTTGCGAATTGTAGGTCGAGGAGATGACGATGCCCGCCGCCGGCGCGGTGATGGTCGTGCGCGCGAGCACCGCTTGCGCGGCACGCATCCGCTCCTCGATGTCGGCGAGGTTGGTTCGCACGTCATCGAGCTTCGTCAACGCTTCCTCGACGCGCTGCGTGGTTGCGCGTTCGGTCTGCGCCTCCGCTTCCACGATCTGCGTGTTGGCCGAGGCGAGGTCCGCCTCCAGCGCCCCGGCCTGGCCGACGAGGTCGGCCTCGGAGCGCAAGAGCTGCGAATATTCGGTGCGATTGGTGAGGCCCTTGTCGAGGAGGTCGGTCTTGATGCCTAGCTCCTTCTTCACCACCTCGGCCTGCTGTTCGATTGCCGTCTTCTGCGCGTTCAGCCCTTTGACCGACTCGCGATGCATGGCGACGCGCTGCGCCAGGATCGACTGCTCCGAGCGGAACCGTGCAAGCCTGGCATCGAACTCCTTTTGCTGTTCGCGGATGAGATTTTCGAATTCCCGCTGGAACGGCGCCGGCGCGGGCTCGGCGATCGGCGCCAGCGTGGCGAGGCCGTCGCGCTCGGCCTCCAGTCGCGCCGCGCTGGCCTTGAGCGCGATCCATTGTCTTGTCAGCCGGTTGAGATCGGCCTCCGCGGCGGTCCGGTCGAGCAGGATGAGGTTCTGGCCTTCCCGCACGCGGTCGCCTTCATGCACCAGCAATTGCCTGATGATGCCGCCCTCGCGATGCTGGATCAGGATGTTGCCGCCTGTCGCCGCGATCGTGCCTTGCGTGATCACAGCACCTGCCAGAGGCGCACTCGCCGCCCAATAGCCGAAGCCGCCGACCATTAGCGCGATCGCCGCGTAGCCGGCGAAGGCGGTGCGCCGGAAGTCGGTACGCGGGGGGCCTTCGAAGGTGAGTGTCTGCGTCATCATTCAGGACCCATGGCGGATGGTCGGCGCGGCACGGATGGTCGGCGCGAACGATCCGGTCACCACCGTGCTCCGCTGCGCGGCTTTACCCGGCTGCCGCAGCACCTCCGAGCTCGGCCCGAACGCCTCGATCACGCCGCCGCGCAAGACCATCACGCGGTCGCAAGCCGAGGCGATTGAAGGACGATGCGTGATCACGATCGTAGTGACGCCAGCAGCGCGAGTCGCCGCGAGCACTGCTTCCAGTGCCGTCTCTCCGGCGCCGTCGAGATGTGTGCTCGGCTCATCCAGCACCAGGATGCGCGGATTGCCGTAGAAGGCGCGCGCCAGCCCGATCCGCTGCCGCTCGCCGCCCGACAGCGTGCCGGCGATCATCGTCTGATAGCCGTCGCGCAGCGAAAGGATCAACTCATGCGCTTCGGCGCGCTTTGCCGCTTCGACGATCGCGGCGTCGTCGGCCTGCGCGTCGAAGCGGGCGATGTTGTCGGCAATCGAGCCGGGGAGAAGCTCGACCTCCTGCGCCAGATAGCCGATATGCCGGCCGAGCTGGTTTTCGTTCCAGGTCCTGAGCTCGGCGCCGTCGATCCTGACCGAGCCGCCGCTCGGTTGCGCGGCGCCGACAAGCAGCCGCGCCAGCGTCGATTTTCCGGCGCCGCTCGGGCCGACGATCGCCACCGCTTCGCCGGCGGCTATCGCGAAACTCAACCGCTTCAGGATCGGCTCGGCCCCGAACGTGGCGTTCGGCGCGATGTAGAAAAGATCCTGCGCTGAAACAGCGCCCGTCGGGTCGGGCAAGATGAACTTGTGTGCTTCTCCCGGTTGCGCCGCAAGTGCGGTTCCCAGCCGCATCCAGGCGCGCCTCGCCTCACCGAGCTGCCGCCAGGAACCGATCAGCTGGTCGAGCGGCTGCAGCGCGCGCGACGACACCAGCGATGAAGCGAAGATCATGCCGGCCGTCATCTGGCCCTTGAGCACTAGCCAGGCGCCGCTGCCGAGGATCGCCAGCTGCAACATCATGCGCAGCGCCCGAGAAACGCCGCTGAAGACGGCGTTGGCGCCGGCCGAACGGTCATGCAGGACAAGCGCCTCCGATACATGCCGGCCCCATGCGCGCGCGGCGTTCTCCACCATGCCCATGGCGCGCAGCGTGTCGGCGTTACGGGCGAAGGCCTGCTCGGCCCGGCTGGCCAAAGCCGAGCGCTCCGCCGACAGCGCATCGTTCCTGCCGATCGCGAGCTGGTTGGCGAAGACCAGTATGACGAGCAGCGCCGCGCCGCCGAGCGTGACCCAGAACAACAGCGGGTGGATCAGGTAGAGCAGGCCGAGGAAGACTGGCGCGAAGGGCAGGTCGAACAGCACCGAAACACCGCGCGAGCGAATGAAGGCGCAGACCGAGGCAAGGTCGGTGAGCGGCGACGGCGCGTTCCTGGAACCGAGCGAAGCGGCGAACGTTCTTGCGCTCAGCCTGTCATTGACCGTCGCCGCGACCCGCTGCGTGTAGACGGCGCGGACGGCGTCGAGAAAGCCGAGGAAGCCGAGCGCCGCGACCGCGATGACCGACAGATAGACCAGCGTCTCGAGGCTGGAGGAGGGCAGCACCCGGTCATAGACCTGGAGCAGGTAGAGCGGGGTCACCAGCAGCAGAAGATTGATGAGCAGCGAGAACAACCCGACATCGGCGATGGCGCGACGCAGGACGGACCGCAGTCCCGATTGTCCAGTCATTCCCGCCCTCCCTCTCGAAGCCCGATCACGGGCCGTCGCCTAAACGCCCGATTCAGGCATGCTCGTTTGTCGTGTCGAGATGGTGCTGCGTGCTGCTTGTGGTGTGGCTGGACAGCGCCAGCGCCTGGCTTGGCAGGTCGTTCAGCGTATAGGCCCGGATATAGTCGATCTTCATTTCGGCCGGCGTGGCGAGATGGTCCGGCGGCGCACCGGCCTGTCCGCCGATCGCGAGGTCCACCAGCATGTACATCGGCTTGTTCATGTCGGACGGCGTCGCCGCTTCGGCGACCTGCACGCCGTCATAGGTCCACACCAGCTTGTCCGGGGTCCAAAGGAGGCCATAGGTATGGAAGCCGGCGGTGTCCATGACGTTCACGGTGGATCCGACCGTCGTGTGCTGGCCCGTCTGGTTGGTGTGCGCGGTCATCAGCAGCGAATTCGGTTTCTGTCCGTACATCTCCATCACGTCGAGCTCCGGCGGCCAGGAGCCGTCTTCCGGCAGCAGCCAGAAGGCCGGCCAGGCGCCTGCGTGTTCCGGCAGGTCGGCCTTCATTTCGAAATAGCCATAGGTCTGCGAGAAGGAATCATGCGTGGTCAGGATTCCGGAGGTGTATTGGTAATTGTTGATCAACGGCTTGATGTCGGCCGGCGCCTGCGCCGCGGTAATGGTGAGGACCCCATTCTGCAGGCTGAACGGATGCACCGAGCTGGTCGGGCCGTAATTGGCATCGATATACCACTGCAGCTCACCATTGCGGGCTAGCGTGCTGCCGTTCGGCGCGCCCCACCAGAAGTTGGTATCCCAGGTGCCACCCTGGCTGTTGTGAAGGTTCAGCGTGTTGAACTCGTCGCTGAAGGACAGCGACATGCCGGACTTGTCGATCGGCAGCTGGAACTGGTTGGGCTGGAATTTGTCGATCGTGGTGTTCTTGAATTCGAGGATTTCGCCCGATCCGAGGTTCAGCACCACATTAGGCCCCGCCTGGATCATGGCGTTGTGGACGGCGGCGAACGAAGTGAATCCGTAACCGTCGAGCCGCACAGCATCGTTCGAGGCGAAATTGACGATCGAGTCGCTGCCATTGCCCTTCGCGATGATGAAAACATCCGCGCCGCCGCCGCCATCGATCAGCACATCGTTGCCCGCCCCGCCGTCGATCGTCTGGCCGCCCGCCGTGGCGGTGATGATGTTGTCCAGCGCATTGCCGAAGGCATAGTTATGGGCGTTGGTGACGACGAGGTTTTCGACATTGTCCGGCAGCGTGTAACTCATCCATGTGTTGATCGTGTCGATTCCCTGCCCAGGGTTCTCGACCACTTTGTTGCCCGCCGAATAGAGGTAATAGATGTCATCGCCGGCGCCGCCATACATGGTGACATTGACGCCGCTGGAGGCCCAGATTGAGTCGTTGCCGCTGCTGCCGTTGAATGTCGGTCCGGACGTTGCCGAAAACCAATGGTTGGAAGCGCCGCTATAATAAAGAGGAACGCCTACCGCGTTGACGACGAAGCTCATCGGACACTCCTTCCGCGCTGCCCCGCCCGGATGGCTTGTTGCAAGTTCAAGTGCCTGATCCGAACCAACTTGCAGCACGGGCTATCGTTCCCGAAAACCAGCATTTAGTACAGAGAAAATTGCCGGTATTTTTGTCGATATTTTATGCAGATAGAATAAGTAGAGACTAATACAATTATTGCGCGAGCCATTCTCAATTTTACTTAATTTTGCAAGGTTTTCTTCCGCTCACGCCTCGCCCATAGCCGCCGCGCAAAAAATTTGACAGCCTCTGTCGCATAGGCTGGGGGCTGCCCGTCCTTGGGGCATCGATCAACAAAGGAAGGATATCGAGATATGCCGAGCACCATCCAACTGCACCGCGTCCTGGCGACCAAGCCGGAGAAGGTCTACCGCGCGTTCGTCGAAGCCGATGCGCTGGCGAAGTGGCTGCCGCCGAACGGCTTCACCTGCACGGTGCACCAGTTCGAGGGCAAGGTCGGCGGCACCTACAAGATGTCCTTCCGCAACTTCACCACCGGCGACAGCCACGCCTTCGGCGGCGAATTCGTCGAGTTGGTTCCGAGCGAGCGCCTGCGCTACACCGACCGCTTCGACGATCCCAACCTGCCGGGCCAGATCGAAGTGACCGTGATCCTGAAGAAAGTGTCGGTCGGCACCGAGATCAATATCACCCAGGCCGGCATCCCGGACGCTATCCCTGCCGAGGCCTGCTATCTCGGCTGGCAGGAATCGCTGCGCAACTTGGCCAAGCTCGTCGAGCCCGAGATCAACCAGTAAGTCAGAGCAATTCCAGGAAAAGCGTGTAGCCGTTAGGAGTCGGCGCCTCGCCGTAACCTTCCGTCTGGAATTGCGTCAAGGTAAGAGCAGGCGGTGGCCGGCCTTCCGGCCGCCGCCTTACCCTAGGTAAGCAAAATTTCACCAAGCGCTGTTAAAAGCCGCTTCCCATGGATCGCAACAAGAACAACGACCTCGTTGTCCTGATGGCGGCGCTCGCTGCGCTGGCGATCTACAACATTGCCTGCGGCATCCAGACAGGCGAAGTCCGGGGCAAGTTGCATTGGGTCGCTCTTGCGGACGATCCGACGCGCTTCTGGAACATCGTGGTCGGCAATTCGATCGTCCTGGTCGCCTCGATAGCCTTTCTGTGGGTGCTCAATTCCCGTAGGGCGGGATGACCCGAGGCGGCGTCCTCTTGCCTCGCACAGCTCTCTTCACACCGCTCTTGTGATGCCGCCGTCGACGCGGATGTTCTGCCCGGTGATGTAGGCGGCCCCGTCCGAAGCCAGGAACGAGATCGTCGCGGCGATCTCTTCCGACGTGCCGTAGCGCTTCATCGGCACGCTGTCGCGACGCTCGTTCGTCGTCGGCAGGCTGTCGATCCAGCCGGGCAGCACATTGTTCATGCGGATGTTGTCGGCGGCGTAGGTGTCGGCGAAGATCTTGGTGTAGGCGGCAAGCCCGGCGCGCGCCACGGCCGAGGTCGGGAACATCGCGCTCGGCTCGAACGCCCAGGCGGTCGAGATGTTGATGATGACGCCACCCTTCTGCTTCTGCATCACCGGTGTCACCAACCGAGTCGGGCGCACGGCGTTGAGGAAATAAGTGTCGATGCCCTTGTGCCAGTCCTCATCGCTGATCTCGATGATCTGCGCGCGCGGCCCGTGGCCGGCGCTGTTGACCAGCACGTCGATGCGGCCCCAACGCTCCAGCGCGCCGTCGGTAAGGCGCTTCAGGTCTTCGTTCGATTGGTTGGAGCCGGTGACGCCGAAGCCGCCGAGTTCCTTGCCCAGCGCCTCGCCCTTGCCGGAGGAGGAAAGCACGCCGACCTTGAACCCGTCCGCCGCCAGGCGCTTGGCCGCCGCAGCCCCCATGCCGCTGCCGCCCGCCGTCACCAAAGCCACTTTTTCGCCTGCCATGTCGCTGTCCATCCCGGGTGTTTAGGTTGAAAGCGATCCTGTTAGCATGCGCAGGGCATGGGATGAACTGGATTGGATTGCGCCAACGGCATCGGCGGTTAACGAAGCTGCCAATCTTCCCACGGCGGAAATCAACAGCTAGCCTTCCACCCACGTATGCCTTCTCTCCTCCCTCGCAATCCGCGTCGGCGCGGGAAACGCCGGATCGGCGAAACAGCCCACCGCCACCCGCAACCGCGTCCGGCTTGCGCTCCGGCTCGCCTTTCTACAGCTCCTTCTCCGCCAGCTCCCTGAACCCGTCAGGCACCGAGCGCGTGCCTTCCAGCGCCACCGTGCCATAGCCGACGGCCTCCTTGCCGAAGCGCTGGCGGATCTTGTCGATGGCGCGGTCGGCACCGAAACGGGCGAGGCCCTTGCGGCTGCCGGGTTTCAGCTTCTCGTCGGCAAGGCCGAGCGGCAGTTCGAGCTGCAGCTCGGCTCCTTCCTCCAGATGCGAGACCGAGATCGCCAGCAGCGTGATGTCCCTCTCGCCCGGATGGGCGGCAAGCACGCCGCGGACCAGCTCCCCTGCGATCTCGGCAAGCATCGCGGTGGCCTGGATCGGCTGCTCCAGCGTGACGGAGCGGGTGACGGCGCGCATGTCGGCGAAACGCACACGCACCGTGACCGTGCGCCCGGGTCGGTCCTTGGCGCGCAACCGGCTGGCGACGCGGTCGGCTAGATGCAAGAGCGTCGGTACGAAGACGCGCGGCAGCGCGGGCTTGCGGCCAAGCGCAGACTGCGCGCCGGCCGAATGCGCGCGGCGCTGCGTCTCGAGCTTGCGCGGGTCTCTGTTCCAGGCGAGCGCGGCGAGCTTCTGGCCGGAGGCATGGCCGATCAGCCGCTCCAGCGCGCCGCTATGGGTGCGCGCCAGCTGCCCGATGGTCTCGACGCCGATCTCGGCGAGCCTGGCCTTGGTCGCCGGGCCTACACCCCACATCAGCGTGACGGGCAGGTCGTGCAGGAAGGTGAGCTCGGTGCCGGGCTCGACCACCACCAGCCCGTCCGGCTTGGCCACTTGCGAGGCGATCTTGGCGAAGTGCTTTGTGCGAGCCACGCCGATCGAGATCGGCAGGCCGAGCTCAGCCTTCACCCGCTCGCGGATTTTTCGCGCGATCTCTTGCGGCGATCCGAACAGATGCGTGCAGCCTGCGACGTCGGCAAAAGCCTCGTCGATCGAGATGCGCTCGACCAGCGGGGTGAAATCGCCGAGCACCTTAATCGCCGCGTCGCCGAGGCGCTGATACTCGTTGAAACGGCCACCGACGAAGATGAGCTGCGGGCAGAGCTCCCGCGCCTTGCGGCCGGGCATGCCGCCGCGCACGCCGAAGACCTTGGCCTCATAGGAAGCCGCCAGCACCACGCCGCCGCCCACGGCGATCGGCTTGCCGCGCAATGATGGATCGAGCAGCTGCTCGACGGAGGCGTAGAAGGCGTCGAGATCGGCATGCAGGATGGTGGCCGCAGCGGCGTTCGTGGCGAGCATCCTGCGCTCTCATGGTCATTTGTGTGGCATTGCAGCATTAGCTGCGTCTGTTGCAAGGGGAATTGGTAGAACATAAAGAGAACAAAAGCAGTTCCATGTCAAGCCTCCACGCGACCACATGCAAGTTTCCACAGCCTGACGATACAGCCGCGGATCGAGGCAGGTTGCGCGGCAATTCTCAGCTCTGAGGGGATGTGGCCTTGGGCCACAGAGGAGGCGCCTGGCATGAAGTGTCGACGACCATTTGCAGGTCGTTGCGCTCCACGCGCCAGAACCTCCTCTGCCGGCTTCGGTCACATTTCCCCCTCGAGGGGCGATCGCTTGCGCTATGCCGGCTTGGCGTATTGCTCGGCGCTCAAGACCTCAATGCACTGGAACGGCTGGTTGCCTTCGACCCAGGCGTCGTGGCCGGGCGGGATGGTGTAGGAAGAGCCGGCCTCGAAGGTCTTTTGCGTGCCGTCAGTCATTCGCACGGTGATCGAGCCGGACACGACATAGCCGACATGCGAGACTTGGCAGCTCTCGGTCTTGACCACCGGCTTGACGCATTCGGACCATTTCCAGCCCGGCTGCATGTTCATGCGCGCCAGCGAGTAACCCGGCAGCCGCACGATCTCGACACGCGTCTTGGCGGGCGCGCGGACCTCGTCTGGATTGTTGTGCGATTTGGATTCGAGTTTCGTCACCTTCATTGCAGCTTCGGCCATGGTAGTCCTCCCATATGTGAAGCGGCGCCTGACGTTGCGATCGTCGGCGACCGCTGTCTCATTCATACGCCTTAGGATAACGGATTGCTAATGTAATCAGGCAATGGCGAGCCCGGCCAAGCGCTTGGCGCGTTGTCGTGGAAGGGGTGGTCCAGGCCTCCGGTCGACGGTCCGGGGCCATGTTGGGACCGAAGTCTCACCGCACGAACGCAGAGGCCCGAGGTGGCAATTTCCAGGAAACAACAGCAGCCCCATTTCATTGGCTAGCAAGCCGCCGGACAAAGTCCCTTCATCGGCGGTTGACCACGGAGTGTCCGCCATTCCTGCGATATGGCGGGCACTCCTTCCTATGACCGCTCTTGGAGTTGCTGGCCATGTACCCGGCAAGGTCATCGCTAACCTGTTTGCTGCGCTGCTTTTTTGCCGGCCTGGTTGGTGGCGTTTTCCTCCTTTTCGGCGGCCGCTCTTGCCGCAACGCCGTGCCCAGATGGTAGTCCTTCTTCCAATCGACATGACGGCCACCGGATCGGTGCGCAAGGCCTGTGTCGAGCCATGCCTGCCGGCCCGCTTCGATCTCAAGCTCGCGCCCATCAGGCCAGTCGATGAAAGCACGCGGGGGAACCAGTCCGCGGCTCGTGCCGTTGAATGAGCGAAGGGATGGCGCTGGCGGAGGCCGCCATGGATAATTTCGAACTCATCGATCTTCTGTGCGTCATCGACGCTTGCGCGAGCGACCGTTTGGCGGGGCGTGTCGTGCCGATGTCGAAGGCAGTCGAGGAGTTGCGCGTCCTGACGGGCGATTTCGTCTCGTCGGATGAGGACGCGACCAACGCCTTGACGCAGGTCGCGCTCGAGCGCGGCTGCGCGGTGCTCTTCGACGAGCAAGCCGGCGCGGATATCGTAGCCTAGGCGTAATCTCCTCCTGGAGGAGGAGACTGGTACTCATTTCGCCAAGGTGATCATCCGGCCCGCATACGCCGCTCGGCCCCCGAGTTCGGCCGTGCAATCCGACTTTACGGCCGAGTTCCCTATCATCGCCACAGTATCGCCGACCAGCCGCAGGCAACTGCCCTGGGCGTTCATGTCCGAATTTCCGGTGTAGGTGATGGCGGCGTCGGGGGCGTAGATGAAACCGCTGACCACCGATCCGGATCCGCCGTTGAGCGTCAGCGCCTGGGTGTTGCCACGGGCCTGGAAGATGGTGATGCCGGCGTAAGGGCCGCTCGTCGGCGGCGAGAGGTTCACCTGCTCGTTGGCGTTGATGATAAGCTGCGAGTTCTCCATCAGGAAGATCGTCACGCCCTGGCCGCTCAGGCTGCCGTTGCCGCCCGGCTTTATGGTGACGTTGCGCATGATGTAGGTGCCCGGATTGAGGGTGATCTTTCCCGACAAGCTCTTGTCGCAATAGGTGCCCGGCGAGAGCGTCACCGCTTTGCCATTGGGCATCGGCAGGCAGAGCGTGTAGGCAGGCGGAACGACATCGGCCAGCGGATCGAACGAAGCATACTGGTTCTCCTGCGGCGCGCCGCAGGAAAGCGTGGCGTTCGGCGGAGTCAGCCCTTGCGTGCCGCCGACCGTCGAGACGCAGCCGGCGCTGACGATCGCCGAACCGCCGCGATTGACGGCGTCGGGCGCGTCCGAATTGGCCGCGATCACGCAGCCGGTCATCGTCACATTGGTCGAGCCCTGCAGGTTGACTGCGCCGTCGGCATGCTGATCGAGCGCGAGCACGCAGGCTTGCGCGCCGGGTTTGAGCTTGACCGAGGCGGTGCGCGTCGCCTGCCAGGCCGGCATGCCGCTGATGAAGGCCGGCCGGCTGATGCTCGACGACAGCGAAATGAAATAGGCGCCCGGATCGCGGCTTGCACTGGCCTGGAAGGCGGCGAGGCTGCCCGATAATTCCCGCGCGTCGCCCGCGCTCATATTGGCGGCGAAGAAGGTCTGGCCGAGTTGCTGCACGTCGCTTGCCGACATGCTCGGCAGGTATTTCGTGCCGATCGCCAAGCCAGCCGCGTCCAGCGAATTCTGCAACTGCGCGGCGTCGTCGCTCGTGCCTATCAGATCGACGGATGCCGCCACGCCAAGCATAAGCGGCACCATGGCGACTGCGGTCGCAATCGCAAAATTGCCGCGCCTCGATGCCAAAAAACGTCCCAACATGAGCCCATCCTCGCAGACCTGCGAGATGTGATATGCGCGCCTTCTCAACGAGCGATTTGCAAAAAGGATAAAATGCGAGAAATGCTAAAATAGCATAACTTCCCGATGCTTAGCCTTAAGTCCTACGGGCATTAGGCCTTAGGTCTTAGTCGGTGCGGCGCAAGATAGGGACAGCGGCACGCTGGGGTCCCACCGGCGCAAATCGAGCGAAATAATTAGGCATTCGTTCATATCGCAATGATGACGTGACGGCTGGGATAGCTTGGGCACGCTCGGCCATGGCCTTTTTGGCACGTTTCTTCGGACCTTTTTTTTCTCGACTTCTTTTTCGACGCTTTTGCGAAGGCAAGGGCGGCAATGTCGCGACCATCTTCGCGCTAACCCTGCCGGTCGTCGTCGGCGGCGCGGGGCTCGGCGTCGAGACCTCCTACTGGTATTATTCGAGCCTGAAGCTGCAGGCGATCGCCGACGCCGCCGCCTATGCCGGCGCGTTGGAGAAGATAGCCGGGTCCGACACCGCAGCGATTACGGCGGCAGCCACGGCATCGGCCGCCTCGAATGGCCTGGGTGCTGGCACCATCGTCGTCAACACCCCGCCGGCGTCGGGACCGAACACGGCCAAGAAGGCGGTGGAGGTCATCCTCAACCAGGATCTCGACCGGATATTCACCTCCATCTTCACGCAGACAAAGGTGCCGGAGCGGGCGAGGGCGGTGGCGCTGATCACCGATGCCTCCAAAGCTTGCATCGAAGCGCTCAATCCCTCGGCCTCCCAGGCAGCACTTTTCTCGGGCAGCACCAGCGTCAAACTGACCGGCTGCGTCATCATGGCGAATTCGATCGCCAACGACGCCATCAAGGTTCAGGGATCGGCGAGTCTTCAGGCTGATTGCCTAATCTCGGGGGGAGGCGTCGTGCTGAACAATCCGGTGCCGATGGTCTGCAAGACCCCGATTACCCACGCGCTGCCGGCGGCCGACCCGTTCGCCAGCTTGCCGGCCCCCGCGACCTCGAACCCATGCCAGAAGATCAATGGCAACAAGACGACGCAGACGATCCAGCCAGGGACCTACTGCAGCGGCATGAGTCTCAACGGCAATATCACGCTTTCTCCCGGCGTCTATGTCGTCCAGGGCGATTTGAAGATCAATGCGGGTGCCGTCATCCAAGGCAGCGACGTAACGATCTACATGGCCGGCAGCAACACTGTCAGTATGAACGGCAACGCCACCGTGACGCTGGCCGCCCCCACCACGGGCACCTATTCCGGCGTGCTGTTCTACGGCGACCGGACCGGGACGGCGGCGCAAAGCACTTTCAACGGCACCGCGACCTCGCTTTTGACCGGCGCGATCTATTTTCCCAGGCAGCAGGTCAATTATCTCGGCAATTTTTCGGGTAAGAACGGCTGCACCCAGATCGTTGCCGATACCATCCAGTGGTCGGGCAATTCGACTATCAACCAGGACTGCTCGACCCTTGGGATGAAGGACATCCCGGCCGCCCAGTCAGTCGCGGTGGTCGAGTGAAGTCCGCTGCCCGTCGATTGATGCCGGCCATTCGCGATGAAGCGGGCATCGCCGCGGTGGAACTCGCGTTTGTCTTGCCCGTCCTATGTGCGGCGTTGCTCGGAATCATGGACGGTTGGTCCTATGTCACGGGTTCGCTGTCGATGCGCGCCGGCGTGAAAACGGCGGCCAACCTCGTGATGGCTGGCTCCGCTGACGATAGCGCGATCCAGGCTGCCGCCCTGGCCAGCTGGGAAAACAAGCCTTCCGACGCGCAAGTCGCGATTAGCCGCATCTACCAATGTGGAACCACCATAGTCGATGCTTCGACCTTATGCAGCGGGCCGAAAGCGCCATCCGTCTATGTCCAGATCCAGGCATCTGGCACCTGGATTCCGCCCTTCACCTTCGGCCCCTATCCGGACAACACCGCTCTCGGTCTGCTGCAGGTGATCCGTGTTCGCTAAAGGAAGATCCGGGGTATTTGAGCTTAGGGCATTTGGGGCCAATGTCTCGGGCGGCGCCGGTCTCGAATTCGCGCTGGTCTTGCCTTTTCTCATCATGCTCCTGTTCGGCATCTTCGCCTTTGGCTGGTCGATGAACAGCATATCCAGCGTGCGTTACGCGCTCGAAGCCTCGGCGCGCTCCCTGCAGCTCAACAACACGCTGACGCAGGCGGACATCCAGGCGGTCGCAACGCAGAAGCTGCAGGCGCTGGGCCTGCAGAATGTGAATGTCACAATCACCACCGACCCGGCGAGCGGTGGCTTTCGCATGGCGCATGTCAACGCCAGCTATGCTTTCGTCATCAGCTTCCCCTATTTCAGCAATTTCCCGATCAGCTACACGACCTCGGTGACCGTGCCGCTGGTCGGCGGTTAGGTAGTGCTCGTGCCACCACCCTCAATGGCAACCGCGTGCCAAAAAGCTCGTGCGCATCATGACGACAACGAGAACGTTGATCCCGACATGACCGTTCGGGGCTAGCAGCCTTGCATTGTCGTTTTCATCTGGCCGGGAGCGTTCGACTTGGCGCTGGTGTCCTGCTGGCCGGGCGCTGACTGCTTTGCGCTGCCGGCCTGCTGCCCAGGCGCGCAATCCTTCGCGGAATTCGAGTTGGTCGAATTCGTCGTGGTCTGGTCCGTGTCCTGGCTGCTGGGCATCGTCGTGGTGGTCGAAGACGATGACGAGGTGCCCGACGATGTGCCCGATTGGGCCGTGGCCAGACCACAGGACAAAGCAACAAAGGCGGCAGTGAGAAGAATTCGGTTCATGGTGACTGTCCTTTTTAGGCTCTGTCCCTTCGCATGTTTAACCTTGACCTCCCGACAGGGTTCCGATGGTCCACATATTCCCGATTGCGGGCGATTTTCGCGGCCGCATGACCTCTGGGACCATGGTCTGGCGCGACAAGGGCCCTCATTGTTCCAAACGGCCCTACCAGGTTCGGCCCTTTGTGTTTTCCTTAAATTTCAGTGGGTTAAAGGGAATTTTCGCGAGAGTTGCCGGTCGGCGGCTGCCATGCTCTCATTTCGCGACCGCAATTGCTTAAAGTTTATCCGACGCCATTAGGAAATTCTCATAAGAGGCTGTCTAGCGGTTGGGCCAAGCGACGATTCATCTGCGGAGAAGCACAATGACATTGCGAAAGACACTCCTGGCATCCCTTGCCATTCTTGCGCTCGCGGCCGCGCCGGCGCTTGCGGGCGCCGGCGGTAATGGCGGCGGCAACGGCAATGGTGGGGGCCACGGCAATGGTGGCGGCCACGGCAATGGCGGCAGCCATGGCGCCGGCAATAGCAATAGCGGCAACGGCGGCGGCAACGGTAATGGCGGGGGCAACGGCAAGAGCGGCGCCTCGCACGGCAAGTCGGCTTCGGGCCACAACAAGAGCGCCGATGCCAGCGCGTCGGATGACAGCTCGACCGATGACGCGACGACTGACGATACGACCACGGCCGCCACGCCCAAGGAAAAGAACATTCACGCCAAGCTCGGCCGGCTGAACTCGCTGCAGCGCAACATCAACGCTTACATGAATTCGAAGAGCAAGAAGTTCGCCGGGATCCAGGCTTACGTAACGCAAGCCGCGGCGGCCCAGAACGCGCAGGCCGCGCTCGACGCGGCCAACGCTCAACTGGCCGCCGACCAGAGCAAGCTCACCGGCCTCACTCAGCAGCTCGCTGATCTCAATGCGACCGACACAACGGGCTTCACGCCCGAACAGCAGGCGGCTCTCGATGCGCAGATCGCTGACGTTCAGGGGCAGATCGATGCGCAGAACGCGGCAATCACGGCCGACAACCAGGCCGTGACCGATGCCCAGACTGCGGCTGACAACGCGCCCGCCCCCACTGATGCCTCGTTGGACGCAGCCCTTGGCGACATGGCCAACAAGCCCGTCGACGCGGACGTCACCGCCTGGGCCAAGGATACGCTGGCGGGCAAGATAGACGCCGCTGCCGCCGCCACGGCGACGACGACCACATCGACGACAACGACCCCATAAGGCCGGCCGAACCGACCAGAGGGCGAACGAAAACGCCGCCGGGCCTCGCCCGGCGGCTTTTCGTTTGGGAGCGATGGCAACTCATTCGCGGTCTCGGAAAAAAATGGTTCGCCTCGGTGTTTTCGTTCTTATCGGCTTTGGTTTGGTGAGACGGGCCAAATGCGGCAGCCCGTCGGACCTCAGTCACCTTGTGTCGATGAGACGAGCCCGCCACTGGTTCAGGGTCTGTAGGCGGGTTTTCGATGATCGGCCTAATCGGCGTGATTGAGGAGGCGAGTGGCGTCGGGGCGATCCCGGCCGTGCCTGGTCCCGGCGTGATCGATGCCCTCGACCGTGATGGCGAATGTTCCGTTTTCGGTTCTGCCGATGAAGCCCTTCGCCTTGAGATACCACAGATGGAATTCCAGGTGCTCGCGAGGGCAGCCTGACAAGCGCTCGAGCTCCTCATCGCCGATGCCCGGATTGTTGACGTCGCGCCGGCGCCTCACATAGAGGAGTGACAGCAGATTGGCCTGGATGACGCTATCCCTCTCCATGCCGCCGCCATCGCGCGCTCCTTCCGTGAGCTCGTGACGAAGGCCAAGATGTTCGCGATAAAGGATATCGTACTGTGTCCGTTTGACCGGATCGCGAAGCGTATTGTGGGCTTCCACGATCTCGCTGAAACGCGATTCATTGCCGGTTTCCCGATTGTCGGGATGGTAGCGCATGGCAAAGTAGCGGAAGATCCGCTCGATGGTCTCCGAATTGGCGTTCGGGCTTATTTCCAGAAGTTCGTAGTAGTCGATGAACATGTAATCGTGCTTCCGAAATTACGGAAACCACTCCCCCGAGCCGAAGCATTGCCCAAACGCCGCGCACTTGCAAGGCGCCCGGCTGGTCTCGAACCGCTATGGCCGGCGCGAATGCCCGCCATACGAAAATGTAACATCGCGGCCACAATTGCGAGAACTTTCGAGCCGAATTCGGCCAACCTCCTCTCGACTACTAAGCAACGTGAAGGCGCAGGGCGTCTTGTACTCTGGAGAATGCAATGGAAACCAGACGTGGATATTCGTTTTTTCAGATCGGCCTGCATTGGTTGACCGCAGCGCTGGTGTTATTTCAGCTCTTCTTCGGTGAGAGCATGACGGCTGTCGTGGACGCAGCTGAAGGCGGACAGGCGGTATCGGCGACGGACCAGGCGCTCGGCTCCGCTCACTACTGGGTCGGCCTGGCCATCCTTGCGCTTGTGCTTGTTCGATTGATCGTCAGACTGGCATCCGGCGCGCCGGCTCCCGCTGGCCGGGGACCGAGATGGATGCAGCTTGCCGCGCATGCATCCCACGGCCTGTTCTATGTGCTGTTGCTGGCGGCGCCCGCAATAGGCTTTCTTGCGTTCTATCTGGGCGACCCTTGGGGTGACATTCATTCGCTTGCCAAGCCGGCGTTCATCGTGCTGATCGCAATCCACGCCGTGGCGGCGCTCTACCATCAGTTCTGGCTCAAGGACGGGACGCTGAAGCGCATGCTTTCGCCCGCCGGCTAGAAGGGAAGGGACGCCCCCGGTCGGCGAAAGGCTTGCTCCGCCACTGGGAAGCTTACCTGACCAACCCGCTGTCGCGGTGGAATAAATCCTGCATTCTGCTACGTTGGCCATCTTTGAAATCAGGTGGCAACCTGGATGGGGCCGACCTCAAGCCCGGCTCCCTTTTTTGGCTCGCGTCGAAAGAGGCGAGCCATTTTTTGCGAGGCCCTCTGCCGGATGCTCGCCCCAACCTCGCTGCTTTCGCCCGATGGCCACGCCGACCTAAGTGTGTGATGGCTAATATGACTTGAGCGATGTAGACTGGGCTCGGGTTCACAGAGGCATTGGGAGGAGAACAAAATGCCACGGGTTTCGGAGCTTTTTTTCAAGACGGCCATCATCTTTCTTATCCTGGGCATCGCTGCCGGACTGCAGATGGCAATTTCGGGCGATCATGGCGCCTTCCCGGCGCATGCTCACATCAACCTTCTCGGCTGGGTCACCAGTGCTATCTTCGGCGGCTATTATGCGCTCAACCCTGCCAAGGCCGAGCGCCGCATCGCCATGATCCATTACGGCCTCTACACGGTCGGCATCGTGATCATGCTGCCGGCGCTCTACTGGATGCTGGCGGCAGGCCATCCTGAGATCGAGCCCGTCGTGGCGATCGGTTCGCTGATCGTCGCTGCCGCGGTCCTGGTCTTTGGCTTCGTCGTCTTCTCGTCGACGGAAACGGTGCGCTCGGCCACACCGGCCACCGCGCGCTAGGCGAAATCGAGCAGGGGTTTCAGGCGGGCGCGGATTGCAGCCTCCGATCAGGAGGGACTGCAAGCCGGCGTTTGGTTGCGCCGCATCGGCTTTGATGGCGGCGCATTTGGCGCCGATGCAAAGTGAATGGCGGTCTATCGGCTCCGATGCAATTGATTGCGCCTCGGCCCTGCCGAGGTACAACCCGGCCCCTGCGTTCGAACTGAGGAAGCAGCGGGCCGGACTATTGCGGCGTGGATGCCTGTCGCCAAGCAATAGATGATCGGCCTGCGGCCGACCGAGCGCGAGGTGATTAGGGAAGCAGTTTCGGGAACAGCCGCAAGATGAGAGCGTGGATGATGCCGTCGCGCTCGAACGGGCCGGGTATCTTGGCGGGTGCCGCGCTTGCGTCCGCTTTGCTTTCGTCGGTTACGCGGGTCTCACCATGCACGAGCCAGAGCACGGCCACGAAATAGCCGGCCTGCAGAACCACGGCCGCCAGGAATGTCCAGCCGATCGCCATCCAGACAGACCCCGTGGACATGAAGGTCCAGCCGAGGATGATCAGAAGCGTGCCCACCATTCCCACAAGAAACTGCGGAAAGTACATTTGCCCAACCGAGCGCCGCGACCACATTCGACCATCAGCGATCTCGCCCATATCTCTACCCATCGTGACCCATGCACCTTTTCCAGGTGGACCGCAAGCTTGAACGATTTTCCGGCGGCCCCGTCGCCCTTTGGTCGGCCCTGACAGGGACGACGGACGCAGGACTTCCGTCGTGACAACTGGCAATTGCGCCGGATCGTTCCCGACTCGGCGACATTCAAGTCCTGCCTAATGGACCGCAGTGCATGCGGGCGGCTGCCTGCCGGGTCTAGATGCCTGTCCACGCAAAAGGCCCGCCACCTGGGCGGGCCCTTATCCGCTATGCTGACCGGATCAGCTCAGGATCACTACGATCTTGTAGGTGTCCGGGTCGACGATGACGATGCGTCCATCGGCCAAGACGAAATACTCATAGTTCTCGTAAGCCGGAACGATCTTGACGATGCGTGCCGGCAGACGGTGCAGGCGCACCTTGTGGCGCGGCACCTCGACGCCGACCGAGATATCGAAGCTGACGTCGCGAACCGGTTCGACATGGCTCTCACGAATGACCTGCGTGATCTGCGTCTTCTGTTCCACCGTGACGTTGTTGATCGACGCTGTCTTGTTCTGGTCGGTCTCGACGTTGGTGTTGCCCTGAGCGTTCTGCTCGGTGGTGGTGCCGGTCTTACCCTGGGCATTCTGCTCAGTCTGCATCTTGGTGGTGCCACCCTGAGCGTTCTGCTCGGTGGTGGTGCCAGTCTTACCCTGAGCCTGCTGATCGGTCTGGATCTTCGTCTTGTCCTGGGCATTCTGCTGGGTGGTCGTACCGGTCTTGCCCTGCGCGTTCTGCTCAGTCTGCATCTTCGTGGTGCCCTGAGCGTTCTGCTCGGTGCTGGTACCGGTCTTGCCCTGTGCCTGCTGCTTCTTCTTCAGCTGTGTGTTGTCCTGGGCGTTCTGGTCGGTATTGGCGCCTGACTGACCCTGGGCCTGCTCGTCGGTCTTCATCTTGGTCTTGCCTTGAGCCTGCTCTTCGGTGTTGGCGCCGGCCTTGCCCTGGGCGTTCTTCTGGGTCTGCGACTTCATTTCGCCCTGGGCCTGGCCGCCGGCCTTACCGCCCTTTTGGCAATCGGCCGTGCCGGCCGCGCAATTGTTGTCGCCGCCGCTCGGCTGTGCGGATTCGGTCTGCGCCATCGCCGCGCCGCAACCGACGCCGAGCGCGATCATGCTTGTGATCAGCAGATGTTTCATTGGATTTTCTCCTCGGAAAGTCGGTCCCTTCGTATGGGTAACCCCACCCGAAACGCATTGTTCCGAAATAGTTGCAACCGGTGGGAGGCTTTGGTTCGCGGAACACGGCGGCAGCTGCTTTGCAGGCGCCGGTCCAGTTTTTGCAGGAACAAGGGTAGGCGAACCGCGTTACGACAATGCCGACCCGCTGTGGAAAATCGCAGGCGCAGCATCAAGGCGTTCAAATCCACATAGGAGAGACTACCAATGAAAATGCACCTCACCTCCGCCGCCGCTGGCTTCCTGCTGCTTGCTGGTATTGGCGCGGCTGCCGCGCAGGATGTCGTGATCGCGCCGGAGCAGGAAACCGTCATCAAGGAATACGTGCATAAGCAGCCGCTAGCCTCGGTTAAGGTTCCGGGCGTCGAGCTGAATATCGGCAGCACGCTTCCCGACACGGTCGAATTACACGAAGTGCCGAACGTGAAATACCGTTACGTCGTCGTCGATAACCGGACGGTGATCGTCGACCCCAGCACCCGCAAGATCGTCAAAGTCCTCGATTGATCGATAGCGCGCCAAATCGGATGGCCCCCCGCCCGGTGAGGGCGGGGGGCCGTTAACCGATTATTATTTTGTTACCATATGCTAACGGAACCTTCCTCCTGCGCTTGAGTTAGCGGCTCTGGTTCACGCTGTCTCATAGACAACACAAACCAATGGCAGGGTGAAGATTCGGGCGGTGGCAACAGATACGGGCGGGGCGAGGAGGAGTTTACCAACATGTCGAAACGAGAAATCGGAACATCCCGTTCGCTCGGGCTGCGTGTCGCCGATCTCAAGGCCAGGATACGGGAGGCCCGGATCACCGAGCATGAGATGAAGGCCTTTCAGAAGGTCGCGGCCATCATGGGGGGCGGAGAGGGCTCCCTACGTATTGAGGCGGACGATCTGATCGCCGCGTCCTTCGTCACCGAGGCGCTGGGCGAATCGACGCCGACCTGACAGCGGCTACCCAGCCCGAATCACGGAGAGATGCAGTCGAGCGTCAGCCGGCGAGGCGCCGGTTGGAAGCGAACTGGTGCTCGGTGCGGTTCGAGGTGCTGCCCAAATCCGCATAGCTATCCGCCCGTTCGCTCCAGCCGGGCTCCGAGCCGGTCGAAGCGGCCTTGCGCCGCCTCGGCACTCGGGCCTACCCAGGCGCGTGGCGGTTCTGCGCCCGGCTTTCGCGGGCCCGGCTGCGCCTGATCTTTGCTTCGCGCAGCGTCACGACCGGATCGGCGCCGGTCCACTCAATCCCCGCCTTCTTCGCAAAAATCAGGAACGCCTGCCGCGCCTTGTCGAGATCGATCTCTCCGCCCCGCGCCGCCTCGCAGGCGCGCAGCGCCGTGACGTAGCTCGCGTCCCGCGCAGCCGGCGGCCATTCCTTGAGGAAATTCTGCATCGCGGTCAGTGAGGTGATCTCGCGCTTAAAACCGGCGCCGACGGCGATCGCCACCGGGGCCCGAAGTTCGATGTCGCTTCTGATGGAACCTTCTTGCATATACCTCCGCCCTATGAATTTCAAAGTCTTGGGGAGTTTCAATACCTTCCAATGCGGGGCCGATGCGAAGGTTCCGCCAAATCAATTAGTCGTCGCTGACGGAACAACACCTTGCCGAGGGCGTTGCCCCCGGGAGCTCCAACGTTCGATCTGCCGGTGTTTCCGCTCCCGCGGAGGCAGGCGGAGCTCGCCAACGCAACAGGAGAGAAACGATGAAAACCACCCTCATTCCCGCTGTCGCCGGCCTGGCTCTGATGGCCGGCATCGGCATCGCGGCCGCGGACGAGGTGATCGTCACCCCCGAGCAGCAGACCGTGGTCAAGGAATATGTCCACAAGCATCCGATCGCCTCGGTCAACGTGCTTGGCCTTGAGCTTGGTGTGGGTTCCACGGTACCTGACACTGTCGAGCTGCAGCAGGTACCGGACGTCCAGTACCGCTATGCGGTCGTCAATGACCATACGGTGCTGATCGATCCCGGCACGCGCCGCGTTGTTCAGGTGATCGAGTAGATCAGCCTTGAAGAGCCCGATCCCTCACCGAAGCATCGGGGAAGGATCGGGCTCTTTTCGCATCCGGGCATAAGGCCTAAGATAGGCAGCGGTTTGGGAGGCAACGAAGCGCGGAAGGAGTCGTTGCCATGCACCATCCACACGTCGAATCACCTGACATAGCACGCCAAGTCGACAAGCTTTTAGCCGAGCATAGGACTGGCCTGCTGTCGATGCACGAGGCAATTACCCTGTTGCGGAAACGCACGGGAACCGACCGCTCTGATGCGGATTTGGCCGGATTGATTACAAAGAAGGCAGCGCATCTGGGCATCGCGGTCGTCACCGACGGACGCTAAGCGCCGCTCAGGTCGGTCGCTATTCGTGATACCGAAGACGCCACGCGAAAATTCGGCTAATGTTCGCGCCGGGGAACCGTCCCAACATCAGGAGGCGACAGTGACGGACGACAGGCACGAACGCATTCGCCAGCGGGCACACGAGATCTGGGAGCAGGCGGGCCGGCCCGAAGGCGCTCACATGGAGCACTGGGACCAGGCGGTTGCCGAGGTAGACGGGGCCGGCAAGTCGGCGGCAAAAAGCCCGAAGAAGGCTGCCGCCAAGGCCGACAAGCCGAAAGCCGCCAAGGCGGAGAAGCCGGCCAAGGGCCCTGCCAAGGCGAAGTCTCCCGCCAAGAAGACCAAGGGCTGACCGCCCAGCCAAGGCCCGCACCCTTTCCACCGGGTCATGTGACGGTGCGCTCGACGCTCCGTGTGTGAGACCTGTGCCCGAAGGCTATGCGCATGCGAAAAGTCGTCTTGATCATGACCATGTCGATCGACGGATATGTTGTAGGGCCGGTAGGAATGTCGACGGGCGGTTTTCCTGAACCGGCAGAGCTCAAGCGCTGGAAACTCGATCGCATCAGTCGCGCTGGCACACACATCATGGGCCGCGTGAGCTACGAGGAAATGGGGCCGTACTGGCAAAAATCCGAGGATGCCTATGCCGGGCCGATGAACGACATCCCTAAGGTCGTGTTTTCGAAAACGCTGAAGGAGGCTACTTGGCCAGAATCCACCATAGCGAAAGGTGATCTACACGAGGAAATCGCTAAATTGAAAAAACAAGCCGCGGCGAAATCATTGCTTGGGGCGGCGCGGGATCGCCCAGTCATTGTCTAAGGCAGGGCTGGTTGATGAGTACGTCATCCTGACTCGGCCGATCGCCTATGGCGCCGGCAAACCCCTGTTCAGCAGTTTGGCGGACGCGCTCAAGCTAAACGTCCTCGTCACGGCGGCTTACGATAACGGCACCATGCTTCGCATCTACACCCCCCGCTGAACCATCACGGATTTCTTCGGCGCGGCGTTGGCAACCTTGTTCAAGATGGGAGCGAAGTTCGATGCCGACTTCTCCTAAAGCCATGGCAGATTGACCCGCATTGCGCTAAACCGCAAGACCTGGAAGCAAATCTCCGACCGAGTGTGGGTCGCCCCTCCGTTCCCGGCAAGACGGCGTTGGCCGCCCACGTCGACGACTTCGACAACCGCATCACCCGCGCCTTTGAGAACGCCTCGATCTCGGCCGCGCTTGCCGCGTCCAACCTTCGTTCAGGGGGAGCATTTCGGCCTGCGCCTCAATGGGGCAATGCCGGCGACGCCAATGCCTTTGGCATCACCGGCGCCGCAGTGTTGAGCGAGGCTTCGAGCATGGCGGCCGACTGACCGGCACGCTCGGCATTGCGCTGCAGTTCAACTGGTAGGAGAGGCTACCGTTTTCCTTGATTTCCGGCGTATCGCGCGACCGCACACAGGAAGGCCAGCGCAGCCGTATCGCAAGCGGCTCGCGACGGCGACGGACCCTTGGCGAAAAGGACCGCGTCCGCGACGGGGATCGTCAGGCCGTGCTTCCGGGCGAATGAGGTGACTTCGTAAGGCTGATCGTCGGGTTGTATGCTGATGTCGATGCGCTGGTCCATCAAAACGAATTCCTCCCTGATACGCAGGCTTACCCTCCTTCGCCTGAGAGGAATTAACCATCGGCCGCTCACGCGCGTCCACCAATTGGCAATTGTGTGAAACGATGCATTTTTGGAGCCGCAGAGCCAAGGGTTGCAGCGACATGATTGTTCGCTTCTCGGATGGTCTTGGAGTCCTTTCCCTCTCCACGAGGAAGAGGTGAGAACGCTCCTCACCAAGCGTCGCTCGACTGTGCAAACCTTACCCCTGCCGCGATCATCGCGCTTTCACATTCGCTGATCAGCCTGAGGTTCCGCAGATACCGGGCCACTGTCTCCGGCAGCCAGGCCGCACAGGCCTCGACATAGGCGCGGCCATGCAGCAGCGTGCCGGTCGAAAGCCGCTCGTCCTTCTCGGCGATTACTTTCAGATATTGCCGGATGAAGCGGATGTCGTCGGCGATGTCCTGGCTGGCCATGCGCCAGGCGCCGGCAAGGCGTTCGCGCTCGGCGAGCGGCAGTGGCGACAGCAAGGGGCGGGAGAGATCAGCGAAAGCGGCATGGTTCGCGGTGTCCAAGCAAATTCCCTCAAAAGAAGGGAAGTATCGTACTTTATGTACGAAAAGCAATCAAGCGGGATTCGTACGATTTGAACGATAATGTGGCTCTAAGAAATCCGCGGAAAACTTATAACAAGCTGGCGCTCGACTGGACGGTCAACACACATTCAACTATCTGCCTTTTTCCTGCTGAACAGCCTTCTCAGCCACACCAGTGGCACCAGCAAGACGAAGGCGCCCTTCTTCAGCACCACGAGGGCGAGCGCGATCAGGCCGGCGCTGGCTGCCCCGCCATACTTGACGCCGAGCGTTGCCGCCAGCACGCCCAGCGCACCGTAGCCGGCCATCTTGTCGCCGCTGGAGAATTCAAAATAGGACGAGCCGGCCTGTGGCTTGTAGGCGGCGGCCGATGCCGCGACGATCTTCTGTACGTCATCGCTGGTGACGTTGCCGTTCACCGGCACGATCTTCATCGGGACATAGCCCTGCCGATCGAAGATCGAGACCGAGATGTTGATCGTCCTCTCGCCGCTCCAGTTCAGGATATTGGAGTAGTAGAGAATGTTCTTGCCCTTGTCGATTTGCGGATAGACGAGCCAGCCGTCGAAGCGGATTTCCTGTCCGGACCGCTCCGATTGCGCTTTCACCGATTCCTTGAAGCTGTCCTCGATCGAGCTGATTTCCTGGTTGCGGTCACTGGAATCCCAGTCCGCCAGGCTCACATAGCCGTCCGACACCGGCTTCTCGACGGTCAGATTGTCGATTTCCGGGGTCAAGCCGAAGATCGATTGATCGATCGTGCCGCACTGGTCGTAGTCCCAGCCAAACTCCTTCACCACCAGATTGCAGCGGTCCTCTGGCTTCAGGTAGAAAGCCCCGCCGCCAGCTGGACTGATCATGCCTCTTGCCACGCTCAAAGGCTGGGCAAAATCCTGCGGATGATAGTTCGCGTCCTCGGCATGCGCGATGACCGGCTGACCGACAGAGCAGACAAACGCCAGCAGAATGGAAATCAGATATTCCGTGACAGATTTGCGCACAACCCCTCCACTAATGAGACCCCAGCCTCACGCAGCTACGATCTAACGGGATTTCAACGACAGGCACAAGACAGGAGAGTTCTTTTTTTGTTCTTGATGCCGGAGAATATTCCGTAATCCTCCTGCCAGTTCTTATCTGACCTGCAAGCCCGGCTTTCACTTGGATATCTGCCTGTAAGTGGCCAGAGCCGCCGACGGCTTTCGCGGTACATCGCACGGCAGACCTTCATCACATGACCAGTGCAGCGCCTGGTCACCGGGGCCTAATTCTTCACGATGGCGTAGAGCAGGGCGGTTTTGATGTGCCACCCGGGTTCGCCATGCATTACCAGGGCGGCCTCATAGAATCTTGCCATGGCCGGGCAGAGGCCTGGGAAGTCTTGGTTGGCGTTCGAGATAGCCTCCATCTCGGCCGGCGTGCCGCCGATCTTTGTGAAAACGTCGGCGACCAGCGACCAGTCCTGATCGCTAGGCACGGCCGCTGGCAGGCCGCTTCTTTTGGCGGCGCCAAAGGCGCGGAACAGCGTGGCGCCGATCCTGTCCAGGTCAGCCCGGAAATCGTAGCCGGGCGCACTGATCGCGTCCGGCCCGTTGCGCAGGTAATTGTTGCAGGTAGCCGGCGTTTCGCGCGCCATGACGTGATTGAGCATGTCGAGTTGCGCCGAAAGCGCTTCCGAGACGTTGCTGTCCGGCGCCGAAGGTAGGAGCGGTGCATATCTGTGCCTCAGATCGGCGACCGCCTGCCTGCTGCATTGCGCACTTCTGTTTGGTTTCCGGTCTGGGCCGCGGCAGTGATCTTGCCCAGCATCGCATCGTAGTCGTCCGGAAATTCGCGGGCGATAGCCTCGAAGATCTGGAGATCCTGCTTCCGGATTTCGGCATCGATGTCGGCGGTGGTCACCGGCTGGGGCGGCATCTCCACTGACTGATAGTGGTGATGCCTGCCGCCGCCGAACATCGTTGGCATCACTTCAATCCCAACGATGCTTGCGGGGACGACCGCCGCCACTTGCAACCATTTCCAAGGTGACATCTGCTGACCCCCTATAGCCGATGCTCAATTAGACTTGAGACTCAGCGCCTTCTTGCGATCGGCCTCGGCACGCTTATGGTTGCCCTTGGCCTCCCGCCCCAGGCACAACCATCCCTGCCAGCGCCAGGAGCAGCCCGCGCGGGACCCAGGCAACAAACGCGCGCATCAGCGCGCCGGTGCGGCGTGACATGATTAATCCCCCCGGAGTAATCGCGACAGTTCTCGCGGATACCTATATAGTTCTGGTTTTGTGCCCTAATGCAAGCAGAAATTGCGGTGGCTGCATTTATGCCGTTGGGGTGAGTCAAATGGAGCTTGGCGAGGACCTTGCAACAGGGCATGAAGCAAAGCAGCGCCTCAGGCTGCGGCATCGCTCCCAACGGCTCACATATCGATCATCGACCGCTTCACTCGCCCGATGATGGTGATTGCGCCCTCCAGCTCCGGCGGCGGGATGTCCAGATAGGACGCCGGCTGGAACGGCGGATTGTCGTTCGGGCGATAGCGCTTGTAGGTGGCGCGTCCCGTCTCGTCGGCGATCACATAGCAGCCATTGGTCACCAGCCGCTTGTCGCGCAAATTGACGAAGATGATCGAATCCGGCGGCGAGATCTTGTTCATCGACGGCCCATCGACGCGCAACGCAATCCATTCGCCTTCCTCGAGATCGGCGGTGGGGATGGTCGGATAATCGGAGAGGTTGACCACGCTGTCCTGGCTGCCGAGCTCGCCGGCGCTGATCCAGGACACGATCGGCACGTCGATGGTGACGGGCGAAGAGGCGAGGCTGACCGGCGCCGCTTCCGCGCCATCCGCGTTGAACAGCAGCCAGCCGGGATCGACGCCGAACAGCCGGCCGTATTTCTCCGCCGCTTTCCGAGACAATGGCCGGTTGCCGTTCTCGTGGCTGATCAGCGTGTTCTTGTTGATGTCGCGCAAGGCGCGGGCCGCATCGCTGGGCGAGGCATAGCCGGCCTGCGCGCGCGCCTGCTGCAATCTGTGCCGGGAATCCATCATCGTACAAAACGCCTGAAAATAATCGTCCAACATGTACGATTCCGCTTGCGCAGCATTCGTACATAAAGTACGCTTAGCGCATGAATGAACATCTCGCAAGCATTTCCGCACTGCCGGTGATTCCGACGCCGCCCACGAGCATCTCAAGGCTTGTTGGTTCCTCGCAGCGCATCGACGCTTTCGCCGCCGAGCAAGGGGAGGCGGCATGAACGCGTTGCACCCGTCTGTCCAGTTTGAACCGCCTGTCGAATTCCAATCGTCCGGACTGTCCCCGGTCCGGACGCATTCCGGGGCGCTTGCCCCGGATCCGGTCGAACCGCCCGCACCCCGGTTCACCGGAACGGCCGGAGCCGCTCCTCCCCCGGCTCCGGCCGCCAATTCGGGCACGAGCTGCATCTGCACCGAGGACGGCACCGTCATCCTGTTCGACAGGGTGACGGGCCGGGCGGTGTCGGGCCTGACGCGAACCGCCGCCGAGGCCGCGCTCCTTCGCTTGAAGGCTCCAAGCGCCGCCTGACCTTCAACGCTTTCGCTGACCTGATCCCCAACGGCCTTCGGCCGAAACCCTGGCGCTTGGCCTGAAGCCTGGCGCTTCGCACTAGCGCTTCGCAATCAATGGAATGAGACGATGGTAGCCGCCTACACCGAAAAGGAAATCGACGTGATCGCCGCGTTGCTGAAGGAGGGGATGTCGGCCTCGCGCATCGCCGGCCGTTTCAGCGCGCTGCGTGGCAGTCCGGTCTCGCGCAACGCCATCATCGGCATCGTCCACCGCAACGCCGGCTTGAGCGCCATCGGCTTCGCCAATCCCAAAGGCGGCCGCGCCGGCGGCAGACCGAGAAAGCACGCCCGGCCCGATCGTCCTGGCCGGCGGGGGAGGGCGGTGACCGGAGGGATGGCACTGTCGGAGCCGGCTGTGCTTTCGAGATACGCCGAGCTGGCAGAGGGCGCCGGCGCGGAAGCTGCCAATCTCCCCTCTTGCGGGGGAGATGCCCGGGAGGGCAGAGGAGAGTGCTGTCCCGCCGACGCTCCGGTCTATGAAGTTCCCTTTGAGCCGAGCAACGTCACCGTCCGTACCCCCAAGCCCAAAAAGCCCAAAGCCCGCAAACCCGCGCGCACGCTGCCACCCGCCTGGCTCGCACCCAGCGCCCGCGAAAAATCCGAAGCGCATCTCTACAAGCTCCCGGCGCCGCCGCCTCCAGTGAACCCTGGCCGGCAGCCGCATGTCGCGGCCATGCGCTTCCTCGACTGCCTGTTCGGCCGCTGCCGCGCGCCGCTCGATCTTGCGCTGCGCGAGGATGCCGAATCCGATCCCGTTGGCGCGCGCCCGGGACCGGACATGCTGTGCTGCGGCCTGCCGACGTCGGCTACGCGCTCCTACTGCGCCCATCACCATGCAAGATTTCACGGCCATCGCGGGAGCTGATGGCGAAGCGGCGAAGACACAGCCAGCCTCCCTAAGTAGGGGAAATGCCCGGTCCGCCCGGCGCAGCTGGTGCGCAGGACGAGCAGGGCAGGGAGGGCCGCGCCGTCCCACCAACCTTTTTCAATGCCATCTCACTGAAGGATCCGCCATGCCCCGCAAAGCCGTCAAAAAACCCCAGCCCCCAAAACTCCCCAAGGGCGAGGCAGAGCAGGTGCGCATCCGCCGCGAGATTGGCCACGACTTCGCGCTGAAGCCTGACGGCTTCGGCCGCCAGCGCCTCACCCCGGGCACTGCTGAGGCGCGCCGCATCTACGAGGTGTCGAACGGCGGCTACACCTCCACCGTCGGCGTCGTGCGCTTGCGCAATGTCGATCCGCTCACCGGCATCACCTCGCTGACGCGCCAACAGCGCGAGGCCGGCCAACGCTTCCGCGACGATTTCGAGCGCAGCCAGCGCGAGGGCCTGCAGCCGCAATCCTGGAGCGAGCGCGTCGATAGCGGCCGGATCGGCGGTAGCGTCCCAGACCGGGTGCTCTCAGCCGGCCGGGCGTATGCCCATGCCGCGGCGGCGCTCGCCCACTGGGAGGTGGCGGAGGTGGTGCGCAAAATCTGCCTTGAAGGCCAGTCGGTTAAGGCCATCGCCGAACGCAGCGGCGAGGGGCGCGATGTGGTTGTGAAGCTGCTGAAGGTGGGACTGGACCTGCTGGCGGTGCATTACGGGATGATGATGGGGAAGAAGGTTGGGTAGGGGGCGGCAAGGACGCGGCCAAATCAAGAGCTTGGCACAGCAAAGTGAATCACAGTGTGAGGTGGCTGACGCGAACTTGCAGAGGCATGGCGCTGCCCCTCATCCGCCTTCGGGCACCTTCTCACCGTAAACGGGGCGAAGGAGAGGCGCGACGCCGGCGACGGCTACTTTCTCCCCGTTCACGGGAAAAAATGCCCGGCAGGGCAATGAGGGGCGGCGCTGACCTTCGACGTTATTTGCGAAGTCCGGTGTGAGTTTTGGAGGTTGGCCCCTCGCCACCCTCAGGCGGCGGCTCCCACCCAAATACACTCCGCCCGCCCAGCAAATGCGACTGGTCCATCTCGCCGGCCACGATCTCCTTCAAGCTCGGCCCCGTCACATAGCGTTCCATCCGCCGTGACTCGCCGTCCAGCCGCCTCAGCGCTTCCAACTCCTCGCCGCGTCCGAGCTTTGCCTTTCCCACCGCCGATTTCAGCACGGTGATCGTCTCGTCATAGACTTTTAGCGGCACGGGGAAGGGGTGGCGGTCCTTGCCGCCATGGGCGAGGGAGAAGCGCGCCGGGTCGGAGAAGCGGTAGGGGGCGCCGTGCACCACTTCCGACACCATGGCCAGAGCCCGCACCGTGCGCGGGCCGACGCCGGGGACCAGCAGCAGTTCGGGAAAATCCTTCGGGCCGCTTTCTACGGCCGACGCGATGTTGCCGTGCAGGCGGCGCATGACGACGTCGCTTTCGCGCACATCGTGATGCGCGGGCATGACGAGGTTGGGGAGCAGCGGCTGCGCGGCGGGCTCGGGTTCGGGTTGCGGCTCCAGCGCCGCGAGCTCGGTCAGGATCTTCTCCGGGCTCATGGTCTTCAGAAGCTCGACCTGGCCGCCGCGGGCTTTTTCCGCGCGCCGGTCGGTGAGATTGACGATCTCGCCCTGGGTCTCGCCCTCGATCGCCGCATGCGGCTGGTCGACGAAGCTTTTGAGCCCTTCCGACAGCCAGTGGTAGCGGCGCGCCTGTCGGGCGTCGCCGTTCATGCCTTGCTGCACCACCACCCAGTGCCCGTCATCGGCGACGATGAAGCCGTGCAGGTAAAGGTCGTAGCCGTCCTGTACGGCGGCGCTGTCGACTTTGGCGACGAGGCGGCTGGCGGTGGCCAGGGCATCGCCGTCCAGGCCGACGCGATCGCCGATCGCCAGCAGCTCGCCCGGCGTCTTGCGCGAATGCGCGCCGCGTCCGCCGCAGACATGGATGCCGAGCTCGTTGCTGAGCGGATTGAGCCCGCGCTTCAGCGCGCCGATGACCGAGGTGGTGATGCCGGAGGAATGCCAGTCCATGCCCATCACGGCGCCGAAGGACTGGAACCAGAAGGGATGCGCCAGGCGCCTGAGCAACTCGTCCCGGCCGTAATGATGGATGATCGCCTCGCACAGCACCGCGCCGAGCTTCGTCATCCGCTCGCCCAGCCATTTCGGGACCCGCCCGCCATGCAGCGGCAGGTCGGCGCTGCCGCTTCGCTGCGTCAAAGATTTTCTCCGTGGATGCCGGAGAGTTAGATGGCATTTTGGCGGGAATTTGCAAGGCGCCGAAGCGATCTCCCCCACTGGGAGGAGATCAGCCAGTCCGCCGGCCGCCCGCTAATACCGGTAATAATGCCCGTGGTGATGCCTGTGGTGCCGGTAATGATGCCTATGGTGGTACCGGTGGGGATAGACGTAGTAATGTCTGTAATACCGATGGTACCGGTAGTGCGGATAGCGGACCACGTAGCCGGGATAATAGTCATCATAGTAACGCGGGCCGTAATAGCGGCCGCCGTAATCGAAGAACGGGCCGCCGCCGTAAAAGGGACCACCGAAGAACGGGCTGAAGCCGCCGAACGGACCGAAGAACTGTGCATCCGCAGGCGCGACTGTGGCTGCGGCGGAGGCGATGGCAATCGCCGAAACAAGTAACAGTTTTCTCATGGCAACCTCCTCCTGAAGGCCAATTACCAAATAAACGCGCCGCAGCAAGCGTATGTTCCCGATCACTAATATTCGCCGCGCGTGGTCGCCCTCGAGGTGGGTCGCAAAAGCGGCTAAAAAGCCAGTCCGCCGTTGCCAGCGAGCTCAATATCTGCAGACGCGGATCGCCTCGTAGACCCGGTGGTGATGACGCCAGTGTCTGACATATTCGACTTGGCAACGCCTGTGCTGCCGGAAATAGTAATTCCGGTAGTAGTGCGGCCTGTAGCTGTAATATTGGTGATAGTACGGCTGATAGATGTACCGGTCACTGTCACCGTAGGACGGTCCGTAATCCTCATAATCGTCATCATAATAGCCGTCGCCGATGCCGATCCCGAATTCGAAGCGTCCGGCGTTGGCCGGGCCGATTACGGCGGACGCCGACGCGATGGCTATAACGGAAGCGAGCAGGAGCTTTTTCATGACTGCCTCCCTGGGTTGATCACCCCATAAACGCCCGGGAGGCAGCGTATGTTCCGAATCGCTAATATTCGCCCGCCCACCGCTGGCGATGGGCGGGTCGTCATCTCCCCTCGCGGTGGAGATCAGCAAATTGCGGGCACTAATCAGCGCTCGCAAATGCGGATTTTTTCAATGACGCGGTGGTGATGGCGCCAGTGCTTCACGATCTTGACCCGGCAATTATCGCGATAATACCGGCTATGATAGCGAACCACATAACGCTCACGATCGGGGGCATAGTAGTCGTCGTCATCATAGATGTGCCGGTAATAGCGGTGAGGGTAGTATCCGCCATAATAGTCGTCGTCATAGCTTGGACCGACGCCGATGCCGAGTTGCACGCCGCCGGCGCTGGCCGGCGCGATCGCGAACGCCGAGGCGATGGCGATCATCGAAGCAAGCAGAAGCTTTTTCATCGCTGCCTCCTTGAGTTTCGAGGACGCCCCTTCACAAGCTAAACGGTTTCGAGGTGGCCGTGTTCCGAGGAAAATGCGCTGGGCTATCTCCCCTCGAGGGGCCTCAAGGAGAGAGGGCGTCGCGCTTTGTCGCATCGCACCATGCAAGGCCTGCCGTTATCGGCTATGCCGTCGCAAGCCAATTCCGGCGAACCACAGGAGCCCTCCATGACAAAGAAGACCATTCTCAAGTTCGGCGCTGTCGAGCATGCCGATGGCGGCGATCTGCCGGGCTGGATCGCGGTCGAGGGTTCCCCCACCATGCAGACGGCGGTCCAGCACACCACCGAGGATGGCAAAGTGATGTCCGGCACCTGGCGCGCCTCGCCCGGCACCTATCACGCCACCTACACCGACTATGAATTCGTCCACATGATCGCCGGCCGCATCATCATCACGCCCGATGGCGGCGAGCCGGTCGAGGTCGGCCCCGGCGATGCTTTCGTGGTAGAGGCCGATTTCAAAGGGACGTGGAAGATCCTCGAGCCGGTGACGAAGCACTTTGTCGTTGTGGTGGGCTGAGGCTGGTAATCTCCCCCCTCGAGGGGGAGATGTCGCCGAAGGCGACAGAGGGGGTCGCCGCGCGTGAAGCGCCGACGCCCCTCCGGTCCTCATCCTCGGGTCAAGCATGACGAAGGAGTGGGCGCCGCTACCGCCCCACTTTCGAAATCACCCTTTTTTCCACCTCCGGCTCAACGATTTCGCGAAGGGCGTCGCCATATGGTGCTGGTCGCGGAAGGCGAGCTTGCCGTCGATGAAGACGTGGCAGGTGGTAGCGCTGCAGAAGCGGTCGGTGAGGTCGACATAGGACGCGTTGGGGACGCTGGTTACGATCTCGCGTTCCAACCTGGCCATCTTGTCGTTGGCGGCATAGGCCCGCGTCTGGTCGCAGCGCGAGGGCCTTTCGTTCCGCCAAAGCGCCCGCGCCACGCAGGTGTCGACATTCGCGTTGTTGAACGGCACGTCGCGGATGAAGGCGACCTTGAGGCCGGCCTGGCTCAGGCTGGTGAGCGTGGAGCGCAGGCCGGCCCGCCAGTCGGCGTCCTGGCTGTCCGTATCGCCTCCGCCTCCGCCGCCCGCCATCTTGCGTCCGCTGGTCAGCGCCAGCTCCGAGATGACCACCAGCGCCGGCCTTGCCCCAATGATCTCCTTGATCGCCTGCTCGCGCCAGCGGTCGCATTCCGAGTAGGCGCGCTTGAGCTCGGATGACCAGACGCTGATGCGCGAGGCGCGGCAGGAATTCTTCAGCCAGGTCACCACCCGGTAACCGTTTTTCCGGCCCGCCTCGATCAGCGGCGTCGACCAGTGGTCGGCGTGGGAATCGCCGAACAGGGCGATAGTGCGCCTGCCGTCGCCGAACACACAAGGGGTCGGCGTCACCGTCTCATAGTCCTGCACGCAGCCCGCCCTGGCGCGGGTCGTGGAAGGTTCCGCGGCACTCGCCGCGATGATGCGCTGCTCCGGATCGAGGTCGTGCACGGCGAGCCTCGCATTGCCGTAAGCGGCTGCGACGCCGGTGCCGGTCAGGAGGAGGGCCGGCACCAGCGCCCGCGCCGCATCGGCCATCAGCCAGCCGCTGCGACGGATCGGGTTCTCGATGAGGTGATAGCTGAGGATGGACAGCGCGAGGGTCAGCGCAAGGCAGTAGAGCCGCTCGGCGGGTGTCAGCTCCGGCGCCAGCATGCCGGCATAGACAATGACCGGCCAATGCCAGAGATAGAGCGAATAGGAGAGCCTGCCGATCCATTGCAAAGGCGGCAGCGCCAGGGCGGCGTTCACGCAGTTCCGTTTGGAATTGCGCAAACGAGGAGTGCCGTCCCTGGCGCCGGCCGCTCCCGCCTTGAGCAGAAGGACCGTACCGACCACAGGCAGAAGCGCCAGAAAGCCGGGGAAGGGAGCGTCCTCGCTGAAGGTGAGATAAGCGACCCCGATCATCGCCAGTCCGGTCAGGCTCAACGCCCGCCCCAGCCGCGGGCGTTCGTGCAACAGCCGCGCGGGCACCATCGATGCGAGGCCGCCGGCGGGAAATTCCCATGCGCGCAGCGGCGAAAAGTAGAAGGCCCAGGGCTGCGATACGCTCGTCACCCAGGCGCAGAGAACAAAGGAAGCGAGGCCAGTAGCGGAGATCGCGACCATGATGGCGCGCTTGCCGGGCTTCACCCAGGCGGCCAGCATCAGCAGCGCCGGCCAGGCCAGATAGAATTGCTCCTCGACCGACAGCGACCAATAGTGGATGAACGGATTGCTCGTGGCGTCATTGGCGAAATAGTCGAACGACCAGCGGATAAGCCACAGATTGATCATATAAGCGGAGGCGAACATCGCGCCCTTGGAATAGAGTGCCTGCTCCTCCGGCGACAGGATGATCGCGCCCGCGGCAAGCGTTGCGGCGATGACGAAAAGCGCCGCTGGCAGCAGCCGCCGCGCGCGCCGGGCATAAAAACGCAACAGGTCAAGCCGGCCGGTTTCGGAGATTTCGGCGACGAGATGGCGGGTGATCAGATAGCCCGAGATGACGAAGAAGATGTCGACCCCGGCAAAGCCGCCGGGCAGCGCGGTCAGGCCGAAATGGAAGGCGACCACGCCCGCCACGGCCAGCGCCCGTAACCCTTCTATGTCGGGTCGGAAATCCTGCGCCGATGCTGACACGAAACACGAACCTCGCAACGTTCGTTCGTATCCCGCCTGGGGGAAAACTTGCGCCTGCGGGCTCATATCGCAATGCAACAAATCTAACGCAGTGCAACATAAGGGGAGGATGGCCGCGGATGGCTGGGCCGGCGCCGGCCGAGCCCGGCTCTCAGGCTGTTGGTTCCGCCCTCCGGCCGTTACCCGACAATCCCCGTATGGTGAACAACCTAAAGGGCCACCGGAACGGCTACTTTGTCTTATGCGGTTGACCGCCGAGCGCAGTTCCCCGAATTGCTCTAGAAGTGAAGGTCCAGCGGCTGCGGATAGGCTTGGCCCGGATCGGCGTTCTTCGATGTCAGGGGCGCCGAGGGCACGATGCCCCCGGTGGCCGTCTTATCGAGCAGCGGCCGACTTTTCTCGTTGCAGGTCTTTGTCTCGGTCAGCGGTTTTTTTGTTTTGGCCTCGGCGGCTTGCGACAGCGCAACCGCAACGAGGAGCGCGGATAAAACGAGTTTCATGATCTCCCCTGTATTCATCCCGAACGTATTCATCCCGATGCGGACCCTAGCGCCGGTCGCCAGGTCGCAAAGACGGCGTGCGTGGAAGGCTGTGGAATTCTCTGGATTTCCTGTGATATTAGGAAATGGAAATAAGCATACGGCAACGGAGATGTTTGCCGGCGTGCTGAATGAATCGTGGGCAATTCGTCTATTCCCGCCACGCGCCGAGACGCTCTGGCGGCGAAAGGCGCCGAGGGGTTTGTGGCATGGCGCAGCACATCGCGCAAAAATTAAGGCTGACTTCGGCTTTGCTGGGGACGGTGACCCGAAAAGATCTCGCGGCGGCGTTCCGCGCCGTCAATCCCAGAACGGCATTCGATATCGGCCGCGCCGACAAGTGGCTGCAGGGTCGGGCTCATCCGCGCGAGCTCAGCGTCTACGAGGACTGGGCAAAGCTGCTGCAGCTGGAGCAGCCGGGCGTGTGGATCGCTGAAAGCGATCTGCCGAGCTTCACCGCCACCGTCTGCGCCCGTCACGGTAAGGACCGGGGCGCGCTCGAACGGCTCGCCGCGCAGCAGTTCGAGGCAGCCTCTGCGCATGACGACCGCGCCCAGAGCATCGCGCTGATCGGAAGCTATGCCTGCTATTCGCGCGCCTGGTCGCCCTACTATCGCGGTCAGCTTATCAAGGGTAGCCTGTCGATCGAAGCGGGACCGGGCGTGCACGGCCTCACCGCCCATTACCGCGAGGCCTTGCCGACCGGCCAGCTCGTTCTGGGCGGCCCCGTGACGCCCGCGAAGCGCGGCCTGTATGTCCATGTCAGGGAGGTCGGCGGCGACGCCCAGTTCTTCTTCAGCCTGTTCCCCCAGTCACAGCCGGGTAGCGTGCTCGGCGGCTATATGTGTGGCACAGCCATCATCGGCCCGGAGGCGCAGCCCTCGTTCACCAGGATCCTCATGGTGCGCCTGCGCGATCCGGTGCCTGGCGCCCCAGCATGGGGAGGATATCTGCTTCCGCAGGGGTCGATCGCAGCCGACCTGGCGGCGCTCGGCACAGCGATAGAGCATCCGGAAACTGTCGACCGGCTGGTCGGCCGGTTCCTGGGAGCCGACGGCGAAGGCGACGTCGGCCAGATCCCGCCGGCCGAGTTCCGCGCCATCCTTGACGTGTTCGACCGCCAATGGCTGCGGCACGCCGGCTGACGCTTCGCCTTAGCTGGCTGATGCGCCGATCGGCTCGCCAGTCAAATTTCTTCCGCTTGATGGCTGGTCGCCTCACTCTCGTCGCTTGACGTGGAGCACGCGGAGCATAGTTGCTGTCCTGATCTTGCCTTCGACCGGGTCGAGACAGCCGATGAAGAAGCCATATTGCAAACCGACGCTGGCCAGACGTGACAGGCTTTCGGCGGTGACTGCGGCCTTGCCGTCCTCCGGCTTCACGTTCTGAGAATTTCAGAACGCAAAAGCAGGCTCGATTTGTTTAAGCGAGCTGTTCTTATAAGCTGGAAACGTTGCCCGGCCAGGAGCGGGCGGCACACTTCGAAGGTGCCCGCCCGTCCGGCGCCGCCGCCAAGCTGCTGAAACCCCGTCCGTCCCCAACAGCAACGGTCATGGCGTGACCAGCGGTTGCGGATTGCCATTCGGGCGGTGTCCTGTCAACGCTGCCGGCAACCGCTTGGGAGCGCCTTTTTAGTCGTCTTTTGGTGCCCGAAGCATGCGTTTGCAGCCATGCCAGAGCCCCGCCGAGAAGCTCTGAATGGCGGAATTCCGGGCCTTTCCGATGGCCGCAGGCCGCGCCGTACACATAGGCTTATCCGCTTGAACAAGCTGATTTTTCGCCGGCCGGCCTGCCTCTTCGGCCTCGACTTTTTTTGGGTGTAATTCGGCAGCGCAGCACCGGCGCCTGGCGACGACGGGGTCCTTGAAAGCGGCATCCGGCGCATCTGTGATCCGCTCATGAAAGATGTGATAGAATGTCGCCAGCGAATGGGGGAAGTTGCGATGACCAATTGGTTGTTCGAAGTTCTTGCCAGACGGCGGTCATGGCTGGATCGGGTCCCATTGGGGCTGCTTGTCTTTCTGGCGACCTTGGTTGCAGCGCTGATGGGCGCCGCCGGCGCCTAAGCGCCACGGAGCAAAAGCGGTCGCTATTTCCTTGTCCGACCGCCTTGAATTCGAAAATCGCGGGCCTGAGCCTCACCGGCCGCGGCCGCTCGGTAAGATCGACCACACGCACCCATCTGTCGGCGCCGGCGCGCAAGGTGACTTTCTGGCCAAGCGCCTTCTCAGCCGCCTCGAAAGGTGTCTTGGCTTCTATCGAATGGACCGCGACGACGGCTTCGCCGTTTATCTCCTCGACGCGATAGGTTTTCATGCCCGTTTCCAGGGCGCCCGCCGTTTCGCTTCTCGCGCAGCATCCCGTAGCCGCGCAGGCCGGTTCCGTTGCAGGCTGGCAGGAAACCTGTTGTCCAGGGCAATTGTCGCGAAATGCGCCAACGAGATAGCACTGCCGTTCGACGCTACCTGCTTCTCGCATTCGAACACATTTCCGGCGCCGGCTTTTCAGGGCATGGGTTTCTCGTCCCGGTGAAGTGGCGGAAAGGGAAGGCGACACACCTCTTTCACCAGCCCGCGCAGCCAGCGATGCGCCGGATCGACCTCGAGCCTCGGATGCCACAAGAGCGAGATGGTCAGCGCGGCGAGCTTTACCGGCAGCGTGAAGGTGAACAGCCCGTCGCGCAGGGTGCCGGTATAGCGCTCCGGCACGGTGGCGATGAGGTCGGAGCCGCGCGCCAATGCCAGCGCTTCGGCAAAGCCGCCGACCACGGTCGCAACCTTTCGCGTCAGTCCGGCGAGCTCCAAGGCGTCGTCTACCGGGCCGCGGTCGAGGCCGCGGCGAGAGATCAGTATGTGCCGGGCGGCGGCGAAGCGGGCGGCGGTGATACGGCCTTCGCTTAACGGATGGCCGGCGCGCACGACGCCGACGAAGCGGTCGCGGAACAGCGCCTGCGCGCGCACCTCCGGGCCCGTCGAACCGCCGACCACGCCGGTCTCCAGATCGACCGCGCCCTCGCGCATCGGGCCGCTGTCCTTGTCGGGCTTGGGCACGAAGCGCAATTGCACGCCCGGCGCTTCCTCGGCCACACGGGCCAGCAGCGCCGGGCCGAAATTCTCGACGAAACCGTCGCTGTTGCGGAGCGTGAAGCTGCGGTCAAGCCGCGCAAGGTCGAGCCGCTCGGCGGGCCGCAGCACCGCTTCCGCCTCCCTCACTAGTCGCCCGACCTCAGCGCCGAGCTCGACGGCGCGCGGCGTCGGCACCAGGCCGCGCCCGGCGCGCACCAGAAGCGGATCGCCGGTCGCCGTGCGCAGCCTCGCCAGAGCCCGGCTCATCGCCGAAGGGCTGAGTTTCAGGCGTCGCGCGGCTCGGGCGACGCTGCCTTCGGCAAGCAGCACATCCAGAGTGGCGAGCAGGTTGAGATCGGGTCCCGACATGGCGAAACCATAGCACGGATCCGCCAAAGCGACATGGCGTCTGATGCACTATTCAAGTGCAAATGCTGCGCGTTCCGCCATGTCACGCCCACGCTTATCTTCCCGGCAAGTTCAACCAACGGAGAAGAAATCATGGCCGACATTGCTGAAACCCGCGCCGCGCGCCTGCGCCATTCGACGGCGGGCGCGTTGGCCAGCCTGTCGCTTGCCATGCTCGTCTCCTCGCTCGGCACCAGCATCGCCAATGTCGCGCTGCCGACGCTGAGCGTGGCCCTCGCCGCGTCGTTTGCGGCGGTGCAATGGGTAGTGCTCGCCTATCTGCTCGCCATCACGATGCTCATCGTCAGCGTCGGGCGCCTCGGCGATCTGGTCGGCCGCAGGCCGCTGCTCATCGCCGGCCTCGCGCTGTTCAGCGCCGCCTCGTTTGCCGCATCACTCGCGCCGTCGCTGGCGCTGCTGATCGCCGCGCGCGCTGTGCAAGGCCTGGGCGCTGCCGTGATGATGGCGCTGACGATCGCTTTCGTCGGCGAGACGGTGCCGAAGGAGCGCACCGGCAGCGCCATGGGTCTGCTCGGGACCATGTCGGCGATCGGCACGGCGCTCGGGCCTTCGCTCGGCGGCGTGCTGGTCGCCGCGCTTGGCTGGCGCTCGATCTTCCTGGTCAGTGCCGGGCTCGGCGCCGTTGCGCTGCTTGCCGCCTGGCGCTTCCTGCCAGCGGGCGAAGCAACAGCGATGCGAGCCTTTCATGGGGAGGCGAGGGGCCGCTTCGATACGCTTGGCACGCTGCTGTTCGCCGCCACGCTTGCCGCTTACGCGTTGTCCATGACCATGGGGCGCGGCCATTTCGGCGGCCTGAACGTGGCGCTGCTCGGCGGGGCAATTGTTGGCGCGGCGCTGTTCATTGTCGCCGAGGCCAGGGTGGCGTCGCCGCTGGTCAAGCTCGCACTGTTACGCGATCCGGTGCTGGCGCCAGGCCTCGCCATGAACGCGCTGGTCTCGACGGTGATGATGGCCACGCTGATCGTCGGTCCGTTCTTCCTGTCGCGCGCGCTGGGCCTCGGCGCCGCGACGACGGGCGCTGTTCTATCGATCGGCCCGGTCGTCTCGGCATTGTGCGGCGTCATTGCCGGGCGCGTCGTCGACCGCCTCGGCGCGGCGGCGATGGTCGTTGCCGGCCTGATCGTGATGGTCGCCGGCTGCGTCGCGCTCGCCGCATTGCCAGGCCTCTTCGGCGTTGCCGGCTATGCGGCGGCGATCATCCTGCTCACGCCCGGCTATCAACTCTTCCAAGCGGCCAACAACACCGCCGTCATGGCCGATGTCGACAGGAGCGAGCGCGGCGTGGTGTCAGGCATGCTGAGCCTCTCGCGCAATCTCGGCCTCGTCACCGGCACGGCGGTGATGGGCGCCCTGTTCGCCTTCGCCATGGGGACAGGGAATGTCGCGGCGGCGGCGCCGGCCGCCGTCGCGCACGGTATGGAGTTCACCTTCGTCATCGCCGCGGGACTGGTGCTGGTCGCAACGGTTATTGCGGTAGCTGGTGGTTGGCGGAGAGGGCGCAGCGCGTAGTCTCGCGCTAACGGAAGATCAGGTGCTTCCGCGATCACGCAATTCCGGCTCGATGTGGGAGCCCTATTCTCGCCAGCCGGCGGTGCCCATTCCGCCTTCGGCCGGTGCCTCAGCTACCCCAACGAACCCCGCCTCTGCGGCACCGGCCTCACTCATCGTGCCTGGCAACGCTGGCCACCCGGCGCTCGGCCTCTGTCCAACTGCGTTGGCTTTGACGTGATTTCCTGTGGCTAGGCATGCTCAAGCGGCCAGGTCGTTGCGCGTCTCGCGCGGCGTGGACGCAGCCATCGCGGCAAGCATGGCATAGAAGTTGGACGGAGGTGACAGGAAGTCGGCGGCAAGAAAAGGCAGGCGGTTCATCAGCCGCCTACCCAAGCAGGAAGCCGGCTATGAGCACGGTAAGCAGCATCGAGGCCGGCACGGCAAGCAGCCAGCGTGCCTCCAGAACACTGTTTCTGTCGTCATTCATGTCGATGCTCCTGTTGCCGTGCTGAAACCCCACGTCGGCAAACGAGCGCCGAAAGCCTTCGTTCCGCCGGTCAGGCGAGGGTCTGAAAGCCTGGTCGGACTGAAGTCGCAAACGGCAGAAAAGAAGCCCGTGTGCAGCAACCAAAACAACGGCCTCGCATTGCCAGCGCGCTGATGTTTCGCGCACTGAACTGGAGCTGTTATGAGCCTCGATAAACCCGTGGACGATCTGGAAGACCAGCCATATGAGACGGTGTTCTTCGCCCGCAAATACGGCCTGTCCCACCGGCTCGCCAAGACGATGATCGAGGCGAACGGCCCGGGGCGGCGCGCCTGCGATGCCGCAGCTAGGACCTACCTCAGCTATCTGGCGCTTTGTCGCCGACGCGAAAGTTGAGCTCGGCTCTCGGCGGAGTTCGACTGGCTGCCGCCGCTCACGCTCCGCGCCGGTTCCAAGCGCAGATCGTGCTGGAACCAAAGCGACAGGCAGCGGTTTACCCCGGCGAAGGGATGCTGCAGGAATTAGGATTAAAGCAATGAAAACAGTGCTTCTCGCTGCCTTGGCGCTCTGCGTCGCCGCACCCGCCGTCGCTTCGGCGGCCGAGGCCGATGTCGTCATCAGGACACATCACAGGCATCATTATCACCATCGGCCGGCAGTCGTTATAAATGACGAGGGCCATCGTCTGCACCATCGCCATCACGGCACCGTCGCCTTCTATGACAATGGCGAGCGCGGCTGGCGTCACCGCCATCACCGCCGCGACACGGTCGTCGTTACGAGTTCCATTCACCGGCATCATCATCGGCCGGTGGTCGTCGAGGGTAGCTCCGACTATTGAGACACCATCTGTCATAAAAAATCCGGTCCTGCACATGCGCCATGACGCTCGAGCCGGACCGGATTTTTCATGCCTTGGAGGCACCGTGGTCCCTCTACCTAGGCCGCGCTTTTAAGTACGCCGGCCTGAACCCGGGCTGCCGCCGGGTGAGGCTGTCAACCAGGCCGGTCGGGATCAGGATGGTGGCGCCGCGCTCCCTGGTCGTCTCGCGCACCCTGATGGTCTCGTAAACGGCATTCATGGCGCGCAACCGCAGCGCCGCCGTTCGGCGCAGGGTGCCCTTCGACGCCCATTGGACTTCGGCACGACACAACCCATATTTGAGGCCATGGAGCTTTGAGCGTGACCTTCGCGCGGGTGGCCCTTCTCGCCGCTGCCCTGGTGGCAGCGGCTGCCGTTTCTTCCGTCTCCTCGACCGAGGGCGGGAAGATCGCACTGAGGGTTGCTATTGACGGCGCTATAGGGCCGGCGAGCACCAGGCAGCTCGAGGAGGCGCTCGACACTGCTGCTGAACGCAACGCCGAAGTGCTCATTCTTCAGCTCAACACGCCGGGCGGCCTGGTCACCTCGATGCGCGAGATGATCGCCGACATCCTGGCCTCGCCCGTGCCCGTTATCGGCTATGTCGCGCCGGCCGGCGGCCATGCGGCGAGCGCCGGCACATACATCCTTTACGCCACCCATGTCGCGGCGATGGCGCCGGGCACCAATCTGGGCGCGGCGACGCCGGTCGAGATAGGCGGGCTGCCGTCGCTTCCAGGCGGCGACAAGGACAAGAACCAGAAGGGCGTCACCGACCGGCCGGCCGGCGACGAGATGATGGCCAAGGTGACCAATGACGCGGTCGCGCTCATCCGCTCGCTCGCCGAGATGCGCGGCCGCAACGGCGACTGGGGCGAGAAGGCGGTGCGCGAGGCAGCAAGCTTGTCGGCCAACGCCGCCCTGCAGGAGCATGTCATCGATTTCGTCGCCCGCGACACTACAGAGTTGCTGCAGCTTGCCGACGGGCGCACCGTCGATGTCGCTGGCGCCAAGAAGGTGCTGGCGACAAAAGGGCTACCGGTCGAGACGCTGGAGCCTGGCTGGTTCATACGGCTGCTCTCCGTCATCACCGACCCGAACACCGCCGTCATCCTGATGCTGGTCGGCGTCTATGGCCTTGTCTTCGAGTTCGCCAGCCCCGGCGCCGTGGCGCCTGGCGTCATTGGCACCATCTGCCTGGTGCTCGGGCTCTATGCGCTCAACCTCTTGCCGATCAACTATACCGGCCTGGCGCTGATGCTGCTCGGCATCGCCTTCCTGATCATCGAGGCCTTCAACCCCACCGTGGTGCTGGGGCTGGGCGGCGTCGCCGCTTTCCTGCTCGGCTCGGCCATGCTGCTCAGGGTCGAAGGGCCGGGCTTTGCCGTGTCGTGGGCGGTCATCGGCCCCGCCGCCGTGCTGACGCTCGGGCTGGCGCTGCTCACCGGAACCTATGTCTGGGCGGCGCGCAGGAACCCGCCGCGCGTCGGCGGCGAGGCGATGCGCGGCCTGCCCGTCGAGATCGTCGACTGGCAGGACGGCGAGGGCCATGTGCTGGCTTTGGGCGAGCGTTGGCGGGCGAGAGCCGACGAACCCGTCGCACCCGGCGACAGCGTTGAGGTGACCGACGTCAGCGATCTGGTGCTGACCGTGCGGCGTCGCGATGCGAGCAACAACGGAGTAAAATGATGGTCGGTTACGTGGCCTATCTCATCGTTGCGCTGCTGGTGATCATCTTCCTGTCGGCGGCCATCCGCATCCTGAGGGAATATGAACGAGGCGTGGTCTTCACGCTCGGCCGCTTTACCGGGGTCAAGGGCCCCGGCCTCATCATCCTCATCCCTTTCGTCCAGCAGATGGTGCGGGTCGACCTACGCGTGGTGGTGCAGGACGTGCCCCCGCAAGATGTCATCTCGCGCGACAATGTCTCGGTCAAGGTCAACGCCGTGCTCTATTTCCGCATCGTCGACGCCGAGCGGGCAATCATCCAGGTCGAGGATTTCATGGCCGCCACCAACCAGCTGGCGCAGACCACGCTGCGCTCGGTGCTCGGCAAGCACGAGCTCGACGAGATGCTGGCCGAACGCGACAAACTCAACAGCGACATCCAGGAGATCCTCGACCAGCGCACCGATGCCTGGGGCATCAAGGTCTCCAATGTCGAGATCAAGCATGTCGACCTGAACGAGAGCATGATCCGCGCCATCGCAAAGCAGGCCGAGGCCGAGCGGCTGCGCCGCGCCAAGGTGATCAACGCCGACGGCGAGCAGCAGGCGGCGGCGAAGCTGGTCGAGGCCGGCCGCATGCTTGCGGCCGAGCCGCAAGCCATGCAGTTGCGCTATTTCGAGGCCCTGCACGACATCGCCGGCGAGCGCTCGTCCACGGTGGTATTTCCGCTGCCGGTGGAACTGCTCGGGCAGTTCATGAAGGGGCAGGGCAAGTGAGGCATTGACGCTGCCGGTCTCTTCCTTCGGCCGCAGAGTCAATCAGCCTCGCCGCCGGAACCCTTGCGCATTCTGCCAGCACCTTGCCGATCGCAGCCCGAGCCTTTCAGCGGAAAGCTCGCCGTGCCGTATTTGTCGGCCGAAACCGTCACCTCGCCCCTGCCGCGCAGCATCGCCAGCAGCTCCGCTTGCCATGTCCTTCTCCATTTCGTGGAGCCCTAAAACGCGGTGATAGCGGTCGAGTTCCGTCCGCGGCGTTGCCGGCGGAGGCGAAGCTCCGGAATTGGACTGGAGAGAAGTGCCATGGACTTTCTGCGCGTCTTGGTGGTTCTGTATCATCGATCGCGTCAGCGTCGCCTATTGCCTCGGCGCAGAGGGAACGGGAATCGCGTCGCCTGGCCATTGCCGGAGCCGTCCGCATCTATCTGGCGCTCGTCGGCGTGTAGCCGAAGCGACGGCGGAAGCAGCGATTGAAGTAGGACACGTCGCTGAATCCGCTCATCATCGCAATTTCGCTGACCCGCGTGTCGTCATTGTGTCTTTGGGCGAGCATCTTATGTGCGCTTTGCAAGCGCAGCTCGAGCACACGCTCGGAGAAGCTGATACCCGTCTCCTGGAGGATGTCGTGAATATAGCGCGTCGACAGGCGGAGTTCTTTTGCGACGCCTTGTGCAGAGATGCCGGGGTCGGCGAAATTGTCTGCGATCTTCGCCAAGATTGCCCGCAACCTAGCCGCTCGCAGGCCGCGCAGGCCCGCCATTTCGGCGGCCTGACCTTTTGCGCCGGTGACCAGGCCGATCAAATCGACAATCGTTTCCGTTGCATGTGTTATTAGATCGGCCGAGACGAGGGGGCGGCCAGTTTCAAGAAGTTGGCAATAGCGTTTGAGAAGATCGAGAGCTTCGTTGTCGGCGCCGATCTTCAAGGCCAGCCTGTCATCGATCCGTGGGAAGGCCTGTTTGAGGACGGCGCGTGGGACCACCACGTTCGCCCACATATTCCGGTCGGCACCGACCATTTTCAGTGCTTCCGATGCCGTGACCAGGACCGCTTCTCCCTTGCCGACGCCGTACTCGCGGCCGACCTGCGCCCCGCTCAAAACGGTGTCGGCCTTGTTGATCAGCAGGAGATATCCGTCGTTGCCGTCGTCGGCAATGTTGCTTGCTTTCCTCGTTGCATGCCTGATCGTTCCGGACATCTGGCCGAGAACCAGTGATCCGACAGCCGTGGCTTCGATCGCTGCCTCGAAAGGCAGGTCTGCGGATATGCCGTATTCAACCGACCATATCTCCGCGACATGGATGTCCTGCCAGAGGGAAAATCGATCGCGTTCATTGAGATGCGAGGGCAACTGAGCCGATGAAAACACCGTCTTTCGCGACAATCGAACACCTCGAAAAACTACAGCTTCAAAAAATTGTCGAACGCGATGCTTTCCAATCCGGGAATAACAAGCGACATTGATCGCTCGGCGTTCGACCGATCGCATTAGACCCTTAATCGAGTTTAACCACGCGTGGCGTCACCCCAAAGTATGACGTCGCGAAATCCTTCCAGACGGGATCGGCGTTTTTTTGCGCCGGGCGGCTGTCAATTTGTTGCTGTATTCATCTTTTTTCGCTCATCCCTCATGCGGGGCAGGGCATGTCAGGGGGCGTGGTGGAGAGGCTGGGCAGCGAAGTACTTTATTCGATTATCGGTGAAATTTATGATTGCGTCTTGAATCCGGAAGGCTGGACCGGAGTGATGACCCGTGTCACCGAAGCTGTCGACGCTGCCTATACCACTGTCGCGCTGGCCAGCACCGCTGACAATCAGGGCCGTTTCGCGGCTCAATCAGCTTGGGATCCGGTGCAAATGCGCGCGCTCCAGGAGGATTATGATTTTGACGAAATTCCCGGATTGAAGGCCGCGGTCGTTGGCGACATTGACACGCCTGTTGCGACGCTGTCGCATATGAGCGAGGCCGAGCTCCAGCAAACGCCGTTCTTCCAGAATTGGGCCGGACCGCAGGGATTGCGCGAGGCTTGCATCACCAAATTCGTTCACACGCCGGACCGGATTGGGCTCATGGGCTGCACCACGCGTGCCAACAGGGGTATCATAACCGTTGAAGAGCAGCGGTTCCTGGCATCGCTCTCGCCACATCTGCGCCGCGCTTCCCTGATTGGAGATCTGCTCGATCAGACCCGAATTACCGCCAATTTCTATCGCGAAGCGCTCGACCACCTCGCCGTGCCTATCGTTTTTGCCGGCGCCGACGGAGCAATCCTCTATGCGAATGGGGCTGCCGACCGGATGTTTTCCGGGCAGGGTCCCATTCTTTCCAGGAAGGGCTTGCTCCAACCGCAGAACCCGGTGGTCGCCCGCGCTTTGGCGGAAGCATTAGCCAGTGCTGCCGGCGCAGATGCTTCGCTTGGCTCTCGCGGCATAGGGCTGCCCGTTTCAGCGCCGGGTCAACCACCCGCCGTAGCCTATGTGTTGCCGCTGACCGAAGGAACCGCGCGCGCTGCTTTCCGGCCCGCCTGCGCTGCCGTCTTCGTATCGACCACGACGTCCTCTTCTCCGCTGCCGGAGGCCGTTCTCACGACGCTATTCGATCTTACTCCCGCGGAGGTCCGGGTCCTCCTGCGGATCGGTAGCGGATTGCCCGCGTCCAGGAGCGCCTCGTTGCTCGGCATCAGTGAAAACACGTTGAAGACCCATCTCAACCGGATATTCGCCAAGACCGGCACGAGGCGCCAAGCCGATCTCGTCAAACTGATTTCGGGCATAGGCATGCCTTTCGTGACTGATCAGGCTGCCGCTCGCCGCTGAGCTGGCCGCGCCGAATTCCTCGTCGCGCTGGGCGGTGCCAGGTAGACTCACACCCAAACGCCGCGTCCAGACGGCAATCGACTGAGGCTGTATGGCCACACTGACCGGGAAAGCGTTGCGGCGCTCTCCAGGACAATTCAGGTGCGGCTCAGCCCAAGACGCCGCTGGCGAACAATGCAAAACCTCGACGACACCCGGATCGCCGCCGAGCATTTCGCGGCTGGGGAAGCAACATTGGGGTAGCAAACAGTGAAAACGGTTCTTCTCGCCACAGCCTTCATTCTGGCGCCTGTCGGCATCGCGTCGGCGGCGGACATCAATGAAACCTTGCCCGTTGCCGCCGACTACGACTGGTCCGGCCTCTATGCTGGCGCTCACTTCGGCTATGTCGCCGGAAAGTCCAATCTCTTCATCGCCGACGCTGGCCTTGGGGGTGCCGACGTTAACGCGCCCCTCGACCCGGATGGGTTCATTGGCGGCATCCATATCGGCTTCGATCAGGAAATGGCGAACCGCTTCGTGCTCGGCGCCGAGGCGGACGTTGCTTACAGCAATGTGGATGGGGTGGGGACCTTCACCGGTGCCGGTGCGTTGCTCAAGACCGAACTCAAGTGGTCGGGGTCGGCGCGGCTGAGGGCCGGCTATGCGTTCGATCGGACCTTGCCTTACATCACCGCAGGCGTGGCGGCGGCCAAGTATGAAATGACTGTGATCGCCACCAGCGGTTCAATACCGATCCACGACGAAACCCATCTTGGCTGGACGGTTGGAGCCGGCATCGAGCACGCTTTCACCGATAGGTGGATCGCTCGCGTCGAATATCGCTACTCCGACTTCGGCAAAAAGGATATCTCGGTGCCGCTGTTCGGTCCTGGCACGGTTGCGAACATCGATCTCAAGACGCACGATCTGCGGGTCGGCCTCAGCTACAAGTTCTGATCTGACAGACCGAACAAAACCCCGGCCTCGCGCCGGGGTCTTGCTTGTGCCCGTAACGCATTCCCGCCCGCGGCGCGGGCCGAGAAGATGACGACGCGCGCTCGGCCGGTGAGCTCGTCGGCGCGACCATCGACACCTGCCGGCCCCTTCTGTGATCAATACGAAGTGAGGTGGAATTGGCGGCGCCGAAGCTGCCAATCTCGCCTCAGATCAATTTCTCCAGCGTGATCGGCAGATCGCGCACTCTTTTTCCCGTCGCGTGGAAGACAGCGTTGGCAATCGCCGGCGCGATGCCGACGATTGCCAGTTCGCCCACGCCCTTGCCCCCAAGGGCGGAGGAGTGCGGGTCGGGGATGCCGACCGATATGGTCTGGATGTCGGGAATGTCGGCGTTGGTAGGCAGCATGTAGTCCGCGAAATTGCCGTTGACGATGCGGCCGTGGCGGCGGTCGACGATACCTTCCTCCAGCAGCGCCTGGCCGATGCCCATGATGATGCCGCCCTTCCACTGGCTCTCCGCCAGCTTGGGGTTATAGAGCCGGCCGGAATCGAGCGCCGACACCACGCGCGACACGCGCACCGTCCCGAAATCCTCGTCGACGCGAACCTCGACGAAATGCGCGCACCAGGAATAGCGCGAATAGTCGCCCTCGGTGTGCGGGATCGACATGGCTACCGTGGTGTAGTTCTTGTAGCGCTCCTCCGGCGTCGTGCTGGCCGGCAGCGTGTCGCCCTTGGTCTCGATGTGGTCGCGGCCGACGGCGCTCATGAGTTCGCCGATCGACAAGTCCGGTCCTTCGCCGCGTGGCGATGCGATGCGGCCGTCCCGCACGACGAGCGTATTCGCCTGCAGCTTCTGGAAGGGCGAGCGCGGGTCGGAGAGCGCCAGCCCGATCAGCTCGTCCAGCGCTTGGCCGGCCGCCTTATGGACAGCGCCGGTCATGACGCCGGCAAGCCGTGAGCCGCCGGTAACGCCGGCGCGGGCGAAATGCGAGTCGCCGAGCTTCACAGTGACATTCTCCACCGGCACGCCGAGCGTTTCGGCGGCGGTCTGCGCCAGGATCGTGTAGGTGCCCTGGCCCATGTCGATGGAGGAGCTTTCGACCACGACCGAACCGTCGGCGAGTATCTTCACCACCGCCTCGCCATGGGCGCGCCGCACCGGATAGGTGCCGGCGGCAACGCCCCAGCCGATGAACTGATGGCCGTCGCGCATCGAGCGCGGCGCGGGCGAGCGCTTCGCCCAGCCGAAGGCCTCGGCTCCGGCGGCAAAGGCTTCGCGCAACTGGCGCGTCGACCACGCCTTCCTCGCATGCGGATCCCGTTCGGCATAGTTGATTAGCCGGATCTCCAGCGGATCCAGCCCAAGCTCATGGGCGAGCTCGTCGATGGCGCATTCGATGCCGAAAGCGCTCGGGTTCTCGCCCGGCGCGCGCTTTGCCCCCGGCACCACCGTGTTCACCCGCACCACATTCTGCTTCGAGGAGAAGTTGGGCGTGGCATACATGATCGAGGTGACGGAACCGAGCGGCTCGACCCACATGCCGTCCACAGCCGTCTCGTTGACGCCGCGGTGCACGATGGACTGGATCTTGCCATCCCTTTCGGCGCCGATCGCAACGGTCTGACGCGTCGCGGCGCGGCCGCCATAAGACGTAAAATTCTGCGGGCGGTTGAGCACCAGCTTCACCGGCCGGTCGAGCATCTTGGCGGCAGCCGCCGCCACCGCGCTGTGCGCCAGGGCCAGCGCCTTGGAACCGAAGCCGCCGCCGATATAGGGCGAGACCAGCCGCACATTCTCGAACGGGATCGAAAACCACTCGGCATAGGTGCGCGCCATGCCGTCCAGCCACTGGCTGGGTTCCCAGATGGTCAGCTCGTCGCCTTCCCAGCGCGCGATCAGCCCATGCGGCTCCATCGCGGCTTGGAATTCGCGCGGCGTGTTGTAGGCCGCGCAGATGCGCACAGGCGCTTCGGCGAAGGCGGCTTCAGCGTCGCCCCATTCCTTGGTCATGGCGTCGATCGGGATGCCGTCGCCCGCCTTGCCGTCGCTCAGGTCGACGATGGCCGGCGTCTCGTCATACCACACCTTGACCAGCGCCGCGGCGGCGACCGCCTGCTCGAATGTCTCGGCCACCACCGCCGCGACATGCTGGCCGGAAAAGGTGACCTCGCGCACGAGCGGCGCATAGGTCGGCTGCGACGGCGGGTTGCCGAGCCAGTCCGATGCGCCCCTCAATTCCATGATGGTGTAGGGCGTCAGCACGGCGAGCACGCCGGGCGCGGTCTCGGCCGCGCGGGCGTCGATCGCCGTCACCTTGCCGGCGGCAATCGTTGCGCCGACCAGCACCGCATGCGTCAGCCCCTCGAGCTGCTGCTCGAAGGCATATTTCGCTGCGCCCGTGATCTTGGCCGGGCCGTCGACGCGCGACAGGCGTCCGCCGACCGCTTCGAGGCGCGCGCTGTCGGACGCGGCGTGTTTCATGTCATGAACGGTCATGCCGTTTCTCCCAATTTGAGGATGGCGCGCGCGATCACGCGCGGCGCCAATGCGATCTTGTAGTGGTTGGCGCCATGGTCGACCGCGCCTTCCATGGCGAGCTCGCTCGCCTCGCGGATCGTCGCTTCGTCGAGCGCTTTGCCCTTCAGCGCGTCCTCGACGGCGCGCGCCCGCCACGGCTTCGTCGCGACGCCGCCGAGCGCGACGCGGATGTCGCGGATGGTGCGGCCATCGCCTTCGAGCTCCAGCCCGACCGCGGCGCTGGCCGCGGCGAATTCATAGGACTGGCGGTCGCGCACCTTCATGTAGGTCGAGCGTCTGGCTGCGGCCGAGCCGGGAATCTCGATTGCCGTGATCACCTCCCCCGGACGGATGTCGTGCTCCTGCTCGGCTGTCGCGCCAGGAGCCAGGAAGAAGTCTTCGACTTTGAGCTTGCGCTCGCCGAGATCGACCTCGGCGTCGAAGGCGACGAGCGCTACGGCGAGATCGCCAGGATAGGTAGCGATGCAGGCCTCGCTCACGCCAAGCACGGCATGGCCGCGCGTCACGCCGCCGATCGCCGAGCAGCCGCTGCCCGGCTCGCGCTTGTTGCAGGCCGGGAAGTTGGCGGGATCACGGAAATAGGGACAGCGCGTGCGCTGCATCAGGTTGCCGCCGATCGTCGCCATGTTGCGCAGCTGCGCCGACGCCGCCTGCCAGAGCGCTTCCGAGACGGCGGGGAAGAAGCTCTTCACCTCGGCATTGTCGGCGACATGGCTCATCTTCGCCAGCGCGCCGATCAAAGCGCGGTCGGCGCTCGCATCGATGGCGTTGAGCCCTTCGATATGGCTGATGTCGATGACGGTGGCGGGTTCCGCGACGCCGCATTTGGCGAGGTCGACCAGTGTCGTGCCGCCGGCCAGCAGCATGGCGCCGGGAAGGGCGGCCGCGTTGCGGGCGGCCTCTATATTGTCGGCGCGGAAGTAGGAAAAATCTCTCATGAGCGCAGCTCCTGTGCGGCCTGGCGGACGGCGGCGACGATGTTCGGATAGGCGCCGCAGCGACAAAGATTGCCAGCCATGTATTCGCGGATCTCCTCGTCTGAGCCGGCATGGCCCTCGCGGATGCAGGCTACCGCCGACATGATCTGCCCCGGCGTGCAATAACCGCACTGGAAGGCGTCGTGTTCGAGGAAGGCGGCCTGCACGGCGTGCAGCGTGCCGTCCTCGTCAGCGAGCCCCTCGATGGTGGTGATCGAGCGGCCCTCGACCTGCGCGGCCATGGTCAGGCAGGCGAGTACCCGTTCACCGTCGACATGCACTGTGCAGGCGCCGCACTGGCCCTGGTCGCAGCCTTTCTTGGTGCCGGTGAGGTGGAGCCGCTCGCGTAGCGCGTCGAGCAGCGTCACGCGCGGCTCGATGTCGAGCGCGTGGGTCTGGCCGTTGATGGTGAGGTGGAGAGAAAGCGTAGTGGGGCTAGGGGTTGAACCGTTGGCGGCAAGACCGTTCCTGAAGTGGCCGTCTTCGGGAGGGTCGATGATGATCTGGCTGGTCATGGGGCGTCGGGCTCCGATTGCTGGACGCTAGGGATGGAAATGGGACTTGGCGGGGGAGGGGCAAGGGCAAACGTTTGACGAGGGCGCCGTCGGCGGAGAGCCTGATCTCCCCCGCAAGAGGGGAGATTGGCAGCTCCCGCGCCCTGCTCCAGCGGCCAGGGTGCGCTTCCAATCCTTCTCCACGTGACACGCCGCTTCCCTGGTTATATGATAAAGGCGCTCCACTAAAGCGGAGGTCCCTCCGTTTATTTAACTGGGGTCTGGCCAGCCATGGTTCAACCCCCCCATATTGCTTTGGTGGAGAAAAAGGTGCCCGGGCAGGAAATGACTGAAGCGACGCGAGACGCGCCAGTGCAAAGGCCGCTGCGCGCCGATGCGCAGCGCAACCGCGACAAGCTTGTCGAGGTGGCGGCACAGATGTTTGCGAGCGACGGCGTCGACGCTTCGCTGGAGGAGATCGCCAGGCGGGCAGGGGTCGGCATCGGTACGCTCTACCGCCATTTCCCGACCCGCGAGCATCTGGTCGAGGTGGTTTACCGCCGTGAGGTGGAAGGGCTCTGCCACGCCGCCGGGGAACTGGCTCAGCTGCATCCGGCCGATGTCGCGCTCGAACTCTGGATGCAGCGCTTCGTCCACTACATCGCCACCAAACGCGGCCTCGCCACCAGCTTGCGGATTCTGCTTACCACGAATTCGACGCTGTTCTCCGACACGTCCGGTCGTGTCTCAGGCGCGATGCGAGGCCTGATCGAGGCCGCAGCCGCCTCGGGCAAAATCCGCGCCGACGTCGACGCCTCCGATGTGATGCATGCGCTGGGCGGCATCTACTCGGCGCCGAACACGCCCGACTGGCGCGAGCGGTCGGGGCGTCTGGTGAAGCTGCTGATGGACGGGTTGCGCTTCGGGGCGAGGGGTTGAGGCTGCCATCCAACGGCTCCCCGACTGGCATTCACCAACCCACGGCCTACATGGTCGGCATCACCC
>NZ_JAIUHG010000009.1 GCF_020164955.1 Mesorhizobium sp. CA8
CAGCCCTGTGCAGCTTCAGCCGATCCGACTGCATGGCAAACCTGCCAAGCAGGCGAGCCTTCTTGCCTTCAATCTTGACAGGGAACATGAGAGACTTCGAGGTGCTGAGCGGGCGCGTCAGCTTTCGGCAGGGGTCAACATCGCCGCAACCAGCGAATCGAGCGTAACCTCGCCGACTGCGCTTCCGTGACCATCGACTATGTGCGCGATGCGGCAGCCGGTCGCTGTCATCGCTTTGACGGCATCCTCAAGTGAGGCGTCGCCCTCTATTGCGGGCCCGACGGGTGGACGCCCACTGAGTTCACTCATGATCGAGGCGGCCTTCACCACCTTGCTGCGATTAACCTCGCGCACGAACCGGGCAATATAGTCATCGGCCGGCCGCAACATGATGTCTTGTCCGGTGCCTTGCTGGAAGATCTGTCCATCTCGCAGAATGGCGATCCGGTCACCCAGGCGTAACGCCTCGTCAAGGTCGTGCGTTATGAAAACGATGGTCTTTCTGATCTCTTTCTGGAGTTTGAGAAGCACAGTTTGCATATCGACCCGAATAAGGGGATCGAGCGCCGAGAAGGCTTCATCCATGAGCAGTATCGGCGCATCATTGGTCAGCGCTCGTGCCAAGCCGACACGCTGCTGCATGCCGCCAGACAGCTGATTTGGGTATCGATCCTCGAAGCCCTTCAGTCCGACGCGTTCAATCCAGCGCATCGCAGGCTCGAGCTGCCTTGCCCGGGTCAACCCTCGGATTTCGAGGCCGTAAACGACATTTTCGAGGACGTTTCTATGCGGCAGTAGCGCAAACTTTTGGAACACCATGGCGGTCTAGTTGCGCCGAAACATGCGCAATTCAGCACTGTTCATCTTGACGACATCGGTTTCACCGACCAGCACTTGGCCGGCGGTGGGGTCGATCAACCTGTTGATATGCCGGATGAGGGTCGATTTGCCGGAGCCGGACAGTCCCATGATGACCTGAACGGCCCCAGCTGACATATCGATGTTGATATCCTTGAGACCAAGCACATGGCCATGCCGTTGGTTCAGTTCTGCCTTGCTCATCCCCTGCCTGACAGGTTCGATGAAGGCTGCCCCATTCGGGCCAAAAATCTTGTAGAGCGACCTGATTGAGATGGCGGCGCCGATCTTGTCAGCCATGACCGACCTCGCGGTGACGCTGAAGACGCCTGCCAAAGGCCTGGCTGATGCGATCAAAGATGATCGCGATGCCGACGATGGCCAAGCCGTTGAAAACGCCGAGTGTGAAGTACTGATTGGAAATGGCTCTCAACACTGGCTGACCCAGTCCTTGGACCCCAATCATCGCCGCGATCACCACCATGGCGAGGGCCATCATGATGGTTTGATTGATGCCGGCCATGATGGTCGGCAGAGCGAGCGGCATCTGCACGTTCCTCAACTTTTGCCAATTGGAGGAGCCAAATGCGTCGGCGGCCTCCAGAACATGTCGACCAATCGGATTCCCAGATTTGTCAGCCGTATCATCGGCGGCACGGCATAGATAACCACGGCGATAAGTCCGGGAACCTTTGCTATTCGAGCAGCATGACGACAGGGATCATGTAGACGAAGCTTGGCATCGTTTGCATCACGTCAAGCACCGGGTTCACTACCCGCTCAAATCGGTCCGAACGAGACATCCCTATTCCGATCGGAATGCCCACCACTATTGCGATGACCGTGCAGACGAAGATCATTGAGATCGTCTTCATCGTGTCCTCCCACATTCCAAACAGCCCGATGACAACGAGCGTGGCGACGGAGCCGAACACCACTTTCCAACTGCGGCTGGCAAGCTAGGCAATCACGGCGATGACGAGGAGGAAAATCGGCCAGGGAGTGGCAAGCATCATTCGCTCGGAGTGAATCAAGAACGATTGAAGCGGGTCGAAGAACGATTCTATGCTGTCTCCATAGGCGCGCGTAAATCCGCGGAAACTCTCGTGACCGACTTCTTGAGAGCGGTAAGAAGCGCGTCGTTCAATGTCGGAAATTTTGAGAACCACTCCATGGGTGCATCTCGCAATCCTAGTGCAGAAAGCGAGGGGAAACGGCGACGTCAGCCGCCGTTCCCCCAAAGGTGAGCTACAATAGTCCTAGAGAGAGGCCTTGACCTTTGCAGCGACCTCCGGCGACACCCACTTGGTCCAGACGTCCGGCTGCTCTTGCAGGAAGTGTTTGGCACCGCCCTCGCCGGTAGCTTGGTTGTCAGACATCCAGGCTAGCAATGCGTTGACCGTCGCATTGCGCCAATTGCGATGTTTCAGATACTCAATTGCCGGGCCGGCCCGATCAGCAAATTTTGTCGTGACGATCGTCTGAACCGAGTCCTTTGGCCATTCGTTCGGCTGGGCTCCGGGCAGTCAGCGACGGTATTGCAGCGTTTCCATTCCGCCTTCTCAAAAGGCGGGTCCTCGGGCGACGGAAACAGTTCCGGATGCTTCAGGGCGTCCTGAATGGTCTTGATGTCGGGATGCGCGTCGGCGACATATCTGGGAATGAACCAGCCCTGCACGGCTCCATCGCTCAAGGCCTCTCCAACGGAGACGATCTTCTTGTCGTTCAGTCCCCGGTTCACAAGCTCCGGCTGCAGATCGACCCACCTTCCGGCGCGATGTCCGGCTGGCCCTTTTCGATCATCGAGGTCAGAGTTGGTACTGTGTCACCTTGCACGACTTGCGCGTTGCAGCCATAGCCAGCACTCAAGATGATCTTGTCGATGTTAGCCAGAACCTCGGCTGATTGCCACGTCATGCTCGCGATCGTAACATCTCCGCAGCTGTCTTGCGCATAGGCGGCGCCTATGCTGAAAGCACTCGCCACGGTCGCGAATGCGATGGTTTTGTATAAACGAAGCATGTGTTTCTCTCCCTTGAACTTCGTTGCTGATCGAGACACGCCGGTCTGTGCCGGCTTGCGTTGAGGCCGCGATTTCCCAATCGCACGCCTTCCTCACCCGTCGTTGGTCGACGGCACATCTACCCGTCCGACCTTGCCAGCCAGAACGCGAAGCGACGCAATCCGATCAAGCATGCCTATGATTGCACCGTTTCGCTGAACCGCGAATGGGGTGTCGCCTTCAACAATAAGCGGGGCGAATTGTTGAACCGTTTCATCGTGATCTGTGGTTGGCGCTCCCGCGTCGACCTGGCCGGAATGAAGCAGCAGTCTTTCTGCTTGCACGACCTTCGCGGGAGCGATCGATTCAACGAACCTGGCGACATAATCATTGGCGGGATCCAGGACGAGGTCTTGCGGCGTCCCTATCTGCACAATCTCGCCATCCTTCATGATGGCAATCCGGTCGGCCATTCTGATTGCTTCATCGAGATCATGGGTGATGAAGACGATTGTCTTGGCAAGTTCGCCCTGGATACGCAGAACTTCTCCTTGTAGATCGCGCCGTATCAGGGGGTCTAGGGCGGAGAACGGCTCATCGAGAAGCCACAATTCGGGATCCAGAGCAAGCGAACGCGCGATGCCGACCCTTTGTTGCTGGCCGCCGGACAGTTCGGATGGCCGGCGGTTCTCAAAGCCAGACAGTCCAACCATCTCGATCATCTGCATGGCGCGCTCGCGGCGCATGGTCTTTTGGCGGCGCTGCACCTCGAGCGGAAACTCGACGTTGCTGAGAACGGTCCGATTGGGCAGCAAGGCAAAGCTTTGAAAGACCATGCCCATCCGGTTGCGACGAAGCTCGACGAGCTCGGTGTCAGGTATCCGCCGCAAATCCTTCTGGTCAAAGAAGAGATCGCCCGTGGTCGGCTCGATCAACCATGGCAAGCATCGCAGCAAGGTTGATTTTCCGGAGCCCGACAAGCCCATAATGACGAACACCTCGCCTCTCGCGACCTCGAAGGTGGCTGCCCGGCCCGCCGCAACCCAGCCCCGTTTAGCCAAGTGTTCGCGAGATAAAGTGGGCCCGTCCGCCGAGGCAAAGTCGCGGGGCGCCGCCCCATAGACCTTCCAAAGATTTCGTACCGATAGCGCGCTCTGGTTCAGGGGTGTTGCTGGACGGTCCATAGCTGATTGCGATCGGGTGTTGTCGTTGAATCGTGCATTCATCAGCTACAACCTCACTCCGACGCTTGCTGCGGCATTGCGCGCAGCTGCCCGCATAAGCGAATCGGCAGCCAACGCGATCGCAGCGACAGCGAGCCCGGCAACCATGCCGTCTCCAACCCGCATGCGTGAAAGGGCGATAAACACTTGCTGGCCAAGATCGCGCGTACCCACCAGGGCAGTGATGACGAGCATGGCGATTGCCATCATGACCGTCTGGTTGATGCCTAGCAGCAGGGTCGGAAATGCCTCCGGCAAACGAATCCAGCGTAAGGTCTGCGAGGGACTTGCTCCGCTCATCCGCGCTAGTTCGAGGCGGCTCTCGGACACATGCGCGAACGAATGCATGGCGTAACGAACCGCTGGCGCGACCGCATAGCTCGTGATCGCCAACACCGCAGAAAAGTCGCCGTTTCGAAACAGCATGACAGCTGGAAGGAGATAGACCAGGGTCGGGAGGGTTTGAAGCGTGTCCAGGAACAGTTCGGCACCTGGCCGCCAGGACTCATGGCGCGCGAACCAGTAGCCGACCGGAACGCCGATCAGCAACGACAAAACGGCACCAAGCGACACCAGATATACGGAAACCACGGCAGGCTGCCAGTAACCCGTCACAACAACGAAGAAGCAAAGCCCAGCTACGAGTGCCCCGCAGCGAGGCCCGCCCAACCAGAGCCCCCATGCCGTCAGGAAGGTGACGACCAAGGACCACGGCAGGGCCAGAAGGAAATTCTTGGTTGGGTTCATGACGTTCAAAAGCGCGAAGGTCCTGATGCCATCCAGCACGTCGAACAGGTGGATGTTCATCCAGGTAACCAGTCCGTTCCACATTGGCGCAGTGGTCAAGTACGAATCTGCTGGCCAGGTCTGCAGTGCCGGGATCACCCATGTCGCCGCCAACGACAGGATCAGCAGACTGATTGCGGTGCTTCGCTTAACGGGCCATCGCAAGGAACTTGTTGGCGACGCCGAGATCAGGTGCCGAGCCATCGCCTGGCAGAAGCGGTCAAGAATGACAGCCAGCACGACGATCGCAAGTCCAGCCTCCAGAGCGTGACCAATGTCGAGCTTCCGCAGCATGGTAAGCACGACATAGCCAAGCCCGCCCGATCCAATCATGGAGGCCACGATGACCATGTTCAGGCAAGCCATTACAGCCTGGTTGATGCCGATAACGATTATCGGCATTGCCAAGGGCAGCTTGATCTTCCAGTAGGTCTGGCTTCGGCTGGCCCCCGTCATGACGCCGAGTTCGAGAGCTTCTGTCGGGACTGACTTAAGCCCTAGAATGGTGGCATGCACCATTGGCGGAAGCGCGTAGATGACCGTTGCCGCGAAGGCCGCACTTGGTCCATATCCAAGGAAGAGCAGCGTCGGAACCAGATAGGCGAACACCGGCACCGTTTGCATGACATTCATTGCGATCGCCACGGCTCGGTCGGTCGCACGGTTGTGCAACGCTGCGGTACCAATCGCCAGCCCCAGGATGATGGCCGCCACTGTCGAAATGAGAACGCTGGACAGTGTCATCATAGCGTCAGCCCAAAGGCCAAACGCTGCGACGTAGAGCAAGCCGAACGCCGCGGACAATCCCAGGCGCCAGCCGCCAAGTCGCCAACCCAACGCGCCGCTGATGGCAAGCACGGTGAACCAGCCAAGGGGAGGGACGATCGTGACCACATTCTCGCCGAAGCCTGACCGCCAGCCCGTCGTCAGCAGCACGTTGAGCGCATTCATCGGCATATCGACGATCCGGGCAGTGGCGCGCGTGATCTGCGATATTTTGACTGGCCCCAGCATTGCCTCACGCGCTAGCCAGTTCAGGAAGTCGCCAAGCCACCTGGCCAGCGGGAGGACCAACTGATCTGGATAGTCGAGGCGGGCTTGCGGCAAAAAAGGATGCCAGGCGGGCATCGAGACTATCGCGAGGAGCATCAGCAGGGCGGTGCAGGCAAGGAATATCTGACGATGGCCAGCGCTCAGCATGGCCGGCCATCGTCGAATTTTATTGCGTCAACCGTCTTCATTTCGCGCAGGACGTCCACTTCTGCCACGTCGGCTCGTTCTTGCCGATCCACTCGGCCGCAACGTCTTCTGCCTTCTTGCCATCGAGGTCGACTTCAGCGGCCATCTCGCTGAGCGTCTTGCTGTCCATATCGTAGGACTTGATGAATTCGTAAGCACAAGGCCACTTCTTTTCCCCTTCGGCCCAGGCCATCTTCTTGATCCAGCCTTCCGGTTTGCCGCAATCGTAAGCCTTGTCCTTGTTGATGCCCCAGGATGGATCCGAATAGCAGGCCGGCTCGTATTTAGGGAATTGCACCCATTCGCCTTTGAACTTGGCGGGCACCCAATGGGGCGTGTAGACCCACAGCATGATCGGCGCCTTGCGCTCATACGCCGACTGCAACTCGGCAAACAGACTAGCTTCCGTGCCCGCGTTCACCACTTCGAATGGCAGACCAAGCGCCTGGACGCGCTCAACGTCGAAGCCACCCCAGTCGACCGGACCCGACAGGTAGCGTCCCTTGGGAGCGGTTTCCGGCGTCGAGAACGCCTCCGCGCACTTGGGATCCTTCAACGCCTTCCAATCGGGAAGACCAGGGCATTTCTCCTTCATGTAGATCGGATACCACCACTCCTCCTTCGCAGGGGCCGACAGCGAACCCATATCGAGGATTTTCCCGGTCGCCAGGGACTTCTCGAATGCCTCGCGTTGCGTAGTGGCCCAGGTCTCCATCCCGATGGTGAGATCGCCGTTTTCGAAGGCGGGATAACGTGCCGAGTCGTCCGCGGGGACGTATTGGATCGTATAGCCGAGTTTCTGAAGTAGCTGGCCTGCGATCTGTGCCTGGACCACGAAACTCGTCCAGTTGCCGATCATCATGTTTATGGTGTCGTTCGATTCAGGAACACTTGCCGTGTGTGCGCTGGTTGAGGCGATCGCAAGCCCGAAGGCCAGAAGCGGAGCATAAGGACGCATTTCAGTTCTCCCATTAGTAATCCGGACAAAGTGGTTGTCTCGTCGTTACCCCTTTGCAAACCACCCATTGTCGACATAAAACGCCGAGCCGTTGATGAAGCTCGCTGCGTCGGACGCCAGGAATAGTGCCGCGCGCGCCACTTCATCCGGCTCGCAAAGACGGCCTTGTACGCCGGCTAGATCCGCTTCCGCCCATTTCTGGCCAAGGTGATCCAGTTCATCGACCTCGCGCAGGCCGTGCGCGGTCTTGACGAAGCCCGGCATGACACAATTGGCGCGAATGCCGCGGTCCCGATATTCCGTCGCGATCGACCGGGCGAGTTGGAGCACCGCCCCCTTGGTCATGCAGTATAACGCCTCAAAGGCAAATCCCTTCTCGCCGCCTATCGAAGATGTAATCACGATAGAGCCGCCGCCATGTTTCAGCATGCGGCGGACCACCTGCGTGCAAACCAGGAAGGCCGACCGGACATTGATGTTCATGAGCCTGTCGCAGTCTTCCTCCGTGGTCTCGTGGAATGGTCGAACAATGATCGTGCCGGCATGATTGAACAGCGTGTGGATCTGGCCGAACTCGCGGTAGATCGCCTGCAGCGCATTTTCCACGTCGACGCTCTTCGAAACATCCGCGCGAAGGAACCTCGCCCGTCCGCCTTCGTCGTTGATGTCGCGAGCCAGGTTCTCTCCAGCGGCGTGTCCAGGATCGCGACCGCCGCACCTTCACTTGCAAAGAGCCTCGAGGCCGCTGCCCCCATACCTCCAGCGCCTCCGGTAACAATGACGGTTCGGCCGGCAAAAGTTCTCCCGGTTGCGACGTGCCGTAGCGCTTCCGCCTTGTTCAGCATGCATTCCCTCTTAAAATGCGATAATGGTACAGGATATAGACCATTAGGACTTTCAATGTCCATCCCGTATAATCTCCATCACGATGAGGTCTTCGGATGAAGAAGGTTCGCGTGCTCCCGCGGCCCGTGTCGGCTTTGGACAAAATTTAGGCGGAAACCTTCAAAGCCACGCCTCTGGACTGTTTGACGCTCGCCCAAACGAATGGGCAATAAAGCCCTGGAGGAGAACATGAGCGAATTTCAAACAGACGGTTCGTGGCTGATTAACCGGCGGTCAGTGGTCAAACTGGGGGCCGCATCACTTGCAGCGTCGATGGTCGGCTTGCCGAAGTCCGCTCGTGCCGAACCCGAGAAAGGAGGCCATCTGCGCTTTGGCCTGCCACACGGCTCATCGGCCGATTCCCTTGATCCGGGAAAGATCGACAACGGGTTCTTGTTTGCTTTGGTCTATGCCGTTTTCAACAACCTCGTCGAGATTGACCCCGATGGCAAGGCGATCGGTGAACTGGCCGAAAGCTTCGAATCCGATGCGACGGCGAAAATTTGGACCTTCAAGATCCGCCCGGGTGTCGAGTTTCATGATGGCAAACCACTGAGCGTTGAGGACGTCGTCGCGTCCATCAACTTCCACAGAGGACCCAATACCAGCTCAGCGATGGCACCGTTGCTTGCAGATGTAGCCGACGTGAAGGCGGACGGCAGCGACAAAGTCGTAATGACGCTGTCGAGCGGCAACGTCGAGCTGCCCGGAGTGCTGGCCAGTCAAGGCTTCTTCATCAAGCAAGCCAAGGATGGAAAGATCGACGTAGCCTCGACCGTAGGTACTGGCGCCTACAAGCTGGAAAAGTTCGAGCCGGGGGTGATGGCCACGGGTGTGCGCAACGAACGCTACTGGAAGCAGGGGCGGGGGCATGCCGATCGGATGACGCTGCAGACCATATTGGACGCAGCGGCTCGCACAAATGCACTGCAGACAGGTGAAGTCGATGTCATTGACGGGGTCGATCTGAAGACCATCGGCCTCCTGAAGCGCAACCAGAAGATTCGAATTGATCGGGTAAAGGGTAATCTTCACTACACCTTTGCCATGTTTACGGATGCTGCTCCATTCAAGGACAACAATGTTCGGATGGCGCTGAAATTCGGCGTGGATCGTCAGCAGCTCATCGACAACGTTCTCTCCGGATATGGCTCGCTCGGCAACGACCATCCGATCGGCGAGGCCTATCCCGAAAAGGCTGCCTCACTGGAACAGCGCAACTACGACCCTGACAAGTCCAAGTGGCATCTCAAACAGGCCGGGCTCAATCAGCTGGACGTCTCGCTAAGCGCTGCTGACGCGGCTTTCACCGGCGCGGTCGACGCTGCCACGCTGTATTCGGAGAGCGCCAAGAAAGCGGGCATCAACATCAACGTTATACGCGAGCCCAATGATGGCTATTGGTCGAATGTGTGGATGGTGAAGCCGTTCTCAGCCGTTTTTTGGGGTGGTCTCGCGACGGCCGGCGCACAGCTTGAGCTTGCTTATGCCGCGAGCGCGGCATGGAACGACACGCATTGGAAAAACGGCAAGTTCAACCAGTTGCTGAGTGCATCGAAAACCGAGCTCGATACCGCCAAGCGCGTCAACCTGTTCTCGGAAATGCAGCAACTGATCCGTGACGACGGGGGAGCGGTGGTTCCGATGTTCGCCGATCTCGTCCTGGCGAGTTCCACCAAGGTCAACCACGGCAAGCTTGGCAGCCTTATCGGCATCGACAATTATCGGTTCGTCGAGCGCTGGTGGGTCGAACCCTAGACCGGGAAGAACCGGTAGCAGATAGGAGCCTTCGCGTAGCGGGGCTCCTACTCATCGTTCCTGCGCGTTTGGCTATTTCAGCGTAATGCGAACGTCGAGCTTGGTCACCCCGCTCATGAGCGGATTGTCCGACCACCTCACTGCATTGTCGCCCACGAGCTCCAGGGTGGCATGATGCTGGATGAGTGCGCCAACAAATGCTGCCGCTTCGCTTTTGGCCAGTATGTTGCCGAGGCAAGTGTGGATGCCGCGAGCAAATGACAGGTGGCGATTTGGCTGTCGCGCAATATCAAAGCGATCAGGCTCGACGAAAACCGAGTGGTCGCGATTGCCGCTGGCGAGCCAGGTGACGACGGTGTCGCCCTTGCGGACCTTCACGCCGGAGAGTTCACAATCCAGCTTGGCGACGCGTTCGGTCTCACGGAACGATCCGCGCAGCCTCAACGCTTCGTCTATGGCGCCCGACGCCAGTTCGGGAGCAATCTTCAGACGAGCATATTGATCTGGATGCTCAATCAACAACAAGAGCAGTTGCGAGAGCAGGTTCGTGGTCGTCTCGTTACCTGCATGCAATATGAACTTCGCCATCGAAACAGCTTCGTCCCGGCTGAGTTCCGAAGCCAACAACACGGAAAGCAGGTCATTTCGTTGAGAGCGGTGCGACTTGATCTTTGCCGAAAAGAAATCGGCCATCTCGTTGAGCGTCGCGCTTCCCGCCTGTTCCATCCAATCGTCAGGATGGTGCAGGAAGTTGGCAACGCCATCTATGCGGGCCAATTTCTCGGTCCATTCGCGCACTTTTGCGATCTCATCCTCTTCAATGGAAAGCATGAGACCGATCGTCGAGATCGTAAGCGGCGCGGCGATCTCGCTGACAAAGTCTATGACCTTGCCATTAGCCTTGGACAACAGGTTGGCCACCCGGCTCTCGATGGCGGCTTTCATGCCCGCCAGGGCCGCCGGCATGAACTGCCGCTTCACTGCGTTGCGACGACGCGTATGCTCTGGCGGGTCATCGAACAGAAGGATCATTGCATCGCCAAGACCGGCTTTGCGCACGGATTCTCCACGATCGCTTGACCACTTTTCGTGATCCTGGAGAACCGCCTCGCAATCGGCATAGCTGAATACCGAGACCAGGCGCTTCAGTGTATTGGTATGCACATATGGCTTGCCGGTCGCCCGCATAGCGGAAAGATGCTCGAACGGTGTCTGGGCGAATTCCGGCGACAGCGGATCGAATGTCATCAGCACAAGTCCCGATTTGCATGGGCTTCAAAAGGGGTGCGGCCGCTTCGAAGCGGCCGCCAAGCGCTGGGAGGATGCGCCACTATTTCTTGATACGGCGCGACTTGTGGAGGAAATCCATCTTCTCGGAGTCACCGAACTGAAAGGTCGCCATCCGATTATAGGAGTAGATCGGCAGATCCTGGACCGTCCACATGTAGGAATCCTCGGTTCCAGTGTTCCAATGCTCATGATAGGAATTTGACGGACACGAGAAAGTGTCGCCCGCCTCCCAATCGATGCGGTACTCGTTGATCGTCGAGTACCCGGTCCCGGAAATGACGTGATAGACCGAACCAGGTGTGTGTCGATGCATCTCGATGCACTCACCTGGGCGCAGCAGATGGACGGTCACCCACATGGTGGGGATGGTGGAATTGTAGTCGCTGTCGTTACCCTTCAGTGAGAGATAACGGGTGTTCCCGTCCCAGCGCCCGTCCTCCTTCATCGCAATGAGCTGCTTCTTGATTTCCTTCATCGACCAATGGGCAGGGCGCACTTCGAGCGGAAATGCACCGTCCATGTATTCGTTGTGGTTCTGCAACGACCCGGCGTCGGGGGCCACGGGAAAGAATTCAGTAGGCGTGGTGCTGTTGCGGCGCAGCGGCGGCTTGACAGTCATGACAGGCTCCTCGGGTCATGATGAGGACACTTATCCAGCTGCGACAGCCCTCCGTGCCCGTAACGGCTTCATCCTCCCAGAACAAACAATCTGAATTGTGCAACAGGCGACGCCGAGCGGGCGAAATGCGACGCGACACAAACACCTTTGGGCGGCTGCACGCCGCCATTCCTGCGACACCAAAGTGCATGGTTCAATCCGGATCCAGTCAGCTGCCTTGATAGTGGGAGGCCGCGGCCACTGCTGCGGCCAAGCCAGTCGGCGCTGCCAGCCGGGCCTGCGATTTGGACACCGCCGCGCCGGTCACCACACTTGCGGAGCTGGGCGCATACCTGCCGCAGAAAGCGCTTTGCCGAGATATGACACGGTAGGCGGCATATGGACGCCAAGTGCGTCAGGCGATTTCAGACAATCTGACGTCGAAAGTCACGGCGCCAAGGGCCCGCAATGATCTAGTGTCTCCTCGACTCAGGGGCCCGCGATCATGAACCGCAATACGCTTCTTGGCATTTCGTGCCTATGCATAGGGATATTTTCATTCTCAATGCAGGATGCCGTTCTCAAGGGCCTTTCTGGGAGGTTGCCGGTAACGGAAGCCATGACGGTTCGAGCAATGCTTGGCTTGCCGATACTAGGTTTAATAGTACATTGGACCGTCGGCTTACGTTCGATATTTCACCCAGTTCGGAAGATACTTATCGTGAGAGGGTCTCTTTCGTTTTCGGCCTTTATTTGCTACTATCTTGCGTTCCCCGCGCTCCCTCTGGCGGGTGCAATTGGATTATATTATACCGCACCCTTGATTATCTTGATATTGTCGTCCCTTTTCTTAGGAGAAAAGCTGAACTCCGTGAATTTGGCGTCGACCGCAATCGGTCTCGCCGGCGTTGCGGTCATGCTTAGACCCAGTACTGGTGTGTTCGAGCCGGCAGCGTTGTTATCTTTGCTTTCTGCGCTTCTCTATGGAATTTCGCAAATCCTTGCTCGTAGATTGGGTGGTGCTCTTAGCGCGCCGACCATGGCCTTTTATCAACACACGGTCTTTGCCTTGGGTGCGCCGTTCCTGGCATACATCATTGGCAACGTCGATTGGTCAGCCGTGACCCACCCGAGCATATTATTCTTGGTTCGCCCATGGGTATGGAACCCTTATGAAATTGGCGCGATGCTTTTGTGCGGTCTCTTCGCCGTGACTGGCACCTTGCTGCTTACGCAAGCGTATAGGGTGGCGCCGGCCAGCACGGTGACGATCTTCGAATACACCGGGCTGATTTGGGCACCCACCTGGGGCGCGCTATTTTATCATGAAATCCCAAGTGCCGGCACGATCTTGGGACTGGTCATGATAGCCGCGGCCGGGTTGCTCTCGGTGCTGGGACCTTCATGGCTGCTTCTCGTCCCATTACCCCAGAAGCCGAGTCCATGCCGGGATTGCCTCGAGGACAAAGCGGGCAGCCAGGTGTCGCGGTCGGGGCCTAGCTCGAGTGTGCGATCATTGAGAAGCTCGATGGACGCGCCGCCCACATCGGAAGGGCCCAAGCAGAATCCCAAATCCCACGCCTGCCCTGAATATTCGCCTGAGCGTCATCTCCGGGCCAAGCCTTCTCGCGGGTCCTGGTAGCTCGCGTCAACGGCGCGACAGTTTTCCTGATTCATGAAAAAGGGATGGCCGGATGCCGGCGTATTCGATCCTCCCTATGAGCCTACACCGAATTGCTCTGTCCTGGGTTCCAAGCTCGATCCAGACTGGCTCACCAAGACGTGCTCTATCCGTGAGTCGGCCTCGCGTTTTCATGGCCTTGATTGATATCGGCCGCATCTGCGGCGCAGAGCGCGTCGACTTCGCTCATTCATGTGTCGCATTCCGTCGGCAGTACGTGACGGCCAATGGTATTCGGTCCGAAGTTTAGAATGGACATGACACATACCATGGCTGGATCTTGGCGAAAGGTGCGCGTGTCTCGGATCACGTGCGAGACAGAAAGGATCAAGGCATTCGAGCTGACTCCGGAGGACGGGCAGCCTCTGTGGTCTTGGGCGGCGGGCGCTCATACTCGCGTCAAGCTGCCCTCTGGCACAGTCAGGCAATATTCGCTGGTGGGCGATCCGGATGATGTTTCGACATATCGTTTGGGCGTTCTTCGGGAACTGGCCGGTCGCGGCGGCTCCGCCGAGATGCATGAGGTCCTATGCGAAGGAGCCGTGATCGAGATTTCGGCTCCCATCAACAATTTTGCACTCGATGATGAACAGGTCCCGCATCTTCTGATTGCCGGCGGCATCGGCATCACGCCGATACTCAGCATGGCGCGTGTGCTGGCGAAGGAGGGGCGGGAATGGCGGTTGTTCTATTGCACCAGAACCCCTGCCGACACGGCATTCTTGCAGGATGTGCGTGCCCTGGAATCGCGTTGCGTCGAGTTCGTCCACGATGAGGGCGATGCTTCCCGGGGGCTGAACGTGCTGGATCTGCTTCGGTCGGCGCCCTTAGAAAGCCAAGTCTATGTATGTGGCCCACGCGGCTTGATCGATGCCGTCATTTACAAGGCGAAGGAAGCCAACTTCCAGGATTCGCGAATCCATTGGGAAGCGTTCACCGCATCCGGTACGCAACCCAAAGAAGAAAGGATCGCGGGCAGCTTCGAGATTGAGCTTCGCCGCTCGGACAAGATCCTTACCGTTCCACCGGACAAGACCATCCTCCAGGTCTTGCGTGCAGAGGGCATCCACGTCAAAAGCGTGTGCGAGGAGGGCTATTGCGGAACCTGCCTCACAGGCGTGCTGGAGGGCGTGCCGGACCATCGCGACGACGACCTGCTGACGCCTGAAGAGCGTGAGAGCAATGCGGTTATGACCGTGTGCTGCTCGCGTTCCAAGACAGCCAAGTTGGTTCTCGATCTCTGACCGGAAGCAGCCAAGCAAGACTGAAGTGGCCTTTGCTTGGCCCGGATCCATAGGTCGGGTCTAGCTTGCCAGGGACTGCAGCTCGGGCTTTGCGCTTATGCCGCCCTTTGGCTCGCAACGCCAGGATCGAGCATCGGCACGCGCTCCCCAACCCGTATCACCCCCGGATCGTAAGCCTTGCGGGCGAAAACCTCGAGCACGAAGGGCCGGAAGAATTCGACCGGCAGCGTCTCGTAGCCAGGGTCGAAGCTCGACTGGTCCCAGCGCTCGCAGAACTGGTCGCAGTCGTCGAAATAGGGGTGGCCGGCGAAGCGGTCGCGAGCATGCGGGTTGCCCCCCAGATGATGCGCGTAATAGAGGCGCTGGAAATCGCCGTGCTTTTCCACCACCCAGGTGCATTGCTCGCGCACGAAGGGTCTCAGGATCGAGGCAGCATACTCATCGTGATTATACGGTGCGTAAATGTCGCCAACGTCGTGCAATAGGGCGGCGACGACCCAGTCGGTGTCAGCGCCATCCTTCCAGGCGCGCGTCGCCGCCTGCAGCGAATGGCCGAGCCGGGTGATCTTGTAGCCGGAAAGCCCTTCGTCCAGCTGTACGAGGGCGTCGAGCAGGCGCTCTCCGGTTCCGGATGCGAATTCGGCCTCATGCGCCGCCAGAAACTCGTACTCCTCCTTGGTCCCGTCCTTCATCGCGGTGAATTTCACGTTATCCATTTCTTCCTCCGTTCGATCCGCAATTCTTCACGCTAAGGTTTGAGCTATCGGCGCCCGCTTGGTGAGGTTGAGCTTCTTGCGCACTTCCTCAGGCCCGAGGATACGCGCGCCGAGATTGGTGACGATGCTGGCTGCGCGTTCGACTAGCTGCGCGTTTGTCGCCAGCACGCCCTTGTCGAGCCACAGATTGTCCTCCAGGCCGACGCGGACATTGCCGCCGGCAAGCACGGCCGCCGCCGCATAGGCCATCTGGTTGCGGCCGATCGAGAAGGCCGACCAGTTCCAGGTCGAGGGCACGTTGTTGACCATCGCCATGAAGGTGTTGAGGTCGTCCGGCGCGCCCCATGGCACGCCCATGCAGAGCTGCACCAGCGCGTCCGGGTTGAGCACCTTCTCCTCGACCAGCTGCTTGGCGAACCACAGATGGCCGGTATCGAAGGCCTCGATCTCGGGCTTGACACCCAGCGCCGTCATCATGCCGCCCATGGCGCGCAGCATGCCGGGCGTGTTGGTCATCACATAATCGGCCTCGGCGAAGTTCATCGTGCCGCAATCCAGCGTGCAGATCTCCGGCAGGCACTGGCGCACATGTTCCATGCGGTTGGTGGCGCCGCCCATGTCGGTGCCTTTTTCATTGAGCGGCAGCGGCGCTTCCGGCGAGCCGAACACCATGTCGCCGCCCATGCCGGCGGTGAGGTTCAGCACCACGTCGACATTGGCTTCGCGGATGCGCGTTCGGTCACCTCGCGGTAGAGATGCACGTCGCGCCTCGGCTTACCGGTCTCTGGGTCGCGCACATGGCAATGGACGATCGCCGCACCCGCCTTGGCGGCGTCGATCGCCGAATCGGCGATCTGCTTGGGCGAGCGCGGCACATGCGGGCTGCGGTCCTGCGTGCCGCCGGAGCCGGTCACGGCACAGGTAATGAAGACCTCGCGGTTCATCGCAAGCGGCACAGTCTTTCCTCCCAGATTCTCCGCAGATCGGAGCGGGCTACATCCTCACCCGTTCCGCCTTCGGGTCGTACATCGGCTTCAGCGAGGCTTCCGCCGCAAATCGCTCTCCCGCGATCTCGACCTCGTAGGATGAGCCAAGCACATCCGCCTCGCTCTCGCCCTGGCAAGGCACGTAACCCAGGCCGATGGCGCCGCCCAGATGGTGGCCGTAATTGCCTGAGGTGATCGGGCCGACAATCCGGCCGTCGCGCAGGATCGCCTCGTTGTGGAAGAGCAGGGGCTGCGGGTCCTTGAGGCGAAATTGCACCAGCCGGCGTGACAGGCCGGCCTCCTTCTTTCTGAGCACGGCGTCGCGGCCGATGAAGCCGGCTTTGCTCGTCTTCACCGCAAAGCCGAGGCCCGCCTCCAGCACATTGTCCTCGTCGGTGATGTCGTGGCCGAAATGCCGGAAGGCCTTTTCGATACGGCAGGAATCGAGCGTATGCAGGCCGCAGAGTTTCAGGCCGACATCTGCGCCGGCTTCGGTGATCGCCTCGAAGACATGGGCCGCCTGTTCGGTCGAGACGTAGAGTTCCCAGCCAAGCTCGCCGACATAGGTGACGCGGTGGGCGCGGGCGAGACCCATGCCGATCTCGATCTCCTGGAAAGTGCCGAACGGATTGGCCTCGTTGGAGAAATCGTTCGGGCTGACCTTCCGGATCAGTTTTCGCGCTTCCGGACCCATGATGCAGATCACGGCTTCGGCCGCGGTGACGTCGGTGATGACGAGGAACTCGTCGGCGACGTGCTTTCTCAGCCAGGCAAGGTCGCGCTGCAATGTGGCGCCAGGCACGACCAGCAAATAGGCCGTCTCCGACAGCCGCGTCACGGTGAGGTCGCTCTCGATGCCGCCCCTGGCGTTGAGCATCTGCGTGTAGACGATCTTGCCCGGCGCGACCTCCATGTCGTTGGCGCAGAGCCGCTGCAGGAAGGCGCAGGCATCGCGGCCTTCGACGCGGATCTTGCCGAAGGAGGTCATGTCGAACAGGCCGACGCCGTTGCGCACCGCGAGATGTTCCTCGCGCTGGTTGTCGAACCAGTTCTGCCGCTTCCAGGAATAGCGGTATTCGCGCTCCTGGCCTTCGCGGGCGAACCAGTTGGCGCGCTCCCAGCCGGCCACTTCGCCGAAGACGGCGCCGCGCGCCTTCAAATGCTCGTGCAAGGGCGAGCGGCGCACGCCGCGCGAGGTCGCCATCTGGCGGTAGGGGAAGTGGTCGGCATAGAGCAAACCGAGCGTTTCGGAGACACGCTCCTTGAGGTAGCGGCGGTTCTTCTGGAAGGGCTGGGCTCGGCGTATATCGACCTCCCAGAGGTCGAAGGGCGCCTCGCCGTCATTGATCCACTGCGCCAGCGCCATGCCGGCGCCGCCGGAGGAAACGATGCCGATCGAATTATAGCCGGTCGCCATCCAATAGCCGGAGAGTTCCGGCGCTTCGCCGAGATAGTAGCGGTCGTCAGGGGTAAAGCTCTCGGGGCCGTTGAAGAAGGTATGGATACCGGCGGTGCCCAGCATCGGCATGCGGTTGACGCCCATTTCGAGGATGGGCTCGAAATGGTCCATGTCCTCGGGCAACTGGTCGAAGCAGAAATCCTCGCGGATGCCGTCCATGCCCCAGGGCTTCGCCACCGGCTCGAAGGCGCCGAGCATCATCTTGCCGGCATCCTCCTTGTAGTAGGCGCACTCGTCCGGCACGCGCAGCACCGGCAGGCGCGACAGGCCGGGGATCGGCTCGGTGACCAGATAGAAATGCTCGCAGGCATGCAGCGGGATGGTGACGCCGTTCTGCCGGCCAAGCTCGCGCGCCCACATGCCGGCGCAGTTGACGACGATGTCGGTCTCGATCGTGCCTTGCTCTTCGCCGTGCGCCCACGAGACGCCGGAGACGCGGCCGTTCTTCGTATGGACCTTGGTGACCTTGACGTTCTCGATAATCGCAGCACCCCGCTGGCGCGCGCCCTTGGCCAGGGCCATTGCGATGTTGGCGGGATCGCACTGGCCGTCGAGTGGCAGATGCACCGCGCCGACCACATCCGAGACGTTGAGATGCGGGTACATCTCCTTGACCTCGCGCGGCGAAATCTCGCGCACGTCGACGTCGAAGGCGCGGGCGAGCGATGCCTGCCGATAGATCTCGTGCTTGCGCTCCTCGGTCAGCGCCACGGTGATCGAGCCGACCTGGCGCATGCCGGTGCCGACGTCGGTCTCGGCCTCCAGCTTGACGTAGAGGTCGGCCGAATATTTCGCCAGCCGCGTCATGTTCTGCGAGCCGCGCAACTGGCCGATCAGGCCGGCCGCGTGCCAGGTGGTGCCTGAGGTGAGCTGCTTGCGTTCGAGCAGCACGATGTCGGTCCAGCCGAGCTTCGCCAGGTGATAGGCGACCGAGCAGCCGGAGACCCCGCCGCCGATGATGACGGCGCGGGCTTTGGTCGGGATGGTCCTGATCATGCTCGCAGTCTTTCGTTCTTCGGGTCGAACAGGGGCTGGTCGGGATGGACGACAGCCTTGCGCCGTTCGCCGTAGATTTCGACCTCGACTTCAGTCCCAGGCTCGGCCAGCTCTGATCGCACCATGCCTAGTGCAACGGATTTGCCGATGCGGTAGCCCCAATTGCCTGAAGTGGTTTCGCCTACGACCTCGCCACCATGCCAGATTGTCGACATGTACGGCGCGTCGGCATCGCCAGCGTCGACGGTCAATACCACGAACCGCTTGACCACACCCTGCTGCCTCTCGTTCTCGAGCGCGCCCTTGCCCCTGAAGCTCGGCTTGGTCCAATCCACGAAGCGCTCAAGCCCTCCCTGCAATATCGTGTAGTCGGTCGACAGATCACCCTTCCAGGTGCGGTATCCCTTTTCGATGCGAAGGGAATCCAAGGCCTCCATCCCGAATGGCTTCAGACCGAAATGCTTGCCGGCGGCCCACACGGCGTCGAACACCACTGCAGTGTCGGTGACGGCCGTATGGATCTCCCAGCCAAGTTCACCGGCAAAGGATACGCGAACCAGCCTGCAGGAGCGCTCCGCGATCTGGGCAACTTGATGCGTCAGCCAGCCTTTATGGAGATCGGCGTTGCTTGCAAGTGCAAGGATGTCGCGAGACCTCGGACCAGATAGGATCTGGCAGGTGAAGCGGTCCGTCACGTCTTCGAGTTCGAATTGTCTTTGCTCAGGAAGGTTCTTTTGCAACCATTCCAAATCGTGCCACTGGGCGGTGCCCGCGGTGATAAGATAGAAGTCGTCGTCATTGAGGGCCATCACCGAGTTCTCGGTAACGATGCGCCCCTTGTCATCGGCAAAATAAGCCAGGCCGAGGCGACCGGGCTTGGGCAGCTTCCCGGTTATCAACTCCGCAAGCCACGCAGTGGCGCCGGGGCCCTTGACGCGATAACGGGAGAAGCCTGGCAGATCGAGGATACCGGCTGCTTCGGTGACAGCGCGGCATTCCTCCTCGATCCGCCGCTGCCAAGGTCCAGCGCGGTTCCAGGTCTGCGTGGCAGCTTCCGATGTGTCGTCACCGACCTGGGCGTACCAGGTCGCACGTTCCCAGCCATTGAAGGGTTTGAACTGGGCGCCGAGCGCAGCGATACGATCATTGATCGGTGATAGTTTTCGGTTGCGTCCGGCCGGCCAAGCATGCTTGGGAAAGTGCATGGCGTATTCGTTGCCATAGATCTCCATGCCCTTGGCGACGCAATAATCGGGCGCCGAGGCGAAGCTGGTGAAACGGCGCGGATCGCAGGACCACATGTCCCACTCGGTCTGGCCCTCCGTCACCCATTCGGCGAGCACCTTGCCGGCACCGCCACCTTGGGCAATGCCGAAGGTGAAGACGCAGGCCTCGAAGGCGTTCGGCACGCCGGGCATCGGCCCGATCAGCGGGTTGCCGTCCGGCGCGTAAGGGATCGGCCCGTTGATCACCTTGGAAAGGCCGGCGGTGCCGAGGATCGGCACGCGGGCGACCGCGTCGGCCAGGTAATGCTCGAGACGGTCGAGGTCGTCGGGGAAAAGCTGGAAGGAAAAATCCTCCGGCATCGGATCGTTGTGGGTCGCCCAATGCGCGCGGCAATTGCGCTCATAAGGGCCGAGATTCATGCCGCTCTTTTCCTGGCGCAGGTAATAGGACGTGTCGACGTCGCGCAATAGTGGCAGCTTGTGGCCCTGCTCCTTCGTCCAGGCGGCGAGCTCGGGAATCTCCTCGAACAATATGTACTGGTGGCTCATCACCATCATCGGCACATCGCGGCCGAACATTTTGCCGACTTCGGCGGCGCGGTAGCCGGCGGCGTTGATGACGATCTCGCAGCGGATCTCGCCCTGCGGTGTTTCGACCACCCATTCGCCGTTCTCGCGGCGAACGCCGGTGACTGGGCAGAAGCGGATGATTTTCGCGCCCATGTCGCGCGCGCCCTTGGCGAGTGCCTGCGTCAGCTGCGCCGGGTCGATGTCGCCGTCGCTCGGATCATAGAGCGCGCCCTTCAGATCGTGCGTCTCGATGAAAGGGTAACGGCGCTTGATCTCGTCCAGCCCGACGACGTCGATGTCCATGCCCTGGTAGCGGCCCATGCCCTTGGCGCGCTGGAATTCCTGCATGCGCTCCTTCGTATGGGCGAGCCGGAGCGAGCCGGTGACATGGTAGTTCATCGGATAGTCGACCGCTTCGGCTAGTCCCCGATAAAGCTCGGTCGAGTAGCGCTGCATGTTCATCAGCGACCATGACGAGGAGAAGGTCGGCACGTTGCCGGCGGCATGCCAGGTCGAGCCGGAGGTCAACTCGTTCTTTTCCAGAAGCACGCAGTCGGTCCAACCCGCCTTGCACAGATGATAGAGCGATGAGCAGCCGACGACACCGCCTCCGATGATCACCACGCGCGCATGTTCTGGAAAATAGGACACTGGTCACCAATGAGGTTTGAAGTTGCTTGGATGGATCTGGGGTAGTCTGCCGGGATGTGAGAAACTGCTCGCAGTCTGAGGAGGCTCCCCATGGATTTCCTCGTCAGGCTAGGAAACACGGCAGGCTCTGCCCCAGGCACCAGGGCCTCAACGTAACGATGCGCCCCAGGGCTGTGCGGCAGAAATCGACGTCCCATCACCCGAAATGGACGCCCCACTCAGCTCAGCTTGGCGAGGTGCCGCGCTGGAGAAGCGCGTAGACGTTGCTACGTTGGGCTACGTCGCCGTCGGGAGCCTTTGCGGCGCGACGGCCAAGAAGCTCGGAAAGCCAATCTGGGTCCATTTGCGGAACCGAGCTCAGAAGCAATTCCGTATAAGGGTCATGTGGCGGTGCGAAGACCTTTTCAATCGGTCCGGCTTCCACGACCCTGCCTGTCTTCATAACCACAACGTCATGCGCAATGGCGCGGACCACTTCGAGATCATGGGTGATGAATATCATTGCCACTTTCAACTGCTGTTGCAGTTTGAGCAACAATTGTAGAATCTCCTTGGCCACCAGCCGGTCCAGGGCACTTGTGACCTCGTCGCAAATCAGGACCGAAGGGTTGGCGGCGAGCGCGCGAGCGATACAAAGCCGCTGCTTTTGCCCGCCCGACAACTCAGAGGACCGGCGGTCGAGGAATGTCTCGGGATCCATCTCGATCATGCGCAGCAATTCCTCGACGCGATCAAGGCACTTGGCGCCCGTCATTCCGAAATAGAACTTAAGCGGTCGCGACAGGACCTGCCGCACCGTATGGCGCGGATTGAGCGCGGTATCGGGCATCTGGCTGACAAGCTGGATCTGCCGCAACAGATCACGCGTGCGGTTGCGATAGCTGGCGGGCAGAGCCAATGCCTTGAACAACACTTCGCCGTCGGTCGGAGCCAGCAGGCCTGTGATAACCCTGGCCGTTGTCGATTTTCCGCTTCCCGATTCGCCCACCAGCGCGACTGTCTCTCCTCGCCTGACGTTGAAACTCACGTCATCGAGAACCTTCTGGGCGCCATACTGCGCATTCACATTCTTGATGGTCAAAACCACCTCGGCACCAGTCTCGCCGCCAGGCTCCCTTGGAATGTTGGTGACGTTGAGCAGCTCGCGGGTGTATGGATGCTCAGGGCTACTCAACAACTTGCGAGTGTCCGCGAATTCGACGACCTGTCCGTGGCGCATAACAGCAATCCGATGCGCCATCTGCGCGACCACTGCGAGGTCGTGAGTGACGTAGACGGCGGCGGTGTTATAGCGCTGGACGACCTCTCGAATAGCCGCCAGCACCTCTATCTGCGTGGTGACGTCCAACGCGGTCGTGGGCTCGTCGAAGATCAGCAGGTCCGGTTGGCAGACCATTCCCATGGCAACCATGGCGCGCTGGAGCTGACCACCGGAGACTTGGTGGGGGAAACGCTCCCCAATTCGTTCGGGGGCAGGCAACCTCATGGTGCGGTAAAGATCCACTGCCTTGGCGCGCGCATCGAACCGCGTCATGATGTGTTGATCAACCGCAGTCTCGGTGGTCTGCAAAAGCAGGCGCCATGCCGGGTTGAAGGCCGCCGCAGCAGACTGGGCAACATAGGCCACGCGCGTTCCCCAGTTCTCTCGCAACTCCTTTTCTTGCAACCTTGTGATGTCGACACCATCAAAGTGGATCGACCCTGCTGTGAAACGCACGCCTCCGCGGGTAAAGCCCATGCATGCCAGTCCAAGTGTGGATTTGCCGGCGCCCGATTCTCCGATCAGGCCGACCACCTCGCCGCGATGCACCGTGAGGTCAACACCATTGAGTATGGTGGTTGTTCCCTCCTCGGTCGCGGCCTTGACGACCAATCCCTTGATGTCGATCAAAACGCTGCCTGGCTGTCCTTGGTCGCGTCTACGCATCACACTTCCTTCAAACCGCTTGCTCGATGCAGGAACCAGTCGACCACGAGGTTGACCGCCACCGTGAGCACAGCGATGGCCCCCGCTGGGATCAGGGGCGTGATATCGCCGAAGCCGATCAGCGTGGCGTTGTCGCGTACCATTGCACCCCAGTCCGCGGTCGGTGGCTGGATACCAAGCCCGAGGAAGCTCATGGCACTGATGAAGAGAAAAACGAAACAGAACCTCAGCCCGAATTCTGCCGTCAAAGGTGGGATCGTGTTCGGAAGGATCTCGCGGGTGGCGATCCACCACAGACCTTCGCCGCGAAGCTTGGCCTGTTCCACGAAATCGGCAACGACGACGTTCATCGCGAGCGCTCGTGCCACACGATAGACCCGCGTCGATTCCAGCAGGGCAATGATGATGATCAGAACGGCAATCGATGACCCGAATACGGTCAGCAGCATCAGCGCGAAAATCAGAAGCGGGATTGCCATGAACAGATCATTGACGCGCGAGATCACGACGTCGACCTTGCCGCCAATGACAGCGGCGGTGAAACCGAAGCTGCACCCCACCAGGAAAGCAAGGATGGTGGCAATGATCGCAATGGCAATCGTGTTGCGCGCTCCGTAAATGACGCGTGACAACATATCGCGTCCGATGTTGTCGGTCCCCAGAAGGTGAACGGAGGTCCAAGGATCGTATTGCGAACCCACAACCTCGGCCTCACCGAAGGGCGCCAGCAAAGGCGCGAAAACGGCGACGATCACGTAGATCAATACGATCAGCGCTCCGATGCGCGCCGGCCAATCCATCGCGGCTAGCAGTCTGAAAGGGGCAGCCAGGATTTTCTTCATTTTGGTCAACGTGGATGAAGGACGCGAGGATTGCCCACCATGGAGACGATGTCGGCGAGCAGATTGAGAACGATGTAGATCACCGCGAACAACAGGGCGCTGGCCTGCACGACCGGCAGATCGCGCTTGGCAACGGAATCGACGAGCAACTGGCCCATGCCCGGATAGACGAACACCACCTCGACCACCACCACGCCCACCACGAGGTAGGCCAGGTTCAAGGCGACGACGTTGACGATCGGCGCCACTGCGTTGGGCAGTGCATGAAACGTGATCACCTTACGGGGCGAGGCTCCCTTGAGCCTGGCCATCTCGATGTAGGGACTGGCCAGGACATTGATGATCGAGGTGCGTGTCATGCGCATGATGTGGGCGGCCACCACCAATGTTAATGTCAAGGCGGGCAGGAGAGTCTTGTCGAGCCTTTCCGACAGGCTTATTGCCGGATCGACTATGTTGGAAATGCTCGGAAAGATCTCCAGCTTCACAGCCAGGAAGAAGATAAGCAAATAGGCTATGAAGAACTCCGGTAGGGAAATGGCGCTGAGCGTCGCAATATTGGCGAGACGGTCGAAAGCGCCATTCCTGTACAAGGCAGTCAAGAGACCAAGAGCCAGCGACACCGGGATGGCGATCACCGCAGCGACGCTCGCAAGGAAGAGCGTGTTGCCGATACGCGCCGCCAACAGGTCCGCGATCGGACGGCCGTTCGCCAGTGACTTGCCCAGATCCCCGTGCAGGACAGCCCAAAGCCACGTAAAATATCGCTCATGCAACGGCAGGTTCAGTCCGAGCTGATTGCGCAAGCTCGCCACCGTGTCGGGCGTCGCGCTCTGACCGAGCAGTTCCTGGGCGATATCTCCGGGGAGCAGATTTACCATCAGCGTGATCAGGATCGAAACGGCAAAAAGCGTCACGACCCCCCAGAACAGGCGCATCAAAATCAGACGTAGGAGCATTTTTTAAGGTCCAGGTTCGCTTCGCTCGGCCGGATCAGATGCCCAAATGACCGAAACGACCGGCGCCCAGTCCAGCCGAATCGATCACAAGGCAGATAGCTTTTCAGCCCGGCATTCTCAGGCGAGCCACCAACGCTCGCCGCACCGCAGTCCGTCGAGTTCCCAGGCAGCCGACGGCTTATCGTACATGACGTTCTGACGGTGGGCGATAACGTCATTGGCGAACATCGGGATGATCACGCCTCCCTGATCACGGACGAGCAGCTGCGCTTCCTTGTAGAGGTCCGCGCGCTTGCTGTCGTCAAGTTCGGCCCTGGCGAGCTTGATGACCTCGTCGAAACGGGGATTGCTCCAGTTGCTGTCGTTCCAGCTTGCGCCTGTCTGATAGGCTGAACTGAACATCCAGTCCTCCGTCGGTCGCCCGCTCCAGTACGCCATGGCAAAGTCCTTCTTGCGCCAGACGTTTGACCAGTAGCCGTCGTTGGGTTCGCGAACGATGTCGATCTTGATCCCCGCCGCAGCCGCGTGGGCTTGAAACAAGGTGGCGGTGTCGACGGCGCCGGCGAACGCTGCATCGGCGGCGTGCAATTGGAAGACGGTGTTCTCCATGCCAGCCTTCTTCATCAATGAACGAGCCTGATCCGGGTCATATTCACGCTGCGGCAAGTGCGCAACGAAGCGGTTCGACGAAGCGATCGGTTGATCGTTGCCGAGCGCGCCGTGGCCGGCCAGGACCTTATCCAGAAGCTCCTGGCGATTGATGGCAAGCTTGAGTGCCATGCGCACGTCAGGATTGTCATATGGCGCGTGGTTGGTGAGCATCGGAAGCGTGTAGTGCTTCTTGCCGGTCATCTCGAGGATCTTGACCTCGGCCACCCGCTTCAGCAGTCCGATGGTCTTCAGGTCGACCGCGTTCATGACGTCGATTTGATTGGTGCGCAAAGCCGTGGTTCTGGCGTTGTCGTCGGCGATCACGAGCGTTTCGATCTCGTCGGCATGCGCACGGCCGGCCTTCCAGTAGTTGGGATTTCGCTTCACAAGCGCGCGCACGCCAGGTTCGTATTCCACGAGCGTATAGCCGCCCGTGCCCATTCCATCAGAGAAATTCGTCGTGCCGGCAGGGACCATTTGCAGGTGGTAGTCGCCTAGCATGTAGGGCAGGTCGGCGTTTCCGTTTTTGAGTGTGATGACGAGGGTGTCCGACCCGTCCGCTTTGACGGACTCGACATCCGCCAGGAATCCAGCAGCGCCTGACTTGCTGTCCGGCCGAATATGATAGTTGATCGAATAGGCGGCGTCCTCGGCATCGAAGGCCTTGCCGTTGTGGAATGTCACGCCCTTGCGCAGCTTGAAGCGCCATATCTTGGCGTCCTTGGATGGCTCCCAACTTTCTGCCAGTTCAGGAACCGCCTCCGAACTTGCACCGATCTCGACCAGATTGTTGCGCAATTGCCAAGTTATGTTGATCGGATGGGTGTTGTTCAGGATGCTTGGGTCGAGATTGTCGGATGTATCGCCCCGGGCGATGCCGATGCGAAGCCGACCGCCCTGCTTCGGCTCAGCAGCGCGCGCCGTCCGCGGACTATTGAGCAGGGCATAGGAAGCGACGGCGCCAAGACCCATGGCAAACGTGCGCCGTGTGATGCCGCGACCGGCAACCGGCCTATTGTTGGACATATGTGACTCCCATTGGTTTTTTGTTTTTTCACATGCAGTCGAATTTGCGACTGCGCCACGATATTGCTGCCGCGGCAGGCCGACGTCAGGGCATATTTCGACGGCCTTTTTTCCCAAACCGACAACTAATGAAGTTGGCGTCCGCCGCCATGTCCGTTATGATGGCTAGTCGAAGAGCCGGCTGACAAGTTTTTCAGGATCGCCGGAATGTCCCCGGATATCCTCCCAACCGGGGCGGGGCATCTTGAATGTAGCCGCCAGGGTCGCATACCGACCACCCAAGCGGCAAAGAGGCTTGAGACGTTCTGGAGAAACTCGTCCGTTGCGCCAAACGCTGCCCATGATGTGATAGCGGACGACCGCGCCGATAACGACATGGTTGCGCCGCCCCACATCAATGATGCGGTCGACGCGGCATTCCATCGACGCTGGGGATTGCGCTACCCGAGGCGGACGAATGTCGATCGATGCTCCACGTTCTACCTGGGCCCAATCGAACTCGCTCTCGCCTCGCGGCATCGACGCCGCCGATAGTTCCATCCTTTCCGCCATCTCCTCGGTTACGACCGATACCGTGAACTCCGGCACCTCGAGGAGATTGCGATAGGTATCCGTCTCGCCCTCGATGGAAAACATCAGATAGGGCGGGTCGTCAGCTATCGCATTGAAATAGGAATGCGGCGCGAGGTTGTCTTTTCCGTCAGCCGAGACCGTGCCGACCCAGGCGATCGGACGAGGCGTTACGATCGAGGCATGAAGATAATAGATTTGCTTGGTATCCCACTGAGCGGGCGTGACGGTGAAGTCTGCTTCGGCCATGTCCATCATCCGATGCCGCAATCAGTATTTTTGCACCCAGCCCGAATCGTCCCAGGCCAAAGGCGCGGTCGCCTCGATGTCGGTCACAACGTCGATCACGACCGGCTTCCTCAACGAGACGGCTTTCTCGATCGCTGGCGCAAGATGCGCGGGTTTGTCAACGCGCATTCCCACCGCGCCCATATTCTCGGCAATTCGCGCGAAGTCCACCTCGGTATGGACCCAAAGTTCCCTCGATTTTTCCGTCGGCTTGCCCTCATAGGCAATCGAGAACCCTCGCATCGACTGGTTTCCCGACCGATTGTTGTTGACGATGGTCACGGCAGGAATGTTCTTGCGAACCGCCGTTTCAATTTCCGCGATATGGTACCAGAGACCGAGATCGCCTGTGAACGTAATCACCGGACGGTCGGGGCAAGCACACTGCGCGCCAAGGCCGGCCGGAAAGGCCCAGCCAAGATGCCCGGCGCTACGGATATAGGTTTGCGTGTTGGTGCGGATGTCGAACATCGAAGACATCCACATGCCAGCATGCCCGGTATCGACGCACAAAATGCCGTCGTCAGGCAAAAGACGCGTAAGCTCCGAGCAGATCCGCTCCGGTCGGATCGGGACGGCATCCGAGGCGAGTTTTTCGGCGCGCTCGCGGAACCACGATTCCTTGTTGTCGGCAACCGCCTTGCGCCAATCAGAGAATCGCGCCGCCAAGGTTTCCGGCACCAGCGGGAGCCATGCCTTGAAGGTCTCTCGGATGTCGGCCTGGATGCCGATTTCGGTGGGATAGTTGCGCCCGATGGCGGCACCATCGATGTCGATCTGGATGGTCTTGGTATTCGGCTTCGGCAGGCGCCAGAAGTTGGTCACCATGCTGCCCGCCGATGAGCCCGCAAAGATGACGAGGTCGGCCGCCGCAACGGCCTGGTTGGCATTGCGGCGAGAATAGGTGCCAACCACGCCTATTGCCAGCGGGTGATTGTCAGGAACTTGGTCCCTGCCGTTCATTGACATGGCGATCGGAATGCCCGCGCGCTCGGCGAAGGCGATCAGCGCCGCACCTGCGCCCGAGTGATGCACTCCTCCGCCTGCAATGATGACCGGACGAAGCGCTTTTTGGAGTTCCCTGGTCGCTGTCTGGAGCAATGCCGGGTCCGCCAGCGGCCGGAAGGGCGTGACAGAGGCGTGCCTCGGCTCAACGACAGTATCCAGATCACCTTCCTCGCGATCAATTTCACCTTCCTGCCCCCACACCTGAAGGTGCACCGGGCCGGGGTTGCCAGTGGTCGCGGCACGAAACGCCTGACGCACCAGATCCGGGAAGCGCTCGACGTGGTTGATCGCGGCATTGAACTTGACATAGGGATCAAATGCCTTGAGGTCCTCAGCCTCTTGGTAGAGTCCCCGGTACTGCAATTCTGGCCGGCTGCCGCCGGTAAAGGCAACGATGGGCGCCCGCGCAAGATAGGCATCGCGCAAGCCGGCGGCCAAGTTGAGCGCGCCCGTCTGCTGAGCCATGCATACGCCGACCCTGCCGGAGGCGCGCGCAAAGCCATCTGCCATGTACGCGGCCGCTTTCTCGCCATGCGTGTGGAGGATATCGATGCTTGTTCGACGTTCCATTTCCGCCATGCTGCGGCGCAACACAGCCGGAACCATGAAGATGTGAGTAACGCCGTAGCCTGCAAGCATATCGGTGAGGCAGCGTGCCCCGGTCATACGAGTCATGAAATTCCCCGTGAGATGAATTGTTGTTGTCGATGTGAAGGCGTTATTCGGTCAGCCGCGGACTGACGGCGGCGCGCACGAGATCCTGAAAATAGGCAATGACGTGTTCCGAACTGCTGCCCTGTTTGGGGTTGGCGAAAAGGTAAGCCTTTTCGAAGCCGTCACTCTTCATTCCGATCTGGACGCCTGCCGCCACCTCGCCATCTTCAGCGCCCGTGGTGCGTTCATGAAGATAGGAGTATTCCAGCACCGTCGAGGGGTCGGCGCCCTTGTCGACAAACCAGCGGTACCAGTAGATCGCGTTGTCCACGTCGATCGGATACATATGCCGAATGCAAAGTGTCATGCCATAGTCGGGAATGGGATAAAGCCCAATCGCCGTGTTCGGCCAGAAGTGCCAGATGATCTGTGTGCCCTTGTTACCAAGTGTCTTGACCTCATGACGCTGCACGAGGCGCTCGCCCCAGACCTTGTAGCTGTCGGGATCAATAACGTTGTCGGTCAGGTATTTATGCACAGGGCCGCAATGGTAGCACTCGGCGAAATTCTCAACCGAGGCCTTCCAGTTGCAGGCGTGCGGATAAGGATTGTCACGAACCAGCTGCTGGTCTTCGACATTGGGCTTGTGGGCCAGGATCTCTTTCTCGACGTCGCCGAATACGTCGCGAACAGTGGGGGCATCCGGATCAAGATTGACGAAGATCATCCCGCACATGGTTTCGAGACGTACGCCTCGAAGCTGAACGCAAGTCTGATCGAAATTCATATTCTCCGACCCCGGCGCACGCACCAGCTTGCCGTCGAGGTCGTAGGTCCAGGCGTGATAGGGACAAGTCATGCGCCTTTGAGTGCCTGGCTGGCTGATCAACCGATGGCCGCGATGCTGACAGACGTTGTAGTAGGCCTTCAGCTCACCCTTAGCCGTGCGAACGATCAAAATCTCCTGGTCGATCAATTTATGGACAAACATGTCACCTGGCTTTTCGGCCATGCACACGTGCCCAACGCAAATCCACGCCTTTGCAAATATCTCCTCGCGCTCGACATCGAAGACCGCCTTGTCGACGTACCATCGCTTCGGAAGCCCGCGCTTGATGGCAATATTCTCGTTGTCGCATTCGATAGTGCTCAAGCGTTCATACATAGCTTCCTCCGAGGCAGGTCGCTCGCCAGTCCGGTTTTGCAAAGACCCTCTTATCGGAGTAACGCTTCTTCGGTTTCACCCAAGCTAGCACTGCGGCTTTCGACTTGCGCCTTGCGGATTTCGACGCAGCCGCGCTTCTGTCCCGAAAATCTACGAAAGTGCCATGCAATTACAAATCGGGCTTTGAAGACAAAGATCGACGCGCCGACGTCGGTGAATGACCAAAGAAGTGGCGATAGACGCGCGAGAAATTGCTCTGCGAGCCGAACCCGCATGCCACCATTATTTCACTCACCGGAAGTGCCGTTTCGGTCAGCAGTGTGCGAGCTCTGTTGAGCCTCGACTTTGTATAGAACTGGCTGGGCGACATGGAGAACTCGCGATGGAACAGGCGCTCCAGCTGGCGTTGGCTTATCGACACGCGACTGGCAAGTTGCTCTATCGAAAGCGGCTGCTCAAGGTTGCTCTCTATGATTTTAACGGCGCTCGCCAGCACCCCAGACTTTTGCTCGGCTGACCGGATCCTGGCCTTGCGTTGGAAGTCCCCCGACGTGCGGATACGCTCCAGCAGCATTTGATCCGCAATTTCCAAGGCCACGTCGGTGCCTAGATGTGCTGCGGTAATGTGCAAGAAGAGATCGAGGCACGCCGAGCCGCCGCCACATGTTATTCGCTTGCGGTCGATCTCGTAGATTCTGTCGGTGACATCGAGATCTGGATATCGCTCCGTGAACGCAGGGAGATTTTCCCAGTGGATGGTGCAGCGGTAGCCATCGAGAAGCCCGGCGTCCGCCAGGACATACGAACCGGTCCCGATTCCGCCAATGTAACTCCCGGCATAGGCTGCCTTTCGCAAGTAGCTCCGCATTTTCGGGGTCTGCGCGCGTTCGGCCAAGAAGCTCGCGCAGACAATTATGAAATCAAACTGCGGTGCGTTGGAAAGGGCAAAATCGGGCTTGACGACAAGATGATTGCTTGCCTCGACGGGCGCCCCATCCTCGGAGATCGATGACCACTCGTAGATAGGTCGATTGCACAATCTGTTGGCGACCCTCAGCACATCGATCGACATGGTTGCTGAGGCGAGATTCATGCCTGGAATGAACAGGAAGCCAAATCGCATCGTCGGGGACGAATCGCTTTCCTTGACTCCGTTCATACAGGGGGGACCTCGCTACATAATCGCTACGCGTCTCGTGAGGGTGGACTTTCTATGCACCTTTGTCGAATCCCGCACATTCTCGCATTGTCAGGCAGCCACTATCCCAACGGCAAGTCGGATTTGCGTCATCAAAGGGAATATTAGCATTCGCAGCGACTGCTTGTAAGGCGAGCGGTGGGTTCAGGCGCATTCTGGGGAGGGATTGTCGTGTTGGGAAAAGCGGCTATTGCGGGCGCGGGCCTCGGAGGGTTGGCGGCGGCGACGTCCTTGGCCATGGAAGGCTGGGCCGTCGAAGTCTTCGAGCAGGGCGATGAACTGCGGGAAGACGGCGCCTGCATCTGGCTGGGCGAAATGGCTCTCACGACGCTCGGCCGATTGGGTGCCCTCGACGAGGTCCTCGCAAGTGGCACCGATGTCGAATACTGGGAAATGATTGGTCACGATGGAACGGTGATCCAGAGTGGGGGACCTCGCCTAGGTTCCACCGGGAGACTTCATTGGCTGCCACGCGCTGAGCTGCACCGTTCGCTTGTCGAGGCGGGAGCGAAGGGTGGGAGTGAAAATCAGTACCAGCGCGCGCGTAACCTGTGTGCCGGATGATTGCTCGGTGTCGCTTGGAGATGGCACCGCCTGCGTGGCAGACTTGGTGATCGGCGCTGACGGTGTCCATTCTAGAGTCCGCGGGTCTCGGGACTTTGGCGCGCGCTCACGACCGATGGGACATCTTCTGATGCGCGAGGTTATTGATTTCGACGACGATGCCATCGCACCCAAGGTGATCTACGAGCATTGGGCCTCGTCATTGCGTATAGGCTATGGCTGGCATCAGCCCGGCAACTGGGAATTTGGCTCTCTCTGCCGGCTCCAAACAAGATCGACAATGCCGACTGGTATGACGCGGAGCGCTGGGCGAGAGCGTTTCCGGCATTAAGGCGAATGGTTTACGCGCTGGCGAATGCAAAGCCGGTTGGACGTCAGCTGATAGACGTCCGCTGCGCCAGGTGGACGGATGGATGTGTCGCCATCATCGGCGATGCCGCACACGCCATGGCACCGCATTTCGGACAGGGGGGTGGCCTTGCGATGGCGGACGGGTGGGCGCTCGGCGCATGGTTGAGTTCGCCAAGCCATTACGCCAATGCAAACGAATTGTCCGAGGCGTTGCGGGCATGGGAACTGCGCCACAGGTGGCTCGCAGACACGACACAGCGCTATGCCCGTTTCTATACGAATGTTCAGTCCTACGTGTTGCGTCCTCTTGAGCGGCCGCGGGCGAAACTGCTTCGCTGGCTCGGCAACAGTGGCACTGCCATTAAGGTCAATGACGGCTTGTTGCTGCAGCAGGCTGGCATTTGAGCCGCCAAGGGAGTGCGAACAAAACATTGGCGCCGGCTGGCCGGCGTCTTGATATCCAGGCGGGCGCCCGGGCATCAAGACGCCCGCTCAAGCTTCAATCCACCATCGCTCGAGAAGCCGATAGTTGTCCGGACCGGCGAGATTGCCGATCCTTTCGTGTCCAACCTTGTTGGAGCTGGCCAACACGAAATCGGCAAACATTGGGATCACTGCGCCGCCATCGTCGCGTATCAGAACGGACATTTCGTGAAAAATCTCCTTGCGCCTGGCGGGATCCAGCTCGACTTTGGATGACGCCAGCAGCCGGTTGAATTTTTCGTCCTTCCAATGGGTGTCGTTCCACGGGCCGTCGGAGGCCTATGCGAGCGATAGCTGCGAACCCGCCGTGGCGACCCCCTAGAATACACTCACGAACGGCTTCTTGAGCCAGACACTTGACCAGTAACCGTCGTTTGCCTCGCGCACGACCTGCAGGTTGATGCCTGCCTTCTTGCTCGATGCCGAATAGAGCGTGGCGGCATCGACGGAACCAGGAAATGCCGCGTCTGCCGCACTGACACGAACATCGAGACTGCTTAATCCAGCCTGTCTGAGGTGCCAAAGCGCCCTGTCGGGGTCATAAACGCGCTGTTCGATAGCATTACTGTGTTCAGGATAGGCTGCGCCGATTGGATGGTCGTTTCCCAGCGACCCATAGCCGGACAGGATCTTGTCGATCAATTCCTGGCGATTGATGCCAAGTTTTAGAGCCATGCGCACATCATTGTTGTTGAACGGCGCGGTGTCCGTCCACATTGAGAACGCGTAGTGGTAATTGCCCTTGACAGAGTCGACGCGCACGTTCGGATTTCGTTTCAGCCGCGAAACAGTCTTGAGATCGACGCCGTCGATGATGTTCCGTCCACCACGCGCACGGGATATGTGGCGATGTCTTTTGTGGCTGGGCTGGTCAGCGCCTTGCCGCATTTGACGTTGAAACGTCCCCCGTGCAAAGGGCACTCGATTTCCTCTCCATCAAGCCAGCCGTCGGTCAACACGGCATAGGCATGGCTGCAGATGTTTTGCGTGGCGTAGAGTTCGCCTTCGACATTGTAGATTGCGATCGAACAGCCCTTGGCCTCGAACGAAATCATCTCCCCCGCCGGCAGTTGGTCTAGTCGAATGGCAGCATGCCAGTCGGTCGCAATGTCGAATCCCATTGGGTCCAATCCCGTCGTTGAAGCTCACAACGTGTAGAAATCGATCACAGTTGGCACCCTGTCGTTGACGAGGATCGTCTTCTTGCGCGCGATACGCCATTGGCCATCGGCCTCTTTGCGCAGGCGATGTTCAACTCGCCCAAAGTGGGTGTATTGCCTGGCCGTCCTTGGATCGTAGACATGAACTTGCCAGACAGAGTTCGCCTCGATTGTCGTCTCGGACTGTGCTTCCACAAGAATGTTGCTGGTCAGATGCGTCGTCCGGGGTAATGGCATTGCGGTGACCGATTTGCGCGACCGAATACGCATGATCCGCTCCGCCAGGCTGTTGCGGCTGGTGTGGTAGATCAATGAGCCTTCGCTTGCCGGGTCGCCCGTCGGGCTGTGCTCGCTCTTCCACGCGGGTATCCAATACTCGACATCGTCGCAGTACAAAGCGAGCCAGGCATCCCAGTCTTGGCGGTCGAGACACAATGCCTCCCGATAGAGCACTGCGGCCACGGTTTCTCGCGCGCTGGCGTCAAACATTGCGCAGATCTCCGGCTTGAGACAGCAGCCGGAGCCATTCCCGATAGCCGGTGTGGAAACACGTCTCGCCGAAGGTCAGGTCGCCTTCACGCCAGTCTTGCGGTGAAAACGAAAAGCCGTCGCCGCTGTGCTCCAAGGCGCCGCGATCGCTTCCTAGCCCTCGTGCGTAGCCTTGTGTCCACCCAGCATCTCGCGCTTCGTAACCGCTCTGGCAATATTCATACATGACGTTGTCATCGGAGGTCGCCATGCCGCTGAGGTTGAAGAAATCTTCATACTGACGGATGCGGAGTTCGCGAGCCTTGGCGGCTTCGCCTATCGGTTCGAGGCAATGAGAGTGCATTTCGGTGCGATCTGGTGCCAGCGGGCGCCAGGTGCGCAACTGCAGCGACGAAATGTCGATGATTTGCAGGTTTGGGAAGATAGTCAGATTCCGTTGCCGTAGCATCCATTGCAACCGGTGTGGTGCAATGTTTGCCTGCAAGGCCTCAAAGTCATCCGTGTCGTAGGCGAGCGGCCGAAGCTGGTCCTCGTCTCCGCGGATCGACCACATCACGGAGTGCCCGTTGCGGAAGCTGAATGAGCCCTGGCGGTCGGGGGAAGTTTCTCGTAACAAGGCAGCCAGACGACTCTTGATTTCCGTTGGGGTGCCGCGCCGACCAAGCACGTCTATGTAGGAACTATGCGTGGAAACGAAATGATAGTAATCGAGGCCGTTCTCGAATTGCAGTTTCCAATTCGCATCGAACGTATAGGTAACCGTTCCCGGCACATATTCGAGGCCTTGCGGTGCTTGGTCGGCGACAATGTCCAAGAATGGTCTTGCGTCGCCCAGATAATCTTCGAGGGTCGGCACATCGCTTGAAAGGCTTGCGAAAAGAAAGCCGCGATAGGTGTCGAAACGGGGCACATGAACCAAGCCGTGCTCCTCTTCCGTGAAGCTCCTGCGGATACTGGCCAGCCGCTTCGTCGGTAATGCTCATGTTGTTCCCGGCGCTATCGTACGACCAGCCGTGATGACGACAGATGTGGTACTTCTGATTGCCCTTGGAGAACGGCCAAACGATCGCGCCGCGGTGCCGGCAGGTGTTGAGAAAGCAATTCAGCTTGCCCGAGGCGTCTCTCGTCACCAGGATTGGCTGGCGACCGATAAAGCTCGTGAAAAAGTCGTTTCGCTTCGCGACCTGGCTCTCCAAGCCAACAAGGACCCACGTACCTTCGAAAATGCGCAGCATCTCCATTTCATAAATGGCCGGGTCACGAAACACCTCTCTACGCACGCGGAAGATCTGCTCGGCCGGTCGTCGATGAGACGGCGTGCATCCACGACAGGATGGGTCACGATCCTCTCCTAAAATTCGCGTGAAATGGTGCGAGCCGGGTCAGCGGTGAAAAGCGAGCAAGCAGATCGCTCGTCAGCTCAGCCCCATCTGCGAGCGGGCGGCGGAGCATGGAGATATCGCGGCCGCTGTTTACCGAGACCGCCCAACCACTTGGCCGCCGATGACCGCGATGACGGACCATCTATCGCTGGAGACGTCGCCATTCGCCAGCAGGTCTGCATCTGGTGGAACCTCACCGATAATCTGCAGGTTCGAACCGAACTGATCTGACCAGAACCACGGTGCCTCGGTATAGGATGCCTTGCCGCAAGCCATGATTTTAGCAGCCACAAGTGGTTGCAGTTGAGCGGTTCGCCACGACTGGGCACGGCGATGTCGGCCGGTTGTTCCGACTGGGTGGGCGCTAACGTCACCTGCAGCAAAGATGCTGATATCAGATGTCCGGCATTGTCTGTCCACGACTATGCCGTCTTCGACAGTGAGACCGGCACTTTTTGCTATCTCGCTATTCGGATCGACGCCGATACCGATCACGACCGCGTCCGCGACGAAATCCCCGCGACTGGTCCGCACCAACGCTCGTTGCTGGTCGTCTACCGCGATCTCATGGATTTCGACGCCGAACAGGACATGCACCCCGTTTCGGATTTGCAGATCGAGCACCCAGGCGCCGGCAAACTCGGGAAGTGCTCGCGCAACCAAACGATCACCGGCCTCCAAGAGGGTAACCTCGCAGCCGTGGGCCCGAGCCGCGGCGCTGACCTCTAGTCCGATCAGGCCGCCGCCAACGACCACGATCGATCGCCCCGGGCGCAGGTGTCGCCTAAGCCGTTCGGCGTCGGCGAGCGTGCGAAAGGTAGAAACTGGGGCGCCGATTTCGACCGCTGCCGGCAATTGCCGTGGGCGCGAGCCGGTGGTTATCAACAGACGCCCGTATGTAGCTGAGCCTCTGTCGGTAACCACTGTCTTCGCCGCCCGATCGATGGAGATAGCAGCGGTCGACGGTCGGTAGTCGATGTCCAGGGCATCATAGTCGGCGGCCTCTTCAAGGGTTCGTTGAGACGCCTTCGAGTCGCCAAGCAACACAGCCTTCGAAAGCGGCGGCCTGTCATAGGGCAGTCCGGCCTCATCGCCGAGCAACGTGATAGATGCGCCCGGTTCATGTTTGCGCAATTCAAGCGCAGCTTGATGGCCGGCCAGACCAGCGCCAATGATGAGAAAGTCGGACACGCGATTTGCAGGTTCGCTTTGGCATTGAGGCGCTCTCGCAGGGCTGCGAGGTTGTCGCCGTTTCCTCGCGGCCTTTGATGAAACGGCCCTGTACGGATAGCCACAGTTGTCAACCAATTTGATTAGTACAGATGGTGGCTAGGCAGCGGTGGTGGCGGCGTCCGCCAACAAGGCGCCTATCATCCGCAATCGCTCCTCGCGCAGCTTTGTCCAAGGATAGGACATGTTCAGGCCGACGAAGTTTCGGAACGAGTCAGTCATCGAGAACATCGGACCCGGGGCTATTGCAATACCATGTCGCAGCGCCAGGCTCGCTGTTGCGAGAGCGTCGAAAGCCTTGGGACCGCGGAGCCAGCACACGACGCCGCCACTCGGCCGCGAAACAGCGCAGTTCTCTGGAAAATGTTGCGAAATAAGCGCCAGTCCCCTTGCATGCGCGAAGTCAACAATTCGCGCGTGCGGCGCATCTGACGATCATAGCTGCGTGCCGAAAGGTATTGCGACAGCGTCTCCGCTGCTTTGGCAACAACGCGTCGCATTGCATCATCGCTATAGGTGATGCCGGTTGGGTAGTGGTGGGTAGCCATCAAGAGACAGGCCGAGACGGGATTGCTGTCCATCAGGTAGGCAAATTGGTCAGGGTCGATCCCATTCTTTGGGTGCGAGTAGATCTCAACAGCCCTCAGGTTTCGCCTTTGAAGCGCCGCAAGCATAGGGAAAAAAGATGGGCTTTCGACAAGCACCAGGTCCCCGGGTTGCGTGACAGTCTCAATGCACAGATTCAGAGCGTGCGCTCCGCCCTGGGTCAAAACTATGCCCTCGGTGCCCACATGAAGACCGCGTTCCACCAGGCGCTTGGATATGAACTCGCGCAACGATGCCTCGCCCTCGGGCGGAGATGGTACGCGCATGCGCATCACTTTGTGCCGCAGCTCCTTGCGCAGGAAATACTTCAAGTCTCCTTCGGGGAAGAGATCCGCGCTCGGCAAAACCGAACCGAATGTTTCGAGACCCGGCTTCGTCCACGACGACATGATACTGAACGTCAGGTCCGCGATGGCGCTTGGACTACGGTCTTCCGCCAGGACCTCATCGCTGAATGGGGCGAACTCATGCATCGGTCGCGGCGCTCGCTGCAGGTAAAAGCCTGAGCGGGGTCGGGCGCGAATAACTCCGTCGCTTTCCAGCAGAGAATAGGCATGGTGTACCGTAACCATGCTGTAGCCTGTTTGAGCACTGATCTCGCGAATCGAGGGTAGACGAGCTCCGACTTCGATAGATCCTGCCTCGATGCGTTGTTGGATCAGTCGAACGATTTCTTCGTAACGTCGCATCCCGCCAAAGCGCCGATCGATCCACCTGTGAGCACGTTTCAACATCAGCGGCCAGCGCATCAGTTGACGGAATGCGCTCTCGGCGTCCATTCAAGTCGCAATGCCTTGATATGGTCTGGAGTTATCCCGCAGCAACCGCCCAGGATCTGACATCCCGCTGCCCGCCATTCGTGACTTTGAGATGCGAACTCCCCGGGCGAAACAACCGTGTTGAAATTCCAGCGGGGCATCACGAAATGGCCGGAATGCGGATAGGCCGCGACGGGACCTGACCACACACTGCGTATCTGTTTGAGCGCCGGGAGCACAAGTTCCAGATCGGTGTGCATGACAGAAATTATGTCGACACCGAGCGTCGAGATGTTGCTTGCGATATCAAGCAGGTCGAACTCGAGCCCAGCGTCTGGACGGCCGACCAGTCCTCCATTCTTGCCCCGGACGACCGAAACTCCAGCCATGACCGGAAGCCCCGTTGCTTTGCCAGCCTCGATCTGGACGGTTGCATAGTCCACATCGCGCAACATCTCCAGGATGATGAGGTCGCAGCCCTCGCCGGCCAGCATCGATGCCGCCTCGGCGAAGCTTTTACGGGAGTTTTCGGGTGAGGGGCGCCTGGCAGGGTCAAGACCTGGCGCCATGCCCGAAATCGCGCCGCCAATCCAGGCCGCGCCTGCACGTTCGCGCGCTTCCTTCGCACACTCGATGGATGCCCTGATGACCGCCGGCGATTGGCCGGCACGACCAATACCGTCCATCACGAAGCTCGTCGCTGCATAGGTGTTGGTCGTAATGATATCTGCCCCAGCCGCAATGTAGTCGGCATGAATCTCCGTCAGTATCTCGGGATGCGTGACCGCTGCGAGCGCGGACCATGCATCGTCATGCATAGGCACGCCGCGACGCTCGAGTTCGGTACCGGTTCCACCATCGAGGATGAGCAAATTGCCGGACTTAAAAGCTTCCCCAAATGACGACTGCATGATTGCCCCTTGATGGTCAGACGGCTTGCGACATGGATGTCATCTCTTGCCAGATAGACGCCGCGCGTTCGGCAGGATTCGTCATGTAACGCGCGGAATCGGACAAGAGGCTTGGCAGAAGCGTCGGCCTCAACCGAAGGGCCCGCTCCATCTCAAGGCCAGATCTTCGCGAAAGGCGAAACGTTGCAAGTGATGCACGACGACGCCAGCCAGTTCTTTCGTGGCTTCGCGCGAAACGTCGGTGACAGTTATGTTGAGGACCTTGTTTTCGGCGGTCAGATCGACCTTTTGACCATTGCCGAAATCGATGTGTCCCTCGAGACTGTCAAACTTGACTGTGTAGCCATGCGACCAGTGTTTGCAAAGCTGCTGTAGGTATCTGCTCCCGCGCTCCGTCCGGACGGTGGCAGTTGAAAGGGGCACGATCATCTCCACTGGGCATGGCCGGCGCGTTCACACCGGCCGAAGGGTTTGCCAAGCCGAAGAGTCCGCTGGCCGAAGCGCCGCTCTCGGGCTTGCGGATCCCACTTCCGTGGCGAGTCTTTAGCCGGCACAATTGAGTCCACCGGCAAATGAACGCTTTCGTGGGCATGGTGGTCTGTTCCAGTGCTGCTCATGACCGGACGTATCATCTCTTGCGAGATTGCTTTTTGTCGTGCCGGCAAAATCCGTGATGCGATTGTCGAGATTGGACAAGGATGCTGGCAAAGGTCCGCTTTGGTCAGGGCCAGTGAAACCTGGTAGCAAAGCACCCTGCGATTCCTCAGGTGACGGTGTTGGTCAGCACCCCCACGTCCTCGATTTCGACCTGCACGATGTCGCCTCGCTTGAGAGAAACGCGCGGGTCTTTGTAGTAGCCGACGCCTCCAGGCGTGCCGGTCGCGATCAGGTCGCCGGGTTCAAGCGTGATGTCTCTGCTTATGAACTCTATGAGCTCGGCAACGCCAAACACCATGTTGGCGGTGTTGGAATCTTGCATGGCTTGCCCGTTCAGCGTCAGCTTTATGGCCAGCTTTTGTGGATCCTTGATCGCGCTGGCCGGGACAAGAGCAGGGCCAATCGGGCAGAATGTGTCGAACGACTTCCCGCGCGTCCACTGGACATCTTCGACCTGCACGTCACGAGCGGAGATATCGTTGACGCACAGGTAGCCAGAAATCAGGTTCAGCGCATCCTTCGCATCGACATTCCTGGCTCGACGACCAACGACAACGCCCAATTCCGCTTCGAAATCCACGCACCTAGAGGTGCCTGGCAACATGATGGCATCCCCATCGCCGACGAGGGAATTCGACCATTTGGCGAAAAGGAGTGGGCGTTCGGGCAATGCGACCTTCGCTTCGGCGGCATGGTCCTTGTAATTGAGCCCAACGCAGATGATCTTGCCTGGAAGAGCGATCGGCAGCTTTGGCGGAGACATCAATTCGAACCCTTCAGTTTGCTGCCGTAAATTCCTGTCAGTCGCGCATCAGTGTTGGAGGCGCTTTTTATCCAGCTCTGCATGTCACCGGACTTCCACCAGTATGACGGATCATCCGTTTCCTCACCTGCGAGGTCTTCGACGGAAACGCCGCGGAAACGTTGAAGGGTAAATTCGCTTTGGCGCATGAACCCGACCGCGGTCGTTCCAAAGATCAGCGGATGGATATTGACCGACCACCCTTCCAGCGGACCTAGCTGGTCCAGCGCGGCCCGTTCATCGGCGTTGCGAACATGGAACACCGCAAACCCGCCATTCGGGTCGGCGAAATGATCATGTGCGATGCAGAGCCCGCGTTGCTCATCGAGGAGATACTCATTGAGACGGAGATTGGACTCGTCCCATGACATCGACGCGGGCGCGAGCGCGTATACGAGACAGCAGGTTTCCTTCATGATTTCCTCTTGTGATTGAAGTCCAGCCGTGATCTTCAGGTCGTCACGGCGAACCCGTGCGAGGCCCAGTCTTCCAGGCCTTCGACGTAGCGGAAGACGTTCTTGTAGCCGAGATTTTCCAATCGTTCGGCGGCCCGAAGGCTGCGCTTGCAGTCGGCCGAGCCGCAATAGACGGCGATATCAGCCATCTTGTCGGGCAGCAGCGTTGGCGCTCTTTCAAGTATCGTGTCGGATGTCCCGAGGATGGCGCCGGGGATATGGCCTTCGGCGAAGTACTCGGGCAAGCGGGTGTCGACCAGAAGGAGTCTTTGCCCGGCATCCAACCGGCTCTTGATCCCATCAGCGGAGATAAGCTGCATACGTCCTCCAAGGAGTCTAGCGCCTGGACAGGCTCACCGATGGTGTCTTCTCAATGAGTTCGATGGTGTAGGGGTGGCGCGGCTCACCAAGCACTCGCGCTGTAGGCCCATAGTCGACAATGGTTCCGCCCTGCATCACTGCCACGCTGTCGGCGATGGAAGCCACCAGGGCGATGTTGTGGGTGATAAACAGCAGCGCCAGCCCGCGTTCCCGACTAAGATCCTGGAGCAGCTTGATGATCGAAGCCTGCACCGAGACGTCGAGCGCGGAAGTGATCTCGTCGCAGATGATCACGTCCGGGCTGCACGCGAGTGCCCGGGCGATCGAGGCTCTTTGACATTCGCCGCCGGATATCTCTCGAGGAAATGCATCGGCAATCGACTTGGGAAGTGACAGTTCGGCAAGAAGATCAACAGATCTGCGGTGGGCGTCCCGTCTGGACATGCCGAAGAAATGCTGGAACGGCGAACTGACGTTTTCCGCGATCGTCCGGCGAGGGTTCATGGAAGCGTGCGGATTTTGATAGATGTACTGCAACGTCCGGCGCTGATCGTTCGAACGGTCGAACAATGCCGCGGGCAGGAGGTCGCCTTTGAACCGGATTTCTCCCGAGCATCCACCGGACAATCCCATCAGCGATCGCCCCAGCGTGGTCTTGCCGCTTCCAGATTGCCCAACCAGGGCAAGGACTTCGCCAGAGCGCAGCTCAAAATTCAGTCCATGCAGCACCTGAAGCCGCCCGAAAGATTTGGATAGATTTTTCCCTGACAGCACTGCCAACTTGGCCTTGTCCGCCAAAGGCTCCGCCCGTGCGCTTCCTTTGGAGGCTTTGAAGGCGGTAATGTCCGGCGCGGCCGCAAGCAGGCTGCGCGTGTAGCGATGAGCCGGCCGATGAAGCACCTGGTCCTTGTCGCCGACTTCGACGATCTCCCCCTTCAACATGACCATGACGCTGTCAGCGATCTCGGCCACGACGGCGAGGTCGTGCGTGATGTACAAGGCGCAGACCTTGTGGCGCCGGCACATGTCGCGGATGGTTGACAGCACATGAGCCTGCGTAAGGATGTCCAGGCCGGTTGTCGGCTCATCGAGAACGATTGCACGCGGCTTGGCAATGAAAGCCATGGCGATCATCAGCCGTTGTTGCTGACCGCCGGAGAGCTCGTGTGGGTAGCGGTTGAGAAATGCATCGTCGGAAGGAAGCGCGACGTCCTGCAGCGCTGCCGCGACGCGTTCGCGACGCTTCTCGGGCAGACCGATGCCGTGGGTTTCCAAAACCTCGGCGACTTGTCTTCCGACCCGTTGCGAGGGGTTGAGAGCGATCCCGGGATTCTGTGGGATATAGGAGACGTCGCGACCGCGCATCGCCCGAAGACTGTCACGATCGAGGCTCAGGATATCCGCCCCCGCGAGCCTGACTGTGCCACCGGTGATCGTGGCGCCCCTGCGGGTGTGACCGAGCAGAGCCATCGCCACGGTGGTCTTGCCCGAGCCGGATTCTCCCACCAGCGCGAGGATCTTGCCAGCTTCGATCTCGAAGCACACGTCCCGGGCGACCCGCGCTCGTGTCCTGGAAACTTCCACATTGAGCCGATCGACTTCGACGACGTTCATGTGTTCGGGCTCACATCGCCGATGTTCGAGGCGCTGCGCGAGATTGCCTCCGCCAAAAGATTTGTGCCGATCGTGAAAACGGCGATCATCGCCAACGGAGCAAGCACGCCAAAGGGCTGTAAAATGAGCCCATCACGGTTTTCGCTGATCATAAGGCCCCAATCGGAGGCAGGCGGCTGGATGCCGAAGCCCAAAAAGCTGATGCCCGCCACAATGCCGATGGACCATGTCATCCGCAGCCCGATCTCGACCATCAACGGCGTTACGAGATTTGGCAGAAGTTCTCGAAGCAATATGTCACGCGTCGGGACACCGATGGTCTCGGCGGCCTCAATGAAGGGCTGATTAACGATTTCGATCGTAACACCTCGAACCATGCGCGCGACCCTCGGCGCGTGCGATATCGAGACGACCAGCACGATCAGCCACAATTGCGGGCCCAGCATCGAAACAAACAGAAGCACAAGAACCACTTGAGGAAAGGCAAGGACGACGTCTGTCAGCCACATCAGCACATCGTCGATAATCGATCGGGAATAGCCCGCTACCAGTCCGATCGTCGTTCCCAAAGCCGCGCCGATCGCGGTCGCCGCCAGTGACATCCACAGAACCGAGAAACCGCCATTGAGGACTCGTGACAGGACATCGCGGCCCAATCCATCCGTGCCCAATAGCGCCTTGGCGGAAGGCAGTGCATAGGGGCGTTGAACGAACTGTGTCGGCGTGTGCGGCGCGAGCATCGGCCCAAGCACGGCTACGCCGATCACCAAGGCCACCATGGCAGTGCCGACTGCCATCGCCTTGCGTTGTCCTGGCCTTGCCCGAGACGGAGCTCGCGCAGCCATGGTCCGATCACCTGCCAATGCCTGCTTCAACCTGACCTCAACCATGGCTCGTCCTGAGTCTTGGGGTAAGTCTGATGGTCAGGTAGTCAGCCAGGAGATTCACGACCACATAAAGCGCAGCCTGTATTACGGCAATTGCCTGGATGACGGGCAGATCGCGATTGGCAATGGCATCTGTCAATGCGCTTCCAAGTCCTGGAAAGCGGAAGAGATACTCAACGACAACGATGCCGCCGGCCATGTAGGTCAGCACCAAAGCGCTTCCCTGCACCGTCGGGATCAGGGCATTGGGAACGGCGTGACGCAGTACTACACGGCGCTCCATCACCCCCTTCAGCCGGGCCATTTCCACATAGTCGGCCTGCAGCACCTCTATCATGCTGCCTCGAAACAGGCGCGTCAGATAGGGAAGGGTGGCCAGGACGAGGGTCAAGGCAGGCAGGATGAAGGCTGAGGCGTAGTAGAATGGGCTTTCGCCCTCGGGGATCATCGACACCGCAGGCAGCAACCTTGTTACGGTGGTCGCGAAAAGGATGACCAGCACCATGCCGACGATGAACTCGGGAAGGGCCGTCAGGACGGTCGTCAACACCCAAACCGAAAGATCGGCTGGCTTGTCTCGTCTCATCGCGGACCAGCCCCCGAGGGCCAGGGAGACGGGTATGCAGATCGCCGCCGACAAGCCGACGAGAAGCAACGAGTTCAGCCCACGTGTCGCGAGCAGGCCTGAGACCGCCCGTCGAGACGCGAGCGACCTGCCAAAATCGCCATGCAGGATTCCGGACAGCCAATTGAAGTATTGCTGGATGACGGGAACGTTGAGCCCAAGCTGCTGACGAAGCAACTCGACGCGATCGGGCGCCGCGTCGCGCCCCAATATCGCTATGGCCGGGTCACCGGGGAGCGCCTGGGTGCCAAGGAAGACCACCACCGAGATCATGAGGAGCGTGGCAACGCCAAGCAGCGCGCGGCGCAGGAGCCACGCGCCGCCCTGCACCGGCGACCAGTTCTGCTCACGCTCCATCAGGTAAAAAAAACGCGTTCGAATTCAAATGAGGTCAACGGCAGTCCGTTGCGATCTGGCCGGAAGCCGGCGAGCTTGCTGCTGTAGGCATCGATCTGGTTTGCGAAGCCCCAGATGATGTAGCCGCCCCGCTCGTATTGGATCTTCTGCATCTTCTGGATCAATTCCTTGCGCTTGGCGGCATCAACTTCTTGTTGCGCCTTGCTGAAGAGGTCGTTGAACTCGGGGTCATTGAAGTGCGTCTCGTTGTAGACTGCTCCGGGACCGTCTGCCTGGGCCACCTGCACCAGATACGAATTGGTCGGCGACCAGTTGTCGACCGCAAAGGTGTATTTGAGGTAGTCCGGGCCGAAGAAGGATGATGGGTCGAGCTTTCTCAGCTTGATATTTATGCCGGCAGCCTTTGCCTGCTCGACCAGAACCTGCGATGCCTCCACGACTCCGGCATTTACGGGCGCCGTAACGAGTTCGATGTCGAGCGTATCGTGGCCTGCCTCCTTCAGAAGCGCCTTGGCGCGTTCGATGTCCTGCTTGCGCTGGGGCAGGTCCTTGGCAAAATCCGGATCGAAGGGATTGTAGAGATCGTTTCCAACGCGACCCTCGCCAAGCAGCGCCTGTTCGACCATCTGCTCACGGTCCACCACCAGCCGCATTGCCTCGCGGACCTTCGGATTATCGAAAGGTGGAGCGTCTGTGCGCATCGTGAAGGGGCGCCACCCGCCGGTTTCGGAACGGAGGAGCTTAAAGCTTGCGTCGCCTTCCACCGTGGCGATGCGCGTGTAAGGGATCGAGGCAATGGCATCAACCTGGCCGCCGAGAAGCGCGTTAACGCGAGCTGTCTCGTCGGCTATGTCGATAATTTCAAGTTCGTCGACGAAGGGGCCTCCCCCCCAAAAACTCGTGTTGGCGACGAAGAGCGAACGATCGCCAGGAGTGAAGCTCTTATACTTGAATGGACCGGTTCCGACGGGATTGGCCGGGTCAAAATCCGCCGGCACGATACTGGATGTCGTAGTCGCAAAGCCCGACAGAAACTCCGCGTTTGGCTTCGGCAGCTTGAAACGCACAGTTCTGTCATCGAGCTTTGTCATGCCCTTGGCGTCGACATAGGCAATCATCGCGGCCGCAGATAGCTTGGATTGCGGGTCCATCATCCGCCTGACGGTGAACATCAGATCGTCGGCACCCAGCGACTTTCCATTGTGAAATGTCACGCCCTTACGCAGCCGGACCGTCCATTCATCCCCGGCCTTGTTCGGCTCGGCGCTTTCGGCCAAACGCATCTCGAGTTCGAAGGTCTCCGCGTTCGGCCAAGCCAACAGGTCGTACAGATTGAAGGCGCGCGCAAAGTCTGCCTGGTTAGTCACCCGGTGGGCGTCAAGGGTGTCGGTCGGGCCACCTTGGCTCATGCCAATCCGCAGCCTGCCTCCCTTCTTGGGCGTTTGCGCAAGTGCTGCAATGTTGGGCTGAACGGCCAGTCCGACGCCCGCCGCGGCGCCCATGACCAAAAGGCGCCTGCGGGAAATCAATTCCCGCATATATTCCCGACGATCACGAAAATCGTTCATGGCAGTTCCTCCCCTTGTCGCCGTATGCGTTGACGGCGCTCACAATAATAATATAATGATATTGTCGGTCAAGCCCTTTCCTGAAACTCAGAATCAATGAATAGTGAAATGATGCCCTCTAGCTATCTAGGTCCCTCAAGTCGGCTGGCTCTGGAGGAGGCTTCCGCTCAGGGACGTCCTCCTTATCGTTGTGACGAGCAGCGGGTGTCGATCTTGGACGCCACCCTCCTGCTGGTGGCGACGGTTGGCTGCGACACCTTGAGGCTTCGCGACGTAGCCGCGAGCGCCGGCGTCTCGATCGGTTCGGTTCAGCACTATTTCGACACGCGGGAAAATTTGTTGGTGGAAGCATTCGAGGACTGGCGTCATCGCGCCTTGATCAGATTCAACCCGCTCCTGCAGGCGAAGGGCAGCGGCCTGGCTCGGCTGAGAGGCATACTGAGATACCTCAAGAACGAAGACCCGGGGCCAAGCACTCTCGTTTGGATTTCTTTTTGTCTTGCGGCCACGCGGATCGAGGACGTTCAGGTGCGAGTGCGCGACCTGTTCCAAACCTGGCATGATGGCTTGTCGAATGCCCTCTTGACGTCAGGACAGTGGAAGGACCTGGGCGAAGCCGGCGCCAGGCAGGCGGCCAGCTTGTTCATGTCACTTCATTTTGGCGCAGTGTTGACCTCGACGATCACCAAAGGTTCGGAAATCGATCATCAGGGATCGACGGTGCACTCGGTCCTTTCAAAGCTGCTGGCCCTCTCGTCGCAATAGCCACCCAAAATGTTGTCGGAGATGGAATTGAGTTCAATCAGCCTCGATCAAGCCAACAAGATCATCGACGGAGCTTTTTCCTACGCACGCGACAATGGTCTGAAGCCCCTTTCGGTGGTGGTGCTGGATGCGCGCGGGTCGATGAAGGCGGCCGCGTCTGCCGACGGGACAAGCATGGGGCGATCGCAAATTGCCTTTGGCAAGGCTTATGGCGGGCTCGCATTCGAGTGCAACTCACGCACTCTTGGCGCGATGGCGACGAGCCGGCCTCATTTCATCGGCGCTCTAAACGGAGTGTTCTCGGGCAACCTGGTCCCGGTACCGGGTGGCTTGACTATTGTTGGCCAGCACGGCGAAGCAATTGGAGCGGTGGGTGTTTCAGGCGATACGTCCGACAAGGATGAGGCAGCCGCTCTCGCCGGCGTTGCATCGGCCGGCCTCGTCGCGGCGAGCGAGTAAGTTGAGGATGTCGTCCATCAGCGTGAGCGTCGCACGGAGCTGATCTGCTTGCTGTCCCGCTCGAGCGCGCGGACGATGGCGGCTTCGGCTCTGTCCTCGCTGCGTTCCTCGATCGCGTCCACGAGCTCCGCAGCGATTTCCCGCGACACGTGCCGCTCGGTTTGAATGGCGCCCGGAGGCTTCGGCGCGAAAGTGGCAGCCCAGGCTTCTTCTATAGCGTGAGCAAGGAACACGTTTTGCGTTGCTTCCGCTACGGTCATTTGAAGCAACGTCTCTGCACGCCGCAGCAGGCTCGGACTGTCGGCGTGCTCTATGTCGTCCGCGGCCCGTCGCATAATCCTCAGATGGGAGGGCGTCCGTCTCACGGCAGCAAATCGGGCCGCAATGCGGGCATTGACGGATAGAAATTCGAAAGCCCGCATGATCGCTGCGGGATCGCGACCAATCCGACGCAGGACAAGCGATCGCAGGTCCTCTTCGCCGACGACAAAAGCACCGCCTGCGACGCCGCGCCTGACAGTGAGATAGCCTTCGGTTTCGAGTATCCGCAGCGCTTCGCGAAGTGTCACTCGCGACACTTCGAGCTTTTCTGCCAACTGGCGCTCAGCCGGGAGACGCTCGCCCGGCATTATCAGGCCGATATGGATCTGTCGTCTGAGGCCTTCGACGGCCAGGCCATATGCGGCCTGCTGTTCGACCGGCCGGATTCCCCAGAGCATGATCAGACAGCCGTGAACGTGTTATCGACCATGATCTCTGCGCCATTGATGAAGCTCGATGCGTCGCTTGCCAGAAACAGTGCGACACTGGCGACCTCTTCGGGTTCGCAAATCCTGCCTTGCATGATGTTGACGTCGCCCTCGGAAGCGAGAATGCCGTAGCGCCTCAGCTGATCAATTTCATCCTCGCCGTGCCGCGTTCGCACGAAGCTCGGACAGAGATTGTTGCAGCGAATTCCGCGGTCGCGATATTCCACCGCGATGCTGCGCGCGAGCTGGTGCATGGCGGCCTTTGAGGCGCAGTAAGCACTTTCAAGGTGGGTCGCGGCTTTGACGCCCGTCGACGACGTGTTGATGATGACGCCCCTTCCTTGCTCGAGCATGCGAGGCAATACCAACCGCGTTACCATGAACGCACTCTTTGCGTTGTTGTCCATGAGCCAGTCCCAATCCTCGAGTGTCACCTCCAGGAAGGGCTTTACGATTATGACGCCAGCGTGGTTGAACAAGATGTCTATCTTGCCCAAGTGAGTGTGGGCGTTTGCAACGACACGCTCAACGTCGGCACGAATGCTGACATCCCCATGTTCGAAATGGACGGGAAGGTTCTCGGCGAGGCATTCATCAACGAGGCCTTCGCCGGCTGCCTGGTCGCGATCGGCAAAGACGACCCGGCAGCCCTCGCGAAGAAAAGCGCGCACCGATGCCGCACCGGCGCCTTTCGCGCCCCCGTAATCAGCGCGGTTTGTCCGGCGAGCATTCCTGCTGATCTAGTCATGTCGGTAGGACCCATTGATAGTTATCGTTGCACCAGGCCACCGATGACGATCTTGGCACCAACTGCTCTGGAATCGCCATGTGCATCAGCGCGTTCGTCTGTGCCAGTAGCATAATAGGCAGGCATTCCGCCAGAATCTCGCGCGGTGGGCGCTGATTGGCGGCCTGAGGGCGAGGCAACCACCGCATTTGCAAATGGGACGTCGTCGCTACGCAAGCGCCGGGTAATCGGTGTAGCCGGCTGCCCCTTGGGTGTACCAGGTCGTGATGTCTCGAGTTGCCAGCGGCTTGCCGGACCGTAACCGCTCCGGAAGATCCGGGTTGGATATGAACGGGCGTCCGAAGGAGATCGCGTCTGCTTCCCGACGGCTCAAGGCGTCCTGTGCCGAACGGCCATCATAGCCTGAATTCAATACCAGGACGCCTTGGAATGCTTTGCGGATAAGAGGATGGATGGGTGGCCGATCGGGCTTGGCGAAGGTGTCCTCTGGCCTGGGCTCACGTATCTCCAGGAAGGCTATGCCAAGGCTGGACAACGCGGCTGCAGCCGCCACGAATAGCTTTTCCGGCTCATCGTCGTTGACGCCGTAATATGCGCCGTTGGGCGACAACCGCACGCCAGTCCTGTCGCGACCTATCTCCTCCACGACAGCCTCGGTTGTCTCAAGCAGAAAGTTGATCCGGTTGCCAATTTCGCCGCCATAGCGATCCCGGCGCCTGTTTGCGCTGCTGCGGAGGAACTGATCGACCAGATAGCCGTTCGCACCGTGGATCTCCACGCCATCGAAACCCGCCAGAACTGCGTGTCGAGCCGCTTGGCGGTACTCGTTCACAACGTTGCGAATGCCGGTCAAACTGAGCGCTCGAGCACGAGCGTAGGCACGCTTGCCGTCGTAGGTATGGGCGAGCCCCGGCGCGATCGTGGCCGATGCCGATACGCTTCGCCGCCCATCCAAGAACTGTGGCGCGACCATGCGGCCCATATGCCAGAGCTGGCAGAAAATACGCCCGCCGGCCTCGTGAACTGCGCGTGTGACGACCCTCCAGCCGGCGACTTGGTCTTCGCTCCAGATGCCCGGCGCGTAGGGCCAGCCGAGGCCTTGCCGGCTGATGGCTGTCGCCTCGCTCACAATCAGGCCCGCCGATGCGCGCTGTGCATAATATTGCGCCATCAGCGGGGTCGGAACCGCGCTCCGGGTTGCGCGAGAACGCGTCAGCGGCGCCATCAGTATTCTATTCGGGGCGACCGTCGCGCCGATCGTGACCGGATCGAAAAGAGAGGGCATGACAGTGCCGGCCACTGGGCGGCCATCAGCCGTCATAGCCAGCGGTTCCTTCGTGACATTCGCGTGCCATTGTGCATTCCCGCTGTCGTGGCTTAGAAACCTTGAACCTTGTCGACAACGTTGTGGAGCGGCTTGCCGCTTGCGAACCGTTCGCAATTGTCTCTGATGATCGCGAACCGCCGCTCATCGAGGTCCGGTCCATAGCTTGCCATGTGTGGCGTGATGAGAAGGTTCGGCGTGCGCCAAAGAGGGTGCTCGGGCAGCAAGGGTTCATCTTCGAAGACGTCCAGACCCGCGCCAGCCAGGTCTCCGGCATTCAAGGCCTCGATGAGATCCGCGATGGAGGTGGTCCCCCCACGACCTACGTTGATGAAGAAGGCAGAAGACTTCATGGCGCGAAAGCGGTCCCGCTTGAACATCAGCCGTGTTGCTGGGGTCAGCGGGACCGTGACGACGAGAAAGTCGGCTTCCGGCAACAGTTGGTCGAGCTCTCCCGCGGCAGCGACACGCTGGACATACTGAACGGGCTCCGTCCTGCGGGCATCCACACCGATCACCCTTAATCCAAAAGCGGCGCAGAGCCGGGCGAGTTCGCTTCCAATGCCGCCCACACCCACGATGAGTACCGTCTTGCCCGGCAGCGGGATGACGCCCGTATCGAGGGGCTCGGGGTTCCATTCATGCTTGAATTGGCGGGGCAGGTAGTAATGGAGCCCTCGCGCGAACCCCAGAATATACGCCATGACATGGACTGCGATGTGATCGCTATAGATGCCGCGAAAGTTGGTGAGAACCAGTTTATGCTGTTGCAGGAAGTCAGGGAAAAATCCTTCCGGCGGCGCTGCATAAGGGGCCTGCAGCCATTTCAGTTTCGAGGCCCGCGAAAGCAGTTCGGGCGTAACCTCGCCATAGGCTGCGTCAGCGCCTGCGATCAACGCCAGTGCATCGGCCTGATTTTCAGCCAGATGGAATTTGAAAGGGCTGGAGGACGCGGTCAGGCGGTGATGCCAGCCACGGATAATGTCGTCCTGCGGCGGCAGGAACACAAAGCTCAGTTGATCTTGCATGTAAAATTTATCTCTCGTCCTTGGCTTGGATAAGTGATCCAGCCTGCTCCTCGGCCGATGCCGCTTCCTGGATGATCCACTCGCAGAATCGGCTGACGGCATTGTTCGGCGCTCGCATATTTCGCAGCTTCAGATAGAAGCTTCCGATCGACATCAGGCCGAACCTGAAGGGCTGAACGAGCGTTCCTGTCCTGACCTGTTCGGTGACCAGGGGCGGCCCCAGCAGCGCAAAGCCTTCGCCAGCCTCGCAAGCCTGAATCAGGTTGGCATAGTTATCCACCGTGATGCCCGGCGGCAGCTTCGAAACATGGATGCCGTTCTGCCTGAACCAACTGCGCCATTTTGAGCGCGCGTCGTATTTTCGGCCTTCCAGGTAGATCAGCCGTTCACTCAGCAGATCTTCGGCTCCCGAACTTGGCTTCAGGTTCGTTTGGTAAGTTGAGCTGCAGGTCGGCGCCACTTGTTGTTTAAGCAGGAAGCGCGCGCTGGGATCGATAAGGTCATCCTTGAAATAGCGAATGGCAATGTCGACGTTTTCCTCGTCGACATCGATGTATCGATCGGTCACGACGAGGTTGATCTCGATGTCGGGAGAAGCGGCTCGGAAAGAACCAACCCGAGGTAAAAGCCAGTAGGTTGAAAACCCCGTCGTGGTCGTCACAGTAACGGTGTCTTCCTGCGGATCGTTCTCGATTGCCAGAACGACATCGAGGATTTCTTCGAGGCTTCGGGAGACGACGGCGAACATCTTTTCGCCCTCGGGCGTCAAGCGCACTGATCGGTTCAGCCGATGAAAAAGGGGTTTGCCAACGAAGTTCTCGATCGCCTTGACCTGGTAGCTGATTGCCGCTCGCGACACGTTGAGGGCTTGCGCGGCCTCGGTAAAATTGGAGTGTTTGGCGGCGGCTTCGAACGCGACCAGATAGTTTAGAGGCGGCAACTGGTATCGGAACTTCGCCATCGCTCGCGGTCCATTGAGCGCACTGCGTACTTTCAACTCCGCGGCGCGTTGATGTGGCGCCTTGGCAGGGCGCCGATCGGGTATACGAGACGATAGCAAGCCTGTCACGAAGTTGCACCGCTAACTGAAAGTGCTGTGTACGATCGCGCCCTGGCGCGCCTTGGCATCCGGCAGCAGCTTGATGCCGAGGCCGGGAGCGCGTGGGGCCGCGGCGTAGCCGTTGACGATTTCGGGAAGTCCGCTCACCACGTCGAGGTACCAGCCGCGATAGTAGGCGCGCACGGCCTCCTGCATCAGGGCGTTCGGCGCGTTGAACGACAGGTGGAGCGAGGCTGAAAGCACCACGGGTCCGGTGCAATCGTGTGCCGCCACCGGCAACTGATGGGCTTCCGCCATAGCGGCGATTTTCTTGGCTTCAGAAATGCCGCCGCACCACGACAGATCCAGCAAGAGGATGCCGGCCGCGCGACAGGCGAGGAGATCCCGGAACGACCATCTCGTGGCGAGTGTCTCCGAAGCGGCCAATGGAACGTGAGTGGCCGAGGCGAAGGACTGGAGCGCCATGAGGTCGTCCGCTCGGATCGGATCCTCATACCAGAATGGTTCGAATTCATCCGCGTAGTGGGCAAGCCGCTTGGCGGTCGGAAGATTGAAACTGTTGTTGAGTTCCAACATGATTTCCATTTTCTCGCCAACGGCTTTGCGGATCTTTTGCAAGGGCTCAAGCCCTTTCTTGATCTGGGCCGGGTCGAGCTCCATTGTCAGATTGCCGGTCTGGAACTGCTTGAACGGCCAGATCTTCATCGCGGTTATCCCCTCTGAAAGCAGGTCTTGCGCGAGTTCGGCAGGATTGTTCAACGATGCTTCGTAATCTTCGTGACGACGCGACCCCTTGCCGGCGCTGACATTCATGGCCCGATTGCCGAAACCTTGCCCGCCGTAGCCCGCGCAGGTGTTGTAGATTCGGACCTGCTCGCGTGAGAGGCCTCCGAGCAACTGCCATACGGGCTGGCCGGTGACCTGGCCGAAAATGTCCCAAAGGGCGATGTCTATGGCCGAATTGCCTCGCGTTTCGGCACCGGTTGAATTGAACCCCAGAAAACCTGCGAGATCCCGCGAATGTCGATCAATGCGAAGCGGGTCCTTCCCGATGAGGTATGGTGCGGCGACCTCATGTATATACGCCGTAACCGTGAGGGGGTTGTAGAAAGTCTCACCAAGCCCGACTATTCCTTCATCCGTATGTACCTCCACCCAGATCGTATTGGACGAGGTATCCGGGAGGTAGACGGTCTCTAACCTTGTGATCTTCATTCTGGCTGGGAAACTTTCTTGAGGTGAGGGAGGATAGTCTCCGCGGAACGCCGGACGAGGTCGCGGTATCGCGTTTCGCCGACAACGCCGCCCGCCGTATCGGAATGCACCTGCCCATGCTCGCCCTGGTCAATGGATCCGAAGGCCGGATCGAGCGGTGTTCGGTCCACAAAGGGCACGAACTCAACCGGAAGGCCACCTTTGTAACCGGCGGCAGCCAGGGCATCGATGATCTCGGCCCAATCGTAGTGGCCCATTCCGGGCGCGAGGCGGTTCGAATCGGCAAGATGGTAATCGGCAAGCTTGCTGCCGGCTAACCGTATCGCCCCGACAGGATCGGGTTCTTCAATGTTAGCATGGAAGGCGTCCATGCAAACCCCGCAATCACCGCCCACGGCGTCTGCCAGCAACAGCGCTTGATCTAGACGATTGAGAAAATGCGTTTCGAAGCGGTTCAGAGGCTCCAGGGCGAGCCGAATACCCAAACGGCTCGCGCTTGCGTTGATCTCCTGGAGCGCATCGACGCACCAGTACCATTCTTCCTGCGGACTTGCGGCTGGCCCCTCCCGGCCAAAGCCGGGCACAACGACCAGGACTTGTCCTTTGAGGCGGTGCACGAAGTTGAGGCAGTCAATCGCATATCTGATATAGGCCGATCGCTCGTTTGCATTTGTCGTCAGCAGTTTTGTCTGCGCATACGGCCACATGACGCCACCCCAGCAGCGCACGGCCCTGTTGGCCAACAATTCCCTGACACTGTCGGCTCTCGATAGCAGTCCCGGATCACAGTAGATCTCCAGGCTCTCATATCCAAACTCGACCAAGCGATCGCAGGATTTTGCGAGCGGCTCCGGTTTCATCCAGTTGTGTATCGAAAGATGCATCGAGACCCCTGAAGCCGGCCCCGGCGCGATGTTGACAGGCCACTCGGGTGAAATAATCGCATCAAATCAGAGACATGCAGATGTCCAAAATTTTGACGGCTAGGCGACAGCATAAGCTGAGTTGACCCCCGACGTGTTCGGTTCATTAGCTAACGAAGAAACAATTGAGAGGACCGGCTGAACCGTGCAGGCGCGTTCGGGCAGCCGCAACAGTCGTCAAGTTTCAAGAGCCAGCCAAAGGGTTGAGGCACGAATTTTGCGTCTTGTTACGACCTCCGCGGATCAATCGTCCTCGCGTACCGCCAAGGTTCTGTCTCGAGGCATGGAAGCCTTGCTTGCTCCGCGAGCAATAGCGCTTCTCGGCGCATCGCCACGAGAGGGAAGCCTGGGCAACGCGATGATTCAAATGGCCCGAAGGGGGGGATACTCGGGCGAGATTTTCGCGGTAAACCCGCAGTACTCGCAAATCGACGGGCTGCCCACCTTTTCGGACTTGCAGTCACTTCCTTATGTCGTCGATCACGTCGTCATCGGCCTCGGTAACGAACGCCTGGAAGCGGCTCTCAAGGCTGCGGTTGCGCACCGCGCGAGTGCCGCAACCATCTTTGCTTCCTGCGTCAGTCCCGCCCTGCCGGGCCTCAAGGAAAGATTGACTTCCATCGCAACAGGCGCCGGCATGGCTATTTGCGGCGGCAATTGCATGGGTTTCTACAATCACGCAATCGGCTTGAGAGTAGCCGGCTTTCCTGCCCTGCAACCCATGCACGATGGGCCGGTCGGGCTGATCGCTCAATCGGGCTCGGTCTTCGGCGCCCTGGCGCACAATGACGATAGGCTGAGACTTGGTGTGGCCATTTCTTCTGGGGCGGAAATGGTGACCACGACCGCCGATTATCTGCAGTGGATGGTCGATCGATCCTCGTTCCGCGCTGTCGGCCTGTTCATTGAAACCATACGCAATCCGCGCGCTTTCGAAGAAGCACTCACGCTTGCGGCGGAACGCGAGGTCGCAGTCATCGCCCTCAAGGTTGGCCGAACCGCCAGGAGCGCAGAGATGGCGCTCAGTCATACCGGCGCGATTGCCGGTGCCGATGCCATCTATCAGGGAATGTTTCGTCGCTATGGCGTCATTCAGGTCGATGATCTCGACGAAATGGCCGCGACCATGCTGATGTTCCAGCAGCCGCGGCGGGCTATCAAGGGAAATTTGGCGGCGGTTCACGACTCCGGTGGCGAACGCGAGCTGGTTGTCGACCTCGCCGAGCGTCTCGACGTCGCCTACGCGGAGCCCCATGCGGCGACGCTGGAGAAAATTGCATCCTGTATCAGCGACGACCTGAAGCCGGCGAATCCATTGGACGCTTGGGGCGGCTCAGCCAATTTTGAGGCCGTCTTCGCGGATTCGATGACTGCGTTGCTGGAGGACGACAACGTCGCGACCGGCGCGTTCTTCTGCAACATCCGTGACGGGTATTTCGTATCCGAGGGTGTTGCGAACGCAGCTGTTGCCGCGCATGGGCGAACCACCAAGCCTGTTGCGGTCGTCACAAACTACGCCGCTGTCAGGCATGACGCCCTGGCGCTTCGTCTCACCCAGCTTGGGATCCCCGTTCTGGACGGAACCCAGACCGGCCTGCGAGCCTTGCGGCATTTCATCTGCTGGCGCGCGAGGCCGATCACTGCGCCGGAAAGGCCGCCCGACATTCCAGAGGGGCCGAGCATTTGGGCGCGGCAACTGAACCGTGCCACATCCCCGCTTTCCGAGCATGAAGCTCTCGAGTTGCTGTCGGCCTATGGCATCGACACTCCGAGGCGCAGGCAGATCGCCAGCCTCGAGGACATGCGGCGGGCCGCCGCATCATTGGCGTTCCCGGTCGCGCTGAAGACGGCGTCGGACGGCGTCCTGCATAAAAGCGACTTGGGCGGGGTCACGCTTGATATCGCGAACGAACCGTCGCTGCTCGCCGCCTACGACAGGATGTCGGCTCGCCTGGGCCCGAAGGCACTGGTGGCCGAAATGGCTCCCAAAGGCGTGGAACTGTCGCTCGGCGCGATCATCGAGCCGGGATGGCCGCCCGCGGTAATGGTGGCGGCCGGGGGGATATTGATCGAGCATCTGGGAGATGCCGCGTTCGATATCGCGCCCTTGGACGCCAAGCGGGCCCGGGCAATGATCGATTCGCTCGGCGTGAGAAGGCTCCTGCATGGCTATCGCAATTTTCCGCCGGTCGAACTCGCCACGGTGGTCGAAACAATCGTCAGATTCAGTTGGCTTGTGTCGGATCTCGCACCGTTTGCCGCAGAAATCGACGTAAACCCGGTAATTGTCGGAGCTACCGGCGCGATTGCGGTCGACGCGCTTGTCGTTCCTGTTCCACACGGCGAGCGCAATGAGTAGCTCAACCATTTCACCCGGGCCCGGACAGTTTCGGTTGGAATTGCAATCGATCGAAAAGTCGTTCGCGGGCATTCACGCCCTGCGCGGCATCGATCTGGGAATACGCGCAGGCACCATACATGGCCTGATCGGCGAAAATGGTGCGGGAAAGTCGACGCTCGGAAGAATTATTGCCGGCGCCACGACTCCCGACCTGGGGCGAATACTGATCGACGGCAAGCAGGTCACCCTAAGCGGCCCGCGTGACGCGCTCAGGCATGGCGTGGGTCTCGTCGCCCAGGAACTCAATGTCATTCCTCGCATGTCCGTCATCGACAACGTATTTCTTGGCAACGAGTTGGCGAGGGGCGGGCGGCTACGACTTCGCTCAATGCGCCGGCGATATGCGGAACTGCAAGAGCGATATGGCTTTGCGGTCCCGGCCGACACCGTTGTGGGCTCATTGCGGCTGGTTGAGCAGCAGAAGGTCGAAATCCTGCGAACGCTCGCCCGGGATGCCGAGATCATCATCATGGACGAGCCAACTGCGGCGCTGCCCCAAAACGATGCAAGCACGCTGTTCGACATCGTCAGATCACTGCGCCAGCGCGGCAAAACCATAATCTACGTCTCGCATTTCCTCAACGAAGTGCTCGCAATGGCCGACTTCGTGACCGTGCTGAAGGATGGTCATTTGATCGATACCTCGCCTGCCGCGGGCGAAACACCTCGCACGCTCGTTCGCAAGATGCTCGGCCAGGAGATGGACCTCGCCTTTCCTGCGAAAACGAGCCCGGTCGGCAGCCACCCAGTCCTGCAAGTCGAGGGTCTCAGCCGCGCTCCGGCTTTTCAAGACGTATCGTTTTCGGTGCTGCCCGGCGAAATAGTCGGACTGGCCGGGCTGGTCGGGAGCGGCAGGACAGAGCTGGGCCGGGCCATCTACGGCGCGGATCGTTTTACCTCCGGCTCGGTTCGGTTCAACGGCGAGGCGCTGAAGGTCTCCAGCCCGAAGGACGCCATCAAGCTCGGTATCGGACTGGTGCCGGAATCCCGCAAGGATCAAGGGCTTATGCTGTCCATGGATATCATGGACAACATGACCATGCCTCATCTCGGCAGCTACACGCGCGCCGGCCTGATTAACGAACCGGGGCGTAAGGCGGCAACTTCGCGCGTCGCGCAGAGGTTGAAAATCATGAGGCCGGTCTCCGGGCTGCCCGTGCGGTTGCTCTCGGGCGGCAATCAGCAAAAAGTCCTTCTCGGGCGCTGGATGATGCGCAATGCGAAGCTGCTCATCATCGACGAACCGACCCGCGGCGTCGACGTCGGTGCCAAACAGGCGATTTACGTCTTCCTGAACGAACTGGCCCAGCAAGGCATGGCCATACTGCTGATCTCGTCCGAGATGGAGGAGATCCTGGGCCTTTGCAATCGCGCCGTGGTGATGCGCGAGGGGCGTGTCAGCCGGCAACTCATGGCAGGGAACTTGACGGAAGACTCCGTCCGGCGCGCCGCGTTCGGCATGCAAGAAGACGGAGAATGAGAGTGATCGCGCAAGAATCTGGACGGGCTGCTGAACGCAAGCGGATTGCTTTTTCGACTGGAGAGTTGGGCGTCGTTCTCGGCTTCCTGTTGCTTTTCATCGCGCTCAGCATCTTCAGCCCTGTCTTTTTCACGCCGCGCAACCTGCTGAATATCGTCGATCAGTGGGCGCCGATCGCACTGATCGCCTGTGCGGGCACCCTGGTCATCATGGCCGGAGGGTTTGATCTCTCGGCCGGTGCCACTTTTGCCCTGGCCGGGATCCTGTCGATCCTCGCAACCAATGTCGCTGGCCCTGTCGCCGGCATCGTGACCGGGCTGGGGGTCGGTTTCCTGATCGGACTGGTCAATGCGCTGCTGACCACGGTTGGGAGGGTCAACACCTTCATCGGGACACTGGCGACCGCGATAATCGGGCGGGGTATCGCCACTGCCATTACAGGTGGCTTCATCGTCTCCACGGACTCCGAGGGTTTTGCCATCCTCGGCACCGCACGTGTTCTCGGCATACAATTGTCGGTCTATATCCTGGCGCTGACTGCCATCGCCTGCACACTGGTTGTGCTTCGCACCCCCTTCGGGCGCCATATCCTCGCGTGTGGGGGCAACCCCGAAGCGGCACGTCTGTCTGGCGTCAGTGTGCACCTTACGCGAGGGGCTACGTTCGTCATTTCCGGTCTGCTGGCGGCGCTCGCCGGCCTTATGGTCGCCAGCCAGGTTGGGTCCGTGCAATCGACGACCGGCGTTGGCATCGAGTTTACCGCCATAGCCGCGGTTGTCATCGGCGGCAATTCCATCTTCGGCGGCGAGGGCGCCATCTGGCGCACCGTGGTGGGCGTCTTCATCCTCGCCATGATCGGCAATGGATTCACGCTCCTGGGCCTCAACCCAACTTATCAGGACATCGTCAAGGGATTGATTATCCTGGTCGCCGTTGGGATCGACGCTTGGACTCGCAAGAAAATCTGAGGGCAACAATGAAATATTCTTCCATTCAAAAAAAATGCGGCTTTTGTGGCAAGATGCTCGCAAGGGTCAGCACTGATGAATTCTGCGACAAGACCTGCGAGACAGCCGCCGCGACTAGTCCGTTGCCAGATGATCTCCCAAAGGCTTTGGCAGAATGGTTGAAGACCGACTGCTATTCCGGGCAATCCAACGTCGATGCGATCACGCTCGAAGTGATCAACGGGGCTCTGCTGTCCATCTGCAAAGAGATGGCCAAGACCATGGAGCGCACGGCCTACAGCCCGGTCTTCTACGAGGGTGCCGACCTCACGACAGCTATCTATGACGCGGATCTGACTCTCATCGCCCAGTACGAGGGCATCCCGGCTCAGATGGGTTCGATGAAATTCGCGGTCGAGGCAGGCATCGATCACATCGGCAAGGAAAATCTCCAGCCCAACGACGCCATCCTGTTCAACGACAGCTATCACGGAACGCCCCATCTTCCAGAATTCTGCATGATCATCCCGGTGTTCCACGATGGGGAGATCGTCGCCTACTCGGCCACCATCGCACACCATACCGACGTGGGCGGTAAGTCGCCGGGGTCGATGCCAGCCGACGCCACCGAAATCTACCAGGAAGGCGTCATCATCCCGCCCGTCAAATTCATCAAGGCCGGGAAGGAAGATCCCGAGCTGTGGGAGATCATGCTCGCGAATGTCCGCACCCCGTTGAAGTCCTATGGCGACGCCATGGCGATGTACGCCAGTACGCGCATTGGCGAGCGTCGCATTCTCGAACTGGTCGAGCGGCACGGACGCCATCGTTTCCAGGAGTTGTGCGATGAAGTCCGGCGCTATGCCGAGCGCCGCATGCGCGCCAGCATCCGCAGCATCCCGAACGGGATCTACGAAGGCACAGTCCGCTTCGACTATGATGGCGTGACCACCGATCCCACCGTCGTTCGGCTGTCACTGATTGTGCTCGATGAGGACATCATCTTCGACTACCGCGGCAGTGACCGACAAGCAAAGGGACCCGTGAACAGCCCCTACGGCGTTGCTTATTCCGCGAGCGCCAATGCGATTTTCAATGTGGTCGATCCGTACCTGAACCACAATCAGGGCACCTTTGCCCCGCTTCATGCCATCCTGCCGCGGGGCAGCATAGTCAACTGCATGCATCCGGCTCCTCTCAGCGGCGGTCAGTCCGAGAGCCACAATGCATTGGTCGAAGGTGTTCTCGACGCCCTACGCAAGGCAATTCCCGACCGGGCGCCTGCTCCTGGCGGGAGCTCGACCACCCAGCTCACAGGTGGCGGCCGCGATGAACATGGCGAACCGTATACATTCATAACCTGGGAAGGATCGGGCTGGGGAGGCCTTCGCGAACGGGATGGAACGACGGCGGTCATGGCTTGGGTCGGCGTCGGCAGCAAGACATTCCCTGCCGAGGTGCTCGAGACCCACTACCCCTGGCGGGTTCGCAAGCACGAGTTGCGCCCGGACAGCGGCGCGGGAAAGTTTCGGGGCGGGCTTGGGGTTGCGACCGAATATGAAATCCTCGTGGATGATTTCCAGCTCAACAGCGTGTCCTGGCGCGGTGTGTCGGCGCCGACCGGGTTCAATGGCGGCGAAGCCGGCCAGATCACCACCATAAGAGTGCTCCGCGACGGCAAGGAATACACGCCGCTCGAGTTGGGGGCTCACATTGTCTGCCCCACACAGTTCAGCGCTCTGAGACTTCGCCGTGGCGATCGACTGCGAGTCTGCTCGCCGGGCGGCGCCGGCTACGGAAACGTGGCGGATCGAGATCCATCTCTCATCGAGCGTGATCTGATTGCCGGCTACATCACACCCGCAAAGGCCGTCCAATCCTATCGCATGGCCAAGGCGCAGGTGGACGCGATTGCTTCGAAGTACGGCCAGCGGTCCGGCAATATCCGAGTTTGAGGGATTCTTCATATGACAATGATCGGCGTCGACATCGGCGGCACCTTCACTGATTTCATTATTGCCGAACGCGGCTCGGTCCGCGTTCACAAGCGACCAAGCACCCCCAAAGCGCCGGCAGAGGCGTTCCTGAAGGGCTTGGAGGAGGCTTCGGTCGCTCCCGGTGCGCTGGAAAAGGCGGTCCACGGAACCACCGTTGGGACAAACACGATGATCGAGCGCCGGGGGGCCAGAGCCGGGCTGATCACAACGCTGGGCTTTCGCGACACACTGGAGATCGGTCGCGGCATCAAGCCGATGACCGACTATTTCAACCTCCGCTGGAGCGCGCCTGCGCCCTTGGTTCCACGGGAATTGCGATGCGAGGTATCGGAGCGAGTTGCGCCTGACGGCAGTATGGTTGATCAGTTGGATGAAGCCGGTGTTGAGGCTGCTCTAGCCTTCCTGTCGGAGCAGGGCTGCGATTCCGTCGCGGTCTGCCTGCTGTTCAGTTACGCCAATCCGGTGCACGAGCGCCGGATCGCCCAGATTGCAGCGGAGAGGTTCCCCGAACTCTCGATCTCCACGTCCTCGGACCTGCTGCCGCAGTGGCGAGAATATGAGAGAACCTCCACCACCGCCGGAGACGCCTACATTAAGCCCGTGATGGCGCAGTACTTCACCGCCCTGGAGAACAAGATGGCGGCCGGGGGACTGAACCGCGAGCTTTTCATCATGAAAAGCAATGGTGGCCTGATGACTTCGCGGACCGCCAAGAACTATCCGATCCACACCTTCCTCAGCGGTCCGGCCGCGGCCGCACTGGCAGGGAAATTCATCGGAAAGAGTGCAGGCTACGACAATGTGATTACCACCGACATGGGCGGCACCAGCTTTGATTTGTCCTTGGTGCGTGACAACGAGCTTGCCTACCGCACCGAAGGCGAAATCGACGTCGGTATTCCGGTTCTCATTCCGACCATTGACATTCGCACCCTCGGCGCTGGCGGCGGTAGCATTAGCTGGATCGATGTCGGCGGCGCCCTGAAAGTCGGACCGCAGAGCGCGGGGGCTGATCCGGGCCCGGCCTGCTATAGTCGCGGCGGCACAAAACCGACCGTCACGGACGCCAACCTTGTCCTCGGCAGACTAGGCACTGAAGCGGCACTGGGTGGATCGGTAAGGCTCGATCGTGACAAGAGTGTCGCGGCAATCAGGCAGGTCGCAGAGCCGCTTGGTCTGGAGGTCGAAAAGGTCGCCAAGGGCATTATCGACATCTGCATCAACAATATTGTGCATGAGGTACGGGCGATAAGTGCCCAGCAGGGAATCGATCCGAGAGCCTTTGCCATCATTGCAGCAGGCGGTGCCGGACCCCTGCATGTAGCGGCGCTTGCCGACGTTCTCGGAATGAGAACCGTGATCGTACCGCCGCGGCCAGGTTTGCTCAGTGCTTCCGGGTTGCTTTTGGCCGATCTGCGGTTCGATAGCGTCCGTTCGTGGCCCTTGGTGCTTGAACGCGGCGACCTTGGCCAGCTCAATTCAGTCTTCGACGAGATGGTTGCAGAAGCCCTGCATAATCTCGAGGGGGAAGGCTATGCCGGCGAGCCAACGCTGATCCGTTCGCTTGACATGCGCTACGAAGGTCAGAACTGGGAAATCAGTGTCCCTGTGCCGACCGGGGAGATTTCGTCCGAAGTGGTCGCCACGGCCTTCGATACCGAGCACGAGCGCCTCTACGGGATTCGCATTCCCGATGCTCGCCACGAAGTTGTCAATCTGCGCGTCACCGCCATCGGCCCTCAGGCAGATCCGACGCGCTGGCTACCGACCATACCAACTGGCGTCGCCGGTCCGCCTCCGTCGAGGCGCAGGGTCTATGACCACGCCTCCGATCAATATGTTGAAGCGCCGATCTATCATCGCGAGACACTGGTAATCGGCCAAGAGTTCGAAGGCCTTTGCATTGTCGATCAGACTGACACGACGTTGTTCGTGCCCTTCGGGTGGAAATGCAAGGTCGACGATCAAGCCAATATCGTCATGACCCGCGAAGATTAACTGCAAGAAGGGAGGACAACATGGATCGTGACCGCGCCAAGGGGTAGGGAGCGGAACTCTGAAGTGGAAGTCAAACGGTAACAAAACCAACGAACTGAAAAAGTATCAAGGAGCGGAACAATGAAAAAATCAGGTCGTAGAATCTCAAAAGAAGCTATCGGGTTGGCCGGCGGCATCGCGCTGACGATGTCGATGACCACCGCGGCGCTCAGCGAACAGCTAAAGCTCGCCCTCTTCGTACCCTTCAAAAACGCCTACTATGCCCAAACGATCGCTTCGACACAGTCTATTGTGAAGGAAGCTGCCGGGACGGTGGAAGTGTTTGACGCCGGCTCGGATGCTCAACAGCAGGCCAGGCAGATTCAGGATGCGACGGTATCGACGCGTTTCAATGCCTTTATGATCGTCCCGTTCGACGGCGGCGGGGTAGTGCCTTTTGTCAAAGCTGCGGCCGACGCCGGGATCAAGGTCGCGATCGACACGACCGTCGTCGGGACGGACTTGAAGACCGAAAAGATCCAGGTCCCCGGGGTAGTGAGTTCCGCGACCAACCCGCCCTACCACGATGGCCGGTCGATCGGAGAGAACGTGGTGGAGGCATGCAAGAATATCAATCCGTGCAAGGCCATCTACCTGGCTGGTAAATTTTCCTTCGGCTACGACAGCGGCGTTCGGACAGGCGTTGAGGAAGTCCTGAAGAGCCACCCGAACATCAAGATCGTATCGATGGTCGAGGGAAACTATCTTGCAGATACCGCGTTCAAAACAATGCGGGACGCGTTTCTGGCGAACCCTGACGTCAACGTCGTCTTCTCCACTTCCGATACGATGATCGCAGGGGCGGTTAAGGCCGCCAAGGCGTCTGGGCTCACTCTTGGCGAGGGCGGTATCAAGCTCGTCGGCAATGGCGGCTCCGAAATCGCGGCACAAGGCATCAAGGACGGAACATGGTATTCGTCGCTGATCTGGATGCCGACATCGAGCGCTCAGTTCAACATCAAGAACTTGGAAGCTGCCGTAAACGGCAAGCCGCTGCCTGGTGAGGCGGCCATCTATACGCCGAAGGCGTTAAGCCCGGTCGGCCTCTTCATCGACAAGACGAATGTCGACAAGTTCAAGCCGGAGTACCAGGGCAGCTGAGCGATGGTGGGCAGCATCGTCGATGCTGCCCACTGCGCTTACTCTAGAGTTTTTGAGGCCGAGCATCCGATGGGCGATTTTTCGACGATTGAGTACAGTCTGCAGGACGAAGTAGCGACCATTCATCTCAATCGCCCCGCAAAGCTCAATGCCATAAACCTGCAGATGGTGTCCGAGCTCGAGGATGCCACGCGGCACGCGGAAGCCGACCCGGGCGTAAAGGTCATCATCCTGGCGGGCCGCGGCAAATCCTTCAGCGCCGGGTTTGACTTGAAAGAGATAGAACCAGGTTCATCCGATCCGGAAAAGAAACGACGTAATCTGGAACGGAAGTTCCGGATGATCATGAGCTTCTGGAATTGCTCGAAACCCACCATAGCGGCGGTTCACGGCCATTGCGTTGGTGGAGGGTTCGAGCTCGCACTATCCTGCGACATCACTCTGGCTTCAGTCTCATGCAGAATGGGAGAGCCCGAGGTCCGTTTCGGCTCCGGGGTGCTCGCCATGCTCCTTCCCTGGCTAACCGGGGCAAAGGCCGCCAAGGAACTGCTGCTGAGCGGCGATGACACAATGACAGCAGAGCGTGCGCTGTCGCTGGGCATCGTCAACCGCCTCGTGTCCGATGATGCGCTGGAGGAAGAGGCCAGGTCTCTCGCCAGGACAATCAAGCAGGCAGATGCTCATGCAGTGGCTATGACCAAGCGTGCGATCAACGGCTCGTTGAATGCTATGGGCATGCAGGAGGCTTTGCTGCACGCGCTTGAGATCGAGGTTTCGATTGAAACTGCTAGCACTCCGAAACGCACTGAATTTCAGCGAATTTACCAGACTGAAGGGCTCAAGGCTGCCTTGGCGTGGCGTGACGCAGCCGGCTAACCAAGTCAAATGACGATCGACGGCTATTGCCATTGCGGGAAGACGAAGTACCGCCCCCTGCAAGATGTTGTCTCCACGCTTGATGCGGTCGGAGTAGGCAGGGCCGTCCTTGTTCAGCATATGGGTGAGTATGACAACAGCTATATCGGCAAGGCTCTTGCCGAAAATCCCTCGCGCTTTGCCGGTGTCGCGCTTTTGAACCCAACAGGCGATTGGTCGGCTGCGTTGAAGACGCTCGCCGCGAGCGCTGGCTGGAAAGGAGTCAGAGTCGATCAGCCCATGTTGCTTGGGGCCACGGCCATGTGTCGTGCCGTCCTGGAGCGCGGGTTGGAGCTGCTGGTCTATATCGATGAGGACGGTGTTTCAGGAGTGCAGGAGCAGATCGCGGATCTTGCCACCTCGAACCCAAAGAGGCGGATTGTCATCTCGCATTATGGGATCGCTGATCGCGTCGAGTCTTTCAACGGATTCGGCCTGGCCTGCGGACTGTCGTCGATCTCTAACGTGAGGATTGTGCTCTCCGGCCTTTCCCAGTTTTCGAAGGAACCGTTCGACCCGTTCATCGAGCCCACGCATGAACTCATCGAATGCTTCGGCACCGAACGGCTGATGTGGGGGTCCAATTTCCCCGTTTGCGGCGATCGCGGTGGCTACGCCGCAGCCCTGGATTTCATTCAGTCCGGCAAGCTTGGCTTATCCGACAAAGCCCTCAATGACATCTTGTCCAAGACCGCTGACGAGACGTGGTTTGCGTAGGCCAGGGTTATGATCATGGAAATTTCGTCCCTCCAGGAGAGAGCATGACCGACACCTTCAAAGCCATCCGCGTCTCGCGCGATGCGGACAAGAAGCAGTCCGTCGATATCGTCGACCTCACCGAGGCCGACCTGATGGAAGGCGACGTTACCGTCGCCGTCGAGGCGACGACGGTGAACTACAAGGACGGGCTCGCCATCACCGGCAAGGCGCCGGTCGTGCGCCGCTGGCCACTGGTTCCAGGCATCGATTTCGCCGGCACCGTGATTTCCTCCTCGCATGCTGACTGGCGCAAGGGCGATAAGGTGATCCTCAATGGCTGGGGCGTCGGCGAGACGCATTACGGCGCCTATGCCGGCCGCGCCCGCGTCAAGGGCGACTGGCTGGTGCCGTTGCCCGAGGGCATGAGCGCGCATGATGCCATGGCCGTCGGCACGGCGGGCTACACGGCCATGCTTTCCGTCATGGCGCTGGAGCGTCACGGCATCGCGCCCGACCGCGGTCCGGTGGTTGTGACGGGCGCTGCGGGCGGCGTCGGCTCGGTCGCCATCTCGATCCTGTCCAGCCTTGGCTACCATGTCATCGCTTCGACCGGCCGCAACGCCGAGAGCCCCTATCTGATCGATCTCGGCGCGGCCGAGGTGATCTCGCGCGAGGAGCTCAGCCAGCCGGCGAAGCCGCTCGCCAAGGAGCGCTGGGCAGGCGGCGTCGACTCGGTCGGCAGCCACACCCTGGCCAATGTGCTGTCGATGACCTCCTATGGCGGCGCGATCGCCGCTTGCGGCCTCGCCGGCGGCATGGACCTGCCGGGAAGCGTCGCGCCCTTCATCCTGCGCGGCGTCTCGCTGCTCGGCATCGATTCGGTGATGGCGCCGAAGGCGGTCCGCCTGGAGGCGTGGCGCCGCATCGGCACCGACCTCGACCTGAAGAAGCTGTCGACATTGTCGCGCACGATCGGTTTCGACGGCATCGTCGCCGCCGCGCGCGACATCGTCGAAGGCAAGATCCGGGGCCGCGTCGTGGTCGATATGTAGCCGGAACTTCGCAAGGCAGCGGTTCCTCAGGCTTTCACCCAAATCACCGCTGTGAGACGTATCCGCCATGTTCCGGACCCTGTCCAATAATGATGAATGCACGTCGCAAATGTTCGTTTCAGGCGAGGCCGCGTGCGATAACTCGGCTGAAAAACCCGGTGAGGAATAGATGATGGTGAAGACAAGACGCACCGCGGTCTGCGCAATTACAAACGCCAAGCCCGCCGCGAGACCGAGCTCCTTTGTGTTCTATCTAGCTCAAGACTTCCCCATGATTGCGTTCTCATCTGCGGTGGACGCTCTTCGGCTCACCAATGCTGCTGTTGGATACCGCGCCTATGACTGGCGTGTCGCTTCGCGTAACGGCGATCCTGTGCGATCAAATTGCGGGGTCGATGTCTCGGCTGTCAGCGATCTTGCAGCAGAGCGAAAGAACCTCCTTGGTTCCGAGCGACCGGCGATGGTCATCGTTTGCGCTGGACGACTTTTGGAAGGCTCCTCCGATCGAGGTCTCGAGGCTTGGCTGCGCGAATGCAGGCTTCGCCGAATTTCAGTTGGTGCGTTCGGGTCGGGCAGCTACGCGCTCGCCAAGGCGGGCCTTCTGGACCGAAAAAAATGCGCTATCCACTGGGAAAAGCTGCCAGGTTTCAGCGAACAATTCCTCACAACATTTCCGAGCCACACGCTTTTTCAGGAAGACGGCGATATCTGGACCTGTGCTGGCGGTATGGCCGCGCTTCATATGATGTTGCACATTGTTGACAGAGATTTTGGCGAGCAGATCGTCACGCGCGTTTGCAATCAGGCATTGGTGGAACGGGCAAGGCTCCCCAGCGAGCGCCAGCGGATGCCGTTAGCCAACCGACCCGGCATGGTAAACGAAACGGTCGTGACCGTAGTGGAGCAGATGGAGCTGAATCTGGCTGAGCCGTTGTCCGTGGACGAGCTTGCATCGCGCGTGAAACTCTCTCGGCGCCAGGTGGAACGTCTATTTCGCAATCACATCGGTCACTCACCCGTGAGCTACTACCGTCAGCTGCGGCTGGAACGGGCAAAGCTGCTGCTCATGCAGTCCCAGATACCGATTGTCGACATAGCCATCTCCTGCGGTTTCATATCCGCTTCGCACTTCTCTAAGTGCTATCGAGAAGCAAATGGCATGTCGCCGATGCATGCGCGGAAAAATCGCTATCATCTTGCCAGTGGCGTGATTGCAGGCGGGCTGTACGGAGCGGCCGCGTAAGGAGCCGCCCGCTCACTGCGCTATCGAGGTAGGTCTCATGCCCAGTCGGGTAAGCGCTGCCGGATGGATTTTGGACGCACAATAGAAATACGGCCGCCGCCAGACGGCGCCGGGCATGTCACCCGTCCGCTTCCTGGTCTTCAGCGGTGAGCATATCCCACAGGCGCTCGACTTCGCGTCCTGCGAACTGCCCTAGATCGGCGGCCTGGACCGCGTTGAGGCGCATCGCTGTTTCTGAACCACCGGCGTCATGTAACGAAAGTTCAACACGCCCCGCCTGATCCAGCATCCATGCGAGCGCCACTGCTTCCGGCAAGCTGGACCCGGCGGTAACCGCGCCATTGCCACGCAACACGATGCCACGCGCCGCACCCATCATTTCAGCGACGCCAGCTGCCAATTCATCTTGGCGAAGAAGACGCGTGTCGAGCCACAGGGGAGGCGAGGGGGCGAAGTAGGCGCTGAACACGTCGCGCGCTGCAGGCACTTTGCCCATCAGCGACAATGGCATCAGACTTGGCGAGTAGAAGCGGCAGACACCGCTCACATCTGGTCGACGCCGATAGATCTGTTGATGGACCCGTACCTCACCCAGGACGCCGGCCGGCAACGGAGCATTGATCTCGACGATCGTGCATGCTTCGCCGACCTGTATGCGTCCCGGCGCCTTGGGTGGGCCTACGAGAAGATGGTCCGCATCCAGTCGCGCGCTGCAATGGCCAAAGGCGGTTACCAAGCCCGCCCGCGCTATCGCGCGACAGGCGAGTCTCAGCATTCGGGCGGTATGTTCTTCACTGGTGGCTGCGGGTTGAAGCATCTCGGTATCGTCACTGGGCCGCAAGTTGGGAGGTGCCGCCAGGATTGCATGCTTGCGGCATGACGCGCTGCCGAGGCGACAGACGGCCAAGCTGCTCCAGCAGGATATGGCAACGCAGCGTCGCCTCCGCCGCCCGGCGCTCTGGAGGCTCCACGGTCAGGCAGATATCACCCAGACGGCGATGACACTTTTGCGCATAGACGCATCCATGACCAGCCGTGACAGGCGTGTTTTCGTCGGACGTCGTCTCAAGGATCGGCCTTTCGCTCCGCAAGGCGGCGTTCAGGAGTCGTTCCGTATAGGGATGAAGCGGACCGTGATAGACGTCATCTACCAACCCGCTATGCACGACCTTGCCGCGGTAGACGATCATGACATCATCAGCGAACGCATGCACGACCGCCAGATCGTGGGAAATGAAAAGGATCGCGGTACCGCGCTGCGCCTGCAGATGCTTCAACAATTGCAGGATCGATGCTTGGACCGAAACGTCGAGAGCCGACACCGCTTCGTCGGCGATGACCAGCGCCGGCGATCCCGCGAAAGCTCGCGCGATGGCTACCCGTTGTTTTTGACCGCCGGAGAGTTCGGCAGGGTAGCGATCCATCAAAGCGGGATCAAGTTGCACGGCGAGCATCAGATCTCGTGCCCGTTGATCGACTGCGGATGCAGCTTTCAGGTTTGTCAGCTTGCGAATGGCGCGACGCAGTCCTGTTCCCACTGTGCGAGCGGGATTGAGCGTGCCACCCGGGTTCTGAAACACCATCTGCATGGCCGACGCGACCTTGTCTGACCGGCCACTTGGCGGCAGTTTGGAGCCTTCGAAACGGATGTACCCGTCGCTCGGCTGGTCCAGCCCGATAACCAGGCGCGCCAGCGTTGATTTTCCTGAGCCGGACTCTCCAATAACCGCCAGGGTGCGCCCGCGGTACATGTGGAAGGAGATGTCGTCATTGGCGCGGACTGCTTGCCCATTCCCGGAGACTGCGCGATGGGGAAACAAGCGGGTCAGGTGATCGGCTTCCAACAAGGGGGCGGGCAAGGCTGCCGGAGCTGTATCGTTTCGAACAGCATCCTGCAGCGGAACGTCAGCTTGTTCCGTGATCGGGAAGTGGCAACGGACCCTGTCATCGGGTTGGAGATTGTTCAGCGCTCGCAACTGCGGATGCTCCTCAAGGCAGCTATCGGCGCGCGCGTTGGAGCAGCGGTCTGCAAATCGGCAGCCTTCGATGCGTGGTTCGCGTACTTTGGAGGGTATGTCGATCCCGGTTAGTAGGGCACGCTGGCCCCTTGCGGCGATGCGAGGCGTGCACGCCAGAAGTGCTCGCGAATAGGGATGCGAGGGCTCGTTCATGATCTGATCGGTTGGCCCGATCTCGACCAGTTCTCCCTTGTACATGACGCCGATGCGTGAACACACCTGCGCCACAAGAGGCAAGTCGTGCGATATGAACAACATGCCCATTTGGCTGCTGGAACGGATTTCCGCGATAAGATCTACAATCTCCGCCTGGACCGAGACGTCAAGGGCCGTGGTCGGCTCGTCGAGCAGCATCAACGCAGGTCGGGCCAGCAACGCCATTGCGATAACAATCCGCTGCTTCTGGCCGCCGGACAGCTCAAAAGGGTAACTGCTTAGGACGCGATGAGTGTCGGCCAGCCTAACAGATCGCAGCGTGTGTTCTATACGCGCTTCCCGCTCCTCCCTCGACAGCACAGCCAATGTCGCGACCTCGCGCAACTGACGTCCTATCCGCAGCCGCGGGTTTAGCGAGGCCATCGGATCCTGATGGATCATCGCCAGTTTGCGTGCCCGAAGGTCTCGCAGGGCCGAGCTACGGAGTCCGTTGACGGGAATGCCGCATACCTGCACGCTTCCAGAGAGTATCCGCGCGCCACCCGTCAGATGGCTCATCACGCTCATTGCCAGGGTCGACTTCCCACAACCAGACTCGCCCACAAGTCCCAGGGCCTCTCCCGATTCTATGGACAGCGATACCTCGGAGACTGCTTCGATGGCCCGGCGTCCTTTGCCATAGGCGATCGTCAACGCTTCGACCTCAAGCACGGAGCTCACAATATCCATTTGTCTTGCTCCTCTTTCTGGCCAAGCCTTCTGCCAAATGATCAGGCGCGTCGCGCAACGGAGGCCACGGCGTCCGCGACAAGGTTGAAGCCAATCACCAAGGAGGCGATCGCCAGGCAGGGCACGAGGCTGATATGAGGCCAGACCAGCATGAAGGCCACGCCCTCCTTGACCATCCCGCCCCAGTCCGGGTCGGGCGGCGGCAATCCAAGCCCCAGGAAGCCGAGTGAGCCGATCTTGATGATCGTGTAGCCCATGCGCAGGCAAAAATCGACCAGCAGCGGTACGACCATGTTCGGCAGCAGCTCGAAGAACATGATGTAGAGGCCGCTCTCATTGCGGATGCGAGCCGCGTCCACAAACTCCCTATCCTTCAGGTCAAGGACCATGCCCCTGACGATGCGAGCAACGGCAGGCGCCGTGCTGACGGTGACAGCGACAATTATGTTGGAGGAGGAAGGACCGATCGCGGTGATCAAAACGACGTAGAGAACAATCACTGGAAATGCCAACATGACATCGCAAAGCTTCGTGACGATCGGGTCGATCAGCCTCGAGTAGCCGGATGCCAGGCCAAGCACGATGCCGAACGCGTATGAGGACAGAAGCGACAGGGGAGCGATGGTCAGCACGGAGCGGGCGCCGAATGCGATGCGCGCCCACACGTCACGACCGAGTTGGTCCGTACCCAGCAGGTGCAATGCCGAGGGTTCCGGCTGAGACAAAGCAGCGATGTCCTGCGCGTTCGGATCATATCCGGTCAGCAGCGGCGCAAATATCGCGACAAGACACCAAAGGACCACCGGAACGCAGCCGACGTAGAACAGCGGTGATCGAAGTAAGAGACTGTTCGAGACCGCTCGCCAGATTCGTTCAATGACAACCGGCGGCCTGCCATGACGAATCGGCGCCAGGAGCGGCTGGGTCTGATCGCTCATGCTCGCGCCCTCATCTCGGGATTGAGGACCATGTAACCCACGTCGCTGGCAACCTGAGTAAGTATGACCACGACCAGCGAGATCAGCGTACAGGCCTCGACCAGGGCGATGTCACCAGAGAGTGAGGCCTCCAAAAGCACTCGGCCGAAGCCTGGATAACCGAACACTACTTCTGTAACCACAACACCCGAAACCAGCCAGCCGATCTGCAGCAAGATTACAGTAAATGGCGTGACCATGGCGTTCTTTAGCGCATGTACGAAAACCACTCGTCTAAAGGAAAGGCCCTTCAGGATTGCGGCTTTGATGTAGGGAGAGCGCATGACGTTCGTCATGGAGGTACGGACGGTGCGCGCCACATATCCGAAGTCATAAATGATCAATACGGCCGCGGGCAGGATCAGCTGCGAACTCACCGACCAACCGGATGTCGTATCCAGGTTGCTTGCGCCAGGCAGCACCTGATAGGTGACGACAAATACAAACATCAGGATCACGGCTGATGCGTATTCCGGCACCGAAGCGGCGACGGATGCGACCAATGAGAGCGACCGATCGATTGCCGATCCTTCATAGGCGCCGCAGACGATCCCGATTAGCATACCCAGCAGCGCGATACCGAAAAACGCGACGGTTGCGAGAAGCGCCGTGTTCTCGAGCGCGGGCAGAACCACTTCCACTACCGGCTTTTTATAGAGTTGCGAGTAGCCGAAATTCCCAAAATATCGGGCGTCAACGACTGGCGAGCCGATCAGTCCCGACGTAACAACCGGGTCTTCGCGCAGGCCCACGACAACGCCAATCCAGCGAAGGTAACGAACAAGCAAGGGATCGTTGAGGCCGAGCTTCTCACTCAGCATCTGCCGCGAACTTTCGCTCGAATAAGGCCCGAGGATCTTGGCGGAGACATTGGTCGAGGAATATTCCAGCAACACGAAAACCAGGAAAGATGCCACCAGCATCGTGGCCAGTGCGCTCCCGACACGCGTCGCCAGCCGAACCGTGGGGTTCACTACGCAACCTCCTGGAGAGCGTCCAAGCGCTCCTCGTCGACCACCTGGTTGCGCAAGACACCAATCTGCTCGATATCCACCTCCACGACGTCGCCGTGCTTGAGGAAGACTGGCGGATTGCGCGACTGACCGACGCCACTCGGCGTGCCCAGCACCAGGATGTCGCCCGGCTCCAGAGTCATCGCCTGCGAGACAATCGCGATCGCCTCGGCCACCGGAAAGATCATGTCGTCGGTATTAGCCGATTGCATGACGGCCCCGTTGATTCGCGTTTGAAGCCTCAATCCGCGCGCCAGGGGCGGCAGATCGGAAGCGGCTACCAGACCGGGGCCAAACGCGCCGGTGCTGTCGAAGTTCTTGCCGATGGTCCATTGGGTCGTGCGAAGCTGAAAGTCCCGGACGCTGCCGTCGTTGAAGCATGAATAGGCGCAGACGAACCCGGCTGCGTTTTCCATCGAGATGTGTCGGCCACGGCGGCCGATCACCGCGACGAGTTCTCCCTCATAGTCGAATTTGACAGACACCTGGGGACGCGTCAGAGCGCCCCCTGGTGCAGCCAGAGAGGTCGACGAGCGCATGAAGATGCTCGGATACTCCGGCTTGTCAAAACCGCTCTCGGCAGCATGGTCGACATAATTCAGCCCGAAACATACGATTTTGCCGGGCCGGGGCAACGGCGGGAGCAGCTTCACCGAAGCCAGCGGCACTTTTGCGCCACGATAGGCTTTCGCCATCCGGACCGCCTCATCGAGGCGACCGGCCTGCACCAGTTCCAGCATCGTTGCCGGCAATCCCCTGTCGATTGCCCTCAGGGCAGCTACACCGTCGTCAAAGAGGTAGCCTGCTCGTTCGACGCCGTTGTCAACAAAGCTCACTAGCACGTTACGTTCCTCTCTCAGACGAGTCCCAACTCTTCGCCGAAAATGTAGCCCGACGGGTGCATCTGAAAGCCGCCGATGTCAGACCTCAGATACGTATAGTTTGATTTCCAGATCGGCTGCACGATGGGGCCGTCGTCCTGCATGAGAAGCTCGATGTCCTTCATGATCAGCCGCCGCTGCTCGATGTCGACCGTGGCTTCAGCCTTGCTGAGCAGTTCATCGAGCTCCGGGTTGGAATAAGACGATTCGTTCCATGGTGTGCCGGTGCGGTAGGCAAGCGCCAGCTGCATGATGGCCAACGGGCGGTGAGACCAGCGTGTGACACCGAACGGCACTTTGTCCCAAACTTCCCAATATTGAGCGCCTGGCAAAACCTTCAGCTTCACGCGGATGTTCGCTTCGGCCCACTGGGAGGTTACGCCCTGCGCCATGTTGACAAGATATTCGTAGTCGGCCGGAACGCTGAGCTCCAAATCGAGCCCGCTGGAATAGCCTGCGGCCGCGAGAAGGCGTTTTGCTTCTGCAAGGTCGCGCTTCATCGGCGGTAGGGGCGCGTACTCCGGGTTGACGGGGGCAACATGATGATGCTCACCGACTTTGCCCCGGCCCCGCAGCGATAGTTGCAGGATCGCATCCGCATCCGTCGCAAGACGCAGCGCCTTGCGCACACGTGGGTCGTCGAACGGCTTGATATTGCACTTGCCCCGAATGACGCCCGTCGTCGAAGTCGCAATCTCATAGTATTTCAGGCCAGGAAACTTGCTTAGCACGTCGACCTGAGAGGCGTCCGCCTCGTAGAGCCCATCGATTTGCTTGGACGCAAGCGCGGCGATGGCTGTGCTGGCGTTGTCGCCGAGATCGTAAAACGCGAAAGTCTCGAGTGCTGGCTTCCTGTCCCAGTGGTTGGTCCGGGCCTTGTACACGATGCGGTTGCGCGGCTGGAACTCGACCACTTCGAACGCACCGGTGCCATTCGCACCGACACCGAAATTGCCATTGCTTTCCGGATCCATCATCGGCAGCGCGGTGTGGAAAAGATGCTCGGGAACCGCCAGCTGGGGCGCTTTCAGGTTCAAGCGCACGGTGAAGTCATCGACTTTCTCAATTGCGTTGGCGTCCCACAATGTGACTTTCTTCTTGTCGCCGGCTTTTTCCTCGTTGAGCATGTACGACTTGAACAAGCCGATGCTCGAGGAGCCGTTGGCATCGTCCAATGCAAACTTCAGGTTCCAGACAACGTCATCGGCGGTGAACCTTCGACCGGACCTGAAGGTCACGTCGTTGCGCAGTTTGAGTGTCCAGGTTTTGAGGTCTTCGCTCACATCCCATTTGGAGACGAGATTGGGTCGGGTGATATTGTCCGCGCCGGTGCGGGTCAGGTTGTCGAGCGTCTGCCGAATGATGTTGCTCTTCTGGGCGCTATCGACCTGAAACGGCTTGGTCACGTCGTCGACGCGCATCCCCAATTTGACCTCACCACCCGGCTTGAACGTCGGCTGGGCTTCTTGAGCTCGTGCCTGCGGGATGATTTTATCGGCCATCGCATACGCTGTCGCAGCTGCCGTGCCGAGCAAAGTTACGGTACGCAAGAACTCGCGGCGAGTAGCCCGGCCCTCGGAGAGCAAGGAGGCTGCCTTGGAGACATATGGATGATGATCGCTCATTGGATTCCCCGTTTGTATGAATTTTTATGGTTTGCCGGCTTCGTTCGGCGAAGCCTTGTTTGAAGCATCGCCCGGCGCGAACCTCTGTCGCTATTGCATGTGGTCACACGCGATATCTGGTTGGTTATCGACCACCTCCCGGTTGGCATTGTTTCCAGCCTTATGTCCGACGGCGGATCAATGGTGGAAAGGTGGCGCAGGGTGCGGCCTCGGCAGGAAGGTCCGCAATCATCATTCCCAATATGGAGGCATAACAAAAAAGGAGGTCGCCTGCCTTCGCTGAGGGCTGCACATTAACTGGGAGCGGCAAGATGGGCCGACCAAGACGGGCCGACAATCTCCGATCCCCTGTCAGCGCGACGGCGGAAAAACATCAAAATCGAAGCGGGTCTCTCAATGGACAGCAATTCTTTCTCGTGCGATCTCGACCAGCGGGACGGTCTGACCTTCAGCCTCGACGCAAGATACTATACGGACCCGGCGATCTTCGATCTCGAGAAGGAAAGGATTTTCTTTCGCAACTGGCAATTTATAGCGCACAGTAGCGAGATCCCCAATGCTGGCGACTACGTCACGCGCAAGATAATCGACCAGGAAATAATCATCGTGCGCGGTCAGGATGATGAGATCCGCGCATTCTATAACGTGTGTGTCCATCGTGCTCACACCTTGGTCCGTGGCGATGGCAATTGCGGCCGCGTGATGACCTGCGCCTATCACGCCTGGAGCTACAATCTCGACGGTACTCTGCGCGGGGCGCCTAACCACAAGCAGGTCGAGGGTTTCGATCGAGCCAAGGTGCGGCTTTCCGATGTGCGCGTCGAAATCTTCAGCGGTTTCATTTTCGTCAATCTCGACCCAGACGCCCGACCGCTACGAGATCTTACCGGAGACCTCGACAAGCAAATCGCCGCTTTTGTGCCGAACCACAACGATCTGCGCTTTCTGGTCGAGAAACGCATAGAGCATGACTGCGGCTGGAAAGTTTCGGTCGAGAATTTCAATGAGTGCTACCATTGCCTGGTGGTGCACAAGACGTTGCGGGAAAAAGTTCTCGATCTCGACACGTACCGCACTGCGGCAGAAGGCATATATATACGCCATTTTTGCGAAGGCCGCGCTCCCGGCGAGTCCTTGTATCGGTTTGATCCAGAGCAGGGTCAAAACATGGGCGCTTTCTTCATTTGGCCGAACGTTGCCATTGTCAGCTATCCGGGAGGGATCGTCAGTACACGACACTTCATTCCCATAAACAGCCGACAAACGATCTACAGCTACCGATGGTACACCGACGGTCGAGCGAACGACGATGACATTCTCGACATGGCCCAGAAGCACTACGACACCAATGGTGTCGAGGATGCTGCCGTGGTCCACGAAGTGCAGAAGGGCCTTGAGAGCCGCGGCTACTCGCAAGGTCCGCTCATGATCGATCGTGGCCTGACCGAAAGCAGCGAGCACGGCGTCGGTCATCTACAGCGTCTCGTTCTGCAGGCATTGGCCTCATAACAAGCGGGGGAGCATCCATGAGGACCAGAAAGACCGAATGGTCGATCAGCTTGATCCATGCCCGCAAGCGGCGGGCGGCCTGGTGGGGACCAATCAAATCCAGCGAAGAATTGCTTGAAATCGTCTGTGACTATGGCAGGCGGCTTGGTGTGAAAGTCAATCCGTTCACGTCGGAATCTGAATCCGAGCTTGTGTCGCACATCTACAATGTAGCAGACCAAACGGACGCCTTCTTAGTGAACCCAGCCACTTTCACGACCTATGGCCGCAGCTTTCAAATGGCTTTGGTCGACACGGGCAAGCCGTATGTCGAGTGCCATTTCGCCAACCTGTCCAAGTGGTTCGAGGAGATTTCGCCACGTCAGCCGATCGAATCTATATTCACCCACCAGAGTTCGGGCATGGTGATGGGGCTGCGTCACTACAGCTTTGTCGGAGCGCTGGTGTCTCTCGTTCTGGCCCTGGACGATAAAAACTTCCTTGGCGCGAATGCTCGCAACGCCGAAGCGGCGTAGCCGCAGAGGGCTGGCAGAACAAGTTGCCATGCCCCTGTGAAGTTCGGCCGCAGGACACGAGATGCCGCCGCAAAGCTGCTAGCCGGACATGCGATGGTCGGCAGAGCGAAAAAGTCCCGCTGAAGCGGGTGATGATACGCACCAATGAGCACGCTGTCGCCGACCCGGCTGTCCTCGAGGATTTCCGCCTGATCAGCTCGCCTCCGCGACTTGGCGCGCCCCGCAAAAGTCCCTTCCCGACCAGCCCATTGCAAATGCAAGCTTAGGAGTTTTCTTTTGTCTCAGACCATAGGTTTTCTGGGCCTCGGCAAGATGGGGCAGCCCATGTGCGAACAGCTCCTGAAGGCGGGATTCCAGACCTTCGTCGTCGATCCTTCGGACGAGGCTGCCGGTCGGCTGGAGCGCCAGGGCGCGGTGCGCTTGCGGACGCCCAAGGCCTTGGCCGATCATGCCGCGATCGCGGTGATGATGCTGCCGACACCCGAAATCGTCGAGGAGACGGTACTCGGCGTGGACGGTCTCGTCCACGGAGCCAGGCTAGTCTGCGCTATCGATATGGGCACCAGCGGTTCGGCCTTGGCGGTCAGGATCGGTGAGGTCCTGCACCGGAATGGAAAGCGGTTCGTCGATGCGCCGGTGACAGGCGCGATCAAGGGGGCTCAGACCGGTACACTAACGATCATGGCGAGCGGGATGCCCGAAGACATCGACTTCGCTTCGACCGCGCTTGCCGCGCTCGGGAAGATGCATCGCGTGGGCAGCCAACCGGGGATGGGCCAGACGATGAAGCTCATTAACAATTTGGCATCGGCAGCGAACATGGCTGTCACCACCGAGGTGATGGTCTTGGGCCGGAAGGCCGGCCTGGACTGCCAGCAGATGCTCGACATCATGAACGCCGGCTCGGGCCGCAACTCGGCGTCTGAAGACAAGTTCCCGGACGCCATCATGCCGCGAACGTTCAACTTCGGCTTCCCCATGGACCTTCAGATCAAAGACCTGAAGCTGTGTATGGACGAGGCGTTGCGGCTGCGTGTACCGATGCACGTCGGCAGCAGCGTGTTCCAGCTCTGGTTCCATTGGTTGACACAGGGATCCGACAAACGCGATTTCACAACCATCGTGGAGATGATCGAGACGTGGTCTGGCGTAAAGATCGAATCGTCAGCCCAGAAATAGAGGGACGCACCCTGAAATCCGGCTGTGGGAAATCTGTCGGAAGCTATCCAAACTGCCGGATGAGGAAAGCGCTCCGATGGGCTCGCACCTAGCCTTCGAAGTTCGGCGACCAGTGTTGTTCCATGGCCTTGGCACTCTTTGCCGCCTCCTCCTTCAGCCATGAGACAACGATGGTGGTGGCTCTGGTCTCGATGCGTTCCTCCGGTAAAGCCATGTAGTAGGCGCGAGGCGTTCTCACTCCAATGGGAATTGCTTCCGTAAGCGCGCCGGCATCAAGCAGCCTCTGGACCAGACTCCGAAGCGCGAGGCATATGCCGTGGCCCGCGCGCGCGACCTCGATCATCACTGCGTAGTTGTTGAACTGTGCGCCCGCTGGCGGGATATCGGCGTAGATTCCCAGATCACGAAACCATGTGCGCCAGTCGAGGCCGCCGGGATCTGTCATGTCCAGCCAAAGAAGCGGTAAGGCCAGCAGGTCGGTTGGCGTGTTCAATTGATCGCGGAACCGCTCTTTCATATCCGGAGTGCAAACAGGAATTATTTCTTCCCCGAACAGCTGAAAGGCACGCCAGCCCCGCCAATTGCCGGTGCCATAACGGATGGCGATGTCGCAATTGCCCACGTCAGGCGATACAAACGGATCGTTCATTATCAGCCGTATGTCGATCGTCGGATGGCGCGCACGCAAATCTGACAGCAGAGACGCAAGCCAGAAGATGGAGAACGAGATGCTTGCCGTGATGGTGACGCTGCTCGGCTTCACGATACGTCTCAGATCAGTGCATGCCTCCGCGATATCCACCAAGCTGTCGTTGACCGCAGCAAAAAGGCGTGACCCTTCCGGGCTTAACTTTAGTCCCGTCGGCGAGCGATGGAAGAGTTTCACGCCCAGATCATCTTCAAGGACGCGGATCTGCCTGCTGATCGCGGCCTGGGAAACGTTGAGCTCTGATCCTGCCTTGGTGAAATTCATCTTGCGCGCAGCTGCCTCGAACGCAACGAGGCTATGCAAGGGCGGCAGCATCGAGCGCAGGGCTGTCATCGGATTGCTCCAAACGCTAAGGAAAGAACCTAAGGGGGTAACGCGGAACCTGAGACTGGGTCAACAAGCATCGATCGACTGGCACTAACGGTCGCGGCTTGGCAACAATTGTCATGCCCTCATAATCTCAATCCGCGTTGAACGCGCCTCACCGTTCAACGAAAGCTAGCCGCAACTGGCAAGATTGAGGCGATATAAATGAGAGGTTTAGCAGGCAAGACAGCCGCCGTAATCGGCGCGGGACAAGGTATTGGTCAAGCGGTGTGTCTCGAACTCTCCCGCTATGGCGTGAAGATCGCGGCGATTGATCTCGAAGAGCCGCGAGAGACGCTGGACCGGCTTGCTGGATCCGGCGCTGAGGCGCGAGGCTTTTGTACCGATGTGCGCTCTTTGACGGACATGCAGAAGACGGCAAAGAACGTTTCGGATTGGGCCCAATCGCCAAGCTTCGTGATCAATAGCGTAAATGTTCGTTCTTTTTCGCCGATATTGGAACTCAGTGCTGCCTATTGGCAAAATACGCTCGACGTCATTCTGACGGGGGGGTTCAACACCGCTCGCGCGTTTTGTCCGGCCATGGTCGAGCAAGGCCATGGTTCGGTCGTCTTTTTCACATCGATCACCGCACGTTATTCCTTCCCCAATCTCAGCCACTATCAGGCGGCCAAGATGGGGCTCGAAGGATTGTCTCGTGCACTTGCGTTCGAACTTGGTCCAAGCGGTGTGCGTGTCAACTCCGTCGCGCCGTGGTTGGTCGCCACTCCCAATTTCGGCGACCGCGCCGCGTTTTTCGAGTCCGAGGCACGAAACGGTGCTTTGAAGCGTCTCGCTACGCCCGAAGAAGTATCGCGACTTGTCGCATTCCTTTTGTCGGACGAAGCGTGCACGCTCACAGGCCGCGAAATCGACTGCGATATGGGCTACTCGTTGGCAGCTCAAGATTTCGACGGCTGGCTGGAACGGCGAGGCGGTGGCGTGCGGCCTGGCGAAGACGGTCGTGCCTTGGAACTTCCTCTGGAACGCCGGCTACGCGACAATTCCGACGTATTCTGACACCGGCCCTCAACACCTTATCCGAGGGATGGGGACGAATCGTGACGCTGGCAGTGTCGACCGCCCCTACTCGAAACTGTTGTCCGCACACAACCCTCGATGATGTCATGGCCTCGAGCAGCGCCGGCGTATTCAGTACATTTCTCAAAATCCGGACGCCTCTCTCAACCCGACCCTTCGCGTAGCGACAGAGCTGACGCGAGCGGTGAATTATTTCTTTGCATTGTCACGTGAGCGGGCGTGGCGTCGCATAGAGGCCGTTCTAGAACAGGTCAGGCTCCCGGCAAGTTATCTGAGGCGCTTTCCCGATGAGCTTTCCGGAGGAGAGCGCCAACGCATCGCCATTGCCAGGGCATTTTTGGCCGAACCGGATATCTTGGTCTGCGATGAAATTCTTTCCGCACTCGACGTTACCACGCAAGCTTGATCATCGATGCGCTGAACCATCTCAAATCGACTAACTCGATCACCCAGATTTTCATTTCTCACGACCTTGCATCGGTGAAGAAGGTCGCGGAGAACGTTGCGGTCCCGTTTCGCGGACAGCTTATGCAGGTGGGTAGCTCACATTGTGTCTACGACGGTCCACGTCACCTCTATGCCCAGGCTCTGCTGAACGCAGTGCCCCGGCTCGGCTATCGGCAATTAGCCGCTCACTGTCGAGCCACTCGCAGGCGGCTCTGCGGAAACATGCGCGTATTTCATTCGCTGTCCCCTGAGGATCGTCGGCACCTGCGATAAAATCGCGGCTCCGGCAAGGAAGTCGGCAACGCAGGTTTCGTCCGCTCCCATCGGCAGTTGGTCGAGTTGGCGCCAGCATCACACCAAGGAGAAAATGCCCGGTGAAGAAATGCACGACATTGCTGATCAGCGACTATGGCGCTGACGACGAAGCTTGGCGCAAGGCCTTCAGTGTCCACGATCCCAAGGCTGACATCAGGACTTGGGATGGTCTATGGAGACCAGAGGAAATTGACGCAATCCTGATCGATACCACCATGACCAGCCGGGGCGGGTTCGCTGAGTTCAGGAAGTTGCGCTGGGTCAGTTATCTTGGTCACGCAGCAGGAGACGTGCTCAGCGATCAAACACTTCCCGCCGGTGTCATCGTTACCCACCTCAAGGATCAACAATTGGCTGACAGTCTGAAGTTGTCGGCGCTCCAGTCCGTTCTTTCGCATCAGCAGCGGATTCTCGATTATAGAGCCCGGCGGCATCGCGCGAATGGTCGCGCATCAGGACCAAGCAGCCCTCAGATTTTTCTGTTGTTGTGCTCGGCATGGGTTTCATCGGCGTCCAGATTGCCACCATGCTCAAGGAGCATGGCTTTTCGGTCTCGACATGGAGCCGCTCGAACAGGTCCGTGCTCGGGATCGCAAGCCATACGACAGCAGCCAAGCTTGACGAGCTCCTCTCAAGGGCCGATTTCGTGTTGTCCATATTGCCGGAAATGCCCTCGACACGGCAATTGTTCGACGCCTCGAAGTTTAAGCTGTTCAGGCAAGACTGCGCATTCGCGAACAGTGCAGTCAACCAGGACGATCTCCTTCAGGCGATCGCGAGGGGGCGGCTACACTCCGCCTATCTTAATGTCTTCGAGACCGAGCCCCTGCCTTGGTTCAGTCCGCTTTGGTCTAATCAGAAGGTCGTTATAACGCCGCACGCCGGCGGCGGCCTCGGAACCAGCGAGGACAGCCTCGTCCAGGTGCCATCAATTATGGGCGTTTCCTCAGGAACGAGCCCCTGGAAAACACGGTGAGCAACGAGCGCGGGTACTGACCAGCAGCCTGTTCGGACCTTCTGGCCGACGTCGGCCGCACCCGCATCAACAACGCACCGCGGTGGTACGTCAAACCACGCTGCTTTGCGAGGCTCAGCACAGCTGCGATGAAGGCCTCTCAGGTATGGGAAGCTATCGCTGAGCGGTATGCCAGCCGCATCGCGATTTGGCCCGGGACCAAGTGCGCACCTGGCCATATCGCAGGCCGGATGTATCCGGAAAAATGACCTGCCAGATTGTTTTGCACTCGAAACCAGTGAGTGCCGCCCGCAATGCCCTTTTCGGCTTTGCGAAACGAGCCGCCATATTGGAGGATGAAACTTCCGCCATGCAGTGGCTCGCCACCTGCAAATCGGGCGCGGGGAAAAGTGCAAGCGTTAGTTGGGCGCTTCTGCTATTGGTCTGTCGAGTCGAAATTTCACCAGACCGAAAATAGAAACGGTTTCTTCAAGATGCGGCAGACTCCGTCGGCCGGGCAACGAAGTGCTATCAGCGCAATTGCCGCTTCCATGGCCTTTTTGGGATGAAATGACGGGCTTGAACAGATTTGAAAGAGCAGTCGTTGTGCAAGCTAGCCGCCATAGCTCAGAGCGGGTCGTGTTCGATGTCAACGACGCTGCCGCTATCTTGCTTCGCGATCTTGATCGCGAGACCTCAAATGAAAAGCCGCGATGGTCGCCTGTCTTCAGGCGTTGCGCGGTCAGGCCCATCCACCAGCTGCTCGAAGAGCTTTCGTGGCAGCCGCGCTCGAAGCAAAGATTCTGCGCAGCGATTAGAAGGCAATCCCCAGCAGTAGATCCAGCCGCGTGATGGAAGCCAAACGCTGTCCGCGGGAGGGCTCCGAGACTTGGCGCTAGTTTGCTGCCAGGCGCGCCCTGCCTTCGGCCGGAATCGGAAATATGATCAACACTTCCTCTCCCGCCTGCCAGCTTCACTGCTCCCGGGACGCCTGACTGTGGTATGTATTGGGACGTTAGCCGAGCTCTTCCCAAGAACGATGCACAGATCAAAGACTGTGGTGGTTTAGCCGGTATGGAATTTTGGCGCGACGACAGCAGCAATCGCCGTGCGCGAAGCGCTCCGCCGAGATCAATGCGCTTCCGTGAACTAGATTGCCGGGAGCCAGGCCCAGACCGCGATTTAATCGCGCCGGAGCTGAGCTCTCAAGTGCCCAGGCGCGAAACGAAAGTGCCGGCCATTGATTGGCGGACGCTTCACGCTTGCTCGTTCCCGCCATGCTGGTCGGGACCGAGTATCCATCTGCAGTCAGAATGCAGGTGCTTTCGCATGCTAATAGCGCCGCGTCTCCGCAGGGTTTTCGACGGTTTGGAACCGGTTCCCCAGATAGCGCAAACCGGGAAAGGCGGAGCGCGGCTGGGAGGGAGAGGGGGGAGGAAACGTTCGCAGCGGGTTTGAAGGTTCGGAGAGAGGCTCCGGCCGGCCGGCTACGGAGAAACGACATGGCAAAGGCCATTCAGAAAATCACCCTCGACCGATCGGACGACATTCCCTTCGACAAGCTCGAACTCTCGCAGAAGAACGTTCGCAACATCAAGGCGGGCGTCTCGATCGAGGACCTCGCCGAGGACATCGCCCTTCGCGGGCTTCTCATGAGCCTGAACGTACGGCCGATCCTTGGCGAGAACGATGAGGAAACCGGCCGCTACGAAGTGCCCGCCGGCGGCCGCCGCTATCGGGCTCTCGAACTGCTGATCAAGCAGAAGCGCATGGCGAAGACCGAACCCATCCCTTGCATCGTCAAGCGCGGCGGGGCGACCTCGGTCGAGGACGATTCGCTTGCCGAAAACGTCCATCGCCTCCAGCTCCATCCGCTCGACCAGTTTCGGGCATTCCAGACCTTACATCTGCAGGGTCTCGGCGAGGAGGAGATCGCTGCGCGCTATTTCGTCTCGGCGTCGACGGTGCGCCAGCGTCTGCGGCTGGCGTCGGTCTCGCCGCGCCTGCTCGATCTCTACGCGAATGACGAGATCAAACTTGAGCAGGTGATGGCCTTTTCCATCACCAACGATCACGTTCGCCAGGAACAGGTCTGGGATACGGTCTCCCGGTCGCATGTCCGCGAGCCGTACTACATTCGCCGGCTGCTCACCGAAACAGCGGTGCGTGCCGTCGATCGCCGCGCGGTCTATATTGGGATCGAAGCGTACGAGGCCGCCGGCGGCATTGTGATGCGCGATCTCTTCGAACAGGATCAGGTTGGATGGCTCCAGGATCCGGCGCTTCTCGAACAGCTCGTGTTCGAAAAGCTGAAGGCCGACGCCGAAACGCTGAAAGCCGAGGAAGGGTGGAACTGGGTCGACGCGGCAATCGACTTTCCCTATGGCCATGCTTCCGGCCTGCGCCGCTTTTACGGCGAGCGCTCAGAATTGAGCGCCGACGAGCTCGCCCGCTACGACGAGCTAAAGGCGGAATATGACAAGCTCGACGCGGAATACGCCGAGGCGACCGACTATTCCGAGGAAACGGAAACCCGGCTTGAGGAACTCGGCAACGAGTTGGACCGGATGAATGACCGGCCCCATGTCTTCGATCCGGAAGAGGTTGCGCGCGGCGGCGCCTTCATCTCGCTCGGCGCCGGCGGCGAGCTGAAGATCGAGCGCGGCTTCGTTCGACCGGAGGACGAGCCGGTCGTCGAGGCCGATGGCACCGGTGCCGGCAATCACGATGGCGATGATGCAGTTACAGCTTCCGCAACCGGCGGGATCTCGGTCAATGGCAAGCCCGTTGCCCTCGAGCCGCCGGAGGAAGAGGACGACCGCATTCGTCCGCTCTCGGATCGCGTCGTCGAGGACCTGACGGCAGCCCGCACGATCGCGCTCAGGAACGCTCTCGCAAACGATCCGGTCATGGCCTTTGTCGCCGCGCTGCACGTCTTTGTTCTCAAGAGCTTTTTCGTCTACGGCTCGGACTCTTGCCTCGAGGTCACGATGCAGAGCGCGAAGTTCGGCCAGACGCAAGGGTTGGGCGACACGGTTTGGGCGAAGGAGATCGAACAGCGTCATGAAGCATGGGGACACGATCTGCCGAAGACCCCCGCGGAGCTTTGGAACTACCTGGTCGCTCTCGACGAGGCCAGCCGGCAGGCGCTGTTTGCGCATTGCGTCTCGCTATCGCTCAATGCCGTTGTGCAGCCGTGGAACCGGCGACCCGGGGCGCTCGCCCATGCTGATGAACTCGCCCGCTCGATCGGCTTCGATATGGTCGAGGCAGGCTGGAAGCCGACGGTCGACAACTATCTCGGCCGCGTGACAAAGGCCCATATCCTGCAGGCGGTCCGAGAGGCGAAGGGCGAACAGTCCGCGCAGCTCATCGATCACCTCAAGAAGGCGGACATGGCTCGTGAGGCCGCCCGGCTGCTCGAAGGCAGCGGATGGCTGCCCGAACCACTGCGGCTCACCTTGGATGAGCCGCTCTCGGAACAGGGCGACGCTGCCGCGGACGAAGTCACTGAGGACACTGCAGTAGAAGGCGCCGACGCCGATCTGCCGGTTTACCTGACCACGGGCGCCAAAGGTGAGGATGCGGCTCTTCAGGATGCCGATGTCGAAGAGAACCGTCGTCTCGACGCTGCGGAATAGCCCTCTTCAAACCGCCTGACCCAAGGCTTGGCGTCTACGCCGGGCCTTCCTCCATCATCCACCTCGCCAGCCCGGCCGTCGCAAAGCGACAGCCGGGCTCTTCGTTTTAGGAGCTTCCAACATGAACACCATGATCACCAGCCCGCGGCCTGTATCGTCCGGCTTCAAGGTCGACATTTCGCGTGGTCAACGCATCGGCCGCGTCTCGTCCGAATGGTTTTCGCGCCCGGATGATGAGCGCTATCTGTCACTTTGCGACCTCCATCGCGCCGTCAGCGCCAGAACAGAGCGTGCTCGGGTTCGAACTGTCGAAAGTACAGAAATCCGCGTCGAGGCGACCCGTGACAATGCCCAGCGCCTTTCCCTGGTCGTTCCCGGCGGTCGTGAGCCGCTGGCGCCCACACACTGGAGCTATGGTCAGCTTTGCAGCCTGGTCGGAGCTCCGGCGAGCTATATGCGCCAGTTGCCCGCGCCGCTGGCGGCAATCAACCTTCAGCATGGCCTGCTCAACCAAAATGCGGAAATGGTCAAGACACTGGAGATGGATAACGGCCGCGTGGAACTGCGGGCAGTGACCGGCCCTGACTATGGCCGCATCTGGGACAAAGATCTTGTCGAGGCGGTGATGAGGATTGCCGGCAACGGCACCGGCGACACGATCTGGAAGGTGCCGGGTGTGCTCGACTGGTCGACCATGGCTCACAACCCCTTCGTCGATGTCACCAAGGATACCACGACGCTCTACGCCAGCGATCGCGACGTCTTTCTCTTCCTGGTCGACGACACCCATCCGATCGAGGCCGGCCGCCTGCCGAACGGCAAGCCCGACTGGTATTTTCGCGGGTTCTACGCCTGGAACAGCGAAGTCGGATCGAAGACGCTCGGCATTGCCTCCTTCTATCTACGCGCAGTTTGTGCCAACAGGAATCTTTGGGGCACAGAAAATTTCGAGGAAATCACCATCCGGCACTCGAAGTTCGCAGCACAGCGTTTCGCCCACGAGGCGGCCCCGGCGCTGACGAACTTCGCCAATTCCTCACCCGCGCCCTTCGTCGCCGGCATCCGCGCCGCCCGTGAACGGGTCGTTGCGCGAAACGATGAAGATCGCTCGGATTTCTTGCGCAAGCGCGGCTTCTCCAAGGCCGAAACCGGAAAGATCATCGAGACAGTACTTTCCGAAGAGGGCAGGCCGCCTGAGTCAATTTTCGACTTTGTGCAGGGTATCACCGCTCTTGCGCGCGGGAAGGCGCATCAGGACACGCGGCTCGAACTCGAGGGCAAGGCCCGGAAGCTGCTGGAAGCCGCAGCCTGATCTTAATCCATCCAGTAGTATCCTCCTATCGATCCCTTTCATCGCCCGGCTATCGCGCCGGGCGTTTGTCTTTTTGGAGCGCCCGTGACATCCGTTTTTCGTTTCCTGCTCAGGTCGCGGCGGACCCATCGAGAAGGTCGGCCACCTGTTCAACTTCTCCGTCGGCGACATTCCGACCCAACTGGCGCAAATTGCGCAACGCGCCGGGCCCCAAAGGTCGCGGTCGCGGCAGGCCCGCTGGAATTGACTGAGGGCACGGAGTGATCGACTATTCCCGGACGCGCTTCAATCGGCTCGGCGCCAACAAGGGAACAGGACGCCTATATCGCCCGTCTCAAGGCGAAGCGGCATTTCTATGTCAACGGATGGGGGTTTCTAAGCTGGTATACGACGCGATCAGGTGTTGATGTCGCGGGCGTTCTTCGCCGTCCCCGCACCAGACCGCCGCGGAACAATTGCCGCACCGTTCTCGTCTCCCGTCTGCTCGGCGGCGACCTGATCGCCTGCCGCCTTCAGGTCGATCTCTCCCCAGATCGAGTGCTCTCGGCGGGCCAGGCGTCGCCGATTCTTGATCTCGATGACAAAGGGCTTTTCTCAGGTTTCATACCAATCCGATGAGATAGATGGCTTCGGCGAGAGGCTGGAGGTGTTGTTATTCGCCTCGTTCTGTCAATGTCCGGCGCGGCCCTATGTTCCCGGATCAAGGAAATCGCGGTATTTCGCCTTCCGCGACCCGCCAGACCCAGGGTGTGATCTCTGGCCTCGCATTGATCATGTCGGTTAGAGCTTGTTCGTATTCCTCTCCGGCGCTCGCCGGGACGATGAACATCGCGACGGGGGCGGGCTTCTGTTCCGGCAATGTCACCGACACGACAGGCGCATCGCGGGGCAGGTTGAAACGCAACCCCTTGACGGTCCTCCGCTTCAGGTGGCTCAGCATTTCCAGAAGCCGCAGCTCGTGAATGTCCTCGAAGGGCAGCCAGTGTTCATTGACCACCATCAGCGCGACCTCCTCGACCGACGCGATGCCGGCGGTTGAGACGCCGAAAGTCGCGATGACGATCAGGTGGAAGGCTTCGCTCGAGCGCCAGAGTTCGAGCTCCGTCTCGTAGCGTGCTGCCAGCCGCCGCCATGCGCCGTCCTCGATCATCAGCGGAAACGGCATGTGCCGCACGACGATCTTCTGGCCCGCTCTAGCCGCGGAAAACTCCTTCACCTCGGCCACGATCATCATCAGCTTGCGAGGACCCGAGCCGGACGGCTGTATGCCCTTGAGCGCGGCCGCACGCCGCGCGGCGATCCCATCCTTATCCTCTGGATGGAACACTTCCGGCACGAAAAGCACATCGCTCAAGGGGCTACACCGAGCCGTCATTTGGGAGGCGGCATTGATGAGGCTGGTTCGCACCCGGCCCCAGCCACGCCGGCCTGCCCAGGTCGACCGCCATTTGGTCAATTCGCCTGCCTCCCACAGATAATGCAGCATTGCCCTGAGCGACAGCTTTCTGGGCTCGCTGCGAATGCCCCGCTCCGACGGCTCAGCCGACGCGGTGGCTCCGGATCTGGCCCCACGTTTCGTCAGCGAGAAATCCAGCTTCAGGTCGGCCTTGCCGCTGGCGTCGATCTGGATCGCGTTGCCGATCAGCGGGCCGAGGCCGGAAAGCTCGTAGGGCGGCTCATAGGAGGGGCAACCAGGATGGTGATCGCGCCCCGAAAGCGGCATGCGCTTGATGAGATACTGGTCCTCCAGATGCGCGATATACATGGGGATCGGCGGCTCCTTGCACATGCACATCGGGCGAAGCCGCTGCTCGTAGGCCTGCGGAAGAAGCGTCCGAAACTCCGGCGAGGATTCCTCCATCACCCGTTCGCCGATCGTGAATGTTCGCACGGCCGTTCCCTCCTTGCCTCGGTCGAAGCTACACGGGACAGTGCTCATTTTACTATCGAAAAATAGCTAGTAAACCTCCAGGCCGGGCGCTGGCGCCTCATCTCCCGAGAGAGGGGGGCCGGAAGGGGCGGCCTGCCGGGTTTGGAGAGCGTCCGGCTGGCCGCTCTTTTCCCGCTCTCGGCAGGATTTCCCATGAAGATGATCACATCCGGTGCCGCGAACGCGGCCGCCACCTCTCTTGCGCCAGCCGATCGCGCAGGTCGAGCGGGCAAGATCCTCCACGCCGGCCATGGCTTTTTGCCGTTTCTTGAGCGCGGCCAGGCCATCGGCGCAGCCGATCTCCGAACCGTCTTGACGAACGCCTTCGGCGGCTCGGACGCCGAAGGTTTCTGGGCCTGGAAGGATGCCTATGAGGCGACCGAGGTCGCGCAGGTGTTGTTCCTGCGCAAGTTCGGCGCGGCGATTTCCGCTCGCGCGGCGCAGACCACGCTTGCGATGCTGACCAAGGTTGCGGGCCTGGTCCCGACCCACACGCGGCGCTCCGAGGAAAGCCAACAGCTCCAGCAATTTTCGACGCCGATGCCGCTTGGCTTTGTCGCGGCCCGCGCCGCCGGGGTCATGGCCGACGACACGGTGCTCGAACCGTCCGCCGGAACCGGCCTCATGGCGATCTTCGCCGAACTCGCGCAGGCGCGCCTCTCCCTCAACGAATATGCACCGGTTCGCTATACGCTTCTCGAGCAGCTCTTCCCGGGATCGATGGTGTCGCAGCATGATGCCGCCCACATCGATGACTATCTCGACCGCTCGGTCCGTCCGACCGTCGTCTTGATGAACCCGCCGTTTTCCGCCGGCCTTCACGTCGAAGGCCGCATGGGCGATGCCGCATGGCGTCATCTCGCCTCCGCCTTCGCCCGGCTCGCCCTCGGCGGTCGGCTGGTGTCGATCACCGGCTCCAGCCTTTCCCCCGACAATCTCAAATGGCGCGACGCCTTCGTCCGCCTGCAGGAGCGCGGCACGGTCCTGTTCAGCGCCGCGATCGATGGCTCTGTCTATGCCCGACATGGCACGACGATGGAAACGCGGCTGACGGTGATCGATAAGATCGCCGCTCCCAATCCTGCGAAGTTGGTCTCCTCTCACGGCGTCGCTTCCGATCTGGAGATACTGCTTTCATGGATCTCGGATCTTCCGCCCCGCTCGCCCGCGACCGCGCCGAACTCCATCGGCGCGCTATCGAACGGCGTCCTGCGCGCCTGCGTGACGAAGATGGCCGGCCGCAAGGCCGCCGGCACCGTGCGTCCTGCGGCAGAATCCGCTTCCGCAACGCGCCCTTCGCCCGCCGTCCGCGCACCGCGACCCGTGTCTCTGCCGCCCGCTCATTTCAACGACGAAGTCATCGAACTCTCGTACGAACTGCGCGACGCGGCGCCGAAAGCGCGTGTCGATGTCGCCGACGGCATCTACGAACCGTACCGGCTGCAGGCGATCCACATTCCCGGCGCCAAGCCACACCCGGACAAGCTGGTCGAATCTGTCGCCATGGCATCGGTCGCGCCGCCCAAGCCGACCTATCGTCCGCATCTTCCGAAGCGTGTCGTGAGCAGCGGCGATCTTTCCGATGCCCAGCTTGAAAGCGTGATCTATGCCGGCGAAGCGCACGGCGGCTATCTCGCTGGCCACTGGTCCGTCGATGCGACCTTCGACAATCTGAAAGCCGTTACGCCTGAGACCGAGGGCGCTGTCCGTTTTCGTCGCGGCTGGTTTCTCGGTGATGGCACGGGCGCCGGCAAAGGCCGCCAGGCTGCCGGGATAATTCTGGACAACTGGCTCAAGGGCCGCCGCCGCCATCTGTGGATTTCAAAGTCAGAGACCCTAATCGAGGACGCCCAGCGCGATTGGGCCGCACTGGGACAGGAGAAGCTGCTGGTCACGCCCCTGTCGCGCTTCCGGCAGGGCAAGCCGATCAACCTCGAAGAAGGGATCCTCTTCGTCACCTTTGCCACACTGCGTACCGATGAGCGCGAAGGCAAACGCTCGCGTGTCCAGCAGATCGTCGATTGGCTCGGTCAAGAGGCGGGGAACGCAATGACTTTCGATGGCGTCGTCATCTTCGATGAAGGCCACGCCATGGCCAATGCCGCCGGCGGCAAGTCCGAGCGCGGCGAGAAGACCGCCTCGCAACAAGGCCGCGCCGGCCTGCGCCTGCAACGTGCGCTGCCCGATGCCCGCGTCGTCTATGTCTCGGCGACCCGCGCGTCCGACGTCGAATCCCTCGCCTATGCCGAACGCCTCGGCCTGTGGGGCAGCACCGACTTCCCGTTCTCGACCCGATCCGAGTTTGTCGCGGCGATCGAGGACGGCGGCGTCGCGACGATGGAAGTGCTGGCGCGCGACCTCAAGGCTATGGGTCTCTACGCCTCGCGGTCCTTGTCATTCGAGGGTGTCGAGTACGAAATCATTGAGCACGAACTGACCGAGGAGCAGGTCCGCATCTACGATTCCTATGCCGAGGCCTATCAGGTCATCCATAACAATCTCAACGCGGCGCTCGAAGCCACCGGCATCACCAGTGCGACCGGCAATGGCACGCTCAACAAAAATGCCAAGGCAGCCGCCCGCTCTGCCTTCGAAAGTTCGAAGCAGCGCTTCTTCAATCACCTGCTGACCTCGATGAAGACGCCGGCGCTGATCGGCGCGATCGACAAGGATGTGCAGGAGAGGCATGCGGCAATCGTCCAGATCATCTCCACCGGACAGTCTCTCACCGAACGCCGGCTGGCGGAGATCCCGACCGAGGAGCGGGGCGATATCCAGGTCGACATCACGCCACGCGAGATCGTTGCGGAATTCTTGCACCACTCCTTTCCGATCCAGCTCTTCGAGGAATATTCCGACGCCGAAGGTAATCTCCTGTCGCGGCCGGTCTATGATGCCGACGGTAATCCGGTTCTGTGCCGTGAAGCGGTCGCACGCCGTGACGCATTGCTCGAGCGGCTCGGCAGCCTGCCCGCGATCCCGACCGCGCTCGACCAGGTCGTCCAGAGGTTCGGCACGGATCGCGTTGCCGAGATCACTGGGCGAACGCGCCGCATCGTGCGCCGCGACGATGGCGGCACGATCGACCGCTTCGCCGTCGAAAGCCGACCGGGCAGCGCCAATCTGGACGAAACGCGTGCTTTCATGGACGACGAGAAGCCGATCCTGATCTTCTCCGAAGCTGGCGGCACCGGACGGTCTTATCATGCGGATCTCGGCGCGAAGAACCAGCGCCTGCGTCTGCACAATCTCCTCGAAGCCGGCTGGCGGGCCGACATAGCGATCCAGGGACTTGGGCGCAGCCATCGCACCAACCAGGCGCAGCCGCCGCGCTTCCGCATGGTCGCCACGAACGTCAAGGCGGAGCGCCGCTTCCTGTCGACCATCGCCCGGCGTCTCGACACGCTGGGCGCAATCACGCGCGGGCAACGCCAGACCGGCGGACAGGGGATGTTCCGCTCTGAGGACAATCTCGAATCCCAATATGCCCGCGATGCGCTGCGACAATTTTACAAGCTCATCCATTGCGGCGACATCGCAGGCTGCTCGCTGGATAAATTCGAGACGATTACCGGCCTGTCGCTGACCGCGGAGGAGGGCGGGCTCAAGGACGAGCTGCCGCCGATCCATACCTTCCTCAACCGCATGCTGGCGCTGACCATTGCCATGCAAAACCTGTTGTTCGACGCCTTCGAGCAACTGCTGGCCGCCCGCATCGAGGGGGCGATCGCGGCGGGTGTCTATGACAAGGGCCTGGAGACGCTTGTAGCGGACCGCATGACGGTGAAGGAGCGCAAGCTGGTCTACACCCACCCGGTCACCGGCGCGCAGTCGCATCTGCTGACGATCGAACGCATGGATCGCAACAGGCCGATGCTGCTCTCCGATGCCTTGCAACTTGCCGCTTGTGATTGCCAGGCCAAGCTCATGGTCAACGGCAAGTCCGGCCGCTCGGCCGTGCAGGTTCCGACACGCTCGGTCATGCTCGACGACGGCTCGGTCCAGCCGCGCGTCACGCTCATCCGGCCGACGGTCGAAATCCGCTTCGAGCTGCGTCAGCTTGAAGAAACGAACTGGCAGGAAGCGGACGAGCAGGTCTTTGCCGACGCCTGGAACACCGAGGTTGCCAGTCTGCCAGAGTTTGCCATCTCGACCATGCACATGGTTTCCGGCCTGCTGTTGCCGATCTGGAAATTGCTGCCGCAGGATTTTTGCCGTGTCTATCGGCTTGAGACCGATAAGGGCGAACGCATCGTCGGCCGTCTGATCTCCTCGGAAGGTCTCGCCCGGCTGTGCCAGAATTTCGGGCTTGATCGGACCGAGGTCATAAGCGCCGGCGAGGTGTGGCAATCGCTGCTCAGCGGCTCTGCGGTCATTGGGCTGGCCGGCAACATGACGCTGCGGCGTGTGCGGGTGATGAATGACTATCGCGTCGAACTCACAGGCTTCAGCGACGGGATGCGCGATAGGCTGAGAGCAATAGGCCTGTTCTCCGAAATGATCGCCTGGAAGGTCAGGTTCTTCGTCCCGACCACGGATGACGGACCAGTGATCCTGTCGCGTCTCATGGAGCGGCACCGCATCGTCGACGTTGCCGGCCGTGCGTGACCGCTATGCTGTCCGCCTCGCAACTGGCGGATCGTCTCGCGCGCGACGTCGAGGCGGTCTGCCGCCATTACCTCTCCGCCGGCCGTCGGGGCGGCAACTACTGGATCGTCGGCGACGTCGCCAACAACAAGGGCCGGTCGCTCTATGTGCATCTCGCTGGTCCCCGCAAAGGCCGGTGGACAGATGCCGCGGCCGGGCAATTCGGCGACCTGCTCGACCTTGTTCGCGAAACCTGCGGACTTGTGGATTTCCGCGACGTTGCCGATGAGGCTCGACGTTTTCTGAATGAGCCTAAGCCCGGTTCGTCGTATCGCGGGGACGAGGCCGGCGATGCCCCGCCGGTCGAACGACCGGCTGCCGAACGTGCGCGACGGCTGTTCCGCATGGCGCAGCCGCTTGCCGGCACTTTGGCCGACACCTATCTGCGCCAGCGCGGCATCCTGCGGGCGTCTTTGCATCCGGCGCTGCGCTTCCACCCGTCCTGCTACTACCGGGATCTCGTGACCGGCAGGACGAGCCGCTATCCGGCGCTGATCGCAGCCGTGACCGACCGCTCCGGCGCAATCACCGGCGTGCACCGCACATGGCTCGACCCGCAGGGCGAGGGCAAAGCGAAGGTCGACGATCCGCGCCGCGCGCTCGGCGGGCTGCTTAGGAACGCCGTGCGCTTCCACTTTCCCCTCCATGGCCCTGTGCCGGTCATGGCCGCCGGCGAGGGGCTCGAAAGCATCTTGTCGCTCTCGCACGTGATGCCTGGCATGGCGATGGTGTCAGCGCTGACCGCCAATCACCTCGCCGCTTTCCGGCTCCCGGCAGGATGCGTGCGCCTCTACATCGCCGCCGACGCCGATGCCGCCGGCCGGCACGGCATCGAGGGATTGAGCCGCCGCGCGCGGGCGCTCGGGATCATGCCGCTCGTGCTCGCCCCGGAACTCGGCGACTTCAACGAGGACCTGCGCCGGCTCGGTCCGGCTCGGCTTACCGCGCACCTTCGAAGCCAGCTTGCCACGGAAGACGCTCAGGCCTTTCTGCCCGCGTGAGACGGCCATGAGGCTGGGCGACGGTAGGGCGCGGCGTGGCGGGAGAAGGTCGCTCTCTGCCGGTCGCCGTTCGGTGGGCGCGCGCTCGCCGGCCTGCCGAGAGGCGACCCTTACCATCCGGCGTTCAGGCCTTCAGCGGGTCAGTCAGGTTTCTTCCCTGCCGGGCCGGAGGCGGCCCGGCATTCCTCGCGGCCCAAGAAACCTTCTTGTCCCCGCCCGGCGCTGCGCTGGGCCGCGGCGCGGGCGCCGCGGTTCCGGCCCGCCCGCCGCATGGAAGGGGATCGCCGTCAGGCCGCGAGAGGCGCGGCCCAAACCGACGGAGACCCAGCATGAACCTTACCCTTCCCCTCGACGACGCCTTCGAGCCCAACCACGCCTCGTCCCCGACCGACCGCTTCATCTACGAGATGCAGATCCACGGCCATCGCCCCTTCCAGGACGAGCCGGATTCACGCCCGTTGCCTGAGGAGCCAATGGTCCAGTCGGCGCTGACCGCAGTCTTTGACGCCATGTTCGAAATGCTCGGCGATACACGGCTGGAGCCGGATCTCGAGGACCTTCTCTGGTCGACGGTCAACCTCTTCCATCGCGCCGGCGAGCGCATCCAGCGCGAGCTTCAGCGCAACCAAGACGCGCAGCGCACCGGCCAGCGCGAGCAGGACGGTTCGGAGGTCAAGAGCGTCGAGCTCGAGCGCCACATCGCCGAAGGCATCACGCTTCTCGAGCGCCGCAACGCCTTCGAGTTCATGCGCGATTATGCGGCCGACCTCTTCGAGGCGCAGACCGGATCGGCATGGCGGCCGCGCACCGGCTCGAAGGTGAGCCACGCCAACATGACGGCGGCAATGATCGACTCCAGAGATTTCCTCTCTGCCCGCCGTCGCGCCGAAACCGAGGTGCTGTTGCCTGCCGGCACCAAGATCGTCTTCGGCGGCGGCATGGACTACAACGATCATGAGCGCATCTGGGCCGCGCTGGACAAGGCCTACGCGAAGCACCCGGACATGATCCTGCTGCATGGCGGATCGCCCAAAGGCGCCGAACGCATCGCCGCCTGCTGGGCGGAAGCACGCAAGGTGACGCAGATCGCCTTCAAGCCGAACTGGACGAAGCATGCCAAGGCCGCACCCTTCCGCCGCAACGACGAGATGCTCTCCGTGATGCCCGCAGGCGTCGTCATTTTTCCGGGATCCGGCATCACCGAAAACCTTCGCGACAAGGCCCGCCGCTTCGGCATCAATGTTTGGGAACTTAGAGGAGACGGCGCGTGAGCGCCGTTTTCCTCCTCCGGAGAATCCATCTAGCATGCCGCTTATGCGGACATTCACGATAGACGATTCAGGCAGGCACACTGGCGACGTCCTGGACGCCGCCAGTGCCGAGCCGGTTGTTCTCATCTCGGATGAAAAGCTCCGGTACGCTCTGATGAGCATCGAACGCTACGAACGGATGCGCTCCGTGGGGGATCTACGTCGTGTCGGCCGAACCGCCTAAATGCCGGAGAAACACAAAGAACTGTTCGCGGCGAAGATCGATCGGCTGGCATGCGGCGAAGGTTACGACGGTGAGTCGTAACTGCGACCATGGAGAGAAGTATTGCAAAATACAATCGCATCACAGGAGCGCGACATGGCCACCACAGCCCCGAGAAAGGAAACATCCGTCTCGATGCGATTCCGCGACGACGATCTGACGATCATCGATCGTGGCGCGGAACTGCTCGGCTTGTCGCGCACCGAATTCATGCGCCGCGCCGCATTGCACGAGGCGCAGGTGGCGATCCTCAACGAGACCGTCACCCGCCTCTCGCCCGACGCCTATGATGCCTTCATGCAGGCGATTTCCGCCCCGGCGGCCGCTCCGCCGCCGAAGGCGGCCGAACGGTTGCGACGGATAGCACCCTGGGAAGGCTAGATGGCCCTTCCCGGTATTGAACTGCTCGACGACACGCATCGGCTTGGCGCTTTCGACTCCGGCAGGATGAGAACGCGAGGAGCGACTAGCGCAGTTCTCCATCCAGTTCCGAATCGATCTCATCCAGAGCCGTAAGGGGCAGCATCTCTCCGCGTCGGAATTCTTCTTCAGCTTTCAGCAGCGAACGAAGCGCATGACGGCGATCTTGGTCGCGCGTCATGTTTCCGCGGTTGAGGGCGTGCCGATGTTTTCCTGGCGCCATGTATTGGTTTTCCCGTTGGCGCGCATGTCCGTTCACTCACATCGTCCAATCTTCCACGCGCAGGCCCTCAACCCGTGCAAACTCGCCAGTATTGTTGGTGATGACAGCGAGTTCACGGGCCTTGGCCTGACCGGCGATCAAGGCGTCGTACGGGCCGATGGGTGTTCCCTTCGCAGCAAGGGCCGCCCGGATTTCTCCAGCGACGAAAGCGTCATGCAGGTCGAAATCGAGGATTGGAAAATCGGCGATCATCAGACGTAAGGTTTCGAGATTATGCTGCACCTTGGCGCTCTTGTGTGCACCGAAGTAAAGCTCATGAACGACGATCGAGGACAGGCCAATGCTGCCTTGCGGGCTGTCGAGAACGCGCCTGACCAGCTGATCCGATTTACGCCCGATCAATGCGATGACCGCGTTCGTGTCGAGGACATAGGAAATCACGAAAATACCGCGTCAAGCTCCGGCCGATCCTGCTCTTCCGGCTGCTGCCGGCCATCCGCCATAAAATCGGGGCTTGTTCCGCGGGCCAACGCCGCCTTCAGCGATGTCCATGCCTCCTCGGTCTCGATATGCGGGCGAAGGATTAGCGCATCGCCTTCCTGCGTGATTTCCACGCGCTCCACATTGAAACGAAATTCCTTCGGCAGGCGAACGGCTTGCGAATTGCCAGTCTGAAAAACTCGGGCGAGATGAGGCATGACTATTCTTCCGACGTATATACGATCACGTATATACGTCATTGCGGCCTTTGCTTCAAGACGCGAGATCCGGGCGCATCCAGTGCGGCCGACCCGATCTCTATTCCGCCACCAGGCAGCCTGCAAAGCCAGCATTCGCGACCGAAGGCATGGCGATCCCCTTGCGAGGGGACCGCGCGGAAACGCGCCCTGCGAACCGATCCCGACAGCGCGAGACCGCTAGCTCGCCGACCATTGGTGTGCCTGACTCCACCGACGGTCGGGTGTCCGGACGTTGGCAGGGCGGGGTCTCCCAAAGATCGCCCCTGCGACGGCGGCATGGATACCTCCACCAAGATATTGCAGCGCGGCTTGAATGCGGCGATACGGCTCCAGTCCGGACCGACCTCGCGGACCGTTTAAGGGGATGATGCGGAAGGGGCCGTCATGCGCTTAAAGCGGCCGGGAACGGGCGAGTGCAGGGTGTGGATCGACATGGTGATGGAGCGTTCAGAAGCGCGCGACCGATATCCGCAGCGCTGGACCGGACGGCCATAATGGGTATTCGCTCCCTTCGGCTGCCCCGAACCATTCCCGTTATGTCGCTCGTATAGACGACCGTCTGCTTTTGCGGCCAACCCCTGACGGGGTAAGACTCGCCCGAAATTTTTGCAAAATTCGATTTCGGTTTCTTTGTCCTGGCGGAAAATAGAATTTTGCAAAATTTTCGGCCGAGCTGACCGCAGCAGATCGGCCGTCTCTTCGTGCGCCATCGGGAATGGTCCCGAGCAACCGAAGGAGACAGAACCATGGCCACCACGATCGCAACCCTGACGCAGAAGACCGACGGCTCTCTCGAAGGCGTCTTCGCCACTATCCGGGTCAACGCCCCGATCGCCATCGTCCCGAACGGCCAGAAGGCAAGCGACGAAGCCCCCGACTTCCGCGTCATCCACCGCCGGACCGGCTTCGAGATCGGCGCGGGGTGGAACCGCATCGCCCGCCAGACCGGCGAGGAATACCTTTCGGTGAAGCTGGAAGCCCCGGAGATCGGCGTGATCTTCGGCAACCTCGCTCCCGCCCCAGGCGGCGATCCGAGCAAGAAGGTGATCCTCTGGAACAACCCGAACTGAACGGCAAGCAACCGGCCCCGAGCAATCGGGGCCGGTTTCGCCGCTCAATGTCAGGGTCGTTCCGCGGTCGTTGGAGCGAAAGCGGGCATCGAGCCCGATTTCGCTCCTTCTCGTTGCCACACGGGCGAGGACCTTTCTGCTCAGAACGCCAAGTCTGCCATGAGGCACTCGTGCCGCGTCAAGGACGAGCGGTCCCCCCAAAATTCTACGAATTTCGGCTCCCCCGCTCGCCGCCTCCGGCGGTCGCTACGCGATCCTTGACCCGACCCGATCCTCACGGCCCGCGCGCGTCATCTTTCACATCAACAAAGGAGATGACGACCATGACGATTTCCATCGAACAGCACATCGAGGAACTGCGGGCCGAGCTGCGCAATGCCGTCTACCGCGACGAGCGTCGCTGGATGGAGGCGGAACTGGCGCAGGCCCAAGCGGAACTGGAGGCGGCGATCACCGCACAGGACGCCGGGATCGAGGCCGAGCCTCCCCACTGAGGGAGGCTTTTGCCTGAACGCCCGGTTTGCCACCCCCGGATCGACCGGGGTGGCAAACCAGAAGCTTCGCTTCGCCAGGCATCGCTCTCCTGCGCCCATCAGGCGCGGACGGTCTGGTCTTGTATCCACGCGCCCTCTTTGCCCGCAGCAGCTCGAGAAACATCGACACGGCCTCTTCCTCCCGGTCGAAGTGATGAACCATCGACTGTCCGCCGCAGCCGATGCGCCCCCAACGGCGTGTCAGGCAGGGAGTGCCGAACAAGGTCGTTTCGATGGCAAGCGCATAGAAGCGCGCCATGTTTCGAGCGGCGTCCGTGCGTTCGACATAAAGCCGATAGGGCTGAGCGAGCATGGGACAAGAATCGCTGATCGGCAAATGCCCGTCCAACGACACTTATGAATCGTTTGTCGCGCAGCGATTCGTTTTCGTGATGGATTGCCCGTCCTCTCAAAGCCGGTTTCGGCGAACCGCCTCCGGCGGCCGGGCTCTATTCGCTCGGCTTCGCGTCGCTCACGGAGCCCGCTGCGCGGTCTCCGCCTCCGGTTACGATCCCTTTCGCTGGCGAGCGCGGGCCGGCGTCGACCGGCCGCTTCGCTTCGCTATAAGGGCTCCCGCGCCCCCGAGTCCTGGCAGATCCCACGTGCGACCTGTTCTTGCTTTGATCTCTCTTGCGATTTAGACTCTCGCATTCTCGATAGTTTGGCTCAGTCGGCCAACCGACAGGACCAGCGCAAGCGATCAAGCGAGGTGGCACGATGAGCGAAATTCAGCCTGCTGCCGGCAAGGACCTTCGGGTTGGACGAACAAACCCGGGTCTTTGCTTGCTACGGCTTTTCGCCCGCCTGCTTGGCACCATCGTCGTCGGAAGCGTGGTGACCGTATTTTACTGCGCGTGGCATCTGTCCTTTCTTGCGCTCTGCATGTTCCGCCCTGTCGTCAATCTGCTTGTCCCTGCCGGGCTCGTCATGGTTCCGCTCTCGATCGCGGCCTTCGTGAAACCCGAAGCCGCGAACGGGATCCCGTTCTGGGCCATTCTCCTGATGGCGATCGGCGTCGTCGGCATTGCCACGGGCTATGCGAAATTGTCGACTGGTGCACGCCACCGGGTGAGACCGATCCGTTCGAACGCCATCGCCGTCGCCACTGGCGCTGACGTTTTCCGCGACCTTGATGGTGCTCACGGCTTGACGAAGCGATTGGCCTTGGCCGCCTCGTTCATCTCCTTGCGCCGGAAATAGATCGCACGGCCGCAGCGGATCGGACTGTGGCCCTGCACGATGATGATCTGCTCGTCCTTGCGCATGGATTGGGTGATCTCGTGCGGCATGATCAGCGGCCGACGCTGGAAGTTCACACTCTCGGATTTGCGCGAGCTGGCGTTTTTCACGTCCCAGCCGATGTTGCGCGAGCTCCCCTTCACCTCGACCGTCATTTCCCCGCATTGCGCCGAGACGTTGCGCGCCGTGTCGAGCGCCTTGATCGCGGCGTAGCTTGCGAAGGCGCATCCGTCGATCCACGACGTCGCGCCGTCTTTGCCAAAATGCCGCTCCATCTGCCCGACGGACTGGTACATCAGCATCATGCTGATGCCGTATTTGCGGCCACGGTCGCGGGCCTCCTCCAGCACGCGCATGTATCCGAGCAGATCGACCTCATCGAGCATGAACAGCGCCCGGCGCCTGAAGCCACCGTCGGCCTGGATCATGGCGTTGACCAGCGAGCCGATGATCACACGGCCAATGCCGGGATAGGAGCGCAGGATCGATGCCGGGATATTGAGGAAAACGTCCTTTTTGCCCGATACGATGTCGCTCGACCGGAACGCGTTGCCGCAGACAAGCGCCGCGTAGCTGTCAAGCGACAACCATTGCGTATCCTTCGATGCGGTTGAATACACGCCCGAGAACGTCTGCTCGGTCATGTTGGTGAAGACGCCGAGGGTCTCGCGAATGAAGGCGGACGCGGAATGCTCCTGGATGTCGCGCAGCATTGCCAGCACCGAGGGCTCCGGCTCGGAAACGATCTGCCTCAGGCTGCGCAAATTGCGCCGGCCGGCATAGTCGGGCGACAGCATCACATGGGCGAGAAACCCGGTCAGGAGATTATGCGCCTGGTTCTGGAAGTAGGAGCCGGTTGAATTTTCGAAGCGTACGCTTTCCGACAGCAGCATATGCGCGACGCCGACAATATCTTCTTCCTTCTGACGCGAGGTCCCAATCGCGTCGAGCACGTTGAAGCCCATGACCGGGTTCGTCGGATCGAGCACCATCACCTCGCGGCCGAGCGCGCGGGTTCTGTGCTCGGCCACCATCGGCGCGACCTCGGTGGAGGGGTCGAGGCAGATCAGCGGCCCGGTGTAGCGCAGCGCCGTCGGCACGACATTGCTTGTGGTCTTGTAGCCGCCCGACCCGGCGAAGAAGAGCATATGGGTGGAATCGAAATTCTGCTTGTAGGTGAGCAGTGGCGCCTTGCCGCCTTGCCCCCATGTCGCCGGGTCGTTCGGATCGAACGGCAGCTCATGGACGATTTCCTTGTCGACACGGTAGCGCTCGCCGACGACGATCTCGCCATCAGGCGGAAACAGTTTTGCCGCCGCTGGCATCGGCAGCCAGTCCGCGTCTCCGAAGGTGCCGCGCCTGGCGCGTTTCACCGGTTCGGGAACGACGGTGGAAATGCGTGCGGCAACCGCCACCGCCATGAAGCCGGCGATCGCGCCGATGACGGCAACCATGTCGAGATAGGACAGCGCCTGGTCCCACGACACCGCGCCGCCTTCTACCGACGGGGCCAGCCTGCCGAATTCGCGCAGCGCGTAAAAGCCGGCCACCATCAGAAAGCAGACGAGGCTCGCCATCGCGACCGGCCTGCGCCGGTGCAATGGCAACGCCCAAACGGCCAACAGGCCGGCAAGCGGCCCGAACAAAAGCGCCGGCACGGGCGACGCCCGCAGGAACCAATACTCGGTCTTGCCTGACATGCCCGCTGCCAGTTCCGGCCAGCGCCACCCAACCACATAAACGGCGAAAGCGCTGATGGCGATCGGCACGAGGACGAGCAACAGGCTCGGATGCGGTTTTGCCTCCACGGTCATGCCGGAGTCTCCATGCTCAGCCGGAAACCAGCATCAGGTGCAGGAACCTTGAAAGCAACCTCGCCGAGATCGCGCAGCCGTCGATGCTCGGCCGAACCCGGCGTGACGCCTGCCAGCTCAAGAAGACCTCCGAGCAGAAATGCCCGGTCCGCCTTCGACAGGCCCGCCCTGACGACGATGCCGCCGAGCAGGAATTTTTCGCGGGCCTCGCGCTTGCGGTCAACCGTCATGAGAAACCTCCGCCGCCGTTCCAGACCCGCTAACTGCTGATCGACGCGGCGAAGCAGTTGGACCGGTAGCCCCTTTCTTCTCCGCTTTGCGAAATCGGGCAGTGATCTCCTCGAAGACCGCGTCGAGCTCCTCGTCGGAGATCTCCATTTCCGCCAGACCCGATTTTGTCGCGGCACGCGCAAAGCGCTCGGCGGATTTGGCGATCACTGTTCGCCTGCGCTCGCGCAGTTTCTCGATCTGGGCGTCGATGTCGGAAATCGATGATTTTGCAGCCATGCCGGTGTCCTTGTCGGTTCGAGCAATCTGAACGACGGTGACTATACTATCTAGAAACTGATAGTAAGATAGGCAAGTTTGCCTCATCCCGAAAACGTCGCAGCCGGAATCCGGCGATCGGCCGCCTTCTGGAAAAGCGGCATCGACCCTGCGGTTCGATTGGTTTGAGGGCGCAATATACGTCGCTGGCGCGACGTGCCCGGAAGGTCTGGAGACGACAGTGGCGATCATGTTCGTCAGAGCGCAGGTGATCGGCAGGGGAGCGGGACGCAGCATCGTCTCGGCCGCCGCCTATCGCCATCGCGCCCGGATGATGGACGAACAGGCAGGCACGTCCTTCAGCTATCGCGGCGGCGCGTCCGAGCTGGTGCATGAAGAGCTGGCGCTGCCGGACGACATTCCCGCCTGGCTGAAGACCGCCATAGACGGGAAGACCGTTGCGGCCGCCAGCGAAGCGTTCTGGAATGCGGTCGATGCCTTCGAGACCCGAGCGGACGCGCAGCTTGCCCGCGAACTGATCATCGCCTTGCCGGAGGAATTGACCCGGGCCGAAAACATCGCCTTGGTGCGCGAGTTTGTCCGGGACAATTTTACGGCCAAGGGCATGGTCGCCGACTGGGTGTTTCACGACAAGGACGGCAATCCGCACATCCACCTGATGACCGCCTTGCGGCCGATAACGGCCGAGGGCTTCGGGCCGAAGAAGGTGCCGGTGCTCGGCGAAGAAGGCGAGCCGCTGCGCGTCGTCACGCCCGGCCGGCCGAACGGCAAGATCGTCTACAAGCTCTGGGCCGGCGACAAGGAGACCATGAAGGCGTGGAAGATCGCCTGGGCCGAAACCGCCAGCCGGCATCTGGCGATTGCCGGCCACGAGATCCGCCTCGACGGACGCTCCTATGCCGAGCAGGGTCTCGACGGCATTGCGCAGAAACACCTTGGCCCGGAGAAGGCGGCGCTCGCCCGCAGGGGCATCGAGATGTATTTCGCGCCGGCCGATCTGGCACGCCGGCAAGAAATGGCCGACCGGCTGCTTGCCGATCCTGAGCTTCTTTTGAAGCAGCTCGCCAATGAACGCTCCACCTTTGATGAGAGGGATATCGCCAAGGCGCTGCATCGCTACGTCGACGATCCGGCGGATTTCGCCAATATCCGTGCCCGGCTGATGGCCTCGGACGATCTGGTGCTGCTTAAGCCGCAGCAGGTCGATAGCGAGACCGGCAAGGTTTCCGAACCGGCCGTCTTCACCACAAGAGATATCCTGCGCATCGAATATGACATGGCGCAGTCGGCGCAGGTTTTGTCCGAACGGCGGGGCTTCGCTGTCCCTGATCTTGCTGTCGCGGCAGCGATCGAAAAGGTCGAAACACAGGATTCGCAGAAACCGTTTCGCCTCGATCCCGAGCAAGTCGATGCCGTTCGCCATGTGACCCGCGACAACGCCATCGGAGCCGTCGTAGGTCTTGCCGGCGCGGGCAAGTCGACGCTTCTCGCGGCGGCGCGGGTCGCCTGGGAAGGGGAGGGACGCCGGGTGATCGGTGCAGCCCTTGCCGGCAAGGCGGCGGAGGCACTGGAGGACAGTTCCGGCATCAGGTCGCGCACGCTGGCATCCTGGGAACTGGCATGGGCTAGTGGGCATGGACAGCTCAAACGCGGCGATGTGCTTGTCATCGACGAGGCCGGCATGATCTCCTCGCAGCAGATGGCGCGCGTGCTCAAGGCCGTTGAGGACGCCGGTGCGAAGGCCATTTTGGTCGGTGACGCCATGCAGCTTCAGCCGATCCAGGCAGGCGCAGCGTTCCGGGCGATCAGCGAGCGGATCGGTTTCGCCGAACTTGCCGGCGTGCGCCGCCAGCGCGAACAATGGGCGCGCGAGGCCTCGCGTCTCTTCGCCCGTGGCAAGGTCGAAGAGGGCCTTGATGCCTATGCACAGCAGGGCCGCCTGGTCGAGGCCGAAACCCGTGCCGACCTCGTCGAGCGTATCGTCGCCGATTGGATCGACGCGCGCCGCGACCTGCTTCAGAAATCTGCCGATGGCGAGGATGCGCCCCGTCTTCGTGGCGACGAACTGCTTGTATTGGCGCACACCAACGAGGATGTAAGACGTCTCAACGAATCCCTGCGCAAGGTGATGATGGAGGAGGGCGCCCTGACGGAGGCGCGCGAATTCCAGACGGCGCGCGGGCTTCGTGAATTCGCCACGGGCGATCGGATCCTCTTCCTGGAAAATGCCCGTTTCCTCGAACCCAGGGCAAAACGGCTTGGGCCGCAATATGTGAAAAACGGCATGCTCGGCACAGTCGTTTCCACCGGCGACAAGCGCGGCGATACGCTGTTGACCGTCCGTCTCGACAACGGCCGCGACCTCGTCATCAGCCAGCATAGCTATCGCAACATCGATCACGGCTATGCCACGACCATCCACAAGTCCCAAGGCGCGACCGTCGGCCGGACCTTCGTGCTGGCCACCGGCATGATGGACCAGCATCTGACCTATGTGTCGATGACCCGCCATCGCGATCGCGCCGACCTCTACGCGGCGCGGGAAGATTTTGCGCCGAAGCAGGAATGGGGAGGAAAGGCGCGTGTCGATCACGCCGCCGGCGTCACTGGCGAGCTGGTCGAGACCGGTCAGGCGAAGTTCCGACCGCAGGTTGAGGACTCCAAGGAGAGCCCTTATGCCGATGTGGGGGTCGATGACGGAGCCATCTATCGCGTCTGGGGCGTCAGCCTGCCGAAGGCGCTCGCCGAGGCTGGCGCCTCGACCGGTGACACCGTCACGCTCCGCAAGGACGTTGTCGAAACCGTCAAGGTGAAAGTGCCCGTCATCGATGAAAAGGCGGGCGAGAAGCGCTTCGAGGAACGCGAGGTCGAGCGCAACGTCTGGACCGCGGAACAGGTCGAAGCCGCCGACGTACGGCGGGAGAGGATCGAGCGGGAAAGTCGTCGGCCGGACCTCTTCAGACAACTGGTCGAGCGCCTTGGCCGGTCCGGCGCCAAGACGACGACGCTCGATTTCGAAAGCGAGGAAGGCTACCGGGCGCATGCGCGGGATTTTGCGCGGCGACGCGGCATCGACACGCTCGCCGGCGTCGTGGCCGGGATGGAGGAGCGAGTTTCCCGGCGGCTGGCATGGATTGCGGAACGGCGCGGGCAGGTGGCAAAGCTTTGGGAGCGTGCGAGCGTCGCGCTGGGCTTCGCGATCGAGCGGGAACGGAGTGTTTCCTACAACGAGGCACGCAGCGAATCGCTCACGGCAGAAGTTCCGTCGGCTGGACAATATCTGATTGCGCCGACCGTCGCGTTCGCCCGCAGCGTCGACGAAGATTCGCGCCGCGCGCAGCTTGTCTCGGAACGGTGGAAGGAGCGGGAAGCCATCCTGCGGCCGCTGCTGGAGAAGATCTATCGCGATCCCGATCATGCCCTTTCGGCGCTGGCCGCGCTGGCATCAGACGCGACAATCGAGCCACGCAGACTTGCTGATCATCTGGCAAGCGTGCCCGAGAAGCTCGGCCGCCTGCTGGGGTCCGATCGGATCGTCGATGGCCGTGCTGCTCGCGATGAGCGGAACGCAGCCAAGGCCGCCCTGTCGGAATTGTTGCCGCTCGCTCGCGCCCATGCCACCGAGTTCCGCCGGCAGGCGGAGCGCTTCGGCATCCGCGAGGAGCAGCGCCGCGCGCATATGTCCTTGTCGATCCCGGCACTCTCGAAGCCGGCCATGGCGCGTCTGGTCGAAATCGAGGCGATCCGCGAGCGCGGTGGGGACGACGCCTACAAGGCGGCCTTCGCCTATGCCGTCGAGGATCGCCTTCTAGTCCAGGAGGTCAAAGTTCTCAACGATGCGCTGACGGCACGCTTCGGCTGGAGCGCTTTCACCGCGAAGGCGGATGCTGCTGCTGATCGCAACATGGTCGAGCGTATGCCGGAAGATCTTACTCCCGATCGCCGCGAGAAGCTCGCCCGGCTCTTCGCCGTCGTTCGGCGGTTTGCCGAGGAGCAGCATGTGGCCGAACGGCAGGATCGCTCCAGGATTGTCGCCGGCGCCAGCGTCGCACCGGGCAAGGAGGCGATTGCCCTCTTGCCGATTCTGGCCGCCGTCACGGAGTTCAAGACGCCGGTGGAAGAGGAGGCGCGGGGCAGGGCGCTCGCAGCCCCGCATTATCTTCATCATCGCGCCGCGCTCGCCGAAACGGCGACGCGCATCTGGCGTAATACCGCCGGCGCGGTCGGCAAGATCGAGGAGCTTGTCGTGAAAGGCTTTGCCGGCGAGCGGATCGCGGCGGCCGTCAGCAACGATCCCGCCGCCTACGGCGCGCTGCGCGGAACCGATCGGATGATGGATCGCCTGCTCGCCGTCGGCCGGGAACGCAAGCAAGCGCTCCAGGCCGTGCCGGAAGCGGCGAGCCGTGTGCGTTCGCTCGGCGCCTCCTATGCCTCCGCTTTCGATAGCGAAATCCAGGCCATCACCGAAGAGCGCCGGCGCATGGCGGTCGCCATTCCCGGCCTGTCGCAAGCGGCGGAGGACGCGCTCAGGCAACTGGTGGCGGCGAGGAAGCAGAATGTCGCCCAGCAAGACGTCGCCGCAGGTTCGATCGATCGGCGCGTTGTCCAGGAATTCGCCATGGTCAGTCGGGCGCTCGACGAGCGCTTTGGTCTTAATGCGATCCTGCGCGGCGAAAAGGACGCCATCAATCGCGTGGCGCCGGCGCAGCGCAGCGCATTTCAGGCCATGCGGGATCGGCTGCAGGTCCTGCAGCAGACGGTTCGCACGCAAAGCAGCCAGGAAATTATTTCCGAGCGGCAGCGGCGCGTTATCGACCGCGCCCACGGCGTCACCCGATGAGCATCTTGGAGAAAAGAGAAGTCTAAGTTTGTGGGGCGGGCGAGACCCCTTGCTCACACTAGCCCTCTTCCGGTAAAGCTCCGCGCCCGCAATGGAAGCGCCTGAGACGCCAATCATATTCAGCAAGTGGCTTCTATTGCAGCTCGTATAAATAAGGAAGGACTTATGAGGCGTCAGCCCAGACCGTTCATTGTCGAAGTCAGACAGAAGCGCAGCCATCAAAAAGGCAGTCATTCCATTTGGGCTGGTGTCGATCTGTCAACAGCTTTCGCCGAGACAGCAAGGAAACTCGAGGAGATCAATGAGCCGAGCCGAGAGCTTATTGACTCCAATTTCGTGGCCGTTAATGCTGAACCGGTTCAAAAAGAAGAGGCGGAGCGTCACATGGTAGATCCTGAACAAGCTGAATCAGTAGAGGCCGCCGCGAAAGGCGTTGCGACGCCAGGCGACAAGAAGAAAACCCGGCGCCCGCGAAACGCAAAGGCAGAAACTAGGGAAACTGCCCGTAAGAATGGCGCCACACCGTCAATCGAAGTTAAAACACCGCAACCCGTTCGACTTGCCCGTAAGGTCTATTCCGCGGAGCAGCGTGCGCAAAAACTCAGCCAGATCGAAAAGCTGATTAGTGGCGGCGCCACTCTCAGAAGCGCCGTAGAGCAGGCAGGCACATCGGAGCAGACCTATTATCAATGGAAGAAGAAAGCTGCCGCACCTGCGCAAGCCGGTGACGATCTCAAGGATCTTCTGGCGCTCGAGGAAGAAAACAAGCGGCTGAGGAATCTGCTTGCGGGACGCCTGCGCAAGGAAAACGCAGAGCTAAAGAAAAGGCTGGGGCTGCAGTAAGGTGGAGCTTTCGGGCCTAAAACGAGCGGTGCCACGCCGGGCCGGTCTTTTGGCCCATTCATAGTGATCGCGTCAAACTGGCGCTCAACGGAGCGCGGGGTAACGGCCGTCGTTCGCATTCTGCAGGAGTAGCGGGCAGAGAGAAGCAAAAGTGTCGATCGAACTGCGCCATCTTCGGGTCTTCCTTGCGGTCGCGAACGAGGGCAATTTTCGGCGTGCCCACCGCCCCTCACCCGATGCTGCTCGAGAGTGGACGTTCCGCCAGACACTTTTATGCAAAGGTTCTACCCGATAGGGCGGTCAGGTCGGACGACCATAGGATAGGAACAAAAGGGGTGACGGTTCGTTCACTTGTTTCGGTTATTTCGGATATTGCGATTGCTGATTCGCGGTGCTATATCCGTGAAACATAGGGAAGACGACCATGACTACGCTGCTCGAACGACCGATATTGCCTTCGGCCGACGATGCCGAATTGGCTGCGCAGGCCAGCCGCCAGCTTTCTAGAGCTAAACACGAAGGCGCGGAATTGCGCGTACAAGTGGATGGCGGAGAGATGCTGCGCCTGCCTAAGGCAGTGAATGATCTCCTTTATCATTTGCTGACTGAAATGGCCCAGGGTAACGCCGTTACCCTATTTCCAATCCATGCCGAACTGACCACTCAGGAAGCTGCTGACTACCTGAACGTGTCACGACCTTATCTTGTTCGTCTCCTCGAGGAGGGTAAGGTGAAGTTCCATATGGTAGGAACTCATCGACGGGTAAAATTCCGCGATTTGGAGGCCTTCCGTAAGTCAACTGAGGAGGAGCGCCAGCGCGTGATGGACGAACTCGCGGCCCAAGCGCAGGAGTTGGGGATGGGCTATTAGGAAATCCAGTTACACGGTCATTCTCGACGCTTGTGTATTGTACCCAGCCCCGCTGCGAGACTTCCTGATGGAGCTTGCAGCGGGAGGGCTGTTTCGTGCGAAATGGACTGAAAAAATCCACGACGAATGGATCCGCAACGTCCTTAAGGATCGTGAAGACCTCAAGCTGGAACAGCTTTTGCGGACAAAGCAACTGATGAACCAAGCGGTGCCTGACTGTACCGTTGAAGGCTATGAGGACTTGATTGAAGGTGTGAAGCTACCTGACGGTGATGACAGACACGTTCTTGCGGCCGCCATCCACGCGGCATGTGACGCCATCATCACGTTCAACCTAAAAGACTTTCCGCGAGACTATCTTGCCAAGTACCAGCTAGAGCTCCTGCACCCGGATGAATTTCTGTTCCACCAATTTGGCCTGAATACAGCCGCCGTTGTTGTGGCAGCACAACGGTGTCGCGCGCGCTTGAAAAATCCCCCTAGAACGGCAGAGGAATACCTCGACACCCTTGAACGGCAAGGACTCACCAAAACCGTAGCCGAACTCCGACACTACGCTTCCGTCATTTAGCCCTCCAGAAGCGAGCCCGGCGCATCTGCATAGTGTCTCGCATGCCAGCCGGCACTGCCGATCTAGCCAACTTGCGCAGAATCGAGCTCCGTTGTTGTTGGACAATTACCGAAGCGGCGCTCTCGATGCTCATGCCGGCGGATGAACTCCTGCGTCTCGTTCGCCGCCGCACGACGAAAGCGGCTTTCGATCGATCAAAGTCACTGTCAGCAATTGCGTGAATGCTCGTGCGAACGATACGGCCTGTGTTCTGCAGTCACCCGGTAGGCCGGTCAGGCGAGCTACGATTTCTGAGCGGCAGAGGCGCGTCATGGACCGCGCGCGCGGCGTCAGCCGATGAGCATCTTGGAGCAAAATTGAAAGAGCTCGTATGGAAATTCCTCACATGGGACATGTCGGGGTGGAAACAGCCTGGCTGCACGGTTTCGAGCTGTGCGATTCAGCGAGCAAGGGTTGTGTAGCTCGGCCCAAATCAGGCAACGTTCAGTGGTCAGAAATGGCCATTGCCGTTGCCCGCCACCTTCCGTTAGCACTGCAATGAAATGGATCGGGGACGCATCCCTGATCAATAAAACATTAGGATTTCAGCGTCGATGATGAAGACCAGCATCGATCATTTGCCTGAGAAGAAGCAGCGCGAACTGGGTCGCATCATGGATATCCTCCATGAGGAGTTCGAGGATGCGCTGGCGGACAGTTCGAGCGAATTCAAGAAGAAGGGTCGTATTCTCAAGACGGTCCTGTTCGGCTCGTACGCCCGTGGCGATTGGGTCGACGAGCCGCATACGATGAAAGGCTACCGCTCGGACTACGACCTGTTGATCGTCGTGAATAATCGCAAGCTGGCCGACTTCGCCTATTGGTACAAAGCAAAGGATCGCCTCGATCGCGATCGGGGCGTGAACACGCCTACAAATTTCATCGTACATTCGCGACGCGAGGTGAATACAGCACTGCGCGAGGGGCAGTATTTTTTCACTGACATCCGACGCGATGGGATCGTGCTTTACGAGCTGGACGACGAGCCGCTGGCCGATCCCCGGCCGCTCACTCCGAAGGACGCTTATGACACTGCGAAAGAGCACTTCGACGAACGACTTCAGCAAACCAAGTCATTCATGAGAGTGTTCGATTTTTGCCTTCGCGAGAAAGATTATAAGCACGCCGCTTTCGAGCTGCATCAGGCGATTGAGAACACCTACGCCGCACTTCTGTTGGTGCTGACCAACTACAGCCCGCCGTCGCACAAGTTGTCCTTCCTGCGGGCCTTGGCGGAAGAGCGGGAACGACGACTTGCCGAAGCTTGGCCGCGCGACCAGCAACGCTATCGTGCCTGGTTCAACACGCTGAACGAGGCGTATGTCAAAGCGCGGTATTCCAAGCATTACGCGATCAGCGAAGAAGCCCTCGTTTGGCTCGGCGAGCGTACCGGCGAACTCCACAGGCTTGTCGAAGAGGTCTGTCGTGCTCATCTGGCACGGTTGAAGGAAGTCGCGGATGGCTGACGCCTCAGCTCTCTGCTCTCATCCAGCGTGCGCTTCGACAGACCTGCAGTATACGACAGCCCTGATTTGAGGTTCAGGGACCTCGTGTTCAGGCCAGATCCGCGCTCTTTTCCAGTGCAGCAGCCCGGGAGTGTAGTACCCGATCCCCGGCGTCGCGACACCGAGCGGTGTCCCGATCCCGGCGAAATTCAGTTTGAAGTGATATCCAGATTTCACGACGACGAAATCCCGGCTGGCCATATCGATGCCCTGGCTCGCAAACGCCGCCGGATCATGCGTGAAGCCCGGCTTGCTCGTCAGCATGATGCTCAGCCGGTCATCGATAACCAACACCGCAGTGCGGCCGAGCGACGTTTCTTCGCCGGCACCGAACGGGCCCTTTATTACAAAGCGACCGTCGGTAATTGATGCAACCACCCCGCAAACGCTGAGAGGCGCGAAACCTGGCGTGAGCCGCCCGCCTATGTCGAGCGTAACTCGAGTGCCTGTGCCAGCCTTCGCAGCTGCTTCGACGCTTGTCGGATCCGTAACGGGAACAGCGCCACGAAGACAGCCGCCTCGATCCAGCGCGTGCTCGAGGATGGCCGTGCTGTCGCCGGGCGCCCCTGCCAGAACCCGATCGCCCATGTCAGCGAGGATGTACGGACGCCGGCCAGAGACTCGCGCAACGACATCAAGCGCCTCGTCGATCGCGGGAAGACTATCTCGGAAGCGCTCGCGCCAGGCCCAGAAACGCTGGGCGAGTTCCGCTGCCGCTGCTTGCGCAAGCTGGCTCGGACCATGCGTCAGCACGACAATCGCTTGCCCCATGTCCTCGTCATCCGAGTAGGGGTAGACATTGAACAGAGATATGTCCCAGATCTCCGGATGGGCCGCGGCGATGGCCCGCGCACGTGCGTGGAGCTCGGCGAGCGGGCCGGCGCCAGTCTCGGCGGCTCCAGGCAGGATCATGGGCACCTTGGCCATCGTGAGGACCGGTTCCAACATCCCATCCAGCACAGCCGTAAGGCATTCGACGACCCGCTCGCCACACGAAACCACATCGGAATGCGGGTTTTCCTTGCACGCAATGCAGATCTCGACCGAGCGGAGCATGGCCGGCGTAACATGGGCGTGCAGGTCAAGACCGATGCCAATCGGGACATCGGGTCCAACTGCTTCGCGCAAGCGAACAAGAAGATCGCCGTCGGCATCCGGCAGCTCGGTCGTCGCCATTGCACCATGCAATTCCAGGGCTATGGCGTCATATCGTTTCTGGCGAGCCGAAGCTATCAACGTGTCCCGGAGCTGAATGTAGAAGTGATGATCCAACAGGCCGCCAGGGGGAGCCACTGCCGAAACGGTCGGCACCACCTCGTACCCGAGTTCCGTTCCCCGCTTGACGATGCCGCCGAGCGTCGTTCCAGAGCGCCGTGCGTGTTCAAGTAATTCCTCGCCATCCTTGATTTCGAAAGCCTCACCTGCAGTGATCTGCGGGCTGAAACTGTGCGACTCATGAAACAGGCGTCCAACAAGAATGCGTCGAGGGGTCGACGCGCTCGCGTCTGGCCAGCGTTGTGCGTCGGCTCGGCGTGATGGCATTGCTGGGTGCACAATTTATCTCCTTCTCGACGCGAGAAGCCAACCGCCTAGGCCTCATCCCCGGCGATCAGGGTCGCTTCGCCGCCGCGCAATTTCGATCGTGCTCATGAGGACTAGAGAGACCAGCGTCAGAACAGTCGAAACGGCCGCGATGACTGGTGTTAGATTGAAATCAATGTCCTCGAACATTTTGCGGGTAATCGTCTTGCCCTCGACGCCCGAAATGAAGAAAGCGACGGTCGCTTCATCGAATGAGGCGAGGAAGGCGAAGACCGCGCCAGCGGCAACGCCGGGCACAATGTTCGGCAGCACGATGTGAAAGAAGGCCTGTATTCGCGTGGCGCCGCAGTTGAGCGCTGCAAGTTCGAGGTTCGCATCGAAGCGTTGCAGGGCGGCACTCACCGTGATCACCACATAGGGGACCGCGAGCATGGAATGGGCTATCACAAACCCATAGAAATTCCCCACCAGGCCGAGGGGAGCGAAGAAAAGATAGAGCGCCACGGCGATGACGATATGGGGCACAATCAGCGGAGCCAACGTCAACGCCTGCAGGAACTCTTTGCCCGGCAAGCGGCCCCGAACCAGGGCGACAGCGGCAAGCGTTCCGATCACTGTAGCCGAAATTGTAGTGGCCACGGCAATGCGAACGCTGAACCAGGTCGCCGCCATCCAGTCCGGATCGCTGAAATACGCCTCGTACCATTTATACGTCAGGCCATGTGGCGGAAATTCGATATAGGGCGAGGTTCCGATCGACATCGGGACGACGATGAGCGTGGGCAGAAGAAGGAAGAACAGGATTAGCCCGATCGCCAGCGCGGCAACAACCACGGCCGGACCGTTTCGCATGCCGCGCTTTTCTCGAACTGCGCGTTCGGCAAGAACCAAGTCTGCGTCAGCCAAGTTTGAACCCCTTGTTGAGTGCCAACGCACGCCGGAACACGACCACCAGCAAAAGTGTCGCGAGCAGCAGGACGACCGATAGCGCGCCCGCGAATGGCCAATTCAGAAGTTCCGTCGTCTGCTGACCGATCAAGGTCGACATCATCAGCGTGCTGGGCCCGCCGACGAGCGCCGGCGTGATGTAGAATCCCAGCGACAGAACAAAGGTGATGAGCACGCCAGCCGCGACCCCAGGGAGGCTCAGGGGTAGCGTGATTCGAAGGAAAGCCTGGAGACCGCCGGCGCCGAGATTGCGCGCCGCCCTGGTAAGATCGTCGGGAATGCTGCTGACCACGGAGTAGATCGGCAACACCATGAAAGGCAGCAGAACCTGCGTCATCGCCACGACCACCGCCCCTCGCGTATAAAGGAGCTGCAGTGGCGCCTCGATCAATCCAGCCTCAAGGAGGCTGCTGTTGACCACTCCGTTGCGCTGGAGCAGGACGATCCACGCATACGACCGCACGAGCACACTCGTCCACAAAGGTATGAGCACGCAGGCGCCGACCAGCGTTGCCGCGCGCCCGGAGACCCGTGCCATGGCCAGCGCAACGGGATAGCCGAGCAGAAGGGCCAGAACCGTGACGATGAATGCGATCTCGAACGTCCGCCAAAGGACGAGGAGGTATAGCGGCTCCTCGACGATGCGCAGGTAATGCTTGAGCGTGGCCTGAGGCGCAAAGATGCTGCCCCAGAACAGCTTTCCTACGGGATAGAGAAACCCGCCAGAAAGGAGCAGAAGAAGCGGCGTTACGAGAAGGAGGGATGGCGTTCGCCCATACTCTCTTGACGATGTTGGACTGCCGCGAAGAAAGGGGCGTCTCATGACCGGTGTCGCAGGCATCGTCAGCACCTCGCCTGGCCGAAAACGCGCACTGCATGGCCCGGAATGGCCAAACTGACGCGGTCGCCTTCGCCAGGATGCGAAGCGTTGTGGTCCGCATGGACCTGAACATGGACGAGTTCTCCGCCCGGAAGCCGAACCAGGAAGGTGCGGAACGAGCCGACGAAAATGACAGTCTCGACAACGCCCTCAAGCGCTGGGCCGTCTGCCTCCCCAGGGCGGAGCAAGCGTATCTGCTCCGGTCGCACAGCCAAGCGCACTCGATCGCCGGGTTTTGGCAGAACCGTGAGGGCAGGTGGGCACTGAACCAGTCGAATGAACCCGCTTTGGCCAATGCCGATCTCGAGACCAGTCCCGTTGTAACTTCGGCATTCGCCCTCCAGAAAGTTCGTCTTGCCGACGAAATCGGCGACGAACGGCGTGGCGGGCCCGTCGTAAAGTTCGGCAGGCGAGCCGATCTGCTCCAATGAGCCGTCACGCATCACCGCGATGCGGTCGGACATTGTAAGCGCTTCTTCCTGGTCATGTGTCACGTAGATGACGGTCACGCCGAGCCGCTGCTGCAGGCGTTTGATCTCGATTTGCATCTGCTCGCGGAGCTTCTTGTCCAGCGCGCCCAAAGGCTCGTCCATGAGAAGCACGGGCGGCTCGAACACAAGCGCGCGCGCCACCGCGACGCGTTGCTGTTGCCCGCCGGACAGCTCGCTCGGCAGGCGTTTTCCGTACCCCTCAAGCTGTACCAGAGCCAAGGCGTCACAAACGCGGCGCGTTGCGTCCTGCCTTGGAACTTTGCGCATGCGCAGCGGAAAGGCGATGTTGTCGGCCACCGTCATGTGGGGAAACAGCGCATACCGCTGAAACACCATGCCGACATTGCGCCGGTTGGGAACGACATAGGTCACATCCCGATCGCCGATCGAGATCTTGCCCATGCTGGGCATCTCGAAACCGGCAATCATCATCAGGAGCGTCGTCTTGCCTGATCCTGACGGACCGAGGAGTGACAGGAACTCGCCCGCGCGAACGTCCATGGAGATTTCCTCCACCGCCCGAACCGAACCATACCGCTTGCCTAGCCCCCAGACCGATACATTCATGCCATCCACCGCCCAGCTACCTCCCAGGTTCCTCGCGTTCAGCCATTTTGCCAAAACTAAAAAGTGCGAAGACCTTCGGCATTAAGGTCTTGCACTGGCAATCAGGTGCACTCAGCTCGCAAGCCACGTGCTCCAGCGTTCCAGGACCGCCTCGCGGTTCGCCGCCAGCCAGCCACGGTCGACTTGGATGATCTGAGACCAATTGGCGGGCTGAAGGACGCTCAATGCGCGTGCGTCTTCGGGCAGGAACGCGACGGCTTCGCGTTGGGCAGTCGACCCGAACGATTCAAGTGCGAATGCCGCGTGTGCCTCGGGCCGCGTATAGATGAAGTCGAGGAGCGCCAGGCCGGCATTGGGGTGCTGTGCGCCCTTGGTCACTGCCCAGAACGCAGCATCGAGCGGCGCTCCGTTCCAGCTGATTGCGAGCGGCAACTTTTCTGCGCGCAGCCGAAAGGCGCGACCAGAAAACAGCATGGCCATGACCACTTCGCCCGTGCGGAAGATCTGCTGGCTCTGGTCGCCGCTTTTCCACCATACCGTAACATGGGGTTTGATCTCATCCAGCTTTCGGAAAGCTCGATCGACGTCCAACGGGAACAGTTGACCACGGCTCACGCCATCGGCCTCAAGCGCTGCAATCAAGTTCCACCACGGATTGCCGACATTTGGCAGCGCCCTCGGCCCGGGAAATGCCTTCACATCCCAAAAGTCCGCCCAGCCCGCCGGCTGAGGCTGACCATCGGGAAAACTGCGTTTGTCGAAGGCGAGCACTCCGCCTCCGATGTCGAACAGGACACCTTTGCCCAGGCAGGAGCCGGCGACCCCTCGCGCCGCGACGTCCGGCAGGTCCGCACAATTGCCCAGGTCCTCCAGGAGATTGGTGACGTCCGGGGTGAGGGAGTCGATCGAAAGGGTGATGACGTCCCATTCCGTCCGTCCAACGGATGCCATGGCTTTTAACTTGGCCAGCTTCTCGCCATAGCCGCCCCCGGTGGCCACCACCTCGATGCCGGTGGCTTCGGTGAAGGGGCTGTAGAAGTGCTTCTTCACAAGATCGCCATACGCACCGGTGCCGCCCGCCACGACCACTTCTCGTTCCCCGCCCTTGCGGGCGCGATCCACGAGGCCATCCAGAGGGGCGGCGACGGTCTGCTCGGGCGCGCCGCCGGCGCCGACGGCAAGAGCCGCTCCTGCAGAAAGCGTCAGCATTCCGCGCCTGTTCATCGACGTCGCAAGGGCCACGATGTCCTCCTTCAGCCAGCGAGCCTGCGCCTGTTGCGCATTTATGAAGTATGAAATTTGGTGTAACAAACTTTTCACATTCGCGTCAAGATAGGCAAGGCCGGTCGGGCTGTAATTTTCTGGCGGCTGTCCTGCTGCGGGAATAAGTTGAGGCCGAAAGAACATGCGATTCGATACCGCAGGCCGCCGGCTCTCCGGACGGGTAAGGGACAGGCTCACTGATGTTTGCTGCGCCAAAGCAAAGGAACGAAGCGCTCGCCAACGACTTGGCGCCCATCGACAGGCATCGCAGCCTTGGTGAGAGCGCCTATCTGAGTTTGAAGGATTCGCTGATACGCGGGGCGTTGCGGCCCGGCACCAAGCTTACGCTTCGTTCGGTCGCCGAGGTGCTTGGAGTCAGCACGACGCCTGCGCGCGATGCCATCACACGGCTGATCGGCGAGGGAGGGCTGGTCAATACCGGCCCGAAGACCGTGGTTGTGCCCAGTCTGACCCTGCCGGACCTCGATGAGATCACCGCAATACGCCTTGCCCTCGAAGGGTTGGCCGCCGAGCAGGCCGCCACCCGGGTGACCAAAGAGGAAATCGGTGACTTGGAGCGTTTGCAGGAGCGCATCAATCGTGGCCTTGACGAGGCGCGCTACAGCGAGGTGCTCGATGCCAACAAGGACTTCCATTTCCTGATCTATCGCCGCTCGGGAATGCGCCAGCTCGTCTCCATGATCGAGTCCTTGTGGCTGCGCATGGGACCGGCCTTCAATGATCTCTACCCGGAATTCGCCTTGTCGCGAGCGGGTGTTTCGAACCATCTGTGGGCTTTGCGCGGCCTACACGACCGTGACGCGGCGGCGGTCCGGGCGGCGATCGAGAACGATATTCGCAGCGGTTACCGCCGCCTCTCGTCTCTGATCACCGGGAATCGAGCGGACGCAAAAAAACAACCCGGCGGCTGAATTTTGTTGCATCAAATTTCAAAATCTGTTTTTCCTCTCTCCTGACGCAAGTGGTCGCATGGCGCGGCCGGTGATCATGGAGGTGCGGCGTGACCCCGGTCTCGACCCATTTGGAAAATTCCCAAAAAAGCGAATTCTCAGCGGGACAGCGCTCACATGCGTTGTTTGACCGCGCTCGTGCGGTCTTTCCGGATGGAACGACGCGCGTCACGGTCGAACGCGACCCGGTGCCCCGCTACATTGAGCGCGGCGAGGGGGCCTTCGTGATCGACGCGGACGGCAGGCGCTTTCTCGACCTCAACGCGAACTTCACGACGCTTATTCACGGCCACGCGTTCGAACCGGTGATCGCTGCCGTCGAAACGCAAATGAGGAATGGTACCTGCTTTGCCAACCCTACGGAGGCGGAGGTTGAACTTGCCTCGCTCCTGTGCAAGCGCGTCCCGGGGATCGACCGCATCCGCTTTGTCAACACCGGCACGGAAGCCGTCATGTTCGCCATCAAGGCGGCCCGTGCCTTCACCGGCCGGCCTTGCATCGCCAAGATAGAAGGTGCCTATCACGGCGCCTATGATTGGGTGGAAGTGGCGCAGGCAAGTACCCGTGAAAACTGGGGTCCGCCGGACCACCCGGCTGCGACTGCATACTATCACGGGATGCCGACTTCGGTGCTGGATGACGTGGTGGTGCTTCGGTTCAACGATGCGGCGGGGGCGCGTGAGCTGCTCAGCCGGCGCGCCGGCGACATCGCAGCCGTGCTCATCGACCCCATGCCCAGCCGTGCCGGCCTTGTCGCTCCGGAGCCCGAGTTCCTTTCCGCGCTTCAGGAAACGGCGCGCAAGCATGGAATTCTCATCATCAGCGACGAGGTTCTCAATTTTCGTCAGGATTATCGCGGCGCTTCGGCGCGCTACGGTCTCCAGCCGGATCTGTTTGCTTTGGGCAAGATCATCGGCGGAGGGTTTCCGATCGGCGCGGTTGGCGGCTCGGCCGAGATCATGACCGTGTTTGACGCCCGCGGCGGTCGCCCATTGCTTCCGCAGGGAGGAACCTTCTCGGCAAATCCGATCTCGATGGTGGCCGGCCACGCAGCGATGGCCGCGCTCGATCAGGCTGCGTTCGCACGACTGGAAACGCTGGGCAGCAATCTCCGCAAGAGATTCAGGGACGCGATCTCACGCGCAGAGGCACCGCTGAGCGTTACCGGGGCTGCTTCGCTGTTCCGGATCCATCCAAAGCCGATGCCTCCGCGGGAGTTTCGCGACGCCTATTGCAACCCGGCGGAAGCGAAGATCGGCCACGAGATGTCCCGGTTCTTTGCTCGCAATGGCATCATTCTGCCCAGCGGCGCCGCGGCATGTCTTTCGACACCCATGGGCGAGGCGGAGATCGATGCGATCGCCGGTGTCTTTGAAGCCTTTCTTGCTAAAAAATCCGCTCTGCTAGAGGAGATAGCGTGATGTCGGCGCCTCGCGAAACCGTCGCCGAGCGTATCGCCCGGGCGTTGCAGCGCCATGGGGTTGAGCTCATTTTCGCACAAAGCCTTCCTTCGGCGGTCATCCTTGCGGCCGAGGCGCTGGGTATTCGGCAGATCGCTTACCGCCAAGAGAATATGGGCGGCGCAATGGCCGATGGATATGCGCGCAGATCTGGCCGCGCCGCCGTCGTCGCGGCCCAGAACGGCCCCGCTGCGACATTGCTGGTTCCTCCACTTGCCGAAGCGCTGAAAGCCAGCGTGCCGGTCGTGGCGCTCGTCCAGGAGGTGGAGAGATCCCATTTCGATCGCAATGCTTTTCAGGAGCTTGACCATGTCGCCCTGTTTCAGCCCTGCGCCAAATGGGTGAGGCGTCTTCTCACGGCAGATCGGGTGGACGACTACGTCGATGCGGCCTTCACCGCGGCCGGAAGCGGCCGGCCCGGCCCTGCGGTGTTATTGCTGCCGGCGGATTTGTTGCGGGAGGTGGCGCTCGAGTGCGCGCATCCGCGCACGGCCATGCTCGGGGCCTGGCCAATTGACAGATCGCGACCAGGCGATGGGGCCATCTCTGCCGCAGCCAAATTGCTGGCGCAGGCACGCCAGCCGATCGTCATGGCCGGCGGCGGTTCTCTGACGACTGGAGGCCCACCGGCGCTTGCTCGCTTGCAGCAAGTTGCGCACTTGCCAGTGGTTACGACCCCGATGGGCAAAGGAGCGGTGAACGAAAAGCATCCGCTTTCCCTCGGCGTGCTCGGTCCGCTCACCGGCCCGGGATCCGTGGGGCGTTATTCAAGGCGGCTTCTGGCAGAGGCGGATGTGATCCTGCTGGTCGGTACCCGCACCAACCAAAACGGGACCGACAGCTGGCGTTCCATTCCGCGGTCAGCTCGGATCATCCATATCGATGTCGATCCGGCAGAAATCGGTCGCAACTACGAGGCGCTCCGCCTGGTCGGCGATGCGGCAGAAACGGTCACCGCCCTGGCTGACGCGCTCAGTCAGTGCGACTTGGCCAATCGCCTGGCCGGGCGCGATCGGTTGGAGCGCAGGATCGCGCGCATGTGGGCAGCTTTCGAGGCGGAGCGTGGAAGGACCCTGGTGCGCCAAGCGGCGTTGCTTCGGCCCGAGCACGTCATGATGGATCTTCAGCGCTGCCTGACGCCGAATACGACGGTGGTCGCCGATGCAAGTTACTCTTCCATGTGGGTGGCCGGCCAGTTGACGGCCCTTGCAGCCGGCCAGCGTTTCCTCACGCCGCGTGGCCTTGCCGGTCTCGGTTGGGGACTGCCGATGGCCATCGGCGCCAAACTGGCCGATCCCGGTGCGCCTGTTGTCGCGCTGGTGGGTGATGGCGGCTTTGCTCACGCATGGGCGGAACTGGAGACAATGGTGCGTCTCGGCATCGCCGTCACCGTGATCGTGCTGAACAACGGCGTGCTCGGATACCAAAAAGACGCCGAAACGGTGAAGTTTGGCCACTACACCAGCGCCTGCCATTTTGCGCCTGTCGATCATGCCGCCCTGGCCAGGGCTTGCGGTTGCAGTGCCTTCCGCGTCGAGAATGAGGAGGAGGTCTTGCCTGCGCTTCAAACCGCACTTGCTTCGCAGGAACCGTGGTTGATCGAGATCATTACGGATCCCGATGCGCACCCGCCGTTGTCCCTCTTTGACGGCACGCTCGACATCGCCGAACCGTCTCTGGCTCTGGCGGAGACTGTCTGATGGCCGAGCTTGGCGAGGAGACACCGGTTGCGGTGATCACTGGCGCATCGAGCGGTATCGGCCTTGCAAGTGCCGATGCGCTCCTGCGGGCAGGGTATCGTGTTGCCTTCTTCAGCCATCAGCCGGACCGGGTTGAGGCGGCGGCTCGGACCCTGGCCGGTTCCTATGGCAGGGAGCGAATAAGATCGGCTGTGGTCGACCTGCGGGACCCTGAGGCGGTGCGCCGGTTCTTTGGTGATCTCGTGGCGCATTGGCCGGCGCCATCCGTCCTCGTTTGCAATGCGGGTTTCTCCCCGAAACGCAACGGCGGGCGGATTCCGATCGAAGAAATTGACCTTGCAGAGTGGCACGAAGTGTTGGCGATCAATCTCACCGGTGCGCTGGTTTGCTGCCAGTGCGTCCTGCCAGCCATGGCCGAACGCCGATACGGGCGCATCGTTTTCATCGGCTCCCTGGCCGGTCGCACGATGCCCCGAATAGCTGGTGCAGCCTACACTGCGTCCAAGAGTGCCCTTGCCGGTCTCGCCCGTTCGATCGTCAGCGAATATTCCGGATTCGGCATCACCGCCAACACGATCACGCCCGGTCGCATCGTCACCGACATGACAGGTCCGACGGATTCGCTCGTCAACAAGGAAAGCCTCGCGCGCATCCCCATCGGGCGTCTGGGGCGACCGGAGGACATTGCCCGAGCCGTTGCCTTTTTGGTGGCGCCGGACGCCGACTTCCTGAACGGCGCGGTGATCGACATCAACGGTGGCGAATTCACGCCTCCATAGCCTCAGTGCTTTTCTGAATGTCTTCCATGTTTCGGGATCCTTGCCATGCCCCTTGCAACAACCACCCCCGAGGCTCTAGCCGGGCCAGATAGGCCGCAACATTGCGATCTCATCGTCCACAACGCCGCGATCCTCACGATGGACGACCGTGACAGCGTTGTTGCGGATGGCGCTATCGCGATACGGAACGGACGCATCGTTGCGCTCGACAGCCAAGCGAAGATCTTGGCCGGCTTTACGTCAGATCGGTCGTTCGACGCGGCCGGTGGCACCGTCCATCCGGGCTTCATCGACGCGCACATCCATGTTTCCCAATATACGGCGCGCAGCGTCTTGCCCCTAATGGAACGGACATCCGCTACCATGGGCCACTGGAAAGGCGAGCTGACCCCGGAGGACGAGCACGCAAGCGCGCTTATGGCTGCTCTTGACTATTTGAAGTGCGGTTACACGGGTTTTGTCGATCCGGGTACCGTCTTTGCGCCGGACGCGGTCGCGGCGGTGGCGGAAGAAGCCTGTATTCGCGTCTGGCTCACTGACCCTTACGTGGCCGATGGCGGCGAGGCGCTGGCCGCCAACCTGCCCGAGCTCGTCAGCGGGAGCTTTCTCGCCCGCTGGCCACAAAATACGGATGAAGCGCTCAAGAGACTGGGTTCCCAGCTGTTCCGCAACAGGAACAAGGACAGCCTGGTGAAAGGGTTTATCGGCCTCTACGGAGAGGGAACCGATTCCCCTGAACTCTTCGAAGCCGCGCTCGGCCTCGCCCGAGATCATGGTGTGCGCTTGCAGGAGCATCTGGGATATCTCCCGGCCTTTCAGCTCAAGCGGGAGGAGACGCTAGGCCAACCGTTGCTCCAATGGTTGGAGGATCGCGGCTTCCTGGATCCCCACTTGACCTTCGTTCACATGAACCTGGTGCGTGAAGGCGAGGTTTCGCTTCTCGCCAAATATGACGTGCGCGTGGTCTGGTGCCCTTGGGGTCAATTGCAGATGCTCGGTCAGGCGGGCGCGCAGGCGCGCATGGTTGAGCTCCACCGATCGGGAGTGGCTGTCGGCATCGCGAGCGACATTCCCCGCGTTGCCGATTTCGATGCCCTTGGAACACTGGCCGCGTCCGCCTCCGCGGCCTCGGGGCGGCCGGCCATGCCACGCGAACTTATGCGCATGCGCACAATCGGCGCCGCGGCAAGCATCGGCGCCGAGGGTGAGCTTGGCAGCCTCGAAATCGGCAAGCGCGCCGATTTCGTGGTGCGGGGCCCCAGCGTGTCCGTGAATTTCGGCTTCGATGCAGGTCTTGAACTGGGAGTGATCGGCGGGCGCGATACTGTCGAGGCAGTATTCGTGGCCGGCCGCCAAGTCGTCGAAAAGGGGCGGGTCCTCGGTTTGGATGAGCGCGCCGTCATTGCCGCAGCCCACCGGTCGGCACGCGCGCTTGCGTCCAGGATAGGGCTTCGCGGCTGAGCCGGGAGGTCGTGCTGCAAAGCCCGGCGAAAGGACGAACGGCATTACCTGTAGAACAGGACTTTGCCACCAGGAATGAGTTGTCCACAGAAGTCGTAGTCGGCGATGTTGCGTGTCAACAGGACAAGTCCCGATTTCAAGCCTGCAGATACAGGGTGCAGTCATGCAAGCAGCGCAGCTTCTGGTCATTCCGGTAGCCCTGCAGCCGACACAGCGCCCCGTTCAGAACAGCAGCGCGGCCAAGGACGTCTGCATCTGGCGTCAGGATCCGGTGTCCGGGCATGGATCGGATTACTTCCGAGACAGCCCTGTGCACGCCCGGGGTGCCGGGATCGTCGGGGTTCAGCACACCAAGCGTATGCGCCAGCTCCTGGATGCAGATCGCCGAATGGTTGTTGTGCTGGCCCTCCATGATCTGCGTCACCAACGCAGGGGCTTTGCCTTGGAGCCTGTCGATATACACACAGGTGTCGAGAAGAGGGCTTGCCCACCGAGCTCGCCTTCGTTCACAAACGGCAGTCGATCATCAGGTCGCCTGGCGAGGTTTTGGTTGGAAAGCCACGCAGCGAGCGAAGGGCTGCTTCAACATCGAATTCTGACACCCAAATCTCGATCAGAAGCCGAGCTTGATGTCTGGGTCAATGGTTCCGGTGAGCTTGTTCATGGTCGCCGGGAAATTGTCCTCGAGCGCCACATTCGCGAGAGCGAGCTCAAGCAACTCGGTATCTCCCTTGATGCCTGTCTGGCGCTTGGCCTGCTCAATCAGAGCACGGCTCAAACGCGCCGTGATCCGCCCGTCTTTAGAGCCGATCAGGCCTTGGCGAATGGCAGCGCGAAGCGTCTCCCGAACGATAAACGTCTGTTCGCCCGGCATATCCTTGTTGGCATCGTTACGGATCGCGTTTCGCATGCGCTTCTTTTTCGCTACGAGGCGCTGTTGCGGAGCAGTCGAGGACGACCGCGCTCTCAGCGTCTTCGTCATATGGCAATCTCCAATTCTGTTAGCCAAGTCTGGCAGTTTGTCGAACATAACGGACGGGCGCGGCATTGTCACTCGCCGGCTGCCCGGTTTTGGTGAACATCCATTCGTGAGGTCGCAAGGCGAGCGAGCGGCTCGCAAACTTGGTGTATCGAACGTGCGATCTACCTTGCCGTAGGCCAGAGTCAGGGACGGGGCAGGTTGAGGCGGGCGGCGAGGCCTCGCACCGACTGATGGGCGCGCGCGACCACGGCGGGCGCGTCGGCGTTCAGAACTTCGCCATGCTTCACTACGCATTTGCCCTCAACGAATACGGAGGCGATGGTGCTTGCATCGGCGATCACCGCGAATTCCAGCGCCGGGTCGCATCCCAGGTTTTCAGACACGTCCGGCCGCCTGACCACAAAATCGGCTCTCTTGCCGGGCTCAAGACTGCCTAGCTCCGATGCGGCCCCAACAGTAGCGGCGGCCCCGACCGTCCGCATGCGCAGGATTTCCGGACCAGACCCCGGCAGCCCTGTCGCAGCCGCCGCTACGGTGGCGAGCGTGCCGAGTGCGCTGAAATGACCTGCGCGCGGGATGTCGCTTGCGACACCTACCCGGACTCCGGCACGATGCAACTCCACCATCCGGCCTTCGGCGCCGCCGCGGCCCAGCATCTGCAACTGTCCGTAGGGGCACCATACAATGCCCACGCCGTGTGCTGCCAGGAGCGGGACGTCGCTGGGGTGGACAGCGTTCATGTGCACAAAGGTGACATGGTTGGCGAGCAAACCCTCATTGCTCATGTGCTGCATCAGGCTGGAGCCAAGCGCGGATTCCCGCTGCCGATATGGCAGGGGAGCGTAGCCCAGGTGCTCCTGCAACTGCACGCCATGCTCGCGGGCCAGCTTGAACGCGGCGCGGAACAGTTCTTCGGAATCTGTACCCTCGCCATAGAGGCCGACAAAAGCTCTGACGAGACTGTTCGGGTGCTTGTTGCGGAACAGTTGCGAGCCGAGTCGTCGGAAGGCGTCGTCCCGATCTTTTGGCCACAACGCAAGGAACGACTCGCTGACCAGCTCGGGGAAGTGTTTCTTGAGTTCGCCGCCCGCGTCGGCGACATAGGGATCGGTGAGCCAGACGCGAATGCCCAATTCGTCCGCGACCGCGGCGACCGCATCTGGCGTGAAGATCGTCCCCGGGTCGACGAAGCCCGTGTGGCCGCTCTTCAAATAATCCACCGCAGCCAGGGCCGCGCTGGCATACTCATCCTGCTCGGTCAGCGCGCTCTTCCAGTCGCCCATCGTGATGCCCGTTCCCACCATGGAGGACAGCACGCTGCGCGAGGTGTATTGGGAAATGTGCACATGAGCGTCGATGAAGCCGGGATGGACGATCCCTCCGCCAGCATCGAGGAGTTGGCGAGAATTGTAGCGGGAGAGGATCTCCCGAGTAGGCCCGACGGCAACAATCGCCCCGTCACGAACCGCCATGCCGCCGTCCGCGATCACCCTGTCTGTTGCATCGGCCGTCAAAAGCACCGCGTCATGCACGACGAGATCGCAAACTTGCCTCTCCCCGCGGGTCTCCTCAGTCAAGACGCTCATAGGTCCTCTCCACGTTGGGGGACTGAAAGAGAAAATGCGCCACCTCAGCCCGCATGGCTTCTGGGTCCGCCGCTTTGGCGGACAACGCCGTACTGGCTCGGGCGAACCTCGTAGAAGCCCTTCACGCGATCGCCGTATTGTCTGTCTTCGATGTGCGTGAATCCGATCTTTTCAGCGGCGCGAACGGCACGTTCGTTGTCCGGCCGGACCAGCGCGACCACGCGTTCCAGGCCGAGTTCTTCGAAGGCATAGCGCAGGATCGCGGCGCCGAGTTCCGGACCGAGCCCCCGGCCAGCAACATGCCCGAACAGGCAAAGGCCATACTCGACGTCTACCGTATCCTCGAAGTAGCGCAAGCCGGCGCGGCCCGCGAATTCGCCTTCTGTCACGGAATTTCCCTTGAGGAATACGCCGAAAAAACCGAAGCCGTTCTGCCGCCAGGCCTGAACATACTGGTCCATCTTTTCTTGCGTATTTTGGCGCGACGGAGGCTCACCGAAGAACAGCGACTGAACGACAAGCGGATCGGTGTGCAGGCGATGGACATCGTCGAGGTTCGACATGACCAGCGGCCGAATGAAAAGCCGCGGCGTCTCGAGAGCAACCATGATCCTTCTCCATAAAGAGGTGTCAGAGCTTCCGGGATATCAACCCGCGAGCCATGAAAATGCTGGCGACTATCGGCGTCATGAGCATCATCTGGCCCAAATCCAGTCTTTCCCCCGAAAAGACCGCGCCGAGCGCAATGCTCAGAACCGGGACGATGTAATGATGCATGCTGGCAAAGGTCGGCCCGCTCAATTTTATCAGGCGATAGTAGACGACATAGACCAACGCCGTGGACATGACGCCGAGGAGCAGGAGGGCCGCGAGAGCCTGCGCGGTCGGGGCGATCGTCCAAGGTCGCTCGAAGGCAAGACTTAGCGGAAGCAACATTGGAACTGCGCAGATCATCACCGCCGTTCCAGTCACGAGGGCATTTGCATCCTGCAGCCGGGCCACGGCTCGGCCGGAGAGCGCATAGCTGGCGGCTGCTCCGAGCAGAGCCAGGAGCGGTGCAGCACTGCTGCTCGAATGCAAGGTGGACATTACGGAATGGCCCAGGAATGCGGCGAGGCCAACGAAGCCCATCAAAAGACCGAAGGTCGTCCCCCTTGATGGCCATTCGCGCCGGACAAGATGAGCGAAGAGCATCGCAAAGAGAGGGGTTGTGGCGACCAGGATCGCCATTTCGCTTACCGGCACACTGATCGATGCCCATGCGATCAGATAAAGCGGCAGGGCATGGCCGAACAGCGCGACCTGGCCGTGCCGAGCCCATGAACCGAGATCTGCGGGAACGGACCGTGCATCGGTGAGCCTAAGCCAGGCGAGCAGAACGGTGGCGGCGATGACGAGCCTCGCCGTGGCGAGGGTCGCCGGCGGCACGCCAACAACCGCGATCTTGATGAGAAGGTAGGAGCCCGCCCACCAGATGGAGACCACCGCAAGCAGGAGGTAGGCCAGCAGCGACAGCTGGTCGGCCGCAACAGCAAAGGTGCTCTTCATGGCGATCATTCCTGTTCACGCGCCGGCGGATGGGGTCGTTTCTGCAATCTGAAGCTTGGTCCAGCTCATAGGCCTATACGAGAGCCGACTTGGCTGCGCCGGCAACGATGCCATTCGTGGTTCAGGCTGGAGTAAGTGCCTGTTTGTAGCTGGCAATCCTGGTGCAGAGCCGCTCCAGGTCCGAACGTTCGTGACTTGCAGTCAGGCAGATGCGTATGCCGGCGCGGCCCCGCGCAACTGTGGGGAAGAACGTCACCGACGTGTAAAAGCCGGCATCCAGCAGGCGTTCTGCAAAATCGATGGCCGCGAATTCGTCACCCACAGTGATCATGCGAATTGGCAGCGGGGCGCCCCGTTGTTCTGTCTGGACGCGCTTATCGAAGAAAGCGATCTGCTCGGCTAACCGCTCCTGGCGAAGTCTGAGTTCGCTCGTTTGGTGAATGCCTGCCGAGGCGAACGCGGCGCCAATGGCTGCGATGTTTGGCGAAGCAGAGAACGCATGAGGAATGGAGTAGCAGCGAAACAACTCTTCCTGATGCGCCGTTCCAAGCATGAGCATGCCACCGGACGCGCCGAAGCCTTTGCCGAGCGAGGCCGCCACAATCGTGCGCTCGCCCAGTTCACGGGGCAATTGCGAGCGGACGAAGCCTTCACCGTTGCCGCCAAAGAGCGAGATTCCGTGCGCGTCGTCGATGTAGAGAAAGAGGCCGTACTTCTCCTGCAGTTGCAAGAGTCCTTGGATCGGCGCGAAACCTCCCATGGAATAGACGCCATCGCACACATATGCGACGACCGGATGCCTGCGGCAGATCTGCTCCAGGGCATCCAGGTCATTGTGGGGGATTGTCTCGACTGCCGTTTCCTGCGCCACCACCGGCTTGTGAAAGGCGAGCGAGGCGTGGGCGAGACGGTCGAAAACAATCACCGGTCTCTGCCCTTCCGTCAGATGCCCGGAGGCAATGATCGGCAGCGCCCCCATGTTGGCGACCATGACCGTTGAATACGCGATGACGCGTGCCCCGAAAAGTTCTGAAAGAGTATCCTCAAGATCGCCTATGAGCCCGAAGTTCAGTCGTGTGCGGGCACATGACCAGTGAAGCGATCCGTATTCTTCCACAGCGGCAATTGCACCGGCAATGATGGCTGGATGATTGTCCAGTCCGAGGTAGGAACAACGCACGTAGTCCGTGATCGTATTGCCACGACGCTCCCCTGCCGTAAGGGATACTGCCCGTCCCTTTATGGAGCGCCCATAGACGGCCATGAGCCCGCGGCGGTGAGCCTCTTCGAAATACATCCGCGTCCAATCGATGACCGAGGCGGTGTTGCGGAAACGAGTGGCGCGCCCACCGCGGGCTGCGGAATATGCTGCCGACATCTGACCCTCCTTGTCGCAAGTAAGTCTTCAAAAAACCAAATTGGGGTCTTTCGTGTATGTGTTGCACCAGAGGGGCACATATACGGAATAATATATTTGTTGTGCGTGAAATGTTATTAATTGCTTCTGACGGACATTTAATAATCCAGTCAAACCTTCAAAATTTGGTAGCAAGCTAGAGTGAGCGGAAATCCGCAGGGCCGGTCCGGCGCCGGATGAGCAAGGTCCTGCGCTGGTTGACCTCACAGTACGCCGCCGCACAGCCGCCACTTGTGTGAGGCGTCTAATGTGACACGGTTCTGCCGCTCAGAAACCGTTCTTGTCATCAAGCATGTAGCCGGCAGACCGGATCGTTCGGATGGAGACGTCAGGCCCGAGCTTCTGCAGCGACTTGCGTAGCCGGCTCATGTGAACGTCTACCGTGCGGGTATCGACGTGGATGTTGTTTGGCCACGCGACCGCAATAAGCTCCTCGCGGCTGAAAACTTGACGTGGATTTTCGAGCAGATGTCGCAACAAGCGGAATTCGATCGCCCCAAGCTGGATCTCGCTTTCGCCACGCCTCACGCGAAAGCTGTCGGGTCGCATTTCCATGTCGCCAATAGTTAGAACATGGTGGCCGTAAACATTGGTGCGAGCCCCCGTCGTTCGCGTTGACCGCAACGAAAAAAGCAGCTTCGCCGGCACCAGAGGCCGCGCCAGGCTGTCGTCCACACCTGCCTTCAAAAGCGCGATATGCTGGTCTTCGGCGCCGGGTGCGATCAGGGCGACGAGCAGGATGGGGCGGGTCGTCGGGTCCTGCTTCAGCCGGGCACAGAGCGCGGCGGCAGGAAGGCCGCCGGGACGACAGTCCAGGATCACGGCCGCGGGAAATGTCTCCCTCGTCCGTTCCGCCGCCTCCTCGACGTTGCCAGCGAGAACGGTTTTGTATCCGTCCACACCGAGGATGTATTCAAGGATCATGTAGAGTTCTGCGTCTTGTGAGCAGATAATTGCCACTGGCTCCATCGGCAGCCCTGCTCCTGTCGAAGGCGAGCGGGCCCTTGACATGCGAGAGCGCGCGGTGGTTCTCCTCAGCTGGAACTCTAGCACCCGCAGGTTTCCGAGCTCAAAGGACAGTCAACGCTCACCGTTAGCGCAACCGATGACAGCGGCATAGGTAGTAGAATTACCACCGTCCCGGGGTGCCGTTCCCATGTAGGGCCGCTCCCCGCGATTTGCCTTTTGCATCGATCTGAAATAGTTTTGCCTCATGCCAGGAGGCGCTCAACGGCATTGATACCGCGCGCCTTCGACCGCAAGGCCAGGGACGACACGACTGCGTCCGGGCAGATGCCCGAGACGGTGGCTCACTTCTGTGGGTGATCAACGTCCGGCCTGATGGCTTCTTCAGCCCGCGCCGGACGCAACCGCGGGAGATTTTGGCGTGGCACAAAACGATAGCGAAGACATACTGGCCGGCGGCAATCCGCTGGCACTGTGGCATTTTGCCAAACCTTCTGAGGCCGTCGACGCAGCAATTGCCCTTTATGGTTCAAGGGCATCGCTCGCGGCGGCATCCGCGGCCTTCACAGCGCGCTATGCCGGTCGCGAAGATGATTTCCGCTTCTGGTTCGCCGTCTTTTCGCAATTAAGACGCAGGGATGGGAAGGAGCCCGTAGACGCAGAAAATCTCCCGCTGACCAATGTGGGGCCACTGACGTCCTAACAAGATACAGAAGGTAGAACTGATGGTGCTGCTCTCCTGATCTTGAGGCAGTGCTAATGCTGCCCGGCTTCAGCTTGCGTTGTAGCTGTCAGTGGCTGAAATCACTTTCAACGGGCCTTGGACATCTGTAAGATGCGGTCGTTTCCGTGGCGTTCATGCAAGGGAGCGGCAATGAATACCACGCACGTGCTTCAGAGCGCATTGCAGTTGGCTAACGCTACCACCGTTGAGGCGCTCGTCGCCCTCTATCGCGCGGCTATCCACCAGTTCGGATTTAGCCACTTCATTGTGACGGGATTGCCGAGCCAGGGGCAGCGTTTCGAACATCTGGTTCTTGAACGCTTCTGGCCTGAAGACTGGATGTCTCACTATGTGTCGCGCGATTATATCAGGCGCGATCCGGTCGCGACTGCCTCCGTTGTCTGTAAGGCGCCCTTCACCTGGAAGGAGGCGAGGGTCCGCGCCAGGGAGCTGGGCTCTGCCGGCGATCGCATCATGATGGAAGCGGCCGATGCCGGCCTGAAGGACGGCGTGTGTGTGCCCATTCCCGTTCGCAACGCTGTGGCCGGCTGCATATCTCTGGCAGGGGAGGCGCCGATAACCGAAAAGGCGGCCCTCGAACCCGTCAACATTCTTTCTCTTACCTTCGCGAGCAGGCTTCAGCTGCTGGTCGACCACGGGCGCCCCAAAGGTCTGACGCTCTCAGCGCGCGAACGCGAAGTGTTGACCTGGGTGGCCGACGGCAAGACGGCCTGGGAGATCTCCAGGATCCTCGGCATATCAGACTCGACGGTGAACAAGCACATCGCCGGCGCGATGCGGAAGACGGGTTCTGTCACGCGTGCGCAGGCGGTCGCCAAAGCTTTGACCGCAATGGAGATTGCCGGCTAAACCGAAGTTCGGCGTCAATGGCCAAAGCTGGCCATAGCCGGTGCGGGCGTGCCCGAAGAATGTCGCTCCGAACAGGAGTGGCTGCAGTCATGATTCGCCTCATCACAGGGAGCGCCGACCCTCGCCACCAGGATCTCCTGGAGGAACATTACAGGTTGCGTCACGAGATTTTTGTCGGCGAACGTGGCTGGACCGCTCTTGCCCGACCCGACGGGCGTGAGGTCGACGCCTATGATACGCCGCAAACGGTTTACGTGCTCGCCATCGACGATGGTCATGTTGTCGGTGGATATAGGTTTTTGCCGACGAGCACGCCCCATCTTCTCCAGGATCGCTATTCGCACCTCGTCGAGGGGCCGGTACCCTGTGGCCGTGAGATACACGAATGGTCGCGGTTTTTCATAAGAAAGGATCGTCGCGGAGGGAGGCTCTTCCGGCAACTGATCGGCTCCGTTCCCGGGGCGTGCAAGCTCCTCGGCATTGCTAGCCTAACCAGTGTGATCGAGCCTGATTGGCTGTCGCGGTTCGATGCCGCTAGCTTTCGCTACCGACTGCTCGGGCCGTTCATCGAGGCCGCCAACATGCAGTTGGCCGCGGTGCAGATCGACATTCAACAGGCCTCGGCGTCGGGCGAGGCGCAATCGGCTGGGACACTGACATTGGCTCCCGGGATGGGCGAGGCACATGATTAGGCGTTCCACCCGTTCCCGCCAATTCGCGGTTATTTCTCCAAGACTCCGAAAGGTCCCTTCAATCGCGTCGTGTCACTAGAACCCGCGGCTTGCGGTCGCCCGGGATCGCCCTGAATCTCAGGTTCGTACCGAAGGCATTTCCGCGGCTAGCAATCTGAGCCGGCCATCTCGACGTCATCTCCGGGCAGGGGCCAGGTCAGGAGGTTTAGATGTACAAGTACGCCGCGGAAGCATTCTTGCCGATCCCGGATGCAGACAGGGTCCGAGAGAAGGTCTGCGCGCGATCCCGCGACTATTGCCAGCATATCGGAGCCATGGGTGCCGATACTCTGCTCGAGTTCGACGATGGCCGCGCAACCCTGAGACCGACAGATGAGGGCCTGCAGTTCCGGGTCGAGGCAACGAACCTCGTCACCTTCTACGCCATTCGAACGTTGCTACAAGGGAGCGTCTCCGCCAATATAACGGCTTCCGGAGAGTCCGTCGAATGGCGCCGAGCAGGTTTACCGCTGCAACGGTCCTCATTCTCCGCTCAATGACGTACGACAGGACCTCGAATGCGGTGCAACTCGCGTTCGCGGGCAGATGGGCAAGTCAGGAGCGACATTCCTAGTTTGCCAGATCCGGACATTTTAACTTTGCGGCGACAGATGATGTGGCGGCGATGTAGAAATGTCGCCGGCTCTGCAAAGTAGAAATGTCGCATTGGCCGTTCCAAAGGGCAGGGTGCAGCAAGTTAGAAATGCGACAGTGACGCGCTTCTTGGCACGGACCAGAGCGCCCGATCGGGCGTAAGCTGGTCCGGGTTGCGCAGCCCGATCGGGGGCGTTCCAGCCTGGCTCCCTGGCTTTAGCTTTGAGTGCCGACTTCATTCGGCAGCAGCCAACCCAGCCAAGGCCTGTTCTCGCCGCGCAATCACCGCTGGATCCTTCGTGAAATCAGTCCTTCTTCCCGCCTTCGTCCCGCGCTTCCTGTAGGCGGTCTGCTCACTGTTGGTCTTGATCTTCGGCGGAGGCCGCGCCTCGTCCTGCTGAGACTTGATCCAGGTCAGCACTTCGCCGAGGCGTTTATTCTCGGTGACCGCCGTGTGCGTGACGCGCTGCTCCTTATCGAAGACGGTGTAAGGCAAGGAACACGCTCTCCATCGAACGTCCAGCCGACCGTCGGCGAACTCGTAGATATCGACGTATTTGCCGACCAGCCCGCACGAAAGCTCGTTCTTCTCAAGCATGATTTGCCTGCGTTCGTAGGAGAACGACAATTGCTGGCCGACATAACGCTGCTCACGCTTGCACAGCACGTCACGCAGCCGATCCGTCGGCATGTTCAAGGCGCGATGCAGATTGTCCGGTCGGGCAGGGACCTTGGCGAACCTTTCGTTAAAGTCAGCCATGAATATCGGCAAGAACGCGTTGGCCGCCTCGATGTCCGATATGCCAGCGAGGCGCAATTCCTTCACGAGCCGGTCCTGCAGCGTCCGATTGACCCGTTCGACCCGGCCCTTGGCCTGACTGGAATTGGCGCACAGGATCTCGATGTTGAGTTCCGACAAGGCGCGACCAAACTGGGTCATGCCGCGACCTGCCTTGGCATCCGTCTTGGCGACACGGAACACCGTATGCTTGTCGGAATAGAATGCGACTGGGCAACCGTGTGCCTTCAGATAGAGCTCGAGCGTCTCGAAGTAGCTGAAGGTGCTCTCCGACTTCACAAAGCGAAGCTGCTGGAGCTTGCTCGTGGCATCGTCGATGAAGACGAGCAGGGTGCATGGATCGCCCCGCTCCTCGAACCAACGGTGATCGCTGCCGTCGATCTGCACCAGCTCGCCATACGACTCCCGACGTAATCTGGGCTGATGGAACGTCCTGCGCTGCTTTCGGGACAGCCAGATTCCAGCTTCCGCCATCCATTTGCGCAACGTCTCTCGGGACACGACCAGGCCGTGGTTCGCCGCCAACTTCTCGGCCGCCAAGGCGAGCCTTGTGCCGAAGTGCTGCGGCGCCTTCGGCTCTGAACGCCTTCAGCAGACGCTGGACCTGGCGGGTCGTCATATCCAGCACATGCGCCGCAGAGACAACCGTCATGCGCCGCTCCAAAACCTTCGACAGCACCTGGATGCGTTGCAGCTCGCGCTCACTCATTAAAATCAGTCCCAACCCGCCGTCTCCCTCGCTCACCAACGAGCAGGGCGACATTCCTACTTTGCGGAATCAAGACATTTCTATTTTGCGGCAATAGATGAAAGTCGCATAATCTATCTTATGGAACCAGAAAAAATACGTTTATAAACAAAATAGAGGAGGAAATCCGATCTCAAGCCGGCCTTCTTCGGTCTGAAACCGTCCGTCACTACATTTAGTAAAATCCCAGAGGCGAAGGGTGCCCAGATTGTTCTGATTTCCTTCCTCCTTGGCATCGTACTCTCTGTAAATATCGTGGGGATGGCGGAACTTGACGGTGTCGTCTGCTAGGTAGCGCTGGAACCGACGGCTGCCCGGCCGAAAGGTCGTGGGGTTCGCTCCGAAGAACCGGCTCAATCGTTCTTTCCAGAACGCTTCGGTAAGCGGTCCATCTACGATTTCACGCGCAACGTTTCCGAACGTTTCCCTCTGCTTTTGAGGACTAGAAACGAGGCAATGAACTCATCCGCACTCAGGACCTTGGCACGTTCGCTGCCTTCGATGCCGGAGCGATCGGCTGAACCGGTTAGAACGACCAGACCTTGAACGTTGGGAGCCGGCACGCCCTTAGTAGACGGATGCTTCTTGAGCGTATCCGTGAGGAGCTTCCAGACGTCACGGACGATGTCATTGATCTTCGCGACAGGAGAGGAGTCTCTGCCCACGCCGTCTGAAACCATCGGCCGTCGCGTGCTTCAATACGACCGTGCCAATCCTTGATGTCCACTAGGAAAATTCGATGATCGGCAACCACGATCAGGTCGACCTCGCGAGACTTTCCTGCACCCAGCACCACATCGAGGTTGGTAAAGCCATACCATTGTGGTGGAAGGTCTTTCTTGAACCGGTCGATGCCTTTTATTTCGCGCTTGTGAACGCCCCTGCCGCAATTCGTAATCTGCATTTTTCCCTCGCCTGCCGTACTATACGGGTCACAGCGAATCGCCTGAAGCCCTTTCTTTATTGGCTCGTGGTTTTTAACGCATACGGCAACCCGCAACTTGCCAAATGACTGGATCGCCGGCTCGGTTCTCGAATCCTTCCCCACCGTCGGAACTGCACTGCAATTCGTGACGCGTTGGTTGCACATCTCGGGATTGGACGATATGAGCGTATTAGTTTTCAAATTAGGAGCATTACGGTGTCTGAAGAAGCAAACAATCTCATCGAGCTTACTGCGGATATCGTTTCCGCCTATGTCCAGAAGAATGCAGTTCCAGTGTCTGGCTTGCCCGATCTGATTGCCGGTGTGAATTCGGCATTGTCTAATATCGGCCAGGCAGCTCAGGTAGAAGCACCGGCCCAGAAGCCGGCAGTAAATCCCAAAAGGTCCGTGTTCCCGGATTACATCATCAGCCTTGAAGACGGACAGAAATACAAGTCGCTGAAGCGCCATCTGGCGACCCGGCACGGGATGACGCCCGACGAATACCGGGCGAAGTGGGGCCTGGCGAAGGACTATCCCATGGTTGCCCCAAACTATTCGGCCGCCCGATCAGCGCTTGCGAAATCGTTGGGCTTGGGAAGGAAGGCCGCTCCGGTCAAGAAGCCCGCTTCGAAGCGTAAGGCGAAAGCCTAACCTATATTCTGACGGACCGATCGCAGGGGCTGAAGGCAGCGTGGGCTGCCCTCCTCGGCATATCCCGCGCTACGCATTATCTGCTGATTGCCGTTGCTGTTTTTCCGAAGCGCCGGCGGCCGGCAAACCTTCCTTTCTGGCCTTGGTAAACGCTCGGTCGCCCTCCAAGAATTCGGCCAGCATGAATGGAATGAGCTCAGCCACGGTCTCAGACTCACCATAGGTCTGACGATAAAGCGCCGCATATTCGCTCAGGGCCTGGTTTAGGTCAGCGCTAACGGTGATCGTGATCTTCGAAGGTGTCCGATCGGGAAGCTTTCCCTATTTCAGGTTTGCCATGGGTCCTCCTTTTCAACCGGTATATGGCCGCAGCAAGAGGTCCTTGTGAACATGTATCGGGATCGTGAAACCGTGGCGAATGCCGAACTGGACGGCCTCATCCATCAATTTTTGCCCAGCCGCCGACAGCTTGACGTCGCTGCCGTCCGTACCCCAGTGGAACGTCTCCTTGTAGTGACGCGCCTGTTGGATCACCGGGTCCACTTCTTCATAGCGGTTATGGAGATAATGGGATGTCCAAGGCGGGGGGTAAGTGGAGATCAGGTCCGTAGCGCGGCGCGGCCGGGGCCAGGGAAAGATGTAAGCGAATAATGGCACGTCGAGCGAAGACGCAGTCTCGGCCAAGGCGTCGCGCAGATCGGTCGCGTCGACGCTTTCTGTCAGCTGTTCGATGAATTTGTGGAATACGTTATCCATACATAACACTGCGAGACGAAGACGGTGACTACCGCGCCCGCTGCGTAGCTGTGCGATCAGAGATTCTCTGCCATCGCTCTGCTATTCTAGATCTACGCGAGCTTAAAATCGCATGCACAGTCGGTGCGGCGGAAACTTCTCGTCCGGGAGACGAACCGTTCGCAATGGCCAGAACGGGACGACTGGGCCTCTGGCGTGCTAAAGCTGGTAGAGATCATCTAACGTCCGTGCTGCCGGCGATGGGTTCAGCTACGATACGCCGTTGGATTTGCTCCGAAGGCCTGGCGGAAGCATTTCGAAAAATGCGATGCAGACGCGAAGCCGCAAGCTATTGCGATCTCAACGACAGGCAATTCTGTTTGTTCAATTAGCTGCTTGGCGCGGACAAGCCTCAGTTGGAGATAATACCGCATCGGAGATGACGAAAGAGATCGCGCGAACAGCCGCTCGATCTGTCGCGGTGATCGCCCGACGCACTTTGCAATGTCACGAAGGGGAAGTGGGTCTTCGATATGGTCCTCCATGATGTCGATGACCTCGGCAAGAGGTTTACAGAGGCGTGCTTCGTCTGCGTCGACTTGCCGATCGGACGCAGAGCGCCAGTGCCCGGCGGTGGTATGTCGGCAAACAGCCAGCGCCGTTTCTTTGCCAAGATGCTCAGTGATCAACTGCATAACTAGGTCGAACGAGGCGAACTCGCCCGCGCAAGTTACGAGATGAGAATCTCTGACGAATAATTTATCGGTTACGCGAAGGCTGGCAAAGGTTTCAGCAAGGGCAGCCCGCTTGTCCCAATGGATTGTGCACGTGGCATTTTCCAGCATTCCGCTTTCCGCCAGTAGCCAGGTTGCAGTGCCCAATGCTGCGATCGGCACCGCCTGCCGCCTGCAAATGCGAAGAACACTAACCAAGCTGGCTGACGTCTGTCGCTCAACCCGCTCACCAGCGCAGACGATCACCATGTTGGGGCTTTTGCCAGCCTGAACGCTTTGGCCGACCCGGATGAAATCTCCACTGACGATCAAGCCAAGGCCGCTAGCGGACACGACCGGCTCGCCGTCTAAGCTCGCAACCGTCCATTGAAAGAAGGGGCGCCCGGAAACGGAATTCGCAAGGCGAAGTGGGTCCACAAAGGATGCAAGGCTAAGCTGCGAAAATCCGGGAAGCGCCAAAATGACAAGTCGAAAAACATCGTCATGGGCACGAACTTCCTGGCCCCTCAGATCCCACTCAACGGTGCGCGAGCGGGCCGCAGTTGAGAATGGCGCATTCATAAGGTCAATTCCTCTAAGGCGGTTTTTAATCCGGGTCGGGCGCAGAAGCGCACACGATCGTCCTCAGCTGCGCGTATTGTGTCTGCGCTTCATGAAATCCTTGGCGGTCTCGACCGCCACAGCGGCGTCCCGGCAATAAGCGTCGGCGCCGACGGCCTTGCCGAATTCCTCGTTGAGTGGCGCGCCGCCAACCAGCACGACATAATCGTCGCGGATGCCCTTTTCCTTCATCGTGTCGATGACGACCTTCATATAGGGCATGGTGGTGGTGAGCAGCGCCGACATGCCGATGATGTCGGGCTGGTGCTGCTCGATGGCGTCCAGATATTTCTCGACCGCATTGTTGATGCCGAGGTCGATGATTTCGAAGCCGGCGCCTTCCATCATCATGCCGACGAGATTCTTGCCGATGTCATGAATGTCGCCCTTGACGGTGCCGATGACCATCTTGCCCTGCTTCGGCGCGCCGGTGGCGGCGAGGAGCGGACGCAGGATGGCCATGCCGGCCTTCATGGCGTTGGCCGACAGCAGCACTTCCGGCACGAAGAGAATACCATCGCGGAAATCTTCGCCGACGATTCGCATGCCTTCGACGAGCGCTTCGGTCAGCACGGTATAAGGCTGCCAGCCGCGCTCCAGAAGGATGTTGGTACCTGTCTCGATTTCTTCCTTCAGACCGTCATAGAGGTCGTCGTGCATCTGCTGCACAAGCTCCTCGTCGGACAGCTCGGAAAGAACGATCTCTTCATCCGACATGATCATCCCGCTGTTGCTGTTGAAAATGTTGGGTGGGCTAAATCTGGATCGGCTGGGTAACACCCAACGAAATCTTCCTGTAATGGAAGATGCCGTGGATTGTTCCTATCACTCGAAGCACTCTCGGTATCGCGCAAAAAGCTCATGAGGGCTTGAGTTTCCGGCCAGGCGTTTGCAGGATCGCTGCGCTTTTCTCACGCCTCTCTGAGAGGAAGAGGCACGGAAGATCGAGCCGATGAGCCAGGCTTTCAGGGTTGCCGCGAAATTCGAGAACTCTTTCTTGCTGTTCCATGCGAGGCAGAAAACCAACCCGGTCCCGCTTGGACAAACCTGAGCTTACCCGCCTCTATCAGCGAGTCCCGCCACCACCCGTCCATTGAGTGCAACAAAAGCAACATCGACCTTCCCAGCTTGCGACGGAGGGAGTTCGGACTCCTCCATTTTCCCCAGCACTTTTATTTACCCAGTCGCCGAGCTTGCCATTCTTGTACGGGCTTTCCCGCCCCTGCCAGACCATGCCCTCCAGCCCATCTTTTCGATGGCTTCGAAGAATTCCGCGCCGTCGCCCTCGACGTGCTCGCACTATTACATGAACCTCTTCGACCTCCGCAGCGATTGGCTGTTGGACAGTTGCAACCCAGGCAGCGGAAGTCGCCGCCGAATCGACTGAGGCGAACGTTGCCGTGAGACGCATTTACTTTGGCGACGCCGTTTTGCCGATGACGCCGATCGCTCTGACCGACGACGATTTTTATAGAAGCTTCTCCATGGCTCCTGAAGCGGTGCTTGAGCTTTGGCGACATCGATCTGTGGTCCGTTTATCGCCCCGTTGCCTAGCTTCAGCGGCAGATCTCTCTTCCGCAGACGCCGACAGCGCCGCCGTAATCTGTCGCAGTGAAACTACTCCGAGAGGCTGACCGTTTTCGCTCGTGACGACGCCCATGTCGTAACACGAATCAGTAAGCGCCTTTGCGACCACCTCAAGCGTCGAGCCTGACTTCAACTGAGGCAGCGACCCGCTCTCGAATCGGGTTGCGGGATCCATGACAGCATCAACTCGTATGAAACGCCCACGATTGACGTCCTTGACGAACCTCGCGATGTAGTCGTCTGCGGGGTTCAAGAGGATATTCTGACTGTCGCCCTGCTGGACAATCGACCCATCCCGCAAGATGACGATGCGATCTCCCAGTCTGAGCGCCTCGTCCAGATCGTGGGTTATGAAGACGATAGTCTTCTTGAGCTCCGACTGCAGTTCCAGCAGCATCGTCTGCATATCTGTCCTGATCAGTGGGTCGAGAGCCGAATATGCCTCGTCCATAAGGAGGATCGACGCGTCGTTGCTGAGTGCTCGCGCGAGCCCTACCCGTTGCTGCATGCCACCCGACAATTCGTGAGGATAGCGCGTCTCGAACCCAAGGAGGCCTACGCGGTCAACCCAGCGCATGCCGATTTGGCGGCACTTCGCTGCCTCGACTCCTCTGACCTCCAGCCCGAATGTCACGTTGTCGATGACCGTCCTATGCGGCAGGAGGCCAAATCGCTGGAACACCATCGCCGTCTTGTTTCGGCGGAATTCGCGCAGTTCCAGCTCGGACATCTCGATAATGTTGCGCCCGTCAATGATGATCGAGCCGGAAGTCGGCTCGATCAGGCGGTTAATATGGCGGATCAGCGTGGATTTGCCGGAACCGGACAGCCCCATGACGACCTGGATTTTCCCAGCGGACATGGAAATGTTGATGTTGTTCAGCCCTAAAATATGCCCGTTCGCTCTTGCGAGGTCGGCCTTCGAAAGTCCTTCCCTCACAGATTCGATGTATCGCTCCGGAGATCTGCCAAATATCTTGTACAGGTCACGAATCTCAATCGACGCGTCGTTTCTATTCATGCGCTGCACCTTGATGTCTTTGCAGCCTGTGCCCATAGGCCTGGCTGATGCGGTCGAAAATAATTGCGATGCCGACGATGGCAAAACCATTGAGTATACCTTGCGTGAAGTACTGGTTGGCGATGGCTTGCAGGACGTTCAGGCCGAGTCCCTGCACTCCAATCATCGAAGCGATGACAACCATGCCAAGCGCCATCATGATCGTCTGATTGATGCCGGCCATGATCGTCGGCATGGCAAGCGGCAACTGCACCTTCCAGAGCTTCTGCCCTCGCGAACAGCCATAGGCATCGGCTGCTTCCAATACCTCCTTGTCGACCAGACGAATGCCGAGATCGGTGAGGCGGATGATCGGCGGGATCGCATAGATCACCACCGCGATGAATCCAGGCACGCGCCCGATGCCCAGGAGCATCACGACCGGAATAAGATAGACGAAGGGCGGCATGGTCTGCATGACGTCAAGCACCGTCTGCACGACCCCGCCCACATGCTTGAAGCGGTTCATCAGTATGCCTAGCGGCATGCCTATGGCGATGGAGAAGACCGTCGCGGCGAACACGAGCGAAATTGTCTTCATCGCGTCCTGCCACAAGCCAAGAAGGCCTATCGCGATCAGCGTTCCCACGACGCCAGCAACCACACTCCATTTACGTGCCGCTATCCAAGCGATCAAGGCCAGTGCAAGGACAACGAGCGGCCAGGGTGCACGCGAAACTACATCCTCGAGGAAGATCAGGACACGCTGCAGCGGATAAAAGAAATTCTCGATCGAGTCACCGTAGACGCGCGTGAGGTTCCTAAGAGAACCGTCGATTGCCCGTTTGATGACCAACAGGAATTCAGGCTCCAATTGAGGAAATTTGAATAGCCAATCCATATCGCGGTGCCCTATCGTGAGTGCCCTATCGACGGCGCGGTCATGACGCACTGAGAATTTGCCAGCGACTTGGTGCGCGGAGACCAAACGTTGCTCTCCCAAGGTCGAGAGCTTACATGTACGATATGTGGATATCGTTGGGGTACGCAGGTGCGGGCCTCGAGCAAACCTCTCGAAACCCGCACTTGCAAGTCGGCAGAACTTAGAGCGCGGCCTTGACCTTTTCGGCAACGTCAGCGGAGACCCACTTGGTCCAGACTTCCGGCATGTTCTGAATGAACCACTTGGCGCCGTCGGCTCCGCTGGCCTGGTTCTCGGTCATCCACAGCATCACCTTGCCGACTTCAGCCTGCGTCCAGCTGCGCTTGCCGAAATACTCCATTACCTGGTCCACACCGCCACGCTGCAGGTATTTGCTGCTGGCCAAGGTCACCATTTCGGCTGGCTTCCAATAATTCGGCTTAGGATCCGGGCAGTCCTGCTTCGTGGTGCAGTGTGTCCACTCGGCGTCGTCGTGCGCGGGGCCTTCTAGACGGACCATCGGGTACTTCACCAGAAGTGAAGTCGGAGCCCAGTAGGAAGCGATGAAGCCCTGCTTCTGCTCGTACGCTTTGGCGATCGCGCCGTCGAGAGCTGCTGCCGACCCGGTCGGGACCAGTTCAAAGCCCTTCTTCTCGGCCTCAAAGGCCTTGAAAAGTTGCGACGTCACGACTGTATCGCCCCAACCCTGTGGGCCCTGGAGAATCCCGCCTTTGGACGGATCCTCCGGAGCCGGAAAGAGGTCTGGATGCTTCAAGGCGTCATCCACAGTTTTGATATCGGGATGAGCGTCCGCAACGTACTTGGGAATGTACCAGCCAGAATTCTGGCCGTCGCTGATCGCCGTTCCAATTTGGCTGATGCGTTTCTCTTCAGCGCCTTTCTTGTAGACGTCCCCGAGCAGGCTGGGCGTTGATTCCGGGGAAATGTCAGGTTGGCCCTTCTCGATCATTGCCGTGATGGTTGGCACAGTATCGCCTGCAACGGTGGTTGCACTGCAACCATAGCCGTTGTTGAGGATGAACTGGTCGACATAGGACATGGCCTCGGCGGACTGCCAGCTGAAAACTGCCAGCGTAACGTCTCCGCAAGCCGCGTGAGCTGCACTGCCACCTAGCAGAGTCCCAAGGATGGCAGCGGGACATATTAGGCGTCTCATGTGTTCTCCTCTTATTAGGCGTGGCTTATTGACATATGGCACCGACCCCACGCTGCCCGGCGAAAATAAACCCTCTGCAGAACTTAAGACCTCGAGAGCGTCTTTTGCTCCGGGCTATGCGAGATTTGGCGAAATCTCCGGTTCTCTTCTTCTGACAAAGTCATCAAGAGCTTCCCGCTTCGCAATATCGAGCGGCGGCGGTTCGTACTGCCTCAGGAGCGACTCCGCCTTCTCTGCCGCCCGAACTGGAAGATCTTTGCGGCCATTGGCAACCCATTGCTCGTAGGCCTCGTAGTTCAGGATCTCGGGCGCGATAAATGCGTCCTGGAAATATTTCAGTGTGAACGCGTCACCCAGGTAGTGCCCGCCCGGGCCAACGCGACGCATGGCCTCCATCCCCTCCTCGAGCCGGTCGAAGTTTACGCCCGCAGCGTATTTGGCCATGAGCAGGTTCTGCTCGCCATCGGTCACCAGCTTGGCCAGGCAATGAACCATGCCAGCCTCGTCCCAACCCCCGGCATGCAAGAGCAGGTTGGCGTTCGCGGTGACGGCAGCCATGTAGGAGGTGGCGGATTCATAACCGGACTGAGCATCAAATGTCTTCGCGGACGATTGCGACGCCGTGGTTCGCCATGGAATGTTGTACCTGCGAGCAAGTTGGCCGACGATGGCATTCAGCTGGCTGACTTCGGGCATCCCTGACATCGGGGCGCCTGACTTCATCGACACCGAAACTGAATACTGTCCATAAATCGTTTTGGTGCCGGGCGCGACGAGTTGGGTGTAGGCTACGCCTGCAACGGCCTCGGCATTCAGTTGCACAACGGTGGATATCACGTCGGCGGGTGTATTCGCCGCCCCAAGGACAAATGGTGAAATCAACACCACCTGGTTGGCCAGCGCGAAGACCCGTAGGCCCTCAAGCATGGTGGCGTCCCAAACCAGGGGCGAGTTTCCGGAGACCTGACCCCACAATACGGCATTTTCGTCCATAAAGTCCTGACCGTAGACGATGCGAGCCATGGCCATGCAGTCTTCGGCTCGTCCCTGCCCGGTGGTCAGGCCGTTGGTGGCCAGATCGATCTCGACAAAATTGCTGTGGGAGATGTGCAGGTGCCGCCACGGCACCGGGATATCTGTGGGCTCGCAAGCAAAACCGGTGCCCATGTGAAAGCCTGGGCTCATCTGGATGAGCTTGTTGATTTTCCGTAGGTCGGCAATCGTTGAAAAACGCCGAGTCCCATCGAGATCGCGGATGTTGGGGGCGCCCTGCATCGGACAGAACGTCAGGGTGTCCACTCCGATCTCGAACCGGGTATTGTCTCCGCGGCCTGTCATCTCGAAACGGGAAGGCGCTTTCGCCAGAAGGGACTCGATCAGTTCGCCGTCGATGTGTACGCGCTGGCCGCGAACGTCAGCGCCCGCCTCCTTCCACTGCGCAAGTGCGAGCTCGTCGCGAAAATCGATGCCAATTTCCCTCAAAACAGTTAGCGAGGCCTGATGGATGTGCTCCAGCTGATCGGCGCTCACCAGTTCCACGGGTCGCAGTCCATAGCGTATCGTTGACAAACGCGGCGCGACTGCATTCTCGCGGGCTGCCTTACGGCTTGCGCGCCCGCGGCGTTTTTCAATTATGAGGTTCTCGGTCATCATCTCACCACTTCGCAAGGCGCCTAACCGGACGCGTTTCACTTGCCGCCCTCCAGCAAGGCGGCGAGTGCGGCAAGCAGCTCGCCTTTCATGGTTTGATCGATTGGCCGCAACGGCTTCCTAACATTGCCGGTGCCGAAACCTCGATGGTGCGCGGCGGCAATGACACACGGGACATAGTCGTGGGTCCAAATGTGCAGCATGGCCGGAAGCATGCGCTTCCACGATGCTAACGCGTCCGCATATCGGCCTTCGGCGATATGTCCATAAAGTGCGACGGACTCGAGAGGGGCAAAGTTGGCCCCTCCCCATATTGCGCCGACGGCTCCCGCCATCAGCGCGTAGACGGTTGTCGTGTCGCAGCCGTTGAGGACCTTTCCGCCGGCCTGAAGGTAGCGTTGATGTGTGGTGAGGTCACCGGCGCTGTCTTTGATGTAGTTGAAGTTTCTGAGGCCGTTGAGCCGAAGATAGAGATCAGGCGAAACGCTGATGCCCGTCGCTTGCGGGATGTTGTAGCCGATGATGTCGACTCCAACTTGATCGTCGATTCCCCGGTAGAATTCAAGGAGACCGTTATCATCGGAGGGTCCCTCCAAATACGGCGGCAGTATCATGAGCGCGTTCGCGCCGAACGTCTCAGCCCTCTTCGAACGGCGGATGACTTCATCAAAATTGAGGGCCGAGCTTTGACATATGACATTGCAGCGGCCGGCGATCTGGCGGATACCAATACGATAGAGTTCATCGCACTCCTCTTCGGTCAGGTAGGGGTGTTGTCCGGTGCCGGATCCTAAAACCAGACCCTGAACGCCCGCTTCGACATATTGGTCGATCAGGCGTTCCCAAGTCTCGTAGTCTACGAATCCTGCCTCGTTGAAAGGAGTCTGCATAGCAAGATTGATGCCGGCAAGGTTCGCCATCTTTTGTTTCCCCTATACTTCCAGTCCTGCCTTTTTGAGACGATATGCCGTGGTCATTCGAACCCCGATTTCCGTGACCAGCTTCGGGTAGCCCCTATTCGGAGCCGGGCGAGCCCTCAGTATGTCGATGGTGCGGGAGCTCATTCCAAGCGCGAACTCTGCCAGCGCCTTACCGAAGGCCGCTCCGCGCGACACGCCCGTGCCATTGCAGAAGCCGGTGCCATAGACATTGGTGGCCAGTTCGCCGAAGATCATGCCGTTGTTCTGGGCCAGCGTCATCATTCCTCCCCAGCTGTGCTCGTACCCGATCGGCGCCAGTTCGGGATAACGACGTTCGAAGGCGATCTGGTGCGTGCGTTTGGCCCACTCGAGGTCAGCGCGCGAGGCCTTGAAGTCTCGCGCATAGCTGTAGACGTTTCTCAGAAAGAGCCGATTGTCGACCGTGCGCCGGAGCGTGGTGCCGAAGCTGTCGGCGGGGATGACGCCGAAAGTCCGCCTGGCACCCAATATGGTCGATTCCTTCTCCGTCAACGGTCGGGTGAGGCTTGCGAAAGTGTAGAGCGGAATTGCGGTTTCATCGAAGAAGCCGAATTTCGTCATATAGCCAGTGTTGCAAAGATATATCTTGCTGGCCCTGATGGCGCCGCCCGGGGTCTGGCAGACGTGGCGCGAATTCGAGTTATCGGGATTGTTGCTGTACTCGACGTCCGTGATAGGCGTATTCTCGTAAATCGAGCAGTTGCCCGGAAGCGCTCGGGCCGCGCCATACATATATTTTGCAGGTTGCAGCAGGACGGTCCCTGGCGCAAATAGCGCCTTGATGTAATGCAGAGAGCCGGTAATAGATTGAATCTCTTGCTTATCCACCCAAAAATAAGTCTGGCCAAGGTTATCAAGGGCTTGCGCGAACATTCTTAGGTTCGCTTCGCCATGGGCCGTTGCGGCGCTGTGGTACTTGCCTTCAGGACTCCAGTCGCACTTTACACCCAGTTCCTCGACTGACCTCCTGATATAAGCCAGACCTTCCTGGTTGATCTCGTACTCTTCATTGTTGCCTCTGATGTCTTCGGCAAAGTGCTTGTTGCGCGGATTGTGGGCGAGGTCGATGGCGAAGCCGGCGCATCTGCCCGCGGCATTGTTTCCGATCCTGCCGGCATCGACGAGTACGACGGAAGAGTCGGGATCCAGTTCGGCCAGACGGCGAGCACAATGCAGCCCCATCCAACCGCCTCCGATGACCAAATGATCGCACGAAACGTCTTTCGTAAGCGTATTTGCGGGCTCAACCGGTCCCATCGTGGCGAACCAGCCCGATACAGACAGTTCAGGATGTACAGTCGGCACTCGCAAGGCGATATCCACCTGATCGTTGAAGGAACGAGTGGCCATGCTGTCATTTCTGCAGAATTTCGGTAGACGGGAAAGAATCTCCGTGACATGAATGCCAATCATGTCTGGCTGCGCAGCAAGGCTGGTGCTCCGCGGCGCCGACCGGGTCGAATGAAGCCGGGTTGACCGTTGACGTCCGAGCTGGGACGGCGGCGTGCTGATTAGCGGCTACCTGGCGTTGACCATCAAGAGCTTTCCGTTGATCTCGTTCCAGGGGACAATTTCAATCCAGGGGGAGCAGCTATGCCTGGAGAAATTCGGACGATCAGCCGGCGTCATGGTTGATTTCTGCGCCTATTTACGAAGCTACCGTAAGGCTGTCGTCCGCCCGGCGTAAATGACCGGGATGCATGACGAAAACACAATTCGCGCTATGATGCGCCCAGTCAGCATTCATGGAGACTCACTTTGGCTGATCACATTAATATTCAGCAGATCCTTCTTGAGCTTTCTGCGCTGGAGCGTTCGTTGAATGATCCTGCCACATTGAGATTCCTTAGAAGTTCGGCACAGGAGAACACGATTAAGACATTCGGGCGAAAGATCACGAACGGCTGGGAAGAGGCGTTGGATGAGGCGCTCCGCGGCGTGAGAAATATCTCGAACAATCGCCGAGTTTACAGCCACGCAACTGACCGAGGTGGGATAGGCCAAACTCAGCCCATCCTCCCCGGATGTTACCCGTTGCCGGCAATCAGTCCGCCAAATTCGACGCCTTGAAGCAGCGGCTTCACCCCCGAGGGTGTTGGAGCAACGGCCACGCAACAGTTCGAATTGCACAAGATTGCCGAGTGCCTCGGGTGAGTGCGAGGACCTTGGTAGTCATGCCGCTTTTTGGGCGCCCTGTGGCTTGGCTCTGAGCTACCGCTGAGGACAAGGCGCGAAGCATGAGCACATGGTTCTTGGCGTCGACCTGGGCACGAACAATTGCAACATTGTCGCTCGATGCAGATGGATCATAGTCGTGTGACCGCGGATCCGTCGCGAAGAGGTGAGTGCGAAAGGTTGCTATCGGTCATGCGGAGGTCTGCCGCAAGCTTTGCCGGCAACGGGTTCGACGGCGCCGTGCGTCGCTCGCAAGGGAGCCCATGACGTTCAAACCGCCTGACAACTGACACAGCCAAAGCTAGAATAGTCGGCGTCGTCTCGCTACGAAGGGGAACTGTATTGGGGGGCAGGACAATTTCGATTTCGTCTCGCGTCAGCTTTCTTGCGACTCGATGAAATTGAGCAGGTGAGAATTCTCAGCTGACAGTTGGACTGGCCCCGCTGACGCTGACCTCTTCAACCGAAATTCACAGCCCGTCCAAACGCTCGGAGATACGGCGCGCCGCACCCATGACCTCCTGTGCGTACGCTTTCATTGTGCGCGACTTCATCCGGCTCGCAGGCCCCGAGACACCTATTGCCGCCTCGACTTTTCCTAGAATCCGGATTGGAGCCGCGACTCCGCAGACGGACTCGCGCCATTCTCCCTGGTTAATAGCGTAACCCTGAGCTCGGACCTTTTCGAGTTCTGCAAGCAGGCTGGTGCGCGATGCATGTGTGTTCGGCGTGAATGCCTTGAGATCGTCGCAAATGGCCTCAATCTCCGCGGCCGGCAGGTAGGCGATGAGCGCTTTGCCAGTTGCCACCGCGTAGCAAGGCGCCCTTCCCCCGACCGTGGTATAAGCACGAACCGGCTCCGGACTGTCGATCTTGTCGATGTAGAGCACCTCGCGCCCTTGCAGAACCGAAAGGTGAACCGTCTCGCGGGTCTTTGCAGCGAGTTCCCCCAAAATTGCTTCCGCTCCGGCCTTGATGTCGAACTTGTCCATTACACGCCGGCCGAGCTCCCAGAGTTTAAGTGAAGGCGCATACCGGCCAAAGGCCGGGTCGCGGCGAAGGTATCCGGCAGCCTCGAGGGTTTTGAGGATGCGATGCACGTTGCTTTTCGGCAGGCTCAACTCATGAGCCAATGCCGTAACACCGCTATCCTCTCCGGAAGTGACGATCACCTCCAAAGCGCGCAGACCCTTCAACAATGTCTTGTCCATCTACCGGCCCCTCACCGATCCGCGCTTCATCTGTCGCTTCCGAAGCTCTCGGTGACGATCTCTCTCACTCCAGATACAGCCGAAAGCGCTGCAATACAATTACGCAGTTGCCGCGCGCCGCTCGCTCGCGACGCGTTCTACATAGCCACGGACCCGCTCCTTTAATCCAGGACGTGCAGCGGAACGGACCAGAGCAGCGAGTGCGCGGTCATCGTCAGCAACGGAGATCTGCGAACGCAGCATCGCCGCCGTCCTTTCGTCGACCCGAGCGACTTTCGCTGCTTCATCGGCGATAAGCTGGCCGATCTGCTCTTCGGTTTCCAGTATCGCCGTCACCAATCCGATCCCAAGCGCCTCTTCAGCGCCGATAGGCTTTCCGGATAGAGCGAGGCGGCGCGCCGCGTCCCGGCCCACGAGAGATGCCAACCGCGCAGTCCCCAGAACCAGACCGAAACCCGATCCCGGAAACGCAAACTGCGCACCCCGCAGAGCAACCCGCGTTTCACAAGCCGCAAACAGGTCTGCGCCGGCGCCATAACAGCGTCCCCGTCCAATTGCGATGCTGGCGATGGGCAAGGAATGAACCATCTGAAGCACCGCCTCGATACGAACAAATCGAAGCAGAAGCGTGGCATCGGACTCGCTTTCAATATCCGACAGATCGAAGCCCGTGCAGAAATGCTTTCCGGCGCCGTCGATAACCAAGAGTCGCGACTTGCCTTGAACCGCAGTTCTGATCGCGCGATCGAGTTCTTCTATCAAGCTCGCACTCAACGCGTTTCCTTTTTCGGGACGAGATAGGGTGACGCTCGCGCGGCACTCGTCACGAACTACCACGATTCCTTGTCTTTCGCTCATCAATCATCCTCTTACAATGTCCGCTCATTGATAAACAATGCAGCGCTTAAAGCTGTCCGCTGGACAATCAAGCGCCAAACGATTATTCTCACATAATAGAACACCGGTCTACATATTAGAACATGGAAATTGATAATGTCGGAGCGAGCGCTTCCCCTTGAAGGCGTGAAGGTCGTCGAATTCTGTCAGGTGGCCGCCGGTCCGTTCTGCGGAATGCTGCTGGCCGACTTCGGCGCAGATGTCGTGAAGGTCGAGAATGTCGACGGTGGCGATGGAATGCGCCAATGGCCTCCGTTGACGAGCGGCTTCAGCGAGAATTTCGCCTCTCTCAACCGCAACAAGCGCTCGATTGCTCTGAACCTCAAAGCGCCGGAGCAAAGAGAGGTTGCGCTGCAGCTATGCCGCAAAGCCAATGTCGTTGTCGAAAACAACCGCCCCGGTGTCATGGCGCGCCTTGGGCTCGGATTTGACGACATCCGTCACCTCAATCCCTCGGTCATCTACGCTTCGATCTCCGGCTTCGGGCAGATCGGGCCACGTTCGAATGAAGGCGGTTTCGACGTCACTATCCAGGCCATCAGCGGCATCATGAGCGTCACCGGAGAACCCGACGGCGGCACCGTGAAATGCGGTGTTCCCGTGAGCGATTTCGCGACCGGGCTCTACGCCGCTTTTTCTATCGCGAGCGCGTTGCGCCAGGCTGAGCAGGAAGGCCTTGGAAGGTACATCGATGTGTCTCTCCTCGGATCAAGTCTTGGCATCTCTGCTCTCCAGACATCGGAGTATTTCGGCACGGGTGTCTCCCCGCGAAAGCTCGGAGCGGCGCACCCGCGAAACGCGCCATATCAGGCATTCCGCGCAATGGACGGATCTTTCGTTATGGCGGCAGGCAATGACAAATTATGGGTATCGGTATGCGAAGTCGTCGGGCTGCCCGAGCTTCTCGCCGACGCCCGCTTCGGCACGAATTCCCTGCGCGCAGCCAACCAGGCAGCGTTGAGCGCCCTTCTCGGAGACGTCTTCATAGCACGTTCCGTCGAAAGCTGGCTGGATGCCTTCCGCGCCTCTGGCGTCCCATGCGCACCGATAAACGATTTCGCTACGGCACTCGCCGATCCCCAGGTGGCCGCAATGGGTTGGGTCGAGCGGATCACCTTGCCGGGTGGCGACACGACCAATACGTTTGGCTGTCCAGTTCGCCTGGACGGCCTGTCCCCACGTATTCGGCGCGGACCACCGGCGCTCGGGGAGCACACTTCCGAGATTATGGAGGCCCTGCAGAAGGCTAAGAAGCCCAAGAGGTTGGCCTCTTGAGCATACAACCCTTCAAGGATTTCGTCCGCTCGCTCACCGAACTGGCTGACAGGAATGCGCGCGAAGAATGTATGCTCTCAGCAGCGCAGCCGCTCATGATGGACCTCCTGCAAAACGATTGCTGGCTGCCCGACGATTTTGCCCGCGCGGACCCGGAGAAGTATACGCAGTACCTGCTTCATTGTGACCCGCTGGAGCGATTTTCAATCGTCAGTTTCGTCTGGGGTCCGGGCCACGAAACTCCCATTCACGACCATACAGTCTGGGGCCTGCTGGGTGTGCTGCGAGGCTGCGAAATCTCTCAGCGCTATATCGAAGGCGATGGCGGACTTCACACGCAAGGGGGATTGGAATACCTCGAAAGCGGTGCGATCGACATGGTGTCGCCGACGATCGGAGACATCCATAAGGTCTGGAACGGCATGAAGGAGCGCGCTTCGGTCTCCATCCATGTCTATGGCGGAAACATTGGCCGTATCAGTCGTCACGCTTTTGGCAATGACGGGTCTCGTAAGGATTTCGTCAGCGGCTACTCATCCCCGGTGATACCCAACATCTGGTGCAGGTAAATCCGAGGGGATCTCTGCGAATGCCCTCGCGCGGCGGCGGCATGCGCAGTGACGCGTTCATCAACAGCAACAGAAAGAACTGAATTGATGCTCAACTGGAAAGAATATCGCGGTGCCGTCGTGAAGCGAGTCGGGGACCTGCGCAGCTTGGTCCCCGAAGTTATGAAAGGCTATGCGGCGCTGGCCACTTCAGGCGAAAAGTCCGCACATCTGGACGGCAAAACACGCGAGATGATCGCACTTGCAGTCGCAGTCACGACGCGTTGCGACGGTTGTATCGCCAGCCACGTTGAGGCCGCTATCAAGCATGGCGCGACACGCGAGGAACTGGCCGAGGCTTTGGGCGTCGCGATCGCCCTCAATGCAGGCGCCGCCCTTGTATACTCGGCCAGAACGCTCGACGCATTCGAGCAGCTGTCGGCTTGACCGGAAGAGGTCTGGGAAGGCTGGCCAACCTGATTGGGCGAACATCAACGCGCCGGCGATAACTCCACCTAGTCGCAGCGTATCGGAGGAGAGACGCTGCGCAAGGGTTTGCCAGAGTTTTGGTCTGAACTCACCAATAAGTCGTGCCGAGGTTTTATGCCATACGATCAGAAAAAAACGGTAGAGGCGATTCGTGCTTTCGAGAAGGGCGAGATCGTTGTCGTAACTGACGACGACGGACGTGAAAACGAGGGTGACTTAATCGTCGCAGCTGTTCACTGCACACCTGAAAAGATGGCGTTCATTGTACGTCACACGTCGGGCATCGTCTGTACACCGATGCCGCGCGAGGAAGCCAAACGCCTCAATCTTACGGCAATGGTTGCGGAGAACGACTCAGCGCACACAACTGCGTTCACCGTCTCGGTTGATTTTAAGCACGGCACGACTACCGGAATCTCTGCTGAAGATCGAACGCTGACTGCTCGGAATCTGGCCAATCGCAATGTTGGCCCGTCCGATTTTGTAAGGCCTGGTCATATCTTTCCACTTGTCGCTCGCGAGGGTGGGGTCCTCATGCGCTCGGGTCACACCGAAGCGGCGGTCGATCTGTGCAAGCTTGCGAACCTGCCCCCGATCGGCGTCATTTGCGAACTGGTCAATGACGACGGGACAGTGACCCGTGGCCCGCAGGTTGCGCGTTTTGCAGAGAAACACGGTCTAAGACAGTTATCGGTCGCGGATCTGATAGCATATCGCCAGCGCAAGGAGACGCTGGTCGAACGAATCGCATCGTCAGAAATCCACACGCTGGGCGGCAAGGCAATGGCGCACACGTACGCGGTTCGGTGGGACAGAATGCATCATTTGGCCGTCGTCTTCGGCGATATCCGCGACGGCGAGAACGTGCCTGTCCGCCTCCATCAGGAGAATGTACTTGATGATGTTTTTGGAGCGGTTGAGCGGCTCCATGAAATTACGCGTGAAATGGGAAAGCGAAAACGGGGTGTCATAGTCTATCTTCGCGAGGGCTCCGTCGGGGTCGGAATTACCGAAAGGCCGGCCCTTAGGCCTGGCGAGGCCCATGACCAAGCTCAAAAGCGAGAAAGCGAATGGCGGGAGATCGGGCTGGGAGCTCAGATACTTAAGGACCTGGGTATCAGTTCCATCAATCTCATCACCTCGCGCGAGCGCCACTATGTCGGCCTGGAGGGGTTTGGCATGGCAATCGTCAGCACAAAGATCACGTAATGCGCGTCGCGATCGACAGCCGTACGAATGTGGCGGCATTTCCGGTTTGACCCGGCGGTCAACACTGCGTCTCGGTCCGTCACAAAAATAGGAGACTCGGATGTCAGGTAGCCATCACCACCACCATGATCATGATCATCACGATGGACTTGACCACGGACACGGCGAACCGCGCTGGAAGCACGACGGCGTCCGCGTGATCAAGGGTGATCGGCTCGATTCGAACACCGCGCAGACGCCAGGCATGTTCCGTCAGGCTGCAATCAACCATGCCCGCGTTGGCGCTCAAAAAATCTGGGCAGGCACGGTCGCCATCGAGCCCAACGCCAAGACCGGCGTCCACCACCACGGTGCGCTGGAAAGCGTTATTTTCGTGCTGCGCGGGAAGGCGCGCATGCGCTGGGGCGACAAGCTTGAGTTTGTTGCCGAAGCCGAGCCGGGCGACTTCATCTTCGTGCCGCCCTACGTACCGCATCAGGAGATCAACGCCGATCCAAACCAAGTGCTTGAGTGCGTGCTGGTACGTTCCGACAACGAAGCCGTCGTTGTCAACATAACCGATGTCGATCCTGTCGAGAAACCCGAAGAGGTTTACTGGGTGGACCCGATTCACAAGCATCCGTGATACGAGTATCGGCGCCTTATGTAGGGCGGACTGCTCCTGTGCGCACTTTGCCTACCGGGCCGAGCCTGCGCCTTGCCGAACGCTTGCGTGATCGCGAACGGAAAGGAAGGGACCGTTTGGCACATCGAGAAGAGTTCTTGGCTTTTCTGTAAGCCTGGAGATACGCAGCGCGGCCGAGTTCAACGCGCTAACATCGTCTTTCTCCCTGCGGAGGGCGGCATGAACCTCCTCTCCAAGTATAGCTTCGATCTGCGGAAATCTCGGTGTGGCAGGCCGGTGCTGGGTGTGCAGAAGACCCTTATGGGCTAGGTCATGGATGAAACTCAACACCCTCGAGCTGGCCTTCATTTCCGAGTCGGTTGCAAAGCGCGGCGCCATCGGCAGGCCATGCTCTCGCTGTTGGTCGGATTTCGCGGAGATTAGCCAACCTACGGCTTCGATGGCAAGTCGGGCGCGTTCCTTCGGCAGGTTCGTCGGAATGGCCAACAGGAAGCCGCTTAACGGCGATGCCCGTGTTCCGCCGAACGCAACTGGCTGCAGCAGATATTTGACGCGCGCCTTGATCAGGGACCGAATGTCGTATTCGAGTCGCGTGGCGCGCATCGACCATATATAGCCCATAGCGGCCTGGCCAGACATGAAAACATCGAGCGAATCGTCCCAAGCGGATTTGAGGATCGTCGGCGGCGAGATTTCGATCAAGCGATGCATGTAGCCGAGCGTGCGATGACCGGCATCGGACACTATGACGTCTGCGAGTTCTTCTTCTTGAAGTCGCTTACGCAAAAGGCCGGTGCGCGGTCCACGTGCCAAAAGAGGCGAGCCGCCCGCGGCGGCCATCAGCGCCATGAAACTCTGCGCCACTGGCGTTCCAGGGCCGGCGTCCCAAACGATACCGTATCGTCCCGGTCCCGCAAGCTTGCGCCCGGCCGCGATCACCTCGTCGAAGGTCTTTGGATATTTCAGCCCAGCCTCTTCGAAAAGGTCCGAGCGCGCGGCAAAAGTGTTGACGCTACAGTAGATCGGAACGCCATAATTCTTGCCATTCCACTGGCCGAGCGATTTAATGTCCGCATCCGCCACAGACGAGGCATAACCCGACTGATCCAACAGGTCGGCGATTGGCTGGATCACGTTGCTTTCAGCGAGGTCACCCAACCAGGACAGGTTGACGCTAACGATGTCGTAGCGCGAGACCGCTCGCTTGCTGTTCTCGATAAGCTCGCGCCTCATCTCCGCGCATTGATGTAGGTGGAAGCTACTCGTGGACCCAAGATTGCTGCGGAAATCAGTCCAGACATTGCGCAGTGCAGCGAAATAAGGGTCATCGTTTACCAGAAACTGCAGTTCCCCGCGGTTGGATGCCGCGCTTGTAAGCTTGCTCGGCGGAACGAATTGCGAAGCCCGCGCTTCGCCGAAGTAATACTCATCCTCGCTTTCCCCCGGGCAACGCGCGCCGATGGCTTCGGCGAAGACAGACTTCATTTCGCGGGCGTAAGTCTCGAACGCCTTCATCATCCCGTCGCTGGGATGGAGAGAATGTGTCTTCTTCGACTTGCCTCGGACGGACCGGACGATGAGACCTTGGCTGATTAGCGACCGAATAAACCGGCGAGACGTCGCGTAGGGCAAGCCCGTCACGCTGCACAACGAAGTAATAGTCACTGCCTTCTTCACATACTCGCTTCTCACGAGATGCGTGACAGTGTTCCAGAAAGGCCGATCATCACGATCGGGCATTGCGCGATCGAAGGCCCCATAAACCCTTTCGATCAATTTGACGACGCGTAACACCTCAAGCTCATTCATGGCATACTCATCTCTCGTGCGTTTGGCATGGTTAGAGAATGTTCCTGTCCGAAGACCGTATGTTCCCTCCGGGAACATTCTTTTAGCCCAATGCGGCCGGCAGGACTTTCCATCGAGACACTGTTCTGCATGTTGATACGGCATTCCAAATATTGCACCGTTAGGGCGACTCGTCAAAGAAATCGTTTCCTATTCAGGTGCCAATCCAGGAATTGACGTGAGCCTACCCCGTCCGGAACTCGCGCTTCGACACATCGGGGAGGATGGATGTCGCGGCCTATGATCACCGCGACCGCCCGCATCTTCTTTCGTTCCGTCGGCTCGGGCGTCAGTGGCGCTGTAGCAGCTCCAGTGCAGACTATCGGGCTCCTAGGGCAGACAGCCCCTACCTGTTCGCGTTGTCCAATCCGGGCGACGTGTGATCAAAATGGCCAATCTGTTAATTGCCACTCGCTCTCTTTGGTCGCACGCTCTACCCGTTAGTCGTTTCACACTCGAGCGGCTTCACACGGGGCTTGCCCGGAATACGCTACGAGCGACCTGCTCGGCAGTCTGACGAAGGAGCTAGCACGTGTTGACCATTCTCAACCACCAGGGTCAGGAGATGGAGCGCGAACTCTTGGCACATTGGTCCAAGCCGAAGGTTGTGACGCCACCAGCAGGCACTCCACGCTGGCAATGGCCGTCCGACATTGACGTACTGTTGACGACTCCGTCAGGCTGGGAAGGTGCGCCAGCCAACCCCGTTCCTGGCTTTGACCGCCTGCGGCTGGTGCAGATGGATACTGTGGGAATCGATCGATATCCCGAATGGCTATTGCACGCTCCCAACGTTGCCAATGCCCGCGGGAGTAATTCGGTGCCGCTGGCTGAATATGTAATGTCAGCAGTCCTTGGTTTTGAAAAGCGCTTCATCGAAGCGCGGATTACCAGACGTGAGGAATGGCGGCATATTCCCATGGGCCAAGTGGAAGACCGCATGATCGGCATTGCGGGCTACGGGGCGGTCGGTCAGGCTATTGCTCACCTCGCCAGAGCCTTCGGTATGCGCATCGCCGCGTTCAAGCGAACTTCCTGGGAACAGCGACCCAAAGGTGTCTTGATCGTCGATTCTATTGGCGAGTTGGCCGAGATTTCTGACCATCTTGTGCTGGCATGCCCGTTGACGCCTGAGACACGGTATCTCGTTGATGGCCGCGTACTGGCGTCGGCACGTCGCGGTATGCATCTGATCAACGTGGCGCGCGGCGGGCTTATCGAGGAGCGCGCGCTATTGAAGGCGCTAAACGACGGCACGGTCGATCGTGCATCGCTCGATGTGACCGAGCCCGAGCCGCTGCCGAGCGGCCATCCTTTCTACACACATCCGAAAGTCAGGCTGACGCCGCATGTCTCGTGGGAAAGCTCCGCCAACAGCGGTCGGATGCGCCGGATCGTGCTCGACAACATTGATGCGCTGATCGATGGCGCGCAGATACGAAATCTCATCGATATCAACCGCGGTTACTAGTGCAGACAACTAGACTTGCGCGCCGAACCCAGACCGGTTGGCGGAGGAACGACCTAACAGCGTGCCAGAGTTCGGCAAGGTTCGGGAAATCAGAGGAAGACAATGATGCACAGCACCAATCCACAGCAGCATCAAAGCAAGCTTCGTGTTCGCGCACGCGATCCAAAACAGAGACCGCAGATGGCCGAAGGCTTGGCGCCGACGGGCGGTATCACGAGCAATGAGGATTTCTTCATCGTGCATCACTATGCGCCGGCGGAGGTCGACGCATCGACCTGGAAGCTGGAACTTAAGGGCGCGACAAAAAGGGCTGTTCTGACGCTTGAGGATCTGCGCAGCCTTCCCCTGCACTCGGTGACTGCCATTGTCGAATGTGCCGGTATGAGCCGCGGCTACCTGCCGGATCCCCGCCCGGGCACCCAGTTTGGCCACGGTATGGTAGGGAAGGCCAAATGGAGCGGACCCAGACTGAAGGACGTTCTGGAGTTTGCTGGCATGCCGCTGGATTTCGTGACGCTGATCGTTCGTGGCGGCGACCAGGGTTTAACGATGCCGGAGAACGAGCATTCTGACTTCGCCAAAGGTTTGCCGCGCGATAAGGTGCTCGACGGCGACACACTGCTCGCGATCAACATGAACGACGAGCCGCTGCCATTTCTGCATGGCGGACCCGCGCGGATGGTCGTGCCGGGATGGTATGGCGTCTGGTGGGTGAAATGGCCGGCTGTCATTGAGCCTTCCGCCGAGGCAAAGTTCGACGGTTTCTGGCAGCATCGTCGCTATACGTTCCAGACGTTGGAAGGTGAACAGGTCGCGGTCGTCACGGATCAGCTGCCGCGTTCGGTGATCGTGTCCCCCTCCGACCGCCAAGTGGTCGAAAAGGGCAAGGTCGGAATCGAGGGCCTGGCCTGGGCGGGCGAGTCGAGAATTGCGAAGGTCGAAGTTTCAATCGACCGCGGTCGCAATTGGACACCGTGTCAGCTCGACGTCGGAAAGGAGCGGTGGGGTTGGACCCGATGGACAGGGACCGTGGAATTTAACGGCCCGACCGGCTTGCATCAGATCGCCGCCCGGGCAACCGACGAAGCGGCGCGCACCCAGGAATGGACGAGTGCCGACAACAAGTTCGGCTATGGCAACAACCGGATCGTATCTGTCAGCGTCGATGTAGTGGCATGATTACAGACCAGCACCGAAAAATGGGGATGGCGCCGCGAACGTAGTTTATCCGAGTTCCCGGATCGGGATCTGGCACATTTCCTGGCGGATCCACACGAGATTTTCGATCCATCTTTGTTAGATTTAATAAATCAGGCCAGGGGCGCCCATGACGAGAAGGCCTGAGACTTGGACTTAAGGCGCCATTTCGTCAGATAAGACACAGTCGGCATAAACGATAGACCCCCCGACAGGCGAAGCAATATATGGGCAGTCAATTCGACTTTTCGGCGGTGGTCAGCGGTGACTATGGCAAGCTATTCGTCATCGGCGTTCAATACACCTTTGTCCTCTTTGGGTTGAGTTGGGTGGTATCCATGTCGGTCGGGACAATCTTGGCGGTTTTGAGCCTCAGCCGCACTAAGGTGCTTCGGTGGCTGGTCGCGGTCTTCGTCGCATATCATCGTAACGTTCCCCTGCTGGTGCAGCTGATGCTTTGGTATTTCGCAATCCCACGCACGCTGCCAACATCTGTCACCAGCGTCATTAATTCGTGGAGGCCTGAAGTGGCATATGCAGTCATCGCGCTCTCGCTCTGCTGCGGGGCCTATATTGCTGAAGACATTCGCAGTGGGCTGCGCGCGATCCCTCGGACCCAGTTCGAAGCTTCACGATCCATAGGCTTCAGTCGGTTTCAGTCTATGCGTTGGGTGATCTTGCCTCAGGCATTTCGCCTGTCCTTGCCGTCACTGATCAACGATACGCTCGACCTATTCAAGAGCACAAGCATCGCGGCGGTAATCGGAGTAGGAGAACTCACCTATCAGATGCGGCTGATCGAGAACGAGACATTCCGCATCTACGAAGTCTTTATCGTCGTTAGCGCGATCTACTTCTCCGTCACCATTCCGTTCATGATCCTGGCTGCCGCGGCGTCCCGCCATGCCGCTTTGTACAGGAAATAGGCTTGATGCTCACGATCGTTCAAGATCACTGGAGCTTTCTGCTTTGGGGTCAATTCCCCGACGGTCCAATAGGAGGACTTGCCCTCACGATTGTCATTGCGGTGATGAGTCTTGCCATCACCTTCCCGTTCGCGGTGTGCATCGCGTTGGCGCGCACCTCCGGATTACCCATGTTGCACTGGCTGTCTACCGGCTATGTCTATGTCGTCCGCGGCCTGCCGATTTTGACGTTCCTTCTGTGGTTGTATTTCCTGTTGCCGCTTTTACTGCCTTTTTCGATAACGCCCTTTTGGACTCTGTTGGCAGCAATCGTTATCTACCAGTCCGCCTATCTGTCGGAGGTCATCCGTGCCGGTATAGAGGGATTGCCGCCCGGCCAGACAGAGGCTGCACGTAGCCTCGGAATGTCGTGGTTCATCGTTACCCGGAAAGTTGTGTTGCCGCAGGCGTTGTACGACGTCCTTCCCGGAATTCTAAACCAGTTCACGATCATTATTAAAGAGTCTTCTCTTGGCTCTGTCATAGCCTTGAATGAGTTGACTTTCCAGGCGGCGCAAGTCGACTCCTTCCTGGTGACAAAATCGTTGAGCATCTATTGTCTTATAGCTCTCGTTTATTTCATGATCTGCTTCTCTCTTTCTTATCTGGTGAAGAATTTGGAGAATCGGATTGCGAATAAGCGGGGAGCGACTCTGACTGGACCGGATAATTTTGGATTTGCGTGATTTCTAAGCGCGCACAACTAGAACGGACAACTTCGTGTCAGACGCAGCGATTGTTTTTGACCAGGTGCAGAAGCGCTTCGGTGACTTCACAGCATTGGCTGGTTTCAGCGAGCGGGTTGGAAAGAATGAGGTGATTATCCTGTGCGGACCCTCTGGATCGGGAAAGTCGACGCTCGTCCGGACGGTCAATCGCCTGGAGACACTGCAAGGCGGACGGGTACTTGTGCACGGACAGGATGTTGCGGAGCATACGGTCAATGTGGATGTGCTCCGGCGCGGAATTGGATTCGTCTTCCAGCAATACAATCTCTTCCCGCACCTGTCGGCGATCGACAATGTGGCGATTGGACTTCGGCGCTTGCTGGGGCAGCCCAAGGACAGTGCTGCCGACCAAGCCCTGGCACTCCTGGCCCGTGTCGGCCTCAAGGAAAAAGCTCATCGCCGTCCGTCAGGTCTTTCTGGCGGAGAACAGCAGCGCGTTGCAATCGCCCGGGCCTTGGCGATGAAACCTACCATACTCTTGTTCGACGAGCCCACCAGTGCTCTGGATCCGCAAATGGCGGGCGAGGTTAGGTCGATCATCAGCTCGTTGGCCGAAGAGGACATGACCATTATGTGCGTGACACATGACATGGGGTTGGCGACATCAATGGCGGACCGTGTCTGGTTTCTCGAGGGTGGCGCGCTGGTGGAATCCGCAGCCGCGAGCGATTTCATTCGGTCGGAAAATCCACGTGTGCGGAACTTTCTTTCGAAAATCCTGCCTCACTGCCGCTAAAGAGGCTGTTTTCGAAAATCGGTTTGCTAGGCGTTCCGTTTGAGGCTGGGTTATGATTCAAGCGTTGGATGTGGACAGAGCCGTGAGAGTGGCCTAGGTCGCCCAAGAAGACCGAGCGCTGCCCGTTCTGATTTGACCGACGAGGAGTGGGAGCAGTTCGCGCCGCTGATCACAAGCCTAGGCGCGGGCGTCCGAAGGACGCTTTGGTAAAGGCGCCCGTCGCTTCGGCGACACGCTTCGACCCTTGGGAGATAGCGGGATCAAGTATTTCGCGCGAGCCACAAAAAGCTAGTTCTTTTGGTGTCTCCGCTCAGCCAATGCTGGCTGAGCGGCGACTCTAGCGCACCTGATTGGTCTTATGGATCAATGCTTCGATCCGTCAGAACGAGCGCTGGAAGCGTAGGATACCGCCGACAGCGTTGCTCTTGCCAGCGGGGATGCCGGTCCAATTGGAACCGTTGCTGTCGTGGTCGTTATGAGCCCAGTCAACTTCGGCCGTGATCGTGAGGCCCGGGACAATCTTGTAGGCGACGTTCGCCGCAAGACCGAATTCCTTAGCCTCATCATAGGATACCTGGAGGTTGAACGAAGTCTTCTCGTTGAACTTGTAGGTGCCGCCGCCCCAGACTGCCCAGTTGCCGCCCCACTGTTTGTAGAAGCCGCGGCCGCCAGCCGGGATTGCCCAGGTCGGGTCGGACAGGTTGTCGTCAGTGCCGTAGCCAGCCATGATGAACAGCGACAGCGCCTCGGTGGCATTCACGTCCAGGCGAACCTTGCCGGCCACTTCCTCGTAGTTGCTGTCATAGGAGACGACGCCAGTGATGGCGCCCCAGCCCTTCGTGTACTTAACGCCGCCGACGACATGCGGAACATAGCTGTCGATCGTGCCTTTGACCCCCGAGCCTTCCTCGAGCGAGATCACGGCGGAAAAGCCAGCGCCAGCGTCGAAGTAGTACTGGACGACGTTGGTGTCGAAATCGCCGTAGGGAACCAGCGTATCGTTGATCACGTTGCCGGCGTAGCCGATGAACGTGTCGAAGGCCGATTCGTCCTTACCGACGCGGAGACCGCCGAGTTGGATCCAGGCAAAATTCAGTGAACTGCTGTTACTGCCGTCGGAATAATTGAAGCGGGTTTCAGTGTAGGTCTTCAAGGTGCCGAGCTCGGTTTCCTGACCAGTCCACGTCTTCAAGGTGAAGCGGGTCTTTTTATGCCAAGTATCATTGGTGCCGTCGTCCTCATGGTCGACCGCACGACGGCCGTCGAACGAGCCTACCTCGCCGGCCGAAGCATCCCAGCGGATGTAGCCACCGATGCGCAGGCAGGTTTCGGTGCCAGGGATGTAGAAGTAGCCTGCGCCGTAAACGTCGCAGATCTTGATGTACTCAGCTGGTTCCGGCTCGTCAACGGTGACGGCATCGGCCGCGCGTGCGCCCGTGACCGCGGCCAAAGCGGCTGCGGAGCCGAGAAGAAGGCTCTTGATGCTCATTTTTTATCTCCAGTCACAAAGATCAAAAAAGGGGTCAGGGCATCTTCTTTGTTAAAAGACAGCGCCCCTCCCCGTTCCCCACGATCGAAAAGGTGCTCGACGCGCTACCTTTTCGCAGTTTGATTGCTATCCATGACGTCTCTAAATGCAATATAAATGCGATGTAATCCACTGTATCTTAAACAACCGTGGCCTTTATGCCACGAAAATCGTGGATATACCGGGCAATTGGCCCATACTGCACATACTATACAATCTGTACAGCTCTCACCTGGTGCCAAATACACTGCGTATTGCGTCGTCGCGCGTGCGGTCCTCAAGAGCCTTCACAGGCTCACAACGGGATTCTCGTCAGCGGCACTTCATGTCGAGGAAAAGTCTCGTGCAGCCCGGATAACTTCTGCAGCCAAATCTTGCCGGAGCATCTCTATGGGAATTCGGCCATCAAGCCGAGATGAAGGGGACGTCAGCCAAATCCACGCCGGTCTGGGATTGGCGATCAAGGAGAGCACTTGTCGTATCCCCGGCGCAGGCCTGCCGTCGATGAACTGGGCTAAGGGAAACACATGCTTGCGCGCGCCCTTCCGCAACGCAACTACATCATTGTGCCGTTGCCACCAATGCAATGTCGAACGCGGTATGCCGAAGTGGTCTTCCAGGTATGTTGGCCCCGCAACCGCACCCGCCCAGTCTTCAATGCGCTGGCTATCGCTTGGCTGATCTCGCGCTTTTACGACTGCGCACCCACGTGCGCCCTCAGTCTGCGGCGTGCGCGGAGCCGTCTCGGGAGGAGTCGCATCGAAACGTCGCTCTGCGTCGGCCGCGAGCCTGCGAACAAATTCAAAGGCCAGGGCAGTCAGATCGTCATGAACGGTTTGTTGATGCGTTGCAGAAACCAAATCGGCGGCTCTGCCTTGCCCTATGTGCGATGCGACTGAACTCCCACCCTTCATAACTTCCGCGAGTTGAGCCAGAACGCGCTGGACTTCCTTTGCAACCAAGCATGAAAACTCGTCCTGGCGAGGTTCATTTCCAAAATCAAATGATTTTGTCACGTGTGACTCCCTGCCGCGTAAGAGCGCGATTGAATTCTGATTTTGGGCTACGATTTCGCCATGGAAGTAAATGCCCCGTATCGATACCGACCCCGGCTACAAGCCGCTGCTCAGCTTCAATTAGTGGGAAGAACGTTCGGCTGGTTAGCATGCTGGCGCCACGCGTGCGCGACCACGAACATCGACGTCGCCCAGCCATGATCCAGGTACCCGTGGGCAGTCTTTTGATGCCAAACAGCCATTGAACCAATTCTCAAACGGACTCTAAGATCGTTACCTATGCCGTGGCTTGGGATCGGGCTACGTTATCCAACATGCCCTGCCCTGTCGGGAGTTATCAATGCCCCGAGCGTAGGCCGGCGGAGACTATCCGCTTGAAGTCAAAGCCAAAGTGACGCTCAGAGCCGAGATCAAATGTAATTTTAACGCCGCCGGGCATGCAGTCTCGGCAGCACCGCGGAGCCACGACAAGACGCAGACCGAATTATCACAGACCGCATCGTCGATGGTCTCACTAGCGGAGCCGAGAGCAGAGAGATCTGCTGCAGCATTGCCTGCTGAGCTTCTCTGATGGGATTGGGGGCCTGATCGCGAATAAAATGCTGCAAAGTTCCGCTCCAACTGATGGCCCCTGTTCGAGTACTAACTTGCCGCAGTCGCCCCTGAGGTCGACATGGCGGAGCACTTCGCCATCTCGAATCGTCACTACCGCGCACTGCCCCTCGGATCCGCGCGGAGACGGCGAATTGCTAATTCAGCATCACTTTCGACCCCCACTTCTAACAGGCCAATAGTGAGAAAACTTGTATGACGAAACACCTACCGCCTTCCCTATCCGGTCTACTTAGTCGTCGAAGCGCTTCTTTATCGGGTTCAGGTAAACGCGCTTCATCGCATCAAAAAGCATCTGTCCAGCATCATGACCGGATGGCACGTTGACCAATTCCAGGATATCTCGTCGGACGTGGAGCAACTCGGCACCGGTCCACATCGCATAGATCTGAGTTTGGCAGGCGCGCTCCAGGTAGTATAGCCGCTCGTAGGCATGGGCAACGGTTTTGCCGAGAACAATAATTCCATGATTGGCAAGAAACAGAACATTTTTCTGACCGAGAACTCGAGCCATCCTCTCGCCCTCGTCTAACGTTGTCGCTTTCCCGTTATAGCTTTCATCGTACGCTATGTCGTTCAAAAAGCCTATTTCGATTTGTCCGATGGCTTTGAGGGAGGGGTCCTTCAGCCGTGTCAAAGCGGTCGCAAAGGGCATGTGAGTATGGAAAACCGCAGCGCATTCAGGACGAGCGCGGTGGATTGGTACATGAATGCAATAACAGGTCGACTCGACGATTCCATCGCCTTTCAGCGTGCTGCCATCAAAGCCTACTTCCAGAAGCTCGCTGGCAGCAGCCTCGCTCCAATGCTGTCCGAAAGGCAGAGAAAGAAAGCGATCCGGCTTGGATTTTGAGTATGCAGTGAGATGGTTGAATATGCCTTCATTCAACTCCTGTGCCGACGCAATTCGATGTGCAGCTGCCAGATCGCTTCGAAGTTGCCACCAGTCCTTGTCGAGACTCGCCGAGGGTGGCGACGCAATAGTATGTTGATCCATTTATAGAACCTCCCTAGAATCATTCATCTCAGCGATTCGAGTGAACTTTTTTCCACATCGCTTGCGTCCACACTTCGAGCGACCCGCTTTCTAATTAATTGGATCACCAAATTTGAACGCGCGTTCCTTCATGATTGGTCCTATCGTTCTGTCGTACATTTTCTGGCCTTCACCAGATTTTTCCAGGTCGACGAGAACCTTGTTGAGATGATCGACCCATGCTGGATCGCCCTTGCGAACGGCGAAGCCGATTTTGGAATAACCAAGATCGCCGTCCAGGATGACATATTTTGCGCTATCGGCGTTCGCCAGGAAGGTTCGCAAGAACAATTCGCCGGACGCAAGGGCATCAACCAATTTCTGCTCTATCGCGACGTAAGCCTGGTTGCCATCATATGAAATAAGTGTGGCCTCCGGGAACCGCTCACGGGTTATCTTTTCAAGAAGCGAACCTTTATTGTTGGCAAAACGTGCGATGCGAAGGCCGTCGAAATTAGTGATGCCTGAATCTTTTCGGACCATGACCTTGAAGTAGTTAGTGAAATACACCGCGCTGAAGTCGACCTGCTCGGCGCGAGCTGCTGTCCAGGTCATCGCTGCTGCGAGAAGATCCACTCGGCCCTGGAGCAAATCCGCAATTCGTGCTTCCGACGCAACCAGTTTGTACTCTACGGGCACACCAAGAGAGTGAGCAACCTTTTCACAAAGCTCGGGTTCTAACCCTTCAATTTTGCCCGTTGTTGGATTTTGCAAGGCGAACCCTGGAGTGACCCCTTGGACTCCACATACAAGTTTTCCGCGTTGCTTGGCATCTTCCATGACGCCAGCGAAGACTCCGGAAATAGTTGCGCCACAAACCATCAGTGCTATTGCTATTTTTTGCAGGTGTTTTTGACCGGAAGCCATTTTTTGTCCCCACTTTTTGAAAACAAGGTTCACAATCTGGAAAACTGCATCAGCCAAGCCGATAATTGATCTGCGGCTTTTTTCTGCAAAGCGGAAAGAAGTTCACTATGGACATCGCGGCTACACGATGTGCCTAGAAGCCGGTCTAGACAGCCGGCAACAAAATAGCTTCAGGCGCAGTTTGTCGCCCAGCGATGGATGCGGTCGCCCCGAGTGCCTATCCGAAGTCGAAGCATCGACCTGCCCAGCTATCAACCTGCTCTATATATGACCCAGTTTTTTCGAGCTACCCGGCAAGATGGATCGCTCGTAGCCTCTAAGAGGCAGACTTCTATCTTGAACTGGCGCTGAATTTCGGGAGGAGCCAATTATCAGACCGCATACCGAGTCAGAACCGATATCAATCGTGTTCTATCTCATCGAGGAGTTCGACTTGCTTGCTTTCGCGTCAGCGGCGGGCATACTTCATCGCGCCAATCGAATTCTCGGATATCAGGCCTATATCTGGCGTACGGCTTCGAACCTGCAGGAAACCGTGACCGCCAGTTGCGGTACACCTGTCCTCGCCGAAATGTCGCTTATGTCCGAGCGAAGGGCGCTTTTGAACGGCTCGCGCCCTTCCATGGTCGTCGTTTGCGCCGGAGACAATGTCGATAACCACAGCACGAGAGGCCTTGAAGCCTGGGTTCGAGAATGTCGGCATCACCGGGTGATATTGGCTGGTCTAGGAACCGGGACGCAGATTCTTGCCAGCTCCGGCGTTCTCGACAACAGGTCTTGTGCCGTTCATTGGCAGTTCCGTCCAAGCTTCAGTGAGCGCTTCATGGATGTGGACGTCCGAACCTCGATCTACACGATCGACGATGGTATCTGGACCTGTTCGGGAAGTTCGGCGTCGCTGGACATGATGCTGCATCTCGTCGGGCAAAAGTTCGGACCGGGGGTTGTCTCTCAGATTTGCGAACAAGCACTAATCGAACGTGGCCGAGGCCCGCAAGAAGCGCAACGGATTCCTTTTGTGAAAGGTGGCCGACTGTCGAACCCAACAGTCGTAAAGCTGATACAGGAGATGGAGCGGACAGCCGGCGACCCCGTCCCGATGAGTAGCCTAGCAAAATTCGTCGGTCGTTCACGCCGCCAGATGGAGCGCCTCTTCCAAAAAGAAATCGGCTGCTCACCAAGCAGGTACTACCTGCTTCTGCGGTTAGAGCGTGCGAAGCTGCTCCTTGTGCAGTCGGACATGCCGATCATCGAGATCGCCGTCGGGTGCGGTTTCGTCTCGGCTTCCCACTTTTCAAAATGTTTTCGCGAGGTGAACGGCGTTACTCCTCAGGCGCTCCGAAGGTCCAACGCGAACGAAAACCGTCGGCTCTTATCCGAGTCCCACGGCGCCGATTCCAAAGTCAGAGCTTTGATATAATGGTCCGTTTCCCAATCAGTATGCGGATGCCGTCATAAAGGCCACTCCGGGTGATCGCGCGATCTGGGCTGCAAGAGTGGCCAACGTCATATTTGTTGTGCGGATGCAATCTCGGCGTCGAATGCTTCCGCCATTAAACGTGCCTTGCGAGGCGACTGTTCGAACGAGGGCTTCGAGGGATTGGCCACACCCGGCAGCCTGGTTTTGCGCCGCTCGCCACGTTACCTCCTATTCGTCCGATGCGGAGAGCGCCGCCGTGATCTGTCGGAGCGAGATTTCACCCAGCGGCCTGCCATCGTATCCGGCCACAAGAAAGGTATCCCGATCAGAGTTGGCCAAGTTCTTCGCCGCTGCCTCCAACGTCGTGCCAAGCGTGATACGGACGAGCGACTTCGGCTCTGACGAGGACAGCGGACTCATGACGGCTTCGACCTTAAGGAACCGGGCGCGGTTCACGTCCTTCACGAACCGCCGGATATAATTGTCCGCAGGCCGGAGAAGGATATCTTGGCTGTCTCCCTGCTGAACGATCGATCCATCGCGGAGGATTACAATGCGGTCGCCCAGCCTCAGCGCCTCGTCGAGGTCGTGGGTGATGAAGACTATTGTCTTCTTTAGTTCAGTTTGGAGCTCCAGCAGCATAGTCTGCATGTCGGTACGGATGAGAGGGTCCAGCGCGGAGTATGCCTCGTCCATGAGAAGGATCGAGGCGTCGTTGCTCAAAGCCCGCGCCAAGCCCACCCGCTGCTGCATGCCTCCGGACAGTTCATGCGGGTATCGTTGCTCGAAACCCCTGAGGCCGACGCGATCGATCCAACGCATCGCCACGTCGCGGGCTTTCGACCTCTCGACGCTTCGGATTTCCAACCCGAAGATGACGTTGTCCATCACGGTACGGTGCGGCAGCAACCCGAACCGTTGGAACACCATGGCGGTCTTGTTGCGGCGGAACTCCCTTAATTCGAGTTCCTTCATATCCAGGACGTTCTGACCGTCGACAATGATGGAGCCCGAGGTCGGCTCGATCAGACGATTGATGTGTCGGATCAGCGTCGACTTTCCCGAGCCAGACAGACCCATCACAACCTGTATCTTGCCGGCGGGCATCTCGATGTTGATGTCGTTGAGGCCGAGAATGCGATTGTGCTTGGCAGCCAGCTCTGACTTCGACATCCCGTTTCGGACGGCTTCGACATACCGATCGGGTGTCGGGCCGAATATCTTGTAGAGATCACGGATCTCGATCTTTGCGCCGCTGCTATTCATCAGCGGAACCCCGATGTTTCTGCATGCGCCGGCCATAGGCCTGGCTTATCCGGTCGAAGATGATCGCTATGCCCACGATGGCGAACCCATTGAAGATTCCCTGGGTGAAGTACTGATTTGCGATCGCCTGAAGGACGTTGAGGCCCAGACCCTGAACGCCGATCATCGAGGCGATTACAACCATGCTGAGAGCCATCATGATGGTCTGGTTGATCCCAGCCATGATAGTCGGAAGCGCCAGTGGCAGTTGCACCTTCCAAAGCTTCTGCTGCCGAGAGCATCCATACGCATCGGCCGCTTCCAACACTTCCTTGTCGACGAGACGGATGCCGAGGTCGGTGAGCCTGATGATAGGAGGTATCGCGTATATCACCACCGCTATAAAGCCGGGTACCCTGCCGATGCCGAGCAGCATGACCACCGGGATAAGATAAACGAATGGAGGCATGGTCTGCATAATGTCAAGGATCGCCTGCATGACCGCGCCGACACGACGGAAGCGGTTCAGGATGATCCCGAGTGGAATACCGATCGCGATGGCGAATATCGTGGCCGCAAATACGAGGGAGATCGTCTTCATCGCCTCCTGCCAAAGTCCGAACAGGCCGATGGCGATCAGGACGCCGATGACCGACAGAACCACCGCGCGGCTTCGCGCGCAGAGCCATGCTATGGTTGCGAGTACGATGATGACGATGGGCCAAGGCGCTCCGGTAGCGACGTTCTCGAAGAAGGTAAGAATGCGCTGTAAAGGAAAGAAGCTGCTTTCGATAGCCGCTCCATAAGCACGCGTGAATGCTCTCAAGGACCCGTCCACGTAGCGCTTTATCGCCAGCAACACCTCGGGATCGAGTTGCGGAAATCTAAAAAGCCAGTCCATTCAGCAATTCCAGTACAATCTCAAGCGGCGTTAACGCAGCGCACACACGGCGACCTGGACAGGACGCCGTGTCGTGAAGTGTGATCGTATCCGCAGCCGATAGGCGGGTGCGCAGGATGCGACCGCCGCGGCGCCAGATGGCTCCGCGACAATCAGCGATTTCAGTTCGCGGCAGCTTTTACTTTTTCTGCGACATCTGCAGATACCCACTTCGTCCAGACTTCAGGCATGTTCTTGATGAACCACTTGGCGCCATCCTCGCCATTTGCCTGATTGTCGGTCATCCAGAGCATGATCTTCCCGACTTCAGCCCGGGTCCAACTGCGTTTGGCGAAATACTCTTTTGCTTCGGCGACGTCGTCGCGCTTCATAAATGCCGCACTTGCGACCGTCACCTCTTCCGCAGGCACCCAGTAATTCACCTTTGGATCGGGGCAATCCGGCTTGGAAGTGCAACGGGTCCATTCTGCTTCGTCATGAGGACCCTGCAGCATCAACATGGGATACTTCACCAGCAGCGATGTCGGCGCCCAGTATCCGGTGATAAAACCCTGCTTCTGCTCATACGCCTTTGTGATGACGCCATCCAGGGCCGCGCCCGATCCGGTGGGGACCAGTACGAAACCCTTCTTGTCCGCCTGGAGAGCCTTGAACAACTGAGCCGTCACGACCGTCATGCCCCAACCCTGCGGTCCCTGGATGACCCACCCCTTTGACGGATCTTCCGGGGATGGGAACAGTTCCGGGTGCTTGATCGCATCTTCGACGGTCTTTATGTCCGGATGGGCATCGGCAACGTATTTGGGAATAAACCAGCCCGAGGTGGAACCATCGCTGATCGCGACACCGATTTTGACGACGCGGCCTTCGGCAGAGCCTTTCGCATACAGATCGCCGACGACTGACGGCGACACGGCCGGAGAGACGTCTGGCTGACCTTTCTCGATCATTGACGTGAGAGTTGGAACCGTGTCGCCAGCAACTACCGATACGTTGCAGCCATAGCCGTTGTTGAGAATGAATTGATCGACATAGGTGTTCACTTCAGCTGATTGCCAATTGAAGGCCGACAGCGTGATGTCACCGCATGCCGCATGGGCAGCGCCGGCACTCATCAGAGTGCCGAGGGCGGCGAATGAAAGCAAGTACCTTCTCATCGAATTCTCCCATTACCATGAGCTTGTTGGTCATTGGTCACCCGGATTGGATAGATTGGTACCGACCTCGCCGTCAAACTTGGAAATGGGGCGCATTTTATCGAAGGAACGAAATTGCACGTTCGCCGCGGATACCCTGCAGCGAAGGGCTTCTAGCGAGATTCACATATACGCTCGCGTAAGTCTATGTTTTTCCTTGCGAAAATAATGGGAGTTCATATTTCCGGTGCCGGAACTCACTGGCGACGCTTTCGCCTGTTTGGCCACAGTATAAAGCTATTCTATATCAAACTGCTAAATTTTTGCGGTCGGAAGGTCGATTTCTCCCCGCTGAATAGACGCTAATGATCTATCTCGCGTCGCTCATGAAGGCCTCTGGAAAGGTCGACATGAACCACAACGGCGGAATCCTTGACGAGGAAGTCGCCGAGGGATTCATCCTTGCCTGCTGCTCCAAGCCGCTGTCGAACGTCGATGTTGAGGCTTGATTGGCCAGCTATCAATCCAGTCAATGCGAAGACTTCAATTTTTCCGCCTACAGGGCTGAACCTCGTTCCGGTATCAAACAAGCGCCGGCCGAGGGGCCGGCGAGGCGTTTGGCAACCTTGACCTCCGTGATTGTGGCTATTGGGGAGCGTTGGCCGCTAAAGCGCCTCAAGATGCAGTCCCTGGAGAGAACGATGTCGTCGACCGATGAACCTCTGGATCGAGATATCGGGTCCACACTCGAGATTTGGCGTTATCCGGTCAGCTCACTGACGGGCGAGCGCATGCGCCGAGCGCCCGTGTCATCTCGCGGCCTCGATCTGGATCGGGCTTACGGTCTGTTCGACGAAGACACGAACGACATCGTCTACCCCTCCATTCAAAAGCATTGGAACGTCGCGCCACTGTTCGCGGCTCGGATTGTCGACGCGGGCACACTCCAAATCTCGAGAGACTCAGAAAGGTGGCACGACGCCGACGATCCAGCAATCGCCGAGGCCATGGCAACGAGCTTCGGCCGGAGAGTGCGGGCTTGTCGATATGGAGAGCACCTCGGAAACAAGATAGCAGCTTCTCGATACGAGCTCAGCCCGATCCATCTTTTGAGTCGGCAGTCGATCGAGGCGCTGCGTCGGTCCCTGCCGGAAAGCGAGATCGACGAACGTCGCTTCAGGCCCAATATTCTGGTCGACATTCCCGATTCGGGTGAGATGCCCGAGTACAGCCTCCTAGGAAAGGAGTTCCGGATCGGCAATGTTCGGCTACGCGGCACGAAGCCGTGTGGCCGATGCAGTTTCACGTCACTTGAGCAGCAAGGAGTGCCCGAGGATCGACGCGTTCTTCGCACCCTCATTGCGCAGTTCGAGAAAAACTTCGGCATTTATTGCGACGTCCTAACCGAAGGCGAGATAGAAGTCGGTGACCGCCTGAACGTATCCTGGCCGGTCCCCGGGCTTGCGCCGATCGTAATCGTCGGAGGTGGCCAAGCCGGAGCCATGACGGCGAAGGCGCTTCGGGACTTGGGTTCAGATTCCCCCATAGAAATCTTCGGAGACGAGCGTCACGCTCCCTACGAGCGCCCTCCATTGTCCAAATCGATCGGGTTTCGGGACGACGGGAAGGTGGAACTAACCAGCGTGCTTCTACCTGACGAGATCGAGCGGCTGGACATCAGATTGCATCTCAACAACCGTATAACAAGCATCGATCGTGCGAACCGGATGGTCGAAACGTCGGACGGTAGCCGACATGCCTATGAATTCCTCGTTCTCGCTACTGGCGGATCCGCCCGGCGCCTTCCAGGAATCGATCGAGGGTACGGCCACGTTCACTCGGTCCGCACCGCAGAAGACGCGTGGCACTTCAGGCAGCGCCTGGCTCGCAGTTCGAGACTCTTTGTCCTTGGAGGAGGATGGCTTGGCCTCGAAATCGCCGCAGCGGCGAGAACTATTGGTTGCGAGGTGACACTTTTCGCGAGGCAGAAGCGGCTCTGTGCGAAAGCGCTTCCTGAGGTCGTCAGCGACTTCCTGGAGACAAGGCATCGCGCGGAGGGAGTGCATCTTCGTCTAGGCGTGGAACCGACATTTAGGGAGACACCCGAGGGGATTGAGGCGGAGATCGGGGGAATCATCGAACGGGCGGACACTCTTGTCGTCGCCATTGGAATGACCGCCAACGACCTCCTTGCGAGGCACGCCGGGCTGAGCTGCCATGATGGAGTGGATACGGACCAGAATGGTGCCACGGAAGATCCTCGGATTTTCGCCGTCGGCGACGTCGCGCGTCAGCGGAGACCCAATGCCATGCAGGGATCACGTATCGAAAGCTGGCACAACGCCAATGAACAGGCCGCACGGGCAGCGAGAGCGATCCTTTCGAAACCGACCGATGCTATCTTCCCTGCTAGGTTCTGGTCGACGCAATACGACCTGAACTTGCAGATCGTAGGACTCCCTGACCCTTCAGCGAAACCTATCTCCAGTTCATACGGGTCTGCACCGTACTGGGAATTCCATGGCTTCGCGATCGGCATCAATCGACCGGGCGACGTCCATCGGTTTGCGTCTAAAATATCAGGGCCGAACCATTCCTCGGAATCCTTGGCGAGGTCGCGCCTAACCCTCGACGACACGAACTCGACGCTTGAACACCTGTGCCACGCAGATGAACTCCGCGAAGGACAGATTTCGCGCTTCGAGCATACGTCCGCGGGTCATGTTTCGGCTGGCCTGCTCGACGGCAGGCCGTTCGCCGTCTACGATAGATGTCCACATGCCGATGCCTCTTTGTCGGAAGGCTTCACAGAGGGACGGCGGATCGTATGCCCGCTTCATTTCGCAGAGTTCGACGTGGAGACCGGCGAAGCATTTAACGCCCCGCCAGGATGTGCAGATCTCGCCTGCTACACGGTCGAGTTGCATGGAACGGAACTGTTCATTCGGGTCCCCCGAGGAAGTGCCGTAACCTGAATGCGCCAATCCCACGGTAAGCTTCAACAGCCGATGTCGGAACCGACTTTGAAACAGTCTATTCCGACGGTGAGCTAAGGCTGGCTCCCCGCAGTTCCGAGGTGCTACTGAGAAACCAATCAACGATCTTCTTGCATGAACTGTTCGCAGTCGCTTTTTCGTTCGCAAGCAGGAAATGGGCTCGGTCTGTCCGGATTTCTATATCCAGCGGACGCACGAGCAAACGGTTGTTCAGCAGTTGCTGTGCGGACATCGCCCAGCCGAGAGAAATTCCTTCTCCCGCCAAAGCTGCCTGTAGTGTGAGCTGATAGTCATTGAACACGATGTCAGGTTGAATCTCAGTTGCGTCACTACCGGCTAATTTCATCCATTCAGACCAGCTCATTCGCTTGCGGTATAAATCGGAAGAATGAAGCAGCTTGTGTTTGACGAGGTCGTTCACCGTCTCCGGTTTCGGATTTGAATTCAGATAACCCGGCGAGCATACCGGGAATACCACTTCGTCTGCTATATACCAGCTGTTGTCTCGCGAGAAATTGCGAGGCCGGACCCAGGAGGTAATATCCACTTCATTGTCCGGTTCGATATCACGATCTGTCGAAACCACCTTAATCCGGACATCCGGATGCTCCTCCTGGAAGTGATATAGCTGGGGCGCGAGCCAATGAGCGGTGATCGATGACGACGCGGCGAATGTGATGTACTTGGCGCCACCGCCCGAGATGGTTGACAGCTTCTGCTCGATTCCCCGGAATCCCGAGCGCACTTCCTCGTATAACTGGATACCGGCTTCCGTCAGGTGAACGCCGCGATTGTCCCGCTCGAAAAGCTCGGTACCGCAATGCTTCTCGAACAGCTTGATCGCATACGAAATGCTCGGTTGCGTCACATTGAGCTCCAATGCGGCGGCTTTGAAACTGAGATGCCGTGCAGCCGCTTCGAAAACGAACAGCGATTGAGGAGAAGGAACCAGTCTACGAAGCTTTGACATCAAGTCATTCTATATCAGCCTCGATCTTTCCCGTCTACGAGCAGAAACCCTGCCACGCTAGAAGGTCATGACGAACACATCTTATCGGACGCTCTCCAGTGTTTCCGATTAGCCGTCTAAGCGAGCTGACCGTGGCATCCCTAGCACGTTCTGATAAGCGTATTGCGATTGACCCGCCCCATCCGGAGCCGACGCCGTCTGGCTGGTTTTTGACTTCTGGAGCGAGCCTGCCGCTGATACCTCAGCGCGGCGACGTGGAGTGCGAATGCCTCGTTGTCGGTGCCGGATGGATGGGCCTTCATGCGGCCCGAAGATTCGCCGAGCTCAATCCTGACGCGCGCGTCCTACTGGTCGATGCGGGCCGGATCGGCAACAACGCGTCGGGCCGGTCCATGGGCTTCGTCATTGATCTCGCCCACAATCCCCGCAAGAAGGATTTCGTCGAGGACATCAAAGGTAATAAGGAAGAGCTTTTCGTCAATCTCGACGGCATATCGTACATCCGGAGCGCGGTCGAAGAGCGCGGCGTCGACTGCGATTGGGACACTCAAGGCAAATACCACAGCGCGGCGACCGATCATGGCGTCGAAAATCTGAGGCGCTTTTCCGAAGCCCTGGACCTTCTTGGACAGAAATACAGCTGGGTCGAGAAACCAGAGATCCACAAGATCACCGGAAGCAGGCACTACATCAGGGCGCTTCACCATCCCGGCACCATCCTCGTTCAGCCCGCGAAGTACCTGAAGAACGCGGCACGCGCCCTGCCTTCCAACGTAACCGTTCACGAAGACACCTCGGTCATCGGGATGACTTTGGACGGTTCGAAGCACATCTGCGAGACACCCGCGGGAATTATCCGTGCAAAGAAGATAATTCTGTGTGCGTCAGGCTGTCTGACGAAATTCGGGTTCTTCAAGCACCGCGCGATACCGCTTTACACCTTCGCGAGCATGACACGGGAGTTGACGCAGTCCGAGTTGGCGCAGGTCGGGGATCGTTCCGCCTACGGCCTCATCCCAGCCGACAGCTTCGGCACGACGGTCCGCCGGACAGTCGACGGCCGTCTATTCCTGCGGAACGTCTATTCCTATGCCACCGACTTCAAGACCACGGAAGCCGACGTGAAGAAGGCCCGCATCCAGCAGCAGGTCGCTTTCGACCGCCGTTGGCCGCAGATTTCCAAGATGGGTTTCGAGGCGAGCTGGGGCGGACTGCTGACGTTGGCACAGAATGGCGGGATGGTCTTCGGCGAACTGGCGCAGGGCGTGTACGGGGCGGCATTCTGTAACGGCACGGGCGTCGCGCGCGGCGCCGCATTCGGAAAGGCAGTCGCCGAGTTGGCATGCGGAATGTCGTCGCCTGTCATCGACATCCTGAAGAGTCGCGCGAGCCCAAGTCGTCCCTATCCGCGGATCATAACGTCGATGGGCGTAGGTTTTGTGACCTTTATGCGCTTCCGGCAAGCAGGCGCAGAAGTCTAGGATTCAAGGGAGAGAAGAAATGGCTGATCTGAAAGGCATCAATTTGGCGATGCAGACCCCGTTCAACGCGAACGGGGAAATCGAATACGGCGTCTTCGAGGAACTGATCGACAAGTTTATCGACGCCGGCGTGCATGGACTCGTTTTGGGTGCTGGAACGGGTCAGCATCCATACCTGACCGAAGCCGAGTGCAACCGTCTCTATGAACTCGGAGCGAAGCGCATCGACGGTCGTTGCAGCATTATCTGCCAGTCGTCGGCCCTGAACATGGACGAGGTCATTCGCCGGTCGAAACATGCGGAGTCCATCGGTGCCGATGCCATCATGGTCCTTCCGCCCTATTTCGAGGGGCCCTCCGATGATGACGGCATTGTTCGCTTCTACTCGGAGGTCAATGATGCGGTCGGCATCGATATCGTCGGCTACAATATCCCGCAGGCAACCGGTCTGTCGGTCTCCCCGGACCTGTTCCGTCGTCTCAACGAGTTGAGCAACTTCAACTTCATCAAGGATAGCGGCGGCGACTTCACCACCCATCAGGAATATCTGCAGATCAGCCGCGGCGTTCTGAACGGGTGCGACACGATCACCGTCTATGCGCTCATGGCGGGTGTCCCCGGGGTCATTTGGGGTGCAGCGAACTATATGCCGAAGGAAGCCGTCCAGCTGTATGAACACGTCGCCGCAAAGCGCCTGGATCAGGCGCTCGCCCTTTGGGCGAAGATGCTGCCGTCGTTGCTTTACATTTGGCGGGCCCCCTATACGCCGTCGGTCCTCAAGGCAGCGCAGTGGCGTGGGTTCGGTACCGGCCATGTCCGCAAGCCGCTGGGGCCGCTGTCCGCCAGTCAGGAAAAGGCTCTTCGCGCCGCCCTCGAACACCTGAACGCCTGATCCGATGAAAATCGTTCTCGTAGGAGCTTCCGGCACGATCGGCTCCGCAGTCGCTGCCGAGCTGCGCCGAAGACATAAGGTGATCAGCGCCGGTCGCACGGGTAGCGATCTTCGCGTGGACATCGCCGACCCTGCCTCAATAGATCAGTTCTTCAAAGAGCTTGGCGGGTTCGATGCACTGGCATGCATGGCTGGCGCCGTTCACTATGCGTATCTCGCGGACTTCACGCCCGAACAATTCGAGATCGGCCTGCGCAGCAAGCTGATGGGGCAAGTGAATTTGGTCCTCAAGGGCTTGAACCAGATAAACGATGGCGGGTCATTCACCTTAACCTCCGGTCTCACCAACGATGATCCAATCGTCCAGGGCGCGGCATCGTCCCTGGTGAATGGAGGGCTGGAAGGCTTCGTCAAAGGCGCGGCGATCGAGATGCGACGGGACATTCGCATCAACGCGGTGAGCCCGACCCTCGTCGAGGAATCTTTGGGCGCGTACGGGGAGTTCTTCCCCGGGGTGAAGCCCCTGCCGGTGCGTGATGTCGTCCTCGGCTACTTGAAAAGCATCGAGGGGTCTCAGACGGGTCGCGTCTACCGGATGGGCTGGTCCAGGGAGGGTTGATCCCGTCGCCGAGGCGAGCCTCACCCTATACGACCCAAAACTGGACACATGAAGCTCCAGCATTCTATCTGTTACAAAGGTTCCCGATATGAAGATCGCCGCCATTGAACTCTACGAATACAAGCTTACCTACATCCACGGGACCTATGCGATGTCCAAGGGTCGGGCGGCGAGCCAGCAGCCGTCCAACCTGGTTCGGATAATAACCGACAACGGGATCGAGGGATGGGGCGAAGCCGCTATCCTGTCGGGCAATTATCTGCCGCTGTTTGCCGGCGGCACACGAGCGGCCCTCCGAGAACTCGCGCCGAACCTGATCGGCCAGGACCCTCGCGCGACCCGGCGGATCGAAGCGATCATGGACAGCATATTGATGGGCCAGCTCAACGCGAAGAGTGCCTTCGACGTTGCCTGCTGGGACATCTTCGGAAAATCGGTCGATATGCCCGTCGCGGCCTTGCTGGGAGGCGTCCTGAGCGACGATCTGCCGATCTTCGAGGCCATACCGCTCGCATCCACCGAGGCAAATATCGATTTCCTTCGCCAGCGAGCCAAAGCGGGCATTCGGCGTTTCCAGCTCAAGGTCGGTGACGATCCCAAAGGGGATGCAGCGCGTGTCCGTGCGATCGTGGAGGAAGCGGATGAGGACGTGTTCCTCTATGTCGACGCCAATGCGGGCTGGACCCTGCTCGAGGCGTCGGTCGGAATGCGGGCTCTGGAGGACCTGAACCTATGGTTCGAACAGCCCTGCAGGGAGCTGGCGGATTGCGCACTGCTTCGAAAAATCAGCCCGTTGCCCCTGATCATGGATGAAAGCGTCGTGAATTGTGGTGACTTGCACCAGGCGAAGTATGAAGTCGGCGCGGCAGGCATCAACATCAAGATCGGGCGCGTCGGTGGAATTACCAGGGCTGTGAGCATGAGAGATACGGCCCAGAATCTCGGTCTGCACTTCAACATCGAAGACATCTGGGGCGGAGATGTCTGCGCCGCCGCCGTCTCCCATGTAGCCGCCAGTTCGCGGCCGTCGCACCTTCTCCAGACTTCGTTCTTCAACGACTGGACCGATGGACATATTGCAGGCTACCAACCCCGCGTGAAAAATGGACGCGGTGCGGCGCCGACCGGCCCGGGGCTTGGCATCACGGTCGATAGAAGCATGATCGGTGACCCGGTCGCCAGCTTCAAATAGCAGTTGTTGCTCTGGCGACATGGGAGGCGGAACCGGCAAGACGGAGGCGGCAAAGACGACAGCAGGGTCTTTCCGCCGCCCTTCAATGACTACCATAATCCTCAGGGCCGCTATAGCGTGCCGACGTACGGCGGCTTGATGCGGCGTCAGCCATGCCGCGCACCCGGCACGGCAGCAGGACTTACTGACGTGGAGAATTCATAATTGTCACATGCGGGCGGCAGGTGGTGAGAAGGTCCGCGGTCGCGCCGCGTCTCGGTCCTGCATTCGACCGGCAAAATAGGCTTATCCTAGAGGGATGAGGGACGCCGGAGTATCGGCGGACCTCGTCGTTGCTGACAAGCTATCAATGCCTGCTCGCGTCGAATTTGCAAGCACGGGCCGCCTGATAGTCTTGGTAACGCCTTACGCCGGCGCTAATCTCAAGAGGTAGTGAGTTTTTTTACGCGGCGCGATCATTTCGGTCCGTGTTAGGCATGCGCCATATAAATCATCACGAATAATAGGTATGACATGACTGTTGCCGTTCCGACGCATATGAAAGCAGTGTTGCTGACCGGTCATGGTGGGCCAGAGAAGCTGCAATATCGTAGCGACGTCCCGTTGCCGAATGTCCAGGCGGACGAAGTCCTGATCAAGGTTGGTGCTGCTGGGGTAAACAACACTGATATATGGGCGAGGGAGGGAGCCTACAACACTGTGCTCGGGTCCTCCCAAGCGGTTGGATGGCGGGGAGAGCCTCTGGCTTTCCCACGTATTCAGGGCATCGACATTGCAGGCAGAATTGTCGCGGTCGGTTCAAACATTGACAAGAAACGTATCGGGCAGCGCGTCCTGGTTGATCCCGTAATGCGTCAAACTGGTGACCGCTTGTATGGCGCCGGGCACTTCGGCAGTGAGCGTGACGGTGGATTCGCTCAATTCGTGACCGCTCCTTCAGAAAGCGCTCTCGAAGTTGAGACCGCTTTGTCCGACGCGCAACTGGCGAGCTTCCCGTCAGCATACGGTACAGCGCTACATATGCTGAACCGCGCCCGGCAAGTGGCTGGCGAAATCGTGATCGTCACAGGCGCTTCAGGAGGTGTGGGTACCGGGCTTGTGCAACTCGCAAAAGCCCGAGGAGCAGAGGTGCTGGCGATTGTCGGTCGGGGTAAGGAACAGGAAGTTCGACGGATTGGAGCGGATTACGTCGTTGGAAGGGAAAGTGCTGATATCGGCAATGATGTCCGAAACGCTTTAAACGGGCGGGAAGCCGATGTGCTCGCCGACGTCGTCGGAGGACCCGCCTTCGAAGTATTGCTCCAAAATCTCCGTCCCGAGGGCGGTCGATATGTGACAGCCGGCGCTATTGCGGGCCCGAGAGTCACGCTTGACCTAAGAGTGCTATATTTGCGTCATCTCGAGTTAATTGGATCCACCATTTGGACGAGAGACGAATTCAAAGAATTGGTGAGCCTGGTTCAGTCTGGGAAAATCGTTCCCCAACTTGCCAAAAGTTTTCCTTTAAGTGAAATCTCGAAAGCTCAAGAGGCATTCAAATCAAAGGACTTCTTTGGAAAACTGGTCGTCCTTCCGGACGAGTGAGCTCAAAAAGTCGCTCTGAGAGTACTGCTAACTAATGCAGACCTGTAGCGGGCGTCTGCCGACCGCTACACATCGCAGCCCATGGAACTTCGACCCGTATCAGCCGAAAGAAGCCACGGGCTCTCCAAACAAGCTCTCATCCGGAATCACGCCAAGTCCCGGTCCGGTGGGCAGCTTGATGTGCCCGCCTTCGATTTTGACGCCGTTTTCCGCATCGTAGTTGCCGTCCACATAGGGTTGGGCGAGCCATACCCCCTCGAGCAGCTGGGGCTTGACCGTCGCGCCGATATGCGTGCAAGCGGCCGCGATGATGTCGCCGCCCCAGGCGTCGTCGCAAGTATGCGGCATTGAGCGGGTCTCGCAAATGTCGCGGAACGTTGTCATCGGATGCAGGCCGCCGATACGAGTGACCTTCATGCCGAAACCATCGCAGATGCCATCGCCGACGACGCGAATCACGGTGTTCAGGTCCTCGCTGTTTTCGTCCAGGTAGAGGCCGTGGTGAAGGCGGCTGCGGATAGCCTTGAGTTCCTCGATCGTGTTGCAAGGCTGTTCGATGATGAAAGGGATGTCCAGGCACTCGCGGCTGAGACGCAGCGTGTCCCGGGTCGTCAGCGACCGGTTGCCGTCGACGGCGAGCCGGACGCGGGTGCCTACGCGCTCCCACACCTTCCTGACCACCGCGATATCGACTTCGATCGGACGGTTTCCGCCAACTTTGATCTGTAGGCGTGGATAACCTTCGCTCGCGCGTTCTTCAGCGATGCGGGCAATCTCGTCCGGCTCTCCGATCCCGGATGCGTAATAAGACGGTACGCGCTCGGTTACCGCGCCGCCCAACAGGTCGGCGACGCGCATGTTCACGTGTTTCCCCAAAACGTCGTAAGCCGCGATGTCTAACGCAGCCTTGGCATAACGATGGCCGCTCAAGAGGCCGTCCATCCTGCGGCGGAATGCCAGCGGTTGAAGCGGATCGGCACCCATCAGCCCCGGAGCCATCTCCCCAAGCGCGGCCAAGGCGCCTTTAGAGTGCTGGGGTTGATAGGTCGGACCGACAGGGCAGGTTTCGCCCCAACCGAAGAGGCCATTGTCAGCAACGATTTTCACAAGGGTCGTGTCGAGCGCGTGAACAATGCTGCTTGCGATCTTGTAGGGGCCGTTCTTGACTGGCAAACTGTGCGAATAGAGGTGGATTTCCACAATCTTCATTGCACTATTTCCAAAAAAAGCGGCCGTCCAAAAGGACGGCCAGTTGGGGAGGAATTAGAAGCATTGCGTCACCTTGAGTTTGTCGACAGCGGCGACTGTCGCCTTAGTAAGTGCCGCAGCGCCGCATTGAACGGCGCCCTTACCAGCCTTCGACGATGTCCCAGTCAACTTCGATGCCATAGCCCTCAGCGTCGGGAAGACTGATGTTACCATTCTCGGACTTCGCGCCTCCCGAAAATGGGTTCGGGCCGTTGATGTTGATCATAGAGAGATGGCCTTCGTCGAACGGGAACGTGGTCTTGCAAGATGCAGCCAGATGGCATGCCGACGTATCACCAAGAATCGTATAAGGCGCCGTATCGACGCTCACGCCAACGCCGGCGGCCTCGGATATGGCTACGACCTTTCGGGCTTCGGACAAACCGCCGAGGCGATTGATTTTGCATACCACGCGATCGCAAGCTTCGGCTTTTAAGATCGCAATCATCGCCTCAGCCGACCAAACCGATTCATCGAGGATCAGGGGGAAGCCGGCAGTTTTACGCACATATGCCGAACCACTGAGGTCGTCGAGATGGAGCGGCTGCTCTATCGAGAGGTTCGAATGTCCCTGGAACACGCGAAGAGCTGCAACAGCGGAACCTGCGTTACCCCAGGCCTGGTTCGCATCCGCGTCCACCATGATTTCCTTTGGGATAACCTCCAGAGCGGCGGCAATCTTGTCGTTCTCTGCAACCAAAGCACGGTGGCTCCACCCTGCCGCCAGCAAACTGTCACCCACCTTCACCTTGATAGCACTGTAGTTTCTTGAAAGGGCCTGTTCACATTCTTTCGCAACCCGTTCGGGCGTGGTTTCATAAGTGCAAAACATGAGTGGAATGGGCGCTGGATTTCCCCCTCCAAGCAACTTGAAAACGGGAACGCTATACAATTTCCCGATGGCGTCCCAAATCGCCATGTCGACACCCGACCGCGCACCTCGGGCGCCAATCGAACCGCCGCCATAAGTTTTAAGCATTAACTCATGGCAAAGGGCTACATTGGCTATGTCGGCGCCACGGAGGCAATCATCATAAAGTTGGATGGCGCTCTGAATCTGCTCGGGTGTTTCGTTGAGGTACCAGAGCTGCGTCGATATTTCTCCGATGCCAAAAATTCCATTCTCCAGTGTCACTCGCACCAGAAAGTTGATCGGCACCGTCGGCCATGGCGAATCCTCTGCTCTCCATTCCTCTTTTACGGAGAACGTCGGAATTCTCCAGATTTTCACTTCTGCTATGTTTGAACTGGAACCCATTCGTACACCTTATTATTGAATATTATAGCGGCTACGCAAACACGGAAGCCAACGCTATCATCCAACATTTATAGTGCTTTCGTTATACCTCGATTTCGACAGGCGACGTCGGGCGTGAACAACAGGCGAGAATGTAGCCCTGTTCAATTTCGTCGTCCGTAATGCCGCCATTGTGTTCCATCGTGACGTCGCCAGAAACTTTCATCACCTTACAGGTGCCACAAAGCCCCATTTCACAGACCGACAAGATGCTAACACCGGCTTTGCGGGCGGTTTGAAGCAAGGTCTCCTCGGGACTACCCGGATGCTCTTTTTCGGAGACCCGAAATCGAACGAGATTTATAGCGACATGCGGTCTGACTTCCGGCTGCAACGTAATTTTGGCTTCATTTGTCTCAACGACCGGCATCGCGGGAAACGTAAATGCTTCCTCGTGATAATTGGCCTCCGGCAAGCCGTTGGAGAGCACGAGGTTCCGAACCCATTTCATAAAAGGATCCGGTCCGCAGCAGTAAGCCTCGCGACCCGCAAAATCGGGAAACAAAGCCCTCAACTTTACGAGGTCCAGCCGGCCAACCATGCCTGACCAGGCGTTTGCACGGTCTCGCTCTTCAACTAGGAAGCCAAGCCTCAAATTCGGCATCAAGCGTGCGAGGAAAACGAGCTCCTCTTTAAAGATAATGTCAGCGGGACTGCGCGCACAGTGAAGGAATCCAACGTCAGTATCCGGAGATACGTCTGCCAGCCAGCGCAGCATCGACATCATCGGCGTAATCCCGGATCCGGCCGAAACAAAGAGCAGGTTGCTTCGCTTCGCCAGATCCAAGGTGAAATTGCCGGCAGGGCCGACCGCCCTCACGAAGCTTCCAGGAACAAGATTTTCGAACATCCAACGCGTGCCAACGCTGGCTGCCTGGGCCTTCACCGTCACGGAAAGCGACATTGGCCGCGAGGGTGTCGAAGAGATCGTATATGTCCTCAGAAGAGGTCCTGAGGGCGCAGGGAGATCAAGCGTCAGGAATTGCCCCGCCCTGTAATCGAACAAGGCAGCAGTCTCGGGAAGAAATGTGAATGTCTTCACGTCAGGCGCTTCGTCAACGACGTTCAGCACGCGCAGGCGCTCGGCACCGCCCTTCCAGATATTCTTATTAAGGACGGGCGCGGCATGGACGTGTTGCGCATCGCCCGGAACGATACGTGGAGCTTCGGTCATGCGACACTCAGGAGCGGCGGCCGCGACCCGCCTTCGAGCCTTGGCCGCATGAAGGAAGCATACCACTCGACGAACTGGAGAACACCACCTTCATGGACTTGCGAATAGGGTCCAGGCTTGTAAGCCGGAGACATAACTCCCGCGGCGTTGTCCTCTACGATCTGACGGTCCTGGTCGTTCGTCTCGATCCAAACATGGATCAATCGATCCTTGTCGTAGTCCACACCTTCGACCGCATCTTTGTGAACCAGCCACTTTGTCGTCACCGCAGTTTCGGTGGCGCTGATCGGGGTGATACGGAATGTGACGATGTAATCGGCTAGATAGTGATTAAAGCTGGACGGATAATGATAGAAAAGAAGCGCACCAATGTTGTCGACGTTCCGGGTGTCCGTGATCGCCCGAGACACTGCCGGCAAACCATCCATTGTGTAGCTGGTAGCGCCATTCAAAAGCGGCACGCGCATTGCTCGAAATTGCCCTGAGGGGTCAATCTGGAACTCCGCTCTCAGCCCTGCCGTTTCACAGCGAGACCAAAGGTCCCTCACGTCGTCGTCGATCGCGCCGTTGGCGACCCCGAGAGCCGTGGGCGCCTCGGGAAGCGACATGCAGAGCTCCGGGTGATTTACCGCACAATGGTAGCATTCGCGGTTGTTTTCCCAGACGAGTTTCCAGTTCCCCTTTTCGATAATGGTGTTCTCATACGCGACCTTCGCGTCCATGAGATTATGCGGCAAGACATAGGAGGCGAATTGGTTGCGGACTCGACTGAAATCGCTGGGGTGTTCAGCCAGGCAGATAAATATTGTGCCCTCCACGACTTCGCAGGCGACCGGAAAAAGGGCGTAATCCGTTTTGTCGAAATCCCCCATTTGCCGGGCAAAAATGAGCTTGCCGTCCAGGTCGTAGGTCCACTGGTGGTAAGGACAGACAAGCTTGGCAGACGTACCCTTCGCGTCCTTGCAGATTTTGCTTCCGCGATGCCGGCAAGTATTGTGCATCGCACGGATGGTGCCTTTTGCATCCCGCACGATCATGATCGGATATTCGCCGATCTGGAGCGTCATATAGCTGCCCGTCTTCGGGAGTTCGCAGGCATGGCCCGCAAAGATCCACTCGCGGTACCAGATATGCTCTAAGTCCAGGCGGAATATGTCTGGGTCAGTATAAAATTCCCGCTCGAGCGCAAAACCCGGTTGGCGTCCGTCGAGGAGCTTTGCCATGTCGTTTCCTGAGATCATCGGGTTCTCCATCTTGGGCTTGCAAGACAGACTTGCTCACTGCGTATCCAAACCGCCGCGCTTACATGGCGGTTGACTTAGGCTTACCATTGAGATGGGCGCGCCGTACCGCGCAAAAAACTCATCACATCTTGAGTTCACGGCCTAGGGGTTTGAGATCAAAGCCAAATCCGCTTTCAACCACGCTGCAATTCTACTGGTTTGGGCATTCACCGCCTGCTCGATTAATCATGATTTGAAGAGTTTCGCAGCATTGGAGAGCGGCTTATTCCCGTGGCACGCGATACAAAAAACCGATCGGATCCTGCATACCCAGTGTTGTTCGTACTAGTTTTCTCTGCTGTATGAGAGGATGGACAAGGGAATGCCATCCCAAGGCTATTCCCTAATCTGCTTCGGCAGCGGACAGCATGAGCACATACTTCGAGAAGTGGATGCGCTCGGAGAGCGTGAAAATGACAGCGACAAAATCCTGCCACAGCGGCCAGTCCGGATTTGTCCAATCCATGTGCAACAACGGAAGGTCTTTAGCCTGTCCGCAATCTATAGGTTCGTGCAACTCCGCGAAACGCGGCCAGCGCCTGGGTAGTCAAGTCCTCGAAAAAGGATGGGTTTGCTCGTTTGGCCAGGTGCCAGTCGCAGTAAGTATGAACAGACCAATCTCTGTGTACCTGAAATCTTGCACGTGATCCGAAACGAAATAGTTGATCGAAATGCCGGAATCCCTTGACCAAAAGTCCGGCATTCTCGGCATCAAACACCCCGTTGCAAATGCATCGGTGCAGCGATGTGACGCTTTCCAACGCACGCTCCGGCTTTACCGCCTCGATCGCGGCGGCGCATCGCGCAAACCTCGCCGCTATCTCAGAGAACAGGTCCTGACCCGGCGGCGTGAGTTTGACGCCACGCTTGTCTCGCTGAACAACCATTCGCCGAGTTCGTTTTCTAAAGCTCTGGACTGGCGGCATACGGCTGCGTTCGTGTTCAACTCATCCGCTGCTTGCTTGAAACTGCCGCTCCCTAGCCGCCGCCTCGAAGGCGGCAAGGGTTGTCAAGGGTGGGAGCCGATGGGATTTTCGAGCGGTGGATGCCTCCCTTTATCGGATCGAAATGCGATGGTTAGATGTCTTACTATCGCGATGGGCCGCCATGAAATCAGTTCGTCGCGTACAATCCTCCCATTCCTGCATCTCCACTGTCACTTGCTCATTTTCTGCCGTGCCCGCGATAAGGCGTCAGTTCCGAGCAATAGGTGGAGCGGGGGCGATGCCGACTTCACCAAATCCACGATAACTTCTGCCGCTTTTTCAGGGTTGCCCGGTTGGTTGCGATCGACCGCACCGAGCGCGGCCATTGTTCTGCCCACGGTCCCAGCGTAGCCACGATCCGCCGCTCGGCTCTTGCGTACGGAGGCGGCGCTAAGAAACTCGGTCCTGAACTGCCCTGGAGCCACGGCAGTAACTTTGATCCCCGTCGGCGCAACCTCAGCCGCAAGTGACGACGCGAACCCTTCGACCGCATGTTTGGCCGCTGAGTACAAGGCTGCTCCAAGGCTCGGCGCTCTGCCTGCAATCGACGTTATAAATACAATATGCCCCAACCATTGCCGTCTCAGATGAGGAAGGAAAAGGCGCGCCACTCGTATCGGCGCAAATACATTGACTTCGAATAGGGACCTGAGTTCTTCGTCGGTAGATTCTTCGACAGTCTCCAACAAGCCGTATCCAGCGTTGTTCACGGCGACATCGATCGTGGCGGCAATAGAAAAAGCCTCCTGGACGGCAAATTCCATTGCCGCCACGTCCTGCATGTCCACCTTGATAGCGTGAAACTGACCCAACCTCTCCAAGTCCGGAGGATTGTTTCGAACGGTGCCGACCACCCGATTACCATCCGGGAGCGCGGCCTTGGCGATTGCCAAACCAAGGCCGCGTGAAACTCCGGTGACAAAACCAGGTCTTCATGAAATACCCCGGCCTTAGTCCTTTATGTACCAACCCCATCGTTGGTCGGTGGCATACTTCGTGATCTGTTTCGTTTCGAGATAGTTTTCGAACCCCCATCGCCCCAGTTCACGTCCAACGCCCGACTGTTTGTAGCCACCCCACGGGGCTTCGGTGAACGTTGGCTGAGAGCAGTTGATCCATACGATGCCAGCACGCAAAGCAGCCGCAACGCGCTCAGCCCGAGCTTCGTCTTTCGACATCACGGCGGCGGCTAGACCAAAACGGGAATCGTTCGCCAGGCGCACAGCGTCATCTTCTACCGAGAACGGCCTTATACAGACGACCGGGCCGAAGATTTCTTCGGTCCAAGCTGCACTGTCGAGCGGTACGTCCGTCAGGATCGTCGGTTCGAGAAAATACCCTTTGTCGAGACCTTCGGGACGATTTCCGCCGGTGACCACATTGGCGCCTGCGTCCTTTGCAACCGAGATCGACTTTGTGACAAGTTCGTACTGCCGCTGCGACACGAGAGGTCCTAGCAAGACGCCCTCGCCGTCGCCGCCGCCAATCTTGATCCTCTTTGTTTCGGATACCAACCTTTCCAGAAGAGGTGCGTAAAGTCGTTCCTGTACAAGGACGCGCGATGTCGCCGAGCACACCTGACCCTGGTTCCAGAAGATACCGAACATGATCCACTCGACGGCCTGCTCGATGTCGGCATCTTCGAAGATCAGAAACGGCGACTTTCCGCCGAGTTCGAGACTGACCCTTTTGATGTCGCGGGCGGCAGCGGCCATGATCTTCGAGCCAGTCGGAACCGAACCCGTGAATGCCAGCTTGTCGACCGGGATGCTGCGCGAGCGCCTGCCCCGCTTCGCCACCTAGACCAGTGACGACATTGAGTACTCCCCCTGGCAATCCGACATCGTCTGCAATTGCTGCGAGTTCCAGAGCGGTTAGCGGCGTCAACTCGGAAGGCTTCAACACCACCGTACAGCCGGCGGCCAGCGCAGGCGCAACCTTCCAAGGGGCCATCAGCAAGGGATAGTTCCACGGGATGATAGCGGCCGCGACCCCTAACGGTTCCTTGACAACCTTTGAGGTGAAGCGAGCATCGGGAAGGGTGATCGCCTCCTCCGCCCCGTTATCGAACTGTTCCGCGAGATTAGCATAGAATTCAAAGCATCCCGCGGCGTCCCCGATATCCCAATCCGCCTCAGGCAGCGGCTTACCATTATCCCGGACCTCGAGGAGCGCTATTTCCGCCTGACGGGCGCGAATACCTGCGGCAATCGCTTTCAGATATTTCGCCCGCTCAGCACCTCGAAGTCTCTCATGTTCCCTGTCAAGATTGAAGGCAAGAAGGCTCGCCTGCTTGGCAGGTT